>NZ_RCCA01000001.1:2400000-3600000 GCF_003663845.1 Chryseobacterium sp. 7
AGACCCGGACCTAGTTCATTGTAAACAGAAAATATAGATTTTCTGATGTAAAAACTTATCTCATTTTCTTTCATTACATTGTATTTATATTAAAAGTACAATATTATGAAATAGCATTACAGTTTCTTAATTTAAACCAAAATTTAAATAGGGACTTATAATTTAATTTTATCTGGGCTTAATTTCACAGAATTGTTCATGTATTAAACTTATGATACAAAAAAATTCACAGATTATTATGAAAATCATCTGTGAAAATCTGTATAATCTGTGGTTAAAAATCTTATTCAAACATTTCTGCCCAACGAACGGCTTTTATTTCTTTTTCGTTGTAAAGATCTTCAATAGACTTTTTAACGTCTAATTTTGGATATAAATTGACTCCTATCAGCTTTATTTTTCCTTCTTCAATCCATTGCTGCTCTTCAATAGCATGATCGTAGATCTTTTTCTGAACAATTCCCTGTTTCAAAAGCTCAAGATATCCTCCAGCTTCTTCTATTTCCACCAATAAATCCCATGCTTTTTCTGCAAACTGACGGGTAATGTCTTCTACATAATAACTTCCGTTGGAAGCGTCTTCAAATACATTAATAATACTTTCGTAAGCCAGAACAATCTGCTGTTTGAAAGAGATTTCCTCTGAGTTATCCGTACTTCTGTCTACAAGATAATTATTGGAAAATACGGCATCAGCACCTCCAATCATTGCAGAAGCAAGTTCCAGCGTGGAACGGATCAGGTTGTTTTCGTTATCAGAAACAGCTTTATTTCGCAATGAAGTCTCTGCAAAAATGTATGGAACTTCATCCAGTCCGTATTCTTTAGAAAGTTGGTTAAAAACGATTTTAAATGCTCTCAGTTTGGCCATTTCAAAGAAATAACTTCCTCCTACGGCTATTCTGAAAATCAGTTTACTTAAAATTTCAGCTCCATATGTCTCTATCAATTCCTTAGTTTTTGCCAAAGCAATACCCAGCTGTTGATAAATAGCAGCACCAGCATTCTGATGCAAGGAAATATCTATACAAATGCTCCTTTTAAATTCTTTCGCCAGCAATTCTTTTACCAGCTGATCATCAATGCTTCCTTCTTTTTCATTAAAAACATCTATCAAAGAAAAATACTGATCTTCTTCTTTAGGACTAATGTGCCCTGCAAGCTCTTTGCTATTAACAAAAATGGTTTTCTGATCAAGATTTTCTACATTCTGATCAAGAACAAATGCAAATACTTCATCTTCCAGACTTTCATGGTATCTAGCTACCAAATGGGTGCTTTCTTCAACTCTGGGAAGGTTTGACAAAGGTTTCTGAACTTCTGTATAAAAAGGCTTTACCTCTACTCCTTCCAGGTTTTGTTTTTCTAAAACAGGGTAAATATCTTCTGTTTTAAGCTGTTTTTTAACTAAATTTTCCCAGTTTGAAAGTATATCTGTATTTGACATTAGTTTTAGTTTAAATGGTGAATTGTCAATGGTGAATTTTGTTTCACAAGTGAATAGTACTATCAGACAAGCTGAATTGCCTATTCATTATTGACGCTTAGCATGCTCTTATTTCTTAGCCACTTTTGTGCTGTCTACCACCAAAATGAAGATCTCTTCATTCGGTTTTTTCATAAAATAATTTTCTCTTGCATACTTTTCTTTTTCTGACTTGTTGTTCATCAGTTTTTTATAAAAAGCATCATTTTTCTCATATTCTTTTTTATAATAATCCAGCTGGTCTTCATATTTATGAATCTCGCCATTCAGTTCATTAATTACAAGAAATGAGGTTTTATCGAAAAAAATCATCCATACCAAAAACAGACAGATCGTAATGGTATACTTGTTCAAAACATATTTCTGGATAAGTTTGAATGTTTCAGATTTCGGCTGAATGTCTTTGATAAGGTTATTTTCTTCCATTTTTTAGTGTTTTTTCAACGAATTTTTAATAACAGTAGTTAAAAAATCAATGGCTACGGAATTCTGCTTCATATTGGGGATAATAAGATCGGCATCATTTTTAGACGGCTCGATGAATTCCTGATGCATTGGTTTTAATGTAGTCTGATAACGGTGTAATACTTCGCTCAAATCTCTTCCCCTTTCCTGGGTATCTCTTCTGATCCTCCTGATCAGTCTTTCATCAGAATCTGCATGAACAAATACTTTCAAATCAAATTCTTTCAGCAATTCTTTGTTGGTAAGAACAAGAATTCCTTCTACTACCAATACGTTTTTAGGTTCTACAGTGACATGATCTCCTGTTCTGGAATGGGTAACAAAGCTATAAATAGGCTGTTCAATAGACTCATTATTTTTTAAAGCTTTTACATGTTTTATCAGTAAGTCAAAGTCTATGGATTTCGGATGGTCATAGTTTAAAGCTTCTCTTTCCGTGAGTGTAAGACCTTGGTTGTCGTGATAATAATTATCCTGAGAGAGGATATTCATTCCCTCAATATCAAGCTGCTGAAGTATCTTATCAACAACTGTAGTTTTGCCGGATCCTGTACCACCGGCAATTCCTATTACAAGCATTGTTTTTTGTTTCTTTATAGTTGGTACAAATATACTATTTTAGATAAAATATGGCAATGTAAGTGTACTGAGAAATTAAAAGATTAAAGCATTTAAAAATTGAAAGATTGCCCGGATGCCCGTTAGTCTTTGTCATTTATCATTATTACTCAACTTTCCTGTCCGGATTTAATAAAAAAAACCGACAAATTGATTGTCGGTTTTTTTATTTTATACGATTTCGCTTGTTAATTCACGCGAAATTAATTTTTCATGCATGGGCTTCAAAACATCCATTGAGCCAGTTTTTACGGTACACTTGCCTTTGTAATGAACCAAAATAGTGCATTGCTCAGCCTGTTCCAGCGTATGCTTGCATATTTCGATCAGGCAGTCTATTACGTAATCAAATGTATGAACATCATCATTATGCAATACCAGTTTATAAACTTCATCTGTATCATCCAGGACAAGGACTTCTTCCTCATACTGACGTTTTGGATTTTCGTAGTCTTTTATGCTGTTATAAAAACTCATTCTCATTCTTTTAAACTTCTCCAATTTTATCTGCTAAATTATCAATAGCATTGGGTTCCTGATATACCAGCTCCACCAGTTCTACACTCTTATTATTCATTTTCAGAATCTTGAAGTGATAATTTTCAAGATCAAACTCCTGGTTTTCTTCAGGAATTTCTTCCAATTCATAAAGAATAAATCCGGCTAATGAATTGTATTCGCTTTCTTCAGAAAGAGGTAGCCTTCTAGGCAGGAACTCATTGATTTCGTCCAAAGGCTGTGTAGCCTGTACCCAATAGGTATTATCAGCTATTTTATCAACTATTTTTTCTTCATCATCTTCTTCATCCTGAATTTCTCCTACAAGCTCCTCAAGAATATCTTCCAGGGTAATAATTCCTTCAGTTCCTCCAAATTCATCAATAACAATGGCAATATGTTGTTTTTTAAGCTGGAACGTTTTCAGTAAGTCTGACACTTTTTTACTTTCTACCACGAAAAATGCATCACGCATTAAATCTTTAAGGTCTTCGTGATCCAGATCTCCTTTTCTCTTCACAAATTCTCTTATAATTTCCTTTGTGTAGAAAATTCCGATTATATTGTCAATAGAGTCAATGTAAACAGGAATACGGGAGTAACCGCTGTCCATAATTTTGTTGATAATATCGTTGACATCTTCTTCAAAGTCTATAGAAGTAATATTCTGTCTTGGAACCATGATCTGCTTGGCAGAGTGATCTGTAAAATCAAATGCATTTTTGATGATCTCATAGTTTTCTTCTTCAATCTCACCGCTGTCTGCACTTTGTTTTACCAAAAGCTGAAGTTCTTCCGTAGAGTGAATTTCCTGTTCGGAAGCGGGGTGAATTTTAACCAGTCTAAGAAAACCGTTTGACATCGAATTCATCAACCATATAAACGGCTTAAAAATTATATAAAAAACTCTCAACGGAACTGCAGTTGCCATTGTAGTTGCTTCAGATTTTCTGATCGCGATTGATTTTGGAATAAGCTCACCGAATACGATGTGCATAATGGTAATTAACACAAAACTGGTTACCACTGAAATTGTCGTAATCGTTGTTTGGGTCAAGTCTATATTAAATGAATGAAAGAGGCTTTCAACCACGTGGTGCAAAGCACTTTCTCCTACCCAACCTAGGGCAAGAGATGCCAATGTAATTCCTAATTGTGTGGCGGAAAGATATTCATCAAGATGCTTGATGATATGTTCTGCCTGTTTTGCCATAGAGTTTCCTTCTGCGGCTTTTAACTGAATTTGTGAGTAACGAACTTTAACAATTGAAAATTCTGCGGCTACGAAAAAGCCATTAAGTAAAACAAGAAATAAGGCCAGCAAAAGCCTGACTATGTCCGAGTCCATTTAGAGATTGTATATATTTTATTAGCTACAAAGATATGTAAAATAAAAATAACCTGAATCCGGGATAGATTATTTTGATACAGGAATTTTTGAAAGAGAAAATTGGCACAATAAAACACCTTTGTTTTTCAATGAAAAAAATAATTGGACCATCTGTTCATTTTTGTAAAAAAGTAAGGTTTTTGAATAGTGTAAAGCAGTTTTTGTCTTCATTAAATAAAAAAGCACCGATAATTTCGGTGCTTTATATTGTATATTTTAAATAATTCTTACGAATTTTTCAAAGCTTCTGCTCCGGAAACAATTTCCAGGATTTCGTTGGTAATGGCAGCCTGTCTTGCTTTGTTGTAGAAGATCTTAAGATCATTTCTCAAAGCTTCTGCATTATCGGTTGCTTTGTGCATTGCTGTCATTCTCGCTCCGTGCTCAGATGCTACTGAATCTAATATTGCTTTGAAAACCTGAGTTTTAATAGACTTAGGAATCAAATTATCCAGGATCTCAGTTCTGTTAGGTTCAAAGATATAATCTGTTTCAACCTGTGGCTCAGTGTTTTCCGGCATTGAGATGGGAAGAAGCTGTTCTGTAGTTACTTCCTGAGTAGCAGCATTAACGAATTTGTTATAGATCACATAAACTTCGTCAAATTTACCTTCTCTGAAACTTGCCATTACACCTTCAGCGATATGAGCAACTGCATCAAAGCTCAGATTATCATAAACAGAACTTCCGTTAGTATATACCGAACGGTTTTTTCTTACAGCATCATATACTTTTTTACCTACAGGAAGAACTTCAATCTCGTATTGAGCATTGTTCTGGAACTGAAGGTTAAGCTCTTTTACGATAGAAGAGTTAAAAGCTCCCGCAAGACCTCTGTTTGAAGTAACAGCGATGAATAGTACTCTTTTAACCTCTCTTTTCTGAGCATATACAGAAATCTGATCAGGATCAGAGCTAGAATTCACATTCTGGATAAGCTCCTGTAATTTTTCAGAATAAGGTCTTAACATTACGATTGCATCCTGTGCTTTTTTAAGTTTCGCTGCGGAAACCATCTTCATAGCACGTGTAATCTGCATCGTAGACGAAATTGACGTAATTCTGCCTCGTATTTCTTTTAAGTTTGCCATTAATTTGGGTTCAAAGTTTAAGGTCTAAAGTTTAAGGTTTAAAACACTACATTTCAAACCTTAAACATTGAATTTTTTAGTTGTATTTAGAAGCTAAATCGTTAGCCGCCTGCTTAAGAACACCTGTAATATCATTGTCGATTTTTCCAGCCTTAATTGCAGCCATTGTATCTGGGTGCTTAGACTTTAGGAACTCGATGTATTCGTGTTGGAATTCTTTAATCTTGTTCAATGGAACGTTTCTCATTAAGTTTTCTGTTCCAGCGTATACAATCGCTACCTGACTTTCTACAGGAAGTGGTGCATTTACCGGCTGCTTAAGGATTTCTACGTTTCTTTCTCCTTTAGAGATAACTGCTAAAGTAGAAGCATCAAGGTCAGAACCGAATTTAGCAAACGCTTCTAGTTCTTTATATTGAGCCTGGTCAAGCTTCAATGTACCAGAAACTTTTTTCATTGATTTGATCTGAGCATTACCTCCTACTCTCGATACAGAGATACCAACGTTGATCGCCGGACGAACCCCTGAGTTGAATAGATCAGACTCCAAGAAGATCTGTCCGTCTGTAATAGAGATTACGTTTGTAGGGATATATGCAGAAACGTCACCAGCCTGAGTTTCGATAATTGGAAGGGCTGTTAATGAACCACCACCTTTTACGATTGGCTTAAGAGACTCTGGCAAATCATTCATTTTCTTAGCAATGTTATCATCAGCGATTACTTTTGCCGCTCTTTCCAATAGTCTTGAGTGAAGGTAGAAAACGTCTCCAGGGTAAGCTTCACGGCCCGGTGGTCTTCTCAATAGTAGAGAAAGCTCACGGTAAGCAACAGCTTGTTTAGATAAATCATCATAAACGATAAGTGCCGGTCTACCAGTGTCTCTGAAGAACTCACCGATAGAAGCTCCTGCCATTGCAGAATATACCTGCATTGGAACCGGATCTGATGCGTTAGCCGCAACGATTACAGTATAAGCTAAAGCTCCTTTATCAGAAAGAGTTTTAACGATTTGTGCTACAGTAGAAGCTTTCTGACCGATAGCAACATATATACAATATACTGGCTGACCAGCATCAAAGAATTCTTTTTGGTTGATGATTGTATCAATAGCAACAGTAGTTTTACCTGTTTGTCTGTCACCAATGATAAGCTCTCTCTGACCTCTTCCTACAGGGATCATCGCATCAATTGCAACGATACCAGACTGTAAAGGCTCAGTTACCGGCTGTCTGAAGATAACTCCAGGAGCCTTTCTTTCCAATGGCATTTCGTATAAATCCCCAGTAATAGGACCTTTACCATCGATAGGGTTACCAAGAGTATCTACTACTCTTCCTAACATACCTTCTCCTACTTTAATAGAAGAGATTCTGTTTGTTCTTCTTACTGTATCACCTTCTTTTACTAATTTACTTTCACCAAGTAGAGCAACACCTACGTTGTCTTCTTCAAGGTTAAGTACAATACCTTCTACATCACTAGAAAATTTCACCAACTCTCCGTATTGTACGTTTTCTAACCCGTATACACGAGCAATACCATCACCGATGGTTAAAACTGTACCTACTTCCTCAACGTTTGATTGAGTATCGAAGTTGGCCAATTGCTGTTTTAAGATCGCAGATACTTCTGCCGGATTTATTTCTGCCATTGTATGGTTGTTTTTCTTAATTTAATTGGAAATCTTTTTTAACTTGGTTCAATTTTGTCTTCACAGACGCGTCTACCTGCTGGTCACCTACTCTTAGAATATATCCACCAAGAATTTCAGGCTTCACATTTACTTTCAGATCAAAGTTTGAATCAGCATTTACAAGATTGGTATATCTTAAAATCTGATCAAGATTTTCTTTTGAAAGCGGAGTTGCTGTAGTAAGTGTTACTCTCTGTACACCACTAAGGTCTTCAACTTTGTTGATGAATTCCTGAGCGATATTTTTCAATTGGCTTTCACGTCCGTGTTTAATAACCAATCTAATCAGGTTCTGAGAAGAAACAGATAAACCTTTGAAAATTTCGTTTGCTACTTCTATTTTCTTTTTAGAATCGATATAAGGAGTCATGAAAAATTTATTTAAGTCCGCAGACACTTTCATGATCTTTACTACATCTTTCATTTCAGAAAATACAGTAGCCGTTTGACCTGATTCGTTTGTAAAATCAAGTAAACCTTGTGCGTATCTTTTAGCTACTTTAGATGTAAGCATTCTTAGTTAAGGTTTGATTTGTTTAAATAATTTTGAACTAATTCGTTTTGAGCTTCGCTGTTGTCTAATTTTTGTTTCAAAATAGACTCTGCGATGTTTACAGATAAAGTACCAATTTGAGTTTTGATGTCTGCCATAGCAGCATTTTTCTCAGCATTGATCGTCTGTTTAGCAGCTTCGATCATTTTGTCTCCTTCAGCTTTAGCAACATCTTTAGCTTCTCCTACGATTCTGTCTTTAATTTCTCTGGCTTCTTTAAGGATAGCATCTCTTTCGATTTTAGCTTCACGAATGATTCTTTCGTTATCCTCTTTTAAAGTTTCCATTTCTTTTCTAGCTAATTTAGCTTGATTAAGAGCGTCAACAATAGATGTTTCTCTGTCATTGATAGACTTTAAAATAGGTTTCCAAGCGAATTTACCTAACAAAAATAATAATGCTAGAAAAATAACAGACTGGATAATAAATAATCCTGATGAAAACTGATGAATTAATTCCATTATATAAATGTATAAATAATTATTACTTTTTTTAAAGAACCATTATCTGTAACCAACCGTCACAGATAATGGTTTGAGTTTAATTAGTTTACTGCGAATAGAGCAGCAAACGCAACACCTTCTACAAGTGCAGCTGCGATAAGCATAGCTGTTTGGATTTTTCCAGATTGCTCAGGTTGTCTAGCGATAGCTTCAAGAGCAGCAGCTCCGATTTTACCAAGACCGATACCTACACCTAGTACTACGATACCAGCACCTACAATTTTAGGGATTTCCATAATATATAATTTTAAAAAATTTGTTTTACTTAATTTATAATTTCAATTAGTGAGCAGCATGATGTTCGTGCTCGTGCTCTTCTACTGCCATTCCGATAAACAGAGCAGATAACATTGTAAAGATATAAGCCTGTAGGAACGCTACCAATACCTCAAGTAAATAAATTACTAATGTAAGGAACGGGAATGCTACACCTGCGATGAAATTCTTGAATACATAGATCAATCCGATCAAACTCATTACTACGATGTGACCTGCCGTCATGTTGGCAAAAAGTCGGATCATCAATGCGAAAGGTTTAGTGATTGTCCCCAATAATTCGATTGGAAGCATGATTAACTTCATTGGAACCGGTACTCCTGGCATCCAGAAGATATGTTTCCAGTAATCTTTGTTAGCTGAGAACGTTGTAATCAAATAAGTAAGGATTGCAAGGAAGAATGTCATGGTAATATTACCTGTCACATTAATTCCGAAAGGCATTAATCCTAAAACGTTAAGGAAAAGAATAAAGAAGAATACAGTTAACAAATAACCCATAAATCTCTTATACTTGTGTCCGATATTTGGAATAGCAACTTCATCTCTTACGAAAATGATTAGCGGCTCTAAAAATCTTGCAGCTCCAGTAGGAACAACTGATTTTTTATAAGACTTAGCCATACCTCCGAATAACACCAACATAAAGATTGATACTAATAAAATAATCAGTACACTTTTTGTAATAGAAAGATCTAATGGCTTTTCGTTTGTTGGGTGACCATGATCATCTAAAGTGATAGTTCCAGCTGCATCAGTCTTATAGATTTTCTCGTGGTGCAACACATAAAAAGAACCGTCTATCTCAGTAGGCTCTCCGTGCATAAACCCTTCTTTGTTACTCATGAAGGCGTGAAAACCGTTGTCATATACAATAACAGGAAGAGGAAAACCGATGTGGTGACCATCTTTATCAACCATCAATGTGAAATCATGTGCATCCAACAAGTGATGATCGATGAACTCTTTGTTTTCTTTGCTTACTTTGTCTTTCTCTGAAAGCTCTTGAGCAGGAGCTGTGCCAGCAGTAGCCTCACCGTGCTGTGCAGACACTAAGTTTAATACAAAAATACTGTAGAATAAAACTGCGAATTTCTTAAACATTGATAGGTTTTTTTCGTTGTGCAAAAATATGATATTTTTTCTAGTTTCAATAAATTATTTTACTGTTTTTTATCATGATTAATCAGCTTGATGGCATAGTATGTAAGCAGGGCTGTCAGGACAAAATACGGGATAATAAAATGAAATTTATAGCCTGGAATCACTTCAAAGTTCAGTTTCTTTCTGATTAAGTACATTAAACCGAATTTTAAAAGGATCAAACCAATGACAGACAATCCTAAAAATTCCGGTGCCACTCTATTAATTAAAATAATAAGAGTAATCATCATCATAAACATGACGCTCAGAAAAAGATAAAATTTAATGATCACAATTTCATTCAGGTGAAAAACAAATTTCCAAAGGGAAAAGTGCACCAGAAACGTCAGGAAGAATAAAATGACAACAAGAATATTGGGATTGATTTTCATTCTAAATTTTAATTGATCGCAAAAATAGACTTTTTCTATCGTATTATGATAAGATTTGATATATATCATTTTTTCTTATATATATAATATTACGTTCCGGACACTTTAGATATCCCAAAAATTCCTTATTTTTGCAAACCTATAATTTACAATAAATATGTTTAATAGTTTACAGGATAAATTAGATAAGGCATTACATAATATTTCCGGGAGAGGAAAAATTACTGAAATCAATGTAGCGGAAACCGTAAAGGAGATCCGTAGAGCATTGGTAGATGCCGACGTTAACTATAAAGTTGCAAAAGATCTTACTAAAAGAGTTCAGGATAAAGCATTAGGAGAGAATGTTCTTACTTCCCTTACTCCGGGACAGTTGATGACAAAAATTGTTCATGATGAATTGGTAGACCTGATGGGAGGTTCTCAGGAGGGAATCAATCTTTCAGGAAAACCTTCTGTAATCCTTATTGCTGGTCTCCAGGGATCCGGTAAGACTACTTTCTCAGGAAA
This sequence comes from Chryseobacterium sp. 7, assembly GCF_003663845.1. NCBI lineage: Bacteria > Pseudomonadati > Bacteroidota > Flavobacteriia > Flavobacteriales > Weeksellaceae > Chryseobacterium > Chryseobacterium sp. 7. The sequence goes on from NZ_RCCA01000001.1 coordinate 2,410,622, forward strand.
ACTTGCTCATTATTTACAAACAAAAAGAAATAAAAAACCTTTATTGGTAGCATGTGACGTTTACCGTCCTGCAGCGATTGACCAGCTGAAAGTACTGGGAGGACAAATTAATGTTCCTGTTTATACTGAAGAAGGTGCTACCAATCCGTCTACGATTGCTGAAAATGCGATCAATTTTGCAAAAGCCAACAACCATGATGTTGTAATTGTGGATACGGCTGGTCGTTTGGCGATTGATGAGCAGATGATGAACGAGATCAAATCTGTTCATTACTTCATTAAACCAAATGAAACCCTATTTGTTGTTGACTCAATGACAGGTCAGGATGCTGTGAATACGGCAAAAGCATTCAACGATGCTTTGAACTTTGACGGAGTTGTTTTAACAAAATTAGATGGTGATACAAGAGGGGGTGCTGCATTAACGATCCGTTCTGTGGTTGAAAAACCTATCAAATTTATCTCTACAGGAGAAAAAATGGAAGCTTTAGACCTTTTCTACCCGGAAAGGATGGCAGACAGAATCCTGGGAATGGGAGACGTTGTTTCCCTAGTAGAAAGAGCTCAGGAGCAGTTTGATGAAGAAGAAGCGAAGAAACTTCACAAGAAAATTGCTAAAAACGAGTTCGGTTTCGATGATTTCCTTAAGCAGATCAACCAGATCAAGAAGATGGGTAACATGAAAGATTTGATGGGAATGATTCCTGGAGTTGGAAAAGCAATTAAGGATGTGGAAATCAGTGATGATGCATTCAAACACATTGAAGCGATCATCTATTCTATGACCCCTGAAGAAAGAAGAAGACCTTCTATCATCAATACTCAGAGAAAAGGAAGAATTGCTAAAGGTGCCGGAAGAAAAGTTGAGGATGTAAACCAGTTGATGAAACAGTTTGATCAAATGGGTAAAATGATGAAGATGATGCAGGGGCCTCAAGGAAAGCAAATGATGCAGATGATGAGCAAAATGCCGAACATGCCTGGAATGGGCGGAATGTTTGGAAAATAAGAAAGACAAAATTATTCATAGAAAAACTCTCAGAATTTCTGAGAGTTTTTATTTTTATATGAAGATCTGTTTATTTAAACTTATATCCTATTCCTAATTGGAAGAAATTCATTTTTAATGTTTCTCCATCTACAGGATTTTTAATCATATTCGTTAGGCCAAAGCTGTAGCGTGCATCCACAAACAATCCTTTATGAATATTGTAATCAGCTCCTAAGAATAAACCGAAATCTGTAGATTTTAAACCATCATTCAGTTCTCTTTCCAAATAGCGTTCTCCTTCTTTAAGTCCGGAAGGATCTACCATACCAGCATTAGGACCACTTACTTCAAATTTTGCTTTATTATTCGTTTTAAAGCTCACATAGGGACCCGCATAAATTCCCAGTTTCGGAGTTGCATAATATCTTGCAGATACAGGAATAACAATTCTGTTAAGGTTCATCTTTTCAGTTAAGGTAATACCTGTACCCGGTATTCCTTCCGCCAAGATTGGCATATTCTACCTCTCCCTGAACAGCAAACTTATTATTGAATTTATGCTCAACCAAGCCTCCGATATAAAACCCTGATTTGGATTTTAAACTTGCTTCGAATCCACCAAATTCAAAATCACCCTCACTGGAATTCAATTTTGATAAAGCATAACCGGCTTTTACACCGAATGTAGTTTGTGCATTCAGGCCTGCAAATAAAGCGATTGCAGACACCAATAAGATTTTTTTCATGATTATTATATTAATTAGTTTTTAAACTTAAAAAGCCTAAGATAGCTTTCAGCAGGCTAATGTATATATTTTGTGTATTATTTTGCAAATATATATTTTACTCCAAAGGTAACTGCAGCTAAATTGAGATCAAATTTGTAGCTGTTATTCCTTTTAGCACCATCAATATCTCTTTTGTAGGTATTGTATCCAAACTCCCCTATTGTAGCTTCAATGGACCAGTTTTTATTAACGAAATAATCCAATCCCGGCTTGACATTCACTCCAATATTGATATAGTTATTCTTTCTTGAAAATGAAGGAGCGAGAAGAGGATCCCCCATGAAGATTTCACTGTTTGATTCCAGTTTTTCCTGGCCAAACTCCAACGGAATCTGTAGTTGTCCAAAGATATATAAGTTTTCAGATAAAGTCCAGTATTTTCTCACAAACGGAGCTACTACAAATGCATTATTGGTTTCTTTTATTTCCAGCTCATTGCTGAAGAAGTCACCACCTACATCATACTTTGTAACAGCACTTTTATATCCTACACCCAATCCTACTGCTAAATTATTAGTCACAAAATACCCCACTGTAGGAAGAATTTTGATAACATCATCCTTTCTGGCACTGTTATAATAGGCATTATTTTCACTGTGATTGTACTCTACCTGTCCTGAAAGGTAAGTTTTTCCTTTAGCAATCTGTGCGTTTGATAAACCGAAAAGCGCAACAGCGCTCATCAATAGGATTTTTTTCATGGTTTTATATTAGTTTTACAGAAAAAAAGCCCTAAGAGTTTCTCAGGGCTTTCTTGCTATATGCTTTGTTTATTATTTTGCAAATACATATTTAACTCCGAAAGTTACAGAAGATAAATTCAATCCGAAGTTATAGTTGTTTGTAGCATCACCACCTTTTGGTTTGTAGTTGCTATAACCGAACTCACCGATAGTAGCTTCGATAGACCAGTTCTTGTTTAAGAAATAATCTAAACCTGGTTTAACAGTTACACCAATTTTAGTGTATTTAGCTTCAGATGAAGTAGAGCTAGATGCCACAGAAGTTCCTGAACCTGTTGTAGTTGTAGCTACAGAACTAGTTTCAGTTTCAGTTTTTCCGAACTGCATTGGTACTGCTAACTGTCCGAAGAAATATAACTTGTCAGATAAAGTCCAATACTTTCTTACGAATGGAGCAACAACGAATGCTGGAGTTTTAACTACGTTCTCGTTTACGATTGTAGTGTTTCCTAGAGTTGTAGTAGTAGATACAGTATTCTTTTCAGTTTGGTATCCTACACCTAATCCGATTGCTAAGTTAGTGTTTACGAAATATCCAACTGTAGGTAATACGTTGAAGTTTTCTTTTTTATCGTTACCGTTGTTAGATTCTACTTGAGAATAACCAACAGATCCTGATAAATATGTAGTTCCTTTAGCAATCTGAGCGTTTGATAAACCGAAAAGTGCAACTGCACCCGCTAATAATATTTTTTTCATTGTAAAAAATTTTAATACTTTCTGAGGGCAAATTTACAGTGGTACCCACTAATATTAAAATTTGTTAATGTGATTAATATCATTGTTAAAATTTAAGGTTTTGTAATAATAAATCATACTTAAGAGAAGTTATTGAGTTTTTCACAATATTATGAATAAAAAAACTCTATTTTTTCAACAAGACTTAAATATATTTACTTTTTCAAATTTTTCATTTTTTTGTAAAAGCCCATGAATTCAGAGGAAACTCTAAAATTAATTAACCTAAAATATTAATATCTAAGTTATTATCTCTTAAAATTTAAACATTTGTTTATATTCAAGGCTGTTTTCACCTTTTCCTAATGGCTGTAAATGTGTTATTTCAAAAATTTCTGAGTACAAATCTGTACAGCGCATTTATAATAATATAGAAAACTCCGGCCTTCGGCCGGAGTTTTCTATATCCATTTGCTTTCTTATTTAATAAAGAAATTATAACCAAGGTTAACAGCTCCTACATTCCAGCTGTATCTTCCCCATCCCGGAAGATCACGTTTATTGCTGATAGATTGGTAACCGATGTACAGCTCTCCTTTAGACATTTGGTATCCAAATTTAGGTTGCGCATAGAAACCTCCATCTACTCCATCTTTTGTAGAAATACCGTATCCTAAGTCTAAACCTACAAAGATAGGTGCGCCGGAGAATCTGTATTTTCCGGACACTGCTACAGGAACAAATCCGAAATCATCAAAATGATCTTTTCCGAAGAAATGAGAATATCCTGTGGTTACCCCAAGATCAAGCCCTTTGGCAATATTCCACATATATGCCGCATCTACTCCTAATGTAAATGAAGATACATCACTTGCATCAGACACAGGAATGCCAATATGTCCTCCAATTTTAAAACCTTCCTGCGCTTGAGCAGCACCTCCTAGAAGTGCAAAAGCACCTAGTAATAATAGTTTTTTCATTTTTTTAGTAGCTTTAAATTACGGTGCAAAAATACTAATTATTTTTCATCAGATAGAGGATCCATATGAATGATATACCATAAAATAAAAATCAGGACAATTTTTGTCCTGATTTTTTTATTATTTCTGGGTAAAATTTTCAGAATTAGTTTCCTCCAAATTTGAATCCTACACCTACCTGCACAAAGCTGTTAGTTAGCTTTTCATTCCCTTCTGCATGCTTAGCAAGGTTAGAAACACCAAGGTTATATCTTGCATCAAAGAACAATCCGTTTTCCAATGCATATTCAGCACCAAGGAATGGAGCAATATTCAAAGTATTCATCTGATCTTTGATATCTCTTTCGTCATTAGCATCAATTTCAAATCCTGGAATTCCAAACCCGAAATCAGCAGTAAGCTTTTGCTTAGCAGAAAGAATTACTCCGAAGCTTGCTCCCGCAGAAACAGACAATCCTTCAGTGATAAAATACTTAGCAGAGATAGGCACTAATAAAGTGTGAAAAGTCTGCTTTGCTTTTACATTTAAAAAAGTAGTAGGATCATCCGGATCAGCTTCAGCTACGTTTACTTTTCCTCCTAGTGGAGAATACAAAAGTTCTCCCTGAAGAGCAAATTTATCACTCAGCTTATATTCAGCAATACCTCCAATATAAAATGTGTGTAAAGGATCTGAAGTTTCAGACTGTCCGTCACCCTTCAATTTAATGGTAGAGTAAGAGTATCCGGCTTTTGGACCAAAACGAAATTCTTGTGCGTTAGCAGAAATTCCCATAACAGCGACTGCTGCAACTAGTAAAAGTTTTTTCATGTTTAATTAGTTTTTACATCTAAGGACTGCAAAACTAATTAATTTTTTCAAATTAACAAATTTTAACTAACCATTTCAAGGTTAACAAAAAGTTAATGGAAACTTTCACTACTCAAAATTAGTCATTTCTTACTCTTTTATCTTCATCGTTATAAGCCAGAATAATCTTTCTTACTACAGGGTGTCTTACTACGTCTTCTTCTGTAAGATGTACAAATCCAATCTCCTTTACTCCATTTAAAATCCTCATAGCTTCTTTCAGTCCAGACTGTTGATTTTTCGGAAGGTCAATCTGACTTGGATCCCCTGTGATAATGAACTTAGCATTCATACCCATTCTGGTAAGGAACATTTTCATCTGTGCATGCGTGGTATTCTGTGCTTCATCAAGAATCACAAACGCATCATCCAGTGTACGTCCTCTCATAAAGGCCAATGGTGCTACTTCAATTACCTTTTTCTCCATGAAACCCTCAAGTTTTTCATGAGGAATCATATCACGAAGTGCATCATATAAAGGCTGTAAATACGGATCCAGCTTCTCTTTAAGATCACCAGGGAGGAATCCCAGACTCTCTCCTGCTTCTACAGCCGGTCTTGTCAGGATAATTCTCTTCACTTCTTTATCTCTCAAAGCTCTTGCTGCCAATGCCACGCTGGTATACGTTTTTCCGGTACCTGCAGGGCCAATAGCAAATACCATGTCCTTTTTCTCCGTTTCCTTTACCAGCTTTTTAAGATTGGTGGTCTTCGCTTTAATAACTTTTCCGTTAACTCCTTTTACGATAATATCCTGATCGAATACCAGCTGCTTTTCGTTTTCGTCTTTAATATTCAATATATTTTCAACGTCTTTCAGTCCTATTGAATTGTTTTTGGAGATAAAGCTGACAATATCATCCAATTTTTTTTTCAGTATGTCTAAAGCTTCCTGATTACCCATGGCAAAGATGAAATGATCTCTTCCTGTAATTTTTATGGTTGGAAAGCTTGATTTTATTAAGTTGAAATATTGGTTATTAACTCCATAGAAGATTTTTGCGTCGATATCTTCCAAATCATATGTTAATTCAAACATGCAGTATTTTTATTTTTAGATTTTAAAATTAAAGCTTTTTTTCAAATTTATATCAAATTCTTTTCAACAATCTTTCGGGCATTCTTTTTATTTTAAATAACTTTGCAATACTACACTATTCTAGAAATTGCTCATGTCAATTATTACCCTTACTTCGGATTTCGGAAATTTAGATTACAGAGTTGCCGCTGTGAAAGGCAAAATTCTGTCTCTAAACCCTGAGGTTAATATTATTGATATAACCCACGACATCCAGGCATTCAACCTTATACAGACTTCGTATATTGTAAGAAACGCTTATAAATATTTTCCCAAAGGAAGCATTCACATCCTTTCGGTAGACAGCTTTTACCACAAATCCAGAAAAAATATCATCTATAAAGCCGATGGTTCTTACTTTCTGGCAGCAGATAACGGACTTTTAAGCCTTATATTTTTCGATATCAAACCTGAGGCGATCTATGAACTGACATTGAACAACCGTTTTGATGATGTTATTGATTTTACCTCTACTGATATTTTTGTTCCTGCAGCAGTGCATCTTGCCAATGGCGGACTTCCTGAAGTGATAGGACGAAAAATACAGTCGGCAAAACAACTGATGTTTCCAAGAGCGGTATATAACGAATCTGAAGGCATGATCATTGGTGAAGTTACCTATATTGATAATTTCGGAAATATAATCTCAAATATCAACAAAGATTTTTTCGAGAATATCAGTAAAGCATACACCAGTTTTACCATAAAATTCAGGAATTTAAGTCTTTCAAGGGTATTTTCCAGCCATACGGAAGTGGTTTCGGACTGGGAAAGGGAGACGGAATTTCACGGGCAGTCTGCTGCCATCTTCAATGATAGTCAATTATTGGAGCTTACCATCTACAAAGGAAGCAAGAAAAACGGCGCCAAAAGCCTGTTTGGACTGAATGTAGGCGAAAATATTTATATTGAATTCAGCTAAGATTATATATTTCATAAAAAAACCGATTTTTTTTATATATTTGTCAAAATCTAAAAATCAAAAATGGCAGAATACAAATTATTGCTTCCTTCCATGGGAGAAGGGGTTATGGAAGCGACAATTATCACTTGGTTATTCAATGAAGGTGATAACGTAAAGGAGGATGACTCCGTAGTAGAAATTGCAACAGATAAAGTAGATTCAGACGTTCCGACACCAGTTTCGGGGAAAATCGTAAAAATTTTAAAGCAAAAAGATGAAGTTGCAAAAGTAGGTGAAGCCATTGCTATTTTAGAAATTGAAGGAGAAGGCACAGCTTCAGAAGAAGTGAAAACTGAAACTCCGGCAGCGACTCCGGATGCTGAAACTTTAAAAGCGATTGAAGAGCCTTTACAAACAGTGGCTGCTTCAAACGTAGAATTCTCAGGAGATCTTTACTTATCTCCACTTGTAAAATCTATTGCACAACAGGAAAAAATTTCTGAAACTGAACTGAAATCTATCAAAGGAAGCGGTTTAGAAGGAAGAATCACAAAAGAAGATATATTAGCTTATGTTGCTAACAGAGGAAGCCAGCCAGCTCAGGCAGCTCCTGTACAGGCAGCAGCATCTACTCCAAAACCAGCCGTATCTGCTCCGGCAGCTACCATTCCGGTAAGTGCAGGTGATGAGATCATTCCTATGGACAGAATGAGAAAGATCATCGCTGAAAACATGGTAAAAGCTAAACAAATTGCTCCACACGTTACTTCTTTCATTGAAACAGACGTTACCAACGTTGTAAAATGGAGAAATAAAAACAAAGCAGTATTCGAAAAACGTGAAGGTGAAAAACTTACGTTTATGCCTATTTTCGTAAAAGCTGTAGTGAAAGCAATTCAGGATTTCCCAATGATCAATGTTTCTGTAAATGGTGAAAACATCATTAAGAAGAAAAACATCAACATTGGTATGGCTACTGCTCTTCCGGACGGAAACCTTATTGTTCCTGTGATCAAAAATGCAGATCAGTTATCATTATCCGGACTTGCAAAAGCAATCAACGATTTAGCGTACAGAGCAAGAAACAAAAAATTAAGACCAGAAGATACTCAGGGTGCAACGTATACAATCTCTAACGTAGGAAGCTTCGGAAACCTTATGGGAACACCAATTATTCCTCAACCTCAGGTAGCTATTTTAGCCATCGGAGCGATCGTTAAGAAGCCTGCAGTTCTTGAAACAGCTGACGGTGATGTAATCGCGATCAGAAACTTAATGTTCATGTCTCACTCTTATGACCACAGAGTGGTAGACGGGTCTTTAGGAGGAATGATGCTGAAACATGTTCACGACTACCTTGAAAACTGGGATCTGAACACAGAAATATAAGTAATGAGTAATCAGCGATAAGTAATTTTGTTGATTTTAAATACTAAACCTTCGATTTAATCGGAGGTTTTTTTGTTGGAAAAAAGGTCTACAATGTAACAGAGGCCATCACTCAGTTGTCTTATATGAAAAGTATAACCTTGAACTATCAACAAATGAAACATATCCTTCTTGCAGCATTTGCATTACACATTTCCACAACGGCTTTTTCACAGCAAACCAATCAGTCTAAAATGATTGACAGCTATGTAAAAGAGGCCATGAAAAACAATAAAATTCCTGGATTAGCTGTTGGAATTATAAAAGATGGTAAAGTAATTTTCGAGCAATATTATGGAACCGAAAATCTGGAAGATCTAAAAAAAGTAAGTCCAACTTCAATGTTCAGGATATACTCTACTTCAAAATTAACAGCCAATGTCGGCATTTTCCAACTGATTGAGCAGGGAAAGCTATCTTTGGAAGATAACGTCTCCAAATATGTTGAAAATTTTCCCAAAGAGTGGCAGGAAGTAAAAGTAAAAAACCTGTTAACGCATTCTTCCGGAATTCCAAATTTTATCGCTTTCGAAGATATTCCGGTGAGTGATTCCAATGCAAAAGTGATTGAACGTCTTTCCAAAGAAAAAATGGAATTTAAAACAGGAAATGAATTCAGATACAATCAAACAAATTATATGCTTCTCACCATGATTATTGAAAAGATTACGGGGCAGTCTTTTGATAATATTATCATTAATAATCAATTTTCAGACACAAAAAATCAGGTCTATTTCTCATCAAATTCTCTTGAGCAGATTCCCAACAGGGTCCAGAAATACAACTACAACAACGAAAAAAAACAGTACGAAAAAACTCCATTTGACAACGGTGTAAGGTCCCATTCCGGAAATGGGTTAGCTATTACCCTTCCTGCTTTTTTACAATGGAGCAACCATCTTAGCAAAAATGATTTGTTGAATCAAAAAATGATGGAAATGATGTGGAAACCCTTTGATTACGGCAACAAAAAAGATGTTTTTGCTTACGGCTGGGAGATCAATAGAGCGAATAATATTCCGTCTTATGGTTTTTCCGGTGGAAACGTTAGTGCTTACAGGATTTTCCCACAAAATAATATGGCCATTATTATGATGTCGAACGGGTATAATTTTTTCCCGGCACAGTATCATATTGTTAATCATGTTGCAGCCATCATTGATAAGAATCTTACAGATGCTTATTCTCTTGCTGAAGAATCTATTATTGCCGGATTTGCCCAAACCCACAATCCAAACGCAGAAAAAAACTACTATGCTGTTAAGTCCAAAAATCCCAAATGGGATTTTGACGGAACATTGAATAACATTGGCTATATTTTAATGGGAAATTCAAGAATTGATGAAGCAATTAAAGTTTTTGAACTCAACGCGAAAGAACATCCACAATCCGGAAATGCTTTCGACAGCCTGGGAGAAGGATATTTCAATGCTAAAAACTATCCTTTGGCGCTAAAAAATTATAAAAAATCTCTCGAACTAAACCCTCAAAACACCAATGGTTCTGATATGATTAAGAAAATAGAAGATCTTATGACTCAGAAAAATTAATTAAAATTGACATTCATTCAATACATAAAGTCCTGACGAAAGTCGGGATTTTTTTATTTAATTCAAGCTTTCTTTGTTTTACTAAAAACTGGCAATATTTGATTTTTAAATTTAATAATAATTCAAATAAAACAAGAAATAGATGCTAATTCAATAATTAAAATTAGTTAATTTGGTGTAATAATCACTTTCTTGGAAGTTTAAGGTATTAGTAGTAATTTTATAACAAATATTATTTGAAAATAGATACTGATTATAGAAGATCGCGTATTTTTACATCTCTAAACTAACAAATGCTGAAAATTTTCACCCTTATAAAAAAATCCCTCAAAAATTCCTTCGATAATATCCGGAATGAGCAACTGAAAAACAATCTTCTTCAGGCGATTCCTTTTTGGATAGGCTCTGTGATTACAGGTTTTTTTGCCGTTTTGTACGCACAGGTATTTGCCTGGGGTGAACATCTGATGAATTTTATATTTGACTGGCATGCATGGATGATTTTTATTATTGCTCCTATTGGATTTGTAGTATCCTGGTGGCTGGTGAAAGAATTTGCTCCCAATGCCAAAGGAAGTGGTATTCCACAGGTGATGGCAGCTGTAGAACTGGCTAACCCAAAAGAACACCGGAAGATCCGAAATCTGTTAAGCATTAAAATCATTTTTTTCAAAATATTATCTTCTGTTATTCTGGTGATCGGAGGAGGTGCAGTAGGACGTGAAGGTCCTACGATTCAAATTGCAGGCTCTGTTTTTAGAAAAGTAAACGAATATCTTCCGGAATGGTGGCCAAAGATTTCTAAGAAAAACATGATTATGACAGGCGCGGCGGCCGGACTGGCAGCAGCGTTCAATACTCCACTTGGGGGAATTGTTTTCGCTGTGGAAGAGCTGTCCAAAACGCATATCAATTACTTTAAAACAGCATTATTTACAGCCGTTATCATTGCTGGTCTTACTGCACAAACATTGGCTGGGTCTTATTTATATCTGGGATATCCGAAGACCAATGATGTTTCCTTAATGGTGATGTTTCCAATCATGCTGGTTGCTGGTATTGCTGGTATTCTGGCTAGTCAGCTTTCGGTTACTATGCTTAAAATCAACAGTTGGAAGAAGAAAAAATTAAAGACAGATAAAGCCAATGTCGTTTTCCTGATCATTTGCGCTTTAATTATTGCTTCAATCGCTTATTTCATTAATAGAGAAGTTTTAGGTTCCGGAAAAGAAATCATGGAGCGGGTTCTTTTCACCAAAGATAAACACGAAGACTGGTATGTGCCAATTCTGAGGATGCTGGGTCCTGCCCTTTCTTTTACTTCGGGAGGTGCCGGCGGAATTTTCGCTCCGGCTCTTAGCGCAGGAGCAAGTATAGGTTCTGTTATTTCAGGAATCATTCATTTAACTCCTAACGAAACCAATGTGGTGATCCTTGCAGGAATGGTAGCTTTTCTTACCGGAATTACAAGAGCCCCGTTTACTTCAGCCATTATTGTTCTGGAAATGACGGATAGACATTCATTGATATTCCATCTTATGCTTGCCGGAATGGTATCTTCCATTGCTTCTATCCTGGTGAGCAGACATTCTTTGTATGATGTTTTGAAGGTGAATTTTCTAAAGGAGTTGAGAGAGAAAGATTAGCCTTAAGATTGCTTTTGCTTAAAAAAGACTGATGATAATTATTTAATGAGAAGATATTTCTATTCAATTTTCTCCAGTACTCTTGCATATAAGAAATATATTTTCTAATTTTGCACCTCGAAATAATTAACAAATTTTTTAACATTATGAACAATTACGAAACTGTTTTCATTTTAACTCCCGTTCTATCTGAGGCACAGGTAGAGGAAGCAGTGAACAAGTATGTAGATCTTATCAAAGAAAAGAACTGCGAAATCGTTGCTAAAGAAAATTGGGGATTGAAAAAGTTAGCTTACCCTATCCAATTGAAAAAGAATGGGTTCTATACTTTAATCGAATTTAAAGGAGAAGGTACTGTAGTAGCTGATTTAGAATTAGCATTTAAGCGTGACGAAAGAGTAATCCGTTACCTTACTACAAAACTTGACAAGCATGCTATTGAGTATGCTGTAACAAGAAGAGCTAAAGTAAAAGCAGCTAAAGCTTAATTATTAACCCTATTTTTTAAAAAAGACAAGACATGGCAATAGATGAAATGGCTAAACAAGCCTCTGCAGGAGGAGAATCAGAAGTAAAATTCCTTACTCCGCTTGATATCAATACAAAATCTGAAAAGAAATATTGTAGATTCAAAAAATACGGAATTAAGCACGTTGACTACAAAGATGCTGATTTCTTATTACAATTTGTAAACGAGCAAGGTAAAATCTTACCAAGAAGATACACTGGAACATCTTTAAAATACCAAAGAAAAGTTTCTGCTGCTATCAAAAGAGCAAGACACCTTTCTTTACTACCTTACGTAGCTGACTTATTGAAATAAGACAAAAAATAAATAAAAGAAGAGATCTCCCTCTTCTTTTGTTGCTGAATAAATAATTAATTCTAACTTGATTTTAGATTACTCTAAAATCCCAAAAAAGGACAACAACAATGGATATCATCCTAAAACAAGACGTAGAAAACTTAGGACTTGAGTTTGATACAGTAAGCGTAAAGCCAGGTTATGCTAGAAACTTTTTACTTCCTCAGGGAATTGCACTTTTAGCTACACCTAAAAACAAAGCAGCTCTAGAAGCTACTTTAGAAGCTAGAAAAGAAGAAGAAGCTAAATTAATCGCTGCTGCTAATGCTGTAGTTGAGCAATTGAAGAAAACTTCTATCACTATCCCTGCAAAAGTAGGTTCTGGTGACAAATTATTCGGATCTATCAACAATGCAGATCTTTCTGCTGCTCTTGCTAAAGCTGGAGTTTCTGTAGAGAAGAAATACATCAAAATTCCAGGGAACACTATTAAGAGAACTGGTAAAGTAACAGCTAACATCAGATTACACAGAAACGTTGAGTACAATTTCGAATTCGATATCGTATCTGACGCTCCAGTTGTAGCTGCTCCTGCTGCTAAGAAAGAAGAAGTTAAATCTGAAGAAGCTTAATCTAAGCAACTGAGATTTTCTCACAATACAGACCACTTCAATTTATTGAGGTGGTTTTTTTATTGAACTACCCCGTCTTTTTGCTTTGCAAAAATCCACCCCTTCAAGGAAGGGGAATATAGGAAATCTTAATTGATATTATGCATACAATAAACTTCCTCCCAGATTCACATCGTCCAAATACAACATAAGAGAGATCAAAGGATCTTATTACGTATTACAAAACCTGCACTTCACAACTCTCCTACTCTAAAACCCTCCAACCCAACTACCGGTTTCCCCTCAGTTTCCGCTGATATTCCGTAGGAGCAATACCAATAATCTTTTTAAAAATATTGCTAAAAGAAGACAGGCTGTTGTACCCCACCATCATCGCTATTTCGTACATGTTGTACTTATCTTCCAGCATCAGTTCAAGTGAGCGCGTAATTCTTAATGCTCTTAGAAACCGAACGTAATTCATGCCCAGAATCTCTTTAAATTTCCTGGAGAGGGTTCTTGTGCTCATTCCGAATTCTTTTGCCGTAGATTCAATAGTAAGAGGCTTTTCAAGGTTAGCATGAATATATCTTGCAATCTTCAGTAAGGTTTCATCTTTTGGAAAAGGATGTTGTATGGGAAATGCAAGATGCTTGTATTCTTTCTCTTGTAAAACACCTTTCAGCGCTTTGAGAAAAAAATATTTAGACGTATCATTTTTTGTGATTTTCCCATCCCATTCTTTAGTATACAAAATCATCTCTCTGAGCAAATCATTGACAGAATAAATGTTAATTTCATCAAAGAAGCCATTTTCACCTTCTTCTTTTTTAAAATAAAAATTATATAAATCCACTTTAGGACTGGTAGAAAAAATATAATGAGGGGTTCCGGCAGGAATCCACATAAAACATCTTGCGGGAAGGTACCAATGTTTCTGATCCGTAAAGACATGTACAATACCGCCTTCTGCATAAACTAACTGAGCAGAACTGTGGTAATGAATCTCTGTGGTTACATTTCCGGTAAGAACATGATAAACATAAAATTCGGTATCATCTTCTTCTACTTCTTTAAAATGCCTGTTGTTCATCCCTTAAAGGTAAGAAGAATTTTCAAATTGGCGTAAATGAGCAAATCTTTTTCTGTTTTCACAAATAGAGTCTGTGGCTAGTGATCGTAACTTTGCTGCATCAAAATCATTTTAGCAAAAATCCTTTAATTAATTTATGAATATCATATTAAACGCATGCCGGTATATGTGCATGGCGTTATGCTTATTATTGAGCAACATTTTACACTCACAGATGATAGATTACCAGCATCTCGGCTTACAGCAAGCTGTAGAGATTGGTCTGAAAAACAACAAAAACATACAGATAAGCCATCTGAAAAATGAAATGTCCGTTACCAAAGAGAAAGATCTCAAAATGGAAAAACTTCCGGATATTGAGTTTCATACCAGCTACAATCAGGTAACTAACCTGTTTCAGCATCAAAATGGCGTATTTAATAAGGCCACTAAATATGATGTAATCAATGGAATGTATGACTTTACCTTATCTGCTTCCATTCCGGTGTATATGGGTGGCAAAATCAAAAATACAGAGAAGAAAGCGGCTATTGATACTGAAATTTCAGCTTTAAAAACGCATTTGGATGAGAGACAGCTTAAAATGGCTATCATTACTGCTTTTCTGCAGATTCATCACTTAAAAGAACAGCAGAGTCTTATTAATGATAAAATGAAGGAAGATTCTGTCAATATTAAGCAAGTAAAAGCTCTGAAGGCCAACGGTGTTGTTACTGTAAATGAAGTCTTAAGAACCTCGCTACAGCTTTCTAATCATAAAATGAGCTGGACAGAACTGGATAATAATATTCAGATTGCGGAGCATAAACTGAAAACGATTCTCTCGCTTCCGGAAAGCCAGGAAATGCATGTGAATACGGAAGATCTTATTTCAGACAATGCTTCAATTCCTTATATTAATGATTTGACAGAAACAGCTTTAATGAAAAATGAATCTGTTGATATCACTCACAAAAATCTTTCACTGAAGGAACTGGATCAAAAAATTACCAAAGCGAATTATTTACCCAAAATTACAGCTGGCGGAGAATATTTTTTAAAGTATCCGAATATGATGTTTTTTCCTCCCGAACCTTATGCATATCGTTTGGGAATGGTGGGTGTAAACCTTACCTATCCTATCGAAAATCTGTACAAAAACAAATACAGAATGCAGGAAGCAAGAGAAAACATTGATTTGGCTAAGCTTCAAATAGAGGAAAACGAGGAAAATGTAAGACATAATGTGTATGAGGCTTATAAAAAGTTTGAAGAAACAGACCAGAAGGTAAAAATTGCTGAAGAAGCCATTAATCAGGCTAAGGAAAACTACCGTATCGTAAGAACGAAGTACGCCAACAAGTTAAGCCTTATCACAGAACTGATAGACGCCGACAATACTTATCTGGAAGCTGAATCTAATCTTATTTCCGTAAAAATCAACAGACAACTTAAATATTACCAACTCCAATATACGATTGGGAACTTATAAAAACTATGGCACAGAAACAATTGACACAAAAGGAAAAAAGAATCAACAAGTCCATTACTTTACTGGCCTGGATCCTGATCATCAGCGGAATCACAGGGATGTTCAGCTTTTATCTTTTTTCCAGAAAAAATGTTACTACGAATGATGCGCAGATTGAGCAATATATAACGCCTGTATCCAGTAAGATTTCAGGTTTCATCAAAACGATAAGGTTTAACGAAAATCAGTTTGTACATAAAGGGGATACATTAATCGTCATAGACAACAGAGAATTTGTGAATCAGGTACATATGGCAGAAGCTAATCTTCATGCCAATACAGCAACCATCAGCACAATTGAAAGCGGTGTCAGTACCAAAGAAAGTGATACCAAGATCATTGATGCTAAAATTGCTTCCGCAAAAATTGATATCTGGAGAACAGAACAGGATTATAAAAGATATAAAAACCTTTTATCCGAAGATGCTGCTACAGAACAGGAGTTTGAGAATGTAAAAGCTTCTTATGAGCAATCAAAAGCCAATCTTTTGGCACTAGAGCAACAGAAAAATGCAGTAAGAGCCGGAGCTAATGAGCAGCAGACAAAAGTTGCCCCCGTGAAAAGCCAGATCCAGCAGAGTTCTGCAAGTCTTAACAATGCTAAATTGTATCTTTCTTATACAGTCATTACGGCTCCTTATGACGGATGGGTGGGAAAAAAGACCATTCAGGAAGGACAGCTGATTAAGGAAGGTCAGACTCTGGTTCAGATCGTAAGCAAAGAAAAATGGATCATCGCCAATTATAAGGAAACACAGCTTGGACAGATTGATCAGAGCAAGGAAGTCATCATAACCGCAGATGCTTATCCCGATGTGGAATTTAAAGGAAAAATACTTTCTGTTTCACCAGCTTCAGGATCTCAGTTTTCATTGGTAAAGCCAGATAATGCAACCGGAAACTTTGTGAAAATCGAGCAGAGATTTCCTGTGAAAATTATTCTGGATAACAATAAAGACAACGAAAAACTGCTTTCCGGAATGAATGTTCTGGTGAGTGCGAAGAAGATATGAGGGTTGGAGGGTTTTAGAGTTTTAAAGTTTTAGAGTTTTAGAGTTTTAGAGTTTTAGAGTTTTAGAGTTTTAGAGTTTTAGAGTTTTAGAGTTTTAGAGTTTTAGAGTTTTAGAGTTTTAGAGTTTTAGAGTTTTAGAGTTCAAAATTAACTTCTGATCAACCTATCTCAAATTTACAATTAAATTATTTTTTTAGCGAAAAGGCAAACTGCAAAATAGCGAATCTGCAAATTTTTTCTTAAAGCATATTTGCCATTTTACCTTTTACTTATTTACACCTTTGCCCTTTGTCTTTTCGCATTTTTGCTTTTCATAAAATTATGCAGCATAATACAGTTTATCATAAATGGGTACCACAATGGCTGAAACTGCCACTTCTGATACTGGCATTGTTTCCCCACCTGATGTTGTTGTCGCTTTTACATTCAAACAGCGCCTTCACATCTTCTTTTATGGATGCAGATTCAGATGACATCCAGTATTTAATGATTTTGATGTACGGGACATTTGTGGTTACCCTTTTAGTTTTACAGCGGTTTATGGCCTATTTCAGCGTTAAATATTATGTTTTGCTGATGGCTTCCATTTCCGTTATTATTCTTTACGTCTTGTCAGTGACTCATGATTATCATGTTATATTGGTGATCCGGTTTTTAGAGGGAATTTTCGGATTGTTGGAAGGCGCTATTTTTCTGCCTTTGATTATTGCTGAATTAAAAACAAAACATGCCAAAGTTTTAGCCTATCTTTTTATGTATACAATTATGCTGACTGGAGGAACCATTACCACTTCCCTCCTAAAATCAAGTATTGAAGATTACGATTTTCAGCATATGATCCTGATGATGGTCTATTTTCATGTATTTGTATTGATTATTGGGATCGCCCTGTTCAACAGAAACAGATTTTTCCCTAAAAAACCTTTGTATCAATTGGATATTACCAGCTGGTTTTTACTTTGGGTCTGTCTGCAGGCGGGCGGTTATGCTATTATTTATGGGAAAAGATTGATGTGGTTTGAATCTGACACCATTATCATGTGTCTGTTTATCTTTCTTCTTTCAGGGGGATTATTTATGCTTAAACAAAGAAATTCTAAAAGACCATTGTTTCATTTCGAAGTTTTCAGTTCAAAAAATGTAATTGTAGGGATGATTCTGTTTTTTATTTTTTATCTGATCCGCTCCGGACTTAATAACGTCTACAGCATCATGGCTACGGTATGGAAATGGCCTTGGGATTATATTGTCAATATCCAGTACTGGAATGTCGCGGGAACTCTTTTGGGAATAGTATTATCGGGAATCTGTCTTGTTCGCGGAATTTCTTCAAGAATTGTTTTCTTCACAGGATTTCTTTTACTGGCCATAGATTGTGCCTGGTTTACGTATACTTTTTATCCTGATACTACCCTTTCCACAATCTGTCCGCCTTTATTTCTGCAGGGAGTTGCTCAGGGATTATTATTTACACCGCTTGTTTTCTTTTTGATTTCAAAAACTCCGGAAGAATATGTATCCAATGCTACAGCGTTAGGAACCACAACCCGTTTCTGGACCACCGCTATCGGTTATGCTCTGATGCAGAATCTGATGCTTTTTTTAACATTAAAACATTCTGATACACTCAGCGCGAATTTTACAGACACTAATCCTCTTTTTTACAGCCAGTGGAGTCAAATTTTCGGGGCTAATATTTCAAAACTGTCAGTTAATGATTCTTTATCCATGACTGCTGGAGCTTTTAAAGCCAAAATAACAGCTCAGTCTATTCTCCTTTCCAATATGGAAATTTTCACAGGATTATTCTGGCTGGCGCTTGTTACAGCAATTGGTCTGTTGCTTTACCATCCTGTAAAAATAGCAGTGAGGAATATTATGTAAAAGAAAGCTTCCTTTTTAAAGTTTTTTGGCCGATTTATTGTTCGTATTTCAGACCGCAATATTGCGCAGATGACTACGTTTAATATAAAAGTCCACCCATGGAAATTGAAAGTATTTTACTGAAACAAACAGATTTTTTCAAGACCCAGCAGACCAAGAGCCTTGCTTTCCGGAAAATGTATCTTGAAAAGCTTAAAAGTCTTATTATTTCTAATGAGAATATGCTGTGTGAAGCCATTAACAAAGATTTTGGAAAATCAAAATTTGATACTTTCACTACAGAATTATCTTTTATTCTGAATGATATCAGTTATTATATCAAAAACTTAAAATCCCTTTCAAAGCCTAAAAAAGTAAGCACCAATCTCGCCAATCAATTGGGAAGCAGTAAAATTTATGCAGATCCACTAGGTTGTGTATTGGTCATTGGAGCCTGGAATTATCCTTATCAGTTATCCCTTTCTCCCATTATTGCCGCCATGGCTGCAGGAAACTGCTGCATTCTTAAGCCCAGTGAAATTGCTGAAAATACCATGAAAACCATGGCATCTCTCATCAATGAAAACTTTCCGCCAGAATATCTGTATGTATATGAAGGAGGTATTGAGGAAACGACTGCTCTTTTACAATTGAAATTCGACAAAATATTCTTTACGGGAAGTACAAAGGTCGGAAAGATTGTATACAAGGCAGCTGCAGAACATCTTACCCCCGTAACCCTTGAATTAGGCGGAAAATCTCCGGCTATTGTCACAAAAAATGCCAATCTCGATATCGCAGCTAAAAGAATTGTGTGGGGAAAATTCCTCAATGCCGGACAAACCTGTGTAGCTCCCGATTATCTTTTGGTGGAAGAAACCATTCAGGAACAGTTTCTGGAAATGCTCAGAAAATATATCAAAGAATTCAGATATGATAAGGGTTCTGAACAATATACAAGAATCATCAATCAAAGAAATTTCCAACGTTTGATAAACCTGATTGATCAGGGAAAAATTTATTCCGGAGGCCATTTTGACGAAGAAAAACACTATATAGAACCTACTATTTTGAACCATATAAACTGGAATGACGAAATTATGCAGGAAGAAATTTTTGGACCTCTTCTACCGGTCATCAGTTTTCAAAATTACAATGCAGCGCTGAATTCTATTGTAGAACTCGAAAAACCTCTGGCTGCTTATCTCTTCACCAATGATTCTGAAGAGAAAGAAAACTTTACACGAAAACTATCTTTTGGAGGCGGTTGTATCAATGATACGGTGATGCATTTAAGCAATGACAATCTTCCGTTTGGAGGTGTTGGAAGTTCAGGAATAGGAAATTATCATGGAAAATATGGTTTTGAAACCTTTTCACATCAAAAAGCGGTTCTGGAAAAAGTTACCTGGGGAGAACCAAATATCAAATATCCACCTTATTCAGAGAAGAAATTAGCCTGGATTAAAAAGTTATTATAATTTCTACAGGTTATTATTTTAACCATCACGCAATAAAAAAACTGCTTCATTGCTGAAGCAGTTTTTTTTTATTTTATCCTTTTTTAGGAGCCCAGGTAGTAAAGAATTCCTTTACTTTATCTTTACTGTAGCCTTTTCCTTCTTCCAACACGTCACTCTGCTGAACTTTGATCATTTTTCCGTCTTTATCTAAAATAATAAACACCGGATATCCAAATTTTTCACCCGGATTACCATATTGGGCAAAAACTTTTTCATTCTTATTCTCCGGAGAATAGTTCAGGTGATAATAAACATAATTCTTATCTGCCAATTCCTTCAATTCTGGAGTAGTCTGCACATAATTATTAAAACGAAGACACCAGATACACCAGTTTCCACCAGCCTGGATCATCACATTTTTGCCTTCTTTCTTAGCCTGAGCGACCAATTTATTAATATCAGCCTGCGCATCAGCTTTTGGATCATAGGGCTTTGGAAGCTTAGCTTTTTCTTCAGCTGCTTTTTTCTTGGCTTCAAGCTCTTTATGTTCTGTAGGTACTATAAGAGCTGTTTTCTGTTTTCCATTATCTGGTAAATCCTTTACATCTTGTGAAAAAGCGAAAGCACCTAATCCCAGGAAAGCGAATATTGTCAATTTTTTCATAACATAAAAGTAAAAAAATAATATATATCCGTCAGCAAAAATAGAACCATAATTTTATTATCACTAAATTTGCCTGTTTTATGAATTTCTTAATCAAAATATTATACTTCGTCTCTAAGCTGCCGCTTAAAATATTGTATATTTTTTCGGACGTTATCTTTTTCCTCAATTATTATATTGTAGGATACAGAAAAGAGGTCATCACCCAAAATCTGAGAATGTCTTTTCCGGATAAATCCGAAGAAGAAATTAAAGATATCCGAAAAAAATTCTATCTTAATTTTTCCGATTATCTGGTAGAAACTATAAAATCTTTCAGTATTTCTGAGACAGAAGCCAGAGTGAGAATGCAGCATATCAATCAGGAACTGTTTCATGATGCTAAAAAGGAAGGTAAAAATATTATCCTGCTGGCAGGACATGTTTTCAATTGGGAATGGATCAATGCATTGGCAAAGATTGTTCCCCAGGCTCATTGTCATCCTGTATACAGAAAAGTAAACAGTGATTTCTGGGAGAATCAAATGAAAAAGGTTCGAAACAAATTCGGAAATGAAGCACTGGAGGCCAATGAGGTTATTCTGAATATCTTCAGATCTAAAAACAACGGTGATTCTGCTTATATGTTTGTTGCCGACCAAACTCCTCACCACGCTCATGTCACTTATGGTTTGGAATTTTTGAATCAAAGAACTCCTGCTTTTATAGGATATGATAAGCTGGCCACAAGGATGGATCTTGTTTTTATCTATTGTGAGATGAAAAAGGTAAAACGCGGTTATTATCAGGTTAATTATCATAGAATATACCCGGATGGGGAAAAGTTTACAGAAAATGAAGTGGTAAGAAAATTCCATAAATTATTGGAAAATACCTTACACAAACATCCCGACAACTACCTTTGGTCACACAGAAAATGGAAATATCAGGACTCTATCAAGAATTTTGATGCAGAAAAAAAATAGATTGACATGCAGAAAAAACTAGCAGTTGCCATCTTAAACTGGAACGGCAAAAATTGGCTTGAAAAATTTCTTCCGGGTGTGGTTCAGTTTTCTCAGAATGCCGATATCTATGTGATAGACAATCTTTCTACGGATGATTCCGTTGAGTTCTTACAAAAGAATTTTCCTACCGTAAACATTATTAAAAACGATAAAAACTATGGGTTTGCAGGGGGATATAATGAAGGATTGAAGTCCATTTCCAATGAATATTACTGCCTTCTGAACTCCGATGTAGAAGTTACAGAGAACTGGACAGAACCTGTATTGGAACTGTTGGAAAAAAATCCTTCTATTTCAGCGGTACAGCCTAAAATTTTATCTTATCATAACAAAAGTTATTTCGAATTTGCCGGTGCTGCCGGAGGTTTGATAGACAACCTTGGATATCCTTATTGCAGAGGAAGAGTTTTTGATGATCTGGAAGAAGATAAAGGCCAGTATAATGATGAAACAGAGATTTTCTGGGCTTCAGGATGCTGTTTTTTCATCCGTTCAAAAGATTTTTGGGATCAGAATGGTTTTGATGCAAGGTTTTTTGCCCATCAGGAAGAAATAGACCTTTGCTGGAGGCTTATCAATTCGGGAAAAAAGATTTATTATACAGGAAAATCCAGTATATATCATGTAGGAGGAGGAACTCTTAATAAACAGAGTGCACAAAAAACTTATTTAAACATCAGAAATAATCTTTCTATGATGCTTAAAAACCTTCCTTTTCCTCAATTGATCTGGCTGATCTTTTTCAGATTATGTCTGGATAGTGTAGCGGGAATTTATTTTGGCTTAAAACAGGGTTTTCCACATCTGTGGGCGGTTGTAAGAGCTCATTTTGGGTTTTATGCCCAGCTCCCCGGAACATGGAAACTTCGTCAGAAACACCAGAAGAGTCAGTTTTACCAATCAAAATGGCTGATATTTAAACATTTTTTGGGAGGAAAATAGGTAGTAAATGGTAGGTTGCAGGGATTAGGGATTAGGGATTAGGGATTAGGGATTAGGGAAAATTACAGTTTTCTTTTTTCTTATATGAACTAAAACTCATTAAGTAGAAATTCATAGCTTCAATTAACCTTAAACTTTAAACCCTGAACATTAAACTCGAGGCAAGAGAACCAGTAACAAGCAACAAAAAACAACCAGCAACTAATAACCAAAACCAACCAAACAACTTATAATAAAAAACAATGGATTTCTGTGCAATAGATTTTGAAACGGCCACTCACGAGAAAAGTTCAGCTTGTGAGATGGGAATCTGTGTCGTGCAGGATTCTAAAATTGTTGAAACAAAAACATGGCTGATTAAGCCGCCAAGTTTTCCTTATTTCAGTAAATTTAATATTGCGGTTCACGGGATTTATCCTGAAGACGTAAAAGATGCCCCAACCTTTGATGAAGTGTGGTATGAAGCCCAGGATATGATGTATGGAAGCCTTATGATTGCTCATAATGCAGGATTTGATGCTTCTGTTTTAAGAGGCTGTCTGGAACATTACGGGATGTTTACTCCAAAATTAAACTATTTGTGCAGCATACAGCTTGCTAAAAAGTCATGGAATTATCTTCCGAAATACGGCTTAAAACCTTTGGCAGAATATCATAAAATTGATTTCACCCACCACAGAGCGGGTGCAGATGCTGAAGTGTGTGCAAAGATATCTCTGCTGGCTTTTGAGAAACTGTTTCTCACCAGCAATGATGAAGTAAACGATTATATGAAAGCGAAAATCAAAAAGCTTTAATAAGAACCCGGGTTCTTAATCTGTTCCTCTGCTCATCATTAATTACTCAACACTTCAGACAAAAGATTGAATTTTGGAATATCAATCTCAAATGTTTCTTGTGTTTCGAGGTTTTTAACCAGGTATTTTCCGCTCATATTTCCTACTCCGGAACGAAGCATTACATTGGAGAAGTAAGCGAAATTTTCACCTGTTCCTATTTCAGGAGTCAGGCCGATAACGCCATCACCTATAATCTCTGTGTATCCGAATCCTACATCGAAGATCAGCCATTTTCTTTTTAATACTTTGATAGGAAAGCTTCCGTCATTTTCTATCGTGATATTGTATTTAAAAACGTAGCGGTTTTCGGATGGATAACTGTTTTTACTATCATATTCAGGTATAACTGAAACTTTGATATTGGAAGTCATTTTTGAAAACATCATTGTAGCATTTTCTTAATAAATACAAAAATCTCGCCTTTTTATAAGGCGAGATCATATATTTACATTATAATTATATTAAAACTATAATCCAAGGCCTTTTCTTTCGTCACCTCCCAATAATATTTCAACCGGATTGTCGATACCTTCTTTTACCGCAACAAGGAATCCTACAGATTCTTTACCGTCGATAATTCTGTGGTCATAAGACATTGCAACGTACATCATTGGTCTGATTACTACCTGTCCGTCAACAGCTACTGGTCTCTGGATGATGTTGTGCATTCCTAAGATGGCAGATTGTGGAGGGTTGATGATTGGTGTAGACATCATAGATCCGAAAGTACCACCGTTTGTAATCGTGAAAGTACCACCAGTCATTTCATCAACAGTAATTTTACCGTCTCTTACTTTGATAGCAAGATCTTTGATGTTTGCTTCTACGCTGGCAAAAGACATGTTTTCAGCGTTTCTCAATACCGGAACCATTAACCCTTTAGGACCTGAAACGGCAATTGAAATATCACAGAAATCATAATTTACTTTAAAGTCTCCGTCAATAGATGCATTTACATCCGGATACATTTGTAAAGCTCTTGTTACTGCTTTTGTGAAGAAAGACATGAAACCAAGTCCTACTCCGTGTTTTTGAGCAAATTCTTCTTTATATTGTTTTCTTAATCTGAAGATTTCAGACATATCCACTTCGTTGAAAGTCGTCAACATTGCAGTTTCGTTCTTTACAGAAACCAATCTCTGAGCAATTTTTCTTCTTAAAACTGAAAGTTTAGTTGTAGTGGTAGTTCTAGCACCTGTAGCAGTCATAGGGCTTCCTCCCAATGCAGGAACTGCCGCTAATTCAGCATCAGTTTTAGTAATTCTTCCGTCTCTTCCTGTTCCTGAAACCTGAGCAGCATCCATTCCTTTTTCATCAAGGATTTTCTTAGCAGCCGGAGATGGAGCTCCTGTTGCGTAAGTTTGTGGAGCAGCTACCGGAGCAGCTGGTTTTGGAGCTTCTTGTTTAGCCGGTTCAGCAGCTTTCGGTGCTTCTTCCTGTTTTGGAGCTTCAGCAGCAGGTGCAACACCTTCTGGCTTAGCAGCATCCATATCAATTAAACAAACTACCTGACCTACCTGTACTACATCACCTTCTTCTGCCTTTAAAGTGATAACACCACTTTGTTCTGCCGGCAATTCAAGAGTTGCTTTATCTGAATCCACTTCGGCGATAGGTTGATCTTTTTCTACATAATCACCATCTTTTACAAGCCAGGTTGCAATTTCAACTTCTGTAATTGATTCGCCCGGTGAAGGAACTTTCATTTCTAAAACTGACATATCGAGTATTTTTTATTTTTTAATTGGATATTATTTAAATTAAGCTGTAACGGGTCTTTTTGCAGGAGCATCATCTCTGTCAAAAACTCTGTTGATCACTGCATTTTGGTTTTTCTCAAACATTTTGTGGCTACCTGGAGCCGGAGCACCGCTTGGTACCGGAGCAACTACCTGGATTCCTGTATCTCTGAAGTTTCTAAGGATATAAGACCAAGCTCCCATGTTTTCAGGTTCTTCCTGAGCCCAAACCAATTGTTTTTTGTTTTCGTATTTGTTGAAGATCGCTTCAATAGCATCTGTCTGAAGCGGATATAACTGCTCAAATCTTACTAATGCAATATTTTCACAGTTCAGTTCTTCTTTCTTCGCTAATAATTCGAAGTACAGTTTACCTGAACAAAGAACTACTTTTTCTACTTTTTTAGGATCTGCAGTAGGATCGTCTAAGATTGGCTGGAATGTACCGTTTGCAAAATCTTCGATTGGAGAAACCACTTTAGGATGTCTCAATAAAGATTTAGGGCTCATTACGATCAATGGTTTTCTGAAGCCCCATTTCAACTGTCTTCTTAATAAGTGGAAGTAGTTGGCAGGTGACGTAATATTCGCTACCACCATGTTTTCATTGGCACAAAGGGTAAGGAATCTCTCCAGTCTTGCTGAAGAGTGCTCAGCACCCTGTCCTTCTGAACCGTGAGGCAATAACATTACCAATCCATTCTGGATTTTCCATTTTTCTTCTGCAGCAGCAAGGTACTGGTCAACGATGATCTGAGCTCCGTTCACGAAATCTCCGAACTGAGCTTCCCAGATGGTTAATGTATTTGGAGATGCCATTGCATATCCGTAATCGAAACCTAAAACCCCATATTCTGAAAGGTGAGAGTTGAATACATCAAATCTACTTTCTGATACGTGTCTTAAAGGGATATATTCTTCTTCTGTATCTTCTGTTTTTACTACCGCATGTCTGTGAGAGAATGTTCCTCTTTCTACATCTTCTCCGGAGATTCTTACGTTGTGGCCTTCCACAAGAAGTGTAGCATATGCTAACCACTCTCCTAGCGCCCAGTCTAATGAGTTTCCTTCAATAGCTTTGATACGGTTTTCAAAAAGTCTTGTAATTTTATTGATGAACTTTTTATCAACAGGAAGTGTTGACATTTTAAGTGCTAATTCTTTAAGCTTCGCTGCATCATATTTGGTATCTACAGGCAACTGAACTGCTCCTCTCTTTCCGATTGGATAGTTCGTCCAGTCTTCAGCCATGAATAGATCCATTACGTTTTTCTCAATCTCTTTAGAAGCATCAAAATCTTTGTCCAGAAGAGCTTTGAATTCCGTTTCCATTTTAGCAATTACGTCGTTTGAAGTAATGCTGTCTTTCAATAATTTATCTTTATAAATTTCTCTTGGATTCGGGTGTTTTGAAATGGTTTTATATAGGTTAGGCTGAGTAAATCTTGGCTCATCACCTTCGTTGTGACCATATTTTCTGTACCCTAAAAGGTCAATATAAACGTCTTTTCCGAATTTCGCTCTGAAATCAGCAGCAAAGTGGATGGCATGAACAACCGCTTCAGCATCGTCAGCATTTACGTGCATTACAGGGGATTCTGTAACTTTTGCAATGTCTGTACAATATGTTGAAGATCTTGCATCCATATAGTTAGTTGTAAATGAAACCTGGTTATTTACAACGATATGAACGGTTCCTCCAGTTCTGTATCCTTCCAACGTCATCATCTGAGCCACTTCGTAAGCAATACCTTGTCCGGCAATCGCTCCATCACCGTGAATGATGATTGGCAATACTTTAGAGTAATCTTTGTATTTGTCATCTACTTTTGCACGGCAGATACCTTCTACAAGAGCAGCAACCGTTTCAAGGTGAGATGGGTTCGGAGTAAGGTTGATACAAACTTCTTCTCCTGAAGCTGTTTTGATCTTTTTAGATGATCCTAAGTGATATTTAACGTCACCAGAGAATACATCTTCTTCGAATTCTTTTCCTTCAAATTCTGAGAAGATCTGTTTGTAAGATTTCCCGAAGATGTTGGTCAGTACATTAAGTCTACCTCTGTGAGCCATTCCCAATACTACTTCATCTACTCCTAACTGAGAAGATCTTGAGATCAATTGATCTAAAGCAGGGATTAATGTTTCACCACCTTCTAATGAGAATCTCTTTTGTCCTACAAATTTTGTGTGAAGGTAGTTTTCAAAAGCAACTGCCTGATTTAATTTTAATAAGATTTCTGTTTTTTCGTTGGCAGAAAGACTTGGATGGTTTTCATTTACCTGAAGCCATCTTTTGATGAAATCTTTTTCTTCAACGTTGTTGATGTGCATGTATTCTACTCCAATAGAATCACAGTAGATGCTTTCAAGGTGCTTGATCAAATCTGCCAAAGTAGCAGGTTCTTTCATTCCTGTTTCAACCGCGCAGTTGAATTTTGTATTTAAATCTTCTTTAGAAAGACCGAAGTTTTCGATGTCTAAAGTAGGGGTATAATGTCTTCTTTCTCTAACAGGGTTAGTTTTCGTGAAAAGGTGCCCTCTTGTTCTGTAAGCCTCAATAAGGTTTACTACTTTAAATTCTTTCTTGATATGCTCAGGAACTTCTCCGTTTGATACTGCCTGAGAAATCTGTTGTACTGCCGGAGCAGCGCTGGCCGAAGCCTGAATAAACTGGGTGTTATCGTCGTCTCCATAGTTCTCCAAAGCAAAATCGAAGCCTTGAAAGAAAGCTTTCCATGATGGTTCTAGAGAGTCTGGGAATTTTAAGTACTGTTGGTATAAATCCTCAATTAACTGAGAATGAGCTGCGTTTAGGAATGAAAATCTGTCCATTATTACAGTTTATCTATTTATTAAAATTTATTTGTAGAATTAATCTTCAAATTTAATAAAAAAAACCGAGTTAGAACAGTCTGGAACCGTTAAAAAAACTTAAGAAAAAAATAATTAAATAAAAATTACTTATACACTGATAATGAGAGCTTAACGTTTACCTCCTGACCTTCCATAGGACGCTCAATAAAGGTCTGGCGGATATCTCCGAAGCGCATCTCGTCTTTTTTGGCTTTCTGGATCAGCTGTTGAATTGCCCGAATTCGGCCCTCATAGTTCCCTTTGTAGTACATCACGTAATTTTGAGACGGGTTTACAGACCTAAAATTGAAATTATTATCAGACACTCCAATTTTCTTAGAAAGCGGAATTCCGAGGAAGTAAGAAACCTCTTTGTCTTTGTAATTATCCGCATCGGTAATCAGGATCGGATATCCAAATTCATCATCTCTTTTTCCAAGATCCATCGTCACAAAATTATAGACTTTGTTATAATTCATCACGATATTTTTGTAAAGTGCATCTTTTTTGTTTGATGTGCTTACATTGATCCCCAACAATAACTTGTCTTCTTCATTTTCCACCATCAGACTGTCGTATTTAATGGCGGCCATCTGGTTATCTTTTTCTACTTTATTTCCTAAAGAGTTTTTAAGATTTGCCATACTTTTGTTGATATTTTCGGCAAAACGGTCTTCCGTCCAGAAGTTCCCTACTCTTTTCCAAACAGATAATTTCGGAGTATGTACGTACCAGATGATTTTTGTTTTTTCTGCAGAAACGGATTTAAACTTGACATCAACCAAAGTTGGATTTTCGTTTTCATCCTCAAAAAGCTGGTATTTCAGAGTCTTATTAAGGTTCTCATACCTGATGAACATTTCTCCATCGGTATCATTTTTAGGATCTACATAGCTAATGGCACTTCCCTGCCCTTCATAAGGCGTATAATAATCAATATCGATAGATTGTGAACTGGTAAAAAAATTGTTCCATCTTGTGAAATTCTGAAGGTTATTGAACTGGGCAAAAACCTTATCTACCGGATAATCAATTTCTTTTTCAATGGTGAAATTTTTACTTTCGTCCACAAAATAATACATGGAAGCCGCATAAGCTCCTCCCAACAAGATAATGATAAAAGTTAATATCTTAAAAATACGCATCGCACAAAAATAGTATAAATAAAAAGAGTGAACAATATGCTGATCACTCTGATTGTATGTTTAACAATAATTAACCTTGTTAAGTGCTGGAAGCGGGATGAGGGAAGTTGGAAGTTACTATTTGGTGAATGATCACTAGAAATTTTATAATTTAAAACATTTCATCTTACTTAATAAACCTAAATAAGACTTCTATTGGTACTCTGTCCTTCAATAACCTCCAGCTTCCAGCATCCAACTTCCTTTCTATTATCCTATATGTGTTCCCGGCGCAATTACAGCGCCTTTCTTCACCACTACAATCCCATCCTGTACGGAATAAGTTCCGTAATCACCATCAGGGATATGTTTTCCTCCGGTGATCTTTACATTATCCCCGATGTAACAATTTTTATCAAGGATTGCTTTTTCTATATAACAGTATTTTCCGATTCCCATATTAGGACGGCCGCCTCTATCGTTCAGGACAATTTCTGTTGTATTTTGGTAGAAATCAGCTCCCATCACGTAAGAGTTCACGATGGTACTTCCTTTATCTATTCTTGTTCTGTTTCCGATCACGGAATTTTCAATTTTATCTGCCATAATGATACATCCATCTCCAAAAACGGCTTTACTTACGTATGAGCCATTGATTTTTGACGGCGGAAGCATCCTTGCTCTGGTATAGATAGGTGAAGAAGAAAAAAGATTAAACTGCGGCAGATCCAGACAAAGGTCAAGATTGGCTTCGTAAAAAGATTCTATAGTTCCTATATCTGTCCAATAGCCTTCATACTGATAACTTAACGTTTTGTATTTTCCAATTGAACTCGGAATAATATCTTTTCCAAAATCATCACCTGCACCTTCTTCAAACATCTTTTTAAGGATATTCTTAGTGAAAATATAGATTCCCATGGAAGCCAGAAATTCTTTTCCGGCATGCTTATTTCCTTCTGAAACTTCAGATTTCATGCCTTCCAGCATATCATAATCCGGTTTTTCATAGAAGGAAGTGATATTTCCTTCATCATCAGATTTTAAGATTCCAAAACCTGTGGCATCTTTTGCATTCACCGGAATGGTTGCAATGGTAAGATCTCCTCCGTTTTCAATATGGAAATCCAGCATTTCCCTAAAGTCCATCTGATACAACTGGTCTCCTGAAAGAATCAGGATGTAGTCATAATCATATTTTTCAAGGTGCTTCATCGTTTGACGTACAGCATCTGCGGTACCCTGATACCAGCTGTCATTTTCTACATTCTGCTCGGCTGCCAGAATATCAACAAAGCCTTTGCTGAAGATATCAAAATGATAAGAATTCTTAATATGCGAATTAAGAGAAGCGGAATTAAACTGGGTTAAAACCAGAATTTTATTCAGTCCTGAATTCAGGCAGTTTGAAATAGGAATATCTACCAGTCTGTATTTTCCTGCAATAGGAACAGCTGGTTTTGATCTGGAATACGTTAATGGGAATAGTCTTGTCCCTCTGCCTCCTCCTAAAACAATGGAGATTACATTTCGATTCATAAATATCCTGCGTTTTTTTAATTTATTAAGTTTACGGTTCGGTTCTTAGTGTTTACTGCTACTTTAAAGCATTCTTTATTCTCATATTTCAGATTTGAATTGACTATGGCCACCTCGTATTCTCCCTGATCATTAAGTTCTTTAACCTGTTTATCCACATCATCAATAGGAATATTGTGGTCCTTCAATTTATTTCTGAACATTTTATTTACAATCAGCACATCCATTACATCTGCGCTTTTCATGGCAAAATTTTCTATATCCTTATGATATTTTGCTTCCCAGCCCTTACCATATTTCTTTGTAATGGCAGCTAGTGTTTTTTTATTCGCCCTGTTTATCTTTTTTTCCAATTCACCATCAATAACGCATCCGCCGGCATGTACTGTTTTTATTTTCCATTTTTCAGAAATGCCATTGGCAGCTTCTTCGCCATACATATCTTTAAGACCAGATCCGTAAAGCCAGAAATAGCCATTACGAAGTCCTTCATCTTCTTTTTTACAGGAAGAGACTATAATTATCATTAATAGAAAGGAAAAAAACTTTCTCATATTTAGCTATTATATAAAGCTATGTATTTTTCTGCAGATTTCTCCCATGCAAAATCAAAATTCATGTTGGCATGGATGAGTTCTTCCATGACACCTTTTTGATTATAAATTGCTATGGCTCTGTTCATGGCATGTACAATATCATCCACACCAGGATAAGTAAAGTTTAAACCTGCTCCTCCGGTTGAAATATCTTCTACGGTATCTCTGAGGCCTCCTGTATATCTCACTACAGGAACGGTTCCGTACCTCATGGAATACATTTGATTCAACCCGCAGGGTTCTACTCTGGAAGGCATAAGCAAAAAATCTGCCGAGGCGTATATTTTATGGGAAAGATGTTCTTTATATCCCAGATCCAAAGCAAAATTGGTATACGTATAGTCGTATTCTTTTAATTTATTTTCGATATAGCTGTTTCCTGAGCCGAGAATCATAATATTTAAAGCGCCATAACTTTGCTTAATGCTTCTCCAGACTACATCCGGCAGCAGATCTGCTCCTTTTTCCGTAGCGAATCTTCCGATAAAGGCAAACAAAGGAAGTTCCGGTTTTAAACCATATTCTTTACAGAGTTTTTCTTTATTTTTTTTCTTTTGAGCGACTGCATTTTTGCTGCTAAAATTAAAATCCAGCATAGGATCGGTTTCAGGATTCCAGACTTCGGTGTCAATCCCGTTGATAATTCCGTAGGCTTTCCCGAATTCCTGACGAACCAGGCTTTCCAGACCGCGGAAGCTTATGAAAAGTTCTTCAAGATATCCTTCGGAAACAGTGGTGAAGGCATCGGCACATTTAATCATACTTGCGAGAGGATTCATAAATCCGTTCCAATCCATTAAGCCCCATTTGTAAGCATCGAAAGAAGGCATGTAATTAGCCATATTCCAGCTCATCATTCCCTGATATTCTCCGTTATGAATGGTTCCTATTGTCTTCACTCCTTTTAAAAACCCGAATTCTGAACAGTTTTCTACCATAAAAGGAACTAACCCGGTATGATAATCATGGCAGTGCAGTACATCCGGACGGATTTCCATGGCACACAGCCAGTGCAGCACTCCATGCTGAAAAGCCATAAACTGAAAGCTTTCATCCTGATATCCGTAAGGGTTTTCCCTGTCTAGTAATCCGGGAATTTTCACCATATACAGCTCAAATCCCAGAACATTTGTTTTTTCTTTTAACACCTGAACCTGCAGCATATTATCTCCCTGATGAATAAATCCATCAAAAACCAGATCAAATTCATGATCATAGACAAAGGTTTTATTGTACCATGGCATTACTACCTTAGCATTTATTCCTTTTATTTTATTCTGATATTTCGGAAGTGCCCCGACAACATCTGCCAGACCGCCTACTTTTGCTACAGGATAACATTCTGTACTTAAATGATAAATAACCATTCTTTATCTCTTGTGTTTAATTCTGTGTAATTTATACTTTTTATCTTTCTTCTGTCGTAAAATAATTCCGGCCAATGGCGGAAGTTTTAAGGTCATTGTTTTTGGATGTCCTCTCCATTCTTCATATTTCTCTTCTAAGATTTCAGGCTCTACCCCGCTTCCGCTGTATTTTTCATTATCGGAATTTAAAACAACTTCCCAGTGTGTCCCTGCAGGAATCCCGATTTTATAATCCAATACTTTGGGTGCCAGATTTAAAGCAACCATCATTACATCGTCCTTTCTTTTTCCTTTTCTCAGGTATACATATACTGAGTTTTCAAGATCATCTGCTTCTATCCATTCAAAACCATGTTTATCAAACTGATTTTCGTAAAACGCAGTTTCTGATCGGTACAGGTGATTCAGTTCTTTTACCATTTCATGCATTCCTTTGTGAACAGGATATTTTAGCAAATGCCAGTCGAGACTTCTGGTAAAATTCCATTCACTGGTCTGCCCGAATTCATCACCCATAAAAAGCAGCTTAGCTCCCGGATGGGTATACATATATACATACAGGGCACGCAGATTGGCAAATTTCTGCCATTCGTCGCCTTTCATTTTATAGATGAGGCTTGCTTTTCCGTGTACGACTTCATCGTGTGACAAGGGCATCATATAATTTTCATTATACATATACATGGAAGCAAAGGTCAGTTTATGATGATGAAATTTACGATTAGAAAAATCTTCTTTAAAGTAATCCAATGTATCGTGCATCCAGCCCATCATCCATTTCATTCCAAATCCTACACCGCCATCATGAACAGGCTTGGTAAGCATAGGAAAATCTGAGCTTTCTTCTGCTATCGTCATGATATTATCCCCGAATTCTTTATAAACAGCCGTATTAAATTCCTGTAGAAAAGCTTTGGCTTCCAGGTTTACATTAGTTCCATATATATTAGGTTCCCATTCGCCTTCATTTCTGGAATAATCCAGGTGAAGCATTGAGGTTACTGCATCCACACGCAATCCATCTGCATGGTAACGATCCAGCCAGAACATCGCGTTGGAAATCAGAAAAGATTTAACTTCATTTCGTCCGTAATTGAAAATATGTGATTTCCAATCCGGATGGAATCCTTTTCTCGGATCTTCATGTTCATACAGATAGGATCCGTCAAAAAGGTGAAGCCCGTTAGCATCTCCCGGAAAATGGGATGGAACCCAATCCAGAATAACGCCTATCTCGTTTCTATGAAGTTCATCAATGAGAAACATCAGATCCTGTGGCGAACCGAAGCGCGAAGTAGCTGCATAAAAACCTGTAATCTGATATCCCCAGCTTGGATCATAAGGATATTCCATCACAGGCATAAATTCCACATGGGTAAATCCCATATCCTTTATATAAGGTACCAGTTTTTTGGCAATATCCCTATAGTTTAAAAAGCGTTGGGGCTGATCTCCTTCCCTTACCCATGAACCCAGATGCAGTTCATATACAGATATTGGAGCATTCAATCTGTTTTTTTGCCAGCGGTTGTTCATCCATTCCTTATCCTCCCATTCATACCAGGTAGTAGAAACAAGAGAAGCGGCCTGAATATTCTGTTCCCAGCTCAATGCATAGGGATCACTTTTCTCCAGAATTTCACCTCTGGGTGTTTCAATAGCATATTTATATAGTGTTCCCCAGGTTAATCCTTCAATAAACCCTTCCCAAATCCCAGATTCGTCCCATCTTGGAAAGAGGATATGATCTTTATGATTCCAGTTATTAAAATTCCCGATTACGGAAACTTTTTTTGCGTTGGGTGCCCATACTGAAAAATAGATTCCCTTTACACCATCTTTTTCCGCAGAATGTGCTCCAAATTTACCATACAGCTTATAATGTCTCCCTTCTTTGAAAAGATACACATCATGATCGGTGAAAAGCGTGTAGGTTTTAACAGAATTCATCAAGATCAGTTTAAATTTATAATTTCCTTGAAACTACGAAAAATACTGACAATAATGGTTAATTACTCATCAAATAATTATCAATATCATTTCGTGTTTTGTCTTTCTACCAAATATATCATTTTTTACCTCACATTTTTATGATTTCAAAACAATCTTTTTTTATAAATTTAGCATCACTATTTTTATTAAACACATACGATGAGGTTTGAACTTTATACAGAAGAAAAAGACGACAGACCGGTATTTATCACCGGAAATTTCAACAGCTGGAATCCTAAAGATTACAATTTTCAGCTCAAACAAACAGATTCCTCCAATTATTTTATAGAAATTGAAGACCAGATCCTTGCGGACGAAATTGACTACAAATTCACCAAGGGAGGCTGGGAGAATGTGGAACTGGATCAATATGGAAACATTACACCTAACCGGAAAGTAAAAAAATCAGCAGGCAAAACTTCTGATACGGTACAAAAATGGAGATTAAACTGGGGACCTTTTAAAGAAGAGTATTATCCTATAGCAGAAGTTATTTCAGAAAACTTTTATATTCCACAGCTTGACCGTCACCGCAAAGTCTGGGCGCTGCTTCCTTATGATTATCACACTACTGATAAAAGATATCCCGTTTTATACCTTCAGGATGCCCAAAATCTGTTCAGTGAAGGAAGTGGATTCGGAAATTGGGAAATCGACAAAAAACTGTCTATCCTTGCAGAATACGGACGTGGAGACCTAATCATCATTGCCATAGAACATGGTAGCGAAGAAAGAATCAAAGAATATATTTTTGATAATGATCATGTGGCCAACGGCTCTGAAGGAAAAAAATACATCCGCTTTATTGCAGATACTTTAAAACCTTTTGTAGACGAAAATTACAGAACAAAAAAAGACCGTGACAATACCGGAATCGGAGGTAGTTCATTAGGTGCTTTAATTAGTATCTACAGTGGATTTCTTTATCCGGAAGTCTATTCTAAGTTGTTAATCTTCTCTCCTTCTCTTTGGGTAGAACCCAATAACAACTTTCCGATGATGAATTTCAGGGTTCCTTATAAAACAAAAATTTACCTTTATGGCGGAGCTCAGGAAGGATCTAAAATGGTCAAAAGAATTCACATTTTTGAAGAATACCTGCGAAGATGGGAAGAGAAAAAGCTTTTTGATTTTGAATTTAAGACCAATATCAATCCGGAAGGCACTCACAATGAATTCTACTGGTCACAGGAGTTTCCAAGGGCAATAGAATGGCTGTTCTACGACAATACAGAGAATCCTGTAGAAGTAAAACCACAACAACAAAGCATTAAAGATTAGATGAAGGAAATTGCAGAAGAAAATTTCTCAAAACAGCAATTCATCATCTTAGAAAAATACAACATCTATTTATGAAACTAATCAATAAAAAAAACAAGAATTATACTCAGGTTTTTCATCTGTTTACTGAAGAAGAATGGGCTAAAACCGGTAAAAATTTCAATAAAAATATTTCCACTTTTTTTACGGGAAAGAAATACGAGATTTTTGTAAATGCTCATGAAGAAGGAATTACTTATTTCATTGGTTTAGGAAAATCTGCTTTACAAAATTTCGAAATTCAGCAGGTTGCCGCTAAGTTTTCACAGACGCAGAAAGAAAAACTACAGGCTGTACCTACTTTAGCATTGGCTGATTTCATGAATGAAAATCAGTTTGAGGAGTTTGTAAAAGGACTTCTGGCAGGAACATACAACTACCCTTTTGATAAAAAACATCCTTTCTGGAATGCAAAATTTGAGTTGCATTTTGAAAATTTAAGCCAGAAAAAATTAGACCATGTCAGCCAGAAAACAGAAGCTCTGATTAATGGTCAGACTGCTTGTCAGGAATGGCTCAACAAACCTGCGAATTTAAAAAGACCGGATAGCTTAAGCGCCTATCTTAAAAATCTGGCTAAAAAATATGAATTAAAATACACCGTTTTTAACAGAAAGAAATGTGAGGAACTTGGATTGGGAGCTTATTTAGCAGTTAATCAGGGAAGTGCTTATGATGCCGCTTTCACTATTTTAGAATATAAAACTACGGTTAAAAATGCCAAAACTTTCGGACTGGTAGGAAAATGCGTCTTGTTTGATACGGGAGGAATATCTATTAAAAGTTCTGCCAACCTTCACTATATGAAATCTGATATGGGAGGTGCTACAGCTGTTATAGGAGCTCTAATTTATGCCGCTGAAATGCAGCTTCCGGTGAATATTATTGCTGTACTTCCTATTACTGACAATGCTGTTTCAGAAAAAGCCCTTCTTCCGAGTGATGTGATCACCGCTTACAACGGAAAAACCATCGAAGTTCTGGATACTGATGCAGAGGGCCGATTGATTCTTGCAGATGGATTATCTTATCTTTCTAAAAATTACAAAACAGATTTCCTGATTGATCTGGCTACTTTAACCGGAAGCTCAGTAAGAATGTTTGGAGATACCTGCGCGGCTATGTTTTCCAATAATGAAGAATTGAAAAATAATTTGATAAAAACTGGAGATCTAACCAATCAGAGAGTTTGGAATCTTCCTTTATGGGACGTGTGGAAAGACGATATCCAGTCGGATGTGGCAGATATAAAAAACATTTCCTTAAAACCAATCGGAGACTGTATTATTGCAGCAAAATTTTTAGAACAATTCATTGAAAACCACTCTAAATGGGCACATTTGGATATTGCGGGAGTAGCCTTTGGGAATGTAGGCTATGCCAAAGAAAAAGCAGCAACAGGTTACGGGGTTCAACTCCTCGTGAATTTAATTGAAAATTATCACTAAAAATTAGTTTTTTACGAAAAAACTCTGTATACTTGATTAGTGGATTTTCAAAACCGCATGATATTTCATTTTTTACTATTAATAAAATAATAAATAAATGCTTTTATTTTTGAAAATTCACTAAATCTTAAAAAACATTATATGGAGAAGAAAACGATTGTGTGTATTTCGTGCTATTACAAGGGCTACGATTTTATGGACGAGATGAAGAAACTCGGCAATAAAATCATTCTTGTAACTTCGGAAAACCTCAAAGAAAAGGATTGGCCCTGGCATGCCATTGAGGAAACCTTTTATATGCCTGAACTTAAGCCGTCTGTATGGAATCTGGAGCATCTCATTCAGGGATTCTCACACCTGATGAAAACCAGAAAGGTGGATGCTGTAGTGGCTTTGGATGATTATGACGTAGAAAAAGCCGCATTAATCAGAGAAACATTCCGTATTCCGGGAATGGGACAGACTACACACCGATATTTCAGAGATAAACTGGCCATGCGCCAAAAAGCAAAAGATTCCGGGATCAGCGTTCCTGAATTTACAGCGGTATTTAATGATGATGAGGTGAACGAATTTACAGACCGTGTTCCTGCACCATGGGTACTGAAACCCCGTTCCGAAGCTTCTGCATCGGGAATCAAAAAAATAACTTCCAAAGAACAGCTTTATGAGGCATTAGAAACATTGGGAGAAGAACGTCATCTTTTTTTACTGGAAAGCTTTAAGCCCGGTGATGTTTACCATGTAGACAGCCTTACTTTTAATAAAAAAATTGTATTCACATCTGCTTCGAAATACCTTGCTCCTCCTATGCAGGTTTCCCATGAAGGCGGAGTATTCAGATCCAAAACTTTAGGCAGATATTCTGAAGAGTTTAAGGCGTTAGAAGAAATTAACGCCAGCGTACTTTCCAATTTCGGATTGATTAATGGCGCTACCCATACAGAATTTATCCGTGGAAAAGAAGATGGAAAATGGTACTTCCTGGAAACTTCGTCAAGGGTTGGTGGAGCTCATATTCCTGATTTGGTAGAAGCTTCAAGCGGCATTAATATCTGGAGAGAATGGGCTAAGATTGAAGACGCCCTTCTGAGAGGAAATGATTACGATGTTTCTCCTCCTACAGGATACTATTCCGGACTGATTGTAGCACTGATTAAAGATAAAGAACCGAACTACAGCAGTTTTGAATGTGAAGAAGTCGTAAAGTTTCTTCCCATAGATTATCACGTCGGAATTGTGTACAAATCCGGTGATGCATCTGTTGTACAGGAAAGACTGGACGCAGCCGCCGAAATGATTCATGCAGATATGCTGAATATTTTACCTCCAAAAAGCAGCAAGCTCAGCTCCTAAATCATGAACCCTGATATTGACATTCAAAATGTTATCGAATTCATAATATGCAACTTACCTGAAGAATCACTTCTAAAATGTAATCTAGAGAACATCAATTCCGGAAAATGGCAAAGCATATTATCAGTTCACAGACTCAATCAATGCCAATAAACCAGGTTCAAAATGGATCTTTAAAGAAAATATCATTCTTGAACATCCAAAATTTGGAACCCTTGTATTGGATATTTTAGAAAAAGATCAGCTTGGAGGAATAGAATTTATTGAATTAATATAATTAAACACAAAAAAATGCCTCATATAGAACATACAGATTATTATTCACACATATTGGGAACAAGTCTCAAGGTAGAAGTGACCGGACATTATGGTCATCCTATCATCATGTTTCCTACTTCGCAGGGACAATACACCCAAAACCATGATTTT
The DNA here is from genome assembly GCF_003663845.1 of Chryseobacterium sp. 7. NCBI lineage: Bacteria > Pseudomonadati > Bacteroidota > Flavobacteriia > Flavobacteriales > Weeksellaceae > Chryseobacterium > Chryseobacterium sp. 7. The sequence goes on from NZ_RCCA01000001.1 coordinate 2,449,833, forward strand.
CATCTCAACGGAAGCATCAACTGGTTTATAGAACAGGGAAAAGTAAAACTTTACAATGTGCAGACCATCGACAGCTGGAGTTTTTATGATGATAAAATCTCTCCTCAGCAAAGAATAATAAACTACGAACGATATGTACAGTTTCTGATTAAGGAATTTGTACCTTATATTCAGAAGCTTCACAAAACGCATCGTGTAGCAGTTGCCGGAGCTAGTTTCGGAGGATATCATGCTGCCAATTTTGCATTCCGGTTTCCGGATGTGGTTTCCCATCTGTTCTGCCTTTCCGGGGCTTTCAGCATAAGAAATTTCATGGATGGCTATTCTGATGAAATGGTCTATTTCAACTGTCCAAGAGAATTTGTAAGAAATGATGAAGCCTGGAAATACAAACATATGCACATTGTACTGAGTACTTCTGATCAGGACATCTGCAAAGAAAAAAATGTAGAAATGGCAGAAATTTTAAGACTAAAAGGCATAGACTTCTGGTATGACGAAAGAAAATGGATAGGCCACGACTGGCCTTTATGGAGAATGGTCTTCCCTACCTTTATAGGCACATTCTTCTCTTAAATTAAACAATAAAAAAACAAATAGAAAAAATATCATCCATCTTAAAAACAAAAATTATGACAAAAAAAGTAGGAATTCTTTTCGGTATGGAAGACACGTTTCCCTGGGCATTTATAGACAAAGTAAATGAATTGGGAGGTGGAGAAATCGTAGCTGAACCTGTTAATATAGACAAACTGGAACAGGGCGCAGATTATGGCTATGCAGTGATCATCGACAGAATTTCGCAGGACGTTCCTTTTTACAGAGCGTATCTGAAAAACGCAGCACTTAACGGTACTTATGTGATCAACAATCCGTTTTGGTGGAGCGCGGACGAAAAATTTTTCAACAATGCCCTGATGTCTAAACTGGGAATTCCGCTTCCTAAGACTGTTCTTCTTCCGTCACACGAAAGACCGGAGAATACTTCAGAAACTTCATTCAGAAATCTTAAATTTCCACATGACTGGGAATATATTTTCAATTATGTAGGATTTCCGGCATATATGAAGCCTCACGATGGCGGCGGCTGGAAAAGTGTCTACAGAGTAGAAAACCCGGATGATCTTTGGAACAAACTAGGAGAAACGGAACAGCTGGTAATGATGGTGCAGGAAGAAATTGTCTTTGATGACTATTACAGAGTGTACTGCCTGGGCAGAAAATATGTTCATATTATGCCTTATGAACCGAGAAATGCACCTCATTTGAGATATGCAACTACTCACCAGACCCAAGGAAAAGATCTTGAGAAATTGCTGAAAACCATTCATGATTATACCATTAAAATGAATGAAGCTTTAGGCTATGATTTCAATACAGTAGAATTTGCCGTAAGAGACGGAATTCCTTATGCCATCGACTTCTGTAACCCGGCTCCGGATGCCGACAGAAATTCTGTAGGAGAAGAAAACTTTGCATGGATTATAGAGCATGCTGCCAAACTGGCTATAGAAAAAGCTAAAGAATATGTTCCGGGGAAACCTAACATTGCCTGGGGAACCTTTGTAAAAGATTCCATAAAATAACATTGAAAAAAAATTAAAAAACACAAAAATAAATGCATCATCAGTTTACTATTGGAATTGAAGAAGAATATCAGATCATTGATGTTGAAAGCAGAGATCTTGTTTCTCACGTTTCAAAGATCATTGAAGGTGGTAAAGCTGTTTTAAGTGAAAATTTAAAGCACGAAATGCACGAATCCATGATTGAAATGGAAACGGGCATCTGCCAGAATATTCAGGAAGCAAGAGCTGAATTAACGAATTTAAGACGTCATCTTATCAATACCGCACATGAGCAGGGACTTCGTGTTTCCGGAGGAGGTACTCACCCTTTTTCACACTGGTCAGATAACAGCATCACTCAAGGAGAAAGATATATCAAGATTGTGGATGATATGGGGGATGTAGCCCGTGAAAACCTTATTTTCGGACTGCATGTTCATATTGGAATTCCCAATCGTGAAGAAGGCGTAAGAATTCAGAACGTTATGCGGTATTTCCTTCCTCACGTGTATGCCCTTTCTACCAATTCACCATTCTGGATTGGAAGATACACAGGTTTCAAATCGTACAGACAGGAAATTTTCGTAAAATTCCCAAGAACCGGTATCCCGAGCTATTTTAATTCACTGGCGGAATTTGACAGCTATGTAGATCTTCTGGTAAAAACAGGAACCATAGACAATGCAAAAAAAATATGGTGGGATCTGCGCGTTCACCCGTTCTATCCTACGATTGAATTCAGAATTTGTGATATGCCACTGAGAATTGATGAAACCGTATGTCTTGCGGCCATCATGCAGTGTTTAGTTGCCAAAATTTACAAACTTCACCAGCAGAATCTGAGCTTCAGAAGCTACAGAAGACTGCTTTTGAATGAAAATAAATGGCGTGCCTCCAAAAGTGGTATTGAAGCCCATCTGATTGATTTTGGGAAAGAAGAATCTGTGCCTTATCCGCATTTACTGAAAGAACTTCTTGAGTTTATTGATGATGTAGTAGACGACTTAGGATGCCGTAATGAAGTGGAGTATGCATGGAAGATCCTTGAAAACGGTACCGGAGCAGACAGACAGCTTCAGATCTTTAAGGAAACCGGGGATCTGACGAAAGTTGTTGATTATATGATCTCTGAAACAGAGTATGGTATTACCCATGGTGAACCTGCTTCATAATATTTTTGGTAACTTTACAAAAAATATGTTGTAATGAAAGATATTCGAATTGCTCTGCTGGACATGAACAACAATCATGTAAATCAAGGCTTTAGAAACATTAAAGAAATTTCAGAAGCATTTCAGCAGAGCTCTGAAGAAAATGTGATGATCAAGACATTTGATGTGAGATTTAAAGATGAAATGCCGGAGATCGAAGATTTTGATATTTTCATTTCTTCCGGTGGTCCGGGAAATCCACATCGTGAAGGTCTGGCATGGGAAGATAGGTTTTCTCATTTTCTAGACTCTGTTTTAGAACATAATAAATACAGTGAGGATAAAAAGTATCTATTCCTGATCTGCCATTCATTTCAATTGGCAAGCATTCACTGGGATTTGGGAAATATCTGCAAAAGAAAGTCTTACTCTTTCGGGGTAATGCCTGTTCATAAAACAGACGAAGGCAAAGAGGAATTTTTATTCAAAAATCTTCAGGATCCCTTTTATGCTGTAGATTCCAGAGCTTATCAGTTTATTGAGCCTAATCATGAACGTTTTGAAGAACTTGGAATGACCGTTATGGCGATTGAAAAATTCCGTCCACATATCAATCTGGAAAGAGCGGTAATGGCGGTTCGTTTTTCGGAAGAAATATTCGGAACTCAGTTTCATCCGGAAGCAAGCCCTGAAGCTCTGATTGAAAATCTGAAAGATGAAAAAAACAGAGAAGCTATGATTGAAAACTTCGGAATGGAAAAATATCTTGAAACCGTAGACAGGATAGATGATGAGGACAAAATCATTCTGACCAGAAATCAGATCCTTCCGAGATTCCTTCAGTTTGCAAAAAAAAACATTTTGAAAGAAGCTGAATCTTTGGCTTAAAAGGTTAGAAGCTGGAAGAAGGATGCTGGAGGTTATTATTCGTTAAGACTACTAACTATCCTTTTATTTATGAACAATAAATATTTTCAGGCTTGAAAACTTCCCTCTTCCAGCTACATATAACAATCGGGCAGAAATGCTCGATTTTTTTAACATCACAAAAGAAAAAAAATATGATTCCAAAATACAGAAAACAATTTAATCAGGAGTTTTCGGAGGAAAAATACAGTCAGGTAAAAGATATATTACTGCAAAAAGGAGGGATAGCCCCTACTTTCAGAATTTCAGAAAGTCCTATTTTTCTGACTAAAGAATTTGAAGCAAAACTTATAGACGCCAGCGAAAGCATCATCAGCCAGATCAAGGCCATGCCAAAAGAGGCTCTACAAAAAGCCATTCCGGATAACTGCAGGGTTCCCAATGATACGGATCAGCCTCACTTTTTCACCATAGATTTTGGAGTCTGCAAAAGTGAAAACGGAGAAATAGAACCTCAACTAATAGAGCTTCAGGCATTTCCTTCTTTATACGCTTTCCAGAAAGTATATGAAGAAACGTTCTGTGAGGTGTATCCTTTTCTTTCAGAAATCAAAAATCCTATGCCTCATGAAACCTTTAAAAATTATTTGAAGGAGTTAATTGTAGGCGGTGAAAACCCAGAAAATGTAATTCTGCTTGAAATTTTCCCGGAAAAACAGAAAACAGCTGTTGATTTTGCTTTAACAGAAAAATTGTTAGGAATAAAAACAGTTTGTCTTACCAAGGTAAAAAAGGAAGGCCGCAAACTGTATTATGAAAATAACGGAAAGTTAACGGAGATTAAAAGAATCTACAACCGTATCATATTTGACGAGCTGGATAATATTCCGGATCTTGTTACAGAATTTAATTTCCGTGAGGAAGTAGATGTCAAATGGATCACCCATCCGAACTGGTTTTTTAAAATCTCAAAGTTTCTTTTACCTTTATTGAACCATCAGTTTGTTCCGAAAAGCTATTTCCTGCATGAGTTTCCGGAACACGAAAATCTTGAAGATTTTGTATTGAAACCATTATTTTCATTTGCGGGAAGCGGAGTTAATTTAAATCCAACAAAAGAAATAACCGATACTATTCAGGATAAGGAAAACTACATTTTACAAAGAAAGGTAACCTATGAGCCTATTTTTGAAGATATCAACGGAGAGTTTTCAAAAGCAGAGATCCGTTTGTTATATATTTGGCGGGAAAATGACGAGCGCCCTATCCTATTGGAGAATCTGGGAAGAATGACGAAAGCAGCAATGGTAAATGTAGATTTCAATAAAAAAGATGCCATCTGGATCGGAAGTTCGAATGCTTTTTTTGGATAAAAAAACTTATAATACATGGAAGAAAAGTCAACAGCTTTTGCAGAATTTGAAAACACTACTTTAACTCGAAGACGGAACCTATTACCCACATGGATTAAAATTTTCTTATGGATCTTTTTAATTGGAGGAGCAGTAGCTGCTATTTTATTAATGTCAGGCTCTTTTTTAACTCATATTAGTTTATCTATATATGGAATAAATGCAAATCATCCTTATTCAATGACAGGACTTTTGATCTCTTTCCTGTTTCTATATAAAGGTATTGTTGCCTATGGACTTTGGTTCGAGCAAAAATGGGCGGTACAGGCAGCAATAGTTGATGCAATCATAGGTATTGGTATTTGTTTAATCATGATGGTTATTATTCCTTTTACTTTTTCCCATATCAACTTCACAATAAGACTTGAATTAATTCCTTTGTATTTCTATCTTGTGAAAATGCAGAAAATTAAGAAAACCTGGGAAAGCTTATAAGGACTGCTGTAAATATCCAGCAGTATATTCTTTAAATTATAAAAACAGGCTTCGGCTGAACCTTTGGTTCAGCCGAAGCCTGTTTTTATGCACCTCTATTCATTATCACTTCTTTTGAACAATAAAAGACTTTCAGATAATTATTTCAAACCAATTCCCTGTTATTTCAAAAGCCCTTCAATAAAATCACAAAACACTAATTATCAACAAAATAAATTACTGTAGTGCAATTGTAGTAGTACTCATGCTGCAAATTTATTTTACTTTCGCTTAAGAATTTCCCGGAAACTTCTCTTTGTAAATCGTAGTAAAAAATTCAATTATAAAATCTTAAAATTATGCGAAATTTAAAAAACATATCTGTTGCAGTATTATGTTTATCTTTTTTATCAAGCTGTAATAATCCAAAGAAAAATGAGACCTCAGATTTTGACAATTATTTGGACGCCTTGGTACAGCCCGTGATGGAAAAAAATGATATCCCTGGATTAAGTATTGCCATAACAGTAAATGGTAAACATACTTTTTTCAATTACGGACTGGCTTCAAAAGCAGACAAAATAGAAGTTACCAATAAAACTTTATTCGAGCTGGGTTCTGTAAGCAAAACATTCACGGCTACTTTAGCCAGTTTATCACAAGTGAATGGAACGCTTAACTTATCTGATCCTGTAAGTAAATATATGCCCGAAATTAAAAATCCAGCTTTTGACCAGATAAAACTTTACAATCTCGGAACGCATACAGCCGGTGGATTTACATTGCAGCTACCTGATGAAATTACTAATAATGAACAACTCATTAATTACTATAATAAATGGAAGCCGGATTATCCGGCAGGTACCCAAAGAATGTACACTAATCCAAGCATTGGCCTTCTGGGTGTTATTGCCGGAAAAACATTCAAACAGCCTTTCACCAAAGCAATGACCCAAAATGTCTTCATTAAAATGGGGTTGAATAATACTTTTTATGAAGTACCTGCTGAAAATATGAGTCAATATGCATTCGGTTATAGTAAAAATGATGAACCAATTCGTGTAAATCCGGGAGTTTTGGCAAATGAAGCTTATGGAGTAAAATCATGTACACAGGATATGATTACTTTTGTAGACGCCAATATGGGAATTGGAAACATTGACAGTAAATTATCCGCAGCCATAATGAATACACATACCGGTTATTTTAATACCGCAGAAATGACTCAAGATCTGATTTGGGAACAATATAATTATCCGGTAACACTGGAACAGCTTCAAAAGGGAAATTCCGCGGATATGGCTTTCAAGCCTAATCCTGTGAAAGAAATTCTTCCGCATCAAAAACCGAAACTTGATGTTTTAATCAATAAAACCGGAGCTACCAATGGTTTTGGAGCGTATGTAATGTATGTTCCTACGAAAAAAATTGGTATCGTAATTCTTGCGAATAAAAATTATCCTAATTCTGAAAGGATTGATATTGCTTATAAAATCTTATCCTATATAGAAAAAGCTGAAAAGCTATAATAGATTATCATAAAATGCCTCAGACATATCTGAGGCATTTTCTATTCATTATAACTCCAAAACCCAAGTCCCTAAGTCCATGTCTGTGGGTAATTCGAGTTTCTTTTTAAGCCTGTATTTCTTGGTTTCAACAGCTCTTACCGTTACATTACTGCACTGTCCGATTTCTTTATTGGTAAGATTAAGCCTTACATAAGCGATAAATTTTATATCATGATTGGTAAGTTCGGGATATTGTGAAGTCAGCTTTTCATAAAATTCAGGATACACTTCTTTAAACTTACTTATGAAAAAAGGATTATTGGATGTGGCCATTTCAGCCAGATCATTAATGGAAGTATCTACTTTCCTTTTCAGCTGATCTGTTTCTACTATTTTCTCAGTAATGAGTTTATTCTGTTCTTCAAGCAACTCATCTCTTCTTTTATTTTTGTTTTTATTCCGTTTCCGGATCATAAATACAGCAGTAAGAGACACCAAGGCAATACCTGTAATGGCAGCGATAATAAGATAAAGATTATTCTTCTCTTTTTCCTGTTCAATAGCAAAATTATTCACAACAGAAGCCACCGCTTTTCTTTCTCCGGACTGAATGCTGTCGTTAAGCTCAGTATATTTTGTAAGATATTCATTCGCTTTTGGAAGATCATGTAAGGCCAGATAGGTTTCATAAATCTTCTTATACGTGTTTATAATATCTGCACCCCGGTTTATTTTCAGATAGATGGGTAAAGATTCCTGATAATATTCAAGAGCCTTTGGATAATCTTTTTTCAGCGTATACAGATTTCCGCGTCTTGTGGCAATGGCTCCGAAAGCGTGAAGTGAACTGTTATTTTTTACAGCTAACACAGATGCCTTATTCAGGTAGTATTCTATAGAATCTAGATGTTGCTTTTTAGATAAAAATTGCTCTGCAATTCTTACATAGATCTTGGGTTCATTGGGAAAATCTTTCAACCCTTTTCTCCGCATCATGTTAATAGAATCCGGCTGTTTTAAATCTTCAAAATTAGACCACTTCCAGATGTATACAAAAAACAAAGCGTTTCTGTTCTCTTGTGTATCAGGAGCATGCTTCAGATATTCTATAGATTTATTAAGCTGAATATTAGCCTGATTATATAGGCCTAAAAAAGCATAGTTTCTTGCAATTTCATTACACAGTCTGGCGTTCAGGCCATTGTTATTAATTAATTTAAGCTGTTTTCCAGCCTCATCCAGATAATGAAGGCTTTTCTGGTGCTCATCAAATGTAGAAAGTGCATTGGCGATATTAATATTGGCTAAAGATTCTCCTTCGGAATTATTATTTTCTTTATAATGTCGGAGCGCTTCAATATTGTACTGAAACACCTTTTCATATTCTCCTCTGTTTTTATAGATCGTTGTGATACTATCCAGCTTTGCAGGAGGATAATTTTGAGAATAAGACTGTACAGAAAAATAAAGAAAGAAAATAAAAAATGCCTTTTTCATAAAACCCGATCGTACGGCAAGTTAATTATTTTTATTTTTTATCTCTTTTAAAAAAAGGTTAAAAGTATGTACTTCCTCTATTGGATCATTGAAAACTACCTTCTATAATGCAATGGGTACAATAAAAAATTGCAATACATTTTTATTCTGTATTGCAATTTAATAAATTTATAAAGATTGATCTATCCGTTTTTATCGTCTTCCAACAATTCTCTTGCCTGATATTCCTGTACCAGATCAATGGCATTGGAAATAACATCACTCAAAGCAGTGATAAACGTTCCTTCTTCCGCCATTCCCATAGCGTGCTTCAATGCTTCTATTTCCTTAGGAATGATCTCATAGCTCACATCTTTTCCTGCAGACTGCATTCCTTCGATAATCAGACCATTGATCTCTTCTTCGGTTCTTCCGCGAAGATGTTTTTCGTTTCGAATGATGATATGATCAAACATTCTTCCTGCAATTTTTCCACATTCTCTGATATCGTTATCTCTACGGTCTCCAACACCGGAAATAATACCGATTTTCTTTGTAGATTCCACATTTTTCAGATAATCTTCAATGGCTTCATATCCTGAAGGATTATGGGCAAAGTCAATCAGAACCTTAAAGTTTTTAAATTTAAAAACATTCAGTCTTCCGGGTGTAAGCTGAGCACTTGGAATAAAGGTTCTCAAAGAATTGGAAATATCTTCAATCCCGAATCCGTAAAGGTAACTCGCTAAACTCGCTGCCAATACGTTTTCGATCATGAATCTGGCCTTCCCTTCCATAGTAATCGGGAAATCTTTGGCTTTTCCTATTCTGATTTTCCAGTCTCCTTTTTTAATGGTCACAAAACCTTCTTCATAAACACAGGTGATTTTTCCTTCTTTTGCGAATTTTACGATATGAGGATTATTTTCATCCATACTAAAGATGGCCACATTAGAGTCAAGATCATTGACGATTCTCATAGAATATTCGCTGTCTGCATTCAGCACACTCCAACCGCTTTTCTTTACACTATCCAGTACTACCCTTTTTACTTTGGTAAGATCTTTTAAATTGTGAATATCATTCATTCCCAAATGATCTTCTTCAATATTGGTTAAGACTCCAATGTCACATTGTGAAAAACCAAGTCCGGAACGCAGAATTCCTCCTCTGGCAGTTTCCAGAACAGCAAATTCTACCGTAGGGTCTTTCAGGATAAATTCTGCTGAAAGTGGTCCTGTAGTATCTCCTTTTGACAACATGGTATTTTGAATATAAATTCCATCCGAAGTAGTGAATCCTACTCTATACCCGTTGCTTTTTACAATATGTGAAATAAGTCTCGTAGTGGTTGTTTTCCCATTAGTACCCGTTACCGCAATAATTGGAATCGTAAAAGGTTTTCCCTGTGGATAAAGCATATCCACCACAGGGGCAGCTACGTTTCTGGGCAAGCCTTCACTTGGAGCAAGGTGCATTCTGAATCCGGGGGCAGCATTTACTTCAATAATGGCTCCACCGCTTTCCTTTAAAGGTTGAGTAAGGTTCTCCGCCATCACATCAATACCACAGACATCCAATCCGATAATTTTGGAAATTCTTTCTGCCATTGTGATATTTTCCGGATGCACCATATCTGTTACATCAATAGATGTTCCTCCGGTTGAAAGATTTGCTGTTGACTTGAGATAAACTATTTCTCCTTTCTGAGGAACTGTTTCCATCGTATATTGAAGTTTATCAAGCAGTTCTAGTGTATCTTTATCTACCTCAATTTCGGTAAGAACATTTTCATGGCCATAGCCTCTTCTTGGGTCTTTATTTTCTTTTTCAATAAGCTGCTGAAGATTCAGTTCACCGTCTCCTACCACATGAGCAGGAACTCTTCTTGCGGCGGCCACCATTTTATTATTGATGACCAGAATTCTGAAATCGTACCCTGTAATATATTTCTCAACAATTACTTTTCTTGAATATTTTTGAGCATGTTCCAACCCAATTTTAGCTGCTTCCCACTCTGTAACATTGATAGATGAGCCTTTTCCGTGATTTCCATCCAAAGGTTTTAAAACAATCGGATAGCCAATTTTTTTGATTACTGTATTAAGCCCTTCTTCATCTAACACTAAATCTCCAATCGGAACCGGGATAGCCGCATCGTGAAGCATTCTTTTCGTTAGTTCTTTATTACAGGCAATATCTACCGCAATGGAACTTGTTTTTCCAGTAATAGTAGCCTGAAATCTCTGCTGGTTCACTCCATATCCAAGCTGTACCAGAGAATTTGTCCCCAGTCTGATCCATGGGATTCTTCTGGAAGCCGCTTCTTCTACAATACTTCCGGTAGACGGCCCCAAACGTACACGTTCTCTGATTTCCTTTAAGCGGTGAATACACGCGTTCAGATCGTAATCTTTTCCTTCTATTAATGCTTCTGCAATGTTCACAGATTCCTCTGCAGCGTAAATACCTGCATTTTCTTCAATATAATTGAATACCACATTATACACGCCGGGGGTTTTTGTTTCACGGGTTCTTCCAAACCCTACATCCATTCCTGCCAGAGTTTGTATCTCCAAAGCAATATGCTCAATAACGTGTCCCATCCAGGTACCTGTTTCCACTCTATGGAAAAAGCCTCCTTCCACTCCTTCTGAGCATCGGTGGGTAATTAATGAAGGAATTAATTTTTCAATTCTCTCACGGAAACCTTCTATTTTATTGGTAGGATAATCCTCCATTTCTTCCAGGTCTAACCTCATCTGTATCAGCTTCTTTCTTCTGATACTCCAGATATTAGGACCTCTTAGTGCCTGAATCTTTTCGATTTTCATAGTCTATTGGCATTTTAACATTTAATAATAACTCCTTTCACAACCAAAGATAATGTAAAACCCTAAACGAAACCATACCACAATTAAAGATTTATTAAAAAAATATTAATTTTAATTAACATTCCTAAAACATTAAAAATCAACTAAAGATGGCACGAATTTAGCCAGTGAATGTGAATTATTTTTTAATTTTGTACAATGATGAAACCTGTTGGAAAATTAATAGTTATCGGAGGAGCTGTAAACAAAGGAAGTTTTGCTGAAACCGATTATGATCAAAATATAGAAAAGAACCTTAATTTTTTTGAGCGTGGGATCTTAAGAAAGATCATCAACGAATCAAAGCACAAAGAAGACTCTGTGATTGAAATTGTCACCACTGCTTCTCAAATTCCTCAGATTGTAGGTTCTGAATATAAAAAAGCATTTGAATTTCTCGGTGCCAAAAATGTAAATGTTCTGGATATCCACAACCGTGAAGAAGCGAATTCTGATGCAATGGTCGCAAGAGCCAATGCTGCCGATGTCATGATGTTCACCGGAGGAGACCAACTGAGACTGACTTCTATTCTTGGAGGAACAAGATTCCACGATACTATTTTATTAAAATACCAGGAACAGGATTTTATCTATTCCGGAACTTCCGCTGGTGCCGCTGCCGCTTCTGAAAATATGATCTATCAGGGAAGCAGCTCTGAAGCTCTTTTAAAAGGAGAAATCAAAACCACTCAGGGATTAGGTTTAATAGATAACGTAATTATTGACACCCATTTCGTTCAGCGAGGAAGAATCGGACGACTTTTCCAGGCGGTAGTAAACAATCCAAGAACTTTGGGAATTGGGTTGGGAGAAGATACCGGGCTTTTCATTCATAATGATGTGATGACAGCCGTAGGTTCCGGTCTTGTGATCTTAGTAGACGGAAGATTCATTAAAGACACCAACCTTACCAACATCAATCTTGGAGAACCTATTTCTATTGACAATTTAACGGTACATGTAATGTCTATGAATGATCATTACGATCTTACAACAAAGACGTTAACCATCGAAAATTCTCAGTTTAATCCGATACCACAGGATAAGTAGTGCGGGATGCGGGATGCGTGTAGAGTATATACTTTTGATATTTTATAGATAATCAGGATTCAATTTTCCAAAACGATAAACACGGAACCCGTATTAATAAAATCCCTACCTTTTCTACCTATTTAATAACCGGGCATTAAGCCACGGAACACGAAACCTATATCTACTATGAAAATCATTATCCACGGCGGTTTTTTCTCAGAAAGTGACCAAAGCCACGAAGTAAAAACAGCTAAACAGGACTCTTTAAAACAAATTGCCCAAAAAGCGTTTGATTATCTTACAACCCATTCCGCTTTTGATACAGTTGCCTATGCCGTTTCATTACTGGAAGATGATCCTTTATACAATGCAGGAATCGGTTCCCAGATTCAAAGTGATGGTGTAATCCGTATGAGTGCTGCTATTATGAACGGAAACACTCAGAAGCTAAGCGGCGTGATTAATATTCAGGATGTACAGAACCCAATTTTTGTGGCTAAAGATCTCATCAATGAGGATGACAGAGTTCTAGGAGGAAATGGAGCCAAAATTTACGCTACGGAGAATGGTTTCGAAAATTTTTCTACGGAAATTCCTCAGAGAAGAAAAGAATATGAAGCTAAACTTGCCAACGGCGGAAAAGGAACGGTAGGCTGTGTAGCCATTGATAAAGATGGAAAATTAGCTGTTGCCACTTCTACCGGAGGAAAAGGTTTTGAGATTCCGGGAAGAATTTCAGATTCTGCCACGGTGGCCGGAAATTATGCCAATGCTTTCTGTGCAGTGAGCTGTACCGGTGTAGGTGAAGATATTGTAAGCAATGCTACTGCTGCAAAAATTGTAACAAGAGTTACAGATGGTATGAACCTTCAGCAGGCTTTCAGCAAAACTTTTGATGAACTTAAAACTATTGATGGGTTCGCAGGTGCCATTGCTATTGATAAAGAAGGAAATGTGTATCATCAGGATTCCTATCCTACTATGGTTTTCGCCAGTTTTGACGGTGAAATTTTTGAAGTCTTTTCTTAAATTTAACATTTTTTTATAAGTCCGATTATTTTTTTGGCACGTATTTTACATTATTCATAACAACAAATTTTAATAGTAATAACATAAAAAAATAGAAATCATGGGAAACAAAGGAAAAGGACTATTAGCTTTATTAGGTTTAGGTGCATTAGCTTATTGGAAATATAAGAACTCAAGCCCTGAAGATCAACAAGCTGTAAAAGATAAGATCAATACTGCAAAGGATAATCTTAACAAATGGGGAAATGACCTTAAAAGCAAAGCCAATGATGTTGCTTCCCAGGTTCAGAATAAAGTAGACGAAGCTAAAACAAAGGCTGAAGATTCTCTGAGCTAATTAATAAGAGCAGTTTTTTTAACATTCATATATAGGAAAAAGTCATCGTAATAGTAATTGCGATGACTTTTTATTTTAATTTAAACGTTTAAGACGTTTAAGTAAAGATCTTAACGGTTAAAAACATATTATTTCTTTTCTGCAGCCAAAGCAAACACCAACGGTATTTTATTTCCAAATTGTGGAATTCTCCATTTTCCTTTTTCAAACTCTTCTACATGTTTGAAACAAGGATAAGGTGACCAGTCAAATTCCAGGAAAGTATTTAGGTGTAAATCTTTTTTAATCAAATTATCTAGAACTTCTGCTAAAGAGTGATTCCACATGACATATTCCTGAACAATAGGTGCAGACTGGTCAGCATAGGTTCCTTCATAAGTCTCTACAATAGGTTTTTCATTGAAATAGCTGTAGGTCACTTTTGCAAAGTCATCATCAAACATCCAAACGGCAGGGTGAAATTCTGCCATTATGAACTTTCCTCCGGGCTTTAAGAAATGTTCAATAACAGCAGCCCATTTTTCAAGATCAGGAAGCCATCCTATTGTTCCATAACTTGTGTAAACGATGTCAAATTTCTGATCCAAAACATTCGGCAGATTATATACGTCTGAGCAGATGAATTCTATATCCGTGCCACATTTCTGTGCAAGCTCTCTGGCGGTATCAATGGCTTTGTCGGAAAGATCTATTCCGGTAACCTTAGCGCCCATTCTTGACAGTGAAATGGAATCCTGTCCGAAATGAGACTGCAGATGCAGAATGGTTTTTCCTTGTATATCTCCAAGAAGTTCAAGTTCTATGGAGTTCAGAGATGTTCTTCCTTTTAAAAATTCATCTACAAAATAGAAATCCGATTTCAGATGCGGTTCTACTTTTGCGTTCCATGAATTCCTGTTTATTTCTAAGTAATTTTCCATGATTTAAGTTTTAAATTATATTAGTTTCCCTATACCTTCAATTTGTTTATAATTTCTCCATTAATTTTTTCTTTTGCTCTAGAAATTCTTCCTCGCTTAACACTCCGGCTTCTTTTAATCTTCCCAACTGCTCGAGCTGATCTAAGATACTTGGTTCAGAACTTACTCTGAAAATGAGTTTCCGGACGGGACATGAATTCTCTTACTTTTTCGCAAAACAGTTCGGCATGGTACTTTCCTACGCCATCAATTTCTACAATGTCATCTGTAACCTGAATATCTATGGAAGCCAGCAAGAACGCTGTTTCATATTGTATAGAGCTTATTTTGCTATAAGAAAAATCTTCTACCTTCAAGCCGTACATAAATTCCTTATCCACAAAAATCAATCTTCTGTCAGTTGCGACTAAAATGATATGTGGTTGTTCAATTTGTTTCTGCCCTCAACGAGATAGACAATTTTTTCTTCCGGTGAAAGGATATCCGGTAGTTCATGAATTTCTTTTCGGGCAAATATGGTAGGGCTGATGTCGAGACTTTTTAATTCATCTCTTATTTCGTCAAGTCTTGATTTTTCACTCATCATCTTCGTTTATGGGTTATTTTAAGTTTATTTATAAAAAAAATCAGTCTTCTGATGGTATCACAATGGAAGTATGCAGACAGTAGAGCTTCCAACCTAAGGTTTCGTACAATAACTTTCCTTCTTCGGTAGCCACTAAAAGATTATTTGTAACGCCTTTGGATAAGGCAATTTTCTCCAGTTCTTTCAGTAAAAAAGTAGCAAGTCCTTTTCTTTGATGATTCCTTTCGGTAATAATTCTGTCATACACGGCCATATCATCTGTAAGAGAAACACGGCCTATAGAAGCCTGCTCGCCGTTTTCTGCTGTAATTCTTACAACGAAGGTTGTATTGTACTCAGAGAATTCTAAATGATAGCCTTCTGCAAGACTGATTTTCGGGAAATTCATTGGATGAAAACAGGTCATCATATATCCCTGTGGCTGCAGTTTCCACCGTTCAGGGATTTTATTTATAAATTCTTCGGGAGAAATAGACACCTTCAGATAAATCCAGGGTTCATCTATTGAGTTGGCAAGCTGGAAAAAATCATCATTCAGCTCAGGAAATATGAAACGTTCTTTTTGCTTTTCGTCTCCTACCATCACATAAAATCCTGATGTATAGGAAACGGGAAAAGGTACTTCTCTTGATAAGCACCATCCTTTAAGCCATTTTTCTACGATTTCCGCAGATACTTTATCTTTCATGATTCCGTATTAAAAATTTTATTGCAATTGCTGCAGGAGTTTCTTTTTCTGTTCTGCAAACTCTGTATCGGTTAAGATTCCGTTTTCTCTCAGTTTTCCTAATTTTTCAAGCTGATTAAAAATTTCTTCCGAGGAAACCGAAATATTTGTGTTTGCCGAACCTATTTGTTTTGAAGAATTCTTCTGAGAATTATTATATATTCCTTTTATCTTATCGTAAAACTTCTCTGCATCTTCTTTATCCATGAAACATTCAAACTCTACTACTCTTTCATCAAGATGCAATTTAATAATTGGGGACTTTGAATGTGACACAAAGCTTACAGCCTTGATGGTTTCGTTAGGATAATCATTAATTTTTGCTTCTCCAAACATTGCTTTTGATACAGAAATTAATCTTGTAGGTGTTGCCACTAATATTCCAGCGGCCAGCGTATTGACAAACTGAGCATCTGTAATGGCGATGATTTGTTCTTCTTCCGATATCAGATAAGGAAGTTCTTTAATTTCACCTTTTGTAAACATAGAAAGGTTAGCATTCAGCATTTCAAGCTCGCTCTTTATCTTCTGATGTCTTCTCTTATAAACTTCTTTTGAGATCTGACGGGAGCCGGAATTTATGGCTACAGGAAGATTCTGTTCTACAGTCATTATTGTCTGAACTGTTTCATTTTTTCTTCAGTCAGCATTTTGTTGATATCATTAATGCTGAATTTATTGAGGTTGTACAGCAATTCTTCGTTGATATCACTTACTTTATTTAAACATTTATTGCACAAAACATTACCGTCTGAAAGCTTATTAGCTCCCAAAAGGGTATCCATGGATGTTAGTTCTGTATTGCACAATGCACAGTTATTGCTCATTTTTTTTCTTTTATAATTGATCCAGCAGTTTTTTCTTTTGTTCTGCAAATTCTTCATCTGTCAAAATTCCGTTTTCTCTCAGTTTTCCTAATTTTTCCAGCTGCTCAAAAATAGCTCCGGAATCACTTTTACCAGTAGAATATACATTTTCCTCTACCAGATCCGGAATCGTTTGAGCAAATGCCTGAAACGGACTTGAATTTTGTGTGAATTCGTTTTCATTGTAAGACGTACTTCTGTTTTGAACATTGGAAAATGCTCTTCCATCATTTTTATTATGCAGCTTGAACTGTGCCGAACCTCTATAAGTATAGATTTTCAAGATAGAGTACAAAAGGTTTTCAATATGATCAATGGAAGAAATATCATGAATAAGGAATTCATTTTTTACAACCCCGCCCAAAAATTTTTTATCAATAAAAGCAACTCTTTTCTGGGTTGAAAATATAATTCCTTCCCTGTTGCTCTGAAGATCTATTCCTTCTGCGATGGCAAGCAGTCTTTCATCTCTGTCCAGTACATTGGCGAGTTCATTCACTTCTTCATTAGCCAGAATGCTGAGCCTTGCATTAAGCGCAACAATCTGATCTTTTATTTCATCCAGTCTGATAGGTGCATCATATTCGTAACGGTTGTTTGCATTAGATTGAATTCCTCCCGGATTTTGGCTGGCCTCTATTTTACTTTTCAGCATCATTCCTGTAATTTCTGCAAAATAAAACTGGTCAAGAGTATTGATGAGGTCTCTGTTGATAGTAATGGCTTTTGTAAAACATGCTGCACACAAATAACCGCCATCAGCCAGTTTATTTTTACCAACAGACAGATCTGTTTCCGTAAGCAGTGTACCGCACAATGCACAAATAGTATTCATTTGAGTTTTATGTTTAAAAGTTTTTATGAGTACAGGGCTTCAGTGTACCTGTTTTTATAACATCGACTCCAAATTACAAATTCTGAACCGATTGTAAAGGTCAAAAATATTTAAATCTTAGCACCCGCCAAAAAAATCGACCACAAAATTGCTTTTGTGGTCGATTTATTTTTGAATATATATAAAATTTTATTCTCCTAAAAACTCCGCTAACGAAACCGTTTTCTTTTCTCCAGCCTCAATATCTTTATAAGTAACCGTATTATTTTTAAGCTCTTCTTCGCCCAGGAATACTACATTCTTGATTCCTTTCTTTTCTGCGTAGGTAAACTGTTTATTGATTTTTGCATTTTCAGGATATAATTCTGCAGAAATTCCTTTTGCTCTCAGCTGCATAATCAGTTTCAACGCTTCTGTTGTTTCTTCTCCTCCGGAATTGGCAAACAGATATTCTATTTTAGAAGAAGCTTCTTCAGGGAAAAGATTCAATTCTTCCATTACCAGATAAATTCTGTCTAACCCGAAAGAAATTCCTATTCCCGGAATGTTTTTAACTCCGAAAACTTCCGTCAGGTTATCATATCTGCCTCCTCCTCCAATAGAGCCCATAGCTACCTCGTCTGCCTTTACTTCGAAAATAGCTCCGGTGTAATAATCCAGACCTCTCGCCAGAGTTATGTTGAACACAAGATTTTGCATATCCACACCCAGATTTAGAGATTGTGTAAGAACATATTCCAATTCTTCTACTCCTTTCAAACCGATTTCATTCCCTATGAATTTCTCTTTCAGCTGTAGAAGATTTTCCAGTGCATCATCTGACTGGCTGAATAAGAAATCCAGTTTATCAATAGATTCTTGAGCAATTTCTCTTTCCAGCAATTCTTTTACAACTCCTTCTTTACCAATTTTATCCAGCTTATCCAATGCTACTGTGAACTCAATCAGTTTATCTGTAATTCCTGCATATTCTGCCAATCCGGAAAGAATCTTTCTGTTATTCATATGAATGGTTACCGGAACTTTCAGATCTGCAAAAGACTTCAGATACAACTGAACCAGCTCTACTTCCTGTAGCAAACTTTCACTTCCTACTACATCTGCATCACACTGATAAAACTCTCTGTATCGTCCTTTCTGGGGCTTATCTGCTCTCCAAACCGGCTGAATCTGATAACGTTTGTATGGGAATGTTAATTTCCCATGATTCATCGCTACGAATCTTGCAAAAGGTACGGTAAGATCATATCTAAGGGCTTTATCTGAAATCTGTGGAATACTACGCTTACTATCTAGCAAAAAAGAATTTGAATAGCTTGAAAGATAATTATTTCTTAAATATTCTAAAAGATTATTTGTATTCTCATCTTCCAATGCTAAATCTAATGAATTATGAATTGAAGAATTTCTAATGGTTCTAATAATATCAATATTATTATTATCATTAAAAAAATTGTTTAAGTGCTCAAAGTTATACTTCTTATTAGATTTATTTTCAAAATTATTATTATCAGTATTATTAGATAATACCTCATTAAGATAATAATCGAAATCATTATTTAATGAAGTTAATTCATCTCTTTTTTCTTTCAGATAATCCCCGGACTCCAAAATTTTAAAGATCAGTCGGTCACCTTCTTCTCCGTATTTTCCTGTCAACGTAGAAAGATTTTCAAAGCTTGGTGTTTCCAATGGCTGAAACCCGAATAATTCAAAATTATTCTGTAAAATATTGATGATATATTTTCTTCTGGAAACTTCCTGTGCCGTAAAATCTCTCGTCCCTTTTGCTAAACTTGGCTTCATTTGTTGTATGTCATTTTGATAAATGCAAAAGTAAGGAATTGAAAGGAATTTTACATAGTATAAAAAAAGCTAAAGAAACAATCTTCTCCAGCTTTAATTGTAGTAATATTAATTATAGAGTTGTTTAAACTTATCAAAAATTTGGATGTTTTTAAACCATTAAGAAAAATTTAAGTAGTAAAGCATAGTTAAGAACAATCATTCTGATTTTTAAGCTTAAAGCGAAGCTCATCTTAATACTCTAAACTCCTTAATGCAATCTTAATGGTTCAAAAAAGCTTAAATAAGTTTTATTTCAAAAATTAAATACTTTCTAAAATCTCCAGAATTTCTTCACCATAATTTTCAATTTTATGCTTTCCAAATCCTTTGATTTCTAGCAGCTCTTCTTTCTTGACAGGCTTATATTTAGCTACAGACATCAATTCTTTATTACTGGCAATGAAATAAGTGGGAAGATTCTGTTCCCGGGCTTTTTCTGATCTCCAGAGCTTCAAGGCATCCAGAATTTTTTCTTCATCTGCGTTCAAAAAATCGTTTTCTGCTGAATATTTGACTGCTTTGGGTTCTTTTACTGTATTTTTTGTCAGTTTTAAGTCTTCAAAATACAGTATTACAGACCAATACCGTTCGTCACTTACAAAAGCGGTTTCTACTTTCAGAATCTCATTGATTTCCAGAAAATCATCCAGCATTTTCTGATCTTTATAGAGAAATTCTTCAGGTAATCTGATTTTAAAAATTTTTACTCTCATCATTTGTGTTTTTAGAATTATTTTCCTCCTAATAACAGGATTTCATCTACACGAATTTCCGTGATATAACGCTTCACCCCATCCTTATCATCATAAGATCTGTAGGTAAGCTTTCCTTCTATGGCAATTTCTTTTCCTTTGGGAACATACTTTTCAAAAATTTCTGCGGTTTTCCCGAAAGCAATAAGATTGTGCCATTGCGTTTCTTCCACTTTTTCTCCTTTGGCATTTGTGTAATGATCGCTTGTAGCTAAGGATACACTTGCTTTTACATTTCCATTATCAAAATTTATCATTTCAACTTCTTTACCGGTGTAACCAATTAATGTTACTTTGTTTCTTAGTGACATAACTTTTAGATTTTAAAGATTAATAATTCAGATAAGAGACGTTCACTGTTTTTCTCAAATCTCTGTTGCAAAGATTGTGATGTTACCTAAGCGTAGTCGGTTATAAACTGTTTAAATTCGTTTGTAGTCGTTTGAAAACGGATAATAAAATAAAGAGAATACAGCAAAAAACACTATTTATAAGAATTAAAAGCTGGTAATTCTTACCTTAAAATTAAAAAATTCAACAAAGAAAAATCTAATCCTAACATATTTTTCACTCTTAAAAAAACATTGAAAAATAGATCTATCACAAGGGATTTTTTTCTATTTAATTTAATTTTTTTTTGCAAATTTGTAAAAATGTCTGATATGCAAAAAGAAAAACTACGTACAGTAAGAAAAATGAAAGGATATACCCAGCAGGAATTGGCTGATGTAATCCCCACTGACGTCTCCAATTATAGCAGAAAAGAAAGTGGCGGGGTATCTATAACACAGACAGAATGGCAAAAGCTTGCTAAATTTTTAGAGGTTCCTGTAGAGGAAATTTATGAAGAGGAAGAAGCAAAATTCATTATCGAGAATCCGGTTTTTACTGACAATACTGGAGTCAATGTAGGTAATAATATTGCTACAACAAATATCAATAATGAATTAAGCATAGAAATTATAAAAACGATGCAGGAATATATCGGTTTGTTGAAAGAAGAAATCAACAGATTGAAAAAATAAGCTGAGATACTTCCGCACCGAAGCATGATACAATAAAATATAAAAGCGTTCCTCAATGGAGCGCTTTTTTAGGTCATAGACTATTAAAAAGGCACCCAATACAATTATTGAATACCTTTCACTTAATCATGTAATTTAAAATTGGAATTTATGTCTTTTCACTTTCCACAATATGTTTTGAAACAAGTAAGAATTTTTAATTAAAATATAACTATTTATGAATATCAAATTTATAAAAAAACACGATTATGTGAAATAAAAATTAAATTTATTTGTATGAAAATAAGCAAGTTATACACAAAAACATCATTATGTAAGTGAATTATTTTTTCAAAATATTGATGAGTACTGCTTATTTATAACAAAAGTCTTCACATAAAAAAGTTTTCAAGAAAATATCATAATGAGAACAAACAAGGTCTAAAGCTATCCATTTACAAACG
Source organism: Chryseobacterium sp. 7 (assembly GCF_003663845.1). NCBI lineage: Bacteria > Pseudomonadati > Bacteroidota > Flavobacteriia > Flavobacteriales > Weeksellaceae > Chryseobacterium > Chryseobacterium sp. 7. The sequence continues at coordinate 2,471,505 of NZ_RCCA01000001.1, forward strand.
GATAATTCCGTATCTTTGACAAGCGGGCTGTAATGGACACAATTATGAGAAAATTTATATAATTATCATATTTACAGCCATTTGCATAAAATCTAATTTAAATTATAAAAAGAAAGAAGACGCAATGAAGAAGAGCATCAAAAGAACATTCAGGGTTTCAAAATATGTGATTTATAAAGAAACACTTGTTGATTACAAGGAACATTTCTGGTCATTTTTGGGTGCATTTTTCGGAATCGGGATCATTGCATTCATCCAGTCTCATACTATTACAGAAACTGAGAATATCTTTCTGATCGGTTCTTTTGGAGCATCAAGTGTTCTTATTTATGGAGCCATACAGAGTCCGTTGGCACAGCCCAGAAATCTTATCGGCGGACATGTTCTGTCTGCATTAGTAGGTGTTACAGTTTATCAGTTTGTTCCGCATATTATCTGGCTTTCGGCGCCTTTAGCAGTGGCATTTTCTATTGTACTGATGCAGTATACCAAGACTTTGCATCCACCAGGCGGCGCTACGGCCCTGATTGCAGTAAGCTCTACAGGGAAAATTCCGGAATTGGGATATTGGTATGTTCTTTCCCCTGTTCTTTCCGGGTGCATTATTCTTTTGATAGTAGCCTTATTTTTTAACAATATTACCCCGAACAGAAGTTATCCTACTCACAGCATGTTCAAAAAACTGCTGAAAAAAAGACACAAACATCACTTAAAATAAAGATCATGAATTGTCTGGAATGTGGCGAAAAAATCATCGGAAGATCAGATAAAAAATTCTGCAACGATGCCTGCCGGAACGCCTATAACAATAAGCAGAATAAGGACTCAAGCAATCTGATGCGGAATGTGAACAACAAGCTCCGTAAGAATTACCGTATCCTGATGGAAATAAATACCGATGGCAAAACAAAAGTTCCAAAATCCAGACTGGATGGCTTGGGTTTTGATTTCGATTATTTTACCAATCTGAAAGTTTATAAAAACGGCTCTGAATACAAGTTTATTTATGATTACGGCTATAAACTTCTGGAAGATGATTTTGTTCTGATTGTAAAAAACCAGGCATAACCCACACACACCACAAATCTATTATTATGAAAGAAGTTGTTCTAATTACCGGTGCCGGAGGCATGATTGCCAAAGAACTGGCAAAAAAAATAGGCAGAGAATATGAAGTCAGGTTTCTGACGCGAAAAAAAGCACATGATCATGAATATGAATGGGATATTAAAAAAGGAAGTATAGATGAAACTGCTTTTGAGAATGTTTCCCACATCATTCATCTTGCGGGTGCCAATATTTCAGAAAAGCGATGGACCCCGGAAAGAAAAAGAGAATTGATCTCCAGCCGTGTAGATTCTGCAGAACTGCTCCGAACAACTTTAAGAAAAAATAAGATAAAGCTAAAGTCTTTTATTTCAGCTTCGGGAATCAATTTTTATGGCACAGAAACTTCAAAAAAAATTTATACCGAAAACGACCCGCCTGGTAATGATTTTCTAAGTGAGGTAGTTGTTTTATGGGAAAGAGCCGCTGACGATTTCAAAGAACAGGATCTGGCGGAAAGAGTTGTGAAAATAAGAACTGCTGTTGTTCTATCTGAAAAAGACGGTGCTTTAAAGAAAATGATCCCTCCTGTTCAATATTATATTGGTTCTCCGCTGGGAAGCGGCAAACAATATATGCCATGGGTTCATCTTGAAGATATCTGCTCTATCTATGAATTTGCTTTAAAAAATTCAGCAATGGATGGCGCCTATAATGCTGTATCTCCACAACATGCCACCAATAAAGAGCTAACGAAAAAAATCGCTCAAGTACTTGGCAAACCTTTATTTATGCCTAATGTTCCCGGATTTGTTTTGAAACTTCTCTTTGGAGAACTCTCTACAGCTATTCTGGAAGGTTCCAGAGCTTCTTCAAAAAAAATTCAGGATGCCGGTTTCCATTTTAAATTTCCGGATCTGGAAAATGCTTTAAGAGATCTTTTAAAGAAATAAATTCAAAATATAATCAATACTCATATATATAATACAGGAAATATTCTCATGCAAAACCCAAATATCACTTTATTAAACACAGAAATACTTTCGGACAACTGGTATACCTTAAACAAAGTCACTTTTTCTGTTCTGAAAAAGAACGGAACCACAGAAACCCAAAGCAGAGAGGCCTACGACCGTGGAAACGGTGCTGTAATCCTTCTTTACAATACAACCTCAAAAACAGTTATTCTCACCAGACAATTCCGCTTACCCACATATATCAACGGAAATCCTACAGGAATGCTCATTGAAGCCTGTGCCGGACTTTTGGATAATGATAATCCGGAAGACTGTATAAAAAGGGAAACGGAAGAAGAAACAGGATATAAAATTTCTAAAGTTGAAAAGATATTTGAAGCTTATATGTCGCCCGGATCTGTAACGGAAATTCTTTATTTTTTCATTGCAGAATATTCCAGTGAAATGAAAATTAATGACGGGGGCGGGCTGGAAGAAGAAGGAGAACATATCGAAGTTTTAGAACTTCCTTTTGAAGAAAGCCTGAAAATGATTAACACAGGAGAAATCAAAGATGCCAAAACCATTATGCTTTTGCAGCATTTGAGGATCAAAAGAATTATGTAACAGTTTATAAATGATGATTGATTAATGATCATTGATATTTAAAAACTACATATTTAAATAAAAACATTACCTTATAACTCTTATTTTAAACTATTAACAGATGATTGAACATGTAAAGCTTGCCATTAATCCCAAATTCCAGGATTGGGTTCTTTTTGAAAACGGTACTTATATTATTTTTGATGACATCACTACTATCGAAGATGTAAAAGAGGAATCTATAAAGTTAATGAAAGAATTCGGGCCGGTTTCAGCCGGAGGTCCTGCCGGCGATTTCAGTGTGATCCATTTAAATCTTACTGAAGGATGGCTGGTTTCCGGACATGGATATGGTATGTATACGTATGTACATCCTTCCGAACTGGACAGCGAATCCCCGAATGATCTTGAAATAGGCCTTTATGGCAGATCTAAGAGAGATTCTGATGGTCAGAATCCCGAAATCATTCATATCAACAGCGCTGAAACTTTATAAACATATACTATCAGAGTTTCCGTCATTCATTATTCATAACTTATAATTCATAATTAGATAAAAATGCTCCAGGATCATATTACTGTTCAGAACCGCTATAAAGATTTTATTAAAAAGATTAGTGAAACAGAAACAGTATACGCTTTAAAAGATGATAAGGGATATGCAACTTCCTACTCCAACGAATCAGAATATGAAGACGGTGAACCGGTACAGATCATTTGTTTCTGGTCTGATGCTGCAAGAGCAAAATCATGCATAGAAAATGAGTGGAACAGGTATGAACCCTCTCCCATTCCTCTTAACGAGTTTGTAGAAAACTGGTGTCTGGGGATGAATAGTGACGGAGTTTTGGTTGGAACTGATTTTGACAGCAATTTATTTGGTTATGAAGCGGAACCTTTAGAATTGATCCTTGATATTATTGAGGAGTTTAAAATTTCAGGAAAATCATTGAACCTGAGAAAGTTTGAAAATATGGACGATCTGGAAATACAGATCAGAGAAGTATTGGAAGATTAAAAATTTCATCATTGAAATAACTCATGAAGTCGTTGGGAATAAAAACCGTTAAAGCCATTGCTTTATTTTTGGTCTTTCTTTTCAGTATTCTGATGCTGAAAACCATTTCCCAATATACTTCTTTTAATAAGCATATCGGGTTTCTGGCTTTTAAGCAACAGGTTGTAGACAATCCGTATTGGATGACTTTTTTCTACATTCATATTTTTTCGATAACACTTTGTCTTCTGGCTGGTTTAACTCAGTTTTCAAATCGGTTTTTGGCTGAAAACAGAAACCTTCACAAGATAATCGGGAAAATATATGTTTACAATATTCTCATCATCAATGTTCCGGCCTGTTTTGTCCTTGGACTTTTTTCAAATGGAGGACTCATCGGGATTACTGGATTCCTGATACAGGATATCCTTTGGGCTTATTTCACTATTGCTGCTGTGATTTTTATCAAAAAAGGAAATATCAGCAGACACAGAATGTATATGATCCTAAGTTATGCCGTAACCACCACAGCCATTACTTTCAGAATCATTAAAAATCTATTTTACAGCGAGGCACATCACGATTACGGGCTTTTTTATGGTTTAAATGTCTGGACCGCCCTTTTTATCAACCTTTTTATTGGTTATTTAATTCTCAAAAAAGAGGCTTTATTACCTGGAAAAATCAACGGTAGAAAAGAAAATTAAAAGACTGAGAAATGAAATCAGAAAAAATGATCCGATAAAAATTAAAGTGTTAAAAAAAATTTCATATTTATTATTATGAGTCCATTTACTGAAAAAGCGCATTATCAGATAAGCAGCTCCTCCAAAAAGAGCGATAATAAAAAGAAGAAAATAATAATAGATTATGGTTTTGTGTTAATTCATGTAAATCTACTAAAAAACAACCATCAGGAAGAAGAAAAGATCTATAAACAGTACTCCATTTGCTATAACTTTTTGAATTTTATTCTATTACCCTTCAATCTAATCCAAAATCAACGTAGAAATTTATCTAAATTTATTCAAATTATCAACAACACTTCTTGTAATGTTTTTCCTTTATACTCTCCCAATCCCCTATTATAAAAGGGTTTTCAGGCAAATTAAATGTACGCTGTAGATGCTGGACAAATTCTGCAGTACAAAATCCGTATAAAATTTGCAAAATCCATTGAGAAAATCTATTTAATCCTTTATATTTTGAATTTAAAGCCTTAATTTTGCATAGAAATTCAGAAAATTCGGATTCTTTCAACAGGTTATGTACATGAAAAAAATGATGATCGGGCTTGCTTTGGCCTTATCCATTACTATATGGGGGCAAAAAACTCCTGCAAAAGCAACTCATCTTACCCCTTACAGTTATCAGACTTTTAATTGTGACAATCAGGGGTATTTTGATCCGGCTAAGTATAAAAAAGAAGAAATAGACGGGGTTAACAAACTTTTGTATCAGTTCAATGGGGTTGTATTTGATACCCGACCAGTTTTTAAACTGTCCCAACTTGAAGAAATCCGCCAAAACAGAGAAGCTTATCTGGAGGAACTTGAAAAGCAATATGAAGAAAAGAAAAAGGAATTGTACAGCCTTAAAGTAATTGATCTTCCAAGATGGAAAAAATTAATGGAAGAAACCATTGATTCTTTTGAAAATGAATATCAGCTCAATAAAGAAGAAATCCTTGCCTATTCTGATCCCAGCACTCTTAAAAACAGTAAGTATTACAATACCTGCAGAGAACAGATAGATGCAGTATCTTCTCCCGACAGAGAAAAAATGTTCGCTGCCTGGAAAAATTATACCGAGCTTAAAAGTAAAAATAATGCTGACCCGAAAGGGGTAATGGCCAGGTTTGATGCTAAAATGAATGATCCTCAGAAAGAAGATTATGCCCTTATTGATTTAATTGGTCTTGGTTTTCACAATTGTGCTAACAGCAGTTTCAGACAGAAACGTGAAGACGAGGGAACCTCTTACAAGGATTTTGATAAGATTTTTACTAAGCTGAAAAGAACTTGTGATGAGCCGTAGCTGAATTAAAAAATTGAAAGATTGAAGCATTTAAATATTTAAAAATATAATAGCAGTACTCAGATTGGGTACTATTTTTTGTTGATTATTTTTCCAAAAATGTGCATTCGCCGTTTAATAAGCTGTAAGAGTTAATTTTATACATTCTATTTTGCCTCCGAATATTCCCAAATAAATTAATAATGAATAAGTTATGATTTTATGGATTAAATTCCTTAATTTTGCACCCCGAAAATAAGGATTAGAGATATGAAAAAAATTGGTGAGCACAGAACGCTTCTTGGAGTAGATAAAAATGTTACTTTAAAAGAATTAAAGACCATTTACAGAAATGTGATGAAAGATACCCATCCTGATAAGTTCATTAATGATGAAGCGGGAAAGATAGAAGCTGAAGAAAAAAGCAAGTCTGTAATTGAGGCATACCACTTTTTGGTAAGTATTAATTCTGAAACACAGGAAAAATACAAAGAAGAATATACGGAAACTACTACAAAATCTAATATTCAGGATTTTTATCTTGAGAAATCAATTTTAACGGTTCAGCATTTAAACGGAAATATGTATGAGTATATGGGTGTTCCAAGAAATACATATATCAAAATGGTCAATTCCGATTCACCAAGCCGTTTTGCAAGAAGACACATCTATGGAAACTTCGTCTACAGAAAGTCCGGAGAGGCTATGGCAGATTAATTTTTTTCCATTACAATATTGGAAGACTTTCAGTTTATTCTGGAAGTCTTTTTTGTTTTCAATATTATGTTTCATTTGATGTTATAGAATTAAACGGCTCCTGTGGCCACACGCTCAGGATTATAGCCCGCTCCTATTGAATATTTTTTAATTTATGGGTGTCATTCTGACGAAGGAAGAATCTTATTTATATAGCATTATAAGATTCTTCTCTACATTTCATTTCGTTCAGAATGACATTTACCAACAAAAAAAGCCGCATCAAAAAATGATACGGCTTTTAGGTTAATTAAAGGTCTAATTTTATTTATCTAAATGTTTCGGAGTAAATCCGTCTTCATTCAATTCTCTGTGTACATATTCTGCTTTCATTTCAGCTTCGTAGTCTACTTTAGTATCTTTACCCATTCTTCTTAGAACGGAGTCAAATAGAGAGTACACTACCGGTACAATGATCAATGTAAGGAATAGTGACGATGTTAAACCACCGATTACTACCCATGCAAGACCTTTGTTCATCTCAGCTCCTGCACCTGTTGCCAATGCAATCGGTAACATACCGAAGATCATCGCAATAGTGGTCATCAGGATCGGACGAAGACGGGCGTGGTTAGCCTGTACCAAAGCATCGTGAGTATTTGCGCCTGCTGCTTTTCTCGCATTCGTAAAGTCAACGATAAGGATCGCATTCTTCGCTACAAGACCAATCAACATGATCATTCCTAACATCGTGAAAATGTTCAGTGAGTTAGCAGTTAAGGCAAGGATTACCATTACCCCGATCATTGCTAACGGAATTGAGAACAATACCACGAAAGGATATACAAAACTGTCATATAGTGAAACCATTACCAGGTATACCAATACGATAGCCGCTAATAATGCAATTCCTAACGTACCGAAACCTTCCTGCTGGTTTTCCATATCTCCACTCCAGATATACTCCACTCCTACAGGTTTTTTGGTGCTCTTCATGAACTGATCTGCCCATTCGTTAGCAACGTCCCCTACCGGTCTACCTACTGCTTTAGCTCTTACTTTTACTGAAGGAGATTTATCTCTACGTTCAAGCAAACTTGGTCCTGAACCCATTTTTACATCAGCAAACTGGCTTAAACGAACCTGCTGCCCCTGAGGGTTTGTAAACATCAGGTTTTTCACATCATCAATAGACTGTCTGTTCACATCTCCGAAACGGATATTGATGTCATATTCATATTCTCCGGCTCTGAATTTCCCGTCTGTATTTCCGTTGAATGCAGTCTGCATCGTCTGTCCTACACTTGAAAGATTTAAGCCCAGAGAAGACATTTTATCTCTGTCAATACTTACCTGAACTTCCGGGCTCCCTGTATCTGTCGATAATTCGGCATCTACCGCTCCGGGAACTTTCTTCAATAGCTCTAAGATTCTGGTTGCCTCTTTTACTGCTGTTTCGTTATCAGGTCCTGTCACTACCATTTCAATTGGAGCATTTTCAGCACCCATGATACCGATTGGAGCGGTTTTAAATTCAACTCCTGTGAATTTCTCTTCCAGCTGTCTTTTTATTTTCGCAGCTTTGATGTTGGTACTTTCAGAACGTTCAGATTTATCTGTAAGGTTTACCTGAACCTCAGACTGGTATGTTGTTGCCTGAGCTCCACCAAAACCTGTAGACTGCTGTCCAACTGTTGTAATAAGGTCTACAACATCTTTATCGTTTCTTAAAAACTTCTCAACGTCTAATGTCAATTGGTTTGTTTTTTCAACGGTTGCATCTTTTGACAATTCCATTTGTACTAAGAACTGACCTCTGTCGATTGGCGGGAAGAATTCACCTCCAATGAAACCAAATGCTACCAGCATGAATGAACTGATTAAGACAATAAATGTAATTACTACTGTTGAAATTCTTCTTAAAGTCGTTTTCAGACACCATTCAAGAATTCCTGTAATCCAGTGTGTAAATTTGTCAATTAATCCTTCAAACCAAAGAATAAATTTCTCAAACCAGTTTTTACCTGTCAAATGTTCCAGTTTACCGAATCTTGATGATAACCAAGGAATGATAGTAAATGAAGCCAATAATGATAATAGGGTTGCAATAACTACCGTGACGCAGAACTGAGCCAAGATGTTCGCTACAAGACCTGAACTCATCGCAATCGGTAAGAATACCACCACAATTACCAATGTAATCGCCGCAACGGTAAACCCGATCTCTGAAGCTCCGTCATAAGCTGCCCTGATCTTACTTTTACCCATTTCCATGTGACGGTAAATGTTTTCAAGTACTACGATCGCGTCATCCACCAGGATCCCTACCACAAGGGATAGCCCCAGTAAGCTCATCAGGTTCAAAGTATATCCCATAAGGTTCATTCCGATGAACGCTGCCACCAATGAAGCCGGGATAGAAACCATTACAATGAACGCGTTTCTGATACTGTGAAGGAATAATAACATCACAATTGCCACGAGGATAATCGCCAAGAATAAGTCGAAAATAACGTGGTTGGCAGATTCAAGGGTAAATTCTGTAGTATCGTTTACGATTTTTACTTTTACTCCCTGAACTTTATAAGCCTCTTCTACTGTTTTAATTGTTTTCTGAACGCTTTCAGATACCGCTACCGCATTGGCGTCAGATTGTTTTTTAACCTGCATTAAAATGGTCGGGAACTGGTTGAATCTTGCTACCTTTTCTACATCTTTCTGAGAGTCGAAAACAGTTGCAATATCAGATAAACGTACCTGAGCACCATTTTTATTGGAAACTACAAGGTTGTTCATTTCCTCGGTAGATTTATACTTTCCTGAAAGTCTGATCGTAGATTTTGTAGTTCTCGTTTTCAAACTTCCTGTAGGGAAATCAAGGTTTGATGAAAGGATTGCCTGTTGTACATCTCCGATTGAAAGTCCGTACCCTTGTAATTTTTTTTCATCAAGATTCACCTGAATTTCTCTCTCCTGTCCCCCCACAAGGTCTACCTGAGCTACACCGTTTACACGGGAGAAAATAGGTTCAATCTTTTTATCTAATAAGTCATAAAGGTCTTTACTGTTTAATTTATCAGATGAGATACTCATCGTGATAATAGGTAGATCATCTAAAGAGAACTTGTTCAGAGAGGGCGCTTTCACGTCGTCCGGAAGGTCTGCAAGAATTGCATTTACCTTTCTCTGAGCATCATTCAAAGCATAGTCTACATCGGCACCATCATTCAGCTGAACCATGATTACGGATAGACTCTCATATGAAGAAGATTCTACTTTTTTTACGTTTTCCAGAGAACCTACGGCATCTTCAATCTTTCGGGTAACGGAAGTTTCCACCTCTGCTGGGGAAGCTCCCGGATATACCGTAGAAATGGTTACCATGTTGGTTTCAAACTTCGGAATCAATTCGTATCCCATGAGCGTATAACTCAGGATACCTCCCAACGTCAGAATTGTAAATAATACAATTACCAGCGAGGGTCTTTTAATGGATATTTCTGCTAACTTCATGGGTCTGCTACTTTATAATATTCACTTTAGATCCATTGTCCAGATTGATCTGTCCGCTGGTTACCACCTGCTCTCCACCATTCAATCCGCTTAGAACCTGAACTTTATCTCCGTAAACTTTTCCAATGGTTACTTTGATCAGTTTAGCAACGCCATTCTGAACAACAAATAATTGCCCTGAGCTTACTCCGTTTACAAATGCTTCTGCAGGAACTGTAAGCATATTCTTAGTTTCTGCACCGTTGTTGGTACTGAATTTAGCTGTTGCATACATACCCGCTTTCAGATTTCCTCTGTTCTGAACCTCAATTTCCACAGGGAAATTCAAAGAAGCATCACTTTTAGGAGCGATGAAAGTAATTCTACCTACGAATGAATCTTCCGGTAAAACATTTACTTTAATCGGAACTTCCTGACCTAACTGGATTTTCCCTATCTGGCTTTCATCTACTAAAACAGAAAGTTTTAAGCTGTTGATGTTAACTATTTCAAACATTGATGTTCCCGGGGAAACTACAGTACCAGGCTCAACCATTTTTTTATTGATGGTACCACTGATTCCTGCACGGATGCTTGTATCATTTACTTTTACACCTTGTGCTTTCACTGCAGCCTGCATATTTTTCAGCTGTAGTCTTGAGTTATCAAGCTGCTGCTTTGTAACCCCGCCTGTTTTGTATGCGTTTTCATAACGTTGGTTATCCATGATCGCATTCTGAAGATTATTCTGAGCCTGAGTAACATCTACTTCAATAGCATCTCTTTTAATAGTTGCTAACACCTGACCTGCACCTACTCTGGAACCTTCTTTTACCAAAACGTTTACGATACGTCCTGAAATTTCAGAAGACTGGTTCATTTCCTGCTTAGGAATAAAAGTTCCGTTAGCAGAGTAATCAGTATCAATATTTTCTCTTGTAACAGTTACAATATTCACATTGATTTTATCTACCTGCTTGGCCACTTCTTTTACTTCCTGAGTCTGCTTTTCTTTGTTCCCGGCAATCTTGTAAGCTGCTAAACCTACCAGTACTGCTGCTACGATGATATATATTAAAGTTTTTTTCATTTTAGTTTATTATAAGTTTTGTAGTGTGTTTAGTTCACCCTTAGCTTTTATCAGCTTGATCTCAGCCTGTTTGTAGTCTAGCAATGCAGTTGAATAGTTCTGTTTAGCCTGTGTAAGCGAGTTTTCAGTATCCAATACTTCAGTAAGTGTAGCCAATCCGTATTGATAGTTAGATTGGGTATTCTTCTGTACTTTCTCTGCCAGATCCACATTATCTTTCATGCTTTGAATATTAATGATGGCATTTTCCATATTAGAAACAGCATTTTTATAATCTAAGCTCAGATTGAGTTTTTTATTTATAATATCCTGATCTAAATCCTGAATGTCTATTTCTGCCTGCTCGATCTGAGCTTTAGTAGCTCCCCCCATAAAAATCGGGATTTTAATTGCTAATCCAACAGAAGCATAGTCTCCCCAATTGGTTCCCTGGCTTGATCCTGAAGTATAAGGGAATTTATTTCCCAACCCTTGCCAGCCATAATTGGCAGAAAGACCTACAGTAGGATAAAGATTAGCTACTGTTGCTTTTTTATTATATATCAAAAGTTCTTTTTGTTTATTTAAAACTTTTAATTCAGAACGTGTTTCAAGATTAACATTACTGTCTAATAGCTGAGGATTCGGTACAATTGTTTTTTCTTCAAGTTCAATGGCTGTTTCAATAGGAATCCCCATATAAAACTTCAATGAATTCTTTGAAACTTCAACTGCGTTAATCAATTGCTGCTTGTTTGAACCGATATTGGTAAGCTGAACATTGGTACGATCCAGATCAATTGGTTTTGCCAGACCATTATCTACCAAGCTTTTGATTACATTCCTTACTCTTTCTGTATTAGCATAGCTTTCTTGTACAGTTTTCAGATTCTCTTCCTGAACAAATACCTGATAATAAGCTGTGGCCACATTTTCAATAATCTGTTCATTGGTCAGTTCGGAATTCAAAAGATAGAACTCTCTTGTTGATTTTGCAGCTTTAAGACCGATAAAAACTCTCTGATCAAAAATGTTCTGATTCAGCGTAACTACATTTACAGACTGCCATTTTGTTCCGAAAGCAACCGGAATAAGCTCTCCGGGTTTCCCTAAAACTTCTCCGGGAAGAACAGATTTCTGCAAAATAGGATTATACGTATTGTTTATCGTTGCACTTATCTGAGGTAAGGCACCGGCTCTGGCTTCATCAATCTTATATTCGGCTTTTTTGACCTGTAAGGCGGCTTTTTTAGCTTCTGCCTTATTTTGAAGTGCCTGTTTTATTGCTTCCTGCAGGGAAACCTGCTGCTGGGCAGACATCAGTGTAGAGCCGAAAATCATAAATGCTGAAGCTATCCCAATTTTTAGCTTTGTAGCAGTTATACGTTTTCTATTCATAATTTTATACTTCGTTTATTTTTTATTTATTTTCAGTCATTATTTATTTCTAAATGACGAATCATTGGTAGAAATACTTTAGTTTTTTTCAGTTTTTGAACAACATATTGATAATAATCTCTTTTCGCTCAGAAATGATCTTATCATATTCTTCATCATTAATTAATAAATTTTCCATAAATAAGGGTCTTATGGCACTTGGGAAAACCAATAGCGAAACCATATTCAGAATAAACTGAACGGGTGCCATTTTCTCAATATTTCCCAATTCCATTTCTGTTTCAATATCCTTATACATATCGTTCAGGATATCTTCTTCAATTTCTCTCTGATGGCAGGTCCCTTTATTAATCTGTGATACAATATACGTTTCAAGATACGGATACTGAAGGCTCGTAGAAAGACTGCTTTCTATGAATTGGCTGATCTTTTCTTTAAAAGGCAGATCAGAATTCTGAATGATCTTCGACTTTTCCTGTTCTACTCTTTGCGCTTCATCAAAGATGATCTGGATAAGCTTATCCCTTGAACGGAAATAGTAATTAATAAGGGTTCTGTTCACTCCGGCTTCATCTGCAATCTCCTGCGTAGTAGCATCAAATTTTCCTTTCACAAAGAACAAATTCTTCGCTGTCTCCTTAATCAATTCCTGTGTTTGGTCTTTTTTTGCTTGATTTGACATTTTTGTTAAACAAATTTGTGCAAATTTATACTAAAATTTATTTTTGACAAAATTGTTAAACAAAAAAATTAAACAGAAATGTTATGACATCCATCATGTTTTGAATTTAAAAGCCGGAACAAAAAAACAATTCTCCTCAGCAAAAACATTACTGAGGAGAATTATTTTAGCGGAGAAATCCAATTACAGACGACTCCGAAGGAAACAAAAAAACGGGCAGAAATCTCTGCCCGTTTTTTGTTTTATAATAATTTGATCTTGTCTTCAAGAATATCGATAACCTTATCCTTATAAAGTCCACCGATGGCTTTTTTGAAGTTTTTCTTGCTCATCTGAAGTTCATCTTTGATCTCTTCCGGAGAAGATTTATCAGATACATACAGAAGTCCGTAGTTTTCTTCCAGCTTATTCAGAATCTTTTGTTTGAACTCGTCTATATTTTCAAACCCTTCCGGCTGTAAAGAAATGTCTATTTTTCCATCTTCACGTATGGTTTTGATGTATCCTTTTTCTTCTGACAGTGGATATAGTTTTTTAAAAACATCAGAAGCATAGATCAAACCGATATATTGTTTGTTGATAACAACATTCCAGCCCAATTCACTTTCATTCATCATCAGCAGATCTACTTTGTCTCCTTTCTTGAAAGGAAGATCGTCATACTGAGGATTTCTCTTGAACTTCGTGGTACCGGTAATCAGTTCCATATCTTCGTCTACATAAATATAGACCAAGTATCTTTTCCCTTCAACAATTTTCGTTTTCTGCTGTTTGTAAGGAATAAATAAATCTTTAATAATTCCCCAATCCATAAAAGCCCCGCTTGGAAGACTCTGTACACAGCTCATTACGGCAAATTCACCTACTTCTGCTAATGGGATTTCTGTTGTTGCCTTCAGTTTATCATCATCCTGGTATACAAAAACTTCAACTTCTTCGCCTTCTTCTTTTTCGTCCTGAATAAAGATTTTAGGCAGAAAAGCTTTCTCACCGGATTCGTCTACGAGGATCCATCCTGAATTAATTTTTTCTGAAATTGTTAAAGTTTGAGTTTTTCCGAGTTGCATTGATGATAAAATTAGCTGACAAAGGTACGGAAATTTGAAGATGCCAACCTAGTCAATGAGGGTATAATTCTTTTATGGTTTTTATAAATACAGTGAAACAATGAAAACATTCCGTTTTTAAAAAGATATATTTTGACTGAAGCCAATAAACTGGATGGTAAAAAATAAACGCGTTTTAGCCCGTTTCTATTAAATATTATAATTTCGAAATATACTCCATCAGCTCACGTTTACTGCTTTCAAAATCAAAGGCATCTGTCACCATAAAATAATGCTCTTTGTCTACACAGTTACGATATATAGATTTAGCTAATGCCAACTTTTTATTATCAAAACTTATTGCTTTCACTAAATCTCTTATTTGTGCAGCAGTAAACATTGAAACACGCATCTGCTGATTAATCATGGTAATTTTCCCATCATCAAACCTTTCATTTTCCATCATCGTATCAAAAAAGTGGCGAAAAGATTGAGTATCCATCGCATTCCCATTAAGATATCCGCCTCCGGACTGATTTCCGTAAGGATTGTTCCAGATATCATTCCAGTCATTAAATCCATACTGATTTTGAAGAGGATAAGAATCCAATAGATACAGACCTTCATTAGTGAAAAAATCCAAGACCATTCTGTTATTATTGCGGAGCATCAGAGTGGTTCTGTAAATCAGAAAACCATTCTCATAGATTGAAATGGGCATACTTCCTGATGACAGGTCAAAAAATCTGTATTTTCCGGAACCGTTTGACATCATCTGATCACCGACTTCTACGGTAAAAAATCCCTGCTCAGGAATTCTCAGAAAGACTTCTGCATACCCGTAGTTTCTGTCCCATTGATAATTTTGATTTTTTATTCTATTTCCAAATCCATTTCCTCCTCTCTGAGGAATGGCAGTATTTCCAGATCTCGACCGATCAACAATTTTATTTCTTTCATCCGGGCTTTTAGAGGTTCTCATCTCTGTGCCTGAAGCCTCATTTTTTAATAACTCCCCTGCCTTTCCTGCTTCCTGTGCGAATGAACTGATCCCAGCCAAAAGCACCCAACTTATAAAAATCTTTTTCATATATGAAATTTTCAAAAACCATGTCCATTTTTATGCCAAAAAAAGGAGAAACCGAATCGATTTCTCCTTTTTATATTTAAATGATTAAATTTATTAATCAGCTATTACATATGAATAGGTCTTTTTGCTGTAGCATCTAATGCAGCTTCTTTGATAGCTTCTGCATACGTTGGGTGAGCATGAGAACTTCTTGCGATATCTTCAGCACTTGCACGGAATTCCATAGCAATTACCCCTTCAGCAATCAGGTCAGCAGCTCTTGCTCCTACGATGTGCATTCCTAAAACTTCATCCGTTTTTTCGTCTGCAATAATTTTAACAAGACCGTCGATATCACCACTTGCACGGCTTCTACCTAAAGCTCTCATTGGGAAAGATCCTACTTTGTAAGCTACACCTTCTTCTTTTAACTGTTCTTCTGTTTTACCTACTCCTGCAACTTCAGGCCATGTATAAACAACTCCAGGAATCAGGTTGTAGTTGATGTGAGGTTTTTGCCCTGCTAAAGTTTCAGCAACAAATACACCTTCTTCTTCAGCTTTGTGAGCAAGCATAGCTCCTTTGATAACGTCACCAATTGCATAGATGTTAGCAACATTAGTCTGTAAGTGGTCGTTTACTTTTACTCTTCCTCTTTCGTCAAGCTCTACTCCTGCTTTTTCAAGACCAAGACCTTCTGTGTAAGGCTTTCTACCTACAGAAACTAAACAGTAATCTCCTTCTACTACTACTTCTTCTCCTTTTTTATCTTTAGCCGTGATCTTTACAGTGTCTCCGTTTCTTTCAACCGCAGAAACCGCAGTAGAAAGCATAAACTTCATTCCTTGTTTTTTAAGAACTTTAGTCAATTCTTTACTTAAAGCTCCATCCATTCCAGGGATGATTTTATCCATAAATTCAACAACAGTTACCTGAGCACCTAACCTTAAGTACACAGAACCTAGTTCAAGACCGATAACTCCACCTCCGATAACTACTAAATGTTTAGGAATTTCTTTAAGATTTAAAGCTTCTGTAGAAGTAATTACTCTTTCTTTATCTAAAGAGATGAAAGGCAGCGTAGATGGTTTAGAACCTGTTGCAATGATTGTATATTTAGACTCGATGGTTTCAGAAGAACCGTCGTTTTTTGTCACTTTAACCTGAGTAGCAGATTCGAAGCTTCCTACTCCTTCAAAAACAGTAATCTGGTTTTTGTTCATCAAATAGCTGATACCGTCTGTATTTTGTTTAATCACTTCGTTTTTACGTGCGATCATTCTAGCGATATCTGCTTGCGGCTCATTAATAATGATTCCGTGGCCTGCAAAATTGTGTTTTGCATTTTCGAAATGCTCAGAGCTGTCAAGAAGCGCTTTTGACGGAATACATCCAACGTTAAGACAAGTTCCGCCTAAAGTTGAATATTTTTCAATAATTGCTGTTTTGAAACCTAACTGTGCTGCACGGATAGCAGCAACATAACCACCGGGACCAGAACCTATTACGGTAACATCGAATTGACTCATGTTATTCTATGAATTTGTTTATTATTATCTATCTTAATTCTCACAAATTTACATATAAATTACCAAGCACCAAAGTGAGTTTTATCAATTTTAAAAATGATAATTATATGCTTTAGTTTTATGAAAAGTATTATTTTATGAACTTAATATTTTCTTCGTTGCCTTCCTTCAGGTAAATAGCGGTGAAGACAAGAGGTTTTTCTGCTGAAGCATTATCAAAATGGAGAATTTTCACATTTTTAGGTTCGTAAAAAGCATCGCCTTCATGAAGTATCACTTTTTCCTTTCCTTCTATCTGAAAAATAACTTCACCGGAATTGATTATTCCTACCACAGGACAGGGATGCAGATGTTCCGGAGCTCCTTGTCCGGCTGCCATTGTTATTTCCTGAATCTCTGTAGATTTTACTTTTTGATCAAGAGCAGTTTTCAACAATTCTTTTCTGGAGATTGCCTTCTGCTGAGCCATCATTCCAACAGAATTCAGCATCAGAACAGCAATGATAAATGATTTCATAAATTTGATATTTATTTAAATCAACATACATATTATACATTCAGTTTTCCTTGTCCAAATTCGCCTGTACTTTCAAAAAAAGAACCTCCATATACATACCATTCAAGACTTTCCAAATATTCCACTGCATTTTCCGGGGTTATATTGGGGCGGTCTTTTTTAGAAACAATTCCTTTGTACCATCTTCCTGATTTGGAAAAACTTTCATATTCCACAAAATAATGAATCCATATTCTCTGGCACAGTTTACACTGTTGAATGGATACTTCTCCATATCTTCCGTTGGTATGATCAATTCCTAATGCTGAGCTTCTATATTCCGTATAATTTGAGTTCGGCTTCTCACAGGCACATCCTAATTTCTGGATTTTATTCATGAATGAAAAAATTGGTTTTCAGATAAAATTTATAGCTCCAAAGGTAAGAAATTGACATCCGATAAAGCAAATGGACTCATCAGGGTTTTATCAGATCCAATAAAACTTTTTCGTATTTATCTAAAATAATATTCTTTGAAAATCTGGATTTAATGGAGTTTTTTATAGCATCTCTGTTATAATTGTTCTGTAATACCTTTACAATCTGCTGGGCAAAACTGTCATAGTTTTCAATATTGGCAACTTCACCGTTTATGTTGTGCTGGATGATCTCATTGATTCCTCCCGGGCAGTTGTTGGCAAGGGAATACGTTCCGCAGGCTCCTGCTTCCAGAAGCACGTTGGGAAATCCTTCGTATCTGGAAGAAAGCACAAACAGATCCGCATATTTCAGATATTGGTAAGGGTTTTCCTGTCTGCCATGAAAAATAACTTTTTTTAATCCTAAAAGCTCTTTTGTTTGAAGCAAAACGTCTTTGTCTTTTCCGTCTCCTAAAATATGAAGGATAATATTTTCGTTCTTCAGTCTTGAGAACACTTTTAACAAGTTGTCAAATCCTTTTCTGGAAGATAAATTTCCAATGGCCACTACATTTTTATAATTGTATTTGAAACATTCTGGCTTCAAAGAAATGGCCATTTTATGTTCAATAAAATCAAAGTCTACAGGATTATTGATCTTGACAATTTTTTTCTTTTTAATATTAAAATTATCAACCAAATCCTGCATCATATCATCACTCTGAGCAATGATTCTCTGATAGTTATTGTAAAAATTATAGAAAAACTTAATCTCTTTACGGGTTACATGCTGTGTTACCACATTGGTCTCTCTGGCAATGAATTTTGTTCTTGGAAAAAGTTTTATGAATAGTGATAAATAAGCATTTACCTCTCCGAAACCTGAAAAAACAATATCCGGTTTTCTTCTGTAGATTTCACCTAGAATAGGTCGTAATGAGTGTCTTATTCTTTCGGTATTAATATCGATGATTTCGACATCTTTTTTCAGAAAATCCAGGTATCCGCCTTGTTTACGTAACAGCAAAATCTTGGGCTCAAACCGATCTCTGGAAAGATGGTTCGCTATGGTAGTAACAATCCTTTCTGCTCCTCCGGTCTCTAGGTCCGGCAGAATAAATATGACAGATATTTTTTTCATCATATCAAAGTTACTAAAAACTTTGGTTATATTTCAAATATTGGGAGCGTGAAAATTGCTGTTTTGGTGCTTATTAACAGAAATTAACTAAGCTTTAAAATTTGATTTTATCTTACCATTTATTGTAACTCCATACATTATAAAAATAAAGTAAGCTTTTGCGTTGAAAAGCTTACTTTATTTAAAAATACATTTATTCTTAATTCGCTACATCGCTGATGAATTTAATTCTCAGCATTCTTACTTCTTCATCAGACAGTTCATCCCCGAATTCATCCAGCAGTACTTTCATACTGTCACTTTCTGATTCGTTCATGAATTCCATGAATCCGTCTACAATATCTTCGTCAAAATTATCTTCAATATAATAATCAATGTTAAGCTTTGTTCCCTGATATACAATCCTTTCCATTTCTTTCAGAAGTTCGTCCATAGAAAGGTTTTTAGCTCTCGCAATATCTTCAAGATCAATCTTTTTATCAGTGCTCTGGATGATAAAAACTTTATGGCTCGATTTATTGGCCACCTGTTTCAATACCATATCCTGAGTACGTTCGATATTATTATCTTCTACATATGTTTTGATGTAGTCTGCGAATTCTTTACCGTACTTTTTGGCTTTTCCTTCACCTACTCCATAGATTTTGGTAATTTCATCTACTGTGATCGGATATTGAACCGTCATATCCTCCAAACTTGGATCCATAAATACCGTATAGGGTGGAATTCCATGTTTTTTGGCTACTTTCTTTCTCAATTCTTTTAACAGGTTGAAAAGCTTCTGATCCAAACCTCCGCCAGCCTGCTGCTGTACCTGATCACTCTCCGCTTTTGTCTGAGTAAGGTCAAATTCTCTGTCTTCAGCAATTAAAAATACTTCTTTGGATTTACCATTCAGGACATTTCTTCCTTTTTCTGTAATCTTTAAAACGCCGTAAGTTTCAATATCTTTCTGTAAAAAATTCTGAACGGTTGCCTGTCTAAGAATCGTTTTCCAGTAATTGTCTTTTTCTTCTTTTCCAAACCCGAAATAAGAATTTTGTTCCAGTTTGTAAGATTTTGTCACCGCATTTTCTTTTCCTACGATAACAGAAATCAAGTCTTTAGATTTGAATTTTTCTCCTGTATTACTAATCAGCGCCAATGACTTTTCCAAATCTGCCGTAGCGTCTTTTAATTTTGGAGGATTGGAAGAATTGTCGCACATTTTGGCTCCGTCTCCATTTACCGGATCGAAGGTTTCTCCAAAGTAATACAGAATGTACTGTCTTCTGCTCATTGAAGTTTCAGCATAGCCTACCACTTCATTCAGAAGCTGTAATCCGATTTCTCTTTCTGAAACGGGTTTTTGTGCCAGGAATTTCTCCAGTTTTTCAATATCTTTAGGATCGTAGAATGCCAGACAATGGCCTTCGCCTCCGTCCCTTCCTGCTCTGCCGGTTTCCTGATAATAGCTTTCCAGGGATTTCGGGAAGTCATAATGGATTACAAAACGTACATCGGGTTTATCAATTCCCATCCCGAAGGCAATAGTTGCCACAATCACATCCACTTCTTCCATCAGGAATTTATCCTGATTGGCCACTCTCACTTTCTGGTCAAGACCGGCGTGATATGGAAGGGCATTGATTCCGTTGACCTGCAGAAGCTGGGCAAATTCTTCCACTTTTCTTCTGCTCAGGCAATATACAATTCCTGATTTTCCTTTATGCTGATTGATAAATTTAACGATTTCCTTATCTACATTCACTTTAGGACATACTTCATAGTATAGATTAGGACGGTTAAAACTTTCCTTAAACACCAATGCATTCGTCATTCCTAAAGTTTTCTGGATATCATCCTGAACCTTAGGAGTAGCGGTAGCCGTTAAAGCAATCACCGGTACATTGGCGATTTTGTCTATAATCTGTTTCAGATTTCTGTATTCCGGTCTGAAATCATGCCCCCACTCTGAAATACAGTGGGCCTCATCGATAGCAAAGAAAGAAATTTTTACTTCTTTCAAAAAATCCAGGTAATCATCTTTAATTAATGATTCAGGAGCTACATACAGAAGTTTGGTTTTTCCGCTTTTGATATCGTCAAAAACCTGTTTGGTCTGCGTTTTGTTTAATGATGAATTCAATACGTGTGCTACCCCATCCTCAGATGAAAGACCGTTCACCGCATCTACCTGGTTTTTCATCAATGCTATCAGGGGCGAAACGACTATGGCCGTACCTTCCGAAATAAGTGCCGGAAGCTGATAACATAATGATTTCCCACCACCTGTAGGCATTAAAACAAATATATCCTTCCCATTCAGTAGGTTGTCTATAATTTGTTCCTGCTGGCCCTTAAATGTAGAAAACCCAAAATACTTTTTCAATTCGCCTGATAAATTGGCTTTTTTTGCGCTCATCTAATTTTCTATTGCTAAATTTGCATCTCACCCAAAGTTATAAAAATTCTGCTTAAAATAAAAGCGAACGAATTTATAAAAAATAAAATTTATATTAAATATTCTTTTTAAAATATAACGTTTATTAAGAACTTTTTTGTATACCTTATCATCATAAAATGGATAGAACCAACATTATATCAATTGCAAAAAGCACTTTAGAAATAGAGATTTCTGAGCTCGAAAAATTAAAAAACAGACTTGATGACCAATTTGCACAGGCGGTAGAGATTATTCACTCTGCAAAAGGAAAGCTTATTGTAGTAGGAATAGGAAAATCTGCACACGTAGGTAATAAAATTGTAGCCACTTTAAATTCAACGGGTACCCCTTCACAATTTCTGCATGCTTCAGAAGCCATCCATGGAGATCTTGGTGTAATTCAGAAGCAGGATGTTGTGTTGTGCATCTCCAATTCCGGGAATTCTCCTGAAATTGCAAATCTGGTTCCTTATTTAAAAGACTATTCTTCTGCTTTGATTGGTATGACCGGAAATAAGAGCAGTAAACTTGGAGAGTTTTCCGAGGTTATTTTAGATACACATGTGGATGTGGAAGCCTGCCCGAACAAACTGGCACCTACCAGCTCTACTACTATTCAGATGGCTTTGGGAGATGCTTTGGCGGTCGCTTTAATGGAACTTAATGATTTCAAGGCCAATGATTTTGCAAAATTTCATCCTGGAGGAAGCTTAGGGAAAAATCTGACTTCTAAAGTAGAACAGTTCCTTTCTTCACAAAAACCACAGGTTACAGAAGATGCTTCCATAAGAGATGTGATTATCTCCATCAGCGGTTCCAGCCACGGAATTACCGTAGTAACAAATGCTGACCAGATTATTGGAGTGATTACTGACGGAGATTTAAGAAGAATGCTGATGAAAGGTGAAGATATTGGTAAAGTTCTGGCTAAAGACATTATGTCTGCCCGTCCAAGAACAATTGAGAAGGATTCATTAGCCAAAGAAGCTATGAAAATTCTGAAAGAAAATAATATCGGACAGCTTGTGGTAACGGAAAACGGGAAGTATTTCGGGATTATAGACCTGCACAAGCTGCTGGACGAAGGGATTAATTAGCAATGAAAAATCCTCAGATGAGAAATTAATAAATGACAGATAATTTGCAGATTAAAAGTAAAATTTAACTAATATCCCGCAAACTCTTACTTCTGTCATTTTTTTTATAAATTTGCGCTTTAAAAATTGTAATCTGTGAGTGATGGTAAAGACATGTCCTTTCTTGGGCATATAGGAGAATTAAGAGGGCATCTGATCCGTTCGATTATTGCTATCATAATTGCGGCTTTCGTAGTGGGCTTTAATATCAACTGGATTATGGACCATATCTTTTTTGGTCCCACCAGAAATGATTTCCCTACATTCCGCGTGGTTAATCATTTTTCAAGAATGATTTTGGGAGAAGACAGTATTCATCTTCCGAAAGATTTTCCTGTTCGTGTACAGAGGCTGTATCAGCAATTCAATGTGATGATGGCTGTTTCTATTTTTGGAGGAATGGTGGCTGCATTTCCTTATATTGTATGGGAATTATGGCGTTTTATAGGTCCTGCTTTACATCCGAAAGAGAGAAAGAATTCTATTTATATCATTAATGCGGTATGGATGCTTTTCATGACCGGAGTATTGTGTGGTTATTTTTTAATCCTTCCGTTTGCGGTTAATTTTGGGGTTATTTTTAAAATATCAGACATTATTGTTCCGCTTTATGACCTGAGTGATTATACCACCTTATTTTTACAGGTTGTTTTGGGTATGGGAGTTATTTTCCTTTTCCCTATTCTGATCTACTTCCTTACCAGCATCGGAATTCTTACTCCTACATTTATGAAGACCTACCGTCGTCATGCTATAGTTTTGATCATGGTAGTGGCGGCAATCATTACTCCAGCAGACGTTTTGAGTATGATAATGGCTGCATTACCATTGCTTGTTCTTTATGAATTCAGTATTATGATGTGTAGTTATACTTATAAAAAGGCACAGAGAAATAACGGAAATCTTCCGACAGTACAGAAATAACAAATCAACAACTTATATCAAAGCCCGGTTATTGCCGGGCTTTTTTTATGTCTTCCTGAGTCTACACTTAATTTGAGTTCCCTCGTGCAGCTATCAATTTTATTTTATACTTTTGAAAAGATTATTAATAAAAGTTTAAATGAAAAAGTTATCATATACACTCTTATTGGCTTCAGCACTGGTTTTCGGGCAGTTCTTTGAAAAGGGTAAAACTTTCACCAAACAGGATACTTTAAAAGGTTCCAATACTGAGTTCAGAAATTTTTGGGATGTCAAAAAATATGATCTTTCCGTAGAGCCGGATTTCGAGCAGAAAAGTATCAAAGGAAATAATACTATCAGCTTTGAGATTACCAAAGATGTTACCAATCCTGTTTTCCAGATTGACCTTCAGCAGCCTATGAAAGCAGATAAGGTGGAAGGAAGTTTTCCTATTGCCAATTATAAGCAGGATGGAGACTTTATTTGGATAACAGCGAATAAAAAATTCAAAAAAGGAGAAAAATACACCATCAATGTTCTGTATTCCGGGAAACCTACGATAGCCAAAAATGCTCCTTGGGACGGAGGCTGGGTTTTCACCAAAGATGAAAAAGGAAATCCGTGGATGAGCGTTGCCGATGAAGGAATCGGGGCTTCTATATGGCTTCCTACAAAAGATATATGGAGTGATGAGCCAGACAACGGTATCGTGATGAAAATCATTACACCTAACGACCTTGTAGGGGTTGGAAACGGAAGACTTACCAGCAAAAAAACAGAGGGTAATAAGACTACTTATACCTGGGAAGTGAAAAATCCAATCAATGCCTACTCTATTATTCCGAATATTGGTAAGTATGTGAATTTTAAAGATACTTTTAATGGCGAAAAGGGCAAACTTGATCTGGATTACTGGGTACTTGACTATAATTTAGACAAAGCAAAGAAACAGTTTGAGCAGGTAAAACCTATGCTTTCTGCTTTTGAATACTGGTTTGGTCCTTATCCTTTCTATGAAGATTCTTACAAACTTGTTGATTCTCCGTATTTAGGAATGGAGCACCAAAGTAATGTTGCTTACGGAAATGGCTATCAAAACGGTTACAGAGGAAAAGATCTTTCCGGGACCGGAGTGGGTTTGAAATGGGACTACATCATTATTCATGAAAGTGGCCATGAGTGGTTTGCCAATAATATCACAGCGAAAGATCAGGCAGATATGTGGGTTCATGAAAGCTTCACTATGTATTCTGAAGTTCTTTTCACAGAAAAATATATCGATAAAAAATCAGCTGATACTTATCTGATAGGTCTTAGAAATATAATCGATAACGACATTCCTATTATTGGCCATTACGGAGTAAGAAATGAAGGCAGTGGAGATATGTATCCAAAGGGTGCCAACATGATTCATACGATAAGACAGGTCATTAATAATGATCAGAAATTCAGGGAGATTTTAAGGGGACTGAGCAAAGATTTCTATCATCAGACTGTTACCACACAGCAGATTGAAAAATATATTTCCTCAAAATCCGGCATCGATTTCTCAACCGTTTTTGATCAGTATCTGAGAACGATAAAAATCCCAACGCTTGAATACAGCCAAAATGGTGATACCCTGAAGTTCCGTTATACAGATGTTGTAAAAAAACTGAAACTGCCTGTTATCATCAATGGTGACCAAACCATTAGTCCTACGGAAGAGTGGCAGACGGTAAAACTTAAAAAGAGTGCTCCGGTAGAGCTCAATCCTAATTATTATATTCATTATCAGAATATTAAATAAAGAAAAAAGGCAAATTTGCAGACATGCAGATTTGCTTTTTTTCTTTTTGTTTTAAAATTTTAAGAAAAGTTTAATACTTCTTTCGTAACAAAATAACAAAAAGAGCAACTATTTAACTATTAATGTAAACGTAATGAGAAAAACAGTACTTAGTCTCGGTATTTTTGCTGCTTTTTTAGCAAATGCCCAGTCTATAAAAACAACCATTGATCTTGTCAATGTAAAAGATGATAAAGTAGCCGTTACCATGGAGTTTCCGAAAATGAAATCCAAGGATATTAAATTTCATTTCCCCAAAACGGTTCCGGGTACTTATTCTGTAGACGACTATGGAAGATTCATTGAAGGGATCAAATTTTACGATAATAAAGGTCAGGAACTTACGTATACCAAAGTAAATGACAATACCTATTCACTGAAAAACGCTCAGGGACTTTCTAAGATCTCTTATCTTGTGAATGACAGTTTTGATGATGAATTGGATACTTCAAAGCATAAAGCGGTATTTTCTCCGTCAGGAACAGATATTGAGGAAGGAAAAGTATTTATGATCAATACCCACGGATTCATCGGGTATATAGATAATATGCAGGATGTTCCTTACCAGCTTGTTGTTCAGAAACCAGTAGATTTCTACGGAACAACAGCTTTAGTAGATCAGGACAAATCTGAAAATACGGATACGTTTACTCTTGCCAACTATGCGAAGGTAACAGATTCTCCGCTAATGTATACGAAACCGGATTATATTACCTTCAATGCAGGCGGAATGGATCTTGTACTAGGTGTATATTCTCCAACAGGAAAATATAAAGCCGCAGACTTCAAAGAAAATCTGGAAAAAATGGTGATTGCTCAAAAGAAGTTTTTGGGCGATATGAATACCAATAAAAAGTATGCAATCATGCTTTATCTTTCCGGTGGTGACGGACCTAGAGTGAAAGGTTTTGGAGCACTGGAGCATCACGAATCTACCAGTGTGGTTCTTCCGGAAGCAATGCCGAAAGAGGATATCGACAAAACGATTACTGATGTGGTTTCCCACGAATTCTTCCACACGGTAAATCCTTTGAAAACGCATTCGGAAGAGATTCATTATTTCGATTATGCAGACCCGAAAATGTCTCAGCACTTATGGATGTACGAAGGCGGAACGGAATATTTTGCTAATCTTTTCCAGATTCAGGAAGGTTTGATTGATAAAGATCAGTTCCTTGAAAGAATTGGAGAAAAAATTGCAAACTCTAAGAGCTATGACGATACCATGCCGTTTACAGTAATGAGTAAAAATGTATTGGTGGAGCCTTATAAAGATCAGTACAGAAACGTTTATGAGAAAGGGGCTCTTTTGGCGATGTGTTTAGATATTGAACTTAGAAAACTGTCTAACGGAGAAATGGGCTATCGTGATATGATCAGGAAGCTGTCTCAGAGATTTGGTGAAAACAAACCTTTCAAAGATGATAAACTGATTGACGAACTGGTAACGGTAACCGGATATCCTCAGGTGAAAGATTTCTATAACAAGTACATTGCAGGAAACCAGCCAACTCCTTATGCACAATATCTGAGTATGGTAGGGGTAGATATTAAAAAGCAGGAAAGCCATCCTATGTTCTGGTTTATCAAAGACCCGAACCAGACAGGTTTTGACGAAAAGACCAATGCTTTTGCTTTTGACGATCATTCTGCTTTGTCTCCATTTGCAAAAAGTATCGGATTCAAAATCACTGACCAGGTTCTTGCTTTAGATGGCAGAACAGTAGACATCAAAAAGGTGCAGGATTTTATTGGGTACACCAGAACCATCAAAGACGGACAGGACGTTACGGTAACTATTTTAAGAGATAATGCCGGCAAGAAAGAAAAAATGACGCTGAAAGGAAAAGCTATTCTGGATAAAATGACGATAGAAACACCAACATTTAAAGCAAATCCGACTCCGGAAGAGCTGAAACTGCAGACCCAGTGGCTTACTGGTAAAAAATAAGAAGAAAAAGCGTGGAAATTTCCACGCTTTTTATTTTATTCAAATTAATCTGTGCTCTTAGATTCAAACCTTATAGGTTTTAAAAACCTATAAGGTTTCTTTTTTGCAAAACTAATTTCCAGTCAAATAATTTTCTCCTTTCCTGATGGTTATTCTGAAGGTACTTCCCTTTCCTACTTCAGTCTGGGAAATTTTAATATCTCCGTTGTGATATTCGTGAATTACTCTTCTTGCCAATGACAACCCCAGTCCCCAGCCTCTTTTTTTGGTAGAATATCCAGGATTAAAAGCATTTCTCGCCTGCTGCTTGGTCATTCCGCTTCCGTTGTCTTTTACTTCGATGAGGATATTTTTGTTTCTTTCAAAAACAGACATGGTAATAGCGCCTTCACCTTTCATAGCATCTACCGCATTTTTCACCAGGTTTTCAATTACCCAGCTCATCAGAATTTTATTATGCGGCACCAAAACAGTATAATTGGGAAGATTCAAAGTAAAATTGACTTTTCTCGAAATTCTGGTCTTTAAATAATCATAGTTTTCCTGAATAGTTTCATTGAAATTTCTGTCGTTCAACTCCGGAACAGAGCCTATTTTAGAAAATCTTTCAGAGATGGTTCTCAGTCTTTCGATATCTCTTTCAATCTCATGTACACCATCAGAATCCGGATTATCCAGCTTCATGATTTCTATCCAGCCAATCATAGAAGATAATGGAGTTCCGATCTGGTGAGCCGTTTCTTTAGCCAAACCTGCCCAAAGATAGCCTTCATCCGTCTTTTTGATGGTTCTGAAAAACCAGAAAGAGAAACCGAAGTATAGTAAAATAAATAATCCTAAAATATAAGGCGAATACCGAAGATTATTCAGCATACGAGAGTTGTCGTAGTACACAAACTGGTTATTTCCGTCCGGCACTTTAATCTCGATGGGATCATAATTTTTCTCCATATTCCGGATCAGATCCTGAAGTTTCTCGGGATCTTTAATGGTACTTTCAGGGATATTTCTGTAATATCCCAGATCGAGAATCGGGTTTTTAAATTTATCCGTTACAATAAACGGAATCGTATTGTTGATATTGAGGATATCCGGCAAAAGGTCCAGAACATCCGTATCAGGAGTTTTCACTTCCTGCTGT
Organism: Chryseobacterium sp. 7; assembly: GCF_003663845.1. Classification (NCBI taxonomy): domain Bacteria; kingdom Pseudomonadati; phylum Bacteroidota; class Flavobacteriia; order Flavobacteriales; family Weeksellaceae; genus Chryseobacterium; species Chryseobacterium sp. 7. The sequence goes on from NZ_RCCA01000001.1 coordinate 2,499,551, forward strand.
ATTCTTATCGCTTTGGAAAGAAGACTGATCCTTTTGATCTCCTCTTTTCTGAGAAAATTAATAAGGGATGTGGAGGACACTACAATGGCAATCACCAAAGTAGTCATGACCACAAAAATGATCCAGTTATTCAGCCTTGTAAGTATGGATTTTCTCAAAGGTATTTTATTTTAAAACATTCAGAATTTTCTGCAGCTCTGCATTCCCACTTCCCTGATAGTTGTTGATAATAATCGAAAATACATATTTTTTTCCATCTTTTGCAGTGTGATATCCGGCAAAAGATTTGGTATCTCTCATCGTTCCGCTTTTCATCTTCATCCCGTTATCCTGAACCGGGAAACCGTCATAATAGACATCAAACCAGGATTGTTTTTTAGCATATAACAGCGCCTGTACTTCAGCTTTTGCCGCCACATAATTTTGTGGTGAAAGCCCGCTTCCGTCAGCAAAATTGATCATATTAGGGTTAATTCCTTTTGATTTCCAGAATTCTTTCAGGTAAGCGACTCCACTTTTGAAACTTGGATTTCCTTTTTTCTCTTTCCCCAAGGTTTTAATTAAGGTCTCCCCATACAGATTGACACTTTTTCTCAGAAACCAATAGATAATTTTATCCAGAGTTGGCGACTGATAAGTGAGAATAATATTATTTTTAGGAGCCTCCAACGCTTGTTTTCCTTCTATTTCAAGCTGTGAATTTGTTACTGCTTTTCCTGAAAGTTCAATTCCAGATTCTTTCAGCCATTGTTTTACTTCTGCTGCCAGCTGTAGTGGTGGATTAGGAGTAGATCCTGAAACAGTTACCGTTTTTCCTGCCGGAAGCATTCCGTTAATTAATGCTACATCAGAATGAGGTGCTGTGAAAATAAGACTTTGGTCAGAACTGCCACCGGTTTTCAGATCATTCAGCCATTTTACTCCTTCCAAGGGATAAGAAAAACTCTTAAAATCTGTTCCGTTGATATTGATGTCAAATTGATTTTCTTTCCAGTTGATTCCCCAAACTCCGGCTCCGTAATAATTTCCAAGATCATCCCACGGCCATCCTCCAGGAATCGTTTGATGATCAAAATAAGAATCATCAATCACCAGATCACCGGATATTTTAGTTATTCCTGAACTTTTAATCGCATCAATCAGCTTCTTTTTAAAATTTTCAGGTTTATAAGCATCATATCTCCAGCTTCCCAAAGTAGGATCTCCGTTAGAACTTATAAAAAGATTTCCGTTCAGCGTTCCTCCGGATATATTCCCGGAATAACTTGAAGTGGTTGTAAAAGTGTAATTTTTCCCTAAGGTTTCCAATGCGGCACCAGCAGTAAAAATTTTCTGTGTAGAAGCAGTGGAAAGCCCCTTGTTCCCCTGATATTCATAGATAAAGTTGCCGTTTTCATCCGAAACATAAAAAGATAATCCGGAAGAAATGGCTCCCGAAGAATCCATAAGATCTTTTGTAGCTTTATCCAGTTTTTGGGCCATATTCTGCGCTGTTACCATTTGTACAGAAAACGCAAGAACAGCAAGTGTTTTTTTCATTGCATTGTTGTTTGAGGCTAAATGCACAAGTTTCAAATACAGGTTTGGCTGGTATCTGAATCTATTTCATTTATTTAAATTCTAATCAAATATAGTTAAAATAAAAGCTTTTCATACTCTCTGAGATCATCGGGACTGAAAAGAATCTTATGATCAGGGATCTTTTCAAAAGAGCGGTCTGCTATAAAATATTTCTCATAATCATCTTCATCTAAAAAAATATCCATCTGGCATTCTTTGATGTAATTTGATTTTTCTCCGTAATCTTCAATAAGATAGGCTGAATTATTCCAGGGTTCCTGATGACAGCGCAGACAGCTTCTTTGGTATACCGCTTTATGACCACAGATTTCACAGTCATTCAAGCTTTGAAACAACATATAAATTTCCAGCTGTGTGTCTTTCGGAAACAGTGATAATGGAATTGTTTTTAAAAGCAGATAGTAATTGGGCTCCTGCCACGAAAAATATTTCTTTCCTTCCCAATCATTCTTTCCTGTGTAAAGACACAACTTCTGAAGATCATATTCCACCTCAGCTTTCACCACATTTTTAATATTCAGGACGGTCTTATTATTGAGCTTAACATTCTGTTGATCATCAATTTCAATAACAGGCTGCTGTTCCAGAAAATGGTTCAGGCATAATGTGGTCTGCCATGAGCCTATAGTTCTCATTTTTCCTTCACTGCCACAGATTTCACATGTTTTTACAGATAACTGTGAATATTTGTCTTTGATATTTTTAAGCCTGATATTGAGTGCTTCATCCTCCGAATAGGTGTAGCATCTCAATTCACCAAACTTTTCTTTTCCAAAAACGGGATGTTCCAAATTCCAGCCTGCAATGGCAAATTCAAACAGTAATTTCCGAATCAGATCATTCCATCCGGTACTGTTCACTGAAAAATTGGTCAGATTACGTTCTACAAAAAGGTTAATTTCTTCTGTATTCATTAAAGCGTGCTTCCTGCTTCTATTTCATAAGGCTCTTTCCCTTTTTCAAAAATCCTGGTCAGTTCACTTCCTTCAACTGTTATTGAATCTCCGGTTCTTCTGATCCAGTTTCCTTCTCTAAGGCCAACTACTTTAATATCATTTTGGGTAAGGAATTCTTTGATACGGGTTTCTCTGGTTTCCCCGTTATGCTTCAAATCCGGATTCGGATCCAGGTAATGTGGGTTGATATTAAAAGGAACCAATCCCATACAGTCGAAACTTGGCGGATATACAATCGGCATATCATTGGTGGTTTTCATATTCTGACCTCCGATATTGCTTCCGGCACTGCATCCAAGATAGGCTTTCCCTCCAGATACATTTTCTTTTAAGACAGACATCAAACCTTCTTCGTGTAATGTTTTAACCAATAAAAAAGTGTTTCCGCCTCCGGTAAAGAAACCTTTTGCCTGATGAATGGCTTCTTTTTTATCTTCAAATTCATGAAGTCCTTTTACTTTAATATTAATGGCTTCAAAGAAAGAACGCGCTTTTGCGGTATAGTCATCATGAGAAATTCCGCCCGGTCTTGCGAAAGGGATAAACACAATTTCGTCAATTCCTTTATATAATTGAATTAATTCTTCTCTTAAGTATTCCAGATATTCTCCACCAAAAAGCGTGGATGTTGAAGCTAATATGATATTCATACCACTAAATTATGTGTATTATTAAAAATGAATCACAAAGATAACCTCAAAGATCAACGAATCAAAAATTAATCTAAAAAAATACTGTTTCCCGTTAATATTTTCTAAAAAACCTTAAAGCCTCTAAAATTTATAGTTTTGTGGAATTATTCTTGAATTTTAGATAATGAATTTAAAATATAAGATTATGAAAATGAGTAAAATTAATAGTAGAAGTCTATTTTTAGGTTTAATACTAGCGGGAAGTATGAGTTTTGTAAACGCGCAAAGCACTCAGCCGGAAACAGCAGCAGCAACGAGTCAAACAACTAATCCAACCATTGAGGCTCTTAAGAAACAGATTGAAGCCAATCCTAAGGATGCAGAATCATTAGCAAAATTGGCTAATGCTTATCAGGAAGCCTCAGACTGGCCTAATGCCATTGATACCTGGAAGAAAATATCTGTTTTATTACCAGACTGGGCACCGTCTTATTACAGCCAGGCTTATGCCTACCAGTCTGCAAAAGATGATGCCAACGCAAAAATTGCTTACGAAAAGTATATTGCAACAGTAAAACCTGAAGAAGTAGAGCAAAACAAGAAGAATCTGGCATATGCTTATTTCTACCTTGCCTTTACAGAACAGCAAACTGATCCTAATAAAGCAAAAGAGCACATTGCCAAGTCTATACAGTATGATCCTTCCAACCAGGATGCTGTAAAGCTTAGTAAAGCATTAAATTCTTAGTAAATAAAAAAGACCGGAAAAATTTTCGGTCTTTTTATGTAATTATAAATGATGAATAATGAGTTTCACTACTCAATCTTTTTCCCATAAAAATCTGTTTCTCCATGTAAGTGGCGGATGATTTTCTCAATATTCCGCTCAATACCGGATTCTGTTTTCAGGTTATTAATATACCGGATCAGCTCATTTCTTCTTGAGGGAATCAGGTTTTCGAAATTCTCTGTAGCCAAAGCACTTTCTTTGATGGCTTTTTCTAATTGGGGATGAATGGAAAGACTTCTGTCCGAACCATCATATTCCAGCATCACTTCAATCGTTTCTCCGATTCTCTTTGGTGAATTTTTCAACATTGTCAGATTGATATACAGCCTCCATTCGCCGAGATATTTCATCAGGTTCTGTTTAAATTCTTTTCCGTTCACCGTTCCTTTTACAGCAATCGGGCTTTTATTTCTCCCTGATTCATTAAAAATCTCTTCCAGAATCTCTTCCGGAATAAAAACAAAAGGATTGATTCCTATGATTTCCAACGTGGCTGTGAAACTATTGTCTTTCATGGATATAAATTTAAAGGCTGGAAGCTAGAAGCTAGAAGCTAGAAGCTAGAAGCTAGAAGCTAGAAGCTAGAAGCTAGAAGCTAGAAGCAAAAATAACTATTTGATTTAAGATGAATACAAAATTATTTTTTTCCTCACTATCATCCTCCCACTCTCAAACTCTCTCACCTGCAAACTCTATAACACATATACCCAAAAAACCGAACTCCGTAACTCAAAATTCATATCTCAGAACCCAATTAATTCCCTATCTTTGTAACAATAAATCTATTTATCAAAATGAAATTTTTTATTGACACAGCTAATTTAGAGCAAATCAAGGAAGCCAGAGATCTTGGAATTTTGGATGGTGTAACTACCAATCCTTCATTAATGGCTAAGGAAGGTATTCAGGGAGCTGAAGCCATCAGAAACCACTACAAAACGATCTGCGAACTTGTAGACGGAGATATTTCTGCGGAAGTTCTTTCTACTACGTATGAAGAAATGATTAAGGAAGGAGACGAATTGGCTGCTATTCACCCAAATATCGTTGTAAAGATCCCAATGATCAAAGACGGTATCAAAGCTTTAAAATATTTTTCTGATAAAGGAATCAAAACGAACTGTACATTGATTTTCTCTCCGGGACAGGCTCTTTTAGCAGCTAAAGCAGGAGCCAACTACGTTTCTCCATTCTTAGGAAGATTAGATGATATTTCTACAGACGGTCTGAACCTTATTCAGGAAATCAGATTGATTTTCGATAACTATATGTACGAAACTGAAATCTTAGCGGCTTCTATCCGTCACTCAATGCACATTATCGACTGTGCTAAAATTGGAGCAGATGTGATTACCTCTCCACTTCCTCCGATCTTGAGCTTATTGAAGCACCCATTAACAGACAGCGGACTGGCTCAGTTTATTGCAGATTCTCAGAAATTAGCATAATCACTGATTTTTATTCAGATATAAAAATCCCGGAACAATGTTTCGGGATTCTTTTTTGGTATCAATATGGAATTGTTTTCAGATTTAACTAATCCCCAGGATCCGAATCAAAACAAAAAAGAGCCATGAAAAAAATTATTCTTCTATTGGCATTATTTTCTTTTGTTTTCGGGTTATCTCAAAACATTACTTTTTTAAAAGAAAAACTGGAGCAGCTTAATCAATTTAATCTTGAAAACAAGAGCCGGGCTTTTATCATTTTTCAGAATGGAAGAATAATTAATGAAAAATATTTTGGAACTAAGATTATAGACAAAGAGCCTTTTGATGAAAACTCCAATTGGTATTGGGCTTCTGCAGGGAAATCACTGACAGCTGTTCTTATCGGAATTGCCCAACAGGAGAATTTATTAAACATCAATGATTCTGTCTCAAAGTATCTGGGAAAATGGACTGGAATGGATAAAAATTCTGAAGATAAAATTACTATCAAAAATCTTCTGACCATGACTTCCGGACTTGATTATTCTCAAGATCAAACCTGCAATTACGGAAACTGTTTTGCTATGAAAAATCCGGCAGGGAGCTTCTGGTATTATGATACCTCAGCCTATTCTCAGCTGGCCAAAGTCATTGAAAAAGCAAGCCATAAAAGCATTGACCAGTATACTTCTGAAAAGCTTTCAGGTTCCGGTATTTCCGGAAAATGGATTCCTTATGAAAACGGTCTTGTATTTTCCAGCAGCGCAAAGAGTTTTCTGCAATTCGGAAAGCTGGTTTTGAATAAAGGAAAACTGAATGATAAAGCATATTATCTATATGATAGTTATTTTCAGCAGATGACAGACACTTCTCAGGAAGTCAATCCTTCTTACGGTTATTTATGGTGGCTTAATGGGAAAGGCAGTATAAGAGTTCCCGGATTTGAACAGTCTTTCCGCCAATCGCTGGTTCCTGATGCTCCTAAGGATATGTTTTGTGCACTGGGAAAAAACGGACAAATTCTGGATATAATTCCCAGCAAGAATCTTATCATTATCAGGATGGGAGAAAATCCGAGTGTCTACAGCAATATGATAAAGTTCCACAGGGACCTTTGGGATAAGATTTTGAAATAGGACATTTCAGTATCCTATTATTTATAGGAGATGGCTCTACTATCCTCTGGATAATATTCATCTCGCAGATCTATTTTCATGGTAATCCTGTAAAGTCTGTGAAAGTAAAAAATTGAATATCCACTTCAAATTATTCAAAATTTGCGTTTTCACAAAAATTTTGCAAATTTTATATCATATAGCATAAAATTAATGAGGCATCCCTCATTTACATTCAATCAGAATTAAGGGGCTTTTTTTTCATTTATTTTTTAAATCACACCCATGATCTCCGGATCGTCCTATCGAAAAATATCGACATGCATTATATTCGTTTTTGCACAAAAAAGACATTTCTTTGCTTAAGCATTTTACAAATTGAAAAACACAAATTTTAATATAAATATTTCAAACAGGCTAGTTTTAGGCTATTTGATTTAAAAATACGTTCCCTAAAAAACACCAAATATGAAATTCACTAACATCAACAAATTATCATATAGAGTATAAAGAGCAGGCAAACAGTAACTTACCGTATGCCATTTTTCACTAATCCTGAGGTCTATCTCTGGAACAATGCCATTTATACCATATTCTAATTATAAAATTACAAATAACTTTAAGATGAAAAAAAAATTATTACCTCTTGCGGTACTTTTAAGTATTGCCATTGAAGGTCAGGTGGGTATTAATACCCTTACTCCACAAGCAACATTAGATGTAGTAGGAACTCCTGGTGTAACTACCACTTTAGACGGGATCATTGCTCCCAGACTGACTGGAGATGAGCTACGTGCCAAAACTTACACAGGAACCCAGACTGGAGCTTTAGTATACGTTACAGATGTTGATTCTGCACCACAGGGTCAAACTAAAAATGTAACTTCTACAGGGTATTTCTACTTCGATGGAACTCAGTGGGTAGCATCAAACGGGACTTCCGGAAAAACAGCCAGCTGGTCACTTTATGGAAATTCAAATACAACAGCGGGAATTAATTTTTTAGGAACTACAGATAATACAGATCTACTTTTTAAGAGAAATAATACCCAAGCCGGATTATTGAGTATTGCCAATACAGCATTAGGGGTTAATTCTTTTAATTCAACTGCAACAGGGGGTTCCAATACGTCTATTGGCTCATTCAGCCTGTTCAGTAATACTTCAGGATCATCCAATACTTCTATTGGAGAGTCTTCTCTCAGAACCAATACACAGGGTATCAATAATACAGCCAGTGGAGTTCAGGCATTACAAAGCAACACCATTGGTTCCAACAATACAGCTAATGGATTGCAAACGCTGCAAAGTAACACCATAGGAATGTCTAATACCGCCAATGGATATCAGACCATGCAGAGCAATGTGTCCGGAAACTTTAATAATGCCAGTGGATATCAGGCATTGCAGGGAAATAATTCCGGAAATAATAATACAGCAAGCGGGTACCAGGCTCTACAAAGCAATAACACAGGATCTAATAATTCCGGGATCGGTTCACAGGCTCTCTTCAGTAACACAACTGGCAGTCGAAATACAGCTATAGGAAATTTAGCCGGAGGCAACCTTACTACAGGAAATAATAATATTGCGATTGGCAACGCCACCGATTTTGTATCCGCAAACGCTTCTAATCAAATGAATATCGGAAATATGATTTTTGGCACGGGGCTGTCAGGTAGTATTACAACGCCTGAAGGCTATATTGGGATTGGTAATTCTTCACCTGCCAGCACATTACAGGTTTCAGGTTCATTTGGAGCCTCCATTACCACAAAATCATCGGGGATATTGGATGCAACGAACAATACCGTTATCGTTACGGGAGGAATTGGGCTGCCTACGGCTTCGGACTCTAAAGGGCGTATCTATCATATTTATTTAGGAACTTCTTCCGCAATTACCATTACAGGAAACATCTCCTACCTGGGAAGTACCAGCAGCAGCTGGGTATTGGATAATACTGTCGGAAACAGGGGAATTACACTACAAAGTGACGGCACAAACTGGGTAGTGATCGGAAGAGCCAATTAAAAAGGCCACTCTTACCAAATAATTAATTAAGGCTTGGATTTTATAATCCGAGCCTTTCTTCAATAAGAAACATAAAAACTGGCAAAAAAACATATTGTTTCCGGATGAAAAATGAATCATTTTTCTGATGTAAAAAACAAAACAGGATGACACTCTTGCCATCCCGCTGATATTAGAAAATATATAATTTTACTTGAACAGATCCGGTTCTATTTTATTGTTGTTTTTTAATTGATCTTCTTTTGCTCTTTTTTCAATGTTTCGATACATTTCATTTACATCAATACTTTTTCCATCCTGATTTTTCATTTGCACTACAGCTCCCGCAGGAAGAGTACTCATGGTCTGCTTCATATCCTTTGTAGGATCCAGCAGATAATCTTTCCATGCTTTTTTAAACTGCTTTTTGCTTATCTCTATTTCTTTACCTCCAAAACCTATGGTAGTAAGGCCGGGTATCTGAATATCTTCCTGTGAAGCAGCTTCTGTTTTCTTGTTACCGATCAGGGTCATTATATGAGAGCCTGTTTTATCCTCAATTTTAACAATAAGCCCTGGCAATCCATAGAATTTATAAGGACCATCCTGGAAAGGAATATCTGTAGAAAACCACGCTATCCAACTTCTTCCTCCATAATTGATGGTTGCTTTCTGGGTATTATACTCCCCTATTTTCTGCTTTTCGGGAAGAATTTTCCATTCAGGCTTTTGATCTTCCGGCATTTTATAACTGGTATTTCCAATGTTTTCTGAGAATGAAACACTGTAATCCGGATACTTTTTTATAACCGTTGAGGAAATTGTACCGGGCTTTATGTTTCTTTTGATATTAATACTGCCTCCAAATCCTCCCTTCATCTGCTTGGCAATATCAGCTTTTGTTGTTGAATCTGCTACAAACTTTTCACGGCTATAATATTTTGATCCGTTTTTATCAATGTCCAGAAACATAACATCACTTTTCACATCTGCTTTATTGGTAGAATCAGAGATGTATTTATAATCGTAAAAGAATCTGTTAACCTGTGCGTTGGCAAACACTCCTAAAAATGCTAATAAAATCAAATATTTTTTTCCCATAGTTATTTTAAATGGTATTAAAAAGGCTTTGTCAATTTCAGATTGGCAAAGCCTGATAAAACTTTATTTCTTTGTCTCGATTCTCACTTCCCCTTGCTTAAGATCTCCATTCTTCTGAGTATTGACATTTACTCTCGAGATATTCTTTGTATCTAATGAGTTCACATCATTCTGAGAAACTTCTCTTCCGTCAATGTAATATTTATAATTTACGTCATCAGTACCGGATATTTTAAACTTCTTCACCCCATTCATTGCAATGTTTCCGTTACCGTCTTTTTTGATAAAATCTGCATTCATTACGATAACTCCAGGTGAACCGCTGGTTACTTTAATAAAGGTACCATCTCTGAAGCTGGCTGATCTTTTTTCGGCTTCTGCACGGGCTTTTTCAACGTCTCTTCGGATTTTGTCCCCATCAATCCTGATTCTTTCACCTTCTACTCTTATTCTCTCTCCTTCAGCTCTGGCTCTGTCACCTTCCATTCGTGCCTTGTCTCCCTCTGTTCTGGCTTTGGTTGCTTCGGCCATAGCTTTTTTAGCTTCTGCCATGGCTTTTCGAACCTCCTCTTTTTCTTTGGAGCTGAGATCTTTATAATAAACTGTATTATTATTTTTAAAATAAACTTTATATCCTTTAGGCTCAGAAGGAGGTGTTGGCGGCGTTGGAGGTGTCGGAGGAACAAACTGCTTTGCTACTTTTGCGGCTTCTTTTCCCGCTTTTTTTGCTGCTCTTTCTATTTTACGAAGCTCTTTTTTGCTAAGAGGTTCCATATTTTCGAGCTCCTTCATCTGATTTTTCCATTCTGCAGAATTGAAATACTGATCAACTTCAACTTTTGAGGCAATCTCTCCTATTTCTGATGCCAGATTGCTTATTTCTTCTATTTTATCACTGAAAAGATCACTTTCAGGATCCAAACCTTTCAGCTCTTTCTCTTTTTCTTTTATCTTCTTTTCAAGACCTGCAATTTTTGTATGGTCTTCAGGTGATACGGTTTTCAGCTCTGCAATTTTTTCCTGACCAGATTTTTCAGGTCTTATTGTATCTTTCTTGATTTCTGAAACTGCTTTTGTTATAGAAAGATTGGTTTCTTCAATTTCTCTATTTTTAGCATTTACCAGATAAGCAAAAGCTATAGAGAATACTACCGGCAATGCAAAAATTCTTCGCGCATATCCGAATTTGGTTTTTGGTTTTTGTAACATCTTAAGTCTTTTTTTAAGGTTTGAACTTAGAAACGGACTGGTAACAGGCAACTGTGTTCCGGAAAAGTGGCTTGCTAAAAGCATCTGCGCAAATGCTTTGGTGTCCGATTGTTTTACGGCTTTTTTATCAGCCAGATATTCGTGGATTAAATTAATTTCTCTTTTAATGAGATGAAAAAACGGGTTGAACCAGAAAATAGAGGTAATAATCTCGATAAAGATTTTATCAAAAGAGTGTTTCTGTTCAATATGTACCATTTCATGCTTTAAAATCTGTTTTCCGATATCAGAATGCAGGGTGATTGTATTCTTCCAGAACAGGTTTTTAAAGTAGGAAAATGGAGCTTCGGTAAGGTCTGTACGGTAAAAGTTGATCCCGTCAAAACTTTCTTTCTGAAATTGGTTTTTAAACTGCTGGATTTTGAAAACCCCATACAGCAGCTTTCCTAAAAAATAGAAAGAAACCAGTCCCAGAGCTGAAAAAATAATGTTAAAATAAAGGTTACCATTGTCTATGTTTTTTTCTGTGTTAAAATTCTGAATCTTATCAAGAAGCATATACATATCATTATTTACCTCTATCGTAAAATCGTCTACTCTGATGAGTGGCAGCAAAAGTGAGATCACAATGGCGGCCAACAGATAAAATCTGTTATAATGATGGAATGTCTTGTCCTTTAAAGACAACTGGTAGTACAAAAATGTTACACCCGAACATAAAATAACTTTCCCAAAGTATAAAAGTATTGCTTCCATAGGTCTTAGTCTTTCTTTTTGAGTTCATCCAATAGCATCTCAAGATCTTCTACCGTCATTTCATTTTTTTCTACCAGAAATGAAACGGCACTTTTATAAGAACCTTTAAAATAGTTTTTCACAAGGCTCTTCATGGTTTTCCCGGAGTACTGTTCTTTTGAAACCAGCGGAAAATACTCATGCTGTCTTCCGTGTACAAGATAGTCTACAAATTCTTTATCCTTCAATACTTTTAAAATGGTAGAAACTGTATTGGTATGTGGTTTAGGTTCCGGGAAAAGATCAAGCACATCCTTTAGGAAGCCTTTTTCTAATTTCCACAAATACTGCATTACCTGTTCTTCTGCTTTTGTTAGAGTCTGAATTTTCATATCCTGTTCATTTATCAATTAAAGTGATATACAATCATCCAATTCATATCACTAATAAATTAGTTATACAAATGTAGAAATAAAAATGAATCAAACAACTATTTTTTTAGTGATAAAACGTTTAAAAACACAATGTATTGATAATCAACAACATAAAAATAGTTAAAATTTATTAAATTTTTAATGAATGGAATTATTGAGTGTCTATTTTACATAAAATCATTCACTGGGGTTATTATTTTGCACTAAAAGTACCTACTTATTTTTGGTCTTTAATCAATCTGAAAAAATTCTTGTCAATGTTTAGAACCTTGAAGGATAAATGCGGATCAAAGAAAAAAGACTAAAAAAATTCATAATCACAAATGTCAGATTCAAAGTAAAATTTGTCCTATTGATCAAATTTTTAGAAAAACATACATCAAAAACTCCTGAAATTTGAATAAAAACAAAGAGATATGAATCGTTTTTTGAAAAAACTTAATACAAAAAATATCCTGATTCTTGTGCTTGCAGTTTTTATTGGAATCCAGTTTTACAGACCTGAAATTGTGCAAAAGCCTATAACTGGTGAGATTCATGTTCCCAGTGATGTAAGGGCAATACTGCAGCGATCATGTTTCGACTGCCATTCTAATCAGACCGATCTGAAGTGGTTTGATCAGATTGCTCCGGCATACTGGCTGGTAGCAGATCATATTAAAAAAGGAAAAGAGGGACTGAATTTCTCTGAATGGGATAAACTGGCTCCCCCAGCACAAAATGCAAAACTTTGGGAAGCTTTTAACCAGATTAATCTGAAAGCAATGCCTCTAAAAAGCTATGAATTACTGCATCCTGAAGCTAAACTTTCTGAAAATGATATCCGCATTCTGAAAAATTATGTGACTTCTCTTGCCCCTAAACAAAAAATGGATACAGCAAAGGTTTCTGCTTATAACAAACAACTTAAGCAACTTAATACAACTTATACAGAAACATCTAAATCATTGTTTCCCACTGCGCTGAACGGAATCAGCTATATTCCTGATTATAAAAACTGGAAGCCGATAAGTTCTACAGAGAGATTTGATAATGGGACAATGCGTATCATATTCGGGAATGATATTGCTGTAAAGGCGGCAAAAGAACATAAAACCAACCCATGGCCAGACGGAACCATATTGGCAAAAGTAGCCTGGGACCAAATTATTGACAGTGACGGAAATGTCACTACCGGAGCCTTCAAGCAAGTGGAATATATGATTAAGGATTCTAAAAAATTCGCCTCTACAAAAGGATGGGGATGGGCAAGATTTTTATCTCCTAAACTGGAACCCTATGGAAAAACAGCAGACTTTGCCAACGAATGCATCAGCTGCCACCGCCCTATGAAAGACAATGACTTTGTATTTACCTCTCCTATTAACCATTAAGCTATGAAGAATCTGATTGTTTATTTAATAATATGCGTATTTGTTGTGAGCTGCAATTCCAAAAAACAATACGAGCCTGTGAATCAAAACGCTTCCCTTCCTGAAAGCTTTGATTTTAATGCCATGAACTTAAAGGTGGTAACCTCTTCAATCAACCATAAAAAACAGACCATGATGACGCTTTACGGAACTGATTCAGCAATTGATGATTTCAAGAATAGTGCTGGAAAGGTAGAAAGTCAAGAAAAAATATTGGCACTGGTTACCTGGTCACAGAAGGAAGATCCCTACTGGTACGGAGCCAAAATTCCCGATAATTTATTGTCAGTAGAAATTATTAAAAGCCGGCAGCCATTCTCGCAAAATTCAGGTATTGTGTATCAAAAATATGAAGGAAAAGAACTTAAAAAAGTTAATGCAGACGGAACAGACAGAATCCGTACAATTCTGGGTATGAAGCCTTCAATAATGCCTTAGCAAAGAAATTTGAAATCAAAACATTAAAAAATAATATTCATTAAAACTATTAAAAATGGAAAAATTTACATTCAGTTCAAGCCTGGTCACAGGATGTATTTCAGCTGCATTACTGCTTTTCACTTCTGTTGCCTGTTCAAAGGATAATCAGGACGAGTCATCTGATCCTGCCGTTAAAGAAGTACAATTGAGAAATGATGCCAGCCTTGGCAGTGTTCTGACCGATAAAGAGGGGCATACTCTTTATTATTTTGCAAACGATGCCACCGCTACCAACAATTGTACCGGCGGATGCGAACCGGTATGGCCTGTCTTCAATGTAGACAACCTTTCTGCGGAAAAACTGGGCTCAGGATTAGAGCTTTCGGATTTTACTACGATAACAACAGGTTCGGGGAAAAAGCAGGTTACTTACAAAGGAAGACCTCTTTATTACTATGCACCTTTAGTGAACGGAACCAACGTAAAAGAAGATGCGGGGAAAACCGGTGGAGAAAATATCGGAGGTGTATGGTTTGTAGCAAAACCTGATTACACCATTATGCTTACTAATGCACAATTTGTAGGACATGACGGAAAAAACTACACTTCCACTTATACGGAAGGTACAGGAAAGACATTGTATTTTACAGATGCGAAAGGAGTAACCCTGTACACCTTTAAGAATGATAAGCAAAATAAGAATAATTTCACTGCTTCTGACTTCTCAAATAATGGAGTGTGGCCAATTTATGAAACGGATAAAATTGTAGTTCCTTCCGGATTAGATAAAGCACTTTTCGGGTCTATTACCGTATTTGGAAGAAAACAGCTTACGTATAAAGGATGGCCGCTTTACCGTTTTGGTCAGGATAATATGGTGATGGGATCTAATAAAGGGGTTTCATTTCCTGCTCCGGGCGGGATCTGGCCTGTACCTGTGAAAAATATGGCAGCAGCTATGCCTTAATTTTGTGTTTTTATAGAAATCTAAATGCTAAATAGCGGTCGTGCTGCCGTACCGTTATTTAGCTTTTGTATCTTTGTTATTGCTTAACTGCCTGATTTTTATTTATGATCTATGCAAAATATATAAACACCAACGGAAGAAAGGTATTCAGGATTGATCCGAGAATCATTCTCTTTAGCGCTCTTTTTATGGGGATTCTGGCTTCAGTGCCAAAAATACTCCGTATGCATATTACATTGGGAGAGCTCACAATAGATTTTTCCATCTCCTTTTTATTCTCGCTGTTTGTATGGTATTTTAATATTTACAGTCTGCCGAAGTTTTCTATTCAGAATATATCTACAAGATTTTTTAATAAAAAACTGGCAATCAGCTTATCAATTGGAGTGGTAGTGATGGCTGCCCTGGTTCTTATTCATCATATTCTGTTTCCGAAATATGGGTTTAATACTATGGTACTGATGTATGAATTCCGTGGAATACTGATCAATCTCACGATTTATATGTTCCTGTATCTTTTGTATCAGACTTATAATTCTCAGCAGATTAAATTTGAACTTGAACAAATCAGAACAGACAATCTCAATGCACAATACGAACTGCTGAAACAGCAGATTAATCCTCATTTTTTGTTCAACAGTCTCAATACGCTGAAATCTATGATTGATATAAAAGATGAAAATTCCGGGGATTTTGTGGTGAGGCTGGCAGATTTCTACCGTTTTACTTTAGACAACAGAAAAATGGATCTTATTCCCTTAAAAAAGGAACTTACAATACTGGATGCCTATGTTTTTCTTCTGACCTCAAGATTTGAAGATGGTATAGAATTTAAAATAGATATTCCTGAAGAGCTCTTAAATTCTTATATTCCTCCATTTACGCTGCAGCTATTGTGTGAAAACTGTATAAAACATAATATTGTATCATTGGCTAATCCTTTAATCATCAAATTATACAGTGATCATGAATATATTATTATTGAAAACAATTTCCAACCCAAGAATATTCCACAGGAATCTGCCGGGATAGGTATTGAAAACATCAGAGAACGTTATAAGCACTTTGCTGAAAAAGAGCCGGCCATACTGCAAAATGAGCAAAATTTCACCGTCAAATTACCCATAGTAGATGAAAGTTTTAGTAATAGAAGATGAGATAAAAACCGCCAAGGCATTGGGGCGGATGATTGTTGCGGTACAACCGGAATCTACCATAGTACAGTATATTGAAAGTGTTGCTATGGCTGTTGAATATCTTTCCGGCGCTGAGATTCCTGATGTGATATTTATGGATATTCAGCTGGCAGACGGAAACTGTTTTGAGATATTCAGCCAGGTCAAAATAAATGTTCCTGTCATTTTCTGTACGGCCTTTGATGAATATGCTGTTGAAGCCTTTAAAAGTAACGGAGTAGATTATATTTTAAAACCTTTTGAGAAAAAAGATATTCAGTCGGCTTTTGAAAAAATCAACAACCTTAAAAACTTCTTTCAGAACTCCCCCGACAGAAAGCTTGAAGATATCCTGAATAATCTGACAACCGGAAGAGGAAAAACTAATTTTCTGGTCTTTTCCAACCATAAATACAATAATATTCCTGTCGACAGAATTGCCTGCTTTTACAGCCAGTTTGGAAGCACAGTACTCGTTACCTTCGATCAGAAAGAATATTCTATTCCGCAGTCATTGGATGAGATTGGGCAGCTGGTTTCGGGATCTCAGTTTTTTAGAATTAATAGACAATATCTGATCAACTTCACTGCAATTGTAGAAGTGGAACATTATTTCTCCCGAAAACTTCTTGTCAGCCTAAAAATTACAACTCCGGAAAAACCACTGGTTACCAAAGACAAGGCTTCCCGCTTTCTTCAATGGCTTGAAGAACGGTAAATGATCAATTAAAAAACGAAATATACAACAAATAAATCTCCGGTTATCATTGGAGAAAGCTACTATTTTGCCTTACCAGAAGTAGTTTCCGGAAATCAGAAATAGAAAAATAAAACTCAGCAACTACTGAAAATAGGAACAATTGAATATGGATCAAAAAAATAATATTGCAGACGGATTTATTCGCCGTAAATTTGGTTTTCTTGGCGAGGATTTTCTGGAAGAGCTAAAGACCCATGGCATCTACGAAAAAATAGAGGCACGAAAGGAAATTATACGCGAAGGTGACCGCGTCAAATATGTTTTGTTTTTAATAAAAGGCGCCATTAAAGTCTATTCTCTCAATGATGGCCGCGAACTTGTATACTATTATATTGGTAATGAAGAAAACTGTCTGATGACTTTTTCGTCAATTTTTAATAATAATATCAGTAAGGTATATGCCATGACGGAAGAAGATTCCGAGGTACTTTTGGTTCCGCTGACAGTTATGAGCAGGTGGCTGACAGCATTTCCCGCCATTAACAAAATATTTTTTCATGAATATGAAAGAAGATTTTCAGCGGTAATGGATATGATTAATGAAGCCATGTTCCATCATCTGGATACCAGGGTTCTGAACTATATTAAACGAAAAGTGATTTTAGCGGGAAATCAAACTGTAAAAATCAAGCATAGAGAAATAGCAGGAAGCCTGGGAACCTCAAGAGAAGTGGTGAGCAGAGTGCTTAAAAAGATTGAAAATGAAGGAAAGATCTTTAAAGATGAAGAAGGTAAAATAGGAACAGCAGATCAAATGCTTATTCCATTAAATAAATAATTCAACATATAAATTAATAGTAAAATCTTTTTTAAATGAAAAAAATACTTTTTATCGGAATGGTGCTTATTGGGATTGTAAGCCTTTCATCATTTATTAAATCAGACGATTCTACAGGTCCGAAACCTGCAAAATCAATTTATGATTTTAAGATTGAATCCATAGACGGCGGAAAAATTGATTTTTCTGATTACAAAGGGAAATACATCCTTATTGTAAACACTGCCTCCAAGTGCGGGTATACGCCTCAATACAAAGGATTGGAGCAGCTTTACAAAGATTACGGTGATAAACTGGTTGTTGTGGGTTTCCCATCTGACAATTTTGCAGATCAGGAGTTTCATGATAATGTGGAAATCAAATCTTTCTGCGAAAAGAATTATGGTGTAACCTTTCCTCTTACCACTGCTGTAGATGTAAAAGGCTCAAAAATTACTCCTGTATTTGATTTTCTTACCCACAA
Source organism: Chryseobacterium sp. 7 (assembly GCF_003663845.1). Lineage (NCBI taxonomy): Bacteria > Pseudomonadati > Bacteroidota > Flavobacteriia > Flavobacteriales > Weeksellaceae > Chryseobacterium > Chryseobacterium sp. 7. The sequence continues at coordinate 2,517,522 of NZ_RCCA01000001.1, forward strand.
ATCCCAAAACGGAGTAATGGATGCGAAAATAAGCTGGAATTTCAACAAATTCCTGATCAGCCCCGAAGGAAAATTATTAGAGTATTTTGATTCTAAAGTGGTTCCTGAAAGTGAAAAAATCACTCATTATTTTAAATAAGTAATTCTAAAAAAACACTGCTATGAATATGATAGCAGTGTTTTTTTATTCATTTGATCTTATTATTTACCATTACATTTTTAAGCTCCCTTTATTAAAATACTGAATAACATTTTTTCCAAAGAAAAGCAATTCAAACAGATCAATTGAGTTTTATTAACACTTTCCAATTACAAAAATCACTTCAATAAAGACCCTGAACGCATCATTTTTACAACAATGAATACTTTACATTATAAATTTGTTAAAATTTATTAAATAAATATTAAAATGTATTTGTTTTAACCGGGAAATTATATTTATTTTAGTGCTTTAAAAATTTCTCATGAAAAGATATAATTTATTGATTGTACTATTACTGCTTATTTTCAATGTTACTACAGCACAAAAGAAGGGTTCTCCTGCTGCCGATCTTAGCATATTAAAAGATACGAAATCAAAAATAGAAGCTACCGTTCCATTGGTAATTCAGCATCTTCAGACGATTTCTACCAAGGAGGGGGATAATAATATTGTGAACAACGGAAAAATAGCAGTAGGTAAACAATATGGCATTTTAGAATCTGAATGGTATTTATACAGAAACAATATGAAAAACTGTATCCTGAACAATTCTTCCAAAAAAGCTAAGAAATGTATGGAATATCATAACAACATGTTCAGAGGTACAATGATTAACTACAACAATTATATTACCAACCTTACCAGAAAGAACGGGTATCTGGGTGTTGAAGGAGATACAAAATTCGAATTTAAGCCTGCTGATATCGCTACAAAACTAGGGGAAGCTTACCTGAATGCCAATGAGGCTGCAGGAAGAATGAAAGCTGATCAGAAAAGAGACTTTTTAGGACAAACAATGTCTGATGACAACAAGCTTACGCCTTATGCTCAACTGGCTCAATAATAACTGAATCAGATTAAAAGATAAAAAAAAGAGAACTGCAGTTTGCGGTTCTCTTTTTTCATTTAAAAGCAAAAAATCTCTGTCGGAAAAAGCAGTTTTGTGGTACTAATCATAAAACCCTTGGGGAAAAAGTAGAAAATTAGACAGAGATTTTTTTGCATACACTCTACAGATCAACTGTCCTACCCATGATCTGTAAGAGCTTTACAAAAATAGGGCTATACACTTCTGCAAGATGGAAATCCCTGTAGAATTAAACGTTCAGAATTGTAGAACTAATACTACTTTCAAAAAAAGAAACATCCATCTTTCATCTTCCAACTCTTATCCTGGGCAATTATATCTGGCTCCACCAATAGTAGTAATTGTGCAGTCCGTCATACTCAAATCCACAGCGTGGATATAATGTATTTCCGATATCATTCGTTTTCTCTGTTTCCAGCATCAGTCCGCATGCTCCTGTTTCTTCACACCATTGCTTACTGCGATCTATTAATGCTACCGAAATCCCTTTTCCTCTGTAGCCGGGATGAACAAACAAATCGCTTAACAGCCATTGCTTTTGTAATTTGGTATAGTGAAAGAGCTTATAAAGCTGTACAAATCCTACTACTTTGTCATCCGTCACCACAAGAAAAATATCTGATTCGCTGTTTAAAAACCGTTCTTTGAGAAAAGCTTTTCCTTTTTCAACATCTGATTCCTGTCTGTAAAAAACACGGTAAAGGTTAAATAATTCTGCCGCTTCATCAAGATCTTCAAGACTTGCTTTTTTAATACTGTAATTCATAGTTATGTATTTTAATTAACACGGCAAAAGTAGGCCTAAACAGGACTGGTTTTGAGATCCAGATTAGTATTATACAGATAGTCCAATACTTTTAATTCTTATCCATAAAAGATGAATTCCGCATGTTTCGGATTTTATTATGATGAACAACTTCAGAATTTTGCAATATAAAATCAATCCAATGAAAGACAGTATTCAAAAAATAGAAAATACAGACTGGCAACACGTTACGGAAACAATGCATAAAAACGGATATGCTGTAATTCCTAATCTGTTATCAGATAATGAATGTGAACAATTAAAATCCAACTACGAACATTCCGCTCTCTATAGAAAAGCAGTAGTCATGGCCAGATATCGTTTTGGATTGGGAGAATATAAATATTTTAATTATCCATTGCCTGAAATCATTCAGACCTTACGAACCAACATATATCCTCATCTGGCTCCTATAGCTAATTCATGGTTCAACGCTTTACATATTGACATTCAATTTCCATTGAATCATCAGGACTTTCTTGAACAATGTCATGTTAACGGGCAGCAAAAAGCTACAGTCTTAATTTTGAAATATGCAGAAGGAGGATTTAATACTTTGCATCAGGATTTATATGGAGATATGTACTTTCCTATTCAAATGGTGCTAATGCTCAGTGAGCCCGATCATGATTTTACAGGAGGAGAATTTGTTCTTACCCAGCAGATTCCCAGAGCACAGTCGAAAGCTATTGTTTTAAAACCTAAAAAAGGAGATGCACTTATTTTTACCACTCAATTTAAGCCTGAAAAAGGAACTAAAGGATATTACAGAGTGAATATGAAACACGGAATAAGTGAGGTAAAAGAAGGCAGCCGATATGCTTTAGGAATTATCTTCCATGATGCAATAAGTTAGCTATGTATCAACAACCATACATTATACATTACAATGATCCGGCATACTCAAATATCAGGTGAAGATCTGAGAAGTAAAATTCACAGCAAAGAAATTGTCTTTGGGGGAAATAAAAAATTAAAAATCTATGGATTATTGAGCTGTGGATCAGGTAAAAGAATGAAAAAGGAAAACAGGGTTTTCTTCATGGATGAAAAAGAAGCACTGGAAAATAAGTTCCGGCCTTGTGGACATTGCATGAGGGAAGCTTATAAAAAATGGAAGGAAGAAATGAATATTTATATTAGTTAAACTCAAAGGTTTAATAACTTAGATCAAATTTTTAAGGAAGCAAAGACGGAATCAACTTCATTGATTCTTTCTAAGCTAACGCATGCCATATACTTTCATTATCTGATTTCTTTTTAATCCACCATATAAATTAAGTCATAAAAACGTGTGTCTTAGTGTTATTCCAGCCTGAGGTTGTTTCACTTTGTTCGCAATGAATGGCTCATAAATAAAAAAGAGAAGCAATATCATATTGCTTCTCTCGTTTAGTAGCGGGAACCGGACTCGAACCGATGACCTTCGGGTTATGAGCCCGACGAGCTACCTACTGCTCCATCCCGCGGTGTATTTTTAGAGTGCTTACCGAAAGCACTTGCTTAGTAGCGGGAACCGGACTCGAACCGATGACCTTCGGGTTATGAGCCCGACGAGCTACCTACTGCTCCATCCCGCGGTGTATTTTTAGAGTGCCTACCGAAAGCACTTACTTAGTAGCGGGAACCGGACTCGAACCGATGACCTTCGGGTTATGAGCCCGACGAGCTACCTACTGCTCCATCCCGCGGTGTATTTTTAGAGTGCCTACCGAAAGCACTTACTTAGTAGCGGGAACCGGACTCGAACCGATGACCTTCGGGTTATGAGCCCGACGAGCTACCTACTGCTCCATCCCGCGGTGTATTTTTAGAGTGCTTACCGAAAACACTTGCTTAGTAGCGGGAACCGGACTCGAACCGATGACCTTCGGGTTATGAGCCCGACGAGCTACCTACTGCTCCATCCCGCGATATTGGATTGCAAAGGTACGAATATTTTTTACAAATCCTAATTTTTCTTTTAAATAAAGGACTTTTATGAAAACTATTTTATTATTTGTATCTTTGTTTTATGGCAAAAATATTAAAAATTTACCCAGACAACCCACAGGAAAATCTTGTGAATGAGGTTATTAAAACCCTAAATAATGGCGGGCTGATTATCTATCCTTCGGATACGATTTATGCGTTAGGCTGCAATATTTTTGACATAAAGGCCATGGAAAAGCTGGCACAGCTCAAAAAAATGAAGCTGGAGAAGTCTAAATTCTCAATTATCTGTAATGATCTGAGCCACCTTTCTGATTTTACAAGACCTATCGACACCTCAGTTTTCAGATTTCTGAAAAGTCATCTTCCCGGACCGTTTACTTTTATTCTTGAAGCGAATAAAAGCTTACCTTTAGCCTATAAAGGTCATAAAACAATTGGTATCCGTGTTCCTGACCACCCGATTCCACAGCTTATTGTAGAAAAACTGGGACATCCTATTGCTTCCACATCCATTAAAGATGATGATGAAATCATTGAATACTCTACTGATCCTGAGTTAATTGCAGAAAAATATGATCACTTAGTAGATATTGTGATTGATTCCGGATATGGAGATAATGTGGCTTCCACTATTGTAGACCTTACTTCAGGAGAACCGGAGATTATCCGTCAGGGAAAAGGGACTATCTAGTTTAAAAATTCAAGGTTTAAGGCTTAAAATCCAAGGTTTACGATTGACAGATTAGATTATGGGGATTAATGGGAAGTATTCTATAGGAATTTTACTCACTTTTGTTATTTTGGCTGGCGCAATGCTTTATGCTTTCCCTGCTGTTACCATGATAACGGGTGTAAGAGGCATTACGGAAACTAATTTTCTCCTTACCAGATGTATAATTTGGGGGATCTTTTTCATTGTATTTCTCTACAGTTTTATCATCGAAAAAGGATCTTTTCTATTAAAAAAAGATATTAGATATTCCCTATTATTCTATATAAAGGCGGTTATCTGTCTTTATCTTATCTGTAGTATCGGCGGAGCGCTGTTGAATGTAATCATCCATTTTCTGGTTCAGGAAAAGATCAGTGACAAGCTTTTCGACCTTACTTCTATTTTTAAAAACAATTATTTTTTACTTATTTTTACATGCTTTACAGCTGGAGCAGTTGAAGAACTTCTGATGCGGGGGTATGTACAGCCCAGGATTGAAAAACTATACAATAGTCCCACTTTAGGCATAATTTTTTCTGCAGTTTTATTCGGAATTTTGCACAGTACTTACGGAACCATAGGTCAGGTTGTTATCCCTTTCTTTATTGGAGTTGTATTTGCTGTATTTTATAAACGCTATTCAAATATTAAAATCCTGATCATCTGTCATTTTATGATTGATTTTATCTCTCTGATGGCTATGAATTTTATGAATATTAAACACTTATCTTTATTGTAACATTATGAAAATTATAACATCACCTGCCAAATTAATGAATGTAGAAAACTCAACAGATCTGTTGAAATCTTCTACCCCGAAATTCATTGAAGAAGCAGCATTGATACAATCGTATTTAAAAGAAAAATCACCAAAATATCTTTCCGAGCTGATGGAAATATCCCCTAAGCTGGCCGATGAAAACTGGGAAAGAAATCAGAAGTGGAAATCTAAACCTACGGCAAAAGAATCAGCTCCGGCCATGTTTGCATTTGCTGGAGAAGTTTACAGAGGACTGGATGCCAAGACGCTGGATAAAAACGCTGTAGATTATCTGCAGAAGAATTACAGAATGCTTTCCGGATTGTATGGTCTGCTGAAGCCTTCGGATAAAGTAATGCTTTACAGATTGGAAATGGGACGTCCTTTTCAGTTTGAAGAATACAAAAACCTATATGAATTCTGGAGAGAAAAAATCACGGAACAACTGAATTCTGAAATGAAAAAAGGAGAAATCCTGCTTCACCTTGCCAGCAACGAATATGGGAAAGTCATCGACAGAAAGAAACTTAATCACAAAGTAATTGATTTCGATTTCTACGAATTAAAAGATGGAAAACTGAAAACTATTGTAGTCTACACCAAGCATGCAAGAGGACTTGTAGTACGATTCTGTGCGGAAACCAATGCCAAAACGCTGGAAGATGTAAAGGCATTCAACTATGAAGGGTACAGAATTGATGAAGAGAAATCTACAGATACAAAACTGGTTTTTACAAGATAAATGACAATCTCAGCATTTAAACAATATTTCAAAACAGAACTTTCCGGCCTTTATACTGAGTCGGAAAGTGCATTTTTATCGTCACTTTTCATTCATCAGATTGTAGGTTTTGATCATTTTCAGCAAAGACGGTTTTCTGAGCAGGAACTTCTGATTGATGACGAAAAAAAGCTTTCTGAGTTAATTTCTGAACTTAAAACGGGAAGACCTTATCAGCAGATTCTTGGGGAAACTGAATTTTACGGTATGAAATTCTTTGTGGATGAAAATGTACTAATTCCCCGTCCTGAAACAGAAGAATTGCTGGAAATTGCCATTCGGGAAATTCAACATTCAAAGTTTAAGATTCAAAGTTTAAAGATTTTGGATATAGGAACCGGAAGTGGTGTGATACCTTTGGTTTTAAAAAAACATTTTCCGGAAGCGAAAGTTTCGTCCATAGATTTTTCTGAAAAAGCACTGGAAACAGCTAAAAAAAATGCAGACTTCCATCAGTTGAATATACATTTCATTCATGACGATTATCTTCATTTTGAGCCGATTGAAAGCTATGATATTATTATTTCAAATCCGCCTTATATCGGAATTGAAGAAGAGATTGAAATTGCTGATTCTGTGAAGGAATTTGAACCTAAAATGGCGCTTTTCTCCCCGACTTCCGATGCGTTGATCTTTTACAGGAAAATTGCAGAAGATGCTAAAAAACATTTGAATAAAGACGGGCTTTTGTTCTTAGAAATCAACCAGAAATTGGGTCCCAAAACGCTGGAACTCTATCAATATTTTTCTAACGCCCAATTATTGAAGGATTTATCCGAAAATGACAGGTTTATTTTTGGCAGGAAATAAATTAAATAACCACTAAACACCATGCTAATCCAATCTCACGAAATCAATTCTATAAAAATTGCGGAAATTATTTCCGATGACATCATCATCCGATCTGCTCAGGACGGGCTTGATCTTATGGGAAATATTTATTATCAGGGATTTGATAAAGTTATTCTGTACGAAAAAAATATTACTCCAGAATTCTTCGATTTAAAAACAAAAATTGCGGGAGAGATTTTGCAGAAATTTTCCAACTACCGTATCGGGTTGGCCATTGTAGGGGATTTCAGTAAATATGAAAGTAAAAGTATGAAAGATTTTATTTTTGAAAGTAATAAAACAAAACACATTAATTTTGTGGAACGACTGAAAAATGCATTGGAAAATTTTTCAGAATAAGCTCTTTTACAATTCTTTATAGTGAAAAAATTGAAATTTTCCTTCATTTCCTAATATTAACACCCCCATAAAATCTATTTTTTAAACATTTCTCAACATAATACAAAAATTTATATATTAAAAATAATCTCATTAACTTGTGAAATATATAAAATTTTAAACCAAAATATATTAATTATTAATAAAAATTCATAGAATTAATTCTATGAATTTCAATTTTTGGATATTTCTTTGTACATTTGCAAAAAACACGAGGGAATATGAATCTTACTTATTTAAGGGCTTATACAGCTAAATAATTCAATTTACTTTTTCGATTATTTCAGATAAGGCATAGAACTGTCCACTATGAGGCATAATGCTATATCTGTTATTGGCTTTTAGGAACCCAAAAGTTTCTACGTACTATATTCTATGAAAACAATTCATTATTTAAATGAACTGTTTATGATACTTATTCCTTATTTAGAAAAAATCTGGCTGAAAAAATGCTTGCAAAAAAACAAAAAAAACATACAGATACAAAAATTATTAAGAACATCATGATTAAAAAATTATTTCTACCAATCGTTTTAGTAAGTTCATTATCATATGCACAAATTGGGATTAACACATCCAACCCAGACACGAGTGCAGCTCTCGATATTTATAGCCAAAGTAAAGGGATGCTGATGCCAAGACTTACTACAGCACAAAGAAATGCCATAGTTAATCCGGCCAGCTCACTTCTTATCTATGATACTGATAAAAAATGCCTTAGCCAGAATGTAGGAACGCCAGCCAGCCCAGATTGGTTGTGCATCAGCAACAATGCTGTAAAAATGTTTTACATGCCAAGTGTTTCTTTCGATACTTCCACTACCGCAACGGGTAGAACCAAAGACTTATATACACTATATAAAACTCAGTTCGGGTCTCCAAGAGCAAAGAGCACCAGTGCCCCTGCATCTATTCCTTTTTTCCCGTCCAGCAAAGACATCTATTATTATGTAACAGATGCTGATCCTAATGTATTCAGTAATATAACGATAACTGATGATGGTCTCATGAAGTATGATGTAAAAGCAGCTGCTACAGACTGTTCTTTTATTAATATTGTTTTTGTTGTCAAATAATTGAGCTATGATAAAAAGTACCTCAATTGTACAATACAAAAGACTTTTGCTCGCATTTCCGCTGTTTATGCTGTCTCAAAATATGAAGGCACAGAATGAACAGGGAACAGGATATCCGTATTTTGTGAACTTTACCCAGGGGTTACAGCCTCAGGAAGCCTATAAAGTAGCTACAAGCGGTGTTCAGAATGATGCTACTTTTACTACGGACGGACTACGACTGACGCGAAGCGTGAATAATATTTCAGGAGGGGTAATCCTTGCTGATAAAATATTCAAAAGTGACCAGGGAATCAAGTTTGAATTTGAATTTGCCATTTATGGAGGAAACACTAACGGAGGAGATGGTATTTCTATCTTCTTAGTAGACGGTTCCATTCCTAAAGACCAGCTTAATCTAGGATATTTTGGTGGTGGATTAGGATACAGCTTTGTACGTGGTGGCGAATCTACAGAAGGGCTTAGAGGCGCTTACCTAGGAATAGGTCTGGATGAATTCGGGAATTTTAAAACAAGCTTTAACCAAGGTGAAAGAGTAAGAAACGGAATTTTTGGAGTAAGTTTAGCCGATGGAAGAAGCAATATTACTTTAAGAGGTAAACGTGGAAACCAGTACCTTTCTTCAGCTGAACCTGCCGGATATAATGGTTATCCAATGCTTTACAGTACAGCTACTAATGCCTCTCCTTCCAGCAACAACAGATCTGCTTATCTTGATACTGCAACGGGAAAATATATTGGTATTAAAAATACAACTCTTCAGCAATTTAGTATTGAAAGTGGCGGAACAACCATTCCTGCTACCGAAAGTGATGCAAGATTCCGTAAAGCATATGTAACATTGACACCCAATCCTGCAGGAGGTTATAATATAACCCTGGAAATACAGCACGGAACGGTGAAGGAAAAAGTGATTGATAATTATTACTACCCTACCTCTGTAAAATATACTGAAACTACGATCTCCAACAGCACAGTGAGAACTTTAGATACTTCAGCGCCTGCTACTTTCAGAATTGGATTTGCTGCTTCTACAGGAGCTGCTAAAAACATCCATTTATTGAAAAACTTAGGGGTTACAAGACCTTATGCTGCCGAAGTTACAGATGATTTGTTTGCAGGCTGCCCGGGGATCAAATCAACGTATTATCCTTTGCTTAATGATGCAGCTTATTCTTCAGCAAGCGGTCAAAACCCTCCAACGCTTTCCTATAATAACCTTGATTTCAATTCATTCAGGTTTTTGGATAACAACGGAGCAGTGATTCCGAATATTACAGGCGGGATCTATACCAACAGCCAGGGAACCTGGACCTACTTCCCTACTACCGGAGCGCTTTCTTTCAGACCAGCGGCTGGATTTACAGGAGTTGCCCAGATACAGTATGACATTAAAGGTGGTGGAAGCAATGGTACTGAGGCTCCTTACAATAAGGAAGAATACAGATCATTGCCTGCACTGGTACAGGTTAATGTTTCAAGCACGAATAACTGCAGCAAGGCCTGCGTTATCTCTAACAAAAATGTAACTCAGTACATAAAAAGATAATTTGATATTTGATAAAACCAGCTTTTAGGAGCTGGTTTTTTTATTACAGGGTTTTTAATAAAGTACTGAACGGCTTCTTCGATGGCTTTATCAATTGGCTGATATTGAATGCCCAATTCCTCTACTGATTTCTGATTAGAATAATAATTATTGATTTGCAGTGCTTTCATATTGGAAGAACTCAGATCTGTTTTTATGCTTAACTTCCTCAAACCATCACCAATCAACCCAAGAAAGCTTAAAACCATATCAGGAATAGCAATCATAACTGGATTTTGATGGGTAACCCAGTTTACTTTCGTAAAAAATTCTTTATAGCTTAAATTTTCATTGGCTAAAAGATATTTCTCGCCGTTTTTACCGTTTTCAACAGCGTTCAATATTCCTATTGCTGCATCTTCTGCATGCACAAAATTCTTTCCTCCTTTCGGATAGAAAACCAGCTTCTTCTTCCAAGCCCAAAAGATGATTTTTCCTGAACTTGGTTTGCTGTCGTACGCTCCAATCATAAAGGTTGGATTAACAATAACAACCTCTACATTTTTACGGTTCTTTAAAAGGTAATCTTCCGCCGCCAGCTTACTTCGAGCATAGAACGAATGGATAAAAGGATAAATCTGCGGTGCTTTCTCAGTTCCCCAGAAGGCTGTGTTTCCAAATCCTAAAGTATTGGCCGTACTCACAAACAAAAACTTTTTTATCCCCATCAGTTCTGCATGGGTAAAAAGATTCACAACAGCTTCATAGTTTACTTTCTTATATTCATCATAACTGATAAGATTCTGGCGTGTTTCTGCCGCAATATGGATAATACAGTCTATATGAATAAGATGTGCCGAGATATCGGATGAAAGATCCGCTTCCACCAGCTTCAGATTCTCGTTTTCTTCACCCAGCCAGCTGCTTTTTTTGCGCACCAGAGCAATAACAGAATAACCATTTTGTAATAATTTAAGAATGACATTAGTTCCCAGAAGCCCGGTTGCTCCGGTTACACATACTTTTTTCATGCTTCGATCTCTCTTTTTATAGCCTGGGTCATCAACGGAAGTTTGATCCATATGGGTAAAATTTTCATTACCAGCCAGCTGATTGGATTCACCATAATTACGGAATCTTTTTTAAATAACTGGCGAATGCAGTAAGATGCTACTTTATCAGGATTTAAAAGTGTTAATTTACCCATAAAACCCTGTTTTTCTATTCTTTCACATACATCCTTATTGGTTTTCATTGCTCCGGGATTCACAACGCTTACAAAGACGCTGGTATCTTTCAGCTCTTCATGAAGTCCTCTTGAAAATGAATGGATAAAACTTTTGGAAGCGGGATACACGGTTTTAAAGCCAATGGGAGAAAAAGCTGCCATACTTGAGACATTCAGAATATAGGCTTTAGGCTGTTTTAAAAGATTAGGAAGCAGTTGGTGGGTAATCAGTGAAGTGGCTGCTACATTCACCTGCAAAATGGTGTTGATATAGTCAGAAGAAGCTTCTGTAAATTTCTTCGTTCCGCCAAGCCCTGCATTATTGATGAGAATATGAATATCAAAAGACTGATTAAGCCATTCTGTGAGCTTCATTACATTTTCATGAACAGAAAGATCTGTTTCGTAATAGTGAACTTTTACATCATACAAACCCATTAAATCTTCAGAAAATTCTTTGAGATTTTGGTCTGGAAGACTTACAAGAATAACATTAATATTTTTCTTTGCGAGATTTTCAGCGAATGATTTACCGAGCCCCTGACTTGCTCCTGTAACCACAGCATATGATTCTTTGGTATCCATACGTTTAAATTATGGTACAAAGCTATCGTGTAAAGAAGGCTTAAATGTTCCGGATTATCTGAACGAACTGATTTCCAAGCAAAACACAAACCATTAAAAATCAATTATTTAAAATTAAAAACAAGTAAAACTTTATAAACCGGAACTTATTTTTTGAACTCAGAAGGGGTTTGTCCGGTCACTTTTTTAAAGGTAGTATTGAAAGAAGTTTTCGAATTGAATCCGGACTCGTAAGCAATTCCTAGAATAGAGAGTTTACTGTTCGGTTCTTTCAAAAGTTTTTGGGCATAATCTACTCTGTATTCATTCACATACTGGAAGAAATTTTTTCCAAAACCGGTATTGATGACATATGAAAGATGATGGGTGGAAACGGACAGCATTTCAGCCAGCCTGATCAGATTGAGCTCGCTGTCAAGATAAGGTTTCCGTACTTCCATAATTCCTTCCAATGAGTTTTTAATCTTTGAAAGTTCTTCATCGGAAATAAGTTTTCTCTTTACTTCTTCTGTATTGGAATCTTCATCAATAGAGATCAGTTCCTGTCTTTGCTTTTCTTCTAAAGGATAAATTTCTTTCTGTTTCAAAGAATAGTACCCCACCCAATAAATAACGGATAAGAAGACAGTATTGATAAAGAAATTCAATGATTTCGGGTCATAGAATAAGTTATAGATCACATAAATGATGTTCACCATAAGAAGTACCAGAATAATATATTCCAGCCAATTCAGATTTATTCCTTCCGTATTGGACGAAAACTGTTGAATCTTTCGCTGGTGCTTTCTGATGGTAATATAGGAAAGACCGGTATAGAAAAGCGCCTGAATCAGAATGAGAATGACACTCAGATTGTCAAATGGTTTTTCATATCCGCATTTGATCAATACAAGACAAACCAGAAAAGCCGCCGGAAGGATTAAGAACTTAACCGCTGTAATTTTAAAGGTAAAAGAAGGATTGGTATAAAACAGTACACTAAAATAAAAAACAACGGGAGTAAAAAACTGAATAAACCTCACCCAAAACAGAGAATGAAACTCGATAATGGAACCTGTAATGAGAAACAGAATTTCATCCAGCCAAAAGGTAGACCACAGAAAGAGAAATATCCCGAACCAGAAATTGGCTTTGTTATTTACTTGTAAAGGGTTGGCCAGCTTCAGCAGAGAAAGCAAAACCAATGAACCATAGATAAGTATCACGATGAAACTGTTTAACTCTGATGTGTTCATTGGTTTTGATATTTTGATTAAAAATAGTCTTTTATCCTATTCGTTTCTTTATAAAAATTTCATATCCTAAATAAATTAACGGAAGTGACATGGCTCCTAAGAAAAGAATGTTGCTCATGGCCAGCTGCGGATGCATTACAATGGAGTAAACCAGCCCGAAAAAAGCACCTCCAAGGTGAGCCGCATGTCCCAGATTATCCCATTGCTTTGGGTTCAGCATCATATAAACGGAATATCCGAAATATAATGTTCCAAATATCCATCCGGGTAAGAAGTTCACACTAATCTCGTTGGGTGCCATAGCGATAGAAGCAAAAATAATTCCTGAAACAGCTCCTGATGCTCCGATAGCTGAATACCAGGGTTGGTTTTTATAAATCAGCAAACTGAATAAATTCCCCAGAATCATAGATCCGAAATAAATAATGACAAATCCCGTTTCGCCAAAGAAACTCACCACTACTCCCTGGAAAAAGTATAGGGAAAGCATATTAAAAAATAAGTGCATAAAGTCTGCATGCAAAAATGCAGAACTGATAAGCCTTATATATTCTTTACGATTTGCAATAGCCCCCACATTGAATTTATATTTTTCAAAGAGTACCATATTGTTGAATCCCATGTAACTGAAAATACATGTGACTACAATGATAATTAAAACAACTATATCCATCGTATGTTTTTTATGTTATACCTGAAAAGATCACTTATGATCTATTCACTTTCATTATTCCCGTCTTCCTGAAAAAGATCTCCGATAATTCCACCGTCTTCATCTATATCCCCGGTTGGTTCCGGATCTTCATATACTTCGGGCTCTTCTTCTACCGGCTCAGGAATGGTAATATTAATCGCTTTTACTTTGAATTTGGTAAACTGATTACCGATTGCTTTTATTCCCTTTACAGCAATAAATTCATCAATATTGATGGTTTCCGGCTCACGCTCTTTTCCTTTATCTTTTGCAAAAATGATTTCCGCCGTTACATCATTAGCAACAATTACATTCTCAATAAATGATTTCGGGTGCTCAGAAGGCATGAAAGTCTGTACATTGACCGTATTTTCCAACAGGAATCTCTTGATGAAGTAAATATCTTTTTCTCCATCATAATAAATACAAGTAATTGGTTGTGCAGGTCTCCACTTTTCCAGAACCAGATATTCATCATCAAAACGGTTACCCAGGTCAAAAGAAACCAGCTTTACTTCTCCATTTGTATTGATAGTTAATATTTTATCATCTCCTTTGAAGCTTCCCAGTAATGTTCCTCTTACATCTGCATTCAGTCTTCTCACGGTGTCATCAAACCAGATTTTTCTGGGTGCCAGAGTAGAAACTCCTTCTTCCTTCATATCTACTTTCTTTACCGCATATTTGGTTACCAGATTTCCTTTGGAATCTCTTCCTTTAATGGCCAGATCAGAGAAATTAATCTCCATTTTATTCTTTCTGATTCTTGGATTTGGCTTTAACAATACCGTTACGGTTTCTGCTTCCCCATTAGGATTGGCTGAAAAATAAAGGGTTTCTGATCCTTTTTTATCTGATGCTAACGGATAATCTGTATTTCTGGTCACTCCGGTTACAGAGAATCGTTTCATATAATATGGTCCTTCCCTACCTTCACGATAGATCATATTATATACTGTTCTCTTATCATTTTTCTTCCAGATGGCAACATGCAGAATATCTTTTCCAACAAATGTTTTGGCTTCTACTTTTACCACTTTCATACTTCCGTCTTTTCTGAAGATAATGATATCATCAATATCAGAACAATCGAACAGATATTGGTCTTTTCTCAGAGATGTTCCGATGAAACCTTCTTCAAAATTGGCATAGAATTTCTCGTTGGCTACCGCTACTTTTGTAGCATCAATGGTATCAAAGATTCTAAGCTCTGTTTTTCTCTGCTTGTCTTTACCGTATTTTTTCTGGATATTTAAATAATAATCAATGGCATATGCAATCAGGTTGGCAAGGTGGTATTTTACCTGTTCTATTTTGCCTTCCAGCGATGCTATATTTTCTTTAAATTTATCTAAATCGAATCTTGAAATTCTTTTGATCCGGATTTCGGTCAGTTTTAGAATATCCTCTTCCGTTACAGCTCTTAAAAGATGTTTGGTGTGAGGTTTTAATCCTGCATCAATAGTTTTTATTACGTCTTCCCATGTTTTCACCTCTTCAATATCATGATAGATCCTGTTTTCAATGAAAATTCTTTCCAGTGAAGAGAAATGCCAGCTTTCCTGAAGCTCATGAAGTTCAATTTCAAGCTCTTTTTTCAATAAAGACACCGTATGATCCGTATTCATTTTCAGAATATCGGAAACATTCATAAACATTGGTTTATCTCCTACAATCACGCATGCATTGGGAGAAATAGTCACCTGACAGTCTGTGAATGCATAGAGGGCATCTATTGTCTTATCAGGTGAAACATCATTATGAATATGAATCAGGATTTCTACTTTATCTGAAGTATTATCCTCAATTTTTTTGATTTTGATTTTCCCTTTCTCATTGGCTTTTAAGATAGAGTCAATAAGATCAGTCGTTGTTTTAGAGTAAGGAAGTTCAGAAATAACCAGTGTATGCTTATCCGTTTGGGTAATTCTGGCTCTGGCTCTTACTTTTCCACCTCTGTGGCCGTCATTATATTCGGAAACATCCAGATAACCGGCTGTTAAAAAGTCGGGATACAGTTCAAATCTCTTTCCTTTTAAATAAGCTACAGAAGCATTGATAAGCTCATTGAAGTTATGCGGAAGTATTTTTGTAGAAAGTCCTACCCCAATACCTTCTACTCCCTGTGCCAGAAGCAAAGGAAATTTCACGGGTAAATCGACAGGTTCATTATTTCTTCCATCATAAGACTTCGTCCATTCTGTAGTTTTAGGATTAAAGACAACTTCCAGCGCAAAAGGAGTAAGCCTGGCTTCAATATATCTTGCTGCAGCTGCAGAGTCTCCCGTATAGATATTTCCCCAGTTTCCCTGAGTATCTATCAGCAACTCTTTCTGCCCAATCTGCACCATGGCATCTGTAATGGAAGCATCACCGTGCGGGTGGTATTTCATGGTATTTCCCACAATATTGGCCACTTTGTTGTAACGGCCGTCTTCCAGCTCCCGCATAGAGTGCATGATTCTTCGCTGAACGGGTTTTAAACCATCATACACCGAAGGGATAGCTCTATCCAAAATTACATAGGAAGCATAATCCAGAAACCAGTCTTTGTAAAGACCGGAGACCTTCTTTAAGCTTTCGCCCTCATGCGAATGTTCTTCTGTCGTCATCTGTTTTAATCGTTTTTCTCTTTATTAGCTTTCACTACTTTGTTCAGAGAGAGTTTTAAATCATTTACTTCTTTTTTGGTCAGATAAGAAATCTGGTACTTCAGCATTGTAGAGCCATTATTCTTACTGGAAACGGTAACATATAATCTTTTGAAAAAGAGGATACTTACCACATCATATTTTATGAGTTTGTATTTTGGAAATTCGTCGTGAAGAGGTTTGTCTAAAAAAGGAATAATATTCCTGTTTTTAAAGTTTAAAGCTTCTCCATCGCTGTCATATTCAAAAACCTGTCTGCCGCTGATGTAAAATATAATCAGCAGTACAAGGGGAACAATAATCAATAAATAACTTTCTTTACCCAGTGCATTAAATCTATATTCATTTGCTATAAATATGACTATTCCAGACACTGTTATCATTAAAAGTATAGTAATCAAAGAGTTATACATTGATACTTTATTACGGTTGCTTAATCTCATTTTGATTTTTTGGGTGTAATTTTTCTTATTTTTTTATACCTCATCCAAAATGTGTGTGTGTATTTTTGTCTGTGTTTGTTCGTTTTCACGAACAGTTTTTCTGATGTTTTATTTAATGAATTTTTATTTTCTCAGTTTTACATGATGGTTTTTAAGTCTATTTTTTCAATTTTCTATTTCGTCCAGGGTTTCTTTTTTATCAATATCAGTATCATCTTCCACCACAAGATTTTCCAAAATAAAAGTCTGCCTGTCTGGGGTATTTTTCCCCATGTAGAATTCCAGAAGCTGATCTATCGTTTGGTCTTTTCCTACTACTACAGGCTCTAAACGGATATCTTTACCAATAAAATGCTTAAATTCATCCGGAGAAATCTCTCCTAATCCTTTAAATCGTGTGATTTCAGGATTTTTCCCCAGATCATTTAATGCTTTTACTCTTTCTGCTTCTGAATAACAGTATCTCGTTTCCTTCTTATTTCTCACCCTGAATAGAGGAGTCTGAAGGATATAGAGGTGTCCGTTTTTAATCAGATCCGGGAAGAATTGCAGGAAGAAAGTAATCATCAGCAGACGAATATGCATCCCATCCACATCGGCATCGGTAGCAATGATTACCTGATTGTATCTCAGATCTTCAAGGCTTTCTTCAATATTCAAAGCGGCCTGAAGAAGGTTAAATTCTTCATTTTCATACACTACTTTCTTCGTAAGACCATAGCAGTTCAGTGGCTTACCCTTCAGTGAAAATACAGCCTGGGTTTCTACATCTCTTGATTTTGTGATAGATCCTGATGCAGAATCTCCCTCAGTAATGAAGATTTGTGTATCTCCTTTTCTTTCGGCTTTCTGATCATTATAGTGCTGTCTGCAGTCACGAAGTTTTTTATTGTGAAGAGATACTTTTTTAGCTCTTTCTCTTGCCAGTTTCTGGATTCCGGAAAGTTCTTTTCTTTCCCGCTCAGATATTAATATTTTTCTTTGAATTGCTTCTGCAATTTCAGGATTCTTATGTAAAAAGTTATCCAGCTTGCTTTTCAGGAAATCAATAATGAATGTTCTTACCGTAGGTCCGTTCGGGCCCATATCATTAGACCCCAGTTTTGTTTTGGTCTGAGACTCGAAAACCGGTTCTTCTACATTAATCGAGATCGCTGCAATGATAGATTTTCTGATATCAGAAGCATCAAAACTTTTATTGAAAAATTCACGAATGGTCTTCACATATGCTTCACGGAAAGCATTCAGGTGTGTTCCTCCCTGAGTGGTGTTCTGCCCGTTAACGAATGAGAAATAGGTTTCCGTCTGCGATTTATCAGAATGGGTAATGGCCAGTTCAATATCTTCATCCTTCAAATGAACGATCGGGTAAAGAATCTCGCTTTCCAGTTCTTCCTCCAACAAGTCTTTAAGACCATTTTCGGAATAATAGGTTTCTCCGTTGAAAAGAATTTTTAATCCCGGGTTCAGATAGGCATAGTTGCGGAGCATTCTTTCGATATACTCTTTTCTGTATTTGAAGTGCAGGAATATCTCTCCATCCGGAATAAAGGAAATTTCGGTACCATTTCTGTCCGAAGTTTCTTTTTCTTCAAAGTTTTCTTTGATCATCCCGCGCGAGAACTCAGCAACTTTCATTTTTCCATCTCTGAAAGAACGTACACGGAAGTAGTCTGAAAGGGCATTCACCGCTTTGGTACCAACACCGTTCAATCCTACAGATTTTTTAAATGCTTTGCTGTCGTATTTACCACCGGTATTCATCTTGGATACGGCATCTACTACTTTCCCCAGCGGGATTCCACGTCCAAAGTCACGAATGGTAACTTTACCGTCGTCCAGCTTTATTTCAATTCTTTTTCCTGAACGCATTCTGAACTCATCAATAGAGTTATCAAGAATCTCTTTAAGCAGGATATAAATACCGTCATCAGCAGAAGAACCGTCACCGAGCTTCCCGATGTACATACCGGGGCGCAGACGGATGTGTTCCTGCCAATCGAGGGTTCTGATATTATCTTCGGAGTAGGTTGGATTTATTTCTTGTGACATATATGATTTCAGCAAACATACAAAAGTACGAAATTGTCCAAAATTATCCGAATTTTAAAAATCATTTTTTCCTAACTTTTATCGTTTAGCCAATAGAGATATAATAGAATTTCAAGTCAATTAAATAGGTTACAGTACAAAAGCAATCAGAGTGCATTCTAAATTTTAAAATTTTCATCAATGTATTGCATAAAATAAAAATATTGCAGCCTATCTATTGATATGTATTTTTTATTGCGCTTTTCAATTAAACTATAGCATTTTTTCAATAAAACCAATGCAATAAGTTCAATAAAACGATAAATTTCTTCGAATTAGTTAAAAAATAAAAACCACCTTTAAAATCATTTTTGCCTTTTAAAATTTAACATTTAAATACAGGAATATCCAGATATTATATCCCAATCTATACTTTGTCTGATTTTTTATTTTCTTTAAGTTGAAAACTGTTTTAAATATTTCATTAAATTCGGTCAACAAAACTTTTCTAATGATACAACTTCCTTTGTCTAAACTTTCCAATGTAGGAACTACCATTTTCAGTCAGATGACTCAACTTGCCAATGAAAATGAAGCTATTAATCTGTCTCAGGGATTTCCGGACTTTATGCCAGATCCGGAATTATTGAACCATGTAGATCATTTTATTAAAAAGGGATTTAACCAATATGCTCCACTTGGAGGAATGATTGGGCTAAAGGAAGAAATTGCCCGAAAAATAGAAAACAGCCATCAGGCAGTCTACCATCCCGATTCTGAAATAACCGTTACAGCGGGCGGAACCCAGGCTATTTTCACCGCTATTGCCTCTTTTATCAAGAAAGATGATGAAGTGATTATTTTTGAACCTGCATATGACTGCTATGAGCCTACCGTAGAGCTTTTTGGAGGAATTGTAAAGCGTTTTGAAATGAAATCTCCGGAGTATGAAATAGACTGGGCTGCTGTAAAGAACCTGGTGAGTGACAAAACCAGAATGATCATTCTTAACAATCCTAACAATCCATCAGGGAAAATCCTGAAAGAAAATGATATACAGGAACTTATTCAGCTGGTAAAAGGAACTTCCATTCTTATTTTAAGTGATGAAGTATATGAAAATATTGTTTTTGACGGAAAGCAGCATTTAAGTATCTGCCAATATCCTGAACTGAAGGAAAGAAGTCTTCTTGTTGCCTCTTTCGGAAAGTTGTTCCATGTTACCGGCTGGAAAGTAGGTTATTGCGCCGCACCTAAAAACTTAACGGATGAATTCAGAAAGGTACATCAGTTCAATGTGTTCTGCGTAAACACACCTATTCAGCTTGCATTGGCAGAATACATGAAAAACGAAGATCATTATACCCATCTGAATCAGTTTTTTCAGGAAAAAAGAGACTTTTTAAGAAGAGGACTGTCAGGAACTTCTTTTGAACTGCTTGATTGTGAAGGAACGTATTTTCAGGCGGTAAAATATGATAAAATATCAGATAAAAATGATTTCGATTTCGCTTCTGAGCTCACCATCAATCATAAGATTGCCAGTGTTCCTTTCTCCTCATTTTATAAAAACAAACTGAATGAAAATGTGATCAGATTATGTTTTGCCAAGAAACAGGAAACTTTGGAAAGAGCGATTGAAAACTTATCAAAAATTTAAGAAAAAAATATAAAAATATTTCTATTAAAAAAGGCTGAGGAAAATTATTCCTCAGCCTCTCAAAAATATATCTATCAAACACTAAATATATTTTGGTTAGTTCTTAATTATGTTTTTTAAGCTCTGAAATCTCTTTTTTAAGCAGATTAATTTCTTGCTGCTGCTGCTGTACTGCATTCACCAAAATTTTTGTAAGTGCACTTTCATCAAATTCTCTTTTGTCTTTAAGACCACTTTTCGCACTGTCATCTATTATATTGACCATATAAGGCGCAACTTTTTCAACATCCTGAGCTATAAAACCTACATATTTCTTATTTTGATCTTGATATCCTGACTTTTCATTATATCTATACGTAACAGGCTTTAATTGGTTAATAACATTTAATCCGTCCTCAAATTTTTCAATATCTTTTTTAACTCTTCTATCTGAGAAAGTTCCCCAGCTTCCTCCTCCAGGCTTGTCCGCTGTACCATTTACAGAAAGCAAGCTTGTTGGTGCACTTGTTCCAAGACCTAGAGATCCGTTAGCTTTAACTCTCAAACGCTCTTGGTAATAACCACCTACAGAATATCCAAAATAAAAATCTTCTTCATCTTTGCCAGTACCATTACGTATAGAACCGATCCCCCAGTTTGCTCCGCCAGCATTTGTTCCATCGTTTGTGAAACCTATGAGCGCTAAATTATTTGCTGCTGTTGTTGAAGTATTTCGAACCGCCAAGATAGGATACTGATTAGTACCATTAGGAGCATCGATTAAGGTATATCTGTTACTGACAGCTTCTGTTGCCACAACATGAAATCTGTTTTCAGGGGTGCTGGTATTAATACCTACATACCCATTAGCTCTTATTCTCATACGCTCGACATATTCGTTGTTAACTGGAGAGTTCCCAAAATAGAAATCTTCATTCGTATTACTCTGGTTACGTATGGATCCAATACCCCAGGATGCTCCTCCTCCTGCAGGTCCATTATTTGTAAAACCAATAAGGGAAAAGTTATTTGCTGCTGCGGGTGATGTATTTCTCAATGCTAATATAGGATGTTTAATACCAGCATTAGGAGCATCAATTAAGGTATATCTGTTATTTACAGATTTTGTTGTGATAA
The DNA here is from genome assembly GCF_003663845.1 of Chryseobacterium sp. 7. NCBI lineage: Bacteria > Pseudomonadati > Bacteroidota > Flavobacteriia > Flavobacteriales > Weeksellaceae > Chryseobacterium > Chryseobacterium sp. 7. Next base: position 2,539,062 of record NZ_RCCA01000001.1, read on the forward strand.
CCTGAAACTTATTCTCCGGTGTTGTAGTTCCTAAACCAAAATTTCCGCTTTGCTGCAGAACCATATCATTATTTTGCTGAGCTGCTGAAGGTGTTCCGGAAGCAGGATTATCTTTTGCTCCATCTACGTGAAAAGTTCCTTGGGGATTTGAAGTCTGGACACCGACTTGTGAGTACATTAATGCTGGTGATAGCAATACCAACGCCAGTAGAGAAACTGTGTTTTTCTTTTTCATCATTTGTTAAAATATATGTGTTTAATTTTATCTTTCTTTTTCAATGTCTTCCCTATATTGTATCATACAAAGGAAAAATTAAAAAAGATCTTCTCGTTATGAAAAGCCCGGCAAAATTGAATGTTTCAGCTAAATTAATCTAAAAATGATATACAACAAATATACATCACATCTAAATCAAACTACAACAAAATTTCTATAATACTGATTATCAATAATAAAACAAACACAAAATAAAGAAATCCTACTTGTATCAATCTGTTTTCATACATTACTATTCGGAAAAATATTAACTCGGTTATCATTACCATTTATCTATATATTATAAAAATGTACATTCTCTATATGTAATCAAAAAGAACGTATCATCATTGATACGTTCTTTTTGATAGGTAAGGATTCGGATTGGTTATTAAAGAATGCTATTATAAAAACATTCCTCCTGAAACTTCAATTCTTTGTCCGTTGATCCATCCTGCATCTTCCGTACAAAGGAAAGCCACTACTCCGCCAATATCATCAGGCAGACCTACTCTTCCAAGAGCTGTGGCACCAGCTACCATTGCATTGATCTCTTCATTATCCCTTACTCTTCCGCCACCGAAATCTGTTTCAATAGCTCCCGGAGCTACAACATTGGCTTTAATCTTTCTTGCTCCTAACTCTTTAGCCATATATTTTGTAAGCATTTCGACTCCCGCTTTGATTGATCCGTAAATGGAAGATCCCGGTGTAGCGAATCTTGCCAGCCCCGAAGATACATTGATAATTCCTCCTCCATCATTGATGAATGGCAACAATTTCTGAGTCAGGAAAAATACTCCCTTGAAATGGATATCTACCACATCATCCAGCTGTTCTTCCGTAACTTCTGTAATTGGTGCATATAAAGCTGTCCCCGCATTATTGACAAGATAATCAATATGCGTACTTCCCGTGTTTTGTTGTAAGTGATCTGTTACATTTTTTACAAAAGCATCAAAACTTTTTATATCTTTTGTATCCAGCTGATAAGCAACGGCATTTCTTCCCATTGCTTGTATTTCATTCACCACAGCATCAGCTTCTTCTTTGTTACTTCTGTAGGTAATTATAACGTCTAATCCCTTTTGAGCTATTTTAAGTGCAGAGTTTTTTCCCAATCCACGGCTTCCGCCTGTTACTAATGCAATTTTTGTTTTTGTGTTCATTGTATTTTGATTATTTTGATGGTACAAAGTTGGGATATTTTCAGACTGAAATGTTTGCTTGAATCAATCTGAAATTTGCAAAATTCAAATCAGGAGCGAAATTCTAAAGGAGTAAAGGAAGTTTTCCTTTTGAAAAAGTTGGAGAAATGGGCAATTTCTTCAAAACCCAGAGCATAAGAAATCTCAGAAACATTCCATTTGGTTTGCCTTAGAAGAATTTTAGCTTCCTGAATAATACGGTCGGAAATAAATTCGGTAGTTGTTTTTCCTGTACTTTCCTTTAATTTTTTATTCAAATAATTAACATGAACAGCCAGCCTGTCAGCATAATCTTTAGCTGTTTTCAGCTGCAATCTGTGATCTGAGGATTCTATGGGAAACTGTCTTTCAAGAAGTTCTATAAATAAAGAAACCACTCTTAATGAAGCATCATTTGAAGCTGAAAGTTTAGCAGCGGGCTGCAGTTTCTGACCATAATGAATCAGCTCCAGCACATAATTCCGGATCAGATCATATTTGAAAATATAATCGGAATCTATTTCTTTTTTTATTTTGGTGAACAGAATTTCTATTTCATCTGCCAGTTCATCCTCAATTTCAAACACGGGAATATTTCCCGGTTGGAAAATAGGCAGATCTTCCAATGAAAACCGGGACTGTGCCTTGATGAAAAAATCTTCGGTAAATACACAGAAACTCCCCGACTGGTCAGGGTCTTCCGGAACCCAGTGATAAGGAACTTTCGGAGTTGCAAATAACAAAGCATTTTGCTGTATCGAAATGATCTTATCTGCATATTCTGCCCGGTTTTTCCCTCTGATCAGGCTTATTTTGTAATACTTTCTCCTGTTATAAGGCATTTCTGAAGTGGTTTTCACCCTTTCAATAGTCTGTTTGATATCAAAAACATTAAAGTGTCCAATATCTTTATGAAGCCCTTTGGGGAAAATACTTTCAAGATCTTTGCCCAATTTGGCAGCCATTTCTCTATAAAAGTCTTCCAGTGAAGTATGTGCCACTTTTTCCATCGCAGATGATTTGTAAAATTCAAATATACGAAGTTAGAAAATAGTCTGCTTTGGATGGATTACAAATTGCTCGCCAGAATTCCAAATTCTTTCTTGAAAGCAAATGAAAAGTGTGATAAATCCTCAAATCCCAAATCAATATAAATATCTGAAGGCCGCTGTTTTTTTTCTTCGATCAGAAATCTGGCTTCCTGCAATCGTCTTTTAACCAGCCAGCGGTTGGGTGTTTCATTGAATATTTTTTTAAAATCTCTTTTAAAGGCAGACAAACTACGCCCGGTAAGGAATGCGAAACGTTCCAGATTCACATTAAATTTATAATTTTTCTGCATAAATTCTTCCAGATCCAGCCTTCCCGGAATCGCAAAATCAAAAAGAATATCTGATAATTCAGGATGCAGCTGCAGCAGAATCAGCAATAGTTCTTCTCTTTTTACATCTGAAAATGCATTATTTATCTGCCCGGATTCTGTATAATAAGGTTCCAGTGAAAGCAGAAAGCTGTTAATCAAAGGATCTTTTTTAACAGGAATAAAAGCATTTTTTGACTGATGATTCTGAAAAGACAGACTGTGTTTTTTGTGAAAGTTCATCAAAAACAGTTCATCAAACATAAAAATAACTTTTTCGAATTCATTATTATCTTTCTGTTTATTGTAACGGGCGAGACGATTTTTGAGTACAATACAGCTGTCACCGGGTTTTAAAACATAATGTTTATTACCATCATAACCATTCATTGTTCCTTTTACCAGAAACAAAAAGAAGTGTTCTGCTATAAATTGCTCCGGCGAAACTACAGGGCCTACGAAACAGGATTTTATCTCAGTTATTTTCATTGTTCATCATTTTACATTTTTCCACCATTGTTTAAACTGCTGCGTGTTGTCACTTAATCTTACCTTTTCACCAATCACAGGAGTGGCAAGACGGTATGCTTTTCCTTGAGACAATGCTGAAATACGCTCTAAAGGCTCATTCCAGGGATGTCTTGCTAAAGTAAATTTGGAGTGGTGAACGGGCAGCATATTTTTCGCTTTCAACTCTGTGGCTGCCAAAGCTACTTCTTCGGGTAATTCATGTACAGACTGCCATGCTTTATTGTATTGACCACACTCCATGATCGCCCAATCAATTGCAGGATATTTTGCGGCAATCTGTTTAAAACGATTACTGTATCCGCCATCTCCACTGTAGTAAACATTCATCCCCGGAGACTGAATGAAAAATGAAAGCCATAAAGCCTGTGAGCTTTTAAATCCTCTTCCACCATCATGATGTGTGCTTTCCGCAAAAATGGCAAGATCAGGCTTTACCTGTACTTTTTCGCCCCAGTCTTTCTCTATAATCTGCTGTTTTGTATATCCCCATCTTTCATAATGAGCCCAGGCTCCCAGCCCGCAAACAACATATTTTACTTTACGCTGTAACGCGGTTACTGTTTCGTAGTCAAGATGATCGTAATGGTCGTGAGAGAGCAGCATATAATCAATCTCAGGCATATCAGCTGCTGTATAAATATCACTTCCTTTGTAAGCCTTCACTCCCCAAGGAAGGGGTGATGCTTTGCCGCTGAAAATCGGGTCTACTAAAATTTTCACTCCATTCAGTTGTAAAAAGAATGAAGAATGCCCGAACCAAACGATTATATTTTCATTGGCCGGGATTGATTTCAGATCTGTTTTTACAGAAGGGAGAACGTCAAGAGGCTCTGTATGAGGAAATTCTTTTGTAATGGACGTCCATATTTCCCCCAGCATGCTATATCCTTTGGTAATGGTTGGTTTTTCTTCCAGATTCCTGAATTTTCCATCTTTATAATGGGGTGATTTTTTTATAAGTTCCAGCCTTTCTCGTTCCGGTAATGCCCCAAATTGTGGTTTCCTCATGTAAAACCAGGTTATAAAAATCATAATCAGGGCAAGAGACAGAATACCAATTAATGTCCTCTTTACTATTTTTAGAAATGTCTTCATCGGGCTGATATTTTAATATCTTTCACTTCCAGAACGGCTTTAGGATAGCCTTTGGAAACGCAGTGAATCATTGCCAGTCCCACTTCTTCCATTCTGCAGATCCAATTAGGAAATGTAAGATACCACAATGGTGATATTGCATCAAAAATACGGTAAATAAAACGAATATTTTTTTGCCCTTTTACAGGCTTCATAAATCCTGGGCGGAAATTATATACGGCTTTAAAAGGGAGTTTAAGCAAAGCGTTTTCGGTACGCCCTTTTACCCTTGCCCACATTACTTTTCCCTGTTCTGTGCTGTCGGTTCTATTTCCTGAAACATAAATAAACGTCATAAAAGCATTGATTTTTGATAAAGTTTCTGCAAAAGGAACGGTAAAATCGTAGGTTTTCCTGGTAAAGGTTTCTTCTGTTTCTCCTACTGAGCTTGCTCCTGCACAAAAGAAGCATGCATCATAACTGCTCAGTTCGGAAGCGTAGTTCTTTATTTCTGAAAAATCTTTTACAATCAGTTCTTTCAGCTTATTATGCTTGCGGTTAATTGGCTTTCTGCTGATGCTTAGAATCTCAGTTACTTCCGGATTTTCCAGGCAAACCAGTAAAACACCTTCGCCAACTAATCCTGTTGATCCTGTAATGATAACTTTCATTTTTTAAATCTGATTAAATTTAATTAAACTTTCTGCAGCAGCTAATATGGCTTCATCAGCCATTCTCGGCTTCCATCCCAATTGTTGTATTGCTTTTTCACTGCTTGCTCTTTTTACCAAACCTAAGTGTGGAACAATCATTTTCAGCCTCGGATTAAAAACTGCAAGCAATCTGATAAGCCAGTTGGGTAATTCTTTTGTAGGAGCTTTTTCTGCCGTTTTTCCTAATTTCTTTCTGAGAATTGCTGCCACTTCCAGCATAGAAAGTGCTTCTCCTGCCACAGCAATGAAGCGCTGGCCGTTTGCTTCGGGCATACTTAATGCTTTGACATGAAGATCCGCAACATCCCGTACATCCACAAATCCTGTAATCAGCTTGGGGCAGCCTTTCATTTCTCCATTGAGCATTTGCTTTATGATCTGGATAGAATGGGCATAATCGTCTGATAAAACAGGTCCCATAACTGTTGTTGGATTCACCACCGCCAGTTCCATACCCTTGCCTTCATTTTGGATAAAATCCCACGCAGCTCTTTCCGAAATAGTCTTGGAACGCTGATAAGGAGCAACCGAATCATTAAGTACCGTCCAATCTTCTTCTGTGTAGGGTGTATTTTTCCATGTTCCGTAGCTTACAGCTCCGAAGGCTGAAGTAAGCACTACTCTTTTCACCCCTGCATTTTTTGCGGCTCTCAATACAAACAGCACCCCATTTTTGGCAGGAATTACAAAATCTTCTTCTGTTTTGGCGTTGGTATGAGGCGTAGGTGAAGCAGTATGAATAATATATTGGCATCCTTCCACAGCTTTTTCCCAACTTGTTTCATTTTCTAAATCCGCCACCGCAAAGGATAGGTCTTCAAATGAATTGATACCTCCTTCTTTCAGCATTTGTTTTACCAGTTCGCTCTTATCTAAAGAACGAAGTGAAGCTCTTACTTTATATCCATTGTTAAGCAGGGCAATCATACAATAGCAGGCTATGAACCCTGAACCTCCTGTTACCAAAACGGTTTCTTTATTTTCCATTTTCTAAAATATTAGTAAGGCAAATTTCCAAAATAAAGCATCATGTTGATGTGTTGAAAAGTCCATTTTGATTGTGTTGAAAAGTTCAGGCTTTTATTAATTCAATTATCAATACCACACTGCTTAATCGAAATAATTCTTTATTTTATCTAAACATAGTGATATATTTCATTTATTTTTATTACTTTCGTTAAAACTAACCCATTAAAAATCAAATCAATGAAAAATCAAATCAGTCAAATCGGGAAAAAACTTAACAAAAAAGAGTTAAGAACTATTAAAGGAGGGCTTATCAATTGTATGGAACCCGTTCTATGTCCGGCACCTCCATGTGAACCTGCTTCTGATCCTTATGGATGTACTATTATCTCTCCAAAATGTGCTCAAAAAGAGTGCAGACCGCAATTGTAGCAGCTACTCATTTAAGCAACAAAATATATTATGAAAAAACTGCATCTAAACAAAGGTAAAAGACTCAACAAAAAGGAGTTAAAGTCTATTCAAGGGGGAATGCTGAACTGCATGGAACCTATTCTCTGTACGGAGTTTCCTTGTGAAACCTATCCTCCGGGAGATGTGAGAAACTGTACTACCATTTCCATGGGATGTGCACAAAAAATCTGCAGACCACAACCTTAAAGCTTTAGCAAAATAATTCACTAAATACCAAACATTATGAAAAATCAAGATTTAAATCACGGAAAAAAATTAAATAAAAAGCAACTGAGAATCATTACTGGTGGAAAGGAAATGTGCCTGCTTCCAGATCTAACCTGTAAAAAATACGCTCTTGCTTGTGCAGAAAAACAGTGCCAGCCAGGGATTGAATTGTAATCTATAGAAAAAAAACTAAACTATAAAAACTATCAATGAAAAGCTCACATTTAAACAAAGGAAAAAAACTCAATAAAAAAGAATTGAAAACTATTCAAGGAGGTGTAAGGATATGCAGTATACAGAATGGAACAATATGTACACAGATTCACCCATCATGCTATGAACCGCAGTGCCGAACTGGTCAGGCAGATTTAACATGTACAGATATAGTTGGTAACTGTGTTGTTGTCTCCATAAGCTGCATAGAGCCAAAATGCAGATTCGAGACAGGTGTCTAGCTTTAAAAATAAAACAAAAAAACTGTTCTCTGATTTCAGGGAGCAGTTGTAAGCAAAAGAATTTATTTAAATAATAGATCTCACTTGCTACAAATACATGCAAAAAGCGCTCCCAAATACATGGAAGCGCTTTTTAAATATAACTAACTTTAATACTTTTCTTATACATTGAATCTGAAGTGCATGATGTCACCATCCTGTACAATATATTCTTTGCCTTCTACAGAAAGTTTTCCGGCTTCTTTTATTTTTACTTCAGAACCGTACGTGATATAATCATTATACTTGATTACTTCTGCACGGATAAATCCTTTTTCGAAGTCGGTGTGGATTACTCCCGCAGCTTGAGGAGCTGTCCATCCCTGTCCTATAGTCCATGCTCTTACTTCTTTTACTCCGGCTGTAAAATACGTCTGAAGTTTTAAAAGGTCATAGGCTTTTCTGATCAAACGGTTAACTCCCGGTTCAGTAAGACCCAACTCATCAAGGAAAATTTCTCTTTCTTCGAAAGTTTCAAGTTCATTGATATCTGCTTCAATTTGCGCGGCCAATACCACTACTTCAGCTCCTTCACTCTTAGCCATTTCTTCAATCTTACCAATCCAGTCGTTTCCATTTTTGATAGAATTTTCGTCTACATTACAAACGTAAAGTACCGGCTTATTCGTCAATAACTGAACTTCTCCAATGATTGATTTTGTGAAATCATCTACAGCAAATTCTCTTGCATTTTTACCATCCTCAAGGAATTTCTGCAAATTCTGAAGGGTTTCGTAAGTAAGAATATCTTCTTTCTTTCCTGATTTGATGAATTTTTTAGCTTTCTCCACTGCTTTCCCTACCGTTTCCAGGTCTTTCAGCTGAAGCTCTATATCGATAATTTCTTTATCTCTTAACGGATCTACAGAACCTTCTACGTGAACGATGTTTCCATTGTCAAAACATCTTAAAACGTGAATAATAGCTTCACACTCACGGATATTAGCCAGGAACTGGTTCCCCAATCCTTCTCCTTTGCTGGCTCCTTTTACAAGACCTGCAATATCAACAATCTCAACTACAGCTGGTAAAACTCTCTCCGGCTTTACGATTTTCTCCAGTTCAAACAATCTCTGATCCGGTACAGAAACCGTTCCAAGGTTCGGTTCAATAGTACAGAAAGGATAGTTTGCTGATTGAGCTTTTGCGTTGCTCAGACAGTTAAAAAGTGTTGATTTACCTACATTCGGCAGGCCTACGATTCCACATTTCATATTGTAAAATTCAAAGTTTAAGGTTTAGGAGCAACTCAAGGTATTCTCAACTTTAAACATTGAACTCAGAACCTTGAATTACGAGTGTGCAAAGATAGTGAAGTTTAACCGTAATAAAAAATGATTTATCTATAATTAGATTTTTGAATAAAATCATATAGATTCTGTACTATAGAAACTATTTTAGGATTTGTCTTGAAATCATCCCAAGTTATTAGTTCCTGTTCTGTTAATTCTAAAACTTTAAAGCTTACTTCGGATTTGTTCATTAAAGTTCCTTCTGTTTTATCCCAAATTTTATTCAATTCAGGAACATTTGCTTTAATATTTTTTAATAATTTTCCAATATACGCTGTTTTATAAACTTCTATTTTTTTCTTTTTTAGAGAGTTTGATATTTCTAGTTGCACTCTTTCAATATCATCATTTGTTTTCACTTTTCTCTTGTCACAAAAGTTAATTAAAATTTTATCCCAAATGCTGAACGGTAACAAGTTCTCTATTTCTCTATAATCCTTAGTTGTCTGATATTTAAAGTTATTATTTTCTTTTTCTATTTCTTCGTAAATAGCATGTTTTTCATTTTTATATGGCCCATCATAATCAGAGATTAAGAATATTTTATTATTAATTGAAAAAGCATTTATTTTTTGTTTTAATTCAATTTCATCAAAATTATAATGATCTATATTACTTCCAGCATATTCAATGAATGCAAATTCAATATCTTCCTTAGGATATATTTTATTTGAATTAGCTCTACAATATGCTTTTAAAAATGCTTTCAAATAGTTTCTATCAGAAATTCCCTCTACCCATATAGAACAATTAGCTAGAAATACAGAAGAATTAGTTACTCCAAGGTATTGTAGGGCAGAATTATCTCCATGATTAACATTCTTTACAATAAATTTATCTTTATTTACCTTATTAAATAGGAAAATAGAAATATCATCTTTTTCAATTGTCAAATCTAAGAAATGGTTTGAATGTGTAGAAATGAAATAAGTTATCTCCTTTTCTTTTAGAAATTTATTATTTGTAATCTGTTCTAAAAATAGGCGTTGCATCCCTGGATGCAAATTAATCTCAGGTTCATCAATAAAAATAACACTTTTATTATCACAAGTATAAATCTTGTACATTAAAATAAACAAAGCCTGAATCCCATCACCTAGCTCATGTAAATCTTTGCTTTCCTCGTCAATGAAAACATTAATTATTTCCGAGTCATCTTTACCATTGTGCTTATCATAAATATTAAATTTTGCAACAATTTCTACACGCTTTCCGTGGAAAAAATTTTGAGATAAAAATTCTTCAAATTTTTCAAATCTTTCTCTTTTATCTTTTATATCATTTCTTACATTCACAATTTGATAATACAAATCCATTCCTGTAAAAACTTCAATCTTTTCATCATCCAAATAATAACTTTTCACGATTGTCTGCTTTAAAATATCCGTTGATATTTTTGAAAAACTTTCATCGCTTTTTTTTTGAAAAATTGAATGAGCAGTCCTAAGAGTTGGAATAAATATTTTTTTCCTTTCTTCAAAAAAATTTTGATGCAGCATTTTTTTTATTTCCATTAACAGCAGATCAATTTTTTCTTTATCATCTCCAAGCAGTTGAATAAATCCATTATGTCCAAAGTAATTTAATGAAAGGTCATTATAGTTCTCAGTTAAAAATTTAAAAATATTTATATTAAAATCTATATCTTTTAAGATGTCTAACTGAAATTCAGAGTAGTTTAAAATTTTAAAGACTACTTCATGCTGGTCATTTTGATATGAAGTAAAACGTACATGATTATTTCTATTAAATCCACCGAATCTTTTATTAGTGATTAGTTCATTAAATTCTGTAAGATACTTTTCTAATAAAAATTTATTTTCATAATGAATAGTATTAGCAACTAGAAAAGTTCTTATAAGTCTACTTTTACCACTATTATTAGCACCCGTAAATATATTAATTGTAGAAAGATCATATAGTTTTACCAGCTCTACTTCATTTTCATTATAATATGAATTAAAAGCATTAGGAAAAATTAAATCAAATTTATAACTCATATACATTAGTTTATTCAAAAATAGATAAAGTTAGTTTACAAAAAAAATCTGCCAGTATTCTGACAGATTTTCAAAAGGTTTGTATTCACCGGATATTTTATGGATTGTTTCCCGTGGCATTCTGAGCCAAAGGAACATCATTCGGGGCTTCCTGTAAAGTTTTATCTAAAGTAAATAAAGATTCATCAGTAGCTCTGTCACCGCCAGCAATTTTCAATTTATCAATTAAATTCTGAGCCAGTGTTTCTTCTTCAATCTGCTCCTGTACAAACCACTGCATAAAATTCCAGGTTGCCCAGTCTTTTTCTTCCATAGAAAGATCTACAATTTTGTAAATAGCAGTTGTATTATCTACTTCATGTTTAAAAACACCGTCAAAACATTCTGTGAGTGTTTTAGGATCAGCCGGAGGAGCTGGAATAGCGTTTACTTTTGGTTTTCCGCCTCGGTTTAAAATATATTCCATGAATTTGATAGAGTGATTTCTTTCTTCCTGAGAATGCCTGTAAAGAAAATTGGCTATTCCCTGATATCCTTTGTCATCTGCCCAAATTCCATAAGATAAAAAAATGTGTGATGCATGAATTTCTTTGTTCATCTGGTCACTAAGCGCTTTTTCTATTTTTGCGGAAAGTCTTTTAGTATTCATAATGTTATATTTTGGTGATTATAGAATGAATCATGCAAAAACAGTTCCGATAAGGTTATTGTTTTGTATAATTTTTTCAAAAACACTTTAAAATACAACTGTATTTCAATTATTTAAGTTGATAATTTATAGTTATTCTAAAATAAAAACCAGCTCTTTTGGAGAACTGGTTTTTAAACTATTATTGAGACTGCTTCACCTAAAGGTTCGCAATAACTTAGGATTTATCCTTATCTATTTAATCTTTCTGGCTGTATAATCGCTTTCATTTCCTAATCTGTCGATAGCTTTAATGGCCACTGCATTCAGTTTTTTACCATCTTTAAACTTAGGGATATCTTTTGAAAGGGTATCCAATGTTAAGATTTCAGTCTGCCAAACTCCGTTGTATTGTGAGAAAAGAACCCACAGGAAAACATCAGCGGCATTTTTTGTACTCCAGCTCGTCTGTGCAAAGCTCCCATTATCCGTAATGAATAAGGTAGGAGTCTGCAATGGTACAGCTTTGATCCATGGGGATTTCGGAACCAATGCTTTTTCACTGTATGGTCCACTTTTCAAAGCAGGTAGCATGTTCGGGTTTTTGGTAAGCCCGGCAATACTCCAGTGTATTTCTCCGGCATCATTTTTCAGGATATTTCTGGAAATAGCAATCTGGTTTTTGATTTCCGTTGGACGGTCTGATACTTTAATCTCAACAGTATTCAATCCCGGCCATAAGTGACGGTTCATTGTATTTTCAGACTGCCACCAGCTTAACAGGGCTTCAAAGCTTTGTCCCTTGGAATCTATAGGCCAGTAAAGCTGTGGTGAGAAATAATCTACCCAGCCTTTATTTAACCATAATTTGGCATCTGCATATAATTCGTCATATTGAGAGGAGCCTACAATTCCTGCAGGATATCCGGGTTTCCAGATTCCAAATGGACTAATCCCGAATCTTACATTATTTTTTTCTGCGTGAATTTCTTTATAGATACGTTCTACAAATTTATTCACGTTATCTCTTCTCCAATCCGCTCTGGATAAGGTACCTCCACTGCTTACATAAGCATTCCATGTGGCATTATCAGGAAAATCAGCCCCTTTATTGTAGGTAGCATAAGGATAGAAATAATCATCAAAATGAACGGCATCAATATCGTATCTTTTTACAATATCTTTCACCACATTGGATACGTGGCCTTGTGTTTTCGGATTAGCCGGATCAAACCAGTACATTCCGTTCTTTAATCTTATCACAATATCAGACAGCTTATTGGCCATTGACAGGCTATTCACAGCACCGCCGTTGGTGTGGTGTGCGCGGTAAGGGTTTAACCAAACATGGAGTTCCAATCCTCTTTTGTGAGCTTCTTCAATCCAAAACTGAAGCGGGTCATAGTTGGGAGAAGGAGCGGTTCCCGTTTGTCCGGTAAGAAAGTAAGACCATGGTTCGATATTACTTGTATAAAGTGCGTCTGCGGAAGGTCTGATCTGAAAAATAGCCGCATTGAAATTATTATCTTTCAACATATCAAGCATGCTGATAGCTTCTGCTTTCTGCTGATCTACTGTAAGGTCATTTCTGGAGGGCCAGTTGATATTGGCTACACTCGCAATCCATGCTCCACGGAATTCTCTTTTGATTTCGGGAAGATTGGTTCTGAAATTTTCTTCAGTTGAAGCTGTAGTTCCAGTTGTAGGCTTTGTAGCCACCGGATTTACTTTTGGTGGGGTTGTATTATTGGTAGGTTTCGTAGGATTCTTTGTGGATGGTGTTTTTACAACATTGTTCTGAACTGAACATGAGGTGGTGTAAGAAGCAAAAAAGCCCAATAAAACGATAAGTTTTAATTTATTCATTCTCATAGTCACAAAACTACATTAAAATTTATTTTTATTCTTAGAGATTATTATGCCAAAATAAGCATTTTAATGGGTTGGCATAGAAAAAAAGCCCCGAAAATCGAGGCTCTATTATATTTTAAGAATTTTAGATTAAGCTTTTGCTCCTCTTTCAACTCTTTTTCTTTCTTCTTCAGAAAGGATTTTCTTTCTCATTCTAATGAAGTTTGGAGTTACCTCAATGGCTTCATCACCCTGGATGTATTCCATACATTCTTCAAGAGAGAATAAGATTTTCGGAGCAACCCCTGTATCTTTATCTTTTCCAGAAGCCCTCATGTTGTTCAACTGTTTTGCTTCTACGATGTTTACTACAAGATCTCCAGGTTTGTTTTGTTCACCAATGATCATACCTGTATAGATTTCCTCACCCGGATCAACGAAGAACTTACCTCTATCCTGTAATTTAGCAATAGAATATTCTGTAGCAGGACCTGTAGTTTTGCTGATTAAAACACCATTGTTTCTTCCAGGGATAGCACCTTTGAAAGGCTTGTATTCTGTGAAACGGTGTGCCATAATAGCTTCACCAGCAGTAGCTGTCAACATCTGAGAACGTAGTCCGATCAAACCTCTTGAAGGGATTTCGAACTCCATGTGCTGCATTTCACCTTTAGTTTCCATAATGTGAAGATCTCCTTTTCTCTGAGTAGCTAAATCGATTACTCTTGAAGCAAATTCTTCAGGAACATCAACTACCAAAGATTCATAAGGCTCACATTTTTCACCGTCAATTTCTTTATAGATAACCTGTGGCTGACCGATTGTCATTTCGTACCCTTCTCTTCTCATTGTTTCAATCAAAACAGATAAGTGAAGAATACCTCTACCGAATACAAGGAATGTATTAGCATCATCAGTCTGCTGAACTCTTAATGCAAGGTTTTTCTCTAATTCTTTTGTTAATCTTTCTTTCAGGTGGTTAGAAGTAACATATTTACCGTCTTTACCGAAGAAAGGTGAGTTGTTGATAGAGAACGTCATGTTCAGCGTAGGCTCATCAATTGCCGTTCTTTCCAATGGTTCAGGATTTTCAAGATCTACGAACGAATCTCCGATCTGGAAAGCATCGAAACCTACTACAGCACAGATATCTCCTGCTTTTACTTCAGTTACTTTTTTCTTTCCTAATCCTTCGAAAACGTAAAGTTCTTTTACTTTTCCTTTTACAATTTTACCTTCTGCCTGAGCAAGACCAATCCACTGAGATTCTTTGATCTCACCTCTTGTTACTTTTCCTATTGCAATTCTTCCCAAGAAAGAAGAGAAGTCAAGAGAAGTAATCTGCATCTGAAGATTTCCTTCTGTAACTTTCGGTTCAGGAACATATTGTAGGATACCATCTAATAGTGGTAAAATATCTTCAGTCTGCTCTAATGAAGTGTTGAACCATCCCTGTTTTGAAGATCCGTAAAATGTAGGGAAATCCAATTGCTCTTCTGTAGCCTCAAGATTGAAGAACAAGTCGAATACTTTATCATGAACTTCGTCCGGACGACAGTTTGGTTTATCTACTTTATTGATCACCACTAATGGTCTCAATCCTAATTCCAAAGCTTTCTGTAGAACGAATCTTGTTTGTGGCATTGGTCCTTCGAACGCATCCACCAACAAAATAACCCCATCAGCCATTTTTAATACTCTTTCTACTTCTCCACCAAAATCGGCGTGACCGGGAGTATCAATTACGTTAATTTTTGTGTCTTTATAAGTAACAGAAATATTCTTGGATAAGATGGTGATCCCTCTTTCTCTTTCAAGATCGTTGTTATCCATAATTAACTCCCCACTCTCCTGATTTTCTCTGAAAATGTTGGTAGCGTGAATGATCTTGTCAACCAAAGTCGTCTTTCCGTGGTCAACGTGTGCGATAATCGCAATATTTCTAATGTTTTGCATAAAAGATTTTTACGGGTGCAAAAGTAGTGAATTTTAATGAAAAAATATTTAGTTATACAAATATTTAATATTTTGTTTAAAATACTTATGGACAGGATCATAAAAAAAGAGTGTCCGAAAAACACTCTTTAAGTTATCTATACACAAGCTTGTATTTCGCATGGATCTACTGCAGGTGGTTCTCCGCAAATGATGTCAAACTCTGCACAATTGCTGGAGAATCCGGTTGCCCATCCCCATCTTACGGCGCATGTGTCGGCATCCTTACATCTTACCATTCCTTTGATGATTCCTCCCTGGACTGATTTCATTTCAGTTCTGGAAATTTTTCTAAGATTTCTCATATTGATTTGTTTATTTGTTATTAGCACGATAAAATTATAAAAAAAATACACATAAAAAGTAAATTATTAAAATATTTAACGTTCAGGGGGAATATATTACCTATTCAAAATCAATGCCTTAACAATCTATAAAACAAAACCAGGTCTATCAGCACAACCAATACAAATTTCATGAGAAAAGATTTCTTGGAAACTTTATGATTGAAGAGAATCATTCCGGCAGCGGCTCCTATAATTCCACCCAGCAGAGAAATTCCTAAAAGGGTATTTTCGGAAATTCGCCATTGATGCTTTTTGGCCTGCCATTTATCAAAACCAAAAGCACCTAATGCAAGCACATTTATTATCAACAGAAAAGGAATCATTCTTCATTTAATTTGCAGCAAAAATAAAGCATAATCTATAGAATGTTCTTAAATATTCAATCTTTTTAAACCATTAAGAATGTATTTAAGAAGTAAAGTCCAGTTAAGATGAATCATTCTGATTTTAAGCTTACAATGAAGATTATTTAATATGATTTTAATGTTTTAAATTTGCTCTTTTAAAAATAAATCAATGACAGTACACGATCTGGTGGGAAGCTACTCCATTGAAGGAAGCAACCAGGAGGAATCTTCGCTGCCAACTTATCATGGTATATTAACTCTATCTGTTGATGAAAATAACCGCATTATTGCTCAGTGGATGATTGGTGAACATCAGCAAAACGGAACAGGATTTTATAAAGACCAAATTTTAGTGATCAATTTCAACTATGAGGGTGAAGATCATACCATTTATAAGGGAGTTGCGGTATACCGATGCCTAAGTAAAGACCTATTGGATGGATTTTGGTCTGAAAAGCATGGAAATCCTTTATATCTTGGGAGTGAGTATGGTGTGAGAATTCAGCATTCAAAGATTTTGAATTGATTGTATTTCCAGTCCCAAAATAAAAGAGCTGCCTTCATGAAGGCAGCTCTCGTAGTTATTATAATTTAAATAACTTATTTTTTAGCTTTTACGTCGATAGCGATCTCAATATCTTTGCTGATCATCCATTCTGCAGGATCTGCTTCAGAAGTACCGAATTTAAGCCCCCAATCTGCTCTGTTTACCGTAAATTTAGCCTGAATAGCCGCTGAATTTTCGGCAACGTCTACTTTTGCAGGGAAAGTAACATTCATTGTCTTTCCTGATAAGGTAAGATTTCCGCTTACTGTTTTATTAGCTCCTGCTATCGCATCTTTTGGCGCTTCTTTCAAATCTGTAACACTTGTAATTTTGAAATCTGAAGTAGGGTTTTTCGCTACATCAAAGAAATCAGGATTTTTAAGGTGTGCTTCAAGATCTGCCGGTTTTTTATCTTTTTCTGTTACTGAAGCCGGATCTACTTTAATAGAGTTCATATCGATCACAAAGTTTCCTGCTGCAACCTGTCCTCCATCAATGCTAAGATCTCCAGACTTTACAGTAAGAGTTCCCCAACGTGGAGCCATACCTCCTTTGTGGAAAGCTTTCCAGTTTACTACTGAACCTACTGTATCTACTGCCAGCGTCTCACCTTTGCTTTCTGCTACGGTTTGTTCCTGAGCGGTAGCTGCTGTTTCTGCTGTTTTTCCTTTATCACATGATGCCAAAAGCAATCCTACTCCTACTAATGCAATTACGCTAATTTTTTTCATATTGAACTGTTTTAAAAAAGTTTATTGAAATTTTGTTGTTTTCGGGTACAAAAATAGAAAAACCAGATTTGTATGATCTTATCATATATCAAGAAATGTGAAAATCTTCAATTATTTGCAATCATATTTCCAAATTCGGTATAAACTCCATCAGTATTGAGAATCAAAACAGCTTGAATCTTATACATTTAAAATTTCAGAAATACTGTTTCAAGGCAAAAATAAAAAAATTTATTATCTTCGTGATTAGTCACAGCAATATCATGAAACCCCTGAATCAGCATCCTGTTGTGAATTGCTTTCAAAATTTATTATCTTCGTGATTAGTCACAGCTTTAATGGAGTAAATCCTAATGAAAATATTGTTGTGAATTGCTTTCAAAATTTATTATCTTCGTGATTAGTCACAGCGCATCTTGTTTAAGGTGCTTTTTATTTTGTGTTGTGAATTGCTTTCAAAATTTATTATCTTCGTGATTAGTCACAGCATCCATTTGCAGCACTTGGATATGAGATTGGTTGTGAATTGCTTTCAAAATTTATTATCTTCGTGATTAGTCACAGCCTCCATCACTTGCACCATAGGTAAAGCCTAGTTGTGAATTGCTTTCAAAATTTATTATCTTCGTGATTAGTCACAGCATATCAGGAAAAGAAGCTAGAAGCCTTTCTGTTGTGAATTGCTTTCAAAATTTATTATCTTCGTGATTAGTCACAGCATCTTTGGGTGATGTTTACATTTTTTTATAGTTGTGAATTGCTTTCAAAATTTATTATCTTCGTGATTAGTCACAGCTATACATCGTTGTTTGAATCTTTCATCCTCGTTGTGAATTGCTTTCAAAATTTATTATCTTCGTGATTAGTCACAGCGGCTTAATCTCAGTGCCTTGCATGCTTTTCGTTGTGAATTGCTTTCAAAATTTATTATCTTCGTGATTAGTCACAGCTTGCAGACCAGCTCTCCGTTTACTATCATGGTTGTGAATTGCTTTCAAAATTTATTATCTTCGTGATTAGTCACAGCCGTAGCTGCTATTGATCTTCATAAAGTCGGGTTGTGAATTGCTTTCAAAATTTATTATCTTCGTGATTAGTCACAGCGATCCTGAAGAACACTCTTTTTCAACCTGAGTTGTGAATTGCTTTCAAAATTTATTATCTTCGTGATTAGTCACAGCAAGTTCTTATAAAGCTTTGTTCTATATGTCGTTGTGAATTGCTTTCAAAATTTATTATCTTCGTGATTAGTCACAGCTTGAAAGATTTCTGGAACTGGCCAGACCTGGTTGTGAATTGCTTTCAAAATTTATTATCTTCGTGATTAGTCACAGCTAAAATTATTAAAGAACTGTGAGGCTTTACGTTGTGAATTGCTTTCAAAATTTATTATCTTCGTGATTAGTCACAGCGTTTCAACATCATAGCAGCGAGGGATCATGGTTGTGAATTGCTTTCAAAATTTATTATCTTCGTGATTAGTCACAGCTTTTAGTCTCAGGTTCAGACGATGATGACCGTTGTGAATTGCTTTCAAAATTTATTATCTTCGTGATTAGTCACAGCTGTAGAGGGATTTACATATGATCCGCTTACGTTGTGAATTGCTTTCAAAATTTATTATCTTCGTGATTAGTCACAGCTCAAATGATGCTTTTTTGTATAGATCATAGGTTGTGAATTGCTTTCAAAATTTATTATCTTCGTGATTAGTCACAGCAGGATCATTCGGCAGAAAATTCTTTGCAGTGTTGTGAATTGCTTTCAAAATTTATTATCTTCGTGATTAGTCACAGCGATGTGTCAAATTCTCTTATAGAACAGTCTGTTGTGAATTGCTTTCAAAATTTATTATCTTCGTGATTAGTCACAGCCTATAATCCTACATTAATGAATAGAATTTAGTTGTGAATTGCTTTCAAAATTTATTATCTTCGTGATTAGTCACAGCGACTATTTAAAAGACCTTGAATCTGATAGGGTTGTGAATTGCTTTCAAAATTTATTATCTTCGTGATTAGTCACAGCAGGATCATTCGGCAGAAAATTCTTTGCATTGTTGTGAATTGCTTTCAAAATTTATTATCTTCGTGATTAGTCACAGCAAAAGGTGTAACAGTAGCGGGGGCAATTGAGTTGTGAATTGCTTTCAAAATTTATTATCTTCGTGATTAGTCACAGCCTTCCAAGAATAGTAGATAAAGTAAGACAAGTTGTGAATTGCTTTCAAAATTTATTATCTTCGTGATTAGTCACAGCGTGCTGTTGAAGATTATCTGGCTTTATGTCGTTGTGAATTGCTTTCAAAATTTATTATCTTCGTGATTAGTCACAGCATCACCTCTTTCACTTTTAATCAGATCATAGTTGTGAATTGCTTTCAAAATTTATTATCTTCGTGATTAGTCACAGCACCGTAGCAAGCGAAAGGTTGAGTATTTGAGTTGTGAATTGCTTTCAAAATTTATTATCTTCGTGATTAGTCACAGCCTCTCTGAGCCTTTAATTCAGCAATAGATAGTTGTGAATTGCTTTCAAAATTTATTATCTTCGTGATTAGTCACAGCTTAATTGTATTTGGAACGATCTACAACACTGTTGTGAATTGCTTTCAAAATTTATTATCTTCGTGATTAGTCACAGCTTAACGATTTTAAACTTTGGCCAGAGGCTTGTTGTGAATTGCTTTCAAAATTTATTATCTTCGTGATTAGTCACAGCCTCAAAAAATAATCTACTGATTTTCAGTAGATTATTTTTATAATTAGAATTTGCAATTTAGAATAATTCGAGCTGCTGGAAGGTTGGAGGTGGCTCTTCCTTATTTCTGGCAAAGAAAATTTCAATATCTCCGAATTGCTTGTCCGTAATGCACATAATAGCAACTTTCCCGGCCTTTGGAAGCATGAATTTTACTCTTTTGATATGAACTTCAGCATTTTCGCGGCTTGGGCAGTGACGTACATACATAGAGAACTGAAAAAGAGTAAAACCATCATCAATGAGCCCTTTCCGGAAGCGGTTCGCTTCTTTCATATTAGCTTTGGTCTCAGTCGGGAGATCATATAATACTAAAACCCACATAATTCGGTATGCATTAAACCTTTCGGAGTTCATAACAGTTGAGGATAAGAGATCAGCCGCTTTTCCCCTGTATAACATTTATATAGTGACGAAGCTGTTGTTTTAACAGCAACGAGCAACGGCCTTATTTTACTATCAATATTCACATCTTTGGTAGCAATCTGTAGAATATGTGCCTTAAATTCTTTAGTCAGTTCGTCTATATCCGGATGTATTTTCAGCCATTGCATGACAAGTAAATCGATAAACGGACGGTAAGGTTCCATCAGGTCATCAGCCAGACAATAGGGATTGTATTTGTTTTTATGGAAAATTCCCATAACCGGCAGCAGCCCTGTTTCTACAATAGCCCTTGCTACAATACTTCTGAGAACAGTATAGCCAAAATTGAAAAACTGATTGGGAGAATCTCCGAAACGCTGTCTTAAAAAATCCAGGCTGATTAGATACTTCCAATAATGCTGAGCCGCAATACCTTCCATATTAGTTGTATCTCCGGACAGTACATTTTTTTGATACTGAATCATAGGTTCATAATAGTTTCCCAATTTCATAAGAACATTTTTCTGGTTTTCAATTTTACATTCCACCGTTTGTTTCCAAAGCTGTTTTTTAAGCGGTTCACTGGCTTCCAGCTGATCTTTTACTCTGTTGGAATGTTCCGTATGACCATACAGCGGAAGCATAATTCCGTGGGGTAAATGATGGGAATCACAACTAATCACCACCACATTATTCCCCATCATTTTCTGAATCAGATTGTGCGAAATGGTAATCTGATAATGATCCAGCATGAGTAATCCCAGATCTTCCACAGGAACACTCCCCTTTTCCGTTTTGGTTTCCGGACAGAGGATTTTCATCTGCTCATCTTTGAGTTTGAGATAAGCGGGATTGCCGATATAGATAGAGCGCGTGATCATAATATTATGCTTTAGAGATATTTCCCAAACGGTCTACTTTTAATTTGATACAATTTTCCTTAATCATTAATCCATCAATACTACGCTCCATTTTGTTCAAAGTGGAAAATTCTGTTTTATTTACAATTGATATGGCAATTTCCTGCCTTATAAAAAACAACTGGCTTCCACTAAAACTAACTACCTTATAAATTTTTTTGTTTTGATCTTTTTTAAAATTTTTGAAGTCAATGTTGCTACTATTTTCAAGTTCATCTTCTGAAGGAATATATACTAAATCATTCGGGCAAAGAAAAAAATCAATTGTTCCTTTTAAGTCAACTACAGATAAACCTTGCTTTTGTCTTTCTATAACCTCATTCAAAGGAATAGTTTCATAACTTCTGTTTCCATTTTCATTTTCATAAACAGCAAAAAACAGATTGGTTCCTTTTGCAGCTTCTACATATTTATCTTTTTTATTTCCGGTTTGTCCTACCTGAAATTTACTTCCCAGTTCAAAAACTCTTACTTTGTTAATCGGTTGATGAGATTTTCCATCATTATACTTCTCAATATTCTTATTCAGATCTTCTATTCCTTCCGGTGAAAATGCAAGTTCCGGACTGCCTTTGAATTCCAGATAATTTCTGAGAATTTTCTGAATCCCTGTATCAGTAATAGATCCTATCGATTTTAAATCAAATGAAGTATCAAGGCTTTTCCTCGTTGCTGTTAAAATTTTTCCTTTTGGAACTTTTACCCAAGGTAAATCTATTTTTCCGGATACTGTATCCTTATGCATTGATTTTCTAATCGCCCAGTTTGTTCCTGTCTGTTCTACTCTTTCCTTATTTTTTAAACCACCTTTCTCTACATATTTTTCATAATAATTAGTCGCCTTATTAATGACACGAAGGTTTTGCTTAAAACTTATAATAATTTCTTCTAAAGAATTTTTGGTTTCAACTGTAAAGTTTTCCCAAGGTTTTAAAAATTGTTTTGGTATTTCCCTTTCTATTTTTTGTCCTGTTTGCGTATTGTGATAAACAACTTTTTCAAACTTCATTAATTTCTTTTTCAAATCGTAGCGTCTGGTATCCGATTTTGCCGATTGATTATTTAATAAATTCACGTGATCTTTTGTGGCACAGGCAATCACCAAAGCATCTAAAGCGTGATGTCGATGGTCAATTCTTTTCTTTGAAAATCCTTTGGAAAACTCAATTGGAATGGTAGGTAAAAACTTTTGATGATTTTCATTCCACGCGGTAAAATTTTTTGAATTAGTAAGTTGATTCATTCTTTCAAAACGTGGTAAAATCAAATCATTCCAAACATCATTCAATCCCCAATCTTGTTTCAGTTGGGTGGTGATTTTTCCATTTCCTGGAACAATATTTTTAGAATTTACGCCCTCATCTGAACCATCTTCAACGCGAACAATATTAGAAAGTATACCGGAAATATATCTACTGATATAACGGGTATCGTTCAATTGCCGTTCAATCATTTTTTCAGGAATATCTTCTAATAAAAGCTTATTCCTTTTACTTCGATTGTTCGCATAATGTTTTTTGACAAAATCTTCATATTGATCTTCTTTTAAAACTGTTACCGATTTTCCGTTTCCACATTCTACAACAGTTCCGCCTAATTTTTTAATGAATTCTAAGCCAATGTAATTATCTTTCAATTTATTAACTGCAGATTCACAAATTACTTTATTACTAAAACTGTCATCAAAATAGCGACTTTGCGGAATAATGTGTTCAATTTCGTATTCTGGCGTAAACAATTTATTCAAAGGAATAATTTGTCCTGTGTAAGGCGATTTGTATTTCTGTTCCAGCCAAAGTTTATATCGTTTTAAATCTGCTGATGAAGGCTGTGCGGTTTTGCTTATTTTTAAATATTCATCTTCGATCTCAATACCTGAATTTAAAACTCCGTCTTCATAGATTTTCAGAATTTCCTGTTGCATAGGCGAAAACGGACGAACATTTTCTACAGAATGATCATTCATCATTTCAGCCAAAAGAGCTTTGATGCGGAGATTGGTATTTTCATTTTCAGAAATCTGGTTAGTGAGTTTTTTTCGATCATCAGCAGGAAGTTTCATTTCTCTTCCTAACTCAATATGAATTTCATTAAAGAAATCTTTTGCTCCATTTCCGTATTTTAGCCAAATATCTTTTACAACACGCAAAGTTTCTGTAATTACCTGTTCTACAATTGGATTGCGAAGTGAGTGTTGTTTAAAATCTTTTAAAAACACTTCCAAATCATTAGTAGAATTCCATTTCCCTATTATTGATGCTTCCGAATGTCTTCCGTAAATAATGTATTGAGCCAACCACAATTGTAAACCTTGGAAATCATTTTCCGACGTAAGATGAACCGCTTTTTCTCTTACTTTATCTTTGATATTTTCATCATATTCTCCATTAATGATTTTCTGAATTCTATCTTTTGAAAATGTATCAATATCTGCATAGTTCCAATATTTTCCTAATCGCATCAAAGGCAACAATTTCTTAATTGCTTTTTCCGAAAAGGAACCATATTCACTTTTAAATGGTGGAAATTTCCTGAAAGCCTCAGAAAAAGAACTTTCATCTAAATGATGCTTTTTCGCAAAAGATTTTAAGGCTTTCTCGTACTCTATTTTATCATTGACGGAGTAAATAATGTGCCAAATTTTCTGCACAATGTCCCTCGTCAGGAAATCATCAGAAATATTATCCACTTTATCCAATCGAGAAGAAATCATCGTTTTAGTTTCGTTGCAAGGATATTTCTTGTCTTCTACATAGTTCCAGCGATATTTTTCTGCTTCAGCGTTAAACAATTTTTTATTGATATCTTTTTGTTCAAAAAGAAATTTAATCAATGGCTTTTGTTCAATTTCCTTTCTATTATTTAAAAATTCAAACAGATTTTCAAAATCTTGGGCCGTACTTAAAAAATCTTTGGTAACATTCGCTTCATCATCTTTTCTATAAATATTTAAATTGCAGATCCATTGCCAAAGGCGGAATTCCTGATAATAAGGATTAGATTTTGGAATCGCTTTTAAGTACTGTGTATGCTCCATTCCATTTTCATCCTTATATTTTCTAAATTCCAACGTACAGTTGGAAATAGAAGATTTCTGGCTTCTCAGCGGTCTTTGGTAGAAAATAAGGTCATCCATCAAAAGATGAACAAAATCTTTTTTACTCAGAGTAAGTTGATGTGCTTCATTGTTTCGGTACAACTCACGAATGCAGTCATTATACAAATCATCATTTTGAAGTTCCTGATGAAATTCCCTTTGCTTTTCTAAAATTTGTTTTAGCTCATCTTTATAGAATTTTCTTTCAATCGTCCGAACCAATTTTCCTTTAATCTTTTGTTTCGGATTTTGAAGAAGCGCTTCATAGATGTAAATTCCAACTGTTTTGCGAGATTGGTCGATTTCCTGTTCGGTTTTGGTTTTTATTGCAATCCAATCTTTTTCAGAATCAACTGCTTTGAAAGTTCTTTTAACTTCCCCACTTTTTAAAATGGATTCACTTACAATAAATTCTTTTGTACGATCAATCCAGTCTTCAGTCTTAACAATTTGCTTGTCATATTTCCAACCATTATCAAAATAAACATCATATAGAATTTTCCCTTTAATATTTTCGCCTGAATCAACTACTCTTTCGACTTTTAATAGAACAAACGTCTTATCTTTTTCTTCTTCAAAATCTTCACCACGCAATTGATAATATCCACGTTTTTGGTTAAAATTCAAAAGAATCCAGGCCAGTTCCTCCTTTTCAATTTTTTGTGAAAGGGCTTTTTTTCTAAGATAATAAATTGTCCAGTCGTAAGGAATTTTTAAATCCTGTCCGTTTGCCTTAAATTCTTCAAGCATGTCGTTGAAAGAAACCTGAAACAGAAATGAAAACTGTCTACCAATATTTTTCCAGGCCAGTTTGGGTTCGGTTTCTTCTTTAAACTTTCCGAATCGCTTTTCAAAATCTATTTGTGAAGAATAGTGTTCCGGAAGAAAGTTCAGAATATTTAAAACCCTGTGAAGCCTCTCTCTTCTTAGAAGGAATCGTTCCCGTAGTCTTCGTACGCTTCTGTATTTTGTTCGTTCTGCGGTTTGCGAAACAGAATTCCCTTTTCCAAAATCGCCCAGAATATCCTGTGACATTGGAATAATCCTGCTCCCTATCCCAAGAATTTCTCCGTATTTGTTTTCAAAATCCTGTTTTATCAATGCCCACCCTATCGAATTCGTTCCCAAGTCTAAGCCAAGTATATTTTTAGTCATCGTGGTTATGTTTTTGATACCACATAAAAATAGCAATAAAAAAAGCATTCAAATTACGGATTTCCATAATTGTATTAAATATTTTTTCTTCTATATTTGTATTATAAATTTTGAAAGCAATTCACAATAAGGATTATTCCGTTGTGAAAACATTCAAGGCGGGGCAACTCGCCTTTTTTCGTTTTAAAACCCTATTTTAGCGATCCGAAAACAGAACAATGACGACCGTAGAATTTATACAGAAGCAGCTCAATATTTCTGAAAAGAGCATCAATAATACCTTACAATTATTAGCAGAAGACTGCACCATTCCTTTTATTTCCCGTTACCGAAAAGACAAAACCGGAAATCTTGACGAAACACAGATTGAACAGATCTCAAAGATCAGCAAGCAATTTGAAGAAATCGTTAAGAGAAAGGAATCCATTTTAAAATCGATAGAAGAACAGGACTCTTTAACATCTGAGCTTCAGCAAAGAATTGAAGAAAGCTTTGATATACAGGAACTGGAAGACCTTTATCTGCCTTTCAAAAAGCGTAAAAAAACCAAAGCAGATACTGCCAAAGAGAAAGGACTGGAACCTTTAGCCAAAATCATCATGAGCCAGAAAAATAACGATATTCTGTTTCTGGCCTCAAAATATCTTACCCATGAAGTTACTTCCGAAGAAGATGCATTACAGGGAGCAAGAGATATCATGGCAGAATGGATCAATGAAAACATGTATGTCCGTAAGAATCTCAGAAGGTTGTTTCAACGTAAAGCTGTGGTTACCTCCAAGGTGGTAAAAGCTAAAAAGGACGAAGAAGATGCACAGAAATTCTCTCAGTATTTTGAGTGGGAAGAAAGTCTCAGCAGAACACCTTCTCACAGACTTCTTGCTATGTTAAGAGCAGAAGCTGAAGGTTTTGTAAAAACAAATGTAGGAATTGACAAGGAAGAAGCCATTGATTTCATTGAAAAGGCTGTTATCAAATCTAATAATGAAAGTTCGGATCAAATTGCACTGGCGATAAAAGACAGTTACAAAAGACTTCTGGAGCCTGCAATCTCTAATGAGGCACTGCAGGAAGCCAAAGAAAAAGCAGATAAAAAAGCCATTGAAATTTTCTCTGAAAACTTAAGCCAGCTTCTTCTTGCCCCGCCTTTGGGAGAAAAAAGAATTCTGGCAATAGATCCGGGATACCGAAGCGGATGTAAAGTCGTTTGCCTGGATGAAAAAGGAGATTTATTACACAACGAAACCCTCTATCCTCACGCTCCGCAGAATGAGAGCGGAATGGCTATGAAAAAGATCCGTTCTATGGTGAATGCTTATAATATTGAAGCCATTTCTATCGGAAACGGAACTGCAAGCCGTGAAACTGAATTTTTTATTAAAAAGATTGCTTTTGATAAACCTTTGCAGGTTTTCGTAGTTTCGGAAGCCGGGGCCTCGGTTTATTCTGCAAGTAAAATCGCGAGGGAAGAATTTCCGACTTATGATGTAACGGTTCGTGGAGCCGTATCTATCGGGAGAAGACTTTCTGACCCGTTGGCAGAGCTTGTAAAAATTGATGCTAAATCTATCGGTGTAGGGCAATATCAGCATGATGTAGACCAAACCCAACTGAAAAATGAACTTGATTCTACGGTAATGAAATGTGTAAATTCTGTTGGGATTAATCTTAACACCGCAAGTAAATCACTGTTAAGCTATGTTTCCGGAATTGGAGAAAAAATGGCTGAAAACATCGTTAATTACCGTGCTGAAAATGGAGCCTTTGAAGATAGAAAACAGCTTAAAAAAGTTCCAAGACTTGGGGAAAAAGCATTCCAGCAGGCAGCCGCTTTTGTAAGAATTGCAAATGCAAAAAATCCATTGGATAATTCCGCAGTACATCCGGAAGCTTATGGAATTGTAGAAAAAATGGCAAAAGATCTAGGTATTAAAACCGATGAACTTATCGCCAATAAAGACAAAATAGCCCTGATAAAACCTGAAAGTTATATAACAGGTGAAATCGGGATTTTAGGAATTAAAGATATTTTAAAAGAGCTTGAAAAACCGGGACTGGATCCAAGAAAGGCTGCGAAAGTATTTGAATTTGATCCGAATGTTAAAAGCATTAAAGATTTAAAAGCAGGCATGATTCTTCCGGGAATCGTCAACAATATTACGGCTTTCGGGTGTTTTGTAGATCTTGGAATCAAAGAAAGCGGACTGGTTCATATCTCCCAGCTAAAAGACGGATTTGTATCAGATGTTAATGAAGTGGTAAAACTTCATCAGCATGTTCGTGTAAAGGTAACGGAAGTGGATGAAGCCAGAAAAAGAGTGCAGCTGAGCATGATTCTGTAATTTTTCACTGTAAACTAAAACATACATTACAAAATATTTATTTTGAAAACAAAGAACTTAATTTTTGATCTTGACGGAACATTATGGGATTCCAGGGCTACCATTATCAAAATCTGGAATGAAGTACTGGGTAAACATCAGCTAATCCAAAGAGAATTGAAACCCGAAGACATGAATCAGTATATGGGATTATTGGCTCATGATATTGTAAAAGATATTATTCCAGGCATTTCAGATCTACAGGCTCAAGCTCTTCTTTCTGAAATTGTTGCTGAAGAAAATAAAATATTACACATACAGGGTGGGATTTTATATGATGGTGTTGAAAGTACCCTGAAAAGTCTGGCCAGTACCCACTCTCTTTTTATTGTAAGCAACTCTCAGGATGGTTATATTGAATCATTTTTAGAATATTATCAGTTCAATGATCTTTTCATTGATTTTGAATCCCATGGACGAACCCAAAAAACAAAATCTGAAAATATAAAGCTTCTTATGGAAAGGAATCATTTAGCCATCGAAGATTCCGTATATATTGGTGATACCCAAACGGATTATAACTCCGCAAAAGCCAATGGATTACCTTTTGTCTTTTGCCAATATGGATTTGGTGAACTTTCAGATTCACGTTATCAGCCAGCCATCTTTAAGTTTTCAGATCTACAGGATGTCGGGCTTCAATAATCCTAACAGAATTAAGAATTGATAGAAAATCAGCCAATAAAAAAGATCATCTTTATGATGACCTTTTCTATTTTTATCTAATTGTATAAAAAGCTTTATTTATAATCCTTAGAACTTCTTCTCGGTTCTTTGAGCTCCGGCCATTTTACCGTCTCTCCTTTTTCATCCTGAGGCATCACTCTTTTTTCTCTGTTGCTGAATTCAGGATCTTCAGAAGCCATATATGCTAATGCAGCCGTTAAAATCACATTATTTTTTACCTCATCGAAAACAATTTTATCATAGGTATCTTTTGTTGTATGCCATGTATATCCAAAATAGCCCCAGTTAAGGGATCCCAAAGAAATTCCCGGTACCCCCGCTGCTACGAATGAAGCATGGTCAGAACCTCCGCCGCCGGGCATTCCAGGGAAATCTGTTTTGATGTGGCTTCTTACTGCTTTCGGAACTCCGTCAAGCCATCTTCCGACATAATCATAAGCCTTTACAAATCCCTGACCACTGATGTTGACAATACGTCCGGTTCCGTTATCCTGATTGAAAGCAGCCTGTACTCCTTTAATAATCTGCGGATTATCTGCCACAAAACCTCTTGAACCGTTTAATCCCTGCTCTTCGCTTCCCCAAAGTCCGATGACGATAGTTCTCTTGTTATTAGGATAATATTTTTTCAGGATTCTCATGGTTTCCAGCATAGTAATCGTACCGGTTCCGTTATCTGTAGCGCCCTGTGCTCCGTCCCATGAGTCAAGGTGAGCAGAAAGAATCACATATTCATCGGGTTTTTCTTTCCCTTTGATAATTCCTATGGTATTAAAGCTTTTGGCTTCAGGAAGTATTTTAGACTGGGCATCAATCTTAATTTTAGGCTGGGTGCCCTTTTCTGCCATTCTGTAAAGCATTCCGTAATCTTCCACATCAATATCAATCATTGGAATTTTGGATGTTTTGGCACCAAATATTCTGTTAGCGCCCATAATGCCTGTCCAGTTTGAAATGGCAATTCCTGCCGCTCCTGCTTTTTCTAAAGCTTCCGGAAGACTGTTATTATCATATCCTATGTTCTTGATATACGCTGTAAAATCTTTGGCTGCCTGTTCTTTTTCTGCTTTAAGCTTTTCATACAGTTCCGGAGTCGCAAATTCTTTGATCTGCTCATCAGAACGTCCTATCTTCTGATATTGAGCCATCAGCACTATTTTTCCTTTTACAGAAGGAAGCCACTGATCAAATTCTGCTTTGGAGGCTGCTTTCGGAAGAATAATCACTTCTGCCTCAATGGCTTTTTTGGTAGCAGGGCTCCATGCAAGCTGTGTTGCGGAAAGAGATTTTACACGCGGATAGGTCATATCTACATGAGTAGTTCCTCTCTGCCATCCTTTCCATGTTCCGAATTGCTGAAGATTGGCATCTACCCCCCAGGAACGAAGTTTACCAACGCTCCATTCGTTGGCAGCCAGCATTTCAGGAGTTCCCACAAGACGAGGCCCGATTCCGTCGAGCAGCTCAGAAGCCAGATTTTCCAGCTGGGAATTATTATTTACTTCATCTACAAAACTTTTTACGACAGGGCTAAGCCTTTCTTTCGGGTCAACCTTTATCTGAGCCCATGAAAACTGAGCAGCCAGCATTACCGCAGGCACTGCAAAAAATCTATTTATCCTCATACTATTTATTGATTGCTTTAAAGATAAAGGAAATTGGGGAGATGATGAAAGATTAAGCCTAAAAAAGAGGTTTTACAATGATTTTATTAATTTTTTTATCCAAATACAATAACAAAATCAGCCTTATGGCTATAATTCATAAAACAGCATTTAAGATTATCTGTTGAATGTAAGGAAAATCGCTCTATCATTGAGCGTTTTTAACATATTTCAGATTTAGAAAATCATCGAATTGGGGGATAAAAAAAGCCGGCTTCAAAAGCCGGCTGAAAGTAAATTATTTTTTAGCTTCTTCTACAGAAACTTTTCTGAAGTCTTTGAACAATTTGCTTAGTTCTAAAGCTGCTTTACGAGCTCTTGTTCCAGCTGCTTTGTTACCTTTTTCTGCTTGTTGGTTTGCCTCAGTTGTGAACGCTTCAAATTCTGCGTTGATTTTTTCAATTAGTTCTTTCATTTATTTAAAAATTTAGGCTGCAAATATAGGTTTTATGGTGATTCCAGCCTAATTGTGTTGAAAAAAAATAGTTCATTTAATCATTTTTTTTAAGTCTTTTTTAAATTCAATTTAATTTTTAAAATAAAATCAAATTATTGTAGAAAAACAGCCGTATAATCGGATTTTAGATAAAGCAAGGGCCTATAATTAAATAAACCATTAAGAATCAACAAGAACCGAGGATAAATCAAAACAACATCATTTAAAAATAATGCCTGACAAAAATGCAACTAAGCATCAACGCCGAAGTTTTCGAATTTTATTATAAATTTGAAAAAACGACTTATCCATGTTAAAGAAATTATTCATTCTGACTTTATTATTACCTCTGCTCACCTATTCTCAGAACAAAATAAATTACAAAATCTTTTATGATGCAGATCTTGAGCAAAACGGATTAAAAGTTCAGGTTGATTATATCCTTAAAAAACCATCAGATACCATTTCCTTCTATTTTGCCAATGAAAACTGGGGCGAAAATAATCTCTTCAACAGTCTTACAATATCAAAAGATGAAAATCCGGATATTAGTTTTGAAAACCTTCCGGAAAAGAATAAAATAAAAGTCAGGATGAAAACAGGAAACAAAGTTTCACTTGTCTATCATATTAAACAGGATTTTAAAGATCCTAATTATAAAATATTCAATCGTCCCAAGATTAACAATACATTCTTCCACGTTTTAGGTAAAAACCTATTCATAGTTCCCGTTTCATTTACAAAAATACCGGAAGACAGGGAATTTGAGTTTTCCCTTGAATGGATAAATTTCCCTGTGAAATTCAGACTTCACAATAATTTTGCTACACAGGCCCGGGTCCAAAACATCAAAACAACACTTTGGGAAGGATTTTACAACTCATTGTTTATAGGAGGTGATTATAGGTTTTATTCCTTTAAAATACAAAATAAGCCAGTTTATCTTGCATTAAGGGATCAGTGGCAAAACGGATTTACAGATGATTTCCTTTTTTCAAACCTCAAAAAAGCGATACAGTCTCAAAGAGATTTCTGGAAAGATTATGATCAGGATTATTATACGATTACCTTAACCCCTACTGTTTCACAAAAAGACAGCCTTTTCAAAGGATATAGCTCAACAGGGTCTGCTATCAAAAATGCATTTATGATCCAGGGAACTAATAATCCTTTCAACAACAAAAGTGCCTACCTTTATCTTCTTCATCATGAACTGATGCACGAATGGATTGGAAATAAGATTCAAAATAAGAACGAAGAGCTTAATTATTGGTTTAGTGAAGGCTTTACTGATTATTATACTTATAAAAACAGATTAAGAATCAAAGATATTTCTATAGATGAGTGGCTTTCCTCATTCAATACTGAAGTCATTCAAAGTCATTGGAAGAATCCACAACGAAATATTCCGAATTATAAAATAAAAGATGATTTCTGGAAAAGCCGTGATGTAGAAAAAGTACCCTACAGACGGGGCGCTATTTTTGCTTTCTGGCTGGATAATCATATTTTAATAAAAACCCATTATAAAAAATCGCTGGATGTTCTGATGCGTGAATTATTGAAAGTATGTACGGAAAAGAAACTCAGGTTTACAGATGAACTTTTTCTCAATACAGCTCTGCAATATCTGAATGAAGATATTA
Source organism: Chryseobacterium sp. 7 (assembly GCF_003663845.1). Classification (NCBI taxonomy): domain Bacteria; kingdom Pseudomonadati; phylum Bacteroidota; class Flavobacteriia; order Flavobacteriales; family Weeksellaceae; genus Chryseobacterium; species Chryseobacterium sp. 7. The sequence goes on from NZ_RCCA01000001.1 coordinate 2,571,174, forward strand.
CTTATTTCTTCCAGAAACATATCATTTCAGGGGTAGATATTGACCTTACGAAAGAAAAATGGATTGATGGTTTTAATTTTAAAATGATTGATAATATCCCACAATTGGAAATTGACAAAGGCAAGAAAGTACAATATGGCCTTAATTGAAAAAACAGGCAATCTCTTATCTCTGATATTCCACAAAACATGTTTTTATACCTGTCAATTGAAGTTTAAAATCCTGCTTTGAATAAAGTTCTTATGTTCAAAGTAACCTATTCTTAACCTTTTTCCCTGCTTTCCCCAATAAGGTTAAGCTTTCGGGAGTAATCCTTTCCGCAAAGACCACCCGGAAATGGCCATCATATTTATCCGTGAATGAGAAAGTATGCCCTGGCGTAAATAGGATGCTGTGTGTCTCACAATATTGATAAAATTTCTGCATATCCGTATGCTCCGGAAGCTGTCCCCAAATGCTGTAGCCGCCCTGAGGTTTGTGAAAATAAGAACCTTCAGGAAATGAATTCCTTAAAGCATCCAAAACCTGCATCGCCTGCTGATTGAGTTTTTTCCGGAATACCCGAAGATGTCTTTCATAGCTGTTTCCCTGCAACAGTTTCAAAACCAGCTCCTGATAAACAGGAGAAACCGTACGCCCTAATACAAACCTGACTCTTTCGGATTTTGCATAAAAATTTCCGGCATAAAGCCAGCCCAGACGTATTCCTGGTGCCAATGTCTTTGAAAATGATGAATAGGTCATCACAATCCCCTTTTTATCAAAGCTTTGTATGCTGCGCGGTCTTTGTTCTTCAAAATAAAGGTCAGAATACATATCATTCTCCACAATGCACAACTGATACGTTTCTGCAATGCCCAAAACTTCTTTTTTTACTTCATCTTTCATTATAATTCCTGTAGGATTATGAAAATTGGGAGTTATAACAAGAGCCTTAATCTCGTTTTCTTTACAGGCTGTTCTGAAATATTCTGCATCAAAACCACTTCTGTAATGTACAGGAATCTCGATTACTTTCAATTCAAGATGCATCATCACTTCCAGTACAGAAAATACACAAGGGCTGTCTACTGCAATTGTATCTCCGGCTTTAGTCACCGATTTCAAAGCTATTGTAAGTGCCTGTAGAGCACCGTCTGTAATAATAATCTCATCAGGATTCATTGTACAGCCATAAGCTCCCATCTGTTTGGCAATATGCTTTCTTAATGCTTCCATACCGTTTGACGGATAATATCTCAGTAATGCTGCACCTTTTTCACGAATCACCTCCTGCATTGTTCTGAGAATAAGTTTCTGCGGAATGAGAAGATCTCCCGGCATCGCTGCATTGAAAGAGTTGGATTCTGAAGCTCTTTTGGAGGTAAACATCATATTTTTCATAAATGTTTCATCCCGCGTTACGATAGGTAGTGTTATTCTTTCCTCCGGAATATTTTCTTCCTGAATAGCCGCTACAAAATACCCAGACCGTGGACTGCTTATGACAAGGCCTTTGATCATAAGATATTCAAATCCGCTTTGCACTGAACTTGTACTCAAGTTGTATTTTTCTTTGATCTGCCGGACAGACGGAAGTTTGTCTTTCTCCTGTAAAATTCCACTTCGGATCTGTTTTTCTATGATGGTTGTAAAAATTTCGTATTTAAAAGGTTTCATGATGTTGATCAGCTGTACTGAACAAATTTACAAAAACATTCATCTGTACCGATGATATTTTAGCAAACTGTATCCCTGATGAATGTATTATTCTTATAATTTTGAATAAAAAAAATCCCATGGATATCATTTCAAAATTTACAGTAGGTTCTGAAGAAGGAATTTCTGATCTTATAGCCATTATTGATTCTTCCGTTTATGCATTACACAAAGAGTTCGTAAGCGAGGAGGAAATTAAAAAGTACATTCAAAACGAAATAGATCCGAGAAAGATGATTAATGAGCTGAACGATCTTTCCAACCAGCTTATTATGACTTATGCTGATCAGAAACCTATTGGATACAGTATTATTAAAAGTGGTTCTCTGCATCCGGAAATTCCAGACGGAAAAAGAGCAACCGAGATCAGCTTTGTAATCCTTTCAGAGTTTGATTCTCCTGAAACAAGACAGTCACTCTGGAAAAAATGCAGATCAGCGGTGAGTTTTACAGATATAGTATGGATCAATATGTTAGATCATGATCCACTTTCAGAGTTTTTAAAAGAGGTTGGATTTGTTTCTGTATCGGGTTCAAAGGCTGGAGCTTTTCAGTTGCCTTCTCATATTTTGGAACTGGAAATTAATAAAGGATAGTTTAAATTTTATAACCGCAGATTTCACAGATTTGCTCATAGTTTTTCCTCTTTTATAGTAAATAAATCACTTTTTACTCTTATAACTATTGAGGGAAGCTATAATTCTTATTTCTATTATCTCACTTAAAATCATTTTAAGTAAGCAATAGTTTATATATCTTTGATTTTTATAATTTTTACCTATGAGTGATCAGCTGGAAACAATAGAAGATTATTACAGACGCATCCGTAAAGATCAGATCAAAATGTTTGATTCTGAGGATTTTGAAACAGGAAAATCTCATTTCAATATTTCCATGCGTAGGTATTGCAGCTTCAAGAGTCCTTACAACCGCCGCGATTATTATAAAATCAGCTTTATCATCGGAAAAGGTACGATTCATTATGGAGCACACCAGCTGTTTATAGATGGTCCGGCTTTGTTTTTCCCATCTCCAAGTATACCGTATTCATGGGAGTGCGAAAGTGATGTACAGGAGGGCTATTTTTGCCTTTTCAATCAGGAGTTTTTTAACGGAAATTCAGAATTTAATCTGTTTAAAAAAACTTCTATGTTCAAAGAATGGAGCAAACCGGTTGTCTTTCTCAATGAGGAACAAACTCAGCTTGCTACTCTGTATTTTGAACAGATTTACAGGATGAACAATTCAGCGTATCCTTTCCGTTGCAGCAGTATCAAAAGCAATCTGGCCTCAGTGATGCATCTGGCACTGGAAAACCGTGTGGAAGACATTCACCCTAATGAGCTTCCTGCGAATGTAAGGCTGTACAAACTTTTCGACGAATTGCTCAACAAACAGTTTCCGTTGGACTCCCCCGCTTATCCTCTGGCTTTAAAAACGCCTTCCGACTTTGCAGAGCATCTGAATGTACATGTGAACCATTTGAATTCTTCTGTAAAATCAGTTACCAACCTTACTACAACTCAGATTATCAAAGAGAAAATGTTTGAAGAGTCTAAAAATCTGCTGAAATATACGAATTGGGATATTGCCCAGATAGGCTACACTCTAGGGTTCGATCAGCCGGCTCATTTTAATAATTTCTTTAAAAAGCATGCACAGACTTCCCCATTAAAATTTAAGAATTTATCTTAATATTTGATTTTTGTAATTTTTACTTTGTCTTTTAAAATCAGGTTTTATATTTCTTGACTTATTTTTGCAAGGTAAAAAATGAATGAATATGTTGAGAGAAGCATCTGAAAAAAGAATCAGATTAATTACCATTATGGCTTTCGTGTCAATTCCGCTTTCGGGATTTGTCACGGATATTTATTTACCATCGTTCCCTTCTATGGCCAAAGAAATGATGGTTTCAGAAAAAGATATTCAGATTACATTAACGTCATATCTTCTGAGTTACGGAATTTCTCAATTGTTTGTAGGGGGAATTCTGGACAGCATCGGGCGCTATCGTCCTAAATTGATAGCCTTATTCTTACTGATCCTTACCAGTATTTTAATTACGATGACCAACAGTATTTTACTGATTTGTCTGCTTCGTATTCTTCAGGGAGCTGCGGTTTCTGTACTTGTTGTGGCTACGCGTGCTATTTTTGTGGATATTTACGATGCAGAGAGGGTGAAACATTATTTGAGCTACTTTACCATTGTATGGTCTTGCGGTCCTATTCTGGCACCATTCCTTGGAGGTTATCTTGAGAAAATGTTTAACTGGCATGCTAATTTTTATTTTCTTGCAGGATACGCAGGGTTCTTATTTTTATTCGAATGGTTTTTCAGTGAAGAAAGTCTTCCTCAGAAAAAGAAGCTGGATCTGTCTGAAAATATCAGTCTTTATAAAATGATGCTGAAGAACAGGATTTTTATGCTGGGAATTTTCATTTTAGGACTAAGCTATTCTATAGTAATGCTGTTTAATATTACCGGACCTTTTATTATTGAAAACACGTTTCATTTTACTCCGGTAGTTATTGGATACTGTACCCTGATCTTAGGTTTCTCATGGATGATTGGAGGCTTTATCGGGAAGCGCAGACTGACTCTGGATTTTAAACCCAGAATATTACAGCCTATCTTATTGCAGCTTATTTTGATTGCATGCCTGATTACGACCAGTTATTTTGCAGAAAGCCTTTTCATAATGATCCCTTTTGCCTTTTTCATTCATATCTGTTCCGGAATTTTATTTACCTCCTTTTTTACAACAAGTATGCTCTACTTTCCTAAAAATGCAGGAACAGCCGGTGGATTGATGGGTGGATTGGTCTATGTGATTACTTCCGTAACGAGTTTTATCATTTCTGTAAGTGGCACTGTAACGGATCAAAAGGGGCTGTCCTGGCGCTATCTTATCATAGCCTGTTTCCTTTTGGGAATTATCCTTATCATGCATCAGGCGGTAAAAAAAGAAAAAGCAGGGAATTAATCTCTGCTTTTTTTTATTTCTGTTTTGTACTTTTTAAACCCTTAGCCATCAGACAGTAAAATTCATTCCTTCAGATTTATATTTTCTACACTTCATTTTAAATCATATAATATTTTACCCTTAATTAGTTTTAATTAAAACTAATTTTCCGTATATTTGGTATGATTAGGTACGCAAGAAGATTCTTTTAACATGATGCATCTTATCATGCTTAATCATTATTATCAAACTATGCTTGCAAAACAGAATAACATATCAGAAATGGCTTTGGAACTTGGCCTGGCGATGAGCGAAATGAAAAGCCGCCTTCGACAGAAAATCCAAAACAGCATTAATGAATATGATCCGGATCTTTCTTTTGAACTAATTGAAATTCTGGGATTGCTTTCCCGAAATAACGGGATTAATCAGCAGGAAATAGGAAACAAGGTAAGCAAAGACAAGTCAAGCATTACGTATCTCATCAACAGTCTCGTAAAAAGAGATTTGGTAGAACGAATTGCCTATCAGAATGACAGGAGAAATAAGCAGATCTTTCTGACTCCAAAGGGTAAACAGATTGTAGAAACCGTTTATCCATGGGCATTGGATCTTTATAAAAAAGCAGCTGGCGATATTGATGCGGAAGAAATCAGCAAAGCGCTGCTACTGGTAAAAAAAATGACAGCAAACCTGGAAGAACCGGGACCAAAAAATGATACACTATGAGAACAATCCTTGTACCTATTGATTTTACATCAACTACGGAAAATGCAGTAAGAATTGCCGCAGACTGGGCAAAAACCTATGAATATCAAAACATCATCTTATTAAAAACTGCAGGTGAGTCTGAATTTGATTATCTGCATATCGCAGAAGGACATTCATTTGTGAATGAAGAAAGTGTTAACAACCTTTTACAGAGAACGGAGCTACTGTTTGATCAGTTAATTGGAATCATAAAAGAAAAATCTCCTGAAATAAAGGTTTCTAAGGTATTAAGCGACTGGGCACTTACCAGAAGTATCAATGAACTTTTAAAAAACCAGCCGTCTGTAGAACTTATTATCCTGGGAAGTGACGACCAGACTTCTTCCACTGAAAGTTTTGTTTCCGACAACATCATTAGCATTGCAAGAACAAGTCCTGTAAAAACTCTAATTGTGCCCAACAGCTATCATTACACTCCTATTAAAAATATTTTTATTCCTTGTGATATCAATGGTATTAAAAGGCTGGAAAGACTTTTCCATCACAAGTCTGTTATTCATAAACAGGATGTGCGTTTGATGTTTTTGAATATCAATAACCGTGAAAAAGAGGATGAGAACAAAAAGAAAGAACTGGAAAATTATATCCGTGAACATTTAACGGAAATCCCGAGCAGCATTCATTATTCCTACGAAGAAAATGTAATTAAAGGCATCCTGAATTTTGCTTCAACTAATGAGGCAGATCTTATTATTGCTTTGCCAGGCAAGCATAGTTTTCTATATTATCTTGCAAGCAGAAGCATTTCTGAAGGGATTTACCAGAACACCCACCAGCCTGTTTTAATTTTAAAATAGAAACATTTGAATCTAAAAAATGTTCTGTATAAACCATTAAGAATAAATTTAAGAAATAAAGTATAGTTAAGATTTTTTTAGCTTAAAGCAAAGCTCATCTTAATATTCTAAACCTCTTAATACCATCTTAATGTTTCAAAAAATTAAAGTGAATGACTGAAAACTAGTAATAAATTTTAGTACTTTCAATTTTAACCAGTTTCTGTTCCTCCATTTTCTTCACATATCTGATTACCGTCTCTACCCGAAGACCGGTCAATGTTGCTATTTGCTGTCTCGTATAGGGAATAAGAAAGGAATAAGCCTCTTCAAATCCGAAATATTTTTTAATATGGTCAAACAGCTTCATGAGCTTTACAATAGGGTCTGAAATAGCCAGAAAGCTGGAGATCATGTACCTGAAATGCATTCTATCTGCCATATATTTATTGATTTCCAACATAAGATCAGGTTTTTCTACCAGTATCTGCAGAAATTTGGTTTTGGAAATCTTAATAATTTCACAGTTGGTAACCGCTATAGCATTGATGGCATACGGATGAACTGTAAACAAATAGCTTTCGCCAATACAATGACCATCAAAAGGCAGCCCATGAACAAATTCTTTTCCGTCTTCCAAAAAAGTATTCAGTTTCACAGTACCGCTTCTGATCTGAAAATAATATTTCACCGCAGCGCCTTCCTGAAAAACAGAACTTCCTGCTTCATAATTTTCCAGTGTGGCTCCATGGGAGAATAATAAGTCTTCACATATGATCATCTTGCTATTATTAATTTGGGTAAAAATACTTAAAGTAGGAGCTTATTGCAAATTATCAAATACCACAGAAAAGTGATTCTTTCAACATCTGCAATATTCTTTTATTTTATTATGCTGTAATTTTCTTTTTATGTTTTGAACCCCAATCCGCAAGAGCAGCAATCACATCTTTCAGGGATTCACTATATTCCGTAGGGACATATTCTACCAAAACCGGTTTCTGATCGGTAATTACAGTTCTTTCTACCAGATGATTCACCTCCAGTTTCTTTAATTCGCTGGATAAGACTCTTGCTGAAATACCGCTGATGGTTCGCTGTAGCTCGTTGAAGCGTGTATGTCCGCCCAAAATGGCAATCATCACTCTGATGGTCCATCTGCCTCCCAAAACATATAAAGCATCCTCAGTAGCAGCCAGATGCGTACTGCATTGCGGCCTTGAATACACTATTTTTTCTTCTTCCATTGTCTATGTTTTCATTGATTACTAACCTAAATGTTATTACTAACCTTTTGGTAACTACTATCTTTTTATTAGTAAATATAGATAATTTTGAAACATCAATTTTAAAAAAAATAAAAATGAAAAAAGTACTTCATATTATCTCAAGCCCGAGAGGCGAATCATCTATCAGTAAAAAACTGGGAAATGCTGTTGTAGAAAAAATCACAGCCAAATATCCTGACAGTGTTTTTAAAAAGCGTGATTTGGCCAATCCTCTTTTTCCTCATTTGGAAGAAGCACACATCAATGCATTTTTCACTCCGGCAGAACACCGTACTGCTGAGCAACTGGAAACGGTGAAACTTTCAGATACGGTGATTGATGAGCTTCATGAAGCGGATATTATCGTTATTGAAGCTCCATTGTACAATTTCAGCATCACTTCTACCCTGAAATCATGGCTGGATCACATTGCGAGAGCAGGAAAAACATTCAGCTACAGCGAAAATGGTCCTGAAGGGCTGGTAAAGAATAAGAAGGTATATCTTGCCTTTTCAAGTGGTGGAGTATACTCTGAAGGAGAACGACAGGCTTATGATTTTGTAGTGCCTTACTTAAAACAAACCTTAGGATTTATGGGAATGACGGATATTTCTGTTGTCCGCGCGGAGGGACTTTCCGTTCCGGTTATTCAGGAAACGGCTCTGCAAAAAGGAATTGAAAGTATAGTGGTAGAATAAAAAATTTAAAATGCTGTTTCAAAACTGTCATTCTGAATACAGACTGAAAATCTGCGAACGTAGTTCAGAAATGTAATGAAGAATCTCATGTGACTTATTGTTAAAGAGATTCTTCATTCGCCAGAAATCGAAGATTCGACGTAGTCAATGACAAAAACCCAACTATTTTTCTTTAGGAGACAGCATTTTTTATATCAGTATCTCATTATTACCGAAGAGAATCTTTACGCAATTAAAAGAATATTTTTCTCAACATATGTAAAGTCCTTTATTGTTTTTATCTCTCATTTTTACCTGATCAAAATCAAAATTATGGAAAACACTCAACAACCTCAATTGATCAATCCAACGGCCTTATTTAATCCCAGCCCTTATGGCTTTTCACACAGCATTTCTGTGGAAAATCCTTCCAAAATATGCTTTATCTCTGGGCAGAGCGGCGGTTTGGGAGAAAATCATGTATTGGCTGACGATTTTAAAACCCAGGTTCAGGATGCTTTAAAAAATATGGAAATTGTTTTACAGAGCCATTCTATGACATTTGAAAATATTATCAAAATCACTCTTCTCATTGTAGGTCATAATCAGGAAAAGCTTGAAATATGGGCTGAAGAAGCAAAAAATATATGGAAAGAATCATTCTTTCCTACCAGCACGCTTATTCCAGTGAGCCAGCTTGCTTTGCCAGGGATGCTGTTTGAGATTGATGCCGTTGCAGTAAAAAATTAATTTCTGTTAAGACGTTCAATGATTAATGATGAAAAGCTTTTCACTCCTGTTCTGATGCTTTCTTCATCCACCTGAAAATTGGGAGAATGATTCATCGCAATCACTCCTTTTTCAAAGCTGGAACCCCCGAGAAAGAAATAAACTCCCGGGATTTTTTGTTGGAAATACGCAAAATCATCATTGAAAAACGGAACCTGGCCATAATCTGCAGCCACTGTATTTTTTCCATACAGATTCTGAAGAATTTCTATTGCTGAATGCGTCAGTTTTTCATTATTGATAACCGTTGGATTTTCCTGAACAAATGAAACTGAAACAAGCTGATTTTGATACCCATTGTCTATAATCACTTTCTGAACTTCAGGAATTATTTTATCTAAATGAGAAGCGTTCGTTTCGTACAGATAGGCTTCAAGAAAAGACTGATTATTTTTGGAATAAATAGTAAATTTTCCGTCCGTGAACATATAATCTTTGAAAATAGTATCAGGATTCGTCAACCCGATTTTAGGATCAACAATGGATTGTATTTCCCATGGTTTACTTCCGTTAGACGTTCGGAATAAAGCATTGCTGATTTTCTTGGCTAGCCCGTTGAGCTGTTCCTCAGTCAAACCGTTTTTCAGCTGAATTCTTATTCTTTTCTGATAAGCAAACATTTCATCAGGCTTCACCATGATTTGTCCTACAGGTGTGGCTGTCACATGCAATCCATAGATTTCATCAGGATGTATTTTGGAAAGTAATCCATTGTTAATCATTTCTTTTGCTCCTTTGAAAGTTTCCTCTTCAGGCTGAAATATAAAATATACGGTTCCTTTTAACGATTTTTTGCTTTTGGACAATACCTCAGCAATTCCCAGCCCAACCGCCATGTGTATATCATGACCACAACCATGCTGAATGCCTTTTATTTTTGATTTGAAAGTTTCAGGATCCGGATAATCATTGGGTAAAGCATCCATATCTGATCTCCATGCTATCTTTTTCCCTTTTTTATCACCTTTCAGAATTCCTACAACACTGTGTCCATAATTATCTGTTTGAACTTCTAATCCCAAATCCAGCAGATATTGCTTAATTTTTTCCTGAGTCTGTTTTTCATTACCTGCCAATTCCGGGTTTTCATGGAACTGTCTTCTTATAGTCACTAATTTATTGAATATCCTGTCCGTCTCCTGTTGAACAGATTGATGAATTGTTTGTCCGTTCAAATTTTTGGAAGGAACAGCTGCGTCTTTTTTACTATTCAATCCCTGAGCTGTCAAAACAGAGGAAGCAAAACACAATAAAGTTAAGGTAAGTTGTTTCATGGTCAGTGATTAGTGGTTTTATAATTGGTAATTACTGAATCAAAAGTTCATTTATAGAGATTAGACATTCGCTGTTTCACTTTCGTTACAGCCTGATCATCAATTTATTATTATTTTTTGGTAACTGAATCTTTCCGGCTTCAAAATCTTATCCTGAATTCAATACCACACTATTTAAATTAATTCTAAACTAGGTGAAAACAAAAACCTATTAAACACCCTTGAATAAAGGATTTATTAACAAAAATACAAATACCCGTAATTACAAATTACGTAGAAATACTGAATCTTATCTGCAGGGATCTGATTAATTTCGGATAAACAAAAACTGACAAACTATGGATAGCTTGAAACCTGGACATTCATTTCTGAAAAAGAGGTGGTATCTGAAAAATCGGCAGCTATAGATCAATCGGCATGATTAGCTCCTGTAAAAAGGAGTTGAAGATATCTAACCTAAATTTTTAACGAAATGAACATCATTAACAAAATCCTCAACGTCGACGATTATTATTTCGACGTGTTTATGTCTATCTCGGAAAACCTCACCGGATTTACAGTCAATGAACTCCAGTCTACCGGCCTGGCAGAAACCTATTACACTTATATCCTCAAAAGTTTAGATGCGGCTACTTTCGTAGAATTTCTGACCGTTTCGAAAAATATTCTCGAAAAATATCCCCCTGGAGAGGAATTGAAAAAAGCCATTCAATCTGAAATTATTAAAAATCCGGGAATGACTGATATTTCTGGAAAAGTGATCACCATGTGGTACTTGGGAATCTGGGAAGGGGCTTACATCAATGATCTTTCCTACAAAGAAGGACTTGTCTGGAATCTGATGCATTCTCATCCGCCGGGAGCCAAGCAGCCCGGCTACAAATCTTGGAATATTAAACCTGTAAACAGCCACTCATGAATCAGAACAACCATAAAAAAGATGTGATTATCGTAGGAACGGGAATCGCAGGATCATTGATCGCAAAACTGCTGTCAGATCATGTATTTGATGCTACAAAAGGAAAAATGATTCACCGTGCAGACGCCGGAAAATCAGACAATATCCGTGAAATATCCATCCTCATGTATGAGGCAGGGTTAGAAGCCGGCCTGGAACTGGATTCGGTATCCTCAATGACCAATTATAATGAGTATATCCGTACTTTTTACAGAGAGGAAGCCAAGGTTCCCAACTCTCCTTATCCAAACCTGAAGCAAGCCCCTTCTCCGAATGTTCTGGATATGGAACATATTGTACAGCCGTTTCCTGATAAAAAGGGATATCTGGTTCAGTTTGGGCCAATGCCGTTTGCAAGTGATGCAATCCGGGTGGGTGGCGGAACTACGCTTCACTGGCTGGGAACTACGCCAAGAATGCTTCCGAACGATTTCAAACTTACAGAAAAATATGGCATTACAATCCCTAAACCAAATTCTGAAGAACCATCTCCAGTCAACTGGCCGATAACTTATGATGAGCTAAAGCCTTATTATGAAATGGCAGAATTTGAAATCGGGGTTTCCGGAGATGTTTCCAGACAGGAATATCCAATTTCTGAGAATATGGAAGAATATTACGGAAATTATGTGTTCCCGATGGAAGAAATTCCTCAGAGTTACATGGATCATAAGATTATTGAAGGTCTTAAAGGTACCAGTGTAAAGCTAAGTTCCGGAGAGATTCCGTTAATGATGGTGCCTTCTCCTCAGGGAAGAAATTCTATCCCCAATCCGAAATACGGAAAAACAAAGATCATCAAGGCAGAAACGAAAGATTCCGGGTATAAACTTGTTTTAGACAGCTCCGAAAAAGAAGAATATAAAGCTTTGGGCTCCGTATGGAATCCTTATATGGGAGAACGCTGCGAGGGAAATGCTTCCTGCGTTCCGATCTGCCCGGTTCAGGCTAAATACAATGCTTTAAAAACATTGAAAAAAGCTTTGTATAAAATTAATGAGAATGAAAATTTAAGCCGAAATCCATTCATGCAGATCCAGGCTCAGAGTGTGGTTTACAGATTGAGTGTTGATCAGAATGATCAAGATAAAATCTCCAAAGTTCACCTGAGAAGATATACTTCAAGAGAAAAAACAGATTTTATTGAAGAATCCATTGATACTTCTGATGCGATTGTGATTCTGGCAGCGAATGCCTTTGAAAATCCAAAGATTTTACTGAATTCCAAATATACTGTAAATAATGTGGTAAAAACGGCTGCCAACAGCAGTGATCAGGTAGGAAGAAACTTAATGGATCACATGGTAATGCTTACCTGGGGACTTTTCCCTGAGCCAGTTTATCCATACAGAGGCCCTGGTTCCACCACCAATATCTCGTCTTTCCGTGATGGAAATTTCAGAGGTGAATTTTCTGCATGGATCTCTCCTCTAGACAATTGGGGATGGGGCTGGCCTGCATTCTCTCCGGGATCTGACATAGCAGAATTCATCGGAGATGGAATTTTTGGAGCTGAGTTGAGAAAAGAACTTACAAACAGACTTTCAAAACAGGTATTATTCCATTTTGAAATTGAGCAGCTGCCAAATCCCAACAACAGAGTTACCATTAATGATCAGTATCTTGATGTTCTTGGAATTCCGCGACCTGTTATTCATTATGAACTGACGGAATACGAAATGAAGGCGATGGAACAGGCCAAACATGCTTCTGATCAGATGTTCAAAAGATTAAATATCGAAGATTTCACGAAATATACAGCAGCAGACAAGAATTCCGTAATCTACAATGGCGTAAGATATTCTTACAACGGAGCCGGGCACATTGTGGGAACGCACAGAATGGGTTCTACAGCTCAAGATTCTGTTACCAACAGCTATTGTAAAGCCTGGGATCACCCAAATTTATACATCGTAGGAGCCGGAAATATGACGACTCTGGGAACTTCAAACCCTACTTTAACCTTATCAGCATTCACGATCCGTTCGGTAGAATCTATCCTTGCTGATCTTGAAATTCAACTAAAAAAATAACAACATGAGACAAAAACTTATCAATAAAACAACCCCACAGGAAACATTATTAACAGGAAAAGAAGCTGGAATGGCAGGCAGAAGCGCTGTTGTTGCTGAAACTATTTCGTTACCTTCCTTATTGCTTGATTCAACACTTAGTAAAGAAGACTGGACAGAAGGGTTAAAACATCACAGTAAAACCTTAACTACCCTTTTGCTTAATGATCAGATTGATGGTTTCAATGCTTATCTGCAATCTCAATTCGGTTCTGAAACTTCTGAATCCAAAAAAGGATTAACCGAAATTGATTATAAACCGGTTTTACAGGATCTTTTGCAAACGGCTATTCTTATTGAGCACTCTACTATTCCACCCTATCTTACCGCTTTGTATTCAATCAAGGATGGAACCAATGCTTTAGCTTCACAAATTATCCGAAGCGTTGCAGTAGAAGAAATGCTTCATCTGATTATGGTGTGTAATGTTTTGAATGCTATTGATATTCAGCCTTCTGTCAATCAAAAAGAAAACTACCCTACTTACCCGATGAAATTACCCATGAATGTTGATTTCTATGTAGGTCTGGAGACATTCTCAAGCAACAGTATTGCAACATTTATTGCTATTGAAAGTCCAAGCAAGCCTTTGGTAAAAGCTCCGAAATACGATCACGAAACCGACACTTCGGCATTATATTCCCAAAGAGCAGCTGTACAGGAGAATAATTTCTGGACGCTTGAAAATATGAAAGGGTTCATTATGGAAAATGTACATACCATTGGTGAATATTACGACGTTTTATTCTTCTATATCGTTATTTTCCAAATCATTGCTTATTACAAAGAGCACGGAACATTTCCGAAAACATTTGAAGAATTGAATACCGGAGGTATTTTTACAGGAAATCCAGCTAAACAGATCCGTCCTGAACAATATTACGGAAGTGGTGGAAAACTGCATTCTGTAGAAGCTTTAGCAGGAGTAATTGCGGTTTTTCAGGAGATTAAAGGACAGGGAGAGGGTGCTGATGATTCTATTTTCGATGTTGATCCTTCTCAGTTTGAAGAAGGCGTGGAACTGGCTCATTATTTCAGATTTAAAGAGGTTTTTCATGAGCATTTTTACCTGGGAGGAAATTATGAACCCTTCATGGATGAAGACGGAATGATGCCTGTAACAACTCCACCTACAGGAAAAGATTTACCTGTAGACTGGAACGAAGCCTATCCGATGAAACCTAACCCGAAAATGGAAGACTATGTAAAAAACAAAGAATTACATGCTCAGGCCGTTGAATTTAATAAAACCTACAGAAGATTATTAGATGCCATCCAAAGTGCTGTAGAAGGCAATCAGAGAGAGCTTGAGAAATCTATCATGTATATGTATGCATTGAAAGAACAGGCTGTCAACCTGATGAAACAACCGTTGGATGCCCAAGCCAATGCGGGCCCAACTTTCGAATACATCAATTTATAACCATAAAAACGATATATCATGTTAAAAAGAAAAAAAGAAAGTACACAGGCAGGAGGTGAACAGTTATTCCGTAAGATGCCGGGCAAACAGGAAACTAATCTGGCTGAGCTTATGGACGGATATTCAAAGCTTCTTATTGATGATCCTGTAAGACCATTCAGAGAAGACAACCTTCAGGCAATTGAAAATAGTGTAGATTATGGAATTCTTGCCGCATTAGACGGTACGTGGGTAAGCTATAACGTTAACTACAATAAAGATATTACCAAGCCTTCATTAGCAAGCGGAGTGCATACTACCATTATGCCTTCCCCGGGAACCAATTCAGGAACGATACCCGGAAAATTCGCTTTTGACAGTGAAGAATATATTGAAAAGTTAACATTTTCCATTGTTCCGGGCGGAGTTCGTAACCGCGGTGGCGCTAGTGAGCTTTTCTGTGGGGCAGTGAAATACGAACAAAGCATTAAGAGCGTAAATTCAGTGCAAGGTCAGGACGCTTTAAAGTACACGCCTATTCATGAAGAAAACGGAATGTATCTTTGGCTAAGTGATGTTTACAACCATGCTGCAACTAAGGAATCTATTGAAAGAGACCGCGGTATCCATGCTGTTTCAACAGAAGATGCTAAATATGGCTATACAGGAGAATACAGAGATGAGCCTTTGTTAAGAATTACACCAGACGGAGTAGAAAATCCTCAATATATCCTTCAAAGCCAGCTGCAGCCGGGGCAGCCTTATTATGAAATTATTCCGGCTCAGGAAATAAAGCCGGGAGCAGGACTTGACGGTCCTTATTTCATCCCGGATTACTCTATCTCGCGAAGCGGTGTGATCCCTCATGGAAGTACCATTACTTTGCTTGGAGATATTATTCCTCAAAATAAAGATAATACAACGTTCTATTTAATTGAAGGCTCCCCTCAATTCCCTTATGGTAAAGAAGCCTGGGAAACCAATCACCTTTCTATTTCACGTACAATGGGTAATGCAGGAGTAACACCTGAGGAAATCATTGATCTTGATAAACCGGCACCGGATTGGGTTCATGAAACGTTAAATGATGAGAATGATCCGGGTTCAAACAAAATTTATACCCAGAGGATTCTTGCAGACGATTTATATCCTTATGCTGTACGACCGGATCTGAGACTTAGGGATACATTAAGAGGCCAGAAGGTAAGCAATTATGTCCATGTAAGAATGTCTTCCAAGATGAAAACCGGAGCGCAGGGAGGAGTCCTGAACGTTCCTTTTGTGAACCGTTTTGTTCCGACTGTAGAAGTGGATATGGATATGTGGATTGAAACCGTTATTGAAGACGGAAAAGAGATTCTTCAGCTGCAGTATGAGCAAATTGTATTCTTCGAATTTGATTTCGGAAATGACGGAGGTACTACAAGCTGGCCTCATATTCAGGTGAATACCCTTCGTAAGATACAGGATATTCCTGAGGATCAGAGAAAAGTCATTGAAGAGCAGTTTTACAATACAAACGGAAGTTCTGATGCCGCTTCAGGGTGTCCTTATCATAAAGGATAAATACACATTAAAAGAATACAAAAAGGGGCAAATGATTGCCCCTTTCTATTTTTACTATATTATTTCTTATCATTACAATCCTTCATAGGTCTGGTCTACCATAAAAGATATTGCTTTTTTAATTTTTTCACGGCCTTCCGGTGTATTTACGTCAATTCCGCAGAAAATACTGCCATTCAGGGAAGCAAACATATTCAGATAATACAATCCGGAAACCATAATCGCCATAATGGAACGATAGGTATCCATTTTATCTTTAAAATGAGATTCCATCAATAATTTGAAAATATATTCTCCATTTTCTTCCTGGGTATCGATTAGTTTTTTCAATGATTTTCTCGGTTCGGAAATCGTCCATAAAAGAAGTTTCTGAGCTTCTTTATTGGTATATACATAGTCAAACTGTGAGAGCAGCATATGCCGGATAAATTCTTGTCCTCCATCTTCAAGATTCGGCTTCATCTTTTCTACTTCTTCGCTATTAACTTTTACCCAGAAGTCTTGTGTACGAACATATTCGTCCATCAACCCATCCATTCCGCCAAAATACGTATAGATCATTTTCTTGTCTACTCCTGCGGTTGCAGCGATATCATTGATCTTCAATCCTGCATACCCTTTCGTTTTCAGAATTTTTCCTACTGCATCTAAAAACTTTTTCTTACTGCGTTCTTTATTTCTAATACTACCTGATGCTGACTTTCTTTCCATGACTAAACATTCAATATACAAGTTTAAGAATTTTTTTTATTATTTTAGACACCAACAAGTGTCTAATATCAACTATTTATATATATTTGCACCAACTAACACCATTCTATATATAAAACACTATCGGGATTGAAAAATTAAAAACTATTCAGATTGTATCGTTAGTTTCCTCAGTTTGAAATATTTTAACATAAAACAACTGGGGTAAAAACACAACCAAACAGTATCATTTTCCATAGTGATGCTGTTTTTTTATTTCCTAAAAACTACATCTGCCATCAATGAAATAGTTTTTATAGATTTTTTTTATGGTATTAATTATTATTTATTCCAAAATAGATGTTTTTACTCTTGAACAAAACCAGATTTACTTTGTTTAATAGCCCAAAATGAACCATAACTCTAACAAAAAGAGACAATTCATTATGAAATATAAAAAATAAATAAACTGATAATCAACACATTAAATAAAATTAACAAAAATTTAATCTTTTTACACACTTTACAGTGTCTTATTTTATATATTTGTAGAAACTAAAACCATCTATATATTTAAAAACACTTTTAGGTTGAAAAAATAAAACAATTAAGGTTGTATTATTTAAGTTCCCTCACTTTAAGACAATTTCGAAAGCGAAAAAGCTAAGGTAGAAACACAACTCACAAACTAACCATTAGAATTCTAATGGTTTTGTTTTTTTTTTAGACTTAATATCTTACAAATTTCAACTTACACACTATAAATTTTCATACGTATGCTTTAGCAAAAAAGAAATCGCTTTCTTTATTTTATCTCTTCCTCTGATACTGTTCACGTCTATTCCGCAGAAAATACTTCCATTCATGGCGGCATACATATTCAGGTAATATAATCCTGAAACAAGAATTGCCATAATAGAACGCACATCTTCTGTGTTATCTTTGAAGTGAGAGTCCATCAGCAGTTTAAAAATATACTCTCCGTTTTCTTCCTGAGTATCCGTTAATTTTCTTAATGCTTTACGCGGTTCTGATAAACGCCATAGAAGTAGTTTTTGTGCTTCCTTATGGGTGTAAACATAATCAAATTGTGATAACAGCATTTCTTCCATAAAAGATTTTCCCCCGTCATCCAGTTTTGGTTTTATTTTTTCTACTTCTTCAATGGTTACTTTGCTCCAGTAATCCTGCGTTTTTATATATTCATCTATCAGACCATCTAGTCCATCAAAATAAGAATAGATCATTTTTTTATCTACTCCGGCAGCGGCAGCGATACTACTCACCTTTAGTGCGGTGTATCCTTTTGTTCTCAGTATCTTTCCCACTGCATCCAAAAATTTTTTTTTACTGCGTTCTTTATTACGGATACTTCCTGCCGCTGACTTTCTTTCCATGGTAAACTTTCAATCGTACAAGTTTAAGAAATTTTTTTCTATTTAGACACTTTTTAGTGTCTAAATGTATATATTTGCATCAACTAATAACCATTTTTATATAAGCAAATGATCTAAGTTGTGAGATTAAGAGAGATCAGGTTGTATCGTTAGTTCCCTCTGCTTAACCATTTAATATGGAATAACTGAGGTGAAACATGACTCCAACAGCATCATTATCATCCTTATGGTGCTGTTTTTATTTTATGAAAGTATTTTTAGTATAAATGATGATAAAATGATCATTACAATTATTTTTTGACTCTCGACACCAATAAAACAAACTGATAAACAGTACTTTAAAAAAAATATCAAAATTTTAACACTTTTTTTTTACTTTTAGACACTTTGTAGTGTCTTATTTTGTATATTTGCTTCAAACTAATAACCATTTTACATAGAAGCACTATTTGAGTTGAGAAAAATGTAAAGTTTTCGAAACAAGCAACTAAGGTAAAAGCACTAAATGCAACAGTATCGTTAACAGTTTAATGATACTGTTTTTTAAAATTACACAAGACTGTATATACCGATGATCGGTTTTTAGAATAGTTGATATGAAAAGAGACTGTCTCAGGACAGTCTCTTATATTTTAAAGAGTAAAGGAAATTATCCTTTTGCTTTTTCGTCTGTGAAAAACTCAAAGCCATCTTTTCTTTCAATAAGCTGCATTGGGTATAATGCAGGATTATATTCACCATTCAGCACTTCATTCAGGGCATGTTTTTTTGATTCTCCAAATGCTACAACAAGAATATTTCCAGCTTTGTTAATCAATGGTGCAGTTAATGTGATCCTGAACATTTCCTGGGGCTTAAGATAGTAAGCGGATACCCATTTTTCTTTTTCATTTAAGACTGCTTCGCCTGGAAATAATGATGCGGTATGACCATCATCTCCCATTCCCAAAAGGATAAAATCAAAAACACCTTCGTCACCCAAAACGCTTCTGATCTGTTCTTCGTAGTTTTTTGCATAGTCTTCCGGAAGAATTCCCTCAGCATACATAGGAAAAACGTGGTTTTTGTTTACAGGAACCTGGCTGAGAAGAGCTTCATCCGTCATTCGGAAGTTGCTTTTATCATCGTTTAAAGGAACCCATCTTTCGTCTACCCAAAAGAAATAGACTTTATTCCATTCTATTTTTCCTGCATATTCCGGAGTCGCCAATAACCTGAAAATAGCTTTGGGAGAAGAACCTCCACTCAATGCAACCACAAAGCGGTCATTTTTCTGAATAGATTTCTTCGAAAGGTCAACAAATGCCTCTGCTGCCTTTGTGTACAGTTTTTCCAGATCGTCAAATACTGTAATATTCATTTTTTTCTGTTTAAATTTTATATTCTTTTATACCCAGCTGTGCCCTTGTCTTTCCACCAAAGCATTAACGTCTTCCGGTCCCCAGCTTCCTGCTTTATAATTTGGGAAAGACAGGTCTTTATTACTTTCCCAGGCTTCCTGTATGGTGGTAACCACATCCCAGGCTTCTTCTACCTGATCGGAACGCATAAACAGGGTAAGATCTCCTAAAAGAGCATCCTGTAAAAGGGTTTCATACGCTTCGGGAGTATCATCCTGGCAGGCGAAATTATCAAAAATCATTTCTGCAGGTTTAAGATCCAGCGTTAGTCCCGGTTTTTTCGTCATAAACTGCAGTCTGATATCCATCATTGGTTGAATATTAATAATCAACCTGTTGGCAGATAAAAGATGTGGACTGTCTGAGAATGTGGAATGAGGAAGCGGCTTAAACTGGATGGTAATATAAGAATGTTTTTCTTTCATTTTTTTTCCGGTACGAACGTAGAAAGGAACATCCTGCCATCTTTCGTTATCCAGATAAAACTTAATAGCAGCAAAAGTTTCTGTATTGGAATCTGAAGCAATTCCGTCTTCCTGACGATATCCCTTGACTTCTACTCCATTAATGGTACCTTTTCCATATTGACCTCTTACTGCGTAATGATCTACCTGATCCGGAGAAATTCTGCGGATGCATTTCAACACATCTACTTTACGATCTCTGATCTCCCCAGACTGTAATGAAGCTGGAGGTTCCATAGCCACCATGCAAAGGATTTGTAACAAGTGGTTCTGAATCATATCCCTCAAAGCTCCTGTCTGTTCGTAGAAAGCTCCTCTGGTTTCCACTCCTACTTCTTCAGCTACGGTAATCTGTACAGATTCTATATATTTATGCTTCCATAAAGGCTCAAAAATAGAATTTCCAAATCTGAATGCCAATATATTCTGTACCGTTTCTTTACCTAAATAATGATCAATACGATAAATTTGTTCTTCTTCAAATGTTTTTGCCAGAAGACTGTTCAGTTCGATTGCCGACTGCTTATTATGCCCAAAAGGTTTTTCAATAATAATTCGGTCTTTCTTCGGATCGGAAGCTAATGACGTTGTTTTGATATGATTTGAAATCGTGGTAATAAAATTAGGGCCTATTGACAGGTAAAATAGCCTGTTGGCTCTTACTCCGTAAACGGCATCGAAATCCTGAAGCTTTTGCTGTAGATTCTGATAAGAAGCTTCTTCATCCAGCTGATGCTGAAAATAAGTAATATGAGCCTGAAAGCCTGCCCAGTCTTCAGAAGTCACCTTCTTTCTGGAGAAGCTTTCAAGGTTTTCTTTGATATAATTTCTGAAATTTTCGTTGGTATTTTCTGCCCTTCCCAATGCTACAATATTGAAGCCTTTAGGCATTCTGCCATCGATATATAAGTTGTAAAATGCCGGAAAAAGTTTTCTTTTTGCCAGATCTCCTGTAGCACCAAAAATAACGATAGATGTTGGCTGCAAGATTCTATTTTGATTCATTTTTTTCCGAATTTTAGTTGTTTGCTGTTTGCCAAGAAGTGTGAAAAACGCCCTCTCTGTCAATACGCTGATAAGTATGAGCACCGAAATAATCACGCTGAGCCTGGATTAAGTTCACAGGAAGAGATTCTGTGGTATAAGCATCAAAATATCCTAAAGCGGTCTGAATTCCTAAACTTGAAATTCCGTTGGTAACGGCAAATCCGGCTGTTTTTCTTAACGCTTTGATCTTAGATTTTACCAGTTCGGAAATATCGTGATCAAGAAGAATATTAGAAAGATTAGGATTTTGAGTGTATGCAGAATAGAATTTCTCCAGCAATACAGAACGAATGATACATCCTCCTCTCCAGATTTTCACCACATCTTTCAATGGAATTTCAAAGCCATATTCTTCAGATGCTTTTACCAATAAAGATAAACCTTGTGCATAGCTGATTAATGTTGAAAGGAAAAGCGCATCACCTACCTCCTGAATAAACAATTCTGTGTTTTCCGGTTTTGTGATTTCTTTTTCAGAATATATTTTTGAAGCCTGAATTCTTTCTTCTTTATAGGCTGATAAAATTCTGGAAGTTACCGCAATATCAATGGTTGGAATAGAAACTCCAATTTCCATAGCCTGCTCAGAAGTCCATTTTCCGGTTCCTTTGGCTCCGGCTTTATCTAAAATCTGATCCACAAGATAATTTTCTGTGAATGTATCTTTCTGTGTGAAAATATCTCTGGTAATTTCGATCAGGAAAGAGTTCATTTCCCCATTATTCCAGTCTCTGAAAACCTGGTAAAGCTGATCATTATTTAAACCAGCTCCTCTTTTAAGAAGGTCATAAGCTTCACTGATAAGCTGCATGATGGCATATTCAATACCGTTATGTACCATTTTCACATAGTTTCCGGCAGATCCTTTGCCCATGTAAGCGGTACATGCTTCGTTATCTACTTTTGCGGCAATGGCTTCCAGCATTGGTTTTAAAAGTTTAAAAGCTTCAAGATCTCCTCCAGGCATTATACTTGGTCCTCTTCTGGCACCTTTTTCACCACCAGACACTCCCATTCCCATAAAGTGAAGTTTTTTGGATGCAAGATCAGCAACTCGTCTGTTGGTATCTTCAAAATAAGAGTTTCCTGCATCTATTACAATATCACCTTCACTCAAAAGCGGTGTGATGCTTTCCAGTACGGCATCCACAGGTTTTCCGGCAGGAACCATCAAAATAATTTTCCTTGGGGTTTCTAATGCTGATACAAAATCTTCTAAAGAGCCTGTACCTTTCACTTTCATTTCTGAAGCGGCTTCCTTTTCTAATTCTTTAACTTTATTCTGATCAAGGTCGAATCCTGCGATTGAAAACCCATTGTCAGCAATATTATAAAGCAGATTCCGCCCCATTACTCCAAGGCCAACCATTCCATAACTATATCTTTCCATTATATTGGTATTAATATGAATTTTGTTATACAGACAATAAAATTACGGAAATGCCAATAAGGAAAAAAATAAAGAATGGAAAAAATTCTATAAGCCCCTAATTATTCCTTTATTTATAAGTATCTAATGTCCACATTTTCACATAATTTTGGTCTTATAGAATAAAATTCAATTATTATTATGGGAATGATCTATTAAAACAGTCTGTTTTTTGGCATAATTAAACTTATATTTGCCAAAATTTATAAAGTAATGAACTATAAACTTGAACTCAACACTCAGGAGCCTAATTCTAAAATTGTTTTTCATAACGTCAAATTTGATTCGTTCAAGATTAATATAGTTGAAAGATATATCGGGTCCATGAAGGCCCGTCCTACATTATGTGAAGTTTTATTTAAAGTAAGAACTTTAGATGATGTACTCATCAACAGAAGAGACGGTAACATCAGAGTAAAGATTAAGGGTGATGATTTTGAAACGTATCAGAAATTATCCAGAGATCTTAATTCTTATGAATATAAAAACAAACTGATCAATAGAAAAGAGGTTGAAGAGAACTATGTGCACTTCATTCTGAGTTTAGTGATTGCGAATTATCAGCTTAACTAAGCTGTTCGGGTATTGCTCCTTTATATTTTGTAAGGGAGCAGTTCTCAAAAAATATTATAGCAAAAGGAAAAATTCAGTTTTCAAAATCTTAAAAACTGTAAGTGATCCGGAAAATTTTTCAAATAGTATAATTTAAATCAAATTATTCGATATTACGTAAGAAATTGCTTCAATAATATTTTTCACTCCAATTCTTTCAAACAATTTGCTCCTGTGAAACTTTATGGTACTGGGAGATACAAACAACTGCTCTGCAATTTCTTCTATTGTTAACCCCTGAAGATAGAGCCTTATAATTTCAATTTCCCTTATTTTCAAGGTAATTTTACATTCTTCTGTCCATTTTCCGGTAAAAAGATTATACTTCCAATAAGAATCCGATGTGTTGGAAATGACACGGATATTTCCAGCAGTTCGGCTCAGGGAATAGGATACTACACAGACTATTTTAGAAATTTCTCCCTGATCACAGATTTCTATAGGTGTAATTTTATGATTCACAAGAACATCTACACTATTAGCAGATTTAACATGGAAATCATAGGTAATGGTATGTGCTTTTTTTTCTTCCGGTGAAAGACACTCGAAGAACTTCAGCCCATTAGTGCTTACTTTTTTTAATATTTCGAGATCCTCCTTCTTGGTGTATTTACGGAAAAAGCTATAACCCATTTTTTCAACCTCAGCAGCACCCAGTCCGGAAAAAAGTAAAGGATTCCCTGAAATAAATTCCAGTTTTCTTGTTTTGAGATCTGCAATGTACGCGCAGCCCAAGCTGGTTTTTGATAAGGCTTTCAGCACATTAAAGTATTTATTCACGCTCTTTTCTTCAGCAAACGACACATTACCAGATCTTTTCCTGGTATATAATAAATTTATTTTATCACTCATATTGTTGACATGATAATTGGGATATAAAACTATTTTATAAGACTACTTTTTGCAAACATATTCATAATTAAGCTAAATAAAAAATCTATCAAAACTTAATTATAATTAAATTAAA
This sequence comes from Chryseobacterium sp. 7, assembly GCF_003663845.1. Lineage (NCBI taxonomy): Bacteria > Pseudomonadati > Bacteroidota > Flavobacteriia > Flavobacteriales > Weeksellaceae > Chryseobacterium > Chryseobacterium sp. 7. Next base: position 2,595,399 of record NZ_RCCA01000001.1, read on the forward strand.
AACTACAAAGTATTTATTTTAATAATAAAAAAACCTAAACTTTATTGTTTTATTAAATTTTTAATAGCCAAAAAAAACATTTTCCCGCGCTGCCGTGGTATAGAAACAGAATTATCAGATAAAAAAATATCTACTCAAAAATGAAAACCTGTCTTTAGTCTCCTCTGAAAGCATTTCTTTGAAAACTGTTTTAATTTAATTCAACAAGTTATGAGTTAAAACTATACAAAAGTATAGTAATATTAAATTTTTATTAAATTATTTTTACCCAAATCAAAATAACAAAATTAATATTTAAGAAACCTCTTAGCAAAATGAAAAAAACTAAAACAAATTAAACTCTACTCAAATTTCAATGCAGGTAAGTGAATCATTTCTGTTCATTAAAAAATACAAATATTCACGGATCTGTATGCACATCTACTCTCACTTACTTATATCCCACTAATGATTCTGTTGACCCATTCATACTTTTTATGAGAAGATATGGTGGAAATACAGTATATACTTTAAACAGCATATCGACTCTGTGACTTGATACAGAGAGCATTTTTTATGGATTTAACTGAAAATCCCATGGAAAAACTCTGTCCATCAGCCCGAAGAAATCTTTAAGCTCATTGGATTATGAATACTAACTTAAAATGAAACTATATGAGAAAAATTCTACCTGTTATTTTATTTTTTCTGGTTTTCACGTTCCCTGCCAGGGGACAGATCTGCACTCCTTTTCCGGAGCCTTTTTTACAGTCATTCGGTACGGGTGCACTTCCGGCACACCGGACCAGCCAGAACCTCATTTCAATTTCTTCAAATACCAATACTGAATGGAAACCTTCAGGAATGGCTGGCAAAACAGTCTTATCCCCGGAATGTATATGTTAGAGATACATAACTGCTAAGAAGAAATTTATAAAAGAATCTCCACTCTTTTTGTAAATACAATTCAATTTTTAGAATCAAAACTCTGCAATTCATGAAAAACATTATATTTAGTTTATTATTTATCTTATTGAGCATTCCTATTTCGGCTCAAAGAGATACGGATCACTGGTTTGCGCCTTACTATGCATCAACAAGTTATACGCAGGCATTATACCTTTCTACTGATTCTGCAACGCCTTTTGTAGTTACCGTTAACAGTAACAACGCTCCTATTGGTACAGTAACAATAAGTAAAAATGCTCCTCAGATATTTGTTGTGCCTATTGCGAATATTGCGGCAAATGTAACTTCAGATGCATTCAGTATCATCAATAAAGGGTTACATGTACAGGGAACCAAACCGTTCTACTGTTCATTAAGAATCGTAAGCAGCACCACACACGCTGAAATTATAACAAGTAAAGGAAAAGCCGGAATCGGAAAGGAATTTTATGTAGCCGGAACTCCTACTACTTCATCGCTTAGCGGTTATAATTTTACGGCAGGTATATTAGCCACAGAAAACAATACTGTAGTTACTGCTACATGGAACGGAAATATAGCATTCTTCGGTGCAGCACCTGTAGGAACCAACACTCAGACAGTTACCCTGAATAAAGGACAATCTTTTATTTTTGCCGGCGGCCCGGGAACGGGAGGGCTGAATCAATCAGCTTTTATTGGGGCTAAAATTGTTTCGGATAAACCCATTACGCTTACCAACGGAAATGTGAATGGAAATTTCGGAAGCAATACAAGTTCCGGCTCAGATGCAATTCTCGATCAGTCTGTGCCAACAGAAAGACTTGGAAGTACTTTTGCCATGGTAAGAACCAGATCTACAACGGACGATCTGGAAGGTGGTATCATTGTAGGAACCGAAGATCACACGCAGATATTCATTAATGGGTCCAATACCCCTATTGCAACCATCAACAGTGGTGATTTTTATAGAATTTCGGGAAGCAATTATGTGCAGCAGGGAACTTCGGGACATTTTAATATGTTCATCACTACTTCAAAAAATGTTTATCTGTATCAGCTGGTTTCAGTGGGAAACAGCAGTGCGACGTGTGGTTATAACTATATTCCGCCATTAAACTGTTTTCTGCCCAGAAAAATTGACGAGATCGGAAAAATTAACGAAATGCCAACCGGAACAGGAACCACAAGTATGGTTCCTAACGGAACTATTGTAAAACTCAATATTTTAACTGAAGCCGGAGCCAATGTAACCGTCAACGGAGCTCAGCCACTTGCTTCAGAAGGTCCTTTTCCATTAACGGGAAACAACAGCTGGGTGACCTATGCTATCCCTTCTATTACCGGAAACGTAACGGTTATTTCTGACAAAGCAGTAACTGCGGGGATTAATGGAGGGTACAGTACATCCGGATACGGAGGATATTTTGCAGGTTTCTCTTCTATTCCATTAATTGCAAAGCAAACAGGAGAGTGTATTCCGGGTATTGTTTTAGAGGTTGATGACAGCTACGATACGTATCAATGGTTCCTGAATGGAAATCCTATTACCGGGGCTAATTCCAATACTTTTACACCGCTGGTTTCTGGAAATTATACGGTAAGAATTGCTGTAGGTTCTTGTACTCCGGCTGTTACTCCGGTGTATAAAGTGTATACATGTCTTGAAGAATCTACTAAAGCTATGACGGTCTGCGAAGGATATCAGGCTATCGTTCCTGAATTTTCCAATTCTACCCAAAGCTATGTTCCGAGTACGGTAACAATTTTGACACATCCGGTAAACGGCACAGCCAGCGTAGATCCGGCCGGAGTTATTAATTATACTCCTAATTTCGGTTATATGGGTACAGATACTATTGTTTATAAATTCTGTGGTAACAATCCTGATTTTACAGATTGCGAGCAGGTAACTTTAACTTTAACAGTTTCTGAAAGCCCTATCGTTCAAAATGCTGCTTTAAGCTCATGTTTCGAACCTACTAATCCGGTGCTTGGTAAATTTGATTTAACATCTGCCGGAGTGAATGTACAGCCGGGGACCACTAAACAGTATTACCCGTCTCCTGCTGATGCAGAAAACGGAACCAATGAAATCCTGACCCCTGCCAATTATATTGCTCCAGACGGTGTAGTTTATATCAAAGTAAGCAACGCCAACGGATGTTACAGAGTTGCAGAAGTAACGCTTACTGTGATCCCTCCTACTTACTCAGACGTATTAAAGGATCAGATTATCTGTATGGAAAATACCACCACACTGGATGCCGGGCCTGGGTTTACTTCTTATCTTTGGAGCACAGGAGCTACTACACAATCCATCAAAAATGTAGGCGTGGGAACGTATTGGGTAGATCTGAAAACCAGAGAGTGTACTACCAGACAGACTGTAAAAGTTTATCCTTCTGAAAATCCTGTTATTGCAGATATTACTATCAGTAATAATATTGTTACCCTGACTGTAATTGCAGGAGCAGCACCTTATCAATATTCAATGGATAAGGTAAACTGGCAGAATGAAAATGTATTCACCAATGTTCCCCGCGGAAGCCATACGTTCTATGTAAAAGATTCTTATAACTGTACACCTGTAGAAGTAGAAGTTACAGTGCCGAATCTGATCAACATCATCACGCCTAACGGAGACGGAATTAATGATGTACTGGATTATTCTGCTTTATCCGGGAAACCTAATTTCACTTTCAGCATTTACGACAGATATGGAAGTAAAATTCATGAAGGAAATAAAGAAAACGGATACCAATGGGACGGAAGTACTGGCGGTAAGAATGTATCTACCGGAAACTACTGGTTTGATATGGGCTGGAATGAGGACAACAAAAAACAGACTCCAATAAAATATACCGGATGGATCATGGTAAAAAACAGAAATTAATATTTAAATACCTATCGTAAGCATGAAAAAGCTATTATATATATTCTTTGTGTGTTTTTCAGGAGTGCTTTTCGCTCAAAAAAACAGTAATGTGAAATTTGCAGTCTACAATAATACAGTCGGGACAGCCGCAATGTTTGATCTTTACAAGAACAGCATTGAAAAAGCAGCTGTTTTTAAAACCAAAGCCAGTCTTCCTTCCCATCTCAAAAAGTTTGATTATCTGGCTGATAACGGTTTAATAGAAATCACGTTTAAGAAAAATGCAGGTTACCCGGACAGCCTGTCTCTGGAAATGCTGAATGAACAGAATAACCTTCCCAAAGGCACGCCTGTATTTATTGAAGAATATCAGTTCAGTGATACCACTACCCTGGTCTATAATGAAATGATCAGCAACATAGAAGTTATAGATACTAACGGACAAAAAAACATCCATATTTCAACCATAAGAAATTAATGATCTGTTTTGACGGAAATTAATTAAATCCGGAGACTATTTCATTTTGAAATAGTCTCTCTTTTTTTCCGGACTTAACTGTTCTTACTGAAGTAAAGTATAGCCAGCGATTCCTTTGGTGGAAAAACTCAGATAAATATAAAATTTGACAGGTTCATCCCCAATATTTATAATATTCGCTAAAATAAGCCATTAATTAGATTTTTTTTTGAGTTAAATTTCCTTTTCTTAAAGAAAATAATTAGCAATACCAATCAGAACACAAAATAAACACAAAAAAATAAAACACTGAATAACAGTTAATTAAATACAACGTTGTATTTTTGTTGTATTTGTTTTTTTGAAACAATTTAGTTTTTATGCTAAAATTGCACTGTGAAAAAAAAACATTAAACAAAAAGATGAAAAAATTATTTTTATTAATCCCTGCGATGATTTCTACTATAGCGTATTCGCAAGTGGGGATAAACACAACTACTCCTCAGGCAACTTTGGATGTTATAGGAAAACCTGCAACCCCGGCTGTCTTAGATGGAATAATTCCTCCAAGACTGACAGGTGTTCAACTTAAAGCAAAAACATATACCGCTGCTCAAACCGGTGCCTTTGTATATGTTACAACTCCAGATCCTTCACCATCTGGACAAACAATTAATGTCACAACAGTTGGCACATACTCTTTTGATGGTTCCAGATGGCTAAAGGTAAATACAACAGCTCCCCTCCCTAGTTCACAATTGGTTTTAGTAGTGAAAGGAACAGGAAAACAGCTAGATACCGATTCCCCAGCATCAAATGCAAAATTAGCTTATTTTTCTAATCAAGCTACTCAAACAGGAAGTACAATCGTAATTAATGATCCAGGATCATGGGACATTACAAATCAAATGTATACAGCGCCTAAAGCCGGCGTTTATCAAATAGCTCTTACGGGATATGTAGCTGGATGCACAGGAGCTGCCGGAGGCGCTGCGTCATATTTTAGAACAATTATAAAAAGCGGATCGACCTATAAGGTAGTTAATACTGCTGACTTAGTACTTACTTCTGGGCAATTGAACACCAATCAGCTCACAACGATAAACTTAGCAGCAGGAGACCAGGTATTTGCGGATTATAACGTGAGTGGTGCAACAAATGGTTGTTCAATAAATAATGTAAATATTTCGTCACTGTCCATATACAGATTTCAATAGAAAATATATTGTCTGCAATTTGTTTTTTAAGATAATTGTTCCCAGATTCCTTAAGATTCAATCCGGCTTATTAACAAAAATATTATAAGGTTCTATAAACACAAATCATCATGTGATGTAAAGAAAAGCTTTTCTTTACATCACATTTTTATGATGAAGTCTTTAAAAATAAAAAAAGCCAATATTCTTTATGACAGGGCACAAAGAAACTACTGATTGAAAGAACCTTAATATTTACTATCCCAAATAGATTTCTCATTCTACAATAAAGCAATTTACATAATAAATATTTTTATGAAAAAAAATTATCAGGAAAAAAGGTTATCATAAAATAAGCAAAAGCAGAAACCTCTGAAGATTTCTGCTTTTATATCCACGTTTAGTAAAAACCAGGCTGCATCAGAATACCGATACAACCTGATAACATACTAAATTAAAAATTGTTTTTTCCATTTGGCAACGGTATTTCGGCTTAGTTTAAAATGCCTTGCCAATTCGGAATTATTCAGGTTATTTTTTTTCTGATAATTCAGAATCTCTATAATAGATGTTTTATCATAAGAACGGTGCCTCTGATTAGCAAATTGGGTCTCCTGAGTAGCTTTTGGAAAAATAATATTATTAATATTGATAACATCTTTCACTGAAAAAGCTGTTTTAGACAAAATCTTCTCACACTCTTCTTTTTTTGTGGGATGCTGCAATCGCAAAATATCTTCGTATATCTTTTTATAGTTTGGCCCTTTTGTTTCCATATTATATTAATCTTGAACAACTTTTCTATTGTAAATCTAAACTCTTGTTTTTAAAATCTATGATTTGATATGTTTCGGCTAGAGTTTATAGAAATTTCTGTTTTATGTGTTTCTTGCCACAAAAATGATTTTTTTATAATTTCAAACAAAAAAAACAGGTATTACTTAGATATTACATTAAAGTATTTCTTCAGTATTCTTTTGAAAATTCTTGCAACATACGTACAAAATCATATCTCAACATCAAAACATAGATATTGAATGGTCGTTATTTAAAAAATATAAAGTGATTGAGTATTGACAGGTATTTTTACAATTCTAAGATTTTACAATCATAAATTAGTCTTATTACTATTAAGATTTTTCATCCAGACATAAATATCTTCATCAGAAGGAATATTCAATCTTTTTCTTAGTTTATTTTTCCGGGCTTGTATAGATTGGGGCTGTACAAAATTATAATTGGCAATTTCTTTTGTAGAGAAATTAAGAAATAACAAAGCACAAAACTTCAATTCTGTATTGAGCAGCTGAGGTTCAATTTTTAATAAGTTTGCTATAAACTCAGGATAAACTTCCTGAAAACGTGTAAGAAATTGTGGATCATTATCTTTCGCAAGCATTATGACTTCCTCAAAAGCAAAGTTTAATTTCTGGTTGAGCTCATGAGTTTCTTTTTCTTTTATATGTAAAATCTGATTTTTACTTTTTATTTTCTTATATACAAAAAAGATAATAATAACAGCACCCGCAATCCCTATAAATATAATGTATAATAAGAGATTGTTTTTATCCTTCAATGGTTCCTGTTTTTCTTCTACAAAAAGACCTACAGTATCTTTTAAATTCTCCTCATCTATCTTCTTTAGGCTATCATTAAGACGGTTATATTTAAAATCATATTTCTTTTCATTATCTCTTTGACCGTTTTTTTCATATGATCGGCTTATTAATTCGTATAACTCAGATAGTTTTCTGAAATTCTTTGCTTTTGCAGCAAGTATAATTGCTTTCTCATAGTTTATAATAGCGGAATCGTATTGTTTTCTTGTATCATAAACCTGTCCAATAAGCTTAAATGTGGCAAAATCATTATTCCCCCAATGTACAGGTACAGATTGGGCCGAGCTTATATAAAACTTTGCAGAATCAATTTTATTTTCGTTGAGCTTTGCTTCGGCTAAAAGCAACATGGCAGCTTTTAAGCTTGTATTCATACCTGAATCCATTTTTTTGGACTGCTTCAGTTCATTAATAATCTTCTTTCCATAATAAGCAACAGAGTCATACTTCTTTTTCTCAATATAATTTTTCCCAATCTGAACCAAAATTAGTCCTTTTATCGCATGTCTGGTAGAATCACTTTTTAAATCATTTGCTAAAACCAAATTCTTCTTTAGTTTTTTAAGTGATTCATCATACATTTTAATTCCTCTGTAATTAATACTGTATAATATATTCATAGAAATCTCCTGATCCTCAGCATTTGAGTTTTTAAATTCAGGCTCCATTAACTTTAAATAGTAATTGCTTTTAGCATACTTATATTGCGAGGAATAAGCAAGTGCTAAATTATAGTAAGCACACAGCCTACCTTCTGCATAATTAATATGTTTTGCATCTTCAAGTATTGAAAGATTCAATACAATCATATCATCTGTTTTACCATCAATAAGAAGATTATTAGATATATCCAGTCTCTTATGAATAGTTTCTACTGTAATTTTAGGCTGGGCAAACAGTAAGAGCGGGAAAAACAAAAAAATAAATTTCATCATATGTTAAGTTTGTGTAAAAATTTCATACATGTAATAAACATAACAGTAAATAAAAAAAACAATATTAGTATTAAAATACGAATTTAATTAATAAAAAAAATAATTATTATTAAAATAAACACAGAATTAATGTATTATATAAAATTCACCGTCCTGTTTTTCTCTGCAATGATATAATATTTAATTAAGAAGTGAGCTTACAATAAGAATGGTGCAGATATGATTCAGGTATTATTCAGGTATGAAATGAACATAATTTTTACACGACACACATACTACACATATAGAAATAAAAAATTTTAAGACTTTTCAGTCAATTGTAAGAAATGTAACATCACTATTATTACGAACTCCAATTTCTTACCTGCTTAATACGCCCATCTTTCTACACTTTATAAAATACAACCACCCTTTTTAAGGTTGATCCAGCATATTTTAGATTAAAAAACGGCAATTTACCAGGTATTTTATAAGTAATAAAATAGAGAATATTTTTAATAACCCTACTTCCTTAGCATTAAAAAAACAACTAAATATCAGCACTTTACATCCAAATCATAGGTAAATCATAGGTCAAAATTTGTATAAAATAAAGTTCGGAATGTAATATTGCGTCAACAAAATGAGTCATCTGAAGTTATGGTAAATTCTATTTATCAATCAATGAATCAAGAATCAAGAATGAAAAACAAAAATCTTTACACTTATGAAAAAATTATTATTACCCACTCTTTTATTAGCTTTCGTAACTACATATTCACAGGTAGGGATACAGACTAGTACTCCACAAAAAACACTACATGTGAATGGTTCTTTGCAGGTAGTAAATGAAGTGAATGTAGGCGGAAACGCTACAACAGCTGGCTCAGCAGGTACAACAGGACAGGTTCTTACCTCTCAGGGCGCAGGTACAGCACCAGCTTGGCAGACATTGAATACAGTGAGCGGAAGTGTAAACAGTGCTGTTTACGTACAGGGAACTACTGAAGCAACAATTAATGCGGGAACTACGGCAGATGTACCAGGAGTTACCTATACGGTAATTGTTCCAGCCGGAAGAACACAAACTCTTTTATTTACTATTTTAGGATATGCATTAGATTTTAATGCAACAACTACTCAGGGAGTTTTTTCCCTTCTGCAAAATGGAACTAAAATTTCTTCTGCGTATGTCTCAAAAGCGGGTATATTTCCTAATAATTCCCAGGGGTCGATAGGTTCTACATCTGTTACGGTTAATATTCCTGCACTTAATAATAATTATACTTTTAATACTGCCCCGTTTCCTGCTTATGCATTAGGAGGTTTAGTCAATATGCCTGTTCCGGTAACATTTTTAAAATCTGTTACCCTTACTGCCGGAACATATATTTTTAAGGTTCAGTACTCTGCATGGGCCGGAACCGCCAAAGTTAATGTGGTTCCTTCTACTTTTTCCGGGTATAATGGTGATACAGAGTCAATGCTTACCAAAATGCAGATTTTAGTATATAATAATTAATCCTATTTATCAATAAAACCCAACCTTACTATTATGAAAACATCTTTTTGTTGTATCATGAAAGATGTTTTCATTCAAATTCTGTTTATTATGCATTTTAAAAATATTCATATTGGTAAACTGATAGAAAAGCGGGTACAGGAAACCGGATTCAGTCCAGAAAGATTACTAAATTACCTGAAATGCAGTCATCAGGAACTATTGGAAATGTACAAAAGCGAATCTATGGATGCGGAGATTCTTCTTAAATGGAGTAAACTTCTTGCTTATGATTTTTTCAGGATTTACTCTCAACATCTTTTGCTGTATTCCCCTCCATCATCTCCCCAGTATTTTCAAAAATTAAAACAGGAAAATATAGAGCTTCCGGTATTTAGAAAAAATATCTATACCAAAGAAATAATTGATTTTATTCTGAATCTTTTAGAAATAAATGCAAAGACAAAAAAACAAATAATAGAAGAATACCGAATTCCCAAAACAACCTTATATAAATGGATCAAAAAATACTAATTGAGTTCCCTCGATATCATGGCCTGAAGAAATTGAGTTGTTCTATACATTTTAATATCCCTCTGTTGAATGTATGTTCTACTCTATTTCATAAGATACGATTCTATAACACAAATGAAAAAATATCACCGCAGAACTCCGGCTCTATGGATTGATATTAATGATTAGATTGCCAGATTAGTATTATTCTTTCCATTATCTCCAACCTTTTTATGTGTGTATCCTTTAAAATTGTGTTTTTAGGTTGGAGTATTTTTAATACAAAAAGCCTCCTATAGAGGCTTTTTATCATTAGTATTTTTAAAATCTGTGTTATTAATAATTCTAAATCAGAAAATCCCCATTACAAATCCCTAAAAAAGAACATTCAAATATGACATTTCTTTATAAAATTATATTGAAAACATTGGCTGTCTGGGACACATTATACATGAAAGCCTATATTAATGTCTGTAAAGCCCGCGGGATGAAAATAGGTACTGGAGTTAAAATTTCTTCTCATGTTGATTTCGGATCTGATCCATTTTTAATAGAAATCGGAGATCATACGCAGATTGCAGAAGCGACCCGTTTTGTTAACCATAATGAAACTCTTAAAACATTAAACCGAATTGGCCTGGACAAAACAAGTATACCAGGAAAAATAAAAATAGGCAAAAACTGCTCTATTGGTGATAATTGTGTCATCCTGCAAAATATACAAATTGGTGATAATTGTATTTTGACAACTGGCTCGGTGTTGATTCATTCCATGCCATCTAATTCTGTATTTTCAGGTAACCCTGCAAAGCTTATTTGCTCTGTTTATGAATATATTGAAACAACATTAGAAAAACAAAGACTCCATAGGTAACTATAATAAAGAAGCCTGTAAAAGCATATTCTTTCTTTATTAAATAACCCAAAAGCAGAAAGTCCCCAAGGTTTCTGCTTTTTATTTTATAATTGATAAAAAACCAGACTTACTGCTGATCACACTTGACAGATAATTGACATGAAGCACCTGCAGATCTGCATAATCCTGAACTCTGAACTGGATATTTCTCTTTCCGCTGATCAGCTCTCTAAAATGCTTTTCAAGATTCTGCTTGAAGATTTTTATGATCCGCGAACTTCGGTTTCCCTCATAAATAGGATTGTAATCCTGAAAGAAATATTCTTTAATTTTCAACAGCAATGCAATCACCAGAGCACCGATAATTTTGTTTTTATAATGGGAATTTCCTTTGTATTCTTTATGAATCAGCATGTATAATTCTTCAATTTGATTAAACTGGTCAGTCGTTAAAATACTGGGTGAAACCACTTCGGAAAGAAGAAATGCGGTAATTGCCGGGGTTGGTAAAATAAGCAGTATCTGAAGTCACTTCAAATCTCTGATCATCTATTGTATAATGCCCGAATGCACCTTTAATAAACAAAAAACTGAAATAATTAGGACGAAAAGGCAAATCCCTAAAAGTTTTTCCAGATAATGAATGGTAAAACCAGATTCTTCTTCAAGATAATCGATTGGAAGTCCCAGTTGCTGATAAAGCTCGCGTAAGTTTCGCACTTTCAGGTTAGCCATAGCAGTTTATTTTCGGGTAAATTTAGAAATTTAATTGAAGTTGAGCAGATCTGAACCATAATAATTAATTTTTAACATTTCCTTTCTCTCAGGGTATTCAAAGGCTATTAACTATTTTTATCTGAAAAATATCAAATAAACTTTGTTTTTATGACCAATCGGTCATATATTTGTATCCTCATTTAGCAAGATCATGGCAAAAGGGGAAGAAACCAGACAGTTTATTATAGAAAAAGCAGCACCTATTTTTAATACAAAAGGGATTGCCGCTACTTCTATGAGCGACATTATGGAAGCAACCAAATTGTCTAAAGGCAGCATGTATGTTCATTTTGAAAATAAAGAAGTTTTGGCTTGCGCCGCTGTGGAACATAATATGAAAATGCTGACTGAAAGACTTCAAAGAACCTTAAGTCGATATAAAACATCTAAGGAGCAATTATTTGCATATATAGATTTTTTTAGTGATCCTAATCATCCTCCGGTTGCAGGCGGATGTCCTTTGCTGAATTTCGGAACGGAAGCTGATGACACCAATCCTATTGTAAAGGAGAAAGTAAACCGTGCCATTCAACAAGGTCAGGAATTGCTTTCCGGTATTATTAAAAAGGGAATTTCCAATAAAGAATTCAGAGCAGCCTGGAATCCGGCAGACTTTGCTACGGTTTTATTTGCTATGCTTGAAGGAGGGCACTTGATGTCAAGAATGTCTGGCAAAAATGATAAAATGGATGTTATTGGGAACAGTCTAAAAAAAATAATAGAGGAAAATAGCTTATAATTTTTTTTATCTAAAATATGACCGAACGGTCATTTAAATGTAAACAAACTTTATAAAAAGTATTATATAACAATTAATTAAAAAACAAAACAATGTCAAAAACAGTTTTAATTACAGGTGCATCAAAAGGTTTCGGAAAAGCATGGGCAGAAGCTTTTTTAGCGAAAGGATATAAAGTGGCAGCAACTGCCAGAAATATAGAAACACTTCAGGATTTAAAAGAAAAATATGGAGATTCTGTATTGGCTTTAACTTTAGATGTTGACAAAAGAGAGGAATCTTTAGCGGTCGTACAAAAGGTACATCAGCATTTCGGCAGCATTGATATTCTGATCAACAACGCAGGATATGCTTTAACGGGTGCTATTGAAGAAACAAACGAGCAGGAAGCGAGAGCTCAATTTGAAACGAATTTCTTTGGAACATTATGGCTTACACAGGCAGTACTTCCTATCATGAGAGACCAGAAAAGCGGTCATATTATTCAAGTTTCTTCTATCTTAGGATTGGCAACCTTACCTATTATGGGACTTTATAATGCTTCTAAGTTTGCCTTGGAAGGTTTAAGCGAAACGTTGGCTACGGAAGTGAAAGGATTTGGTATTCATGTTACTTTAGTGGAACCTAATGGTTATGCTTCCAATATCTGGCATACAGGAATCAATACGCAAAGCAATCCGGTTTATGACGGTGTTAAAAAGGCTTTTTCAGAAGCAGAAACTTCTTTTGGAGAGGTAGAAGCTACAGCACCGGCATTGATTAAACTGGCGGAAACTGAAAACCCTCCACTGCGTTTATTACTTGGGAAAGTAGCGCTTCCGTTTGTAAAACAGAATTATGAACAACGCCTGAAAGTCTGGGAAGAATGGAATGATGTATCCGTAGAAGCCCACGGATAAAATTTAAACCCATCTTATGCCTTTTTGACTGAAGATCTTCCTTGCCTTTGTGGTGAGGAAGATTTTTTATGGCTTAAATAGAATTAAAAATTCAATCCAAAATAGTATTTCCCGCATAACAAAAGGAGAAATTTTGTATAAAAATTGAAAAAAGTCACAAAAATATAATTCAAAATAACGAGATTTTGAATCTTTTTCAATACATTTGCGGCTTGATTATCTCATTAATTTGAGTTTCATGGTTATTAGTTTTTATCCCCAGGACAACTGGGGATTTTTTTATTTAATCCCACTCCATTTACTAACGTTATAGAAATCAATTCTGTACATTCAAAAGATTCAAATACAATCTGATTATTTTCCAATAAATCTCCTTGTTTTTACTTTTTATTTGAAAACCTGCTCCTTCAATAGGTCACAATAAAAAGTCCATTCCCGGAGAACCCGGAAATGGACGCACCACTTGATCATCATCCAAATCACAACTAAACTATGAAGAGTGAAGCAATAGCCTGAGCATCGCTGCCACTTAAAATTTCGTCATACGCAGCAGAACCTGCTGCTGCACCAAATAGAGTTCCTGTATTATAACCTGCCTGATTCACGTTGTCTTCTCCGGCATAGACAGGATTGGTTGCTGAAGGCATATTTCCCCCGTCTGCAAGCTCAATCCATCCTTTATTGGCTCTCATTCTTCTTACCTGTGAGGCATGTCTGGCTTCCACAGAGTGAATCTGTAATGCCGCCTGAAGCACTACTTTGTTAGACATCACATTTCCTGCCTGTCCTTTATATGCTCTTACACCCGTGTCTTCAAAGGCTTGAGCAAGAACAAGAAATTGGTTGTAATCTGTAAAAGGCATAAAGCTACCGTTAGCCGTAAAGTCAAATGTAGGTTTATTTCCCGGCGTAGTTCCTAAAGAAGTGAGGGTACTTTTTAGAAAGCCGACATGGGCTGATTCATGTTTTGAGATCTGCATGAAAACGGTTCTATCTCCGTTGGGAATTAATCCAGGGGTGGATAATCCAATGCTATAATATTCATTTTCAAGATACTCTAATACTAGTGCCAGCTGTAAAGCATCTGTAAGTGTGCTTTTTAAAGCCGTTCCTGTTAGTTTCATTTCTGTAGTTTCGGCTTTGGCAGAAGTAGTCATCAATGCTCCCAATCCAAGTGGTACAGCTGCTGTAGCTGCTTTTTTTCCGAATAATGATATATTCGTAATGGTTTCCAGTCTTGAAGCTTCCGTGGTGAAAAACTTATCATGAGAAAGCTTATCCAGTAATCTAAGAATATTCATAATGTTAATTTTTAAGGTGAATGATTAGTTAATACCTCTTTCTTTCCAGGTAAAAGGTGTTTTAATGAATGCTCCGGCTGCCATTACAATATCTTTGGGCTCTTTGGCAAGATCAAGTCCGTTGGCATCTATTACATCGTCTCCTGAAAAATCAGCAGATCCGGGATTGATTAAATTTCTGATGGCAGAAGCGTGTCTGGCCTCCACAGAAACTATTTTACCGGCAATTACAAGATAAGCGGGATTCGTGATATACTTTCCTGCCCCGTTATAAGCTGCCACACCTGTATCTTCCAATGCTTTTGCGGTAGCTAAAACTGAATTACGATCGTTAAAATTAACATTAGGGTATTGGAATTCAAGCTTAGGGAGTACATGGTCTGTAGCTCCACTGATGGCGGCTTTAAAGAAATCCCGGTGAATGACTTCATGATGGTAGAGGTCTGTAAAAACCTCTTTCTCGATACTGGAAATTCCCATGTAAAAATTGTTGACCACTTTGGTATAAAAATCTGCTTCCAGCTGTTCCAGTGCATAAGCATAATTTAATACACCTACATCACCTCTACCAAGGTCATACTTGGACTCTTCTATGATCTGAAAATCATCATCATCATTACACCCAATGATGGTAAGGCCTGCGATGGCTAATCCTACTCCACCTAATTTTAAAAAGTTTCTTCTGCTTGTATCAAGGGTAGCTCCCTGATTAGAAACCTGAATTGTCTTTTTCATATTATTATTTTTTTTAGTGTTCGGATAAAGGAAGAAAAACAGCATATTAAAATATGCTGTCTGAAATCTTCAATTGTTATGGCATTAAAACGGTATCGATTACATGAATCACCCCGTTAGATTGGTTAACATCTGCAATAGTCACTTTTGCACTATTTCCTTTTGCATCCTTTATGTAAAGGTCTTTTCCTTTGGTCCAGAAAGTAAGATCTTCTCCCTGTACTGTTTTCATCATACTTTTTCCGTTTCCGGCTTTTACAGCAGCCCATATTTCTTTAGCACTGTATCTTCCTGGCAGCACATGATAGGTTAATATGCTGGTAAGCGTTGCTTTGTTTTCAGGTTTTACAAGATTTTCTACGGTTCCTTTCGGAAGTTTTGCAAAAGCAGCATCTGTAGGTGCTAATACGGTAAAGGGTCCTGCACTTTGTAAAGTTTCTACCAAACCGGCTGCTTTTACTGCGGCAACCAGGGTTTTATGGTCTTTTGAATTGACCGCATTTTCAATAATGTTTTTGGATGGATACATAGGCGCTCCTCCTACCATTACTGTTTTTTCTTTCATCGTTTGTGCGGTTACCTTTCCGCTGAAAGCAAATGATAAAGCTACCATTGCTAAAACTGTGATTTTTGAATGTGTGTTCATTTCGTTGATTTTTTAATTAATTATATTTAATTGTGCTTTTAATGTCATTTACGAGGTTGGTTTTATTTTAGATTGAAAAAAAATGAAATAAATTATAAAGCACTGATTTTCAGTGTATTATTTTTTTACTTGGTACAAATTCAAGGCATATAGAATTCATGCAAAATCTTTTCCCGGTTGGTTTCGGACCATCATCGAAGACATGCCCCAGGTGAGAATCGCATCTTCCACAAAGGACTTCTGTACGTTCCATTTGATAAGAGGTATCTTTTCTGTATTTAACACTGTTTTTGCGGATAGGCTTATAAAAAGAGGGCCAGCCGCAGGTAGTTGCGAATTTGGAGGTAGAAATGAAAAGAGGATTTCCACAGACAGCACAGTAATAGGTTCCTTTTTCATCAAATTCATAATATTTGCCGGTAAAAGCAGTTTCTGTAGCTCCTTCTCTGGCCACCTGATAAAGTTCCGGCTTTAAAATCTTTTTCCATTCACTGTTGCTTACTTTCAGTGTATTTTCTAAGGTGCGTGAGTAATAAGGATTTTTAGTTTTAAAAAGCGTGCTTTGTGCTTTACAGGTGCCAAAAGATAAGGCAGCACAAAAAACAAGTATGGTTTTTGAAACAAGTGTTTTCATATTGACAATTTTTTAATTATTCTTCATCATTATGTACGAAATAAAAGTTGTTAGGGTTTTTTTTGGAAATATGTTTTATTTTATTACATTTGAATAGAAAAATAAAAGCTATTAAAACAACCTATTCTGAAGAGGAACTTATCGTTTTATTAAAAGAAAAAAACGAAAATGGTTTTCACTATCTGTATGAACACTATTCCGGTGCGTTGTACGGAATCATTCTTCGGATCGTTCAGTCTAAAGAATATACCGAAGAGGTTATTCAGGATGTTTTTGTTAAAATCTGGAATTCTATCCATCAGTACGATGCTTCCAAAGGAAGGTTTTATACCTGGATGATCAATATTGCAAGGAATACAGCTATTGATTATTTAAAGTCAAAAGGGTTTCAGAATGAACTTAAAAACCAATCACTTCCCGATTTCGTATATAATACTGCAGAGCTTTCAACCACCAATAATTCTTCTGATTATATTGGATTTACTAATGTGCTGAAAGGTCTGGAGAGTGACAAGCAGGAGCTTATAGATCTTGCTTATTATCAGGGATATACCCAAAGTGAAATATCCGAAAAACTGAAGATACCGCTGGGAACGGTAAAAACGAAAATGCGGAATGCATTGTTAAAATTAAAAGATTTGTTAAAAGATTACCAATAAATTGAACACTAAGGAATACATATCATCCGGAATTATAGAATCTTATATTCTAGGTCATGCTTCTTCTGAGGAAGCAGGGATTTTGGAGTGTGTGATGAAGAATAATGCTGAAGTAAAAGCGGCTTTTGAAGAAGCACAAAATACTTTGGAACATCTGGCTACAGCTCAGGCTGTAACACCTCCAAGTGATTTGAAATCTAAGATCTGGAATAAAATTCAGCAGGAGCAGACCGTTGAAGAAATAAAGCCTGCTCTTTCTACAACTATTCCTGAATCAAAAGATCAAAGGGAAATTACAGAAAGAGAAACCATTAAGGGAAATACCTCCTGGAAACCTTACGCAATAGCAGCTTCCTTATTGTTCCTGATCAGTGTTGCCGGAAATCTATTCATGATGAATTCTCAGTCATCTGATAAAAAACAAATGGCTTTACTGACGGAAGAAACAAAGATTCAGAATCAGCAAATGAAAAGAATGAATCAGAAGCTTGATATGTTCTCCAATCCTGATATGCAGATGGTAATGCTAAAAGGAGTAGAAAAGCATACGGATGCGAAAGCAATGGTTTTCTGGGATAAAAAAACAAAAGAAGTCTATCTGAATGCTGAAAAACTTCCAAAAGCTCCTGAAGGAATGCAATACCAGCTTTGGGCCATCGAAGACGGAAAACCTGTGAGCGCAGGAATGTATACCGAAGATAAGGACAGTAATATCGCACTTGCGAATATCTCTAATGCACAGGCCTTTGCCATTACGCTCGAAAAAGAAGGCGGAAGCAAAGTACCTACTATGGAAAATATGTTTGTAATGGGAGGAGTTTAAGCTCTTCCCATTATCAATTTCCAAAGTTCACAAAGTGCGGAACATCTGTTGCAAAGTTATTCATTGGTAAAAGATTATTTCTGTTACTGTTAAAATCAAAAACCGAATTATTATCAAAAGGAACACGCGGATAATACGTGAACGAAATCTGAATTCTATTGAAAACCAGATAAGGGTTATTAATTAAAACACCAATTCCGATTTTCGTATTTGCTTTTGTTTTAAGCAGCTTATCATCCGGCATTCCCAGCCATCCCACTGCTGCAGTCAGATAAGGGCTGAAATGGAAATTCTTCCATGTTTTGTTCACAAACATCTGGAGCTGATATCTTAAAACCAGTTTTTTAGTTCCTATATAATCCGAATTGTACACAGGAAATTCATCCGCAGAAGAAAGATTGATTCGGTCTTTATAAGAGTAATTATGCTGTGGATTTCCAAGCGCTAAAGTAGGAGAAAAGAAATGTCTTGCCTTGGCAAATTTCCAATCCATAAGATTCGTAAAATAGGTAGCATCAAAGCGGAAAGATTCCCTGTTCTGGCTATCTTCATTAAAAAATCGTCCAAACTGCCCTTTCACCGTAAAGTATCCCAGCTTTGTAAAAGTACCATACGAAGCGGAAATCCCTACATACGGGTTCACTTCTTTATTTCTGGATAACCCTCCCCCAATAACATTCACAGAATTACCGTAGGCTATATCTTCTGGCAAATCGTACTGAAAAATATTCCTCTGAACGGAAAAGTTCCTCTGGATAAACCCAACAGACATCAGAAAACTGTTGTAAGAGCTGAAATATTTATACTGATCAATTCCCGGACTGTCTTTGTACTGATAATTCTGAAATCTCCCGATGATGGCAATATTACTGGAAACCTTTTCACTTGGATCTGCTGAAACAGGGATCTGATAACCTCCCCATACATCCTGACTGTAGACTTTAATTTGAACTTCAGGAAAAGAAGTATCTGTTTCTACCGGAAGCAAAACATGACGCATAAAATATTCGAAAGTAAAACCACCCGCCCATTTCGTTAAAGGTGAGAAAAAGTCTCTTCTTACATTGAAATTGATTCTTTCATTTTTATAAAAATCTCTTTCCCCAAGAAGCTGAGCATTGATATAAGTTCCGAAAAGGTTATAGGCTGTATAGCTCCCCAAAAGATAGTTCTGATGCTCTTTGGAATCATTTCTGTAAAGGAAATCAAACGTATGACCTAATCCCAGTACATTTTCTTCAGTCACTCCCAAGCCAATCTTGCTTCCGGAATAGCTGATTCTCGGCTTCAAACTCCAGGAATCAAGAACTTTTACCACTACATCTATAGAATCTTTGCTGGAAGTACTGTCTGAAACACTAATATTCACTCTGTTTACAAATGGCATGGTTCTCAGCAAACGCTCGGATTCATATAGCTTTTGAGCATTATATTCTTCCCCTTCTTTAAAAAGCAGATAATTATCAACCGTAGAATTTCTTGTATTGGCGTGAAGATGATCTGCCACCCAATCATACCATCTGGATCTTTCTTTACTGTCTTTAGAGTTGTATCCGAAAGGATCAATGGTTTCTATCCTTACATTTCTGATATGCCTTTTGCTGTAAGTCTCCTGCGACAATTTCTCCGTTCTGGAACTGACGGAAGTGGAATCCGGTTCTCTACGGAATATAAAACGGTGAATGAATTTGGTTACTTTTCTCTTGTCTGAAAATTCTTCTATTTTGTAATACAGCGAGTCTTTCTTCTCCTGTGCATTTAAAAAAGAAAAACCACTTAAAAGGAAAATCAGAGTTACAGTCGTTCTAGTCATTAGTCATCAAAATTCAATTCAGTTTGTAGTATCAATTTATACGCCAAGAAGGCTTTAAGGCGTACCACATTTAGGAAAATTTTCTATGTAGAGCTCTATTTATTCGTTATTTTAATTTTTAGAGGAAAATCATAGCTAAAAAATGACTGTTATTTATAAAAAACGTTTTCTATAGCTTAAAAAAGAAATATACCACCGCAGCCCATTCCTTCTGAATACCCCTGGCATAGCCTATCGTACTTCGGCTTGCATTTTCAACGGTTCCGTCATCTTTAATATAGCCTAAAGTAGAACGGCTGCTATTTTCTACCGTTCCGTCCTTTTTCACATACCCTACTGTGGAACGGCTGCTGTTTTCAATAGTCCCGTCACTTTTAATATAACCAATAGTTGATCGACTACTATTTTCAATAGTACCATCGCTCTTGATATACCCTACCGTTGAACGGCTGCTGTTTTCGATTGTTCCGTCACTTTTTATATAGCCAATGGTACTTCGGCTGCTGGATTCTATCGTTTGGGCTTTTGTGAGCGTCATGCTTATCAAAATAGTGATAAGAAATGCTATTTTTCTCATGGTTTGCTATTTTGCCTCTAATGTAAGATTCTATTTTGATTATTTTAAATTAACAGCAAATGATATATTCAAAAATTCCTTTTCATTACGGAAATCTGTAGTGGTATGAATTATTTTAACACTTTCGGAGTGTTTAATTAAATAATAACAAACCATCAAAACAGATCCGTTCCAGGCTAAAAAGTATCTATCCATTTATAAAGATCTGTATCAGAAGATATTTCGAATGCTTTTCTAAGCCTGCTTTTTCTCGTCTGAACTGTTCGTACCGAAATATGGTTGTATTCTGCAATATCTTTTGTTGTGAAACCAAGCTTGATAAGAGCACATAGCTTGAACTCCTCCCCTGTCATATCCGGATTGATCTCAGTAAGGTTATCATATAAATTGGGAAATGAAGATTTCATTTTGGGTATAAAAGCAATATCGTCATTTATGGCAAATTTCACCAGATTTTCCAAATCTATATCATCTTTTCTATTGAGTTTTTCACGCATATTCGCGATTATCTTTTCACCATGAAGAACCTTCTGATATAATTCCAAAATCATAAATTGTTTCGACAGGATAAAATAGCCTAGAATTGCAAACCACACAAATACACTGATAAAAGCAAAGAGCCTCTGATTTTTTGAAAACTCTAAATTTTCCACTCCCCTAACCCTGAATATCCTAAAATCATAATAATGGCTTGTTAGAAAAAGAATAAATGCGGTAGCAAAAACAACGATAATATGCTTCGATGTTTCCCTTGTATTAAAAACAAATAATGAAGTAGTAATGAGCACAAAATAATATAATGACAAACCATTTCCAAAACCTGATGTGGATGAGAAATAGAAAACCAGCAGCAAAGAAAGTTCTATAGCGATCAGGCATATTAAAGCATTTTGGCGTGCCTTCGTAAAAAAGAAAAGAATAAGGAAAATCCCCCCGAGTATAAACAATCCTCCAAAAAAAGCTTTGAAACCGAAAAACAAATCTCTTAATCCGTTCAAAAGCAAAATAACTCCAATAGAAAATGCAAACAAATTTAATCGCTGAGCATCAATTCGCTTAAATTTATCCGAATCAGGCTCAATATGCAGGTTTTTTATATAATTGAATATTTTATGCAACATCACCAATAAATAATTACAAAAAGATAATAATTATTCATACATAAACTATTCATTTTGATCCTTTTTAATAAAAACAAAATATAATAGCTTGATAATCATCAAATAACAAGTTTAACATAGACAGAAAAGGAGTTCCTTTCAGATCTCCTTTTATTCTCTTTTTTATCTCTCATTGTAAAAAACTTACATATTTAGAGACAAATATATTGTTATAGCACATTTTCAAATTAAAAAGCTTTTTTTCCATTTGGATACTGTATTACGACTTAATTTAAAACGGGATGCTAGTTGAAAATTGTTGAGCTTATTTTTTTTCTGATAATCAAGTATTTTAAGAATATCTGATTTACTAAACGAACGGAGCCTTTGATTAGCAACAAAAGTTTCTTTGTCTGGAGTACCAAAAATTTTTTCGTTGAGCACTAAAATATCCACAACAGATAATCTTTCTTTCTGTAATAATTGTTGACAGTTCGCCTTTTTTTCCGGAAACTCCTTTACTAAAATGTCGTTATAAATTCTCTTATAATCAGGTTTTGCTTTTTCCATAGTAATTGTTGTATTAATTTCACACCCTTGCTACTTTGAGATATGATAATAAGGTCTTTATATCTGTTTTTCCTCATCTTTATATTTGCATATCCACTTATAAAGAGTTGTTTTTGGAATTTTATAATGTTCTATCACTTCAATTTTTGACATTTCCCCAGATTGTATTTGTTTCAGAATAAAATTAATAACCTCTTTTGTATAAATATTTTTCCGGAATTGAGGTAAGGTTACTTTTTTTCCCTTCTTATTTTCTGTTCTCTTATCTGGTATGGGAGGAGCATATAAAATCAGATGCTGTGAATACAGCCTGAAAAAATCATATTCTAATAATTTACTCCATTTCAACAAGTTTTCCGTTTCTATACTTGTAGCATTGTACATTTTTTTTATTTCCAATTCTGTACATTTCATAAAATTACAGATGCGGGAAAATTCTATTCCGCGTTCGGCAACTTCTTTTTCAATCAATGGTCCAATGGGAATCTCTTTAAAATTCATTAGTAGTGTTTTTAGAATCTTTTAATTTAATTGAGAGTATTTTATAAACCGGCAGACGAATTCATCTGCCGGATATAATGAACTTAAGGGGCTTTAATCTTTTCTATTTATACTTTCATATCAATAGGATGACATTCTTTGCGCCGCCATAAAGACACGTCGGATGTTATTGCTGGGATCAGTATCATTTAAATTATCTACAGAAATAAACATGATTATTCTATACCAGATTCCATCTACAACTACATCTACCGTTTCTATCTCCTGAGAGTCATCACTGGAACTGGTAGCTGTTAAAGGAGTAGAGCTACTATTCATATTATCTCCCCAGTTAAGGTAAATTCCGTTATCAGTTTCCATATAACCTCCGGGTGCTAATAAAATATTCGAACGACGGAAGCGGTCTACACTAGATAATGCCGAATACCACACTTTAATGTTAGAACCAGAAGCATTTACCAAACGGGGATTGTAGGTAACTGCTCCTGAACCCTGATTGGAACTTGCATTAAAATTAATATCCAATTTTAATTTTCCTCCTAAAATAGCATCATAAGTACCACCAACCTGCGTGCTCAACAGCCCTATATACGTTGCCGGTAATGTATAAGTAAAGAACTGATACTCACCAGGCGCAAGTACTTTCCCGGCACCTATTGTTGCACTGCAGCTTTGCCCCCCAATCGAAATGGGAAATGTTGTTGTATTAGGACTCGACACCGTTGGTGTTCCGGAAACAGTATAGTTTAAAGTACCTGATCCCTGTGTAAAATTGCCCTGTGGAAGTGTTGCTGTAAGACCATTTACAGGCCCTATAGTTTGTGAACCATATATTCCTGCATTGCCTCCTGAATAAGGAATCGACATGGTACCTTGATAAGGAGTTCCAGAAGTATAGGTAAGTGGATTCAGTGTTGCCGCTGTGCATGTCAAACTGCTTATTGTTCCCGTCTGTAACGAACGTCCGTCCAAGGGTCTCCATTGAGTCCCATCCCAATAAACATATCCCGTAAAAGTAAAGGTAGGCTGAGTTCCTTGGTTATACACCAACAAACCAACTGCAGGATTGGGAATTGTAGACGCATCATTATATGCTGTTAAAGCTACTCTTGGACCTAAAAACCCTTTTTGGCTTCCCGATGCAAGCTGACTTACATTAAGCTCCAGAATAGCAGATGCGTCGGGAATTGCACCAATACCTGTAGATCCTGAAGAGGTTACGATAAAATCATTTGCTAACTGTGTTGCCGTTGGTGTTCCTGTCGCGGCATTATTTTTACCACCATCGATATTGAATACCCCTTGTGGATTTTGCGTATTGATTCCTACTTGCGCTAAAGCTA
This sequence comes from Chryseobacterium sp. 7, assembly GCF_003663845.1. Lineage (NCBI taxonomy): Bacteria > Pseudomonadati > Bacteroidota > Flavobacteriia > Flavobacteriales > Weeksellaceae > Chryseobacterium > Chryseobacterium sp. 7. The sequence continues at coordinate 2,619,356 of NZ_RCCA01000001.1, forward strand.
ATGATCCAATCGTTAACGCACAGATTGTATAAATTTTATTTTTCATTTTATTTAATAATTGGGGAAAACAGAAAAGAATCTTATAATTATTCTTTTCCTGAGTTACTCTATTTTTAATTTGTGTTCCTGTTATTTTAGTATAAACTGTATTTGAAAGAGGGCGGAGGCCGAATTTGTATTCCCATTAGATAAGCACTTTCCAACACCACTATTTTGATGGGTTGTTTAGGAAAAATGTTGTTATTGTATAAGGCAAATACCTTTTGTTTATTCTGTACTATTCCTTGTTTTTCTTTAAAGGTATTATTGGTTATGACGATAGCAATATCTCTTGATTCCCCATTAAAAACTACATTAGAATTAGTATTTTCACTGATATAGATTCTCTGTTTTGAAATCAGTTTTAGAGATCTTTTTTCTACCTTCTTATTTTTAGCTTTTTTTATAGTTTTAGTAAAAGAGGCCTGTGGTGATTTTGATAAAGAAGAAGAAAGTACAACTACTTTTACATTGGAAATTTGATCCGAATTGTATACAGTAGTAATGTCTTTTATATATAATGAGACCAGACTATCTTTTTTCTCTGCCTGAAAAGGAATGCTGTCTTTTATATTGAGACTATAATCAGTTCCGATGTATAGTTTTGCATAAGTATTATAAAAAGAGTATAACAAAAGAAGCATGCCTGATGCTTTTTTCATACTGTAACGGCTTTTCTTTAAATACTTTTTCACCTCATAGGAATTGAGTTGTAAAATTGATCCTATTTTGGCCTATAATAAAGAAATGAGATACGCTACAGATACCTTATGGGAACGCTAAAACATACGCCATAGATACCATCAAAAACAATAAACAAGGTTCAAAATATTGATTTTCAGAAAGATAAATATATTTGATAGATTTTTATTTTAATCTGTATATTATCAATGATGATGACATCTAAAAAACAAAAATTCACTTTTTATTTACAAGATTGAAGAACGGGTGCTTGATTTTTTCACAAATTGTCCGCTTTATAATAAATATGAGCAAAAATAAACCAAGGATTCCATTTTGTAATTGTATTTGTAAAAATCACCAGCGTCAAAAAATAACCAAAAATTATTAAAAGGAATTTTAGTGATAAAAGAATTTCAGTTGAATGTGCAATTGTTATATTATCAAAGAAGGAAACTGTTATATTTAGATTCTTATATTTTGACTCAAAAAATAATCAACCAACAACACATTGAAATACAATCATATATAGATGTAAAAAAAAGAGACAATTATTAAAATAATTGTCTCTTTTTGTGACCGCAGCGGTGCATTTTCCGAACACTTTTACAGGAGATTTAGATAAACTTGCTAAACTCTCATCATTCATTATCTCGTAAAAAATTATCTATGATATATAATTCCGTTTCGGATTACTTTATTAACTACCATATCATTGGACAGCATGAAACATTGTGTATAATAATATTCTGAGAGCTACTACAGGCGATATTAATTTTTTGAACATATCAAAATAATGATCTGTAAAAAAAACGTATCGCTACAGACTTTACCTACTTAAATTGCGTGGATATGGTTATGAGTTGTCACGGATTACAAATCCGCGACATCGGGATTTCTCCAAAAGTAGCAAAGCTTTTTATTGATGATTACAAAAAAACTTTCAAAGACATCTTAAAAACTAGGTATTTTGGATTTTTCTTTCAAGAGTTCCGAGGAAAACCAATGAAAAATTTCCCTATATTGTTTTCTATACCATAGATGAAAACTTGAAAATCATCTTTATTAAAGCGGTTTTCAACACTTCGCAAGACGACCAAAAATACAATGATATATAAAAAGCAACTCCTAAAAAGTTGGCTTTTGTGTTGTTCTTCTTCTAAATTTCATGAGAAAAAAGAAAAGAGCCGGAAATTAGGAAGTTGACACTAACATAGCATCTTCTATTTCCCAATAATTATCATGCAATCTTAGTTTAAATACAGCATTTCTACCGTAATAATCTTTTTTTATATGATGGTCAACAAAAACTAATGCTCTTTTTTTTGAAGTATCGAATACAATCTCTGAAAAATAGACAACACCTATCTCACATTCATTTGTATATTTATCATACTCTGCCAGATCCAGGACTTTTGCGGTACACAAATTAAATTGATTTGCTTTTATAGAACTTCGTATGCTTAAATTTTTAATATCTGGACTATTAGAAAAGTCTTTAAAAAAATCCTTCGTTCTGATTATGCGTCTTAAATAAACCTCGGTATTATCTGTCCCGAAATATGTATTTTTACTTTTAGTAGAATCTATATACAAATTGCAAAATTTTTCAGGATGATTAAAAATTTCGTTGTGCGCTTTTGTCTTCTCTTCGATATATAAATCATCATCATGAACTCTTAAACTATCAAAATATCTTTTTTCACCTAAATAATCTTCCCTAAAAAAATAAGGTATCAACTGATCTGTTAAATCATTATATAGTTTTACATTAATATCGGTTGATTGACTTACACATTTTTTCATTTCCTCCTTACAATTCGTAAGTAATAAAGAGGATAATAAAATTATAACTATTTTAGTTTTAAAATTCATATTATTTAGGGATTTTGGGTTAATAACATGGTCTTACTCGCAATCATCTATATGGTGCTTTATTGATCATCCAGCAATAGTTTCAATTGCTTCAGATCTCTTTGAGATATCCTCAGTAAGCTTTCTATGTTTTTATTGGGAGTTGATTTATCGACAGGCAAATCTAAGCCTTTAAGCCATACCGCTAATAAGTATTTTTTAAACAGGTGTTTACCTATTAATTGTTCTTGATCTGACTGCATTTGAAATGGTTATTGTTTGTTACAGTGAAAATAATAAAACTAATTTTATTATACACCTATTAAATTGAAATTTAGTATATTAATAAGCAATAAAAATGTTGGGATAGACTTAATCCAGTTATAAACTTGAATACATTTAATCAAATAAGATATTACTTTTAAAAATATAATCTGTTTACATTATTCCCTATCAATTTAAAAAGATAAGCGAAAAATCAAGAGTACGTCAAGAGAACGTTAGACCTCATCAACAAACAATCACAATCAAAAATTTAATAACGATAAAACAAAACATTATGAAAAACTTATTTATCACAATCTTGTCATTCTTACTAATTTCTATCAACATCAATGCACAAAAGAAAAAGAAGCAATCAATGGCTCTTCACCCCGAACGTTTGTCCATTGGCATGACGAGAAAAGAAGTTATTACAGCAATGGGAGAACATATCCCTTTAAAAATCATTGGAGCAAAGACTTATCCTAATGGAACTGTTGAAGTTGGGCAGTATTCCGATAGGAAACTTATATTTGGGAGAGGGATTGTTGAAGAAAGTTACTATTTGTATTTCTTAAATGACTCTCTTGTTCAATGGGGACGACCTCAAGATTGGCAACGTGAAGCTGACAGAATTTATGAAGTGAGAGTGAGATAGACTTTACAGATTTTTAGTTCGTTTCTCTCTAATTTTAACAACATTCCTTGCGTGATTAGATTTAATATTATAAAATTATGGTTATCCACAAAGTAAAGAATTACAAAATTGCTTAAATTGTATTCAAAATTTTAAATAAAAATGATAACCAGAACAAGATTTAGAGAAATTGACAATGAAATTAAATCATTAATAAGAAAAACCTTAGACGATATAAGAGGTAACAATTTTGATAATTATATACTTTATATAGCAGATGGGGATTACAATGATGATTTTGCTAACCATCCTAAATTTTCTCCATATGTCATAGATAATCGAATAGACTTATATAAAGATGATACAAGAATAAATTTTTTAACAAGATTTATGACCACTTTTTATAGTTTTCCTCACGGTGTTGATGAGGTTACCGATGATGAATATAGAATCTATATGGAATTAATGGTTTATTGTCATGTGTGGGAATCTAAGCCTTATTTACGAAAGTTATATCGTTTTGCTCTTTTGGCAAACAATGAAAATTACGAATGGAAGGTCGAAGTTCCAGAGATGAGTAAACATGATTTTATTAGAAATAACATTAGGACGAAATTCACTGATTCTTCAAATGACTTGGCAAATATTATTCGAAAAGGATTTCATACTTCGTTAAGAAATGCATTTGCACATTCAGAATTTCACATTTTAGAAAATATCATTCATTTAGATACATATAAAGGACAATCATGGGACATCAAAGAAATTTCTTTCGATGATTGGAGCGAAAGATTTTGTTATAGCATATTATTGTGTTACCATTTATTAAAAGAATCTTATAATGATAGAAGAAATATCATAACATTGACCGGAAAAGATAAATTCAAAATAAAACATCCCTCCAAAGATGGGACAAGTTTAAGAGAAGTAAATATTCTTTATCATACAGACCAAAATGGGTTTTCATTCGAAAGATTGTCTATTTAATATCAAATTAGAATTCAATGGAGCTACTTGAGCAAATAATTAATGAATTAATAAATACAAATGATTACAGCCTAAACTCAGCATTGTTAAAAACTAAAGTTTTAGCAACTCGGATTCAAAATAAAGAGTTATTAGATTGGGTTAATTCAGAATTAACAGGATACGATGATGTAGATACAATGCCCGAATATCGAAAAGGAATTGTTAATGGTTTACAAGGTAATTACATGAACGGTCGCATGATGTATAAAAATCATGAGATTCCAACTATGGGTTTAAATAAAGATTTAGAACATTTTTTAAGGTATATGGATTTTCCAAACAGTGTGACAGAGTTAGAAAATTTATGTTCAACTAATGGTTCAACACTCAGTTCACCTATTCGACCTGAACATGTAGCAATTATAGAAGCAAACTGGGTAAATATGGGGAATCCTTATTTGAGTATTCAAGGAGTTAATCGGATTTTGTCTAAAAACTTTATTGAAGGAATTTTATCCAATGTTAGAAATAAACTTTTGGACTTCATGTTGAAAGTGGATGAAGAATTTGGAAATATAACCGAAATTAAAGAACTACGAAATAAACAAAATGAAATATCTAAGATTGTGAATAATACGATAATTAATAACAATGGTGATGGAAATGTTTTAAATACAGGAAACAGTAATTCCATTGAAAATAAACCCAAAATTCAAAAAAATAGTATTGAAAATTTTGAAAAACAATTGCGAGAAATAAAAGTTCCTGAACAAGATATTTCGGAAATTATCCAATTAGTTCAGGAAGAGCAACCAGATTATAATGAAAATAAATTTGGAAATAGAGTAAATGGATGGATAGCAAAAATGGTTACAAAAACAGCTGAGGGAGGTTGGGATGTAGCAATAGGAGCCGCAGGTAGCTTACTTGCTACCGCAATTCAATCTTACTACGGAATGTAACAACTTAAAAATCAAATTTATTTACAATAAAATGGAATCACTTCAGGAATATATCGAACGTTTTAAAGAGGACTACCCTAATTGGTCTGAGAAAGACGTAATCAATTATGCAACGAAAATGTATAATAAAATGTCAACTGTTAAAAGAGGAGATAATATTATACATCTTGATTATTTTGATGGGTTGATAATTGCCAATGAAATATCCGAAATTGAAAATTTGCTTGAAGATGGTAAATTGGAATTAAGCAGATTTGATAAAAGAGGAATTTCATATAACTCCATTGAAGATTTCACATTACAAGTTTCCTTATATATTAATAATCCTGTAATTCAAAGTATTTTGCTGGGTGTTGCAGGAAACATTGCTTGGGATTCAATTAAAAACACAAGTATTTTTATTTGGAAAACAATTAAGAAGCGGCATTGGGATAATGAAGAATCAAATAAAAGACAGAAGATTAATTTTGGATTAAAAATCAAGACAGATAAAGAAAAAATTATAAGTTTAAATTTAGATAGCGAATTGACAGACGACCTCTTGTTAAAAGCATTAGATAAATCCCTTGAAGTTGTAAAAGAATTAAATAAATTAGATATACAAAAAGATTCTGATGATACATTATTCTATCCAGCTGATTTTTACACTTTTGATATTGAAAAAAAACTATGGTTAGAAGTTGACATTATGGAAGAGATTCGAAAGAAACATTTGAAACAAAAACTAAATAAGCCATGAAAAAAGAAAAAATTATATTAAGTTCAACCCATATGGATTCTCAAAATACAGTTATGTTAGAGTCTGCTCTTTATAGTGCTTTGCCCTCAATTAATGGTGATAGAAAACCAAGATTAGGAGTTGAACATATTAGGACATTTCCACCATTAGGAGTTTTAAATAATGGAGAGGTAAAGCAAGGAAATGATGGACATTTTTATCTAATTGCAGAAAACTACTTTTTTGATAAAAGAGAATATCTTGAGTTAGAAAATGGAGAAAGGCTTATTATGGAATCATTTAATGAATATGAATTTCCATTCAATGAGTGTGGTGAAGAAGAGTTAAATAAAATTTTAATTTCAGTAGATCCAAGTAATTTTGACAATCCAAAGGACATTAATGACTTTTTCAATGATATAAATGATTCCGAATTAGATACCGACAAAGAGTTTCATGGTCGAAAATCATTAATACCCGACCCTGAAATTATCATTTCAATTCAAACAGTGATCGCTGTAGCATTAGGTATAGGGCTAAAGAAAATTCCTGAAAAAATGGGTGATGCAATAGGTGAAGATTTGGTTAAATTCTATAATTTACTAAAAAAAGTTTCAGCAGAAGCATTAAAAAAATCTATTCCTAAAAATCGACCAAATAATTTTGTTATAATATATCCGAATAAGAAATGCATAATAGAATTAGTTGTTACTACTAAAAGTGCAGACTTAGTTTTAGAGTCAGTTTTACCAGATAAGATGAAAGATATAAATGAAAAGATTAAAATACTTTTGAAACTAAAGCCTGAAAAGATTCAATTTATTTTTGAAGAAAATAAATGGCTTTTTAATTACTTACTTACAGAAAATGGAAAAGTCATAGGTAGAGAAAAATCTTTTAATGATAGAGATGAGACTTATGCTAATTTATTAAGGAAACAAAGCTAAAATTACTATTCTATGCCAAATATAATTTTTAAAGCGATGGGAATTGCTGACGAAGAGAGATTGATGGATATAATTATGCAAAAAGTTAGTAGAGAGGGAAGATACATTTTGAAAATACAAGCTAATCAAAGCCCAGAAGATTTGATGGCTAATAAGTTAGTTGCATTTAAGGTTCTGACAAGAAAAGTTATTAAAGATAAAGATGATATAGAGTTTTTTGAATATAGCGAGGGAGACAATTTTGCTTCTGCGAAACTCAAAGGGACATACAAATGGGTTGAGGAGGAAAAAAAAAGGTTAAACCCTAAATATGTTATGAGAGTGTGGAATAAATTAAGTAATAATGCTCTTATTGCTGGTATTATAGGTTCTGTATTGGGAGCAATTGTCGGAGCTGTTTTAACAATGTTATTTACAAAATAGATTTTTTCTACTCTCCGAGCGAGATAAAGGTACATATTCTCTATATTTCATTATCCTATAGGAAAATATAAATATTCACATATAATAAAAACCATTTAAATAGCTTTAAACCTTTACTGATAGGCTGTTTAAAAGGTTTTTTGTTTTTGCTTGGTAAAATATCTATTGAGCAGGATTTACATTTACTTTTTTCACACTATACGTTGTGCCATTTTAAGCTCTATCTCTATAAAAGTGATATGAATACCAGAATTTATTTTAAGCAGAAAAAATGGGGTACGTTCAGAGACCGTTCGAGTTGATTAGAGTAAACCTACTTTGAAAATTTTTAGAAAAATACTCCGGTTAAGGTCTGTGTATAAAACCACCCCCCTCTTGACTGAAAGGAAAATGGATTTTTTAAGGGCACTGGCATCACAGATTTTGATTCTGGAAAATAATTCTCCAAAAAAATATTTTGTACTCCGAAAAAGAACACAATATTTTTGTACACGTTTTAGTGATTCCTGTAATAAGATACATTGCTATTGAATTATGAGAGTGATTACATAGAAAAATAAGTAGATGATTTAAGATTGTTTAATTATCGTGTGTTAACAATAAAAAGTATTCTGTTTTATATTTACCTTGACCAAAACCTTGACCAAATACAAAATAAAGGCTTTAAAAAAAAATCAACCCACTGTAAAACAGCAGGTTGATTATTTAACATTGTGACCGCAGAAGGATTCGAACCCTCACTGTCGGAGCCGAAATCCGAAGTTCTATCCATTAAACTATGCAGCCGTATTCATAAACAATGAATAATTAATTATTCAATGATTGCTAATTACTCATTGTTTATTATTTATGCTTTAGAAAGTAATTTTCACACCTCCCAAAATCTGTGCACCCAGGACTTTATATCCTTTGTACGTCTGGTATTTTGAGCTCAGAAGATTATTTCCGAGTGCGAAAATACTGAAATTTTTGTGAATTTTATACTCTGCTGAAAGATTTAAATCTGCATAACCACCTACTTTGTCGTTGGTATTTTCTGTAGACTGGAAGATCACATTCGGAGCACCTATTCCTTCAATCGCATAAGAGTTTGTAGTTCTGTCACTTGCAAAGATTCCTTTGAATCCTAGCAATAGCTTCTTGTCAAGCATTGTATACTTTGCCCCGATGCTCGCATTGAATAAAGGAACGTTATAAATATTGTCGTAGTTCTTCAGATCATATTTCGTAAACCTCAATTCTCCATCAATAATCAGGTTGGCTAATGGGAAATACTGTATACTACCCTTGATATCACTTACATTTCCATCATCATAAACGGCAGAGAATGTATTGGCAAAATTGTAGGCAGAACGGTTAACAGAGATGTTATCAAAAAGGCCGTTGGCTTTAAAGAACATAATATCTCTCATCTTTCCATAACCCGCAGAGAAGTCATATTTCAACGTTTCATCAATATCTCCTCTCAATCCTACATAAAAATGATATTTCGTCTCTGTTGGCTTTAAAAACTGGTCAGAAAGGATGAATGGGTTCGTCTGCAGCATATCTCCGTAAGTATTCAGCTTCAGACCTCCGTCTACCCCTCCGTAGAATTTAAATTCTTTGGCAGCAGCAAACTGGAATTCAGCCTGCGGGAACCAATATGTTTTATTATTTTTTTGCTTCTCTAACTGATCATTGGAGTTTTTAGCATTCAGGAATGAGAATGAAGATCCCAACATCAAATAAGAGTCTCCTTTTCTAAATGTCACTTTCGGAGTCAGGCTCGTATTGAAGAAATTGGAAGAGTTTTTATCTCTGATTGCAAAATCTGTTTTTACCGCATCCAGTCCTACTCCCAAATCAGCATTCAGGTTGATTCCTGATTTTCCTAATTCAACAGCATGTTTAGAGAAATTAGCCAAAATTGAAACCTGGTTCTCCGAAGCATCAAAATGGTCTTTCAGGAATGATGATTTTACCCTTACATCATTTAAGATTTCATTGGAGTAAAAATCATAATATCCGTTTACTTTAAACTGATTTACTTTTTGCTTCAGATCAATATCTCCCGCAGGCTGCATGGCATAGATTCCATAATAATTATAGCTGTCTAAACCATATTCAGCATTAAGATTGAATTTCCCTTTTTCACCATAAGAGTTTAAGAAAGCACCAACATTGGCGGAAGTCTGCCCGGATTTCCAGTCGTAATCTTTTTTAAGACCATTCGTGGAAAGAACATGAACATCTGCTCCTACTTCAAGTTTATTTTGAAGGGTTTTTGAAACGTTTCCGTCTACCAGAACTTTTCCGTAATTACCCATTCCGAACTGGAAGTAGTTATTCTGGGCAGTTCCCTCAAATTTCGGTGCTACATCTTCACCCTGAATGGTTGAAGTTTTGAAATCCGAAACAGCAGGAACATCTGTGATGGTATATTTCACAGGAGTCTGCGATTTCTCTTCCGGCGGATAATTCTTGATGGTTTCCACAGAAGTTTTCTTCTTCTCGATCTTCTTCACCTCTGGTTCTCTTTTTTTGTTAAGAACCAGTTTTTCCTCCTTGATCTGGGAAAACGCCACCGACGAAACCCCTAAAAATAATATGGATAATATTTGAATCTTCTTGTTCATATTTTCTTTATTTGAAAAAAATATATAACGGGTTTTTATTTATTGGAAGCAATATAATTGCCTAATAAAGCTTTCCCTGATTGTTTTGAAAAAGTTCTCCCTAGTCTGAATATATTAAACAGCCAAAGGCTTTGATAAACTTGTAATTTGTATTGATAATTTTTCGTTGTACTGTTCTCTGCTACATCATAACTGTAAAAAATATCGTAAGGAAATCCTGAAGGCAGTAATCCGACTGTGAGCATACTTCCAATCATTGGATTTCCGCAAGGAGGAGTACGCGTCATCATGGGATGCAGAGTTATTTTTGCTGCATAAGTACTGTCTTCTACAATTTCATAAATATTGGAGTGTTTTAAAATTTTAAATTCTTTTTCAAGATCCTTATTTACCACCAAAACCTTTTTCTTTTTGAAATCAGCTTTTGCATGGTTATATTCTTTTGGATAGGCACTGTACGAAGGAATGCAGCTCCAGAGAGAAGCGGAAATTAAAAGAGAATATATGGAAATTTTAAACACTTTCATTTCTTATTTCTTAATCTGCTTTTTAACTTCTTTAGCTTCTGCTACAATCTCAGGGAAATCTTTATAATTTGCAATGATCTGATCACAGGTATAACTTGCCTGATAGTTGTCTTTCAGACCAATATAGTTTTTCGCCATCAATACCAACGCTTTTGCTCCCCAGAATTCTTCAGATGCATAGTTATTGGCAAGCTTAAAGATCGTTTCGTTAGAAGATTTGAAAGCTTTTCCTTTGTTCTGATAATACGCTTTAGCATACAAAGCTTCCGCAGCTACCGAAGTATTGGATGATTTTTCAAGAGAAACATAAGCTGCCTGTGCATCTTTATCCTTTCCTGAGTTCATCAGACTTCTTGCTTTGATCACTTTCGCGGTTTCAATAACGGCTGCTGAGTTTTTAGAATTAGCAATCACTGCATTGGCCAGTTTTTCAGCTTCAGAAAAATTATTTTCTTCTGCATACAGTTTCATTAGTTCCACATTCGCATAATTCTTAATACCAATGTCTGAAGAATTTTTAATGCCTTCAAGGTACTTTTTAGCTTCTGCTGTATTCCCTTGCGCAATGAAGATTTGAGCTAAACGAGTTTGCGCATCATCCTGGTAATCATTCTGAATTCCAGCAACTTCCTGAAGAACAAGTAAAGCTTTAGTTGAATTGTTAGTCTGATAGTAACTCTCTCCTAATTCGTATTTAGCTTGGTACAATCCTTCACCTGTTGGATTCTGTGTCAGATACTTTTCGTAGTAAGAAATTGCACTTTTATAATCTTTCTTCGCGAAGAACTGTTTAGCGGTTGATAAGTTGATTTCATCTATCTCAGCAGTATCTACATTCACACCAATATTTCTTGCGAAAGCTTCATATCCGGAAACATCTCCGTTTTTCGTGAAGATAGGTTTTGCAGCCTGTACTACCTTCTGAGCATAGGCTGTATTTTTATACTGCTCACCCAGAGATTTCAGTTCAGAAAGTGCTTTATCATTCTGATTCTGGTCTATATAATTCTGAGCTCTGTAGATAGAAGCATTCGCAATAAGATCTTTGTCTGAAGAGCCTTTAATTACTTTTCCGAAATAATCATTAGAGTTCGCAAAATCATCCTGAGCGGCATAAGCTGTTCCTATTTCGTATTGAGCATCATCATAATATTCGGAATCCGGATATTTTGATAAAAGATTTTTAAGGTTGGTAATCTTCGCCTGTGTATCTCCTTTAAATCCTAAAGCCATCGCTTTTTGATACAAAGTATAATCCGTAGCATCTTCATTTTTATCATAAATAGCGATGGCTTCGTTCAGGTCATTGTTGGCATAATGAATATCTGCAAGACGAAGTTCCGCATCGTTTTTAAATTCCGGTTTCGGGTTGGCAAGATATTGTTTGAAATATGTTTCTGCCTGATCAAATTTCTTGGATTTAAAATAAGCATATCCTAAATCATACGGAAGCTGCTGTTTTTCAGGGAAGTTTTCGTTCAGAAGCTTTTCATAACGAACAATGGCAGATGGATAATTTCCTTTTTGGTAATATACCTGTGCCAGCCAGTATAAAGCTCTGCTGTTGAATTCTTTATTGATATTGAAGCCAAGACTTCTTAAGAAATATTTCTCGGCTTCGTCATAATTTCCTTTGTTGAATTCCTCAGTTCCTAATAAATAAGAAACCTCCTGGTCTACTTTGTTGATCTCTGGAGTAGAACTCTGTAATCTGTCAATAGCATTCAGCGTTTCTTTATAGTTTCCGGAATACAGATAAGATTTCACCAATAATGACCTCATTTCTGTAGCATTGGCTCCATTCTGATTTTCGTTGATATAACTTTGGATCACCGCCGAAGGGCTTTCAAACGGGTTACCGATATCGTAACTTAATTTAGCATACTGCTCATGAGCCAGTTTTTTCACTTTCGCATCATAATCCATCTGATAAGAAGAACGGAATGCAGAAAGCGCTTCCTGTTTTTTATCTACTGCCAGATAAGCATTTCCTAACTGATAGTAAGCATTTTGAGCCAAGGCAGAATTACTGTTAAGAAGCTGGTTGTAATAAGAAACCGCTTCATCGTATTTTTTAAGCTGTGCAGCTACAAATCCCATCTCATACAAATCGTTTTCAGACGGATTTTGCTGTACGCTCAGATAATCTTTTAAATGTGGGTAAGCAGAACTATAATCATTCTTCATGAAATAACTTTCCCCAATGATTTTATGAACTTCTGCCTTATAAGAATCTGAAATATTTTCTTTTAAAAGAGCATTTCCTTCGGTAATGGCCTGATCGTAATTCTTATCATTGTAGTACATCTGTACGTAATAAGGACGTACAAGCTTGGAGAATTTATCCTGATCTTTTATAGAATCAAAATACTGGAAAGCTTTATCATTCTGTCTGTTGCTGTAATATAAATGCCCCAGCATATAAGCAATGTCTCCTTTTTGAGACTGATCTGCTGTTTTATAAGCTTCTTCCAGTGCATCAATAGCTCCTTTGGAGTCACCCGTCATGAATTTTGCATATCCAAGCTTTAGAATATACTGGGTATTCTCCTCTTTCGAAAGCTGATACTGGTTCACCTTTTTCAAGGTTTCCAACGCTTTGTCAAAGTCTTTTTTTGCCAAATAGTAATCTGCCAATGGAAGATTAGCCTGAGCAAAATAAGCAGAATTAGGATATTCTTTCATGAAAGCCGTTAACCCCTCTTCAGCATGATTTTTCTGAAGAATCACACCAATCACATTATCAAAAAACTGCGCTGCTTCTTTTTTCGAACGGGACAGATTCTGATTGTAGAAATATTGTCTTGCATATTCGTATTGTGAAGCGTTGTAAATTTTAGTCTGATAAAGATTTTCGGCTAGATTGAACCTGTAATTTTCTTTCTGGGTAAAATATTGGGACTGTTGAGCATCGGAGATTCCGAAATACATTACTGCAGCCGCTAAAAGTATTTTTTTTGATTTCATTCTTCTTGATATAAGAAAATTAGTCTAAATAAGTTAACGAAAATATTAAAAACTTATTGTTTAAGCAAGTTTTAACAGCGTTAATGGATGTTAATACTTATTTCACAACCATGAAAATTTTCTCACGGTACAATGATAAAATTTACTACTTTCGTCTGATAAAATGTAAACAATTTTAATTAACCGTTATCAAAAACGTATTTAAATTTGATACTTTTTCAACAGCAGCTAAAAACATACCATAAACACACCATCTCATGAAATTTAAGATTCTTTTAGCATTAATTTTTGTAAACCTCATGCAGGCGCAAAAATTTCACTTTCCAAAGACCGCTGTAACTGACTCTGTTATACTGGAAAAACAAATACCGGGGCTTGCTCAGCAAGTGATTCCTCAACTTCAGTCTGCAAAATACAAACCGGAAAACACTGTTGATCTTATGGATAATCTTTTCCGTTTGCAGATGGTTGCTCAGGATTATAAAAACTCACTGGCTTCTCTTTCTGAAAACCGTAAGCTCTTTGCGGATAATAATATGGGAGACTACAGATTTATCGGATTTGAACTGTATGCCCTTGCAAAAATGGAGCAAAAAGAAAATAATAATTCCTTTTCCAATGCCCTTCAGAAAGTATTTAATCAAAAATATGAAAGCCTTTCCGAAAAACTGATTCCAAGACTAGGAATTGCTCTTGACGGAGATGTTCGGGAATCTAAAAAACAGCTGAAGAAAGTACTGGATAAACAAAAAGACAAAGACAGTATAGACTACAGAACAGCTCTTGCTCTATGCAAAAGCTATTTAAGTTACCAAACCTATTCAGGTATAAAACCTCAGGTGATGCAGCTTCTGGCTTCAAAAGACAGAGAAAAGTTCATTATTGAGACTAAAGATCTTACCATAAAAAACGGAGCCACCTTAACGATCACAATTGTTCGGAAAAAGGAAAATACTTTCCCGCTACCTGTTATTCTTACCAATAATATCTATGCGGGTTCATTTGATGAATTCTTCGGAAAAAGAGCCGCTACGTATAACTATGTAGGAGCGGTTGTAAATACCCGTGGCAAAAGAAACAGTAATGATGTAAATAATCCTTTTGAGCATGAATCAGAAGATATCTACGAAGTAATCGACTGGATAAGCAAACAACCTTGGTGCAATGGAAAAGTAGGAATGATTGGTGGAAGCTACTTAGGTTTCAGTCAATGGGCAGCCGTAAAAAAACTGCATCCGGCGTTAAAGACAATTGTTCCTCAGGTTGCAGTAGGCATCGGGATTGATTATCCTGCTCAGAATAACATCTTCATGAGCTATATGCTGCAATGGATACAATATGTGACCAATAATAAATTTACGGACGAAGCTGATTTTGCCAATGCTGTAAAATGGGATTCTATTTATACAAAATGGTACAAAAGCGGGAAAGCATTCAGATCTTTAGATGCGATAAGCGGAAAACCGAGCAAAATATTCCAGCGATGGCTGGATCATCCGGGATATGATGGATACTGGCAGAAAATGGTTCCTTACAAAGAGGATTTTTCTAAAATCAATATTCCTATCCTGACCACAACGGGATATTATGATGATGATCAGATTGGTGCGCTGTATTATTTTAAACAACATCATCTGTACAACAAAAATGCAGATCATTATCTGGTAATAGGCCCTTATAATCATGGAGGAGCCCAAAGTTTCGGATTTACTTACGTGAATGGAAATCCTATTGATCCAGTGGCAAGAATAAGTATTGACGATCTTGCTTTCTCCTGGTTTGATTATATTCTTAAAGGAGGTCAAAAACCGGAAATTTTAAAAGACAGAATTAATTTTCAGGTGATGAATACCAATACCTGGAAGCATGTGGCTGATCTTGACAAAATGCATACTTCTACTCTGAAATTTTACCTTCAGGACAAGAAAAACACATCATCTGTATTTAATAAACCGGAAAACAAGACTTTCACAAAACAAACTGTAGATTTAAAAAACAGGGATCAGAAAGACATTTATTACAAAGTCAGCAAAAAAGACAGCATAAAAATAACGAATTCTGTCGCCTTCGAAAGTGAAGTGCTTGACAAGGATATGATCATCAGTGGAAATCTGTCCGGAATTTTCAATGTTTCCATCAATAAAAAAGACTTTGATACGGATACTTACCTGTACCAGATTCAGCCGGATGGAAAATCTTCGTTATTATCTACTCATATTGTAAGAGCCAGCTATGCAAAGAACAATGAAAAACGACAGCTTCTTGAACCGAATAAAATGGAACAAATCCCAATTAACAACTCTTATTTTATGAGCAGAAAAATAGAAAAAGGAAGCAAACTTCTTTTATTGGTTGGAGTGAATAAAACACCTTATTGGCAGATTAATTATGGTTCCGGTAAAGATGTAAGTGATGAAACCATAAAGGATTCCGGAGAGCCGATGGAGATCAAATGGTACAATGACAGCTATGTGGAAATACCTGTTTATAAAGAGTAAAGTCTTTTGTTTGAGTATTTTTACTCCAAATGTTTTTAACAACTGTTAACATCAAAATAAAAAATCATTACATTTGCTTTTTTTCAAATCAAATATAGTTATTGAATGAGTCAACTTTTTAGAAGAAAAATCTATTCAGATACAGATACTTCAACAGGACTTTTAAGAGTCTTAGGTGTGTGGGACATCGTATTTTTTGGTATTGCGGCCATTATCGGAGCTGGCAGTTTCAGCAGTTTGGGAGAAGCCGTTTTCAGAGGTGGCCCCGGTGTTATTCTACTATATTTGATTTGCGGTTTTGCCTGTGGGTTTACCGCCTTATGCTACGCTGAATTTGCCAGCAGAATTCCTACCGCAGGTTCTGCTTATACGTATGCTTATGCCAGTTTTGGAGAATTGATTGCGTGGGTTATTGGTTGGGCTCTGATCATGGAATATTCTTTCGGGAATATTTATGTAGCCTTTTCGTGGTCGGATTATTTCACCAGTTTCTTAGGACGTCTCGGAATGCATATTCCTGATTATCTGACCTGTAGTTATACTGAAGCGAGAAAAGCCGTTCAATATGGTTCTGAAAACAAAGAATTATTAAACGCGTGGAAAACAGCTCCGTTAATCGGGAGTTTGAAATTCATTGTAGATATTCCGGCATTGGTTATTAATGGCTTAATTACATGGCTTTGTTACGTAGGAGTAAAAGAAAGTAAAAACTTCAATAATTCTTTGGTTATCTTAAAATTGGGAGTCATTCTATTGGTGATTCTGGTTGGTTTTGCTTACATTAATACTGAAAACTGGACACCAATAAGCCCTACAACAGGAACACCATCCTTCATGCCTAATGGTTTTGCAGGAGTAATGAGTGCCGTATCCGGAGTATTTTTTGCTTATATTGGATTTGACGCTTTGAGCGTACTTTCTGAAGAAACTAAAGATCCACAGAAGACCTTGCCAAAAGGGATGATCATTTCACTTGTACTGTGTACAGTGATCTATATCGCATTGACATTGGTATTAACCGGAATGGTAGATTACAAGAAATTTGACGGTGTGGGAGACCCGCTTTCCTTCATCTTTGAAAAAACAAATGCCAATGTAGCCTGGATGGAGCTTGTGGTTTCCTTCGTTGCAATTGTTGCCATTACTACTGTATTATTGGTTTTTCAGATGGGACAGCCGAGAATCTGGTACGCTATGAGCCGTGACGGACTAATGCCTGCAAGGTTTCAAAAGGTACATCCTAAATACAAAACACCATCATATGCAACTATTGTTACAGGGATTGTGGTAGGTATTCCTATCCTGTTTACAGATAAAACATTCATCCTTGATTTTACAAGTATCGGAACTATTTTTGCCTTTGTATTGGTATGTGCTGGAGTGCTTATGCTTCCGGCTAAAGAAAAAATTAAAGGTAGATTTCACCTTCCTTACGTGAATGGGAAAATCATTTTCCCTGTTGTTTTCATCGGTAGTTTATTGGTTTTCTACAAATGGCAGCCAGAGTTTTTTGATAATCTGATGAACTGGTCAGATCCTAAAGAAGGAGAATTCAGAGCTTCTATTTTCTTCTTTATTATTATTAATCTCGTTTTATGTGTTGTAGCATTTATTAAAAACTTATCATTGATTCCTTTGGTTGGATTAAGCTCATGTCTTTATCTTCTTACAGGAATGAGCCATGAAAACTGGTTCTGGTTCGGAATGTGGTTCCTGATTGGAATGGTTATTTACTTCTGCTACGGATACAAAAACAGTAAGCTGGGAAAAGAACTAAAGAACAGCTAAATAAGCACTAAATAAAATTGCGGAAAGGCAAAATAGCAAAGAGGTTAAACCTGATGGAGAGACCTGATTGGCTATTTTGCCTTTTTGCTTTTTACCATTTCATGAAAATCGGCAGAATTATTGCTTTAAGTTCAATAGAATCAATAAACTAGATCACCATGGCCGAAAGAATCAAAACATACAGAGAATTTTACCAGTTTTATCTTACAGAGCACAGTAAAACAGGAACCCGAATCTTCCATTTTATTGGAACATTTCTTGTGTTTTTCGTTATATGGTATGTCATCAGCTCCGGAAAAGAAAGGTTTCTTTGGTACATTCCGATTGTAGGCTACGGATTTGCCTGGTTCAGTCATGCTGTGATTGAGAGAAACAAACCTGCTACTTTTAAATATCCTTTATGGTCTCTAATCTCGGATTTCAGATTATTTTTTGAGCTTTTGATTGGTAAACAGAAGTTCTTCACATCCAATAATCAGCCTCAGAAGCAGGAATAACTTTAGGACTTTTGTCTGCTTTTTTACTTAAAAAGCATTTCTTGTAATCATACTTGTGCCTTCGTTCTCAAAATAATCTTGTCATTTTTTTGTTGGATAATCGCAAGCGCGCTAAGAGCTTCATACTTTGTGCATATTTTAAGAAGCAAGAAAATCTGAGATTTTGAGCAGGTTGTGCGTTATTATTTTTCTTGTAGTTTAGAGTTTAGATTCCTTGCTTTGCTTAGAATGACAAACAGAGTTTTGAAATTTTATCGGAGATAAAATCCTTGCGCCATAAAAGTATTCCCTGTAATAATACTTGCGTCTATGCGTTTTTCAACCTTTACTTTTCGATTGAGATTGCTTCACCTTCGGTTCGCAATGACTATAACTCAGTGGGGTTTTGCTTGCCCGGATGAAGTTTTTTCCCTACCAGATATCCCAATGAAGGTAAAATAAGAGACAATACTACCGGAACTATCAACGCCAAGCCTGATCCATCAAGGACAAGCGTTACAGGAAAAAGATATCCATTGTACACTATAAATGCCAGTGAAAAAATAATGCTATCACTATTACTTGTAGATAGGATATTAAAATGACTTCCAAACTGATCAAACAAACCGGAGCAAGCAAATAAAAATACGTTCACAAAAAATATCCACAGAACTGTCCTGTAGATCATTCCTTTTTTTGCATTCAGATAGCCTGCAAAGATCAGAAGAAGAGATAAAATTCCGGAAACAAAAAAGTCTACACCGGAGAGCTCAGTTTCACCTCCTGTTCTTCCAAAGAAATACATGGCATACAATACGATATTCAGAAGATAGATTGCCGTTACATAATTCATACATCAAAATTTTACTGTCTACCATCAGAAATGATGGTAATGGAATGTTATTAGAATAATGAAGAGTTACGGCGGGCGGCTTCGCCGCCCGCCGTAACTCTAAACCTTAAACCCAAAACTTTAAATCTAAAGCCTTTATTTAAACTTCTTCTTAAAACTGAATTTAAGCATATTCATGAGCCCAGGTTCAATAATATCAATTCCCAGTCCGAAATTACTATCGGCTACAGTATGATGATCTGTCCTGAACTGTTCAAATTCGCTTTGCGGAATTTCAAGATTCACCAAAGGATTGTATTCAATAGATACGCTTGCACCATTTTTATTTACTTTCTTACGACTTTTATAGTCAAAATATGGATTGGCTATTGTGCTTTCCTGAATGGTATATTTTTCTTCAGTATCAATTTTCTGATCTGTATGCAGGTTGATTTCGTATTTCTCGCTATCGAAATTATGCCAGAAGGGTAAATCTTTATGAATGAAATCTCTTGCACTTCCTTTGATAACGTTTCTGTCAAAATACATCAGAAAACGATTCTTTTGCGGATCCACAAAATAAGGATTCTCAACAATAGCGGTATACTGAATCTTCACTTCATTCAGTCTTTTATCATCGCTTACTACATCGATTGCTGCATCTTTGAATACGTTACGGACATCGGTACCGTTCCTGTCACCTGAATAATTAAGCGCATAGAAAAGGAAATTGTTCCAGCTGTCTATGATTTCTCTTTTATTGGTGCTTTTAAAATACCTGCGCATAGCATTGGCTCTGTTTCCTTTGTAAGTAGTAGACAAGGTAAGCTTTCCGCTATTTCCCTGCGCATTCAAATCTACTTTTTCATTGATGCAGAAATAGGAAAATTTATACGGCTTTCTTACCTGAAGCTCCTGATCTTTTTTCACTTCCAGATAATGCATAAAATACATAAATCCTCTGTTTTCAATCAATCCGAATTCATCACGGATGGTAGCATCTATGAAATATTCTTCGCCTTTATAATTTACTTTTACAACTACATGATTAAAATTTAATAATGATGGCAGATAATATTTAATATAATAATCTGTGTTAAAATTCACGAGTACTACAGAAGCATCCACTCCTATATAATCAAGAATAACTTTTAACAAAACTGATTTTGCTTTACAATCACCCTGCTTATTTTCATAGGTTACTGATGGTTCCTGTGGTTTATGACCATTCATTTCATCAGCATTAAAGATGTAATAGATATGATTCTGAACATATTCTATTGCAAATTGCAGCTTTTCATCCTGATCGGTAATGGCATCCAGTTTTTCTATAAGATTCGGAGCAAAATCCTTCAAGGAAGCTTTATTGAAAATTTCGTCATAGATTGGTACAATATAGTTGGAAAGATCTTTCCAGTTACTTTCTGTAGCAAAATCTATGTAAGGGAAAATTTCACGTCCGGAATCTACAGGATTGATGTAATTCTGTTCTTCAATCACAAAACGTTCCCCTTTTTTAAGATGATTGACTTCCGGCTCAAGAACATTACCCTGTTCATCTCTGAAAAATGTTTTTTTATAAGCAATCTTCTGTTCACGTTCGTTGATAAAAGTAAATTTAAAACTACCGTAAGCCCAGTAGTTATCCGGACTTACCCAGACATACTTTGAGAATTCCTTTCTTAAAAAGTCACGGTCTGTAAATTCTTTGATTCTTGAATCTTCCAGAATCAGAACATCATACAGCCTAAGATCTTTAATGGTAATATTGATTTTTTTATTACTGCTCAGAACACCTCCGCTGCTCTGGTTTTCACTGTCAAGAACCTTAATCTTCGTATCCGGAATCTTATCAATCAAAACTCCATCTCTCAACACACTGATCCTGTGAATCTGATAGACTTCATTTTCCTCTACAATGACATCAGAAGCAGAAGCTCTTTCAAGGTTTCCAGGTTCGTTCAGCGTATATGCCATGCACACATACTCACTGTTTTCGGTGTTGCTGGTATAGTATTTTTTATCTAAAAAGTAGCAGTAGTCACGGCCTTCGTCTATTTGTCTTTTGGCAAATTCAGAGTCTTTGATCAGGTTTTTTATTTCCTCATCTTCAATATTTCCTGCCCACATTTCAGGTTTTTGAATCCTGTAATTTTCAACTTGCATTTGATTTTCCATATTTATTATAAGAGTTATATTTTGCGGTTGGTTTTTAAGAAATTCAAATTAAATGATTAAAAAAATAAAAAGCAATAGCAGAAGTACTACAAATTCACCTGACCCATTTCGGCATGGTAATTGCGAGGTATGGGAAAAAAATCAAGTTTTATGAAAAGTATAGCAACAATTCTAAAAGGGGCAGCTCCCGCATTAGCATTATTTGCAATGACGCAATGTACAACCACAGCCAATGCATCCGCAGGTGATGAAAAAACATTCATCGTAGGACCACAAACAGCAGACTGTACAGGTGTAGCTCCTATGAAATGTCTGCAGGTAAAAGAAAACGTTTCCGGAAACTGGACGAATTTTTACAGCAATATCGAAGGATTTACTTATGAGCCGGGGTATGAATATGTTTTAAAGGTAAAAACGGAAAAAATTGCCAATCCGCCAGCGGATGCTTCTTCCATAAAATACACTTTGGTAAAACAGGTTTCTAAGACAAAAAAGAAAGAACTGGCAGCCAATGAAAAAACCATTATCGTAGGACCACAAACCGTAGAGTGTTCTGCCGGAGCCGGCCGTATGCAATGCATGCAGGTAAAAGAAAGTGCTTCTACAGACTGGACGAATTTCTATAGCAGCATTGAAGGCTTCACTTATGAGCCAGGTTACGAATATGTTTTAAAAGTAAAAACAGAAAAAATCGCTAATCCGCCAACTGATGCTTCTTCAATCAAATACACACTGATCGAACAGGTTTCTAAAACGAAAAAATAATAAAAAACCGCTCCTGAAATTTCAGGAGCGATTTTCATTTAATTTAAGTTCAATTTTTAATATCCGGTTTCTTTTTGAGGAGGATCAGGATATTTTCCTTTTGTAGCCTCACCTACTGTATTTGCAGTTGTCATGGCTACTACAAGATCATTCAGCATACCGCTTGCTGCAGTGGGTGAATTGGGAAGAAGTACGAGATTACTTCTGCTGCTGGCTCCTACCGAATGTAAAGTATCATAATGCTGTGTTACCACAATAAGTGCTGATGCTTCGTGAGAATTGATATCTACATTATTCAGCATTCTTACAGACTCTTCAAGCCCTTTTGCAATTTCTCTTCTTTGGTCGGCAATCCCTTGTCCTTGCAGCTTTTTAGATTCTGCTTCTGCTTTTGCAACTGCTACAATACGGATTCTCTGTGCTTCGGATTCATATTCTGCCGCTGTTTTTTCTCTTTCTGCAGCATTGATTCTGTTCATGGCATGTTTTACCTGCTCATCCGGATCAATATCTGTTACCAAGGCTTTGATAATATCATAACCATAACTGTTCATAGCTTCCTGAAGTTCACTTTTTACGGCAATTGCGACATCGTCTTTTCTTACAAACACATCATCCAGTTTCAATTTTGGAACTTCTGCTCTTACCACATCAAAAACAAATGAAGTAATTTGATTTTCAGGATTTTCTAAACGATAATATGCATCTCCAACCTGGCTTCTTATCACCTGATACTGAACGGAAATTTTCATTTTGATGAAAACGTTATCCAAAGTTTTTGTATCAATCATTACATCCAGCTGCTGAATTCTTAAATTCAGTCTTTTGGCAATCTGATCTATAATTGGCAATTTAAGATGAAGACCAGAATGTTTTACAGCCCTAAATTTTCCAAAACGTTCAATAATAGCTGCTGTTTCCTGCTTGACAACAAAAAACGAAGCAAATAAAATGATAAGCCCGAAGAAAATAACGGGCGCTAAGTATATACCCATAGTTTTTAATTTTTTAATATGTCGTCACAAATCCAGTTTTGTTAAAAACATTTTTATCCGTGTTTGTTTAAATATAGGAAAAATAAAATTAAACTGAAGAACGAATTTCATTGAAAAAGCTACTTTTAACGCATAAAAAAGCCTCTACTTTAATAGAAGAGGCTTTTAAATTATTATAAAAAATAGAATCTACACGGTCATTCCGATGTCTATTCCTTTAATTTTTCTGTACAAATCCGTAGCATAATTATCTGTCATTCCGGAAACGAAATCAATCACTCCAAGAACTTTCTGATAATCGGTTCCTTCATTATAAATGAATTGTTTTGGAATTAATTTCAACGCTTTTTCATCATAGGATTTTCTTTGACCATCAGGCTTCAGAATGGAAGGAATAAAATGATCCAGCAATTCATACATTACATTATAACCTGCATTTTCAATTTCAACAACAGCCTTGTGGTTGTAAATTTTTTCTACTGAGAAACTCGCAATATCCTGTAATGCTTTATTCTCTTTTTTATAAATATCAAGCAAACCATTGCCAAGATTTCCTTCAAGAATCGTTTCAAAGTTATGTTTATACATCTCAATCGACTTATTGATTAATGCATTGATTACTTTTGCTCTTAAATAAGAAATCTGTTCATTTTCATTGGAAATAGAGCTTAGCTTTGTTTCAATTCTCTGAACATCATCTGTTTCAGATTTTACAAGTTCAAAAAATAAGTTTTTACAGTCAGCAGTTGAAACAATACCCAATCGGTGAGCATCTTCCATATCAATGATATTGTAGCAAATATCGTCAGCTGCTTCTACCAGCCATACAAAAGGGTGTCTTTTGAAAATATGCGGTTCTTCACTTTCAGAAATAAGCTGGGTTCCTTTGGCAATTTCCAGGAAAATATCTTTTTCATTCTGGAAAAAACCGAATTTCTTTCTGTGAATGATTCCTTTTTTCTTGGCTACCGCTTCACATGGATATTTTGCTATACTTGCCAGCGTGGAGAACGTTAACTGAATACCTCCTGCATCTTTCCCTTGCTGCTGCTGAGCCAATACTCTGATTGCGTTGGCATTTCCTTCAAAATTAACCAGATCTGCCCATTCCTTCCCGTTGAATTTTGATTTCAGATCTTTTTCATTCCTTTCAAAATAGCTGGCAATGGCATCTTCACCGGAATGTCCGAATGCAGGATTTCCCACATCATGGCACAAACATGCTGCTGCAATAACGTTTCCTAAATTATAGAGATAAAAATTCTTTGAATCTTCAGTCAGTTCACCTTTAAAATCTTCAGCAATAAATTCACCGATAATACTTCCTAAACTTCTTCCTACAGATGATACTTCCAAAGAATGTGTAAGTCTGTTGTGTACAAAAACACTTCCGGGAAGAGGAAAAACCTGCGTTTTGTTCTGCAGTCTTCTGAAAGCTGAAGAGAAGATAATTCTGTCGAAATCTCTTTGAAAATCAGTTCGCGAAGCCTTAGTTTGTGGATTGTTTCCTGTACGTTGATTGGTGAAAATCTTGTTTAAATTCATCATTTTTCAAAATTACTCCAAATTTTAATTGTACGGAATAGTATTTAGATTTTTATTAAAGAGTTCTTTCATTCAAAAAATCTATTATAATAAACGTTTTTTAGGGATCGGAAAGCTTGAATAAATATTTTACATTTGATACCACTAATAACGAAAGAATTACAAATATTCTTCTTTCAAATTTTAAATTCTTTTTATCATGACAGACAACACTTGGCTCAACAGATGGGATGATAGATACAGCAGCGAAGAATTTGCTTATGGAACGAAGCCCAACAACTATCTGAAAGAACAGCTTAGCAAATTAAATCCGGGCAAAATACTTTTCCCTGCAGAAGGTGAAGGCCGGAATGCCGTTTTTGCAGCTACACAGGGATGGCAGGTCTCAGCCTTCGATATCAGTGCAAACGGAAGAAACAAAGCGCTGCAACTGGCTGAACAGCTGCAAACTTCTATTGATTATCAAGTGGGAGAACTTTCAACTTTGGATTATCAGAAAGAACAGTTTGATGCCATTGCTCTTATCTATGCGCATTTTCCGGGTGCTATTAAATCTTCAATCCACCAAATGCTGAATCAGTATCTGCGTAAGGGCGGCTTTATTATTTTCGAAGCTTTCAGTAAAAATCATCTTGAATATATTGCAAAGAACGAAAAGATAGGCGGTCCGAAAGATATTGAATCTTTATTTTCTGTTGAAGAGATCAAAGCAGATTTTCCGGATTATCACATTATTGAATTGGCAGAAACAGAAATCGAGCTCAATGAGGGACTTTTTCATAACGGGACGGGTTCTGTTATCCGATTCGTAGGGCAAAAACTGGTCTGAATATATTTTGAATAGGTTTATTTTGGGATAAAACTTTAGATTTTATTCAATTATGGAATATTATTTGAATCTTTATCTCAAAATAAACGTATGCCTGAAGGTCCGTCCATCATATTAATGAAAGAAAACCTGCAGCCATTTGCGTGCCAGCAAGTGACAGAAGTTTCAGGAAATGCCAAATTCGAAAAAAAGGTGTTCATTGGACAATCCCTCCTTGAAATCCGGACTTTTGGAAAACAGACTTACCTTATTTTTGAAAAAGCTGCCATTCGTATCCATTTATTAATGTTTGGCTCTTACAGCATTAATGAGCAGACCAAACCTGATAAAAGTCTGCGTTTAGCATTGTTTTTCTCTACCGGAAGCATTTATTTCTACACCTGTTCCATAAAATCCGTACCTCTTGAATATCTTTCCACCATAGATTGGGAAGCTGATATAATGAATGATCAGTGGAATTCTAAGAAGGCTGAAGAGAAGTTAAAATCCAATCCGAAAATGATGGTCTGTGATGCATTGATGAATCAGGATATCTT
This sequence comes from Chryseobacterium sp. 7, assembly GCF_003663845.1. NCBI lineage: Bacteria > Pseudomonadati > Bacteroidota > Flavobacteriia > Flavobacteriales > Weeksellaceae > Chryseobacterium > Chryseobacterium sp. 7. The sequence goes on from NZ_RCCA01000001.1 coordinate 2,645,401, forward strand.
TTCGGGAGTCGGAAATATTATTAAAAATGAGGTTCTTTTCAGAATTGGAGTTCAGCCTGAAAGTTTACTGGGTAATCTTCCTCCCAAAAAAAGAAAAGAACTTATTGCTGAAGCCAGAAATTACAGTTTTGATTTTCTGAAATGGAAAAGAGAATTTGTTTTGAAAAAGCACTGGCTGGTTCATACGAAATCTGTCTGTCCGATATGCGGCCAGAAGCTCATTACCAAACAAACAGGGAAAGGAAAAAGGAGAAGTTTCTTTTGTGAAAAAGATCAGAAACTTTATTAAATATTTTCCCACTGATTACACAAATTTCCACAGATCTTTTTGAGCTTGTGAGTGATATTTATTATTGCTCATTAATTATATTCTAATCTGAATTCAGAAGTCCTCCGGCAAATTTTGTAAAGAATTCAGCTCTGTATACTTCTCCAAGTGGAATCTCAGAATCTTCTATGTATATATTATGATTGTCAAATGAATCTATATAATTCATATTTACAACATAGGACTTGCTGACTCTGATAAAGGTTTCTCCGGATATTTTCTGATGGGTGGTTTTTAAATTCATTGCAGTGATAAGTTTCTGCTGTTTTGTATGAATAACTACATAATCTTTGAGCCCTTCTATAAACTTAATATCTGAAAAACTGATCTTATAGAATCTTCTTTCTGCTTTGATGAATAAAAAATCTGCAGTATTGGACTCTACTGTATTTTTCACGGTATCTTTAGACAAAAGTTCAGTATAAAGTGTGGCTTTATCAATCGCTTTTTCCAGTCTTTGAGGATCAATAGGCTTCAACAGATAATCTACAGCTTCCAGTTCATAACTCTTTAGCGCATATTGAGAATAGGCCGTTGTAAAAATAATAAGGGATTTTTTCGGAAGCATTTCTACAAACTCAAGGCCTGTTACCATGGGCATTTCTATATCGAGGAAAATAAGATCCACATCATTATCTTTAAGGAACTCCAGCGCAGACGGAGCATTGGAAAATTCGCCAAGGATATCAATACCGGAGATTTCATTGATCAGCGATCTCATTTCGGATCTTGCCAGGGGTTCATCATCAACTATAATACAATTCATCACACGGGAATTTTTAAATTTACATTATATTCTTTTTCATCGGATTCTATCTGGAGGTCAAAAGTATCATTATAAAGAAGTTCCAGTCTTCTGGTGATATTGGCAAGACCAAGTCCACTGTTTTTGCTGTCCGAAACTGCATAACCTACACTTCTTGAATTCACACATCTGAAATAAAGCTGCTTGTTTTCAATACCGATTTCAATTTTCACATAAGACTCTCCCCCATTGAGATCTACACTGTGCTTGACTGCATTTTCTACAAAAGTGGTAAACAGATTGGGCGGAATAAAAGTACTGCTGATGATTCTTTTATCAACTTCTGTATGAATATCAAAAGAGAAATTATCTCTTCTTATCTTTTCAAGGTTTAAAAAGTTAGACAGAAAATCAATTTCCGAAGTCAGTAATGTTTTTTCTTCACTATTTTCATAAAGCTGATACCTGAGAAATTCTGAAAGTTTTACAATAACCACTGAAGCTTTTGCCGGATCTGTTCTTATGAGTGCTTTTACATTATTCAGCATATTGAACAGAAAGTGTGGATTAATCTGATTTCTCAATTCATTAAGCTCCATACTCATGGTAAGCTTACTAAGCTCATTAATCCTTTTATTGTCATTGATCCATTTCTGCAAAAGTTTTATGGTAGTAGTGGTCATGATAATAGGAATACACATCAGAACACCTTCATAAATTCCACCCTTTTCATTTTCCCTAAGAATATTTTTCACTCTGAATTCTTCAAAGAACAGCTTAAAACCATATCCTATAAAATTAAGCCCCCCTACCCCCATCAGAACCAGCAGAACAAGATAGGTGACATATTTTGTTTTAAAGAAGAACTTCGGAACCAAGACATATATATTAATGTAGACCATTGTAATGAGAATGACATACACAAAGAATAAAACATAATACTGATACATCCCGGAATACCAATGCCAGAACCTTGCGCTGTACATCAGAAAGAAAAAGAAAATCAGAAACAGCAGATGCCTTCGGAATCCATACTTCTCTTCCACCAGAAAATCCATTACAAAGGTTTCTTCAAATTTCCATGGACTGTATTTCATACGATAGGCTCATTTTATAGTTAACAAAAATAGAGAATAACGTAAAATACAACTATTTTATTATACAAAACCTGCATTTTATTATACCAAGTTTCAGCTTCCGGGATTTTGTATAAAATACCAGCCGTTTTGTATAAAAACAAATCCCCGCACTCCTTTTCTCTATTCCTTTGTAGCCTAAAATGACACATATGGAATTAACAGCTTTTCACGAACTGACTCAGGAAATATCACTAGAATGCTTTTTTATGACAGAATCTCAACAGGAAGAAAAAGTAATACAGCTTATTGATTTACATCATTTTGTAGATTGTTTCGATCCGAAAATGAAAATTATCAGCTATCTGCATCATTCTATTAATATTGTGGAACATGAAGGAGAGAAAAAAGGAATTCTATTTTGTGACCTTAAGCATTCTTCGGTGCCAGACAGTAATGCTTCTGAAGAATTCAGAAGAAGATATTGCCTCACGGAGCTCTGGTTTGTTTTTGTAGAGGAATCTTTTGTTCCGGATACTTCCCTATATACGGATGCCATTATTGAAAATAGCCTGGATATCTTCTATGACCGGATTTTCACATTCAATTTCTTCCAATCTGCTATTCAACCTTTAAAATAAACTACCATGAAAACATTGAGAAGAATGCTTGTACCGCTGGCAATCTTTCCTTTTAAAAACATTATTTATGCCCAGAAAAAGGATAGTATTCCTTTGAAAGTGCGCGCTTTCTTTGCGGATAAAATTCCGCAGGCCCGAAACTTCAATCTTGAATACACGTTGGTTACACCCTCTTCATTTTCTTCGCAGCTTCAGGGAAAGGATTTACCGGACAACAAGATGAAAAGCTTTCAACAGGTGAAGGCAGATGCTAATATTTATTTTATCAAAAACAGAAGCTGGCTTTTGAGCACTGCCCTGAGCTACCGCTATACTTCTATCGGCAACGAAAAACCCCTTATCCCGGAAACTGAAAGTCCACAAAACTTCCATTATCATTCGGAAGCAATTAACCTTAGCTATTTTTCAAAGTTATTCAAAAAAACAGCTATTTATTCTGCCAGTATTTCAACGGATGGAAGTGAGCAGCATTTCGAACGGATCAGAGGATTGGTTACTGCTTCATTGATTTTAAAAGCAACTCCAAAAACAAAAATGAGTCTTGGATTAGCAGGTATTATTGATCCAAGCGCTCAGATTCCTGTGCTGCCTGTTTTCACTTATGAAAACAGATTCAGTAACGGATGGGTACTGGATATTCTGCTTCCTAAAAAAGTATTGGTGAGAAAAAATATTTCATCAAACGGAAGGCTGTCTTTTGGAACAGAGATGGATAATACTTCTTTCTATACCTACCACAATAATAATACATATGAATTCCGGCAGGTTGCTCTCAATTCAGGAGCTATTTATGAGCACAATCTTGGCGGAAACTTCATTGGTACTTTCAAAACCGGACTCAGAGCCAATATTAATTCAAGAGCTTTTAACAAGAAGGAGTCTTTTAATGATTATATATGGAAAGGAACCTATCAACCCTCTTTCTATTTCAATGCCGGTATTTCTTATAATCCTTTTGAAAGACAAAAGGTAAAATAAGATTCTTCAAGCATTTATTTTTAAAGTTTTAAAACTCATTTTCAAGCATCTGAACTAAAAGATTAAAAAAAAATTAAAATTTCTTTCCTTCGGGATTTAACCATTCATATAAAATACAATCAAAACCACATAAAAACACAGGTTCGGAGAATTCTCATTCATGAAAAATCTTATTACCACTTATGCAAATGGTTGATGAAAATGATTTCGGGATTTCCCTGTAAGAATTGAATAAAATTGAATATGGCAGTACCTAAACAGATATTTCAGACTTTTATAACGAAGAAACTTCCTCTGATTACGCGTTATCATATCTGGAATATGAAAAGAAAAAATCCGGAATACAAGTATTACTTTTATGACGATAACGACATAGAAAAATTTCTCACAGAAGAATTTCCACCCCAATATATTGAAACTTATCGTAAACTGAGGATTGGTGCTGCAAAAGCTGACTTTTTCAGGTATGCTGTTTTGTACAAGAAAGGAGGTATATATCTGGATATCGACAGCAGTATTATCAAACCATTCAGAAAATTGATTAAGGATAACGATGAAGCCGTGATCAGCGTAGAAAGACACGAAAATCTGTATGTTCAATGGGCACTTATTTTCAATAAAAATCATCCTTTTCTAAAGAAAACATTAGAATTGATGATGGATAATATAAACACTCACCGCTATCCACATGATATACATGCTACCACAGGTCCTACTGTATTTAGTAATGGTATCAGACAGACATTAGAAGAAAATCCGGCAACTTCTTTTACGTTATTTAACGGTATTGAGTTCCGCGGATACTTAAAGTTCAAATATAAACTGGGCAAGTTTTTTTTATACAAAACAAGGTCTCAACATTGGAAACAGATGCAAAAGCATCAGGAGATTATTTTTTAATGGGTACCCATTTTTGAAAATACATTGATAATAATTACCCCAATAATAATTAAAGCAATACCAATAATAGCGGGCAGGTCCGGAACCTGCTTGAATGCTATAACACCAATTGCTGTTATAAAGACAATCCCTACTCCGGACCAGATGGCATAGGTAATTCCTACGGGAATCTGGCGAAGGGTAAGACTCAGAAAATAAAAGGCACAGGCATATCCTATAACGGTTACTACAGACGGCCATAGCTTAGAGAACTCTTCAGATTTCTTCAGAAAAGTGGTAGCGATGATCTCAAATATAATAGCCAAAGCGAGAAAAATATAACTGCGTCCCATAAAATTCATTCTTTATACAAAAGTAACGAAAGCACTTCTGTATTTCCAAAAGGGAAAAGAATGAGATTAACTCTTTTATTGAAAAAAACAGACATTTTTTCGTCTGTTCAAACTGGTTCATATTAAAATTAATATACCCGCTTATACTTTCTAAAGGCATTTAAGTTAACTTAAGTGCCTTATTTTTAACTACATTGATCGTTTAAACGAATTATAAAGTATGTCATTGCATAAGTTATGACATCAAAACAATATTTCTCTATGTCATGAAATGTGACAGCTGACAAAAATTCCGGAGGAAAAATTCAGTCGAAAAATAAGTTTTCTTAACATGAAAATCTATTTAAGGTGAAAAATTAAAGTTCAAAAAATACACTTTACAGCAATATTATGCTAAGCATTATTTATTATTTGTTTTATCAACTCCAATATAGAAGTCAAGAAACGATTATCGTTTTCACACAATTTTACAGATAGAACAATAAAAGTATTAATAAATTTCAAATAATATATTAATTTAACGTAAATAAAATTCATCAATAAACGAACACAAACCATCATAATACACTGATATACATCATAAATATTTGCTTTGGCACATGATTTGAAAGCAGTAATATTGCAATTGAAAAATTGATAAAAAAAAGTCAAATAATTAAAAATAATACAAAATGGTAACTTATATCGGTATCGCAACAGGTTTAGTAGTAATTGCTTCTTATTTCATGACAGTGAGAAGAGAGAGAAACTAATCTTAAAATAAAGAAAGCCTATAGAATATCTATACTAATTATATTGTTTTATGTTTTTAGTCTGAGAGATCAGATTGCTCTTTTACCATCGGGTAAAAGGGCCCAAAAACATAAGCAGAAAGATCTTAGTTTCATAACAAATTTTAATATCCAAATGAGAAAGCCAGCCGTAAGACTGGCTTTTCTTTTTTATTGAGCTTTTTTTGGAAGAATTTTTTTGACCGCAGATCCCGCAGATTTTCACAGATTGTTTTTAATACCGATTTTCCCTCATCATTCATTATTCATCAATCATCATTTATAATATATAATTTCTCATTCATTTTCGTTGGACCATACGTTTATTATCATTCAGGATTCCTTCCCGCATTTTATAAAGCTCTATCTTTGTGCATTCAATAATTCTTTTAAACGTCATTATGAATCTGTACAACCTCATTATTCAAGATAAAGAACAAGTAACCCTTAACGAAGTATTTCTCGACACGAATAACAGAGATCAGCTTGTACAGCTTATCAAGGAACATACTTATATTAAAGAGCTGCAGGAATACGGTCTTCCGGTTAATAATAAGATTTTACTTCAGGGAAGTTCAGGCTGCGGAAAAACAATGACAGCAAAGGCTATTGCCAACGCTTTAGGAAAAAATATAATAATCCTGAATCTGAGCAATATTGTTTCATCCCGCATCGGAGAAACGTCTCAGAATATTAAAATGATCTTTGATAAAGCGGGGCGTGAAAGATCTGTACTTTTTCTGGATGAGCTGGATCAGATAGGAAAAGCGAGAGGCAGCGATGATAAGGATGTGGGTGAAATGAGAAGATTAGTTAATACTTTAATTCAATTGATTGATTATTACCCTGAAAATTCACTTTTATTGTGTGCTACCAATCATCCTGAGATTATTGACACGGCTTTATTGAGACGCTTCCAGCTGAAAATCAATTACGAAATGCCTTCTGATGAAATTCTGGATACCTACTATGATCAGTTGCTGGCAAAGTTTCCTGAAGAAATGAGAACGGTTGAAAGAAAATATGCTGTTTCTTTTGCCGAAGCTAAAGATTATGCTTTAACAGCCGTGAAGGCGGCTTTAATTAAAAAACTGGAAGCCAAAGAAATCATTTCATCATGAAAGAAGATATCCTCCATAATCTCACTCTGATCCATGCCCGGATAAAAAATGCCTGTGAAAAATCCGGAAGGAAAACCGATGACATTAAGTTGTTATTAGCTACCAAAACGGTTTCAGTAGAGCGCATCAAAATCGCGTTGGAGCATGGCCAGACTTTAATTGCTGAAAACAAAGTTCAGGAGCTAAAAGAGAAATATGAAGACCTAAAGGATATTCCTCATGAAAATCATTTTATTGGACATCTTCAAACCAATAAAATCAAAGATATTCTAAAATATAATGTCAAATGCATACAGTCTCTGGATCGCCTGGAACTGGCTGAAAAACTTCATGAAAAACTTTTAACCGAAAAACGGACAATGGATGTTTTCATTCAGGTGAATACGTCCAATGAAGAGAGTAAATTTGGAGTTGATCCCAATAAAGCCATTGAGCTTGTCAGAAAGGTTTCCAACTACTCTACTCTGAATATAAAAGGATTGATGACAATCGGCTTATTTAGTGCCGAGACGGAGAAAGTAAGAGCATGCTTTAAAATCCTTAAAAAGCTTCAGCAAGACATCATCTTCGAAAATATTCCTAACATAACCATGACAGAACTTTCTATGGGAATGAGCGGAGATCTGGAAACAGCCATTGAAGAAGGTGCTACGATTGTACGAGTGGGGACAGCTGTTTTTGGAGCGAGAATCTACCCGGACAGTTATTATTGGAATGAAGAAAAGGCTTAAATTATCTATCAAAAAATCACAAACGAAAATTAAATTAAGATTTATTACAACACTTTTATAGTCTACAAATCCGGTATACTTTTTGATATAAACATTTAATAACCAAACAAATGCATTTATGAATAAAAAATTACTATCGGCATGTCTATTAATGACATTATTATTCTTTTTTTCATGTGAAAAAGAAAACCCACAGATAAAAAGTGGAATTTCAATTGAAACCATTTCAATTATAACCTGCGTTACAATGGGCTTGGCAATTTTACTGGCGTATACCGTTAAAAGAAGATAACAAACCAGAATTTAAATACTAAGGCACCTCTCAGTTTTTGGGAGGTGATTTTTTGAAAAACAAGAACATAGTTGATTATACCAAGCCAGAGATTGGTTCACTTTGCTCGCAATGACCATAAAACAAAAATCCCTCTCATTGCTGAAAGGGATTTGTTATATTTAAAACTAAGATTACATATAAGCTTCAATAGGCTCACAAGTACATACTAAGTTTCTGTCTCCGTAAGCTTCATCTACTCTTGATACAGAAGCAAAGAATTTGTGGTCTCTCACCCACTCTAGTGGATAAGCTGCCTTTTCTCTGCTGTATGGTTTATCCCAAGAATCAGAGATTACCAGCTGCTCTGTGTGAGGAGCGTTTTTCAATACGTTGTTTGTAGTATCTGCTTCTCCATTAGCAATTTCATCGATTTCTTTTTTGATAGAGATCAACGCTTCTGCAAAACGGTCAATTTCAGATTTGCTTTCAGATTCTGTAGGCTCAATCATCAAGGTACCTGCAACCGGGAAAGAAACGGTAGGAGCATGGAAACCATAATCCATTAATCTCTTCGCCACGTCAGCCACTTCAATTCCTAAAGATTTGAACTGACGGAAATCTACGATACATTCGTGAGCTACTCTTCCGTTTTCGTTTGAATACAAAATTGGGAAATGCTCTGCTAAAATTTCTTTCAGGTAGTTAGCATTCATGATAGCATGTCCTGTAGCTTTTTTAAGACCTTCAGTTCCTAACATTTTGATGTAAGAATAAGAAATGTTAAGGATCAGTCCTGAACCGTAAGGTGCAGCAGAGATACCTTCGATAGCTTCTTTAGAACCGATTCTGATATTCGCGTTAGAAGGAAGGAAAGGAACTAAGTGCTTAGCAACACAGATTGGACCTACTCCAGGACCTCCACCTCCGTGAGGAATTGCGAAAGTTTTGTGAAGGTTAAGGTGGCAAACGTCTGCTCCGATGTTTCCAGGACTTGTAAATCCTACCTGAGCGTTCATATTTGCACCATCCATATATACTTGTCCTCCGTGCTCGTGGATAAGGTTGGTAATTTCTTTAATGTTAGCATCAAAGAATCCGTAAGTAGAAGGATAAGTGATCATTACAGCAGATAAGTTTGCTGAATGAATTTCTGTTTTAGCTTTAAGATCTGCGAAGTCGATTTCCCCGTTTTCAAGATTTTTCACGACTACGATTTTCATTCCTGCCATTGCAGCAGAAGCTGGGTTTGTTCCGTGTGCAGACTGGGGAATCAATACTACATTTCTTTGGTGGTCTCCTCTTGAAATGTGATATTCTCTGATCACCATTAGCCCTGCATACTCTCCCTGAGCTCCGGAGTTTGGCTGAAGAGAAGTTCCTGCAAAACCTGTAATTTCTGCTAAGTCTTTCTCTAATTCACGGATCATTTCCTGATATCCTTCAGCCTGATTAACTGGTACGAATGGGTGAACTGCACCCCAGTTTTCCCATGAAAGCGGCAACATTTGAGTGGCTGCGTTCAGTTTCATGGTACAAGATCCCAGAGAAATCATTGAATGAGTCAATGATAAGTCTTTTCTCTCAAGACGCTTGATGTAACGCATCAATTCTGTTTCCGTATGGTATTTATTGAATACAGATTCTGTAAGAATTTCGTCTTTTCTTAAGTTTTCTTCCGGAATACTGTATCCTTCTTTTATTTCTAATTTGAAAGTCTGCTTGTCTTTAAACTGAGCGAAAGAAGCCATCAGAACATTTAATTTATCTAATGTTGTACTTTCGTTGATCGCAATACTTACCACTCCTTCTGTGAAATAGTTAAGGTTTAATCTGTGATCAAGCATCAGTCTTACCAATCTTGCTTTCTCTTCTTCCGGCATTGTAATCTTTACAGTATCGAAGATAGGTTCTTCTACTACCTGATATCCTAATGCTTTAAGACCTCCTTTCAAAGCATTTGCTTTAAAGTGAATCTGATCTGCGATATAGTTTAATCCTTTTGGTCCGTGGTAAACAGCATACATCCCTGCCATTACTGCCAATAGAACCTGAGCTGTACAGATATTTGAAGTAGCTTTTTCTCTTTTGATATGCTGCTCTCTTGTCTGCAATGCCATTCTTAATGCACGTCTTCCGTACATATCCTGAGAAACCCCGATGATTCTTCCCGGAATATCTCTTTTATAATCTTCTCTACAAGCAAAGAACGCTGCGTGAGGACCTCCGTACCCTAATGGAATACCAAATCTCTGTGTAGTACCTACCGCACAGTCAGCACCCATTTCTGCTGGAGACTTTAATTTAACCAGAGCCATCGGGTCACAAGCAACGGCTACCTGAAGATCAAGTTTTTTGTATTCTACGATATCTTCAGTATAATCCAGAACAATTCCGTTTTTACCAGGATATTGTAGTAAAATACCATAATAAGAACCGTCAAACTGATGAGTTTTGTGGTTCCCTACTACGATTTCGATTTCTAAACCTTCAGCTTTTGTTTTTAAAACAGAAACTGTTTGAGGAAGTACAAGGTCTGAAATAAAGAATTTATTAGCTCCTGCTTTTTTCTGATCTTTCGTTCTGTTGTTGAAGAACATGTGCATTGCTTCGGCTGCAGCAGTAGATTCGTCCAAAAGAGATGCATTGGCTAATGCAAAACCTGTAAGATCACATACTACAGTCTGGAAATTAAGAAGAGCTTCCAGTCTTCCCTGTGCAATCTCTGCCTGATAAGGTGTGTAAGCAGTATACCAGCTAGGATTTTCGAAAATATTTCTTTGGATTGCTGAAGGTAAAAGTGTATTGTGGTATCCAAAACCGATATAACTCGTATAATCTGTATTTTTAGATGCCAATTCTTTTGAATGGTTCAACATTTCGTATTCAGAAAGCGGTTCCGAGATCTCAAGATCTTTCTCTAAACGGATAGAGGATGGGATGGTTTGAGAAATTAACTCTTCAATACTAGAAACGCCAAGTTTTTCCAACATCGCCTGCTTATCGGCTTCATTAAGGGAAATGTGACGGCTCACAAACTGTTCTGTATTCATTTTTATTTATTAGATTTTGTTTGTAAAAAAGATTCGTAAAATTACGTTTTTTTGAGCGATTTCGCAACATAGAAAACAACCCTCTATTTTCTTAAAAATTCTTAAAATTCCAGAATAAAGTCTTTTCAAATGTTAAAAAACAAATTTTATTATTTCACTGTTTAATGAAATTAATTTTAGAAAAATTAATTTTTAAGGAATATTCATTTTATTTTCTGTGCAGTTTTTTTAGATTTATGATCAACACTCCTATCAATAACATTAAATTTTTCACTTAAGGCATTTCAGATATCATTTGTACATTCGTATAAACAATCACAATAAGGTGATAAAAACCTGTTAAAAACTATGAAAATTTTAAATTAACAACAGATAAATTCAATTTCTTATGAGAACATAATTTAAATACCATACAAACAGAACACACAGATGACGAGAAAAAAGAGGAGCAGACATATTATGTCTGTGTTCACTACTTTTGCTTTGATTGCATTTCAGTCAAAAGCAAATGCCCAAATAACCATTGCCAATACGGATCCGGATACTGCCGGAAGAAAATGGTCTGCTTATGTAAAAGGATTTATACGTGCAGATGCAATGCTGGATTTTCAACAAGTGGGAGCTAAAGACGGAATTGTGGCTCCTTCTATAGTACTTCCTCAGCACAATTCAATGTCCAGTTACTTCAGCGTGAGGCAATCCCAAATAGGATTAGGTTTTAAACAGACAGATAAAAATGGAGATTCACCGGTTTCTGCCTACGTGGAAATGGATTTTTACGGAGCTAACGGAACCACGGCTCCAAGATTAAGACATGCCTACATTCAGTGGAAAAAATGGTTGATTGGCCAAACATGGAGTAATTTCGACGATGAGGAGATTTTTCCAAACATATTTGATTTTAATGGAGCTAACGGTGCAATGCTTACCCGTTCTGTTCAGGTACGATATTCTGAAAAGCTTTCTGATAAAGAAATTTTATCCTTTTCACTGGAAGATCCGGCTAAAGTAAGTATGATTATACCTTCTTCTCATTCTGCATGGAAGAAAAAAAGTCTGATCCCCATTGCCACAGGGATGTACCGATATGGAAATACCAGAGACTATTTTAAAATAGGAGGAACTTTATCTCCTGTTGACTATGAAAATCAAGAAAATGGCTATACGAAGATTGGATTTGGAGGAATTGTTTCATTCAGAAAATATGTGACGAAGCTTGATGACATCAGATTTCAGACTTCTTATGGAAAAGGAATTGCAAGAAACAATATTGTTTTAAGCGGAGAAGGTTATGATGCTGTATTCAACCCTGAACAGAATACAGCAGAAACGTTGAGTCTGTTCAATATACTGGGAATTTTTGAGCATTGGTGGTCTCCAAAATGGAGCTCGGTGGCTTACTATAGTTATTCTCAGGTGGGCTCCAATCCGGCAGTTGTAAAAACTCTTATGAAACGTTTTCAAAATGCTGCCGTAAATGTTATTTATCAGCCGTATAAAAATTTAAAAATGGGTATAGAGGGAAACTATGCAAAAACAGAAAATTTTGAAGGAATGAAAAGTGATGCTTTCAGGTTTCAGTTTACAACTTCATTTTCATTTAAATAATGCCCCAATTGCAGGCCTAATTTTCAGGTCTGCAATTTTTTATGAAAATTTATTAATTATATTTATTCTAAATTAATATATTTGCAGCATGAATATGATTGTCCCATTTAAAGTTCCGCCATTGGCCCCTTACTCATTCAATAATGAAGAGATGTTCTGTGAAAAGAAATCTTGCTGCAAAAAGTTCAAGAAAGGAAAAAGATGTAAAAAGTGCCCCGGAAGGAAGAAAATGGCATAATCAGCTGAAATTTCTGATCAGCATATAAATTGCAATTGCGATAATGACAATTCCCCAGATCAGCATCATAATTTTAGGCTGACCTGTTTTATTGATTCTCGTTCTCGGTTGTGGTTTAAACATTTCCTCTACCGTATTTTTGAATTTTTCAGAATCATTCTCAAAAACCTCAGTAATGGTAATTCCCTGAACGACGGTTTTGTGCAAAAGAGAATTGGTTACATGAAGAAGAAGCTGGAATTTTCCGTCTTTAAATTCTGTGATCTTAAAGATCCTCTCTCCATACGGCTTTTCTAATCCGAAAGGCAATATCTTCACCACATCGGCATTACTCGTCTGCCAGTTGATGATAATCTCCTCCCCTTTTTTCGCATGAATTTTATTCGCTGTAAAAGTTTTGATTGCAGGCGGAATATTATATCTGAAACTTCGCTGGTGATTTTCAAGATTTTGATCGTAAGCACGTCTTCTGACAGAATCACTCAATGTTTCATAAGCTTCCTGAATCTCACGGAAACGGTCTGCAAAAAAATCGTCGTTATCGTTTTTATCGGGATGGTATTTTAAAGACAGCTTCCGATACGCTTTTTTGACGTCTTCTTCAGAAGCATCCTGGGAAATACCGAGAAAATAGTAGTAATCTTTCATTGAGCATTACAAAAATAAGGATTTATTTTTCTTTGTGTTTGATATTTCCAACAAAAATTTTGTTGAAAATATAGCTCAAAAAAGTCATTGCGAACTGAAGGTAAAACAATCTCATAAGAAGTGAAATGGTTGGTTAATCGCAAAGACGCTAGTCTTTGTATAACAAACTGTATATTTTTAAGGCACTAAGATTTTATCTACGATAAAATTGTATGCTTTTCAATTTCCAAGAATAATTCAACAATATTTTTAGCATTCCGAATAATGCCAGGAATCTATATGTAGTAGTCTACTCACTGATATTTCAACGTAAGCAGATTCTATCTATTTTAAATAAAAAAATTCCGGCTCGGGAAGCAAAGCTTCCCGAGCCGGAATGTAACAATTTCAATTTAGTTTTTACTTTTCTTATGCTTCGCAGGTATTATCCTTTTTGCAGCATCTTGAATGGAATTCTTTTTTGAATTTCCCTTTCAATTCCTGATAGTCTTCTTCATTCATTTCTCTGATTTTATCTGCCAGTCCGAAAGGTGACTTTTCTTTGATTCCGTACTCATCAAAGATACCTTTGATAAATCTTTTTCTTTGTGCTGCTTTTTTTGCAATTAAGGCTACACCTACAACTGCTAGTGCTCCAAGAGCTCCTTTTAATGCTGAATTTTTCATTTTTTCAAAATTTTAAATTTTACTACTTCTTGTTTTTTATAGAGACGAATGAATTCTAATTTTACTTTACTACTTCTTTAAAAATTTCAAATTATTCGTTGTTTCTGTTGAAGAATCCTCCTGAACATCTATTTCTCCATACTTCTTTGAATTTCTCTCTTTCCTCAGGTGACCAGCTTTCCATTTTTTCTCTCATTTTTCTTTCCTTAAAGTCTTTCATTCCTTTTCCGAAATGGAAACCTCCAAAAAGAATCTTGCTTAGGATCAGTATTCCCATTGCCTGCCAGAAGGTAATCGTTTTTACTCCTAAAATCTCTGGGAGAAGGCAATTCCAAAGCAGCATTACAATCCATGTAACTGCGGCTAAAATTAATGGTGGACATAACAATAAAAAAATCCAACCCTTTTTGTGTTTATGATTCATAATTTCTTTTTCTAACTTTTTAAATCTTCGTATAGCTTTCTCAGCCTGTTTCTCAAGTGCTTCACAGCATAGTTTTTTCTACTGATGATGGTTTTGATGTTTTCTCCCTGTTCATCGGCAATCTCCTGGAGTGTTTTGTCGTTCAGCTCATTTTCTACGTAGACCAGCCTTTGCTTTTCAGGAAGTTCATCCAATGCTTCAAACAGTTTTTTCCAGATCTCATCCTGAAACATTTTCACTTCAGGACCTGCACTTTCATCCATCAAAAGAATATCCTTGATAGAAAAACTGCCGTCTTCATCTTCATATACAAAATCTTCAAGATTTTCTGTTTTCTTTTTACGGTAGCGGTCCGTAATTTTATTCGCTGTTACCCTGTATAGCCACCCACCAACATTTACGATCTCCGAAATATTCGTAAGGCTACTGAACTGATACCACACTTCCTGCAGAATATCTTCCGCATCTTCCGTATTTTTCACTTTCGGACGGATATAAGACATCAGCTTCCCTCCGTAGTTGGAAACGGTCTGCGAGATGATACTTTCTTTCTCTTTCTGTGGCATTGTTATTTTTTCGACAACCTCCATACTGCTATGACGGCTGATCTTTTGGTTTTACTTTAATAAATTTAAAATATTTTTCTTACAATTCAATTTTTCTTTTATCCATCAATCTTTATCATCAGAATTATTTGCCTATTGGTCATTATATTACCCCTCACTTTTTATTTTTTAATGAGCTTTTCCCCGCTATCCGCTCATACTCCTCACTCTAAAGCTTTCCCACACTCCAAACCCACCCACTGTCCTGTGCAAGCTGCGGGGTAACCGCTTCTATCAGGGCTAGAATAATAAGTGATGGAGAAAGTCCATATGTATATCAATTTCTAAAGTGTCAATTGAGATTGCTTCACTCAGTTCGCAATGATCTTTTCAGCCTCTAGCAATAATAACAAAGAAAACGGAAGGCTTTGGCCTTCCGTTTTCTTTGTTATCAAATTAATAGTTTATTTGTTAAAATTTTCTGCAAAGAATCCTAACATCGACTTGTAAAGTTCAATTCTGTTCGGTTCTTTTCCAAAACCGTGTCCTTCATCATATTTTACCAGATAAGGAACTTCAAAACCTTTGGCACGCATTGCTTTTACAATCTGATCAGATTCATTGATATTTACCCTTGGATCATTAGCTCCCTGCACTACAAATAATGGTTTCTTGATTTTATCAATCTGGAACACAGGAGAAACTTCTTTAGCAATCTTAGCTTCTTCAGGGTTGTCCAGGTCATACCAGATCTGTTTTACCATTTCTTTGTATGGCTTCCAGTATTCCGGGAAGGAAGCAAAGAAGGTAAAAATGTTGGAAACTCCTACATAATCTACTCCACAAGTATACAGATCCGGAGTTTTGATCAACCCCATCAATGTTGCATATCCACCGTGGCTACCTCCATAAATGGCTACTTTATCTTTATCTACCCAACCTTGTTCAATGGCATATTTTACTCCGTCTTCCACATCATCCATCGCTTTTCTTCCGATTTGTTTGTAACCGGCCTTCTGGAATGATTTTCCATATCCGCCAGAAATTCTGAAGTTAACCTGAAGCGTAGCATATCCTCTGCTTGCAAACAATTGTGTTTCCGGATTGAAACCCCAGCTGTCTCTGATTCCCTGAGGGCCGCCGTGAGGATTTACAATTAAAGGAACTTTTTCACCTTCCAGTGCAGCTTTAGGCAGTGTGATATATCCATGAATGGTCAATCCGTCTCTGCTTTTAAATTCGATAGGTCTCATTTCAGCCATATCTTCTTCTTTCAGCTGAGGCATCAGATTGTATAGAAGCTTGGTCTGCTTTGTTTTTGTATCATATTCATAATACGTTCCGTAGAGTTTATCACTTCCTACAACAACCAAAAGTTTATCATTATTATCATCGGAAGAAACAATTCCAAATTCCTTGTCTCTGAACTGAGATTTTAATTTGTCATCTATTTCTTTATAAAACTTACTTACCGGAACCGTTTCTCCTTTTACACCTTCATAACTGATAAAATCCAACTCATAATTTCTGTTTTTCCCGGCAGTGCTTATAGAGCTTACATCGTATACAGGATTGGAATATATTTCTTTAATCACTGCATTTTTCTTTAAATCATACAATACCACTCTCGCTCTGTCACTATCCAGATTGGTTACCACATAGGCTTCATCCTTATTTTTAGAATTTTCGTTAAATTCTATGATACTGAAGGTATCAGACCAGTCTGCAGATTTAATAAGATTGAATTTCCCTGTCTGAAGGTCTTTATAATAAGTTTTGGTAGTTAATCCGTTTTCGAGAACGCTATAACCTCTCAAATTTCCGTCTTTATCAAAAATATAGTCGTCAATAGGGCTGTTTACATCTTTATTTTCATACAACTGGGTCATTTCCCCGGTAATATAATTGATCTTAAAAGGTTCGAAAATCTGCTTATTGTTTTTATTAAGCGTAACGACAACGAAGTCCGTATCTTTTATAGGGATAATTGATTGTACTTTTACGCCGTCAAATGGTGTTAAATCTTTCTGGTTTCCGCCATCTATGTCTGTAGCATACAAATGAATATTCTCGTTTCCACCTCTATCCTGTGTATAGAATAGACGTTTTTTATTCAGCCAGCCGTAGTTTCTGACAAGGTCGTCTTTTTCTACGATGGCTTTGTTAATTTTTCCTGTTGCAAGATCTTTTACATACACGTGGTTCTTTTTATCCTGATCTTTTTCTTTATAAGACAGGTATTTCCCGTCAGGAGAGATTTTAAATGCTGAAGCTTTTGGTCTTGCAAAATAATCTTCCACTTTGTATTTAAAGTTTCCTTTATCATAAGAAATAAGCTTCTCAAGACTGGCTTTGGAAGATGGCAAAGTAGGATCTCCCGGCAGTTTGGCTGTAGAACTTTGTGCGTTGGTCATAATGGTAGAGAGTACAATAAGGGCTGTACCGAAAATGTTGTGATTTAGGTTCATAACTTATGTTTTTAAAGTTAAAGTTATATAGGCATTCAAGTTTTAAAACAATAAAAAATAAATGCATTTATATAATAAGACATGTCATACCCCTAAAACGTTACAGTATTTTATTAATTAATGGAAAAAAATTATGATTGTATAAAAAAAGACAGCCTTACTGACTGTCTTTTTATCTATTGCAAATAAATCCCGAAATACCATGTCCAGGCGATTAAGATAATCTGCATGGGAATCCTTTGATTGTAAAGATATTTCATCCCCGGACCTGTATAATCGGCTTTAAAAATATTAATCTTTTTTCTGGAAGAATTGATATTGGCTATAAAAACCAACACATAAAAAATAATGAGCAAAATGGCCGTCAGTTCCCGAATAGACGGAATCATAAGCCCAATTCCCGCAGCAATTTCCAGAACTCCCGTAAAGTATACCCAAAACATTTTTGCAGGCATAAAATCCGGGATCATCATGGCCATTCCTTTTTGAAATTTAAAATGAGAAAAGCCAGTAAATAGAATGAAAACAGCCATTCCCAAGTTTCCTGAAAATGTAAAATCCGGTTTTCCCTGAAATAAAAAGGTTCCCAGCAAAGCCAGAATAAATGTTGCGAAAAGTATGACAAGTAATTTCATTGTTAGGTGATAGATTTTAGGTGGAGGTAGCAGGGATTAGGATCAAGGCAGCAGTTCTGAACGTTAAACTTTAAACCCTAAACTTTGAACTTTTAATTCTTTACACAGAGCCAAGGCTTATTCCTTCTGCAAGACTTTTTACGACCATTAATCCTTTCGTAAATCCTGTATTGAGATGATCTTGCCATTCTTTTTCAACCTGAACTTCCGTATGGAGTTTTGTTTTTCCGTCGAAATCTATCAGGAAATATTTTTCAAAGCTGCCACTCCATTCCATTACTTCTTTGCTCTGGGTATCCTCATGACCTTCTTTATCTACCATTCCCAGATGTTTGAAGACGATCTGATTAGGCTCATCCAGGCTGTCTATGGTTGAAACCATTCCTTCTCCCTGTGCATTCAGAAAATAGGTCTTGCCTCCTACTTTCCAGTCGGATTTCATGACAGATCCTGCACCGAAATACTTGGTCCATTCACTATATGTTTCAGGATTCCAAAGGATGTCCCAGACTTTCTGCATGGGAGCATCAATTACTGTTTCATATGATAAGGTTTCCATTTTCTTATTTTTTTAGTGGAATTATTTACAGTTGATTTTCCGAAAGGTGCTTCACAATTGACATTGCTTTCGGAAATTTCTCTTCAAAGAATTCTTTGAACTCTGCAGGCGTCTGAACTTCTGCTTTCAATAAAGTTCCTTCCTCATTTTCCTCAAGAAAATACGCTTCGGTAGCTTCTCCCCAGTCCTGAGGAACTTCAATGCCTTCATAAATTTCTCCCAGATGCAGAAATTTTATTTCTTCATAAGGAATCATTTTTTCTACTTTGCTGTACATCCCGTTGTTTTTGGGATCAAGAAATCTGATAATATTGTTCTCTTCCAGGGTTCCTTCATAAAAAGAACCGTCTGTAAAAGCTGTTGTCCATTGTCTATAGGTAATGTCTCCCCAAAGGACACTCCATACTTTTTCAGGTTCGGCATTGATTTCTATTTCGTATGATAATTTTTCCATATATTTTTTTTAAGGTATTAGGTTGTAGATAATAGGTTGCAGGTGATAGTGTTTGAGACTTTGAGGATTAGAGAGTTTTAGAGTAAGGGAGTATTGAACTGCAATTTTCTAACTTCTTATTTCTAATTTCTAGCTTCTATTTATCCTCCGACGAAATCACCTCCGTTAATGTGAATGATTTCTCCTGTGATATAACTTGCATCTTTGGAAGCGAGAAAAACATAGGCAGGAGCAACTTCTGATGGCTGCCCAGCACGTTTCAGCGGCGTATCTTTTCCAAATTTAGAAAGATCATCAAATGCTTCTTTTACAAGAGGAGTCCAAATAGGTCCCGGCGCAATTCCGTTAACCAGAATCTTTTTTTCTGCAAGATTATCAGCCAAAGAACGGATAAAAGACAATACAGCTCCTTTGGTAGCCGCATAATCAATTAAATGATCACTTCCCCGATAGGCTGTTACAGATGTTGTACAGATAATCCTTCCTTCTTTTTCAATGAGCGGAAGAAAATTTCTGGTGAAAGAAATCATAGAAATGATATTGGTATCAAATGTTTTCTGAATCTGCTCATCTGAGATTTTTTCCAGACTGCTTTTGGAAGTATGAATTCCTGCATTGTTGACAAGAATATCAATCTTTTTCCATGTTGCTTTAATCTTGTCTGCACATTTTGTTCTGAAAGCTTTTTTTGTAAGATCTCCTTTGATCAGCAGGCACTTTTGTCCTTCTTTTTCAACCAGCTTTTTAGTTTCTTTAGCGTCGTCATCACTTTCTTTATAAATGATGGCGATATCTGCTCCTTCTCTGGCAAAATGAACGGCAACAGCCTGTCCTATACCACTGTCTCCTCCGGAAATAACTGCTTTTTTTCCCTGAAGTTTTCGGCTTCCACGGTAATCATTCCGGATAATTTCCGGAAACAGACCTTCTTTAGGGACTTTTGATTTAGAGTCTGATTTGTTCTGTGTTTTCATAGGCAAATCTTTTTCCCTAAATCATATCAAACAATAAGCCGAAATGGATTAAGAATTATAAGCGTCTTCCAAATCCTGTATAATAATTTTCTGCATTTTCATCATTGCCTGTACTACTTTGTAAGCTTTTTCACGATCAGCATCGTTCATTAACTGAATGAGTCTTTTAGGCACAATCTGCCAGCTCATTCCGTATTTATCTTTCAGCCAGCCGCACATACTTTCTCTACCTCCATCTGCTGTGAAAGTATTCCAGTAATGATCGGTCTGCTCCTGATCATCCGTCATTACTACTAATGAAATCCCTTCGTTAAAATCAAACTGATGATCATAAGAATTATCCATGCAGAACAGGCTGTAACTGTCAATCGTAAAATGAGCATGCTGAACATTTTCTCCCGGTTCAGGGCTGTTATGGCCTTCACTTCCTGCTCCATAAGTTAATATATTTCCTATGTCTGAGTTGGGAAAAGTCTTTGTATAAAGTTCCATCGCTTCCTTTGCTTTTCCGTTATTCTGGTGAATAAACATCAACGTAGGAATTATTTTCTGTTCGCTTGCTTTTTCTCCTAAAAACAACTGCCATGTTACACCGTATTTATCCTGAACCCATCCGTATTTCGGGCTCCAAGAGTAAGATCCCAGCTCCATTAAAGCCATTCCGCCCTCCAATAGCTGATCCCAATATTTTTGAACCTCTTCTTCAGTTTCACAAATAACCATGAAAGAAATGGATGCATTTTTCTTGAACTGCGGACCTCCATTCAGAAGCATCAGTCTTTGGCCAAATAAGTCAACATTCATTACAACAGGGGTATCTGCTGTTATTTCACCTCCGAAAACTTTACAGTAAAATTCAGCAGACTGCTTAGCGTCTCCATCATACCAGAGACATGGGAAAATATCGTTATTCATAATTTTATATTTTAATAAGGGGACGAATTTATAATTTTAATTTCTCTATACAACAGCAAAACACATCTTATGCCTTTGCATTGAAACGATATTTTCCGTCTTAGTGCAAAGACACTGCAAAATATTCCAGTTGTATATTTAGTATGCTTCTTTAAAGCATACCTGATTTTCTTTCATGTAATTCTTCAGTTTCATCATTGCATTTTTACCGAAACCATGAAGCTGCATGATTTCTTTCTCGGAATAATCTGAAAGTTTTTCCAAAGAATTTATTTTTTCTTTTACCAAGGCTCTTCTTGCGGATATTGCAAGAACCCCATGAAGGAATTCTGCTTCCGAGTCATAATTAAAAGCATACATAGAATTTAAACTCTTTGACATGATAACTAGATTGATCATGGCTACAAAAAAAATATTGTTAATGATTCTCAACATACTTGTGGAAGTTGTTCAGAATAGCATACCAACCATCCCTCTGCATTTCCACAGAATTTTGTTTTTCCGGGTCGAAAATTTCAATGACTTTCGTTGTAGTTTCGTCTATTTTGTCGAAAATAATTTCTACTTTCCGCCCGTCCTCCATGTGATATTTAATAATCTCATGAGGAATTATTTCATCATATATGCCTTCAAAATCGAATCCGAAACTTTTGTCTTTCGCTTCCATTCTGTGTTTGAATTTGCCTCCTACCGTAAGATTATTTTCAGAACTAGGACACTGCCAGCTTTCATGGGCGAAATTCCATTTCGTGATGTGCTTTGGTTCATTGAAATAATTCCAAACCTTTTCCACCGGTGCTAAAATTGTAATGTCTATTTTAATTGGATCCATCGTTCTATTTTTTTAAAGGTTAAATAAAGAGCTGCCCAAAAATGGACATCTCTTTATTATCATTAGTTAAATATAAGATTATTTTGCATATTGTTCATTATAGTTCACCATCCAATGAACACCGTATTTGTCCTGAAAGCACCCAAAATAGTCTCCCCAGAACTGGTCTTCAATCGGCATTTCTACGTTTCCTCCAGCAGAAAGTTCTTTAAAAATTCTGTCTGCTTCGCTTCTGGAGTCAGGGAAAATGGAAACATAATTATTGTTTCCTACAGTAAGAGTCTGCCCAAAACCGGGTACAATATCGGATGCCATTAAAAGATCCCCTCCAACAGGCAAAGCAATGTGCATTACTCTGTTTTTTTCTTCTTCAGACAGGTTTTCTGTACCGGGAGCATTTCCCATTTTATGAATTCCTCCAACGAATTCACCACCGAAAACAGTTTTATAAAAATTGAACGCTTCCTCAGCTGTTCCGTCGAAATTTAGGTATGGATTTAATTTAGCCATGATTTTTAATTTTAAAGTTATTATTATAAGATATAGTTTCTACTGTTGATCCATTAAGGATTAATTAATTTAATATGAATTAAAAACGCTTAATGGTTTAAAAATTTTTCTACTTCCCTGGCGGTAAAGTCTATTAATTCGGTATCTATACTACCGTCAAAATCAGGCATCATATAAGTACCATGGGTTGCAGGAAGTATCATTAATCTTGAGTCTTTTACCAGGCGCCACATTGCTGTGGTATGTTCCGGTTTCATCACATCCTGATCTCCAGAGATGAATAATGTGGGAGATTGTATGGAAGCCAGTACCTCATCGTCCCAGTCTTCAAACGTCTGCATCCTTGTACAGTCTTTCTCAAAAAGGTTTTCCAGTTTTGAAAAATCCGGATTGAGATTTAAAAAATTGATTTTGAAAGGTTCCGGCATTGAATCGAAAGTGGCTTCCTGCATTCCTTCAAAAAAGCCGTCCATCATACCGCTCCTTTTGTAAAATGCTGAGGCAACAACAAGTTTTTCAACGATTTTAGGATGGCGATGGCCAATCTGCATTACGGTACTTCCTCCATTGCTGAATCCCCAGAATGAAGCTTTTTCAATGTTAAGCTCTGCGAGAAGTCCGGCTACATCGTCTGCATCCTGCTCGAATGTTTCCGGAATATCGCGGTGCTCACTGCGGCCGTGGTTTTGGAGATCAATTCCTATAAGCTGAAATTTCCCTTCCAGTCTCGCGATCACTTCTTTAAAATCAAAAAGGAAAGAAGAACCGCCTCCATGAATCAGAACCAGAGGCTTTCCTGATCCGTAGATCTCGTAATACAATTGGATTCCATTGACTTTTTTATAGCCTGTTTCTCTTGGATTCATTATTAATATTTAAGATTTTCGTCTACGTCATATTTCATTCCCGGATAGTCCAGAATTCTGCGCATTAAGCCTATTTGACCACATAAATAATCTTCACGGCCGATACACATTCCGACAAAATTGAGTTTTGTTTCTTTGATGAAAGGGATGTTCATTCCTATTTCAAATATTTCATCCAGTTCTTCATCGGTTACTTCATAAAGTTTTTCATATACTTTAGCGGAAATTGCGTGAAAATTTTCTTTCAATTCAACCAACGTTGGATATGTAAAGCTTTCATCCAGTGCTTTTCCCTGGAAAAACAGGTCGCTGTAAGGATCTTCTTCCCGAAGTCCAAGTACCCAGCCCAAGCCATAACGCATGTTGACAAAGTTTCCGGCCATCCATACAATGTGATTGGTTTTATTTTCAATTCTTTTCAAAGCATCTTCTTCCGAAATGCCGTCCAGAACATTTATAAAGCTTTGGGAATGCGTTCTGTAAGCCGGAATAACGAGCTCCATTTTTTTTGATTTTGGTGTGTTCATTTTTAATTAGAGATTAGAAGTTAGAGGTTAGTAGGTTGGAGAGACGCTAAGGCGCTAAGCATTTTACAAACTATGCTTTTTTAAGGCGCGAGGATTTTATCTTCGATAAAATTTCATTAACCTAAAAGATAATGCTAATATTTTAAGAGTATACTTGCCATTCTGGGCCAAGCGAAAAATCTAAAAATACAATGTTATTTTATAGCTCCCGGTTTTCCTAAGATTCTTCGGAGATACCCCAACTGCCCACTGTGGTAAATTTCATGAAGGCTGAGAGTGGATATATCTTTAACCATTTCTGGTTTGAAACTTTCAAGCGTATTAAGTTTTGCTTCCAGTTTATCCTGAGATTGTTTCAGATAAGATTGTAAATCCCCGAAGCGTATCAGTTTATCTTTGTGGTCCAAAGCAATTTCCCCTCTGTTGTAGAATGAGAATTTCTCACTGTCCCAAACGGATTCTTCACCAAGAATATTCAGTAAAGGATTTCTGATGTAGATTAAATGTCCAAGGATCCAGTTCATACAATTGGCTTCCCCATTGGGAAAAATCATAGATTCTTCATGGGTAATGCCCTCAATATTCGAAGTAATCACATAATAGGTACTTGCTACCTGATTTTTTATAATTTCTATATCGTTTGATTGTGTTTCCATATGAAATGTGTTGATGTGATAACTGTTATTCTGTAGGCATCTGAGAGGCATCTCCATGCATTACTTCCCACTGGTGACCGTTGAGATCTGCAAAACTGTTTTGATACATCCATCCGTAATCTACAGGCTCGCCATATCTGGAACCTCCGTTTTCGAGTGCTGTTTTTACCATATGATCAACTTCTTCACGACTGTTTACTCCAATCGCAAGCAGTACCTGTGTAGTGTCTCCTTTTGCAAAAGCTCTGTTGGTAAAAGTCTGGAAGAAGTCTTCTTTGAGAAACATGGTGTAGATATGATCTTTCTTCATCACCACACATATTGCTTTATCATTTGAAAACTGTTCGTTGATAGAAAAGCCAAGCTTAGTCCAGAATTCTCTTGTTTTTTGTACGTCTTTTACGGGTAAATTGACATAAATATCACTAATATTCATTTTGTAAATTTTGGTGTGATTTTTTTAGAATTAAATTATTCCGTCGGCATTTGAGACATATCTGCAAAAGTGATATTCCAGCCATGTCCGTCAAGATCCCAAAACGAATTTTGGTACATCCATCCGTAATCTTCAGGTTCTTCATGCTGCCACGCTCCGTTTTCTACGGCAGTGTTTACTACATTATCCACTTCTTCACGACTGTTCATCCCTACTGCAACAATTACCTGACTGGTATTTTCTTTGGCAACAGGTTTACTGGTGAAGGTCATAAAATAATCTTCCTGCAGAAACATGACATAACTTGTATCATTTAAAACAACACAGGCTGCTCTGTCATCTGAGAATTGCTCATTGATTGAAAAACCTACTTTCGTCCAGAAGTCTTTTGTTTTCTGTACATCTTTTACCGGAAGGTTCACATAAATTTGATTGACTTTCATTTTTTATAATTTTAGTATTAATTTCTTATCCAAAATTACCAAGGTGTAATGAAAATCAACTTGTCATAGGGCAAGATTTAATTTTTCTTAGGATGGGAAACAATTTCCTTACGAATACGACTCAGAGAGGTGTCCGTAACTCCCAGATAGGAAGCAATCTGTTTCAGAGGGGCAAATTGTATCACTTTAGATTTCTGCTCCAGCAAATTAAGGTATCTTCTGGTTGCGGAAAGGGTAAACATTTCTACAGATCTCTGTTTATAGGCAAAAAGCTCCTGAGACATCCATGATCTGCCCCATTCTCTGAGATTCGGGATTTTGTGGAAGAGCTCCTGAAAGGTATCATAATCCAGCCTCCAGCATTCACAGTCTGTAATACAAATGATATTTTCCTGTGAGGGAACTCTTTGAAACATGGATAAAACCTCAATAATTACCTCGTTTTCCGTGAAAAAATGGGTGGTTACTTCATTTCCGTTGAAATCATTTACGTAGGAACGTGCTAATCCGCTTTCGAGAATATAATATTCATTGGCTGTTTTTCCTTCTTCAAGAATGAAGTCACCTTTCTGGAATGATCTTTTTTCGTGAGCCTGGAATATTTCAGCAAGCTCTTCAGGGAAAAAAAAGGGAAAATCATAACATATTTCAAGGGCTTTGTTCGTCATTTGGTCAATTTTTTAAGTTTTTAAAAATAAAATTTTTAATTGAATTAAATGCAAAAAACATTAAACAAAGAATGTAATATCTTTATAAAAAGCCATGTATTACACTACAATAAATACTATTTCAAAGCCGATCATATTAAACAGTCATTTAAACCACCCCGTCAAAAATTTTTTTGAATTTTCGCCATCCCTCCAAATGATAGGAATAACTATTTGACAATAGCAGAACTGTCTGACTTTTATTTTAAAATAGGGAAAGCTGTATTGCTTTTGGAGGGTTATTGGGTTTTTGGGCATCCCCAAATACGGTTTTCCCACCAAAGCGCCATGAGTTTTGTCTTTCTTCTTCAATCACCTGCTGAATATCAAAATCCGGAGTAAAATCTTTCTCCGCATCAGTAACAATCTGGTGAAGTTTGTTCAAAGAATTCAGCTTATCAGAATTTCCCAGTCTGGACTTTTCAATTCCTTTTTTGAGAATGCTGATGCTTTCGTCATATGTATTGATCGGGACAGGGAAAGGGTGTCCGTCCTTGCCTCCATGAGCAAAGGAAAATCTTGCGGGATCGGCAAATCTGGATGGTGCTCCGTGAATCACTTCACTTACCAAAGCCAATGACTGCATGGTTCTTGGCCCTACTCCTTCCAGCATCAGTAAATCTTCGAAATTCTGAGGCTGCTGTTCTCTGGTAACATACAGAAGTGCTCCCAGACGTTTTAAATCTACATCTGAAGCCTGAACATCATGGTGGGCAGGAAGAATCAGCCTGGCAAAATCCTTCATCACTTCTGCCGAATCGGTATGGGAAATATCCAGAATTCCTTTTCTGTTTTCCGAAGCTTCGGTATCAGTTAAGTTAAGAATTCTTCCTCTCGAAATTCCATTGATTCCTGTGTGAGGCTTTTCTACAAATGAAGTGATGTTTTCAGAATGCCAGTGATAGCGTCTTGCTGTTCCGTCAGACTCATGCATTCCCTGCTGAATAACGCTCCAGTTTCCATTGTCTGAAAGAATAAAATTGTGCAAATACAGCTGATAACCATCCTGAATGGCTGTATTATCTACTTTCGCAGAAAGTTTGCTGGCTCTTACCAAATCGGTTCCGTTCAATCCGGTTTTATCTGCAATCTGGATCAGTTCTGATGGAGTTTCCCGGGAAAACTTTCCCTTACCACCACAGATATAAAGTCCCAGCGATTGAGAATTAGGGTTAATAGAGCGTTTTAAAGCACCCATAACGGAAGTGGTAATTCCTGAAGAATGCCAGTCCATCCCCATCACCGCTCCAAAGCTCTGAAACCAGAACGGATCTGCCAGTCGGCGCAGTACTTCATCCTTACCATAATCCATCAGAATGACTTCAATAATGGAAAGTCCCAGAACAGACATACGCTCATACAGCCATGGCGGTACTTTGCCATAGTGAAGGGGTAAATCTGCTGTTCCTGAACGTTTCATCCTGTTTTTAAAATGTAAAGGTAAGTTTTATTCATCTTACTATTCAATGATCCGGATCATTAATTATTTTGTTGAATCATCTATTAGCGAATAAGGCTTGTAAAAGAGAAGTTCACATCACGCATTTCCAGCTCATTTTTGCTGGATTCAAGCTGAGCTTCTTTGGCGTAGATCAACATTTCTTTTTCGTATGCATTAATGGATTCAGATATCGTTGGGTATTTTCCTTCTGTTAGGTTTTCTGATAAAATCAAAGCATCCAGCAATCCGGTATTTACGCCCTGCCCTGCAAAAGGAGGCATGAGATGTGCAGCATCACCAATCAATGTTACAGGCAAAGAACGATTATTTTTCCACGGTTTGTCTAATGGAATTTTTCTTGTTGGCAGCCCTACAAAAAATGAAGTTGAGTTAAATAGCTGCTGATAAAGCCCACTCCATGAAGAAAACCTTTCGGCAAGAAAGCGGCGGATCTGTTCTGTATTTTGAAAATCTAAAGTACACCCGTCTTCCCATTCTTCAGGCTTTTTGAATATAACTCCGTAAGTCATGGCACCGTTATTATAAGGATTGGCTACCAATAAATTACCTTCAAAAGCGGTCATTGGTCTTTTTCCGTCACACCAACTGAAAAATTCGGGACACGATTTTTCAGGCTGAGGAATATCTCCCTGAATGATAAAGGTTCCGGTCTCTTCCACTTCGGCTTCCGTGACGTATCTTCTTACTTTGGACATTCCTCCATTAGCTCCGATAACAAGATCAGCTGTCACAGCAGGTTTATCTTTAAAATGAAGCTGCCATCGACCATCATTCTCTTCCATTCCTATAAAATTCATATCCCAGATTATCGTATCATCTGCCAGACTCCCAAGCAGCATTTCTCTCAGATGATTTCTGTTAATTTCAGGATTGTCATGTTGGTTTTCCGGTGTGATTTCTTTTGTAAAAAGAGTATTTCCCTGTTCATCGGCAATTTTGATTCCCATGGGTAAGGCTGTAGCGTAATATTGATCCAACAGACCGGCTTGCTTCATTGCTTTTTGCCCTGATTCTTTGTGAAGATCCAATGTTCCGCCCCAGACTCTTGTCTGTGCATTCAGATCTCTTTCATAGACATTCACTTCAACACCTTTCTGCTGTAACAGAACAGCCATTGTTAAACCAACGGGGCCAGCGCCAATGATGGCGACTTTTTTATGATTCAGTACCATAATTTATCTCTATTTATTATGATACAAAATTCCGGAATACTGTTATATTATGCTTGTACAAATGCGACAAAATCATTGCTTAAGGCCTGCTTTCTTTTTTTGGATTCCCGTGCAAAAACGGCAGGTGTTGTACCACTGTAGCGTTTAAATTCTCTGCTTAAATGAGATTGATCAGTATATCCAAATTCCTGTGCAAGCTCAGCAATGGAAGCTTCAGGACTATTCCACAGACGGTTTCTTATCTGCTCAAAACGCATAATTCCGGAGACATCTTTTACAGTATGCCCAGAAGACTGTTTAAATTTTCTTTCCAATGTTCTGACAGTCGTATGTGCTGAATCCGCCACCTTATTGACAGAGATGGCTCCCTTATTTTTTCTCATAACAGCTCCGGCCTTTGAAAGAAGACTGTCTGTGGTGATGTGGGAATGTAATTTCAGAAAATAGTGCTCTACTTTAGTGATTGCCTCCTGTATTTTTCCTTGAATAATCAAATCATCCAATGCAGATTGAAGCTCTGCCAGAGGGTGTTTAAATGTATGAACTCCATTTTCTGTTTTTTCGGAGGAAAGCCCCAGTAAGTCAAAAACAGCCCATGGAAAACATCTGATTCCGATAATTTCCAGTTGATTTTGAGCATGAAAAAGAGCAGGCTGATTGAGCAGTCCCATGATAAACGGAGAAGGTAAAGCCTGTAAAATGCCTTGATTAGAAATACTGCATCCGCTTCCAAAGTGGAATATGATTTCGGCATAACCGTCCGGAAGCACTGTAAACTCAGACAATTCCTCTCCATAATCCCTGCTGTTGTACCAAAAACATTTGATGGTATCTTTTAGTTCTTCCGGGACTTCAAATTCCTGATGTATATTAGAAAACATATCTTAATCAATCGTGAGAATACAGTTTCAGATCTTTATGCTTTGCTTCGTCATATTCTTCTTCGAAGGTAATTTTATTTCCAAAAGGATCAATTACGGTAAAAGATACGGCTCCGTAAAACGTTTTTTCAAGACCAGGACGGTTGTACTTGTATTTCTTATCGATGAGTTCTTTGTGATATTCAGGAACTCCTTCACCCCAAACAGCAACCCTTGTTCCGGGTGTTCCGTCTCCGTGGTGTTCGCTTAAATGGAAAATGATATTTTCTCTTTTCACTTCCATATAAACGGGAGTGTTTTCATCAAAATAATGTTCCCAAACGATTTCAAACCCTAGCCAATCTACATAAAATTCTTTTGTTTTCTGATAATCGAAGATTCTTAATACGGGAATAATTCTATCTGCTTTCATTATATTTGTATTTATTGGTGAGACAGTATATTGATCAACTTCTGAAACGGATCTTTAACAAAAAATCTGCGGACTCCCCAGTCTTCATTGGTTAGATCATAGGTGATTTCAAAACCTGCATTTTTCATTTTGTGATAGACTTCGTCTACATTATCAACTTCAATGGAAAGGTCGGGAACTTTGGTATCATTTCCTCCCTGTTCGGCAAAGCTGATCTGAATTTTGGCTTCTTCATCATTCCCCAAAGTTTTTATCCAGCCATGATCCATCAAAACATCCAGTTCTAAAATATCCTGATAAAACTGATGGGCTCTGGAAAGATCATCGGTTTTAATATTGGCTACGATTCTTTTTACCATTTTATATTAGTTTTTTATTCAAAAAAAGCCTTGCAAAATTACTTACAAGGCTTCTTTACAAAAATTATTTTTATTATTTTAATGCAGCAAGAGCAGCATCATAATTAGGTTCATTAGCAATTTCAGGAACCTGCTCAGTGTAAACCACCTGGTTGTTTTCGTCTGTAACGATCACAGCACGGCTCAACAGACCTTTCAAAGGAGAATCTGTAATGGTCACTTCATAATCATCTCCAAAGCTGCTTCTGAAGTCTGAAAGTGTTTCTACGTTATTCAAACCTTCAGCAGCACAGAATCTTCCTAATGCGAATGGAAGATCTTTAGAAACATTGATTACCACTGTATTGTCAAGTTTTGAAGCCTCTTCATTGAATTTTCTGGAAGAAGCAGCACAAGTAGGAGTATCAATACTTGGGAAAATATTGAATACTTTTTTCTTTCCTGCAAAAGTTTCAAGCGTTTTTACCGCCAAACCTGAGTCTACCAATGCAAAGTCCTTTACTGTAGTTCCTACAGATGGCAATGTTCCTATTGTGTGTACTTCGTTTCCTTTTAAAGTGATTGTCGTGGACATAATATTTATTTTTTAAGTTTTTCAAATTTAATCAAAAAAGAAAATTTTCCCAGTCTTATTATGGTTAAATTAATCTTAAAGTGAAAATAAAAATCATTCATCTGATATTCAGTTTTTCAAACAAAAATTTTTCCAGATCAATGGTCTGAAGAAACGAAGATCTCTATACAGAAAAGCTCAATCTATAAAAATTATAAAATTGTTTTCAAATAAATGTAAACAGCACCGGAGCATAAATTGTACTGAGATACCATTAAAGATTCAAAAGCCTCTGTTTTTTTTGGAAATATCTTAAATAAAACAATGATATTTACTAAATTTGTGGGACTTAAAATTTCAAATAAAAAATAACAGTATAATGTCAGAAAAATCAAAAATCTATTACACTCTTACTGATGAAGCTCCAATGCTGGCTACTCACTCGTTTTTACCAATTGTAAAAGCTTTCACAAAATCAGCAGATATCGAAATTGCTGTTCCGGATATTTCTTTGGCAGGAAGAATTTTAGCAAACTTTCCTGAGTTTTTAAAAGACGACCAAAAAATTGGTGATGCTTTGGCAGAACTGGGACAATTGGCTACACAACCCGATGCTAACATCATTAAGTTACCTAACATTTCTGCTTCTGTACCTCAATTGGATGCAGCAATTGCTGAACTACAAGGTAAAGGTTTCGCAGTTCCAAACTATCCTGCAGAGCCTAAAAATGATGAAGAAAAGGCAATCAAAGCTAAATATGCCAAAGTATTAGGAAGTGCTGTAAACCCTGTATTAAGAGAAGGTAACTCTGACAGACGTGCTCCGAAAGCTGTTAAAAACTATGCAAAAGCAAACCCTCACAGAATGGGTAACTGGGCATCTGACAGCAAAACCGATGTAGCTCACATGAACAATGGCGATTTCTATGGTACAGAAACTTCTACAACTCTGGAAAACGCGACAAAATACAAAATCGTATTCAAAGGAAATGACGGTTCTGAATCTGTATTAAAAGACTTCGCAGGTCTTCAGGCTGGTGAGGTAATTGATTCTTCTGTAATGAACCTAAATGCATTAAAAGCATTCGTTCAGGAAGCTATTGAGGAAGCTAAGAAAAGAAATGTACTTCTTTCTGCTCACCTTAAAGCAACGATGATGAAAATCTCTGACCCAATCATTTTCGGGGCTATTGTTGAGACTTTCTTCAAAGAAGTATTTACTAAATATGCTGAGACTTTCAAGTCTTTAGACATCAATCCAAATAACGGTCTTGCTGATCTTTTTGATAAAATCAAAGGAAATGCTCAGGAAGCTGAGATCAAAGCTGATATTGAAGCTGCTTTGGCAAACGGACCTAGAGTGGCAATGGTAAATTCTGACAAAGGAATTACTAACTTCCACGTACCTTCTGACATCATTGTTGACGCATCTATGGCTGCTCTTGTAAGAGGCGGAGGTAAGATGTGGAACAAAGACGGTAACGAAGAAGATACAGTTTGTATCATCCCAGACCGTTCTTATGCAGGTTTCTATCAGTCTGTCATTGACGATATGAAAGCGCACGGAAAATTAGACCCTACCACTATGGGATCTGTTCCAAACGTTGGTCTAATGGCTCAAAAAGCTGAAGAATATGGCTCTCACGATAAAACTTTCCAATTAGCTGCTGACGGAACTGTAGAGGTTCAGGACGAGGCTGGAAACGTTCTTCTTTCTCAGAAAGTAGAAAAAGATGATATCTTCAGAATGTGCCAGACTAAAGATGCTCCTATCCAGGACTGGGTAAAATTAGCAGTTAACAGATCAAGATTATCTGATACTCCTGCTATCTTCTGGTTAGACAAAGGAAGAGCTCATGACAGAGAAATCATCAAAAAGGTAGAAAAATATCTTGCTGATCATGATACAACGGGTCTTGACATCAGAATCCTTGATGTAAAAGATGCAATGACTGAAACATTAAAAAGAGCAAGAGAAGGTAAAGATACGATCTCTGTTTCCGGAAACGTATTGAGAGATTATTTAACAGATCTTTTCCCAATCCTTGAGCTTGGTACTTCTGCAAAAATGCTTTCTATCGTTCCATTAATGAACGGTGGTGGTTTATTTGAAACAGGTGCCGGAGGTTCTGCTCCAAAACACGTTGAGCAATTCTTAGAAGAAGGATATTTAAGATGGGATTCTCTAGGTGAATTCCTGGCACTTCAGGCTTCTTTAGAGCACTTGGCACAAACTCAGGGGAATACAAAATCTCAGGTTTTAGCTGATGCATTGGATGAAGCGAATGCTAAATTCTTAGCTACAGATAAGTCTCCTGCAAGAAAAGTAGGTCAGATTGACAATAGAGGTTCTCACTTCTATTTGGCAATGTACTGGGCTGAAGCACTAGCTAACCAGACTGCTGATGCTGAATTGGCTAAACAATTTGCACCAATTGCACTGGCAATGCAGGAAAACGAAGAAGTAATCAATGCAGAATTAATTGGTGCTCAGGGTAAACCTCAAAACATTGAAGGGTATTACAAAACTGACACATACAAAACGTATGCAGCAATGAGACCTAGCACAGTTTTAAATGAAATCATTGACGGAATCTAATTTTTCGTTTTGATATAAATGAAAAGCTCCTTTTTTAAGGGGCTTTTTTTGTGGAACCACCCCGTCAAAAACTCTTTGAATTTTTGCCACCCCTCCAGAGGAGGGGAATACTGAGCACATATTTACTTATCAAGGTCAGCACATCCCTAATCCCTGCAACCTATCACCTATCTTCCACAATCACTCTCCTATGCTCTCTCCCCCAGTTGATCATTTCCATAATGATGTTTCCAAAAGTACGGCAGTATTCTGTGGGTTCATATTCTATTAAAACAGGAGTTTCCGGGTAAACGGTGCGTTTTACCAGTTTGTTCAGTTCCATATCTTTCAGTTCTTTGGAAAGCATTCTGGTGGTAATTCCGGGAATACTTCGTTCAATTTCCCTGAAGCGCCTGTTACCATTACATAGTGAGTTAATGACAGGAATCCGCCATTTCCCTCCGATAAAATAAAGAGTGTCTTGTAATGCTCTAAGTTCTTCTGTCTGATCTCTTTCCATAGTTGTAAAGTTAATTGATATCATGTAATATACTGGTATACTCTGTGATACTGATTACAAAAGTATACCATTTTGAAATAACTTTGTCAAAAAAATTTTACAATGAAAAAATTAACCCATAAACTGGCTATTGTAACAGGCGGAAACAGCGGAATTGGATTTGCTGCAGCCAAAGAACTTATTTCAGAAGGAGCAACCGTCATTATCACTGGAAGACGAAAAGAAGTTGTAGAAAATGCGGCTCAGGAACTTGGAGCCATTCCTTTTATTGCAGATCAGGCTAATCTTGATGATATTGATCTGCTAAAGAAAGAGGTAGAGAAAAAATTTGGAAAAGTAGATATTCTGTTCATCAATGCCGGCATTACAGGAACCCTGACACCTATTGAAAATATGGATGTAGAAAATTTTGATCAGGTGATGGATATTAATTTCAGAGGGGCTTATTTTACGTTAAGCAAATTCATTCCTTTATTAAATGAAGGAGCTTCTGTTATTTTTTTATCTTCTATTGTTGCTTCTACCTATAAACCCAATAGTTCAGCGTATCAGGCAAGCAAAGCAGCTTTGAATTCGATTGCAAAAACAGCAGCAGCAGAATTAGCTCCAAGAAAAATCAGAGTCAATATGATAAGTCCGGGTCCTATAAAAACCGAAATCATGAGTAAGGCCGGACTGGATGAAGAGACATTAAAGAATATTCAAAATCATCTCATAGATCAGATTCCAATGAAAAAAATGGGAACCGCTGAAGAAGTCGCCAAGCTGGTTACTTATTTATCAGATAATGAATCTTCAGGTTATGTCACCGGAACTGAGATTGTGATAGATGGCGGTATGACATTATAAGAAATCAATTCCAACAAGTCCCGGTAGTGCAGCTATCGGGATTTTTCTTGTGTATTTTCAGGGATAAAAATTCCGGATTCGCCTCTTGATTTGTCCAGGTCAGTCTGTTTTCCATTTTACAGCATTCAATACCTACCTACTTTTAGATCAGAAAATAAAAAACAGTACTCATATGGACACCACAAAGAAAAAAAGAAATCCCATTGCCATTGTGTTTCTGGCTATACTAGGAATTTTCGGAGGATTGCAGTTATTCAGTCAGCCATTGGAAGGAAAGAAGGTTACAGGAAAAATTGAGGCACCAAAGGAAGTGATCAGTATCCTTGAAAATTCATGCTTCAACTGCCATTCAAACCAACAAAATTTAAGCTGGTATGATCAGATTGCTCCAGTTTCCTGGGCTGTGAATAAAGATATTAAAAGAGCCAGAGAAGTTTTGAATTTTTCAGAATGGGAAAAGTTATCTCCAGCTGAATATCAGGGAAAAATGTACGCTATTCTCAATATGATGCAAAGTGGAAAAATGCCTCTTCATGAATATACGCTTCTGCATCCTTCAGCGAAAATTAATCAAAAAGATATTGAAATCATTAGAAAATACACGCTTTCATTATCCTCAGTAGAGCCATCAGCACAAAAAAGATGGAAGCACATCAGACTGTATCAACTCAGGCATCAGCAAAACTTCCGGTTTCACCGAACGGAGTTCAATACACCCCTGATTTCAAAAACTGGAAAGTCATCAGTATGAGTACACTTTTTGACAATTCCATCCGTGTGATCTATGGAAATGATATTGCTGTAAAAGCAGTGGAAACGGAAAATTTTCATCCCTGGCCGGACGGAAGCATTATAGTGAAATCTGTATGGAAACAGCAAGAGCTGCCCAATGGCGAAATCAGACCCGGAAAATTTATCAATGCACAGTTTATGGTAAAGGATTCCAAGCAATATAAAGATACTGAAGGCTGGGGATTTGCTAAGTTTTCAGGAGACGAACTTCACCCTACAGGAAAAACATCATCATTTGCGAAAGAATCATGCATTGCCTGTCACAGACAGTTAGCTGAAAAAACAGGCTATCTGTTTGATGTTCCGATGAAAGTAAACACTCAAAGATTAATCCAAAATTTACAGAAAAAATGAAAAATACAATCTTCGTCCTATTGGTAAGCCTTGTTTCTTTTACCGCCTGCAACAAAGAAAATAATAATCAAGATAAGGGTCTTATGAGAGCTGTTTTTGATCCGGGGAATCTTAAATTCATTTCAACCTCTTTAAATCCTAAGAAAGAAATGATGTCGGCTTTATACGGAAATGAAAAAGCACTGGAATCTTTATCCAAAGAAAATCAGACACCGGAAGCTGGTACGGTGATGAAACTGGTTACCTGGAAATACCATGATAATCCTCAATATATTGGCGGAACCATCACCGGAGAATTGGTAAGTATTGAAACTGTTCAAGCCGATCATCTTGGAAAGATTTCCTATGATATAAAAAATAATCTGGCACAAAACAGTTCTCCTGATAAAGAAGAAAGAGTACACTATTTTATGAGCTACCGCCCTGTAAGCAGGCCTTAATAAAAAACTACCGCTTCACTATCTATCATAATATTTTCAATAAAAAAGATTAATTTAACCTTTTCAAATCAGCAGATTTCATGCAACAGCAAAAAATAAAAATTTCACAAGCCATTATCTGGATAAGCTCCATTTTCCTGGGCATTTTATCATCCGTACCTCAGCTTGCATCCCATCAGTTCGACTGGAAAGAAGCCCTGGTCAACTCTGGGATTACAGCAGCATTTTCGGTCATTATGTGGTACATTAATATTTATATGCTGAACCGCACGAAAAAACGAAGACAGCATATTTCCTATTCAAGATTGATGGTGGTACTCGCTTTTGGGATGATAATTATGTTTGGGCTGGCATGGATTCAGCAACTGATTCTCTCCCAGATTAATTTTGGGCCGGTAATGCTGATGATTGAAGTAAGGGGAATTTTGATCAATCTGGTGTGCTATATGTTTCTTAACCTGCTTCAGCATAATTATACGGGACAACAGGTGCAGCTTGAGCTGGAAAAGGTAAAAAGTGATAATCTTGGGGCTCAGTATGAATTATTAAAGCAGCAGATCAATCCACATTTCCTTTTCAACAGCCTGAATACTTTAAAAATGATGGCAGAAACGCGTGATGGAGAAACAGTAGATTTTGTTGTAAAACTTTCTGATTTCTACAGATTTACGCTCGAAAGCAGAAAATTAGACCTGATCAGCGTTCAGGAAGAAATGAAAATAGTAGATGCTTATCTTTTTCTTCAAAAAGCCCGTTTTGGTGATGGAATTATGTTTACCAATCAGCTGGAAAAGGAAATCGGTTCTACGCTTATTCCCCCTTTTACGCTTCAGCTTTTAGTGGAAAATTGTATCAAGCACAATATCGTTTCGCAAAGCAAACCTTTACATATTAAAATTTATACGGCAGACGATCATATTGTGATTGAAAATCCTATCCAGCGAAAGGTAAATCCTGAAGATTCTTTGGGGGTTGGACTTGATAATATTAAAATGCGCTATAAACATCTGCTGGAAAAGGATATTATCATTAATTCGGACGAAAAAACATTTCAGATAAAACTACCATTAATTCATGAATATCATCATTATTGAAGACGAATTCAGGGCTGCAAAATCCCTTCAGAATTTAATCTCAGACTTAAAACCAGACTCAAAAATACTTGGTGTTTACGACAGTATTGAAACAAGTATTGAAGGCTTACAGGAGATAAAACCCGATCTTATTTTTATGGACATCCATCTTTCGGACGGACTTTCCTTTGAAATTTTCAAATCGATAGAAATTACCTGCCCTGTGGTTTTTTGTACTGCTTTTGATCAGTATATGCTGGATGCTTTTAAGAGTAAAGGGGTTGATTATGTTTTAAAACCATTCTCAAAAGAAGATATTGCGGAAGCGCTGCGAAAGGTAGACGAATTGAAAAAATTCTTCCAGAAAAATGATCTTCCGGATTTGGAATCCATCATCCAGAAAATGAATCAGCCTTCGGGTAAAAGCAGTTTTTTAGTTTTTAAAAATCAAAAATATACAACGATTCCTACAGAAGATATTGCCTATTTTTATATCCATAATGAGATTACCCATCTCGTTACGTTTGCCAAAGAGCAGTTTCCTCTTACCCAACCTTTGGGACAGGTGGCAGAACAGGTTTCTGACAAGCAGTTCTTCAGGGTTAACCGGCAATATCTTGTTAATTTCAAAGCAATTAAGGAAATGGAACATTATTTTCAGCGCAAAATACTGGTAAAACTCACCATAGAAACTCCCGAAAAACTTCTTATCAATAAAGAAAAGACACATAGTTTCTTTACGTGGCTGGAGGATAGATGATGTAAGGAAGCTGGAGGCTGGGTGCTTGAAGTACTTTACAGCCAATGCGATTTATGAATGTCTTTTTTAAATAAATTATAGCCCTGATTGATATGATCAGGGTTCTTTTATTTCTTATTGGATTGTATCAATTTATTAAGCTCTTTCCTGCATTTAAAAGACAAACCCTATTACCTTCGGTGCTCCAGAAACTTCCAGCTTCCAGCCTCCTTCTTCCAGCCAAAACATACTTCCCCTCACAATTTCCGGGTTCACCTTTCAATTTGTCCGGTTGAGCCATTTTTACATTCTTTTGCTTCTCCGGAGTATCTACTTTTGAATCAAATTAAAAGACATGATACTAAAAAACTTAATCACAGTAAGCGCTTTTACCGCATTATTATTTG
The DNA here is from genome assembly GCF_003663845.1 of Chryseobacterium sp. 7. Taxonomy (NCBI): domain Bacteria; kingdom Pseudomonadati; phylum Bacteroidota; class Flavobacteriia; order Flavobacteriales; family Weeksellaceae; genus Chryseobacterium; species Chryseobacterium sp. 7. Next base: position 2,684,049 of record NZ_RCCA01000001.1, read on the forward strand.
CTACCTCAGCATTTATTTATCAAAATAAAGATCAAAAGACCATACAGCATTCAACTGATGGAAACAATGGTTTCGCGGTGTTGGAGCTTTTCACTTCAGAAGGCTGTTCCAGCTGTCCTCCGGCGGATGAACTGATGGGAAAAATTGAAAAAGAATATAAAGACCAGCCTGTTTATCTTCTCTCCTATCACGTAGATTACTGGAACCGTATTGGATGGAAAGACAGATTCAGTACTGCGGCAAATTCACAGCGACAACAACAATACAGCCGTATATTGAATTCACAGGTTTATACCCCACAACTGGTAGTGAACGGAAAGGCGGAATTTGTAGGTTCTGATGAAAACTCAATCAAAAATGCCATACAGGAAGCCTTATTCATTTCTAAAAAGAACAACATAGAATTATCGGCAGCTGTTTCTCAGAATACAGTTGATGTTCATTACAAAACATCTTCAGATCCTAAGAATATGCTTCTCATTAACTTAGTTGAAAAACATTCTTCTACCCAGGTGGAAAAAGGTGAAAATGAAGGGAGGCTTCTTCATCACTGGCAGATTGTTCATCAACAGAATTCAATCTCATTGAATAAGCAACCGGAAGGAACAACAACTTTCAAACTTCCTGAAGGTTTTTCACCAGAGAACTGGGAAATTATAGCTTTTGTTCAAAATACAAAAACAGGAATGATCTCAGAATCTTCAAAAACAGTTTTTAAATAAATACAATCAATCATCTCTAAAAATGAAAACAAAAACAACAAAAACAACAAAAATCATCTACTGGGCGGGCGTTATTTTTATGTCATTATGGTTTGGAGCAAGTGGCTTTTTTGAGCTGACAAAAAATCCGGTTGTGTGGAATATTACTCAACAGCTAGGTTATCCGTCTCATTTCATTTATATATTGGGCGTTTTTAAAATTTCGGGAGTTCTGGTTCTTCTGATTCCCAATAGGCTATTGAGACTAAAAGAATGGGTGTTTGCGGGAATGTTTTTTGATATTCTATTTGCCTTCTTCTCAAAAATTGCAGTGCTTGGTTTTCCGGCTACGGTAGATGCTATAATTGCTTTTTCTGTTCTTTCGGTGACGTATCTGATGTTCAGAAAGCTTTATTCTCCGGAATTGATATATGGAGAAGCTTAATGTTTATCAAACGCTAATTTTTTCTTATGTTGAAACAGTTCCTCCCATTGTCCGGGAGAAGCTGTTGTTTTATATGTTTGGTCTAAGTTCTTTGTGAAAGCGGACTAAAGTCCGCTGCTATTGATTGGGTTATGGGTATGATTGATTATTCTGTTTAACCACCCCGTCAAAAATTCAAAGAATTTTTGCCACCCCTCCAAGGGAGGGGAATATGGAGCGCATATTTATTAATTAAAGCACCACATCCCTAATCCCTAATCCCTAATCCCTGCTACCTAACACCTCTCACCTGCCATCTGTTTCATCTAATTCATAAAACTTTCGGGAAACCATTCAAATGCTCCTGATTTTGTTTTTGTGAAGCCCAGACCTGGCCATGGTAAGTGATACGCAAATGCTCTGGTTTTAGTATCTGCCAGCTGTTTCAGAAGTTCTTTCCTTGAAGCAGTAGCAAGATCCAGATCGGTGTCTCCAAAATACCCCCATTCAGGATGTGGAAAAAGGATTACATCAGAATGAATCAAATCTGCAATATAAATGAGCTTTTCATTTCCTGAAGTGATTGTTGTAACCGTTAAACCGGGAGTGTGGCCGGGAGCTAGCCGGAAACTAAAATAATCATACAATGGATTATTAAGGTCATAATATTTCAGTTTAGGCTGAATGGTTTTCAGGATATTCTGCACTGCAGGGATAATCTGATTGAGAAATTCAGGTTGTGCTTTCAGCGCGCTGTTGCTAAAGTCCTTGATGGAAGCTTTCATCCAGAAATCGTGTTCTATTTTAGAGATAAAAATATCTGCATTGGGGAAAATAAGCTTATTTTGTTTATCTACAACTCCCCCAATGTGGTCAGGATGGGCATGAGAGATAAAAACATCGGTAATATCTTTGGCGGAAAATCCTGCTTTTTGAAGACTTTTTAATAAAAACCCGGTTCTTTGATCGGCAAAAATACCCATTCCGGTATCAAATAAGATAAGTTTATTCTTTGCTTTAACCAATAGAATATTCATTGCCATATCAATATAATTATCTGGTCTGAAATTATCTTTGAGGATGGTTTTCAATTCTAAAACGGTTCCTCTGGGGGCAAATGAGTTCAGATTCTGTTCATGAATATATCCGTCTGTGAGCACGAAAAGTTCCAGTTCTCCCAATTTTAATTTTTTAAAACCGGAAAGATCTTCCTCTGTTTTTTCAGATAGTGTTTTGCTTTCGCCCATTAAACCGGAAAAAGGGATCATACTGAATGCGCCTACCAACAATCCGTTCTTTAATAGTTCTCGTCTATTCATAGCGTAGCTATTTTTATTTTAAATATAAAAAACAAAAAGCTGAGTTCCTATTATCAGAAACCCAGCTTTTGTATAAATAATTCTTAGTTATTGACCAATTTCATTGAACCTTCAGTATATCTTTCTCCTACATTCGGGTATTTTTTCAGAATAGCATCAATGGTTTCCAGATCGGATTGGGTAAGATCTATGTTGACCGCTGCAATATTTTCTTCCAGATATTTGATTCTTTTGGTACCAGGAATCGGGATGATATCATCTCCCTGATTCAATACCCAGGCCAGTGCCAGCTGAGTTCCTTTTACTCCTTTAGAAGCAGCCAATTCATTGATTTCATTCGCCAGTTTGGTATTATTTTCAAGATACTCCTGCTGATAGCGCGGTAATGATTTTCTGAAATCGTCATCACCAAGGTTTTGAGCATCATAAATATTGGTAAAAAGCCCTCTTGCCAATGGTGAATAAGGCACTAAAGAAATTCCAAGTTCTCTGATGGTTGATAAAATTTCTTTTTCAACATCTTTTGTAAGGATAGAATATTCTGACTGTAATGCAGCAATAGGATGAATTTTGTTCGCTTTTCTGATAGATTCCGCCGAAGCTTCAGATAATCCGATATATTTCACTTTTCCGGCTTTTACCAGCTCTGCCATAGCACCTACAGTTTCTTCTACAGGTACGTTTGGATCTACTCTGTGAGCATAGTAGAGGTCAATAGTATCTATTTTTAATCTTTGAAGGCTTAAATCTACTGCCTGTCTGATCCATTCCGGAGAACCGTCAAAATAAGTTCCGGGAGCTCCGCTGTGGCTTGCTTTACCATCTTTAAACCTAAATCCGAATTTGGTCGCAATAAAAATTTTGTCCCTGTTTGGTACTAAAACTTTAGAAATTAATTTTTCATTTTCTCCGTTGGCATACATATCTGCCGTGTCCCAGAAGTTAACCCCTAAATCTAATGCCCGGTGAAGGGTATTAATGCTTTCCTGCTCATCGGCAGGTCCATAAGCAAAGCTCATTCCCATACATCCTAAACCGATTGCTGATAACTGTTCTTCTGTGTTTCCTAATTTTTTAAATTTCATGATAGGTATGATTTAATTTTATATGACAAAATTAGAACATCCCGAAACCAGCCACGATATAGAATTCAAACTAAGAATTATAAAATTCAAACAATATCCATTCTTAGAGCATTAGGAGTAATTCCGGTTTGTTTTTTAAAGTAATTGGTAAAATAAGCGGGTTCTTCAAATCCTAATCCATAAGCGATTTCAGAAATGTTCCAGTCTGTATGTTTCAGTAAAGCATTGGCTTCCTGAATAATCCTTCCGGTAATCTGCTGGCTGGTTGTTTTCCCGGTAATTTCTTTTACGGAACGGTTTAAAGAATTTACATGAATGGAAAGGCTCTGGGCATAATCATTGGGAGTTTTCAATTTCAAAAAAGCTTCAGGACTGTCGATAGGAAACTGTCTTTCCAACAGTTCCATAAATAAGGAAGCAACTCTTTGTGAAGCATTTTGATAGGGTTCAAAGCTGTCTGCCGGCTGCATTCTCATGGTTTCATGAATCATCAGATGAAGGTAAGCTCTCAGCATATCATATTTGTGAATATACTCAGACTGAATTTCCGTCATCATTTTGGTATAAATCTCAGACAGTATTTTCTGCTGCTCTTCATCTATAAAGAAAACCGGAGTTCCTCCAATCTTGAAAAGCGGAGAATCCTGCAGGTTTCCCATACGGGTTCCATTGTGCAGAAACTGATCTGTAAACAGGCAGAACCAGCCTTTCTGATCTTCATCATCCGCCTCCCAGGAATAAGGAATAATAGGATTGGAAAACAATAATGCGGGACGGTCTACTTTGATCCATTTATCTGCATAATGAAGTTTTCCTTTTCCTATGATCAGTGAAATTTTATAATAATCTCTCCTGCTGTAAGGGGTAAGGGGAGAACAATATTCTCTTGAAAACACATTAAAATGTCCCATTTTATTAACTCCAATACACTGCGATGCCAGATTGGGAGCATTTCTTTCATAAAAACCCTGAAGTGATTCGTGTGATTCCATAGATCAAAGTTATAAAATTCAAACAAAACAAATCAAATAATTATAATAACTGAAAAAATAAAATAGCCGACAAAAGATGCCAGCCATTTAAAAATGATATCATTGATCATGGATTAATCCCAATCATCATGACCATGATGTTTATTTTGCTTTTTATAGTATTTCTCCTGATTTTTATAATATTTTTCCTGTTGTTTACGGTATTTTTTATAGTCGTTCTTATTTCTACCATAAACAATTACCGGGTTTTGACCTCTGTAATATTTCTTTTTAAAGATAATATACTTCTCTCTCCCCATGATTCTTTCCAACTCAGAATAACGGTCTCCTCGCCATCTTCCCGGATCTACCACATATACTCTGTTCCAGGTATCATAATCACGGTATCTGTCATTCAAAACATAAATCTGGTTAGCCTGAGTTGTAGAAAGCAACAGATCAGCAACTACTCTTTGCCAGTTAAGATCTGAAATACTCCTTCTGTAATCATTATAATAATCTGACTGGGCATAGCTTAGACTAAAGGTCCCTATCAAAAATGCTGTTAATAATAACTTTTTCATTTCATTCCTCTTTAAATTAAACATCAAGAAATAGTCAATTAAAGTGCCAATTATTAATTACAAATCCCAATATTTGTTAATAAAAACTATAAATGATTGATTATGTTTGAATTATTTACTTTTTATTTATTAAATTATTGAATAATTTATTGTTAGGTAGGCTAAAGCTCACCGTAAAGAATCTTATCAACAACATCTTTTCCTCATTTATGTTATAAAATTCGTTAAGATTCTTTAAAATCATTATTTCATATTATTTAATTTCGTAATTTTAATGGAGAGAATGTTTTTAAGGAGATTTTCTCCATTTATTTTAATCAACCAAATCTTACATTATCATGGAAAATATAAAGTTTCAGGTATCTCAATATCAGGATGAATTGCAGTTACTTATAGATGGAAAGAAAGCAGGCTATATGTCTATAGAGGTTGACGGAAGACTGCTTATTGTATTTTATACCAAACTTAATGAAGAGCGTGAAGGAAAAGGATACGCTAAACTCTTATTAGATGAGTTGGTACGCTATGCAGAAGAAAAAGATTTGCTTGTAGATCCGGAATGTGATTTCGTAAGACAACAGTTTGAAAACCATCCCGCAAGATATAAAGAAATATGGCATGCCTGATCAGCTTTCCCACCAGGCTGTAAATTTCTGTTCTGACAGATTCAGATCTACTATCTCACCGATCATCGGAGTGAGAATGTTTAGCTTTTGTTCTTTACCAAGAACTGCTATCTTTTGCAGAGGTTCATTCCAGGGATGAAGTGCCAATGCAAATTTTGCAGCATGAACCGGGATAATACATTCTGCTTTCAGATCAATAGCTGCCTGAATAACATCTTCCGGTAATGTGTGGATATATCTCCATGCTTCTCCATATTGTCCATTCTCAAGAACAGCATAATCAAAAGGACCATATTGCTCGCCAATGGTTTTAAAATGGGAATCATAGCCGCTATCTCCTCCCAAGAAAATTTTCTTTGTGGGAGTTATCAGAACGTAAGAACTCCAAAGCGTATCATTCTGCCGGATTCTTCTGCCCGAAAAGTGTCTTGCAGGGGTAAAAACAATTTTTATATCATTTTTCAAATCAATTTCTGCTCCCCATTCTTCTTCAATAAGTGTATTCTCAGCATAGCCCCATCTTTCAAGATGTGCACCTACTCCCAGCGGTATGATCGCCATTTCTGTCCTGTCTCTGATGGATTCTACAGTTGGGTAATCCAAATGGTCAAAATGATCATGGGTTATCACCAGATAATCAATACCCGGAATATCTTCAGGTTTAAAAATATCTGATCCTTTGAAAGCTTTATTAAAATATTTAAAAGGTGAACCATATAAACTCAATACAGGATCAATCAGAAAAGAAACACCATCTGTCTGCAGATAATAAGATGAATGCCCTAACCATATCAATACATCCTCATTTTTATCTATATTTCTTAAATCGGTATGGATGGAAGGGATTTCTTTTAAAGGCTTCAACAGCGGATCTTTCTTTCCTAAAAAGAAATCATAAGTTACTTTAGACATTTTATAGCCTTCAGTAATAGATGGTGTGTGGCTAATATTCTGAAACTGTTTTTTCTTATAACGCTTCGACTGTTTGATACGTTTCAGCCTCTCTCCTTTTGGTACGCCACCAAATGCTTTCATGTTCATCACTATAAAAAAAGTAACCGTCAAAACAGCTACAGTCGTAATAATCCAATAAATCATTGATATAAAATAAGCATCAAATGTATCGACTTTTAGTTTGAAATGAAAATTTATTCCATCCTGCTATAATTTTTAACTAAATTTATCATGAATTTTGGAAAATTTATTATTCATTTAAGTCAGGATTAATTTTAAACTTTCTATTTTAGCACCTTTAAAAAACTCAGATACATTGAAAAATTATTCGGTAATATTTCTTCTCGCTATTTTTTCGTCCTGTGCCTCTATAAAAAAACACAACGAACAGCGGGCTTCATGTATTCCACCGGAGCAACTTAAAGAAGATGTGGACTTTGCGTATTCAAAATTACAGCAAATGCATCCTCAATTATACTGGTATATTCCCAAGAAGGAATTGGACCATAAATTTGACAGTCTTAAACAGACTATTACCGAGCCTCTTACTCCTCTTCAGTTTTATTTTAAACTTCAGCCGGTTATTGCGGGAATCCGGGAAGGGCACCTTTCATTAAGAATTCCCAGAAAGAAATTCACCAAAAGAGAGGTTAAAAAACTAGAGCACCAGAAAGGCATGTTCAGCCGTTTTGAATACTATATTAAAGGAGACCAGATGTACATTGTTCAAAACAGAGATTCTATAGAACATATACAACCCGGAACTGAAATTTTATCTATTAATAATGTTCCTGTTTCAGATTATATAAAGAAATACAAAAGCCTTATCAGCAGTGATGGTGACAATACCACTTTCCATCCTTATTTTTTGAAGGACCTGTTCTTTAATTTTTATACCGCAGAAAATGGTTTTGGCAGCAAAGCCACTCTTGAAACCCTGTATCAGGGTGAGAAAAAAACCTATACTTTAACCCGAGAAATCAAATCTGATTCTGATCTGGAAAAGGATAAGGAAATGAAGAAGAAGACTCAGGAAAAGAAACTGAATGACTATGTAGCGGCAAGCAATTCTTACAACAGAAGCTTTAAATTTCTGGATAAAGACAGCACTATTGCCTATATAAAAGTGAAAAGCTTCTCCAGAGAATATTCTGATGAATTTTATAAAAAGACTTTTGCTAAAATCAATAATGCGAAATCTCCTTACCTCATCATAGATGTCCGAAATAATTACGGAGGTTCTTTATATGAAATTAATAACCTGTATTCTTATTTAGCTGAAGCTCCATTTACATTGATTAAACCATCGCAGTTAACGTCAAGGAATATTCCTCTGCGCACGAATTATTTCAGAAAAAGCAACCCTTTAGAATATGCTCTTAAAAGCATTGCCTACCCGAGTTACTTCTTTGCACAAACTTTCAGTACTTATAAAAAAGATGGAAAAGTTTTCTATAAAATGAAAGCTGATAAGCCAACAAAACCTAATAAGGCTGCCTTCCACGGAAAAGCTTTTGTACTGATTAATGGCGGAAGCTTCTCAGCATCTTCTATTATTACCGCTAAGCTTAAGAATGATAAAAGAGCTACGCTTGTAGGTGAAGAAACCGGCGGTGCCAATGACGGAACAGTAGCAGGATTTTATTCGTACCAGAAATTGCCTAATTCTGAAATCAGGTTTCCTATCGGATTACTTTTGGTACAGCCTAATATTAATTTCTCAGATTCAAGGAAAGGCGTGGTTCCGGATGTTACCGTTACTGAAAGTCTGCAGGATATTATTGATGAAAAAGATCCGCAGCTGGACTGGATAAAAAATGAAATCGCCAAAGAAAAAGAAAATAAAGGACAGTAATGAATAAGAGTTCGGCGGGCTTTCAGCCCGCCGAACTCTTTTCTATCTTTTTAATTCTTCCAAAAGGTCTTCAATATATTTAATATATCTTCCGTAATAGCGGTGAAACCAGAATTTTCCAGCAAAAAAAAGTAAAAACAATCCTCCGATCACTGAACTGATTAAAATCACGGCGATCTTCAGTTCACTCAAAGGCTTTGGCCATGGGATAAATTCCAGGACAATAAGGATCTCACACACCAGAAATGGGGCAAAACTGATGTAGTATGAAAGATAATACTGTTTATTAAGATTCAGCTGCATCACCAGATCTTTCAGAGAATCATAGGTTTTAGGGCTAGGATTGCTGATTTCATTATACAATTTAAAGAACTTACTGAAAAAGAAAACAGTGACCATAAGCATGGACGCAATCAAAACCGTTATATACAATTGAAGCTTGAAAGGTCTGCATACTGAGCAAACCAGAAAGGCAAAAACAAAGATTCCTATCATCCACCAGAATTCCACACGCATATTTTTACGTATTTTTTCAAGGGGAAGATTGAGTTTATTTCTCTGTTCAAGGCTTATTTCAGGAGTTTCCTCCACAATATCTTCATTCCAGGTATTTTTGAATTCATCTATATTCATCGGATTACTGATTTTAATGTTGGTTGATTTTTATTTGGCTTAAGATATCTTTAAGTTTATTTTTTGCCCGGTTCATTTTCACTCTGGCATTTACTTCTGAAATTCCCATCTGCGCTGCAATTTCTTTTCCTGAAAAATCTTCCAGATAGTAGAAAATAAAGGCTTTATCAATGGGATTGAGCAAATGAATAGCTTTATACATTTCCGTCAGGCGTTCTTCTTTACGGTAATCATAGTCTTCCTGAATAATGATTTGGTTAGAAAAATCTTCATGGGCAATAAAGCTTCTTCTTTTCTCAGATTTCAGGAAAATAATGGCTGTGTTCAATGCTATTCTGTATAGCCATGTCGAAAATTCGCTTTCACCTCTGAAACCGGGAAATGCTTTCCAGAGCTGATAGGTGATCTCCTGAAAAAGATCATCACGGTCATCCTTTTCAGTCATGTACATTTTAGAAATCTTAAATAGGATTCCTTTATGCTGTTCAATTTGACTTATAAACTCTTGTTCTAATGAGGTCATGGGCTTTTACTCTATAGAGTTAGTTTTCGTTTAAAAAAATTGTTACAGTATTTTTACAAAAGAAATAAAAAAACCCGACAGAAATATCTGCCAGGCCTCATTATGTGTTTTTTTATTTTACTATTTTCTCCAGGAGAATATGTATTCTAAATAATTTTTGTTAAATTTTATATTTAATAAATTTTTAAAATATATTATTTCTCTTTCTATTTTTGGTTTCAACAGTTAGTAGAAAAAAAGTAAAAATGTTACATTCTTATTTTAATTTTATTCAACAATTATTTTCTTAGTAGAAATAATAGTTCCGTTTGAATTAATTTTTAAAATATAAATTCCTTTTTGAGTTCCATTTAAATAAATTGTATTGGCTCCCTGATTCAATTTCTGTGCAGATTTTACTAATTTTCCTGATGCATCAAATATTTCAACAGAAGCTTCACCCTTATTATTTTCGATAGTAAACACTCCGTCTTTAACAGGATTTGGATATATTTTTAATTGCTTATCCTCTGTATGTACCGCTTCTGCCGTTGATAATACACCGTTTCCTATTCCTACAGCATACCAGGCATTTACATTCTGCTGCTGTTCATTACTTGCTGCACCATACAGATCTGTAACGGCCTGCTTGGTTGCGTTATAAGCATCCAGATATGTTGTATTCGGTGTCATATAATTCATCAGAGCTCTGTAGATAATCTTTTCTGCCTTCTCAATAGTAATACCTGAAACATTATAGGCATTTCCAATATCGTTCGTACCTGAACCGCCCTGTGAAAGAAGGTAGAACCAATAATTTCCTACCCCACTGTTGGTATGAACTCCTCCATGGTCATTCGTATCACTTGTATCTGCTGTATCTACCCAGTTTGTTCCCATATAAGTATCAGGCTGGGGGTTGGAATTTACATTATTAGGATTAGACATATCTCTCATATAGGGACTTGGAGAAGGATCCAGGAAATTGGGTGTAGGAATTCCTTCACCTATTGTCCAGTTAGGAGTAATTCCTGAATAAAATTCGATAGCTGTTCCTAACATATCTGCAATGGATTCATTGATAGCACCGGATTCTGCCTGATAGTTTAATCCTCCCAATCCGTTTCTTCCAATAATTAAGTGAGAATATTCATGCCCGGCAACATCTAAGCCTACCACGGGATTCATTAATGTCAATAGCCCTCCAAAAATTTTCCCGTTACCATACAGCATACAAACTATACCTCCATATAAAGGGGTATCCAAAGCTGCTGCATTGGCGCCACCTGTAAAACCGCCAAAATCAAAATTATAGTAGTTATCTATTTTGGCACCATTTCCATCATAGCTATTTCTGTTATGTCTTGCTATATAATAATCATAAGCATTCTTCATCCCCCAATGTACCTCTACTGCAGGTTTTGTATTATCATCTGTATAGTTTGCAACAGGATTGAGATATTCTTCTACGTTAATAATTCCACCACTGATTGTATCTACATCCAGATTGGTTCCATTCATAGTATGGATATTTCTGGCATTATCCTTCAAACGAAACTGCCCATTATAGGAATCAACAGTAATGGATTGGCTTCCTTTATAATATGTTGTACTTGTAGAAGGAGTATCTGTATCGTGAACTCTTGAGTTTTTCTTAACAATAGTTCCTGTTGCATTATCTATATAATAGGTAAATGCTTTTAATGGTTTAAAAGAAAGTGCCTCTACTTTGGATGTATAATACATCGCAGCTTTTCTCCCTTTATTTACTTTTGTAAGAACTTTTTCAATATCAGAAATCTTGACCTTACCTTCCGAATGGAGATCAGTAATGATGATAGATTTGATTTTTTGTGGAGCCAATTGCTTTTGCCCCGCGGATAAATCAATATCAGTAATAATTTCGCCATTTACATGGATTACCTTTCCAGCTTTATCATGAATCAAAATCATATCATCCATTACTTTAATATTTTTATAGTAATGCTCATAAACTGAATGCCTGATTCCAAGTTCATCTTTACTTTCTTTAATAAGCTTATAGGAATGGTCTCCATTTGTACCTAACCATTCTCCCAAATGCCCTATCAAAAAATCCGGTGAAATATTCGACTTACTAAAGTCTGCATTAAAAATTCCCATTCCTGATGAAACAGAAATTACAGGTAGATTTTTAACTGAAATTTCTGTATTTTCTCTGTTTTGGGCTTTTGCCAAAGAAGCTGGTAAAATCGTAATAACTAAGGCCAAAGCAATGGCTCTAATAATAGTAGTGTTTTTTTTCATATTTATTTCACATTTTTCACAGTTAGTAGAATAAAATATGAAATGTTACAATTTCTTAATAAAAAAAAATAACAAAATATGATCAGGTTTTATATATTGGAAATTAAAATCCTAATTTAGTTTATTTAAAGCTCTCTGCAATGATCCGATATCCAGAAAATCAAGCTTTGCTCCTACAATAATGATGATCAGAAGAACCACTGTCAGAAATAAAATGATCACAAAATACATGGATACAAACCAGATCACTGTATTCAGTATATTTCCTTTAATGCCCATTTTATTCATGAAAAACTTCTGGGAGCGCTCAAACCATGTTTTTTTCTTTTCTGTTCTAGGGCTTACTTCAAGTCCATTCAGTTCGTCTACAAGGCGTACCACATCATCAATATATCTTCCGTACATATAATACATCCAATACCTGATAATAAAAGCGATCAATAATAAGGTAATTAAAAGACTTATTCCGAAGATAGCCAGGTTATATTCCATATCAAAATGGAAATTAATTTTGATCAATGAAAGAAGAAATCCAAGAGGAATGTAGGAAATATAATATGAAATATAAATCTCTTTTGATATGAGCAACTGTGTTTTAAGGTTGAACAAATCATAATTTGTATTAATACTGTTTTTCTGAAGCAGCTTGTAAAGTTTCAGAAACCGTGAATAAAAATAAACGATAATGGCAAGAGTCAGAATGCTGACAAATGCTGATATAATTTTTATATTAGAATCCGTAGAAGCAAATGGGAAACCAGTGAATAGCATAGGCAGCGTTACAATCATCAGCCAAAACTCTGTCTGCATATTCACCTTCAGCATTTGCAACGGAGAATGTATTTCCTTCTGTTTTTCCAGAGAAATTTCAGGGGATTCCTGTCCTGTATCTTTATTCCAAAGCTCTTTAAAGTTTTCTAACTCCATAGTTTTATCAATTAAATGGAACCTGTCTCCTGTCTGGTAATGATCTCTTTCAGTTTTTCTTTTGCCCTTTTAAGTTTTACCCGGGTATTCACTTCTGTAATTCCGAGCTGTACCGCTATTTCTTTACCCGAAAACCCTTCCAAAAAGAAAAATATAAGAGCTTTATCTATGGGGCTCAACTGATGAATGGCTTCATACATCCGCTTCATGTTCATATCATCCGTATCATTATAAGGTTCCTGTCTGGCGCTTAAACCATCCACATTCTGATTCTGTATAAAACTACGTTTTTTTTCACTTCTCAGGAAAACTATTGCTGTGTTAAGAGCAGTTCTGTACAGCCATGTGGAGAAATCACTTCTCTTTTGAAAATCACCGTATGATTTCCAGGCCTGGTAAATGATCTCCTGATAGAGGTCATTCTGATCGTCCTTATTATCCATATACATTTTAGAGATCTTGAAAACAACACCCTTGTGCTTTTCAATTTTCTCTAAAAATTCTTTTTCCGGTGAAGACATGATTTACACACTGATCCTTAGATGATATTCATAAAAAACATCATCTTATTATAACACAAACTCTAATTCCGCTATTAAGTTAAAAAAATCCTCAAAAAACAAAGCAGTTTAATGAGGATTTTTATTTATGTTAAATTCAACAGTACAGGAATCAGAAAATGTAATCAGTGCTTAAAAAGTTAGAATCATGTTCTCTGACGATGGTATTGAGTAACTCTTTGTTAGATTCTGTTAGTTTTGCTGCTACCAGTGATCGAATTGAGAATGAACGAAGTGCATCAAAAACAGAAAGCGTCCCTTCCGCACTGTCTTTTCTTCCGGTAAAAGGAAATACATCCGGACCACGCTGTGCCTGACAGTTGATATTAACCCGGCTCACAAGATTAACAAACGGATCAATCAACTTAGCAACTTCCCGTGGATCTTCACTGAAAATACTTACCTGCATCCCATGTGAAGCATTCACCTGATAATCTATCGGCTCTTCTATATCTTCAAACGGAACTACAGGAATCACAGGACCAAACTGCTCTTCATGATACAATTTCATATCACTGTTTACCGGATAAACCACTGCCGGGAAGACAAAAGATTCGTCGGTATATCCTCCATCCTTATTTAAAACCGAAGCGCCTTTCTGTAAAGCATCGTCAATGCATTCTTTCAGATACGCAGGCTTATTAATTTCCGGAAGTGGGGTTACCTTCACATCTTTTTCCCATGGCAAGCCAGCTTTCAAAGCAGAAACCGCTTCACTCAGTTTCTTTGTAAATTCTTCGGCTATTTCTTTCTGAACAAATATAAGCTTCAAGGCCGTACAACGTTGTCCGTTGAAAGAAAGCGCCCCTAAAATACATTCGCTCACCGCTACATCCAGATTGGCATTTTTAGTAACAATGGCAGCATTTTTAGCATCCAGGCTTAGAATAGCTCTTAAGCGGTTCACTTTCGGATGCAGTTTTTTCAATCCGTTAGCCACCTTACTTGATCCGATAAAGGCCAGTACATTCACTTTTCCGCTCTCCATAATCGGGGTGATAATCTCTGATCCTTTTCCGTATAATGTATTCACTGTTCCTTTCGGGAAGGCTTCTTTAAAGGCATTTAGTAAAGGATAATGAGCCAGCACACCATGCTTTGGAAGTTTAAACAGAATGGTATTTCCCATAATCAAAGCTGGAATCAATGTTGTAAAGATTTCATTCAGAGGATAATTGAACGGCCCCATACTTAAAACCACTCCAAGCGGAGCTCTTCTGATCTGTGCAATGGTTCCTTCTGCCTGCTGAAAACGAGACGATTCCCTGTCTAAATCCTTCAGTGCATCAATAGTCTGGTTAATATAATCTACGGTACGATCAAATTCTTTTGTAGAATCTGCCAATGTTTTTCCAATTTCCCACATCAGCAGCTTAATGATCAGATCTCTCTGCTGGATCATCAGGTACACGAATTTCTGCATACACTTAATACGTCCTTCTACAGACATGGTAGGCCATTCACCCAATCCGTTATCATAAGCTTTTACACAAGCTTCAAGAACTTCCATTGCTTCACTCGGGCCAATATTCGGGATGCTACCCAAAAGTTTTCTTTCCAATCCGTTTTCTGTAGGAATACATACAGGGGAATAAATTTCCGTGACATCTCCTTTCCACTCTACCAGTTCGCCATTCAGAAGATAAGTTCTCTGATGAATGACCGGAACTTTATACTCTTCCGGAATTTCGTTTTCTGCTTTAAAAATGTGATGGAATGATGCTGTATTTTCTGAACTCATAAATCTTTCTGTTTTTTTATGTGACAAGTTTGAGATTATTTCAAAATTTAAATTATTTACCTTTCGTCAGAATGACACCTTTGAAACAACTATATTTTGTAATATAAAGGTAGAGGTAAAATGTTTTGAAAAAAACAATCTGACAATAGATTCGATCTATTTGAATTAAAATTAATCTCAGCTCCTAAAAAAAGAATAATTTAGCTTAAAAATAAATTTCATGTTTTCAAAATTAGTTTGCGGCACACTGCTATTTTTCTCTGTGGTGGGCTTTGCTCAAAAATCTAAAGCGACCAATACTGTTTTAATGGGCGGAAAAGAAGTTCATACCTACGCCAAATTACCGGCTCTGAATAAACCGGCTCCTAAATTTACCCTTACAGATGTGAATATGAATGACCAGACACTGGATTCTTACAAAGGAAAATATGTTATTCTGAACATCTTTCCAAGTGTAGACACGGGTGTCTGCTCCGCCTCTGTACATCATTTCAATGAAGATGCTGGGAATCTTCCTAACACAGTAGTGCTTTGTATTTCTAAGGATTTGCCGTTTGCCCAGAAAAGATTTTGTGGTGCTGAAGGAATCAAAAACGTGGTAATGCTTTCAGATTTCCGTTCAGATTTCGGATGGAATTACGGTGTGGAACTGGTAGATTCTGCAATGAAAGGACTTCTGAGCAGAGCGGTTGTAGTAATAGACCCTTCAGGAAAGATCATCTATGAAGAGCAGGTACCGGATATTTCTCAGGAACCGAATTATGAAGCAGCTATTGCCGCTGTGAAATAATAAATCATATTAAACCATTAAGAAAAATTAAATGGTTAAGAATATTAAGATAAAACATAAGGCTTTTTAAAACATCTTCGATGTTTTTCCTTTACTTACCTTAACAACTTCAATGTTCTTAATGGTTCAAAAAAAATAAAAGAGGCTGTCTCAAAAGTGTCATTCTGAACACAGACTGAAAGTCTGCGAACAAAGTTCTGAAATGTAGTGAAGAATCTCATATGTTTGGTTATAAATGAGATTCTTCCTTCGTCAGAAATCGAAGATTCGACGCAGTCAATGACAAAAGCCAGATTGTTTGACTTTTGAGACAGCCTCTTTTTTATTGATGTTGGAAAACGCTAAGGCGCAAATGATATTTAAAATAGACTGCTTTAAGGCGCTAGGATTTTATCTCCGATAAAATTTCACGCTACCCTGTCATTGCGAACCGAAGGTGAAGCAATCTCAATAGAAAATGAACGTTGTAAAACGCAAAGACTCAAATTGACATTTAAAATATCAAGTTTTAAGAGGCAAGGATTTTATCTCCAATAAAATTGATAATATTTCATTTTCATTAAGGAGAAGAAATCTACTGTATCAGCATCAAAAAGCTCTACATCGTTCTTTAAAAATCCGACATTCTTAATAGTATATTTTTTCGAGTCTAAAGCAATATATTCCTCATATTGAAACAATTTTCTGGTTTCCGTTATCCTTCCGATTTCATGCTGAATGTCCGATACCAAAACCAAGTCTTTTTTTTGATAGTGTGCGGTATATTTTTTCAACGATTTTATTTTTTACTTTCAATCAAAATCACTCCATATTTACCTCTATCACCATACAATTTAGCAGCACCCTCGCCTGAAAGTACTTTTACGCTTTTCACTTTATCTCCGTCTATTTTTTTCATTCTCTCTTCAGATATTTTTTTATTATCCAGAAAGATCAATGGTTGTGTTGACTCAATATCTTCCTTACTTGGCATCCCCAGCCACATGGTTTTATTTAAGGTTTTATTGATGACTTCTACTCCCTGGAACCCTTTTTTAAAATCTACTTTTTTTACTTCTCCATCTTTCAATTCCTGTGCTTTGGCAGTAGTTACCACTCCGCTTGTTGCCAACAGTCCTAATGCAAATTTACTGGCTAATGAAAAATTTAAATTCCGCCCTAGCTGATGATCTGTAAATCTTCCACAAACCTTTTTATCAGCCTTAAAATTCATTAAAAGTTCTTCATCCGAATAGCTTGTAAAATCTGTTACAGTTTTAGAACAAACAGAACAGAATTTTCCTTTCTGATCGCTTGTCATTTTTTCCCAATTCTCATGACAAGGGTTGGGTATGGTTAGTTTCATAGTTATCTCTTTTATCCTCTAAGATAATTAAATCTTTCTTTTCTTTTTAGTAGTAATCACCACTACTCCATCTTTGGCTTTTTCACCATACTTTGCAGACGCAGAAGCTCCTTTCAGAATATTCATTGTTTTTATCAGATTAGGATCCAGTGCTTTTACTTTTTCATAATTACTTAATTTCCCATCTACAATGTACATAGGCTGGTATGCTGCTCCGCTTGATGGAGCCCTGCCAATACGTATACTATTATTCTCTTTAGGAGACTGACCAACCGTTACCCCTGATAATTTTGCAGCCATTTCTTTTCTTTCTTTTTCTTTGTTGTCTAATAAAGCATTAGCAGGTATTATTGAAACTGACCCAAACAATTTCTGATCTTGCTGGTTATTGAATTCAGATAAGAATATGGCTTGTATCTCGTTTGTTTTTAAGATGTCATTAGCAGACTTTTGCTGTGCATTCACCGTAACAATTCCTCCCGTTGTCAGCATAAAACCAACAGCAAATTTCACCAACAGCGTATTCATATAAGAATAATTCAAGTCTCTGTTGAGCTGTGATGGATTAAAATTTCCGCAGATTTCCTGCGAAGCACTGGTAAAAACCTCTATCACCTCATCATCCGAAGATTTCCTGAAATCTCTTACCGTTTTGGAACAGACCGAACAAAATCTTCCTTTTTCATCAGGCGTCATGGTGTTCCAATTTTCATGACAGGGGTTTGGTACCGTTACTTTCATAGAATGTCTTTTCTTATAAAGATGCATTGGTGAAAGAAAAGGTTGGAAGGCATGTGAAATATTAGCAAGATGTTACTATTGTTTTAGGTTTCCTGCGGTGTTGGGATGTTACAAACATATTTGCTTTTAATAATCCTAGGATTCGGGTGATTTGCTTTGCTATTGTTTTAGAGTTTTGGAGGGGTTGGAAGGTTACAAATGGATGTCTTTTGAGGTTGGGAGTTTTTAATTACGGGAAACCGTAAGGTTTTAAAAATCATGTAGTTTATGTTTGATAAAATTTCCGTGAAAATACGGAAATGAATATATTATTAGCTTTTTATATTTAACAATAAAATTCAATTAAATTTATGATTAAAGAAATAACAACAAATCTGATTATTGAAAAACAAGATCAATTAAAAATAATTAAAGAAAAAATTAATTCTCTAAATTCACAAGATCCTGTAATTTTAAAGTATATCGAAAATTTAACCTTTGCTGAAAGTTATTTAAATAAGATTAACACAGATTTAAATGAAGATATTATTCCTGAAACTTTTTATGATAAAGTAAATAATACTATTGCTACACTAAATACAACTGATATTATAAATTTTTTAAACATTGAAAATCAAACAATCGACATCGAACCTTTAAAATATTATTGTACTTCAAAGCCACTTGATGCTGTAGACGCTCTTATCACTTATAAATTTTATAAAGATTTAGATTTTTTTACAGAAAACATTGTAGTTGTCGGAGCAAATGGCTCTGGAAAATCCACACTTGCAAATAGTCTGAAGTCAATAATTAATGAAAGAGATGGTATCGTTATTTCAGCACAAAAATTATTAATTATCCCAACTTTTGATAATATACCTAACTTTAATAGTTCTACTAAAGAATATAATCAGTATCAAAATAACTATATTGACAGTAAGACAACATATAATGCTTCTCGGACAGATGACATCCCTTACGATGAAACTAGAAAATACTCTTCTGAATACAAATATGTATTAAAAGCATTAATAGCCGAAAGAGCTCATAAAAGAAATGTATTTTGTGATAATTTTCAAAATGATGTTAATGTAAATAAAAATGATTTACATAGTAAACTAGATAAAGCAATTGAAATATGGAATTCATTGATTGAGCATAGAGAGATGTTTTTTAGCGAAAATAATGAGATCCTTATTAAAGACACTGTTGGTAATAGTCAATATCCTGCTTATAAAATGAGTGATGGAGAAAAAATTATTCTATTTTTAATTGGACGTGTTTTACTCTCTAATACAAATTCTATGATAATTATTGATGAACCTGAGATGTATCTTCATAAAGTTATCGTTAATAAGCTTTGGGATATGTTAGAAAACTTAAGACAAGAATGTATTTTTGTATACCTAACTCATGATTTGGATTTTGCATCGTCTAGAAAAGCAAAAAAGTATTGGATTAGAGATTTCAAATATCCAATAAGATGGGATATAGAAGGTATCCCGGAAAATGATATTCCTGAAAATCTTTTAATGAAATTACTAGGAAGCAGAAAAAAAATACTTTTTTGTGAAGGGAAAAAAGATAGCCTAGATATACAAATATTTGAAATATTATTTCCTAATTACACAATTATTCCTCTTTCAAGTTGTACAGATGTAATTAACTATGTTCGTTCATTTAATAAAATCCCCAATAAAAATATTGAAGCAATAGGTTTTATTGATAGAGATTTTAGAGTTCAAGAACAAATAGATAAGTTTGAAACTGAAAATATATTCTCTTATTCAGTTGCTGAAATTGAAAATTTATTTTTAATAAAGGACTTTGTACAAAAATATGCAGAATATAAAAAAGAAACTATTGATTTACAAGAATTAGAGAATAAAGTTATCACTCTTCTGGACAGAAATAAAATAACTCAGGCATCTAATTTTTTATCATCAAATATAAATTACAAATTTTCAGAGTCGCATGTAAAGAAAGGTAATAGTTTTCATGAGGCAGAAAGTCATCTAAATACCTTCATTAACGAACTAAATATAAACGATATTTATAATGAAAGAATCACTCTTCTTGATCAAATAATAAATGAAAAAGATTATTCTAAAACAATTTTATTATATAACAATAAAGGCTTAATGAGTGTTATTGAAGAGTTGCTATCTCTTAGATCTAACACTTATCGTTTTAAAGCATTAGAGTTTTTAAACATTGATGAAGATGCTAAAACAATATTAAAAAGAGCTTTACCTAATGTATAAGAACATTAACAGCATCGGGCTTTAGCCCAATATAAAAAAAGAAAAATACAAAATGCTTTAGCTAAAGCCTAATTTTAAGTTTCGGCTAAAGCCAATTAATTATATTACACACAAAAGAAACGGGCTAAAGCCCGTTTCTTTTGAATTATTTGTTTTTATATTACAATAAATTTTCATCCACAAAATTCGGAAGCGTCACTTTCAGATTCGGCTCTGCTTCCATAGCTCTTTTAATGGCGAAAACAGCGCCTTCATTTCTTGCCCAGCTTCTTCTTGAGATTCCGTTGTTGACGTCCCAGAAAAGCATAGACTTTAATCTTCTGTCGGCATCATCGCTTCCGTCCAGCAGCATTCCGAAACCTCCGTTAATCACTTCTCCCCAGCCTACTCCGCCTCCATTGTGAATGGAAACCCAGGTAGCTCCACGGAAACTGTCACCAATTACGTTGTGAATAGCCATATCTGCTGTAAATCTTGATCCGTCGTAAATATTGGAAGTTTCTCTGTAAGGAGAATCTGTTCCCGAAACATCATGATGGTCTCTACCCAATACTACAGGTCCTATTTCTCCATTTTTAATCGCTTTGTTGAAGGCTTCGGCAATTTTCATTCTTCCTTCTGCATCTGCATAAAGAATTCTTGCCTGAGAGCCTACTACCAGTTTATTTTCCTGTGCTCCTTTGATCCACTGGATGTTGTCTTTCATCTGCTGCTGGATCTCTTCAGGAGAGTTTTTCACCATTTCTTCCAATACTGCGCAGGCAATATCATCCGTTTTCTGAAGATCTTCCGGCTTTCCGCTGGAACATACCCAACGGAACGGCCCGAAACCATAGTCAAAACACATAGGTCCCATAATATCCTGCACATAACTCGGATATTTGAATTCTCTTCCTAATGTAGGGTTTTCTGCCATTACATCTGCTCCGGCTCTGGAAGCTTCCAGTAAAAAGGCATTTCCATAATCGAAGAAATACGTTCCTTTTTCTGTATGTTTGTTGATGGCTGCAGCATGTCTTCTTAATGTTTCCTGAACTTTTTCTTTGAATAATTCAGGGTTTTCTGCCATCATGGTATTAGATTCTTCAAAGCTTTGTCCTGCAGGATAGTAACCACCTGCCCAAGGATTGTGAAGTGAAGTCTGGTCTGAGCCGATGTCTATTCTTACATCTTCCTGATCAAATTTCTCCCAAACTTCTACAATATTTCCAAGGTAAGCCAAAGACACGGTTTCTTTATTAGCCTGCGCTTCTCTTACTCTTTTTACCAGTTCATCAAGGTTTTCATGAATTTCATTCACCCATTTCTGATCGTGACGAATTTTAGTAATTTTTGGATTCACTTCTGCACATACCGTAACACAGCCTGCAATATTTCCTGCTTTGGGCTGAGCTCCACTCATTCCACCTAACCCTGAAGTAACGAAAAGCCCTCCTTTTGGTTCTTTTTTAATTTTTCTGAAAGCATTTAATACCGTAATCGTTGTTCCGTGAACAATCCCCTGCGGGCCGATATACATGTAACTTCCTGCCGTCATCTGCCCGTACTGGGTAACACCCAATGCATTGAATTTTTCCCAGTCATCCGGTTTCGAATAATTTGGAATCATCATCCCATTCGTTACAACAACTCTTGGTGCATCTTTATGAGACGGAAACAATCCCATCGGATGTCCTGAATACATCACCAATGTCTGATCATTATTCATTTCCGACAGATATTTCATCGTCAGCAGATACTGCGCCCAGTTTGAGAAAACCGCTCCATTTCCACCATAAGTAATCAGTTCATGAGGGTGCTGTGCCACGGCATAATCCAGGTTATTCTGAATCATCAGCATAATAGCTTTTGCCTGCTCAGATTTTCCGGGATAGTCTGTGATAGGTCTTGCCTTCATTTCATAATCCGGACGGAAACGGTACATGTAAATTCTTCCGTAATCTTCCAGTTCCTGCTTAAATTCAGGAATCAGTTCTGCGTGAAACTGAGGTTCAAAATAACGTAAAGCATTCTTCAATGCCAGTTTTTTCTCTTCTTCCCCTAAAATTTCTTTACGCTTCGGAGCATGGTTGATATTGGTTTCGTATGGTTTTGGCTGTGGCAGCTGACTGGGAATCCCCTGCTGTATCTGTTCTTGGAATGTCATATTACTATTTAAAGGTCTATGTTTTAAACAATGTTTGAAGTCTTAAAGATATTCAAAATAGGAAATATAGGCAAGGGGAAAGGGAAGAATGAGTGAGGGTTTAAGGTTTAGGGTTTAGGGTTTAGGGTTTAGGGTTTAGGGTTTAGGCAAAATTATCTAATCTGTAAATCAACCACCATTTGATATTAAATACTATATTTGAAAATACACACCTGAATTCCCCTCTTCTGGAGGGGTGGATTTCAAAGTTAAAAACTTTGGAAGACGGGGTGGTCAAAAAACAGCACAATCATGAAAGAAATCCTTACCGTCATCAACGGAATTCCGATCCGTAGGAATTTCGTTGAGAACCTACCCTACAATCCCCATTTAAAGGTATTATTAAAAGAAAAACGCAAAGCCCGGATTTTGGGTGAGGTTATATTCTGGAAAAAAGTCCTTGCAAAAAAATTTCATAGGATTGATTTTGACAGACAAAGAATTATTGGAAATTATATTGTTGATTTCTATGTGAAAACGCTGGGGCTCATTATAGAAATAGATGGTTCAAGCCATGATGAGAAACAAGTTTATGACAGGATAAGAGAGGAATATCTTGAATCTTTGGGACTATTGGTTTTCAGAATCAGTGATTTTGATGTAAAGAATAGTCTGAATATTGTGATGAAGGAACTGCAGGATTTTATTATACGTCACTATGGAACCACCCCGTCTTCAAAAATTCTTTAAATTTTTGAATCCACCCCTCCAAGGGAGGGGAATTGCCATTACTAAAATTTGTTGTTATTCAACATAAAAAAACCTTACTGAAATTCAATAAGGCTGGTTTTTGTATCGTCAAAGTTTAGGTTAAAACATCATCATTTTCTTCTTCATGATCATCTTCATTATCGCTGAGACTCCAGTAGTTATTTTCTTCATCTTCCTCTCCTATTTCTTCCATTTCATCATCATCTTCAGCACCTGGAATATCTAAGCCTTTATCAATTTTATCATCATCAAAATCTTCGTCCAGAATAGGGTTCCCGTCTCCATCGAGCGAAATATGTTTTTCTCTCTTAAATATATCTTCATTGGGGTTATAATCCATCTGTTCTAACCTCTTGTTTTGTTCATTACTATTTTTCTCTGGTGCCATACTATTTAAGATTTTAGGTTTATATAATCAGAACAAAAATAATTCCAAGTTATGATGATTGATGAGAATAAACGTCAGGATTTGCACAATTTGGCATTTTCTCGTTTTTTGAAAAGGCGATAATATTTCCTGCTGCCAGTCTCGCCATCCCATTTCGGGCTTCAACTGTTGCCGAACCTATGTGCGGCAGGATACAAACGCTGGATAACCCAAGAATAGGATCGTCCACCGGCATAGGTTCCGGGTTGGTAACATCCAGACCGGCTCCCCATATTTTCTTGTCAACGAGTGCCTGATAAAGATCTTTCTGATTATGAAAACCTCCTCTGGCTGTATTGATAAAAATAGCATTGGGTTTCATCTGCTCAAATATGGACTCATTAAATAATTCTTTCTGCCCAGAAGTGAAATTAGCATGTATACTCAATACATCTGAGTTTTTGATCAGTTCTTCAAAAGAAACATAGGCTGCTCCCAATTCCTTTTCGGCTTCTTCATTGTGATGGCGGTTGTGATAAATGATATTCATTCCGAAAGCCTTCTTTGACTTTTCAGCCATTTCATAACCAATACGTCCCAGTCCGAAAATCCCAAGTGTTTTTCCGTACAATTCCTGTCCCAATGCATGTAAAGGATCAAAGGCTCCCCAGTTATCATCTTTTACTTTCTGGAAATTATAGCTTGCTCTTCTTGCCACAGACTGCATCAGTAAAAAAGCGACATCTGAAGTTGCCCTGCTCAAAACATCAGGGGTATTTCCCACCGGGATATTCCTTTTGGTCGCTTCCTGAATATCTACATGATCAAATCCTACGGAATATAAAGCGATGGCTTTGATATTCGGGCAGGTATCAAAGAAATTTTTATCATACTTAAAGTCTCCGCTTACATTCAGAATGGCATCTGTATTTTTACAGTAGCTAAGCCACTCTTCGTAAGAAAGATTTTCTTTTTCCGGAAAAATAATTTCCAGATCTGCTTCTTCCAGCATTTTAATTCCTGTTTCGGGAATTCTTTTATTGATAAAAACTTTCATTGTATTGTTGATTGATGATTGTAAATAAAAAACCTCACTCGCAAAAAGTAAGGTTATTGAACTTTAATATTAAAAATTTGTTTCTTTTCATCTGAATGTTCTGTTCAGTATCTATTTTATTTTTCCTTTGATGAAAAAATTTCAGGATCGAGGGATTTTAATTCTATCAATTTTCATTCCGAAATGGGCGAAAATATTTTAAAATTGGATTAAAATCAGATGAATTTTATTGATGAAAAAGTGGAATAAACTCTATTCCTATTGATACAATTATTGATTGGTATTTCCCAGCATCGGAACAAATTTATAAGCTCCGAATTCTTCTTTTTCAAATTCTGTAGGGCCTACTTTTGTGAATCTGTATAAAACCTGTTCATCCGTTGGTCCTAATGGAATCACCATTATTCCTCCGACGTTCAGTTGTTTTAAAAGTTCTGTCGGTAATGTGGAAGCCCCACAGGTTACAATGATTTTATCAAAAGGAGCGAAAGTAGGAAGCCCGGCAAAACCATCACCAAAACTTTGGAATTTTGGAAATAAATGAAGCTCTCTAAGCTTCTTTTTAGAAAAATCAAAAAGATCTTTTTGTCTTTCCACTGTATATACATGAGCTTTCATAGCCAATAGAACAGCAGTTTGATATCCGCATCCTGTTCCAATTTCCAATACTTTTTCACCTGGTTTTACCTTCAACAGTTCAGACTGTTCCGCTACCGTGGAAGGATGAGAAATAGTCTGGTGCGCCAGAATGGGAAATGCCCTGTCTTCATAAGCAAAATCTTCAAAAATACTTTCGATAAAAAGGTGTCTCGGAACTTCACTCATTGCCCGAAGTACATTTTCATCTGAAATTCCAATTCTGTTTCGAAGATACTCGACTAAAATCTTTCTTTTTCCTTTATGTACAAACGAATCCTGCATTTGACAAAAGTAAGAAATTAGAAATTAGATTTCAGAAATTGCAGCAAAGAATTATCCACAAAAAATAAGCAATCAAAAAATGACTGCTTTGTTTTTGTTTCTTAATTCCATTTTATAGGATAAGGTCCGTAAAACGCGCTAAAGGTATTATCAGCACATTTTTTTCTGACAAAAAAGTTATAGTTCTGGGTTTTACTTAATCCTGTGTAGATGGCTTTTTGGCCTGTCATTGCTAATTGCCCACTCGCAGGTGGCGCAGAACTTATCGTCAAAACAGTTTCATACGCAGAAACGCCATCGTTATCCCAGGATACCGCAGCATCAAAAGTAGAAGAAAGTGCGGAGGAAGTCGTTTTGGTATAAGTTGCATACGCTGGCTGTACACAAGTTGTCGTATTACCTGCCAAAACAGTAATAGGTCCCGCCCAGTTACTTCGTCCATTGTCTATTCCACAATTTTTTCTTACATAAAGATCATATTTACTATTCTGATAGAGCGGGAGGCTATAGGAATTTTTGTAGGTAACCACTGTTGTCCCATTTCCTAAAGAAAAGCCAGGTTCTCCATACTGCACTTCATAATACCCTTCGCCCATGGTGTTCATGTTCCAGGCAAGAGTATTACTTCCTTTTTCAAATGTTAAATTTGTAGGTGTTCCACATTTAGCCTGCGGATCATATGGACTATCTCCTATGCATCCGACAGTAAATAATGCAAAGAAGAGTAAAATCAAAATTATTCTTTTCATCGTTATTTTTCAGACCGTGAATTTACCGTAATTTCTTTAATGAATAAATGTGCTCAACCTTGAATATATCCAAGTGAAAAGTCATGTATTTTATAAATGTACATTCACTATATTTACAAAAATTTAATACAGCTATGTTAAAAGCAGGTTTGGTAGGTGCCGGACACTTGGGAAAAATACACTTAAAACTTCTTAATCAGTCAGATAGATATGAATTTGTAGGTTTCCACGATAAAGATGTTGAAAACGGAAAGAAACTAGAGGCCGAATTCGGGTATAGATATTTTGAAAATTTTGATGAATTGCTTGAGCAGATTGACATGCTAGACATTGTAACTCCCACAGTTTATCATTATGATTATGCATTAAAAGCCATTGAAAAAGGGCTTCATTTCTTTATTGAAAAACCGGTAACCCAGACGCTTGAGCAGGCCGAAGAAATTCTTCGTTTGTGCCAGGAAAAAGGAATCAAAGCACAGGTAGGACATGTTGAAAGATACAATCCTGCATTTATTGCTACGAAGGAATACATCAGCACTCCGATGTTTATTGAAATCCACAGACTGGCTGAATTCAACCCGCGTGGTACGGATGTTTCTGTAGTATTGGATCTTATGATTCACGATCTTGATATTCTTTTAAGCATTGCGAAATCCAAAGTAAAAAACATCCACGCAAGCGGTGTTTGTGTAGTAAGCAAAACTCCGGATATCGCCAATGCAAGAATAGAGTTTGAAAACGGATGTGTGGCTAACCTTACTACTTCCAGAATTTCTATGAAAGCAATGAGAAAAAGCAGATTTTTCCAGAAAGATGCTTACATTTCCGTTGATTTCCTTGAGAAAAAGGCTGAAGTAATCAGAATGAAGGATGCTCCTGAAAACCCTACTCCATTTGATATGATCATTGAAAATGCTGAGGGAGAAAAGAACCAGATCCTGTTTGAATATCCGAATATACAGCCTAACAATGCTATTTTGGATGAATTGAATTCTTTTGCAGATGCCATCACTGGTGACAAAAATGTAGAGGTTTCTCTTGAAGACGGTACTGAAGCGTTGAAAGTGGCTTTAGAGATTATGAAACTGATCAGCTAAAAATTTACTATTGTATTAACAGCAATATATACAATGCTATCTTATAATCAGAATAAACGGAGTATAAGATAGCATTTTCTATTTTTATAACGCAAAGTTTCCTTTTTGGCTATGAATTATATTGAGTGAGCAAAGGTTGAATCGATTAAAAATCGATTTGATGAAGCCGTAGATTTATTTGATCTATTCGTACTTTTACTTTAGTAATTTACATAAGCAAATAAAAACTTTTCATTAATAATTGCTTATTTATCAATAAAAAAACATTTTCAAACTAAAAAAACAATATATTTGGAAAATAATTCAATACAATATTGAAAGATTTTGTTTTACATATATGGATATCTGACATCATTAATGATCTGAATACAGATTCATCTTGTAATGTCAGCATTCTCTATAATTTCTAATATTTCCCTATTATTTAAACCATTAAAACTACTATGAAAAGAGCCATTCTATTATCCGCAGTTTTATTGTCTCAATTTGGGACATCACAATTACTGAAGACTTCAGGACAGAAAATCGTAAATGATAAAGGTGAAAACATTCAATTGAAAGGCCTTGGCCTTGGTGGTTGGATGCTTCAGGAAGGATATATGCTGAAAACTGCTGATTTTGCAGGCCCTCAGTATAAGATTAAGGAGAAAATTGCAGAATTAATTGGTGAAGACGGAATGAATGAGTTCTACAAAGCATATCTGAAAAACGGAATTACCAAGCAGGATATTGATTTTTTAGCCAAAGCCGGATTCAATTCTATAAGACTGCCAATGCATTACAATCTTTATACGCTGCCTATTGAAAAAGAGCCTGCAAAAGGAAAAGATACATGGCTGGATGAAGGTTTTAAAATGACAGATGACCTTCTTCAATGGTGTACAGATAACAAAATATACCTGATTCTGGATCTTCATGCAGCTCCGGGAGGTCAGGGAAATGATGCCAATATCTCTGATAATGATAAGTCTAAACCATCGCTTTGGGCGAATGAAGAAAATCAGAGAAAAACGGTTGCATTATGGAAAAGATTGGCTGAAAGGTATAAAGATAATCCATGGATTGGAGGTTATGACCTGATTAATGAACCCAATATCAATTTCACAGGAAAAAACCCGAACGGTACTGATGAAATGTCTAATGCTCCGCTTTGGAAACTTCAAAAGGACATCACAACAGCCATCAGAGAGGTTGACAAAAAGCATATTATTTTCATTGAAGGAAACGGCTGGGGAAACAATTATAACGGATTACCGGCTATCTGGGATAACAATATGGCTTTCAGCTTCCATAAATACTGGAATTACAATGATGATCAGACGCTGAAATTCGCACTGGATCTCAGAGAGAAGCACAATATGCCAATCTGGCTTGGTGAGACTGGTGAGAATTCAAACGTTTGGTTTACTGAACTGATCCAGCTTTTGGGTAAACACAATATCGGGTATGCATTCTGGCCGATGAAAAAGATTGATAATATTGCCGGAATTAACAATGTAAAAATCACTCCTGAGTATGAAAAGCTATTGGATTACTGGAAAAATGGCGGTGAAAAACCATCTAAAGAGTATGCAAAAAAAGCTTTACTACAGATTGCCGACAATTATAAGCTGAACAATACGGAGATTAAAAGAGATGTGATTGATGCCATGTTCAGACAGCTTACAGATGCTTCTACAAAACCGTTCAGAAACCATCAGGCTCCGGGAAGAATATTTGCTTCGGAATATGATTTGGGAAGAATGGAATCTGCGTATCTGGATAAGGATTTCATTAATCTTTGGGTAAGTGATCCGGCTAAGAGATCAGAATGGAACTCCGGGCAACAAATGAGAAATGATGGAGTGGATATTTATAAATGTAACGACAAGGTTACGAACCAATATTATGTAGGGAAAACAGAAACCGGAGAATGGCTTCAGTATACAGTCCAGTCGAAAGGAGATAAAAATTATACGTTAGACATCAGGTATTCTGCGGCGGCTGATTCTAAAATAAGAATTGAAACTGCTTCCGGAAAAGTTTTAGCTACAGTATCGCTGGCATCTACCGGTGGAAATGAAAACTGGAAAACGGTTTCAGCAAAAAATATCAGCCTTCAGAAAGGAGAAAATAAAATCAGAATCGTCTTTGAAAATGATGGTGCCAATCTGAATTATTTTGAATTGAAATAGTAATAATTATCTTAAATTGCAGCTCTCTTTTGGTCTTCAGAAGAGAGCTTTTTTAATGATACGATTATGAAAAAAACAACATTCTTTTTTCTTCTGATCTCAGCATTTACATTTGCTCAGACATCTCAGTTAGAACAGAAAGTAAGTTCAATTCTTAAGAACAAGAAAGCAACGGTAGGGGTTTCTGTTCTGGGTTTTGAAAATGGTTTTAAATATGATAAAAACGCAGATAAAAAGCTCCCTATGCAAAGTGTATTCAAATTCCATATTGCAGCAGCAGTTTTAAATTCTGTTGATAAAGGCAGGCTTTCACTGGATCAGAAAATCAAATTGAATAAATCAAACTTACTGGAAAATACATGGTCGCCACTTCGTGATCAATATGCCGGAAAAGATGTAGAAATACCATTAAGTGAAGTGATTGAATATACGGTTGCCAAAAGTGATAACAATGGTTGTGATATTCTTCTCAAATTATTGGGTGGTACTCAAACGGTGCAGAAATTCATGGATTCTAAAGGAGTGAAAGGTTTTCAAATCAAATATAATGAAGAAGCCATGCATAAAGACTGGAATGTTCAGTATCAAAATTACAGCACCACAAACTCTGCAGTCGATGTCCTTAAAAAGTTCTATGACGGAAAATTATTATCCAAAAAATCTACAGATTACCTGATGAAAGTAATGTGGTCTACCTCTACCGGATTAAATAAAATGGTAGAACAGCTTCCGAAAAACACTCCCGTGGCAAGAAAAACGGGATCTTCCGGAAAGAATGATGCAGGTTTAACGGGTGCAGAAAATGAAATTGGGATCATTACTTTACCGAATGGCAAACATTATGCATTAGCTGTATTTGTCAGTAACTCAATGGAAACAGATGCGGTTAACTGCAAGATGATTTCGGATATTTCCAGAGAAGTCTGGGAATATTTTAATAAATAAAATTTTAAGCTTATTTTTAAAGCGATTTTAACATGAAAAAATTAATAGTAACAACGGCTCTATTTGCTTTTACATTCTTTTATTCTCAAAAGAATCAGAATTATTTACAGATAAGCTACGGAAGTGTCTGCTGTGGCCCTGCATCTGATAAGCCTGTGATGAGCTTTCTGAAAGATTTTAAGAATAAAAGCCAAATCAAAAGTATGGAAGTTCTGATCCAAAAAGGAAGAGGCAGAGAAGGCGAATATACCTTGTATGTAGGCACAGATTTTCTTACAAAGAATCAAAAAAATCGTCTTGTAAGAGGATTAACAGCGGCTATTTCTAACCAGAACAACAGTAAGAAAAGCAAAAATGTGGGCAATGTTTTCTTTGATTCTACAGCGGTTGTTACACAATCTGAACTTGCAGACGTAAAAAATTTAACTATCTATAAAAAATAAAGGAAAATGATCAAAAACATTGTAGTTATCGGAGCGGGAACCATGGGGAATGGTATTGCACATACTTTCGCACAAAGCGGTTTTAAAGTAAACCTTGTAGACGTATCCCAGGAAGCTTTGGACAGAGGTGTAAAAACCATTACTACCAATCTTGACAGAATCATTGCAAAAGGAAACCTTACAGAGGAGCAAAAAGCGGAAACTTTAGGTAACATCACTACTTTTACGGCACTGAATGATGCAGTGGGAGCTGCTGATCTTATTGTAGAGGCTGCTACAGAAAACATGGATCTTAAATTGAAGATCTTTGGTCAAATGGATGAACTGGCTCCTGCCAACTGTATTCTTGCAACCAATACTTCATCTATATCTATCACAAAAATTGCTGCCGCTACCAAAAGAGCTGATAAAGTAATCGGTATGCACTTCATGAATCCGGTTCCCATCATGAAACTGGTAGAAATCATCAAAGGATATTCTACATCTAAAGAGACTTTTGATGCTATTTATGACATGAGTAAAACGCTAGGGAAAGTTCCTGTAGAGGTGAATGACTATCCAGGTTTTGTGGCTAACAGAATTTTGATGCCAATGATCAATGAGTCTATCGAAACACTTTATAACGGAGTGGCTGGTGTAGAAGAAATTGATACGGTAATGAAATTGGGAATGGCTCACCCGATGGGTCCGCTTCAGCTGGCAGACTTTATTGGTCTTGATGTATGTCTTGCGATCCTGAATGTAATGTATGACGGTTTCAAAAATCCTAAGTACGCTCCCAACCCATTGCTTGTAAATATGGTGACAGCCGGGAAACTGGGTGTAAAATCAGGAGAAGGATTCTACGATTATTCTGAAAGCAAAAAAGCTGAAAAAGTTTCAAAAATGTTTTTGAAGTAATTTTAAGTCAATAATTTTATTTATCTTTGAGAAAGTTAAAACATTAAAAAAATGAAATTACCAAAGTTTTTATTAGCAGATAATTCGGAATTTCCAGAGGATCTATTCGTAGTTCATACAGAATATCCAAGATTTATCTTAAACGTTGAGGAAGAAGAAGTTGAGTGGTTAGATGATCTTGAAGGTGATGATGAAGAAACAATGGCAGACGAGGCTACTAAAGTAGTAGAAGCAGCATTCAAATGGTGTGACGAAGAGTTGGCTAAGTACGACGAAGAAGAGGAAGATTAATAACACTCTAAACATAAAAAAGGAACTCAATTGAGTTCCTTTTGTTTTTTTATTCTGATTTTGTGAATTTCAATAGTAAAAGATTGTCTTTATACAATTCTAAAGTATTTCCGGAAATCACATATTTATTAGCCTTTCCCATCATATCCATAAAGTTCTGCTCTACTCCAATGTTGCTGCACATCATTTTTGTAGATCCCATCTGTCCAGCTGTAAAGCCGCCTGTAGACGGATCTATAGAAGCCGTTCCGAAATAGTTGTTACATCCCGCATTTCCAGTGATCTTTTCTCCTTCAATATTTAATGTTGGAACCTTACCTTTTACCGTTTCAGCCAATGTCCATTTTGTATTGGCAAGAGCAGGCTGAGCTTTTCCTACTTTAGATGCAGACGGGCTCGTCATAGATCCACATGAAGCCAAAACTGCAGCAGTACATATACTTAAAAAAAGATTTTTCATTTTTTACTTTTTGAATTAACCCAAATTTACGGAAATTATATTATCTAAACGGGTTGCCACGAATTTTATTATTCTTTAACACTTGATATTTTGAATATTTTTCCGGTCAAAAGATGTTATTTATAGAGTTATAAGTTATAAAACGCAAAGACGCGAATTTCTTAATATACAAAAGGTTTAAGGCGCAAAGATTTTATCTCCGATAAAATTCCCCTGTTTGTCATTCCGGGCAAAGCAAGGAATCTATATTCTAATTGGTTTATAAAATATGCTGAGACTGCTACTGAGTGACAAAGGCAGTGGATAATTGCTTTTATACAAAACCTTCCATTTTAAACACTAATAACACTAATATACTCACAAATATCACAAATGCTATTCATAGGAACGGGTTAGCATAGTCGAAGGGAGCCCGTTTACTTAAAACCAATATTCAATTGGCTTTAGCCGGAACATTTTAATACATTTTTATTAAGCCTTTAAAAACAAAAAACGGACTTAAAAAAGTCCGTTTCTTTTATTGTGAAATATATATTTTCAATAATTAAGATCTCAACTCTGCGTTGAATTCTTTCTGGAAAGCTTTGATCAGAGAATCCATTACTTCTGTAATCTCTTTTTCTTCCAGTGTTTTTTCTTCGTTTAACAGCTCGAAGCTCATTGCATAAGATTTCTTGCCTTCAGGAAGATTTTTACCTTCATACACATCGAACAGATTAATATTCTTAATGAATGGAGATTTGTTCTTTTTAGCCGTCTGATATAAATCCTGATAATTTACCGTTTTATCAATTAATAAAGCCAAGTCTCTTCTGATTTTGTTGAATTTTGGAATGTCTTTGAATTTCAATTCATTTTTAGAACGTAATTCCTGAGCATATTCCAGTTCAATTTCTGCATAGAAACACTCCTGATCAATATCAAAGTCTTTCAATAAAGCAGGGGCAACTTTTCCTATTCTTACCAAAGTTTTACCTTCTGCCTCGTATGCCAGCGCATCAGAGAATCTTTCATCAGAAAGAGCCACTTCTTTGTAATCTACAGCAAGTCTTTCCAACAAAACTTTTACATATGCTTTAAGGTTATAGAAACTTACAGCTGATTTTGGCTGAAGCCAGTTTTCTGCAACATCTCTTCCTGAAACCAATAATGCCAATTGTTTTCTTTCTTCATATTTATCTTTTTTGTGATAAATTTTTCCTAATTCGAAGAACTTGATATCCTGATTCTTTCTGTTGATGTTATATACTGTATTCTGAAGAAGTCCTTCCAGTAAAGACTTTCTCATGAATGCCAAATCACCGCTTAAAGGATTCAATAGTTTTACAGCATCTGTTTCATCTTTTACAGAAGTCAATGAGTTGTTCATTACTTCATTGAAACCTATACTCTGTAAAGCTCTTGCCCAGCTGTTTTCAAGTTCATCCTGATCGTTAGCACTTAGCTTAACAGGGGTAAACGAAATTTTCTGTGGAGCGTCAATTTTATTGTATCCGTAGATTCTTAAGATCTCTTCAATAACGTCAATTTCTCTTGTTACATCTGCTCTGTACGCAGGAACTGAGATTTCGAAACCGTTAGGAATTTCATTTAAAACCTGAATTTCCAATGCTTTTAAGATCTCTTTTACTTTTTCTCTGTGAATTTTTGTCCCTAAAATCTGTTCAATTTTAGAGAATCTGATAATCACATAATTATCTTCTATTTTCTTAGGATATTCTTCCAGTAACTCTCCTGCTAATTTTCCTTCAGCAATTTCCTGAATCATTTTAATAGCATGAGTGATAGCCGTTCTTGTAAGGTTTGGGTCTACTCCTCTTTCAAACCTGAAAGAAGCATCTGTATTCAAGCTGTGTGCTTTGGCTCCTTTTCTTACAGCAATCGGGTTGAAATAAGCACTTTCAAGGAATATTGTTTTGGTAGCTTCAGATACCCCTGAGTTCTCACCACCGAATACTCCGGCAATACACATTGGCTTATCTTTACCGTCTTTGATCATGATTTCAGAACCATTCAGTGTTCTTTCCACACCGTCTAAAGTAGTGAATTTCGTTCCCGGTTTTACAACCCCTACTTTCACTTTTTTATCTGCAATTTTATCTGCATCAAATGCGTGAAGCGGCTGCCCGTATCCATGAAGGATATAGTTGGTAATATCTACAACATTGTTAATCGGGCTTAATCCGATCGCTTTTAATCTGTCTTTTAACCAAGATGGTGATTCTGCTACTTTTACGTTTTCAATCACTGCACCAATATACCTTGGACACAATTCTGTATCTTCAATTTCCAGTTTGAAATCGTTTGTTCCCTCGTTATTCAAAGCTTCAGAAGCAACTTTATGAAATTGAGATTTCAATTGATTTGTAGAAAGATAAGCATGCAAATCTCTGGCAACACCATAGTGAGACATCGCATCCGTTCTGTTCGGTGTTAACCCGATTTCAAATACTTCGTCATTAGTAAGCTCAAAATAATCAGCAAAGTTTTTCCCCACTTCATATTTTGTTTCATCCAGCACCATAATTCCTCCGTGATCATCACTAAGACCCAGTTCATCTTCTGCACAGATCATTCCCTGAGAAACCTCTCCTCTGATCTTTGCTTCTTTAATTTCAAAAAAGCTTCCGGTTTTATCATAGATTTTTGTTCCGACAACAGCTACAGGAACAGTTTGTCCTGCCTCTACGTTAGGAGCTCCGCAAACAATGTTCAGCACTTTTCCGTTTCCTACGTCTACAGTTGTCTTCTTCAGTTTGTCAGCATTAGGATGTTTTTCGCAGGTAAGTACTTTACCTACAACAATTCCTTCCAGGCTGCCTCTTACACTTTCAAATTTATCTATCCCTTCAACCTCAAGACCTATATCTGTAAGGAATTCACCGATTCTTTCAGTTTTTGATTCCGTTTTTACAAAGTCCTTCAGCCAGTTGTTTGATATTTTCATTTGTTAATCTATCTACTTATTTAATTCGTCAGATGCCACAAAGGTTTCATCTGCTCTATTTTGAAACTTTTATTTGAGATTCCACACCTCGTTTGGATGTGAATTTTCAAGCTACAAATGTCGTGTTTTTTTGAGAAATAGAGAAATTTAGAAGCCACTTTAAGATAATAAATTTTCGTTAATCTTATGCTTCTGATACGAAAATCTACTGATCGGATGGTCTCAGTACTTTCTTCAGGCTATCCGAAAATAATACGAGCCCTCCGGCCATCATGATCGTATCTTTCAATACAAGGCGTCCTGCTCCGGACAGATAAGGAAATCCATATTGAGGAGTGGCATAATCTCCGCCCAGATTCGGTACATATACTTCCGGAGTGGTAATCAGAAATGACAAAGTAACCAGTGACATTAAAAACGTTAAGGCACCTCCAACTGCTCCGATTTTAGGAAACCAGATTCCTGAAAGCAGCAAAAATCCTATCACAACAATCATTGTTCCCAAAACATAGGAAAAAGTATATGTTCCGTTTTCTTCATTCCAGCTAATATTTTTTTGAATTACCTTTCCTTCCGGATTTTTATACAATGTATATTCTGCAACTAATTTTTGATCTTCATTAATGACTTTATTGTCTGCATTTTTGTAGAAAAAACTCATCAGAGGGCTATTGGCAACGAAAGGTACAATTCCATCTGCTTCATAATGAAATGCTTTCAAGCCTCCAATCCAGGCCATAACGATGAAAATTGAAATTCTGAGAAAATTGAAAAAGTAAGTGTCCCAATGTAATAGTTGGTGGTAAAGTCTGTTATTTTTCATGTGATTTATTTTTACCAAAGGTATTCACATGCCTACAGTACCAACATAGATATTTGAGGACATTACATGGACATTTTCGCCACCACAGAGATTCCTACTTTTTCTCTGTAATTTTTAGGAGAGCAACCAACGGATTTTTTGAAATACCTGCTGAAATAAAACTCATCTGCAAATCCAAGCTCTGAAGCAATTTCCTTTACAGACCTGTAGGTTAAATGCAGCAGTTTTTTAGATTCCAGAATAATTCTTTCATTAATAAGCTGAGTAGGTGTTTTGGAAAATTCTTTTTTTACCACCTTGCTTAAGGTATTATTGGTGATATTCAGTTTATCACTGTAAAATGCCAGTTCTTTTTCCTTTTTAAAATGAGATTCCAGCAACTTCTGAAATTCGGCTGCATTTTTATTGGGAAATTTTTCGCTGGAAACTAAAGTGTTTTCAATGCTGCTTTTTTGTTTGCTTCCAATGGCAAGAATAAGCTGAATATAAGTCTTGATAATAGATTCTGAGAACGGATGTTTCTCCGATTCTTCTTTTTGAATATGATTAAAAAGCTCCAATATATAGTTGTAGTTCTCTTCCGAAAGATCAACTCCCGGATTCAGATAAATATTATTGAAAAGAAGCCCGTTGCATGCTACTTCTTCTTTATGATATTCTATACAGTAATAATCCCCATGAAATAAAAGTACATGAATATTTTCCTCCGTTTCCGAAACCAGTTTCATCTTCTGATAAGGAGAAAGAAACAGAATATTGTATCCACTGTAAGAATAGTTGATATCATCTACAGAGAAAACACCAGAACCATTCCACAAAATCACACTGTAATTTTCTGTCTTGAATTCCGAGGAAAAATCTGAGGTATGATAAGACTGTATTTTTATTTCCATGATTAGGTATTTTAAACACAAATGCTCTAATGTTTCACAAACAACACGATCCGTATGGTTTTCATTTGTGATTTTTGTGAAAAAATTTGTGTAATTCGTGTTTTAAAAAAACATATTTTCTATTCTTTCAGGAATTACCAATATTCCATAAAAACAAAAGCCGGAAAATTCCGGCTTTCTATTATTTGTTATCTTACTGTTACAACCCGATAACCGGCATTGATAACATTAAGATATTTTCGTTTTCTTCAAGACCATCAAGAGGTTCAATGATCCCCGGCCTGTTAGGCTGAGACATTTTCATAGTGATATCATCAGATCCTAAAATCGTCAGCATTTCAGTTAAAAATTTAGAGCTGAATCCTATATTGATATCTTCTCCGTTGTAGTCACAAGGAATCTGCATGTCTGCTTTGTTTGCATATTCAGTATCTTCTGCATGAAGGTGAAGAATATTTCCGGAAAGCTTAAATCTTACCTGATTGGTAGATTTATTGGACATGATAGATGCTCTTTTGATCGCTCCTAATAGAAGATTTCTGTTGATCGTCAATACATTTGGATTTTCTTTTGGAATTACCGCTGTGTAGTTCGGATATTTTCCGTCAATCAGTCTACAGATCCAAATATGCTTACCAAAAGTAAATTTAGCCATATTCTCATTGAAGTCGATGGTAACGTCTTCATTGGAACTTGCCAGGATATTTTTGAAAATGTTCAGAGGCTTTTTAGGCATGATAAACTCCATCGGTTCGGCATTCATCAGGTCTGCTCTTTTGTACACCACTAATCTGTGGGAGTCTGTAGAAACGAAATTGGTTTCGTTTTCTCCAAACTGGAAAAGAACTCCAGTCATTACCGGACGAAGAGAGTCGTTACTTGTAGCGAAAAGTGTGTTTGTCAAAGCTTCAGACAAAACTCCTGCCGACATCGTTACACTTTGTGAAGCGTCGAATTCCGGCAATTCAGGATAGTCATCAGCATTATCTAATGCTACTGCGAAATTATCTTTTTCATCTAAAATCTCAAGCTGGCTTCCAGTACCTTCGGCATTGTCTTTTACAACAAATGTGAGAGGCTGTTCACCATATGTCTTGATAAAATCCTGAAAAATTTTAGCAGGAACAGCAAATTTACCTGTATCATCAGACTTTACTTCCAGAGAAGTAACAAGAGTTGTCTCGCCGTCAGATGCTGTAATGGTAACATTATTTCCGTCTAATTCAAAAAGATAGTTTTCTAAAATCGGTCTCGATTGAGAGCTTGATATTACGCCACTTACAGTTTGCAAAGCCTTCTGCAGTTCACCACTTGAAATAATAAATTTCATAGATTTATAAAATAAGTTTCTACAAATATAATAAATAGATACAATAAAGAAAAGAATAATATGGAGGAGTTTTTCACAAATATCCTTAATCTGTTTTGAGCCTTGACATTATACTTTGATTTCTGCAAAGATTCATTTTTTTATCAATTACAAAACCTATATTTGTGAAAAAAGTTTATAATTCATGCAAAAACCTCCTATTCATAAAAGTTTTCTCAATGCTTTCCGGGGTATTTTCATGATGATAAAAACAGAAAGAAATTTCCAGATCGAGCTTCTGGCCTTCTTTGTTAATCTCTTTCTCATTTTTTATTTAAAATTAAATTATACGGATGCAGCATTGGTTCTTATAGCTTCGTTTGCTGTTTTAAGTGCCGAAATTTTTAATACAGCTATTGAAAAGATCTGCGATATCATTCAACCGGATTTTGACAAAAGAATCGGCTTTATCAAAGATGCTGCTGCTGGTGCTGTTGTGCTGACCGCCATTGCATCTGTGATTGTGGGGATTCTGGTGTATGGGAAATATTTTTTTAGCTGAGCTGAGAGAAAGAAGCTGGAAGTTTTAGACCACCCCGTCAAAAATTATTTCAATTTTTGCCACCCCTCCAGGGGAGGGGAATATCACATCTTCAGTTCGATTTTCTTTGAAAGTTAGAAATATTTTATTTTTTTTTATTTCACAGCGATGAAAATATCAACTTCGGCATCTAAAGGATTTTGTATTTTTTGCCCATAAACTTCAAAATCGGCTGTAAATATTCTTTCCAGATCCATATTCCAGATTTTGATCCATTCATTGATTACCAAATCTTTTGAAACATCTCCTTTTACTGTAAATTTCAGATAATCTCCACCCTCAAAAGAATACCCTACCATTCCTTCCGGAATAGTGTCAAGGTTTTCTACTTCACATCCGAGAACTGTAGTGTATGGTTTTGTGTGGTCTTTTTCGTAGTCTGTATAGATGGAATAAATGGTATTGTCTATCTTATTCGGAATTGAATTGAGAATATCTTCACTGATCATTTTTTCCCATAATACAGGAATATCTTTGGCAGCCTGTCCATTTTCATTAGTTGTTCTCACCGAGATTCCGATTACCTTAAAAGGTTTTATTTTTACGTTATTCATTATTAATTCTTTATGATAGAGCAAAGATAAGGACAGGTTGTGACAGAGGTATGTCAGGAGTTTTATAAGTTTTGACTAAAGCCCAATGGATTTATATTTTTATAAAGTTAGCGGGCTTCTTTCGACTAAGCTCTGGATTATAGCCCACTCCTATTGAATATTAAAAAAGAGATTGCTTCGCTTTGCTTGCAATGACTATTTCCCGACATAGATAAATCCTTTTTTTCCGGATTTAAAAACAGTTTCAATTCTTTTATAATCGTCTACTTCATATTCGTCTGCCTGAAGGATTTCGGCTTCTGTTACTTCAAAAAGCACACCTTCTACCTGGTCATCATCATTTCCAGAAAATTCAATTACTGGATGGTATTTCTGACCGCTTTTCCGAAGTACTTCAGGATTGGTAATTTCAAGCATATTCAATTTATAACCTGATAAAATGTCCTTTTCACCTTGCAAAAGTCTTCCAAAGGTTTCCATTTGAACCTGTTCTTTCTGCAAGGTTCCATAAGAAAATAAATGAGGCATTATAAATATTTTTCAATGATTGGGATTGCGATTTCGGCCATCATTCCGTAGCCTTTTTCGTTGGGATGTACACCGTCTGCGGAAAGCAAGATCTCTTTATCCAGCAGGAAAGCGGAATAGAAATCAATATAGGTCAGAGCATCTTCGGCTGCAATATTTTTCAGAATCTGATTGTAAATAACTACATCCTCATTGATTCTTTTCTTCCCCGAGCTAACCACTACTCCATCTATTGTTTGAGAGAAAGGAAGGATGCTTACAAGGTAAATTTTATTAGAAAACCGTCTGGCATGTGAAACAGCTTCTTTAATATTATTTCTAAATTTTTCAGGATCTACGATTTGTACGCCATCTTTTACCGCAAGATCATTGGCTCCGTAGCTTAGAAAAACGATATTTCCATCAGCTGAATTCCTTGCCCTTAATTCGTGAGGAATTCTTTCCAGTAATCCTTCTGTAGTTTCTCCTCCTATTCCAAGATTGAAGAGAATCAGTTCATCTCCATTTCCTTCATGAAACTTTTGCAGGGCATATCTTTTCAGAATATCTACCCATCCGCCAAAAACTCCATCATATTCTCCATAAGTAATACTGTCACCAAAGAACAGCCCGTAAATAATTTTCTTCATTCAGTTTTGTTATTTCCTGTTTTGTTGAAGTAAAAGTATTAAGAAAAAATTGTTTAATGATCATCAACCGTTGAATTTATAGGAATCTATGCTGAATTTTTATTTGAACCATTAAGATTTTGTAAGGAGTGAAGAATAGTTAAGGGAACAGCTGAAGCTATTATTAAGCAGGCTGCTTTATTCATCATTGATGAATCTTAACTTATCTTAAAATCTTTACTGTTCTTAATGGTTTAAAATCGTTGCTCATTACTCATCATTCTAATCTCAGCGTAGTATTGGTATGTGATTGTATAATTTCTATCAGAATTTCAAAAAGTGTCTGTCCTTTTCCTTCGGTCAATTCATCTAATTTCTGTTGAATCAGCTCTATGTTGAAAGGCTTTCCCTGCCTGATTTTGTTTTCATAAAATTCGCGGGTGGCAGTTAAACCTAAGTCTTCTTTTGACTTCTGTGATTCTTTCCAGACAATTTCAATTTCTTCTTTATTTTCGAAGACTCCGAAACCACCATAAAGAATATCATCAAAGCCGTCCAATGTACCTACTTTCCAATCTACATCTTTCATGAAAACACTGGAAGCTTCTTCGTAGAAACCTCCTAAAGACGAAAAATGACCGCCATGGATGACGATCATTTTTCTTGTATTGTTATTTGAAGTATTCAACACCGTTTTTGAATATGTTGTGATAATTCGCGGTTGGTATATTTTTCATAAGACCTTCAGCAAATCTTTCCGGGTGGCCCATTCTTCCGTAGATCTTTCCGCATGGGCTGGTAACTCCTTCAATTCCAAATAATGAGTTATTAGGGTTGAAAGGCATCCCGTGGGCAATGTTTCCATCAAGATCAATGTATTGAGT
The DNA here is from genome assembly GCF_003663845.1 of Chryseobacterium sp. 7. Classification (NCBI taxonomy): domain Bacteria; kingdom Pseudomonadati; phylum Bacteroidota; class Flavobacteriia; order Flavobacteriales; family Weeksellaceae; genus Chryseobacterium; species Chryseobacterium sp. 7. The sequence goes on from NZ_RCCA01000001.1 coordinate 2,725,786, forward strand.
GGCAATCTGTCCGTTTTCATACAATTTCTTGATCTCTTCTTCCGAAGCCATGAAACGTCCTTCTCCGTGGGAAATCGGAATGGTGAAAGTTTGACCTTTCATTCCTTTTAACCAAGGGCTTTCATCATTCACTACCTGTACAGTTACCATCTGAGAGATATGTCTTCTGATGGCATTGTGTGCCAACGTTGGGGAATTTTCATCCAGATCTTTGATTCTTCCGTAAGGCAGCAATCCTGATTTTACAAGCGCCTGGAATCCGTTACAGATTCCGATGATCATCCCGTCTCTGTCTAACAATTCGTGAACTGCATTTTTCATTTTCTCGTTTTTCAGAACGTTTACAATGAATTTTGCAGAACCATCTGGTTCATCTCCAGCTGAGAAACCTCCTGAGAATGCCAGAATCTGAGATGTTCTGATTTCTTCTACCCATGCATCAATGCTTTCATCCAATAACTGGTGATTGATATTGATTAAAGGTAAGCTGCTTACTACAGCTCCTTCTTTCTGGAATGCATTCAGCGTGTCATATTCACAGTTGGTTCCCGGGAATACCGGAGCAAACACTTTCGGCTGTGCAATTCCGTGTTTTTTAATAATGATATTTCTTGGGTTGACAGAGTTGTGTTTAGCATCAATTTCAACCGTAATCTTTTCTTTTTCTACCGTTGGGAAAAGGTTTTCGAATGTGTTTGTATTAGCAGAGACAAGATCTGTGATATTGGATTCAAGACCGTTAATTTTTAAAATTCCTGAATCTTTTACTTCCCCGATCAATTGAAGAGCAGCCAAACTTAATTCTTCTTTTGCTTCAATGATTAAGCTACCGATATTTTTAGCTAACAGAACGTTTTCATCTGCAGAGACCTCTGCACCTAATCTGTTTCCGAAGCTCATTTTTGCTAAAGCAACTGCAAGACCTCCTTCTTTTACTGTTTTCACAGAAACAATTTTTCCTGTTTTGATGTTTTCGAAGATGAATTCAAAAGCTTCTTTTAAAGCATTATAGTTTGGAAGTCCGCTTTCCTGAGCGATATGGTTGAAGAAATACAGTTTGTTTCCTGCATTTTTCAATTCAGGAGAGATGATGTTTTCTTTGTCTCCGTTGGCACATGCAAAAGAAATCAAGGTTGGCGGAACATTCAGATCCTGGTACGTTCCACTCATGGAATCTTTACCTCCGATAGCAGCAAGACCTAAATTGATCTGCGCATCATAAGCTCCTAAAAGAGAAGCTAAAGGTTTCCCCCATTTCTCAGGATTTTGTCCTAGTTTCTCAAAGTATTCCTGGAAGCTTAGTCTGATGTTTTTATAATCACCTCCCATCGCTACAATCTTTCCAACACTCTCTACTACGGCATAAGATGATCCTAACAGTGAGTTTTGTTTTGAGATTTCAGCATCGAATCCCCAGCTTGCCAAAGAAACGGTTTTAATATCTTTTGCTCCTAAAATCGGTAGGGTCTGTACACTTCCTTCCATCAGGGTCTGCTGATATTTCCCTCCTAAAGGCATTGCCACTGTAGTTGCTCCAATTGAAGAATCGAACATTTCAAGTAATCCTTTTTGGGAAGCTACGTTTTTATCTTTTAAGATGTTCAGGAAGTTTTCTGCTGTGAAAGCTTTTGTTTCTTCTTTTACTTCTTCAAGGTGAGTGATCTTCACTTCCTGAGATTTTGAACATCCGTTGGTATCTAAGAAAGCTCTTGAAAGGTCTACAATTTTGTCTCCTTTCCAGAACATCTGCATTCTTCCGGAATCTGTTACTTTTGCTACTTCTACGGCAACAATGTTTTCAGCTTCACAGAATTTGATAAACTTTTCTTTATCCTGAGGATCTACTACCACCGCCATTCTTTCCTGAGATTCAGAAATAGCCAGCTCGGTTCCGTTTAATCCTTCATATTTTAAGGGCAATACATCAAGGTTTACTTCTAAAGAGTCTGCAATTTCACCGATTGCTACAGAAACTCCTCCTGCTCCGAAATCGTTTGATTTTTTGATCAGCTTCGTTACTTCAGGATTTCTGAATAGTCTCTGAATTTTACGCTCTTCTACAGCATTTCCTTTCTGAACTTCAGAACTCATGGTGTGGATTGAAGTCTCGTCCTGCTCTTTTGAGCTTCCGCTTGCTCCTCCTACTCCGTCACGACCGGTTGCTCCTCCTAAGATAATGATAGAATCACCGTTTTCAGGTTTTTCACGTCTTACCCAGTCTACTGGAACAGCTCCGGTAACGAAACCTACTTCCATTCTCTTTGCCTTATAGCCTTCGTCATAGATTTCGGAAACCATTGTAGTGGCAAGACCGATCTGGTTACCGTAAGACGAATATCCGTTCGCAGCTTGTTTTGTAATGGTTTTCTGAGGTAATTTTCCTGGTAAAGTTTTGTCAACAGATTCTAAAACGTCTGCAGCACCTGTTAATCTCATCGCCTGGAAAACGAAAGATCTTCCGGATAATGGATCTCTGATAGCACCTCCCAAGCAAGTAGAAGCACCTCCGAAAGGTTCAATTTCTGTTGGATGGTTATGCGTTTCATTTTTGAATAATAAATACCAAGGTTCTTTTTTACCATCGTATTCTGCTTCAATCTGGATGGTACATGCATTGATCTCGTCTGAAATAACAAGATTATCCAGGTTTCCTGTTTTATGAAAATATTTACCGCATACTGTTGCAAGATCCATCAAGGAAATTGGCTTCAGCTCACGGCCTAAGAATTTTCTTTTTTCGATATAATCATTGAAAATGTTTTCCAATGTGTGTTTGAACTGACCTTCAAACTGAATGTCTGACAACTGTGTTTCGAAAGTGGTATGACGACAGTGGTCGCTCCAATACGTGTCTAATACTTTTAATTCTGTTTCCGTAGGATTTCTTTCTTCAGTTTTGAAGTATTCCTGAATGAATTTCAGGTCGTCTAATCCTAATGCAAAACCATGGTTGTTATAAAAACTTTCAAGTTCTGCATCATTGAAATTGATGAAATTTTCGTGGATGATTACTTTTGACGGTGTTTCTTCTGCAGGAATATCCAGAATTGATAAGTCTTTTTCCTGAGATTCTACTTTGTTGATCAGAAGGTCTTTGATTTTAACCAAATCCGCTTCAGAGACTCCTTCAAATTCGATTAATTTTCCACTTCTTACTTTTGATTTTTCATTTTCTGTCAGCAAAGCGATACACTGCTGTGCAGAATCTGCTCTCTGATCATACTGGCCAGGCAAAAATTCCATTCCGAAATGAATTGTTTTTGCAGGGTTTTCTGTGTGTAAAATATCAGTAACAGGGTCTACAAAAGTATTGTTTACCACTTTTTCAAATTCTCCTTCATTCAAATTAAAAATATCATACACATTGTATACTTTCACACTTTGAACTGCCGGAACAACCGCTTTTACTTCATCAAAAATTTTTGGACTTTCAACATCGAAAATTCCTCTTTTTTCTACGAAAATTCTTTTGTTATTAGACATTAGATGTCAGATTTTTAATATTAGATTTATTTTTTATTTTCAAATTTATTTCTTGCTATCTCTATTGAACGATGCAATTTTTCAAGCAAAACTTTTTCAGAAGGTAAGATAAGTAAATATTCTGCTACTTTTATATTATCCCCTTCCAGATTCATGAGTTCTATATGTTCAGAATTTTTTCCCGAGCAAAGAATTAAACCAATAGGTGCATTTTCACCTTCTATTTTCTCATATTTATCAAGATATGAAAGATACAGTTCCATTTGTCCTTTGTGAGCAGCCTCAAATTCTCCTAGTTTGAGTTCGATAACTACTAAAGATTTTAATTTTCTATGATAGAAAAGCAAATCCAGATAGTAGTCCCTATCATCTATTGTAATTCTTTTTTGTCTTGAAAGAAAGGCAAAATCAGCTCCTAATTCAGAAATGAATTTTTGAAGCTCCACGATAATGGCTTCTTCTAAATCTTTTTCAGAAAAGGTATCTTTCAATTCTAGAAAGTCAAGAAAATAGGGATCTTTAAAAACTAAGTCTGGGTTTAAAATATTATTCTCAGACCAGTTTTTCAGTTCTTTATCTATTATTTCTTCGGGCTTTTTGCTTATTGCTGTTCGTTCAAAAAGCAGAGAATTGATTTTTTCTCTCAAGACTCTGACACTCCAATTTTCAATTTTACAAACTTCAAGATAAAAGTTTCTTTTAGTATCTTCAGAAATAGGAATGAGAAGCAGAAAATGAGTCCACGATAATTGTCGCATCGCTGATGCGACAATATTAAAATCACTGAAAACAGACGCAAACTGCATCATTTTCCGGATATTTTTTTCAGAAAATGAATTTCCAAATTCTAACGTAAGTTGTTGAGAGATCTGTACAATGACTTCTTTACCGTACTCTGCTCTCTTATTATCTAAAACATCTTCATTTATTCTTTTTCCCATTTCCCAATACAAAACCACCATTGCCGAGTTTACCTGAGCTGCAACCTGACTTCTTGTCTTGTCTACCAGCTCCTTAAGATCGGTCATTAATTGTTGATGATTTTGATTCTGTAACATTATTAAAATTAGATGTCAGATTTTTAATATTAGATTTATTTTTCTTTTTACTTTTTCTGAATTTAAAGTTTCACTCTTTAAATCCTATTGTTTTTGGAAATTTTTGAAGGAGATTTCTTCTAGCCATTATTCTGTACAAATTTAAAGGAATAAGTCGTATTTTCTTCAAATTTGACCTATAGAATTTCCAATTTTATTTTATTTGTTTATAAACTTATTAGGATTATCCTTATGCTCTTTCTGAAAGTCTTCTGCATTTTTGATTTCTTCTTTCAGCCAGTTTTCAAAAGGAACATTCTTTTCATTAAAATCCTCAATGGCATAAAATGTTTTACCATCTTCTGAGACCAGGAATTTGAAACGATAAAGCATATCCAGGTCTTTCTTCCTGTCATTATAAGTATTCACCTGATAATAAGGAAAGTTTTCTTTTGGCCTTTCTACAATTTCAAAAAACAGATTCTTTTCTTTCTCAGATAATTTATTGTAAAAGTTTACATAATAAAGATCTGCAAGCTTTTTCTTCTGTTTTTCAAAGAAGTGAAGGATATTTTTCTCTTTTTCATTGTATTGAAATGGATTAGGATAATATTTCCCCTCTATTTCAACATCCTGCTCTGTTGATTTCGCCAATGGCTGAACAGTTTGTCCTTTAATATTCATAATACCCCATTTTCCTCCTACAATGGATCTGTGTTCGTCATTTGTTTTTTCCCAATCGCATCCGTCACAAAATGCTGCGTAACCATAATTAAAAGGTGAGGCAAAATCATGCTCAGCTTCAATAATAATTTTGCCGTTACGGTCTGCAAATCCTACTTTACCCTTCTTAACCAATCTTCTCAAGCCTTCGGAGAAGTAATCTGCTCCATTATCATAAAGGAAAGGCTGGTACAGAAATTTTCCATTTTTGTCATACACATATCCCCATGCATTTTTCTCTGATTTCTCACCTTCTTTACTGCCATCAAAAAGAATGGTTTCTCCTTCTACAGGATCTCCATCTTTTAGAAATGAAAAGATTTTAAACTGCGCAGGAACAATTATTTTCCCTGCTTTATCTTTTACTCCCACCAGAGAATCTTTGGATTTAAAATAATACAAATCCTCTTTACTCTGAGAAAAGGAAATAATTGGAATCAATAAAATGGCTACCAGTAGTTTTTTCATATGATGGGGTTGGAAATAAAATATGCAGCCGAAAAGACTGCATATTATTTTATACTTTAAGATCGGCTTCCAATCCTATTAAGTCTTTGTTTTGGTCTATAATCGGCTGTACTTCATTTTTGATGAATTCCTCCGTCTGAATTGGCGCGAAACCAATAAAGTTCTTAGGATCTAAAACTTCTTTCAGTTTTGATTTGTCCAGTTTTAAAGAATTATCATTTAAGATTCTTTCGATAAGGTCATTCTCTTTTCCTTCTTCTTTCACTTTCTTGGAAGCTTCCATAGAGTGAACTCTGATCACCTCATGGATTTCCTGGCGGTCTCCACCAGCTTTTACTTCTTCCATGATGATATATTCTGTCGCCATGAAAGGAAGCTCCTCCATAATATGTTTGTTGATTCTGTTTGGATATACAACAATTCCGTTCATGATGTTGTTCCAGATCAATAGAATTGCATCAACCGCTAAAAATGCTTGTGGAATGGTTAATCTCTTGTTTGCAGAGTCATCTAATGTTCTTTCAAACCATTGCGTAGAAGCTACCATTGCAGAACTAGTTGTCAAAGACATTACGTATTTTGCCAATGCCCCGATTCTTTCGCTTCTCATTGGGTTACGCTTATATGCCATTGCAGATGAACCGATCTGGTTTTTCTCGAATGGTTCTTCAATCTCCTTAAGGTTTTGAAGTAAACGTAAATCGTTTGTGAATTTGTGTGCAGACTGTGCAATATTTCCTAATAAAGCAACAACTTTCGCATCAATTTTTCTATCGTAAGTCTGTCCGGAAACTCCGAAAACTTTTTCGAAACCGAATCTTTTTGAAAGTTCTTTATCTAAATGTTTTACTTTAGAATAGTCACCGTTGAAAAGTTCAAGGAAACTTGCAGCAGTTCCTGTAGTTCCTTTTACTCCTCTGAAACGAAGTGTTTCAAGGAAGAAATCCAATTCTTCGATGTCAAGAACTAAACTCTGTAACCAAAGTGTAGCTCTTTTTCCAACTGTTGTCAACTGAGCTGGCTGGAAGTGTGTGAATCCTAAAGTGGGAAGGTCTTTATACTGAATAGCAAAATCCGAAAGATTTTTCATCACGTTCACCAACTTTTTCTTTAAGATTAAAAGTCCGTCACGGATTTGAATTAAGTCTGTATTGTCTCCTACAAAAGCTGAAGTTGCTCCAAGGTGGATAATTCCTTTTGCTGAAGGCGCCACATCACCATATGCGTGAACGTGAGCCATTACATCATGACGGAATTTTTTTTCGTACTCTGCTGCTTTTACGTAATCGATATTTTCAGCATTTGCTTTCAATTCTGCAATCTGCTCGTCTGTGATATCAAGACCAAGGTCTTTTTCAATTTCAGCAAGAGCTATCCAAAGCTTTCTCCAATTCTGGAATTTATTATTGTGTGAGAAGTTAAATAACATTTCTTCACTGGAGTAGCGTTCTTCCAATGGATTTTTGTAGGAATTCATTCGTTCTTTTACTTTTTAGATGTACAAAAATACGGTTTTTCGGTGAGAGATGAAAATCCTGCTTTGATGATTTTTCACCCTAATTTTATTGATTTGCATAGATTTTACCTTATACTTTTGTCTTGAAATCGAAGATTCGACGTAGTCAAACAAAAGTATACAAAAGTTCAAGACGGGAATCATCCGCTAAAAAAAGCTGCTCCATTTCTGAAGTAACCTGTTCTTTACATTATTTTCATGAATCAGATTAATCAATCAATCCGCATGGTGATCCTACGGGAATACATTTCTTTTCAAATGTACACCAGAAGTATCCTGCCAGACACATTGGGATTCCTCCCTGAACGGTTTTCAATTCTCTTTTTGAAAGTTTTCTTAGGTTTTTCATAGTTCTATTTTTTTGATTTTTCTCCTACTCTATATGCTTTTCGGATTACGCTTTAATTTGGTAGATCCAATATACATATTTTTTGGATAAAAAACATAACCTGTTCATTTCAAATATTTTATACTAAAAACAATCGTTTATTATCATTAACTAATAGTAATATAAATTCTTTATCTTATGTATAAAACTGGAGACTTTGCGTAGCTGGGTCATTGTAATTATCAATACCTCTTTTGATCTCAAAATTAAAATACCCCTCTGCTGTTGGAAAGAATTTTAATACAGAATCTGTATACTGAAAGCCATCCAGATAATCGGTGGTTTCTGTACCGAAAACCTTTCTTATTTTTACTCCATCTGCTCTGTAAAGATAATCTGTTACTTTGAAGTTTTGGGTAATCTTTCCTTGTAAATTTAGATAATTATGTTAGATGGAAATATAATTAATAGAACCTTATTTATGAACAACCCTTGCCATATTTGCAAGGGTTGCTATTTATCTTAAAAACCAGAGGGTAAGTTTATTTAATAGGCTCAAAGTCTGGAGACTTTGCGCAGCGGGGGATTATCTTCTTAATCTTTTCTTTTTAATATAACCCAAATAAAGATATAGGACTATAGAAATTAGAATTACAATTACTATTGCAAGATATGTTTGAAAAGGAATTTTGTGACTGCTTGCTAATGCCATTAATAAAAAAAAGACAAAAATTAAAAAAGAAATAATACAAATGGCTTGCAATATGTTTAGTATAATTTTCATTTATTGATATTTTACTGTTCCTTGAAACCCACTTTTTAACAAAGCTTGAACGAACTGCTTAAACTGGTCTTTAGATATACCACGAAAATCTAGAGTTTCTCCTTTTTTAAAATCTACTTTTTGTCCTCTAATAACGTCTACAACTATAAGAGCAGATTTAGTAAGAAGTCCTGCTTCTTGTACTGAACCATACATATCATTAGCTATTTCTTTAGCTGATGAAATATTAATTCCTAAATGATCGTGTGTCTTTACTCCTTTATGCGCTATTGCATCTTGTAGAGCATGTAGACCTTGTCCTAAATTTCCAATTTTTGAATCATCAGATGAATTTGCATAGGCAAATATATTATCCCATCCAAAACTCAATCCTCTTGACATTGCTTGATATTCAGTCATTCCATTCTCAGCCTCTTGGTCACTCATCATGGAATGCCATTTACTATTAGATTCGTCTTGAGATTTACTTGTTATATCATAATTTATTCCCATACCCGATCTATAAGCAGTAGGATTTCCATTTTTAAGATGAAGAGCCCCATCCCAAAATTGCACATTTTTACTAGGATGATCCGCATATGTACTTGAGTAATGAGCAACTAAATCAGCTCTACTTTTCGAATATCCTAATCTCAACATTTGTTTATATGTTATATCATAATGAACAGATACTGCATAATCTCCGTTTTTCTCAATAAATAAAATTGGATTTGTTTGAAGCATAGCTATAGACCGAACTAAGTGGAAACTTTTCACTAAATCTATCTAATACTCCAAATTTTCCTAAATCCGGCATGTAAAATCTCGCTCCATAATCATACATACCAGTCTCCTGAAGCTCCTTGCCATTGTACTTGTATTTATATGCTGGATTTCCTGTCAACACATTATACCCCTCATGCTTTAATCCAAACGGATAATAATTACTTTCTTCAATGATCTCTGTTCCTACTCCATTCTTAGCATAACTTAGCCTAACATTTCCAAGATGATCCGTATAATTGTACACATACTTTCCGGTCTCAACATTAAAGTACCCTTCTGCTGTTGGGAAGAATTTTAATACAGAATCTGTATACTGGAAGCCATCAAGATAATCAGTTGTTTCTGTACCGAAAACCTTTCTTATTTTTACTCCATCTGCTCTGTAAAGATAATCTGTTACTTTGGCGTTTTGGGTAATTTTTTCTGGTAAATTTAGATAATTATATTGGATGGAAATATAATTAATAGAACCTTATTTATAAACAACCCGTGCAAATATGCAAGGGTTGTTATTTATTGGTAAGTTTATTTATAAGCTCAAAGTCTGGAGACTTTGCGCAGCAGAGTGCAAGGGTTGTTATTTGCTTTACAGTGGACATGAGCAAGATACTTGCACCAGAAGAGGATCCTATTTCTGATTTTTTATTCTATTCATAAAAGGAAAACTTTCATTGTACTCTACCAAAACTGTATCACCTATTTTATAACTTTCATCATAACTAGGATTAGAATATTTCTTATTTCTCACAGAAAATTCATAATAATAATTAAATGCTCCTGTTATAAAGCCTCTTCTTTGCGATTCTTTTTCATTTATAATCAATCCTTGAGTTTGTTTTAGGGGAATGATTTTCATTAGAGGTCTATACACTATAACATTTCTATTTAAAAAAATAATAAATAGAAATATTAAGAGCCTGTTTAAATTTTCGTAGAAAATTTTGTTAAGAGGCTTTCAGAGGTTGGATATTTGAAAAAAAAAAATGAAATACCCAACCGATTTAACTGAAAACCAGTGGCAATATATAAAGAAAACGATGAACCTAAAAGAGAGAAAGAGAAAATATCCTCTTCTTTTGATTTGGAACTCCTTAATGTATTTGATAAAAACAGGTTGCCAGTGGCGTATGCTTCCTAAAGATTTCCCCAAATGGCAATTGGTTTATTACTATTATATCCGTTGGACGGAGTTGGGATATTTTGACTTAATTCTAGAAAAGCTACGAATGAAAGTTCGTATAAAAAAGGGTCAGCGAGCAGAAGCCTCCTTAGGAATAATGGATAGCCAAAGTGTACGCTGGGGCAATAATAGAGGTCTTCATGGCGTAGATGGAAATAAGAAAATAAAAGGAATAAAACGCCATGTGCTAGTAGATAAGAATGGATTTTTAATCGCAGTGATGGTTTGTGTAGCCAATATTCATGATAGTAAGGCTGGATTGCTTTTGCTTAGATTACTCAGGGAAGAGCTGATGAATTTCAAGTGTATTCTTGCTGATGCAGGCTATAGAGGAGATTTTCTAGATAAAGCTCATAGCCTTTATTCATACCTGGTAAAAGTGGTAAGTCGGGATAAAGAAAAACAAGCTAAAAAAGAGTTTAAACCCGTAAGTAAACGATGGGTAATAGAAAGAACTTTTGCTTGGTTTGATAATGACAGAAGGCTTTGTAGGAACTATGAACTACTGCATGAGTCTTCCGAAAATATGACCAAATTATCCGCTATAAAATTATTACTCAATAAAATTTAAACAGGCTCTAAAATTAAAAAAATTTTTTTTTTAGTCATTTGTCATATCTTTTACTTTATCCACTTTATTCTTAGTTGCTGCATTAGTAGAATTTTCAACAGTTTTATTGGTAAAGTTTTTAACCCCATTACTTAACTGCTTTGAAACCGCCTTTATATCAAGTTTTTTTGAAATATTATTTGATGTTCTCGAGCTAAATCCAGTTATTTTTTGAACAAAACTTTTAGCTTTGGCATTACTATTTAAATTAACTTTAGTAGCCAATTTCTCTATCTTTCCTAATTTTGCAGTTTTAGCTAATCCCCCAATTTTTTTAGTAATACCTCCAGCTGCAGCATCTATAAGGGTATTTTTTGCAACATTCCGAAAATTAGTTTCCATTTTAGCTCCTTTTGTTGTATTTACTTCTACAGTATTTTTTGCTATCATTACTGTTGTCTTTATTGCAGCTTTTCTTAGTGCACTACTGCCTTGTGTTAATCCCCCTTCTACAGCAGATAATGCAATTGATGAAAGAGAAATATTGTCTGTCCACTTATTTTTGACTTCAGGATCGAGATAGTTTGCTGCTACCTGCAATCCATATTCTGTAGCAGCTCCAACCAAAGCTCCAACAATACATGTAGGACATCTTCCATCAGGGTCATCAAATTTTATTGGATTGTTATATCCATAAGAGTAAGGACTAAGGTTATCAGGATTGAAAATTCCACCGCCATTACCCAAAGTAGTTTCAATTGCACTACCTACTTCATCATCATCGTCATCATCAATATTATTAGGGTCAAAAGTAAAATCTAAATCCTTTATCAGTGGGTCTGATTGCATCCAACGACCTATATCCGGCATGTATTGTCTCCAACCATAATCATACATTCCTGTTTCTTGTAGCTCCTTTCTATTGTACTTATATTTATACGCTAAATTCCCAGTCAAAACATTATACCCCTCATGCTTCAATCCAAAAGGATAATAATTACTTTCTTCAATGATCTCTGTTCCTGCTCCATTTTTAGCATAACTTAGCCTAACATTTCCAAGATGATCCGTATAATTGTATACATGCTTTCCGGTCTCAACATTAAAATACCCCTCTGCTGTTGGAAAGAATTTTAATACAGAATCTGTATACTGGAAGCCATCCAGATAGTCAGTTGTTTCTGTACCGAAAACCTTTCTTATTTTCACCCCGTCTGCTCTGTAAAGATAATCTGTTAACTTAGCATTTTGGGTAACTTTTTCAGGTAAATTTAGATAATTATATTGGATGGAGGAAATTCCTTTATCCAATTGGGGCATCATGTTTCCATTACTATCATAGGTAATTTCATTACCTCCTATAGGATAGCCAGAGGGGTTCATATAAGCATCGGCTACTTTATCAAGTCTGTTTCCCGTATAGCTGTATATCAGATTATCAACGGCAAAAGCGGTAGTGTTTCCAGAAAGTACTTCCTGGGTTCTTATCAGGTTTGTAATATTTCCATTCAGATCATAAGCAAAAAGTTCATTGTATTCTTTGCCAGAAGGATTAGTATCTTTTTGATAGAAACCTGCTGTAAGCCTGTTCAATGTATCATATACATAACCATATCTTCTCAGATTGCCATTAGAGTCTGTAGCCGTTTTCCAGTCGACTTCTGCTATGTTTCCATTGTATTTAGCCTGTACTTTTTGATTAGGATAATCGGTATTAGGAACTTCAAGACCTTCTACTTTGTTGTATTTTATTTCATATCCAAAAAGGTTTGTTCCTAAATTTTTAGGATCATTAATTTTGGTCATCCAGCCACGGATGTTATATGCATAACTGATATTCTGCAATGGACTTGAAAGTGTACCGCCTACTTTTTTAGATACTAACTGAGAAAGTTCATTGTAGCTGTTTTGAACCAGAACTTCTTCAGGATTATTATCAATTCTATGTTTATGTACCAATAATCTGTTCTGGTTATCATACTCAAAGTTTTCTGTAATCACTCTTTCCGCATCCGTATTTAAGCGTTTATGCTTGGTAATGGTTTGCTGTGGAAGGCCTGCAAAATCCAGTCTGGATTCTGTGTGGGTATATCCTCCCAAGTAATTTATAGAGTGGCTCCCAATGGCTCTCCCTTTCTGATCGTAATAGGTATAATTCTTCGTCCAGTTGTCATCCTCAATATTCTTTACAAAGCTCATGACAGGAAGTCCTTTGGTACTTCTTCCGTCTGTGGTAGGAGTTCCTGTTAAAATAGTCACTTCAGGTGTATTAGCAGGAAATGCAGGATTGAAATCATATCCTGGGTAGCTGTCATAATAGTTTAAGGTCAATAGAGTAACCCAGGTAGGAGATTTGGGATAAGTAAGGTCAGAACTGCCATAGTAGACACCCATTCCTTGTCTGTAAAAATAGGCCACATTTCCACGGTCTACGCTATTGGAACCAAAGGTATTGGCATCGGTCTGCTCTGCAACTCTTGAAAGTCCTACGTCAAGACTTGTGTTAAGCCCTGTTTTAATACCTGTATAGGCTACTCTTCCAAACTGGTCATACTTTGTGTAGAGCCATTGTCCTTTCAATCTCATTTATGAATCCTGGCTGGCCACCAGCCTATCCTGCTTATCATACACCATAGATTCCCATCCCTTTCCAGGAAGTTTCTTTTCTACCAATCTACCTCTACCATCATAACGATATTGGTAGCACAAGGTATCGAGCAGATCATCTGTAAGGGGCTTGTGAACAGCCATGGGAGGAATGACAAAAGCCAGCTGATCATATTCATTATAGACATAATACGTGTCTATATGTTCTGCATAACTTTTTATTTTTCTTACTAATAGAACCTGACCTCTTCCATTTTTAAATTCTATCGTTTCATTTCCGTCTTCATCTTTTACCGAATTTTTATAAAGCTGACCAGGAGCATAGATCGTTGCCGGTGATAAACTTATTTTACTTTTCGTTGCTCCATTTTCCCAGGTAGTGGTAGTGGTGAACTGATACACCTCATTCACACCATTAGCATCAAACTCAAATTTAACAGGTTTGGTACTCCAATCATTCCCCACCTGAATCTGCTGCTGAATTCTGTCCAAAGGTGATTTTTCCAGAATCTTCTCAGAATAGATCTTTTCTGAACCATACGTATTGGGATATACTCCCAGTGGCCCTGAGTAAATAGCCCCGTTGGAAGTCCCCATCTGCGGCACAGGCAGATATTCTTTCACCTGCTTTCCAAAACTATCGTATTCAATATGGGTAACCACATCTTTTCCCGTAGGGGATGCTAATGCATTGATGATCTGTTTTGGTCTTCCTAATCCATCAAAATACTGAACGGTTAAGGCATTCTTCGCACAATCTGCACTCAGACAGGTTTTGCTGAAGATATAGTTTTCCGTTATACTCGGTGTTATTTGTGCATGAAGTAAACCTGCTACAAAAAATGTGCTTATAGGAATAATTATTTTTTTCATAATTGTTATTTTTGGTATTCGAATCGTAAATTGATAGGATTAGATGAAGATGCATCTACAGTTCCAGATAGCAATCTTAATGTACAATTACCTGCCGTATCTATAAAAACTCGCCACTGGCGGTTAGCAGTTTCAATGTAAATAATTTCTTTATTAGATGTAGGCTTACATTCACCCCCAATTGTTCCGATATTTAACCCGTCTGCCCAATTTTGCCAAATTCCATAAGCAGAAAAAGAAACGTTAAAACTAACATTATTGTTTGTAGTTGTTGTACCATTGTATTTGTATGGAACATTGTTAGTTAGCGAAGAAAATGTAAATGGACATGAAACAATAGGATAACAAGGTCCATTTTGATTTGCTATATTTTGTCCATTCAGATTGATATCATCTAAAGCTTTTTGATTAGCTGCTAATGTACTTACTGTAGAAAAGTAGCTTCCTGCTGGTACTATATAATTGTAAGTACCTCCTATCGTTGAAGCTGTTGGACAATTTGTTCTTGTAAAAACTTTACTTTGTTCCTCATTAGGAAAATTTGTTGAGCCACTACTGGCATAATGATAATTAAATTCTTTCAGTATTTTATTATTAACATCTACAATTTTCTCTAATCTATTGGTGGTATCATACTTGTAATATTCTCTTAACCCTGACGATGGCGTAATACTAGTTACTCCAATTAACGGATCATAAGTGTATGTGGTGATTTGATAATTATTTAATATACTATTCTTTCTAAGGTTATCTTCTGCAGTCAATAGTAAATCTTCTTTAACAGGATTGTTCGCATCTTCGTTAGATAATGTAATAATATTTTGAACATGAGTGCTAATATCATCGTATTTAGCTCCCTCAATTTTAACTATTGGTAAAGAACTATTATATCCCCAAACAACTGACACCGGTAAACCCTCTTTTGTTGTATACTGAATGAGATTTCCTTTTGTATCGTATTTATCCAATGTTATTTCTGTAAAGTAAGTTGAACTACTTGAAATATCTTGTGACTTTATAGATTTTGGCAAAATAAAATTACCAGTTTGAGCATCTGGTATTGAAGTAGGATAAATAGTTTCTATTTTTGATAAAGTTTTGGTTACTCCATTGTCAGTTTTTGTTACAATAGTTTCCAATGGAATGTCAACCATGTTTTTATTCACCATCAACTGATTTCCCTTTTCTACTGCATAATTATAAGTGGTTTCATTAAATGATAAATCGGGCAAAATTGTCTTTTGAATGCTTGGCAGATATTTATTATTGTAAGTTGTAGAGCTCTTTGTTTCAACAAAACTACTGGATCCTGCAGGAAAATATTCTTTTGTAATTGTTGACTCTAATAAAGATTTATACTATAATTATGGATCAAGCCGGCAATAGGTTCATCAATACGAGCATCTCCACCATATGATACGTTGTTTCCATACATTGAAATTAAAGGTTTTGAAACAAATGAGGTTACAGGCTCTAAAATTGCTCCTGAGATAAAATAAGTATTTTGGCTATCTGGATAGTTGAATTTATATTTGTATGATAATTCTTTAATTAGTTTATTATCATTGTCAAAATAACGTTGTTTTATTATATCGCCATTTCCAATGGACAGATAACCACCTCTAGGTTTCATACTGAGACATGTTTGATTATAAACATTGGTAAAATAAGTTTCAATTTTACCTTTTCCTGTAATCTGCTCTATTACTTTTGAGTATCCTACGTGGCTACCTTGAGGAAGTGTAGATATGCCTTGAGACGGCAATCCTTCGTAAATTGATAGCTTGAACCTGTTTTTAATAGAAGAGCAGCCTGGCTCAGAAATAAATTGTGTATAGGCATCGCCTACCTCGCCCATACTCGCAACTAAATAATCATCTTTTCTATAGCATCTATTTTCAATCTCATAAAATCTTGGTAATTCAGCTAAATTTCCATTTGAAATTATTTTTGTCCCATCCTCAGAGACTTCATCATACACATAGTTTTTAAGTATTGGTATAGATCCTGCTTTTTCTGTTGACTTTATACTTTTTATTCTTACACCTCCTCCAAAGCTATAGTCACGTGTAATGTTTGTATTGGTATTATCTAATAAAGACTGTAAAGGAAAATTGGA
This sequence comes from Chryseobacterium sp. 7, assembly GCF_003663845.1. NCBI lineage: Bacteria > Pseudomonadati > Bacteroidota > Flavobacteriia > Flavobacteriales > Weeksellaceae > Chryseobacterium > Chryseobacterium sp. 7. The sequence continues at coordinate 2,742,219 of NZ_RCCA01000001.1, forward strand.
AAATGTATTAAGTTCGTATTCAAATTCTGTTTTGCCTCCTGTAGGGTAAGAAATACCTGTTAAAATCCCAGCCAATGATGCTAACGATGATCGCCTGTCGGATAGGTAGTGCTTTCCGTCAGAAGAAAAATTAAAGTATCCCTGACTGCTATCAAATGAATCTGATCCTGAAGGTGCATATATTTCCTTATACCAATATCCTGTCTGATCATTATTAAATGACGTTATATTAAAAATAGTCTGTCCTTTTAGATATTTAGTAGGATCTGGAATAAAAGTATCTCCATTATTTTGTCCATTATAATATCCCCAGAAATCGCTTGAGAAACTTAATTTATTGGGTAGATTATGTGCTGAATTATAATCAAATGTATATTTTTCGTTGGTTAAAGATTCGGTAATTCCAAGTAATTTTAAACGATGTGTGAAAATTTTATTAGTAGCACCTGACCAACTTGACAATGGATTTGAATTCAGCCAAGTTACTAATGAGCTTGTATTAAGATTATCTGTAGCAACAAAGTAATCATAATTAAAATCATACTGTTTAATTAATTTATAATTATTATAGATTTTAATTGATGACAATTTTTTTGAATTATTAACATCTTCTCTTTGTGACCAAATAAACTCTATTCTTCCGTTAGTAAATTCTATTTTCTCTATGAAACTTTCGTCTATTGATTCTTTACTACAGTGAGTTAACCCATTTTCTTTTATTTCCGATATATTCCCAGAAAAATCAGAAGAATAAAGAATACTCGCTCTTGTATTTCTACACCCTGCTAGCCTGTCACTACGTAAAACAGGAGTATAATAGAAATTAACTTTTCTTCCTGCTAAATCTTCAATTTTCGTAAGATATTTAGATACTCCAGTAATGGCTCCATAAGTACCTAGTAAAGGAATGCTGATTTCCTCTGCTCCATCAAAGGAATAAAGTGTACCTTTTTCATCAGCTACTTTAAAGTTATTTCCAGCATTACTTGGCACATAACCGGAAGTAGGAATTAATTTAAAATCAATATTTGCTTGTTCAGCTATTGCAAATTTGGGATAGTCGGTTTTAGTTGTTTTTGACATATCCAAATAAGCTTTATAGGCTTTATTAGGTAAATTTATCTGAAATAAATCAGGTTGAAGATCCCAACCTGTGTAAGTGCCCATATTAGCATTATTAATAAAGAAATTATTAGTATAAAAAGAATTTGTAGCAGTACTATTATTCCATGAAGGTGCGAGACAACCTGATATTGATCCTACATAACCTGATGCATTTTTTGGATAAATGTTATAGTATCCATACATATTAAAATCATTTGATCCCGCTACGACTTGCGATACTCTTCCTCCTGCATTTAAATTCCAACCTAAACCGACTGAAGAAGCTTCATCATTTACCTTTATTCCTCCTGCATGATAAGAAATGGAAATTGGGACTTCAATATCTCCTTCTTTAATCGTATAAATAGGAATACTAATATCTGGAACTCCAGTATATAGCGAAACTGGAGTTTCCGAATATCTAAATAGTGCGGCTGCATTTGGTGATTGTACCGCAGTATTTCTGACCGCGTTTTGTATAATAGATTTTGAAGCAGCTTGAATTTGAGCCTGAATTACCATTGTAGATAAACAGGAAATCAATAGGATTATTTTTTTCATTTATTTCTTAATTAATTTGGCATTAGCTGTTTTACTAGTATCAGTTTTTATCGTTACCAGATAAGCTCCCTGAATGAGTGCCTGAGTATTAATCTTGGTAACTTTATTTTTGGTTTTTATACTTTGAAGCTGTCTTCCACTCATGTCATACAATAGAATATTCGCATCTTTAAAGTCAAAACCAATTTCTATGTAAGCATAATCTGAAACAGGATTTGGATAGATTTTGATGTCATATTTTTCGATTAACTGATCAACTTGTTTGTCGCCCAGCTTTACAATCTTCCAGTTTTCTTTACCCAATTCTTCCGCACTGGTTCCGGCTAAAACAATTGAACCATCTCTGTTAAGCTTTACATCAGAAAGCCTTTCTTCTTTTTGTCTGGATTCTCCTTTCACGTGCTTTCTCCACTGCTCATTTCCGTTTTGATCTAAATACAGCATCCAGAAAGTCTCATCATCGGTTTGTATTCTTCCTTCTGCCTGGGTATAGCCTCCCAGCAGAATACCTTTAGACTTCTCGCTTCCATCTTCCAGCCTCCCGCCTACAACACTCATTCCCATCAAAATATCACGGTTTTTGAAATTGTAAGACTTCTGCCATTGTTCATAACCTCTTTCATTTAAAGAAATCAGCCAAAGGTCTGTTCCTTCTTCAATGCCTACTGTTTTGTTTCCTGATCTTTCTGATCTTGACTCTCCACCAATGATAAAGCCATTTGAAGTTAAAGCCAGGGTTCTGATATGATCATCCCCTTTTCCTCCAAAGTTCTTTTCCCATTCTACTTTTCCGTTTTTGTCCAGCTTAACGATCCAATAGTCGCCTTCACCGAAGTTATCGCTTTGCTTTGAGGTTGCAGATAGTAGGTTATAGGTTGCAGTTCTTTCAGACGGAGTATTTGTATTGATCGTTGATTGCTGATTATTTGTTTTAACAGATGTACTTCTGGAATAAATTCCCAGTAATGCTCCGCCATCTCTTGTGGGAATCATTTTTTCTACCTCATCTAAGCCTTTTCCACCTAAAATTAATTGTGAAAGTTCTTTTCCGTCTTTATCCAATTTTGTGATTAAAACATCTTTGGAACCATAGCCTTTTGAAGAATTTTGAACATTTCCAGCAACAAAGAATCCTAAGTCTGTCGTTTGAATAACAGCTCTTGCTTCTTCATCGGAAGAGCTTCCCAATGTTTTCTGCCACAATTCATCCCCAAATTCATTGATTCTGATGAGCCACATATCAGATCCTCCTTTGGAATCCTCTTTTTTATCCAATCCTTTTCCCGAATACGAGGTTCCTGACAATAGAAATCCGCCATCCTGAGTGGTGACTGTTGCTGACAGATAATCATGGTTTTGTCCTGAAAAGTATTTTTCCCAGACTTCTTCTCCCTGCTGATTGAGTTTAACCAAATGGAAATCATAACCGTTATTCTGCTTATTGCCTTCTGCCTGTAGCTTATTGCTCTGAATTGAGCTGCCTGTGACCAAATATTGCTGGTCAATAGTTGTGGTAATCTGGCTTAGAAAATCCTGGGTGGAGGATTTGATGTCTCTCTGCCAAACTACTTCCTGAGCAGACATGCTCAAGACTGTGCATACAGTAAACGCACCGAGATAAAGTTTTCTCATTTCAATGTTGTTTTTTTGGAGTTATTAATCCGTTTATTTAAAATTGCGCGAATTTAACATTTATTAACACATCAGAAAATATGCTCATCCTATTTAACATAAATTCTACTATTAATAATAAATTCTTATTTATGATATATTAAATCTGTTTTGTTACGGTGTAAAATTATTTCATCGCTGCGACAGAACATGTCGTATTAAATTTTTATATAACTCAATGCAGATAATTTAAAGCTACTTTATTCATATCCATAAAAAAACCACTCTTCCGAGTGGCTTCCTATTTTTGAGAATTTGTCTTACTGATAAATTACTTCATCATTCTTTTTGATCTGGTAGCTTTTTTTGTACGGTGTTAAAACATAGCTGTCTTTCACGTGAGTTCCGCTTTTCCAGACTTTTCCTTTTCCCTGTTTGTCCAGAATAATACTTTTTGCTGCCCCATCCGGAATAAATATTTCAGCTTTTGTCATGCTTTTATTGAAAATCACTGCGGTGCCTGAAGTATAACTTTTATCTGTACTGACTTCCTTAAGTTTAATCTTCTGATTGAAAGTTTTTATACAATTATTTTTAAGCTGCGAGTAGGTATACCCTGCAGAACCAATGCAGCCATGAACATCTCTGTCACCTCCTAAAACAGGAGATTTTTGAGCAAAAATACATGTACCAAGGAGCATTGCACTGAATAAAATAGTTTTTTTCATAGTTTAAATTTTTGTTTTCTGACTGATTAAAGATATCACAAAAATGTGACATGAATTAATTTCTCTCTAAGTTACAAAAAAACCACTCTTGCGAGTGGTTTTTCTTTCATGAAACCTGATCTTACTGATAGATCACGATATTATCTTTTTTAAGCTGATATCCGTTTTTTTTGTAAGGGACCAACACATAGCCATCCTTTTTCCAGGCTTTGGCTTTACCTCCAGCTCTGGTTAGGATGATACTTCCTGAATCGGCATCTTTAACAAAAACCTCAGCTTTTTTCATGTCTTTGCTGAAGATTACTGCAGCTATTGAAGTATAACTTTCTTTAGGAGCTACTTCTGTTAACTTAATCTTTTGTTCAAAAGTTCTTACACAATCCTTTTTAATTTGGGAATAGGTATAACCTGCTGAACCAATACAACCATGTGCATCTCTGTCACCTCCAACAACATGGGTTTGCTGTGCGAATACTAATGAACCCAGGAACATTGCGCTAAGGAAAATTGTTTTTTTCATATTGATTTTTTTATATAATAATAGTTATCCAGTTATTATTAAAAATCATGCCAAATAAACCATAACACACATTTCTGTGAATAAATTTCTTTTTTATTACTTAGTCCAATTGATCTTTGAATGCTTTACATCAGCAGAGCTGGTACCAATCATAATATCAAACTCACCTGATTCCCAGTCATATTTCAAATCTCCGTTATAGAATTTAAGAGTTTCAGGGGTGATATCAAAAATAACTTTTTTAGATTCTCCTTTTTTCAAAAATACTTTCTGGAAACCTTTCAGTTCTTTTACCGGTCTTGTAATGCTGCCTACCATGTCTCTGATATATAACTGAACTACTTCTGCTCCGTCATAATTACCATTATTTGTTACTGTAACAGATGCCTGAACCGTCTGATTTCCTTTCGGATTGGCATTAGAAACCGCAATGTCAGAATATCCAAATTTTGTATAACTTAAACCAAATCCAAACGGGTATAATGGTGTATTACACTCATCCATATAGTTAGAGCGGAATCTTTGGTATTCACATTTATCTGTTAATTCCTGGCTTAGCGGGCGGCCTGTATTTTTAGCATTATAATAAATTGGAACCTGTCCAAGGCTTCTTGGGAAAGTCATCGGAAGTTTTCCTGATGGGTTTACTTTTCCGAAAAGAACGTCTGCAATAGCATTCCCTGCTTCAGAACCTGCAAACCATGCATTAAGAATAGCATCCGGCGTATCTTTTACATTTGTTAAAGCTAATGGACGGCCTGTGAAAAGAACCACAGCAATTGGTTTTCCTGTTTTCTTTAATTCATTTAAAAGATCTACCTGAGACTGAGGAATGGTAATTTCTGTTCTTGAAGAAGATTCACCACTCATTTCTGCAGATTCCCCAATAGCCAGAACAATCACATCTGCTTTATTGGCAACATCCACCGCCTCTTTTAATAATTCTTCTTTTGAACGGTTGTCTCTGTCGGTTTTCTTACCGTGAGCTGCGTAAATATCTTCTAATTTAGCATCATAATCAATATTGGCTCCTTTAGCAGAAAGGAATTTTACTTCTTTTCCATAGTTAGCCTGAAGTCCCTGCATCAGATTTACCGCTTTATCATGTTTTGCAGCAACGCTCCATGTTCCGGCCATGTTTAAAGAATTGTTTACCAATGGTCCTATCACCGCAACAGTTCCTGACTTTTTCAAAGGAAGCACCTGGCTTTCATTTTTCATTAAAACCATCGACTGAGCAGCAGCATTTCTTGCAATATTTCTGTTTTCCATGCTGAAAACTTCTTTTGCAGCAAGTTTCGCATCTCCATATTTGTATGGATCCGTAAATAATCCTAAGTCATATTTTGCTTCAAGAATTCTTTTTGCTGCAAGATCTATTTCAGCCTGTGTAACTTTTCCTTCGGATAAAGATTTTTTTAATGTGGTTAAAAATCCTTCTCCTACCATATCCATATCAACACCTGCTTTCAAAGCTAATGCAGAAACCTGCTGAAGATCTCCCATCCCATGGTCTACCATTTCGTTGATTCCTGTGTAGTCAGTTACTACAAAACCTTTAAAGTTCCATTTGTTTCTTAGAACTTCTGTCTGAAGCCATCTGTTTCCGGTTGCCGGAACGCCATCCACTTCATTGAAAGATGCCATTACAGAAGCTACCCCAGCATCAACAGCTGCTTTGTAAGGTGGGAAATATTCATTGAACATTCTCACATGGCTCATATCAACCGTATTGTAATCTCTTCCTGCTTCACCTGCTCCGTAAAGTGCAAAGTGCTTCACACAAGCCAGAATAGTATTTCCAACGGATAAATCTTTGCCTTGATACCCATAGACCATATTTTTTGCAATTTCACTTCCTAGATACGGGTCTTCACCGGAACCTTCGGAAACTCTTCCCCATCTTGGTTCGCGGGAAATGTCCACCATTGGAGAAAACGTCCAGTTAATCCCATCAGAAGATGCTTCTTTAGCAGCTACTCTGGCTGACTGCTGAACCAGGTTCATATCCCATGAAGCGGCCAACCCTAATGGAATTGGGAATGTAGTTTCATAACCATGAATAACATCCATCCCGAAAATCAAAGGAATTTTCAGACGGCTGTTTTCCACTGCTACTTTTTGAACGGCTCTGATTTTCTCCGCTCCTTTTATATTGAATAGTCCGCCTACTAAACCTTGTTCTACTTTTTTCCCGATGTCTGAACTCTTAGCCAGACCTGTGGTAAAGTCGCCGGAACTAGGTAAATTCAGCTGACCTATCTTTTCATCCAATGTCATTTTAGATAAAAGATTGTCTACAAAAGCTTTCTTTTTGGCCTGATACTGTGCTGTCTGATAAGACTGAACGGGCTTATCTACCATTTCCTGCGCCGAAAACACAGGAGCTAATGCTAAAGTGGCAATTACAATTAACTTTTTCATAAATCTATCTTCTTAAATTATTGTTTTTATATTTTTAGTTTTAATTCGATGGGATTATCTTCTGATTATTTTCTATTGTGCTATTTTCCTTTCTTTTTAGACAGCATCCATTCATAGAACTGTGGATTTGAATAGGTAGAATCCCATGAATTATGATTATCATTCGGGAAAATTACCAATTCTGCAGTCGGATTTACAGGATGTAACTTCTGATAAAAATTAAAAGCATTGGCAGGCAGTACAATATCATCCATTCCGCCTTGGAATATTTTTATATTCAAATCTTTAAATTGATCAATATTGGCGGTCATAATCTGATCAGTAGGTGCACAAACTGAAGCTACAGCGGCAAACATCTCCGGATGCTCCATAGCCAGTTTCAAAGTTCCCCATCCTCCCATAGAAAGTCCTGTAAGATAAATACGGGAAGCGTCAATTTTATATTTTTGCTGAATTTCTTTGATCAGATTATATAGGGTCACGGTATCCCACCACATCCCTTCCGGACATTGCGGAGCGAGAATAGCCACCGGTTCTTTGATCAGGTTTTTATAGGTAAATGGGCTGTGGGCTTTTACCAGATCCAGATTGGTTCCGCGTTCTCCTGAACCGTGAAGAAATACAATCAATGGAACGTTTCCTTTTGCATTCTGGGGATAATCCAGAATATAAGACATTTTTTCCTGTCTTTTAATTTCTTTATTCAGTTCTGCTTTTATTTCCTGAGCATTCATTTGTAATGAAAATGGCAGGAGTAAAAAAAGTAAATGGTTTATATTCAAATTCATTTTTAATATTTTAAGATGAATGTATAGTAATTATCTGTAATGTAACTTAAACTGATGTTACAAATAATCCAAATATTATTATAAACACTAATAAATGTATTATGAAAGGTAAAATATAGGTTTTATCATTTTTAAAAAGCTTTACCAAACATAATAGAGAAAAAATAAATGCAAGGATCATCGCTAAAGGAATAATGAGAATTCCAAACCCCGGAGTACAAGCCCCCCCTGGAAAAAAATAATCTAGAATTAGCAGAGTTAAGTAACAAAATATATAAAGTATTATGCTCTGAAATGTTATATTTCTAAAAACCTGTATCATATTCTAAACTATATTATTCTACCATCCATACTTTTTGGAATGAAAATCCAGCTTCTTCAATCCCTGCTGGATTTCCGGAGCATTCATAAACAGTTTCCAAAGGAATCCGGATCTGTAGTTTTCAATCATTGGAGCAATAGTTCCCTGATCAATAGCCAGATACCTTGGGGTAAACCAATTGTTGTAATTGATTGAAGTGGCATCATAAGGACCTGCTGACCCTATAAATTCTGGTTTTTGAGTATAAATGAATCTTAGGAAAGCCATTGATTCTTTAGGTGTATACGGGAAGCTGCTCAATGCGGCTGTAGGCGTTATAACTCCATTATCATTGCTTGGCATGTGGGCAGTGTATCCTGCGCTTCCGTCCTCATTTCTGGTATAGCCAGCTGTCAGTCCCCAATAGTTGGGTCCATACCCTTTCCATTGTTTTGGATTTTCAACACAGTATTTGTAATCGATGAGGGTTTGATTTTTATTGATATCGAAGAAATTTTTCACAAGTTTATCAGACAATCCTGTAGGATCAAGCCCGATGTATGAATATTGTGCCCAGAAAAGCGGTCCACCGTATTCTTCGGCATAATTATGTTTTACATACAGGGGTAACCCGTATTTTGTTTTGTCTGTAAGGTAGGTTCCGTTTCTCGTCCAGCCTTTATAATAGGTTTCGGCATCAATGGAATAGGTAGGTGAAGATGCTGCCAGAATATAGGTAATCAGACATTCGTTATAGCCCTCCAGAGGAAAGTTCATTTCCCATTGGTATTCCGGTGACCAGTGCCAGTAAAGGACTTTTTGCCCTCCTTTGGTGTACCAGTTCCACTGAATTCCTTTCCAAAGCTCGTCACATTTTGCTGCCAAAGCTTTTTCTTCCGGGGTTCCGTTTTTGAAGTATTCACGAACCATCAGTATTCCTGAAGTAAGGAAAGCTGTTTCTACAAGATCTCCGCCATTATCTTTTTTACCAAAAGGAACCGTTTTTCCGGTCTCTCCATTGATCCAATGGGACCATGCTCCTTTGTGGCGGTCTGCTTTTGCAAGAAAATCCATGATATGAGTAAGTCTTTTTACCGCTTCTTTTCTCGGAACAAATCCTCTTTCTACTCCTACCAGAATAGTTGCCAGCCCGAATCCTGAACCACCTGTAGTAACTACGTGCTTGTCATTATCCGGATAGACATTGTCTTCATGATAACGTTCTCTTCCCAGCATTGAGTTAGGCTCAGCATAATCCCAAAAGTATTTAAGGGCATCTTTCTGTACTCTGTCCATCAGCTGTTCATCTGTAATATTACTTTTTACCGCTTCAACTTTTCCGGCTTCCTGTTGGGCTACAGGAGTATTTTTACAGGAATATACAAAGAATAAAGAGGTGACAGCGATTGATAATATGTTCCTTTTCATGAGATCTCTTATTATAGGTTTCTAAAAGAAGAGGAGAACTTTCATTCTCCTCTAATGTTTATGATTTATTTTAATAGCCAGGGTTTTGAACGAAAAGTCCGTTACTCTGGTTCATAGCGTCCAAAGGAATTGGGAAAAGTTCATTCTTCCCTGTTTTAAATCCTTTAGGTCCTAAATAAGTAGCAGCCTGACCTGTTCTTACTAAATCCGGGAATCTATCCATTTCCATAGCCAGTTCTACCCTTCTCTCCTGCCAGATTGCAGTTCTGAGAGCACCCTGACTGGAAGCTGTAGTATTTCCAAGCTGAGCTCTGTTTCTTACTTTATTAATATTTGTAATGGCAACAGCTGTATTTCCTAATTCATTCGCCGCTTCTGCATTAATTAAGAGAATGTCAGCAAATCTTAAGATTCTTATATTCTGAATAGAACCGTAACCACATGCATTATTATTTAAAGATGATGGCACATACACCTTTTGGTTCCACATATTTCCTGCCTGAGGGTCTCCTTTCTTAATTAAATCTCCTTCAAGGGTAGTTTCTCCTTCTCTAAGAATACTTAATTCTTTTCTGATATCTCCAGGTTCAAATGCATTTTCTAATTCCTGAGTAGGTGTAAAGAAGCCCCATCCGAACTGGTTTCTTACTCCCTGAACTTCTGCATATTGGCTGCCTCCAAATTCTGCAGAACAATCACAGTTCACTTCAAAAACAGATTCTGACCCAAATTCTCCAGCTGGTCTGAACAAATGGTTGAAATCAGGATCTAATGAATACCCCATACCAATAACCTGATTAGAAGTATCATAAGCTTTTTGATAGTCTTTCATATAAAGATATACTTTTGAAAGTAATCCCAAAGCGGCACCTTTTGTTACTCTTCCACGATCTGCAGCAGAATAAGTCTGAGGTAACACCTGAGAAGCGGCAATAAGATCAGAAGCGATAAAGTTATACACTTCTGCTGTTGAATTTCTTGCTTTCAGATAATTTCCATCTGCTGGCAATCCGTCATATATAGGAACTCCACCATAGATTCTTACCAAATTGAAATAGAAATAAGCTCTCAGCATTCTGGCTTCAGCTACCAATCTGGTTCTAAGTGTAGCATCCATGTCTATCTTAGGAACATTGGTAATCACCTGGTTAGCTCTGTTTACAGCCTGCCACTGCCCGATCCAATATCCTCTTACTCCATCATCACTTACTGTAAAAGTAAAATTATCATAAGCATTAATAAACGATGCATCTCCAGGATTAGATCCTTTTTCTACATCATCACCTGTTACTCCAAATACATATTGTGCAGGGAAACCTGAGTTCTCCCAACTTCTTAAAAAGCTATAAATAGCATTTGTAGCCTGCATTGCATCATCCTGTGTTGTAAAGAAGTTTGCTACATTCGTTTGCCCTTCATCTTTAATATCTACAAAATCGTTATTACAACTTATGCTTAAAGAAAGTATGGAGAGTGTTAAAAATATTTTTTTCATAATTTTTTTAATTAAAATGTTAAGTTCATACCGAATGTATAAATAGCAGAGATTGGGTAGATATTATTATCAATTCCCATCTGTACTCTGTCTGTATTTGTAATCTCTGGTGAGAACCCATTATATTTGAAGCTTGTCCAAGGGTTTTGGGCGCTTACATATAATCTCAGCTTGGTTAGTGATAAAGATTGCGCAAGAGATTTCGGTAAGTTATAACCAACCTGAACATTTCTTAATCTGATGTAGCTACCGTCTTCTACATAGAAACTGTTGGGTAAAATAATAGACTGGTTAGAGGTAATCATTGCATTGGTATTAGAAGTACCTGCTCCATGCCATCTGTTGTTATACATATCCAAATCCCATGTTTCGTTTCCAAAACGCTGCTCACGGTTGTAGTTGTATATTTTGTTCCCAAATACGCCTTGGAAATCAACCGCGATATCAAAATCATACACATTAAAATTAACTCCAAATCCATAAGTTCCTTTAGGAATTGGACTTCCTAAGAATGTTTTATCTCTTGAGTCAATAGTTCCGTTACCATCCTGATCTGCAAATTTGAACCATCCTGCTTTTGCTCCCGGCTGTCCTGAAGCTGCCGCTTCTGCGTCTGTCTGGAAAACGCCTGCAACCTGATATCCGTAGTAAGAACCTACTGGCTGGCCGCTTTGTAATCTAACAATAGAATTTCCGAATAAACTGGCTCCTGTTTCTAAATAAGATCCACCATACACCGATGTGATTTCATTTTTAAGGGAAGTAAAGTTTCCGTATATTCCAAAAGTAACATGCTCACTCAATTTTGTATTATAATTAACAGACACTTCAAAACCTTTATTATTGAAAGAATAAGCGTTTGTTACAAAATTATTCCAGTTACTTGCACCGGAAACAGTTCCCTGGTTTACACCATAAACTACATTTTTAGAGTCTTTATTATAGTAAGCCGCATCAATTTTAAGCTTATTATTGAATAAAGCCATTTCCAACCCTACATCTTTACCGGTTGTTGTTTCCCAGCCAATATTTGGATCAATAAATTTATCAATAGTCTGTGCAGGATACCCTGTATTTCCATAGTAAGCTCCACCACCAATAATAGTTGTATTGGCTGAATATCCTCTTCCTACATTAGGATTTCCTAATTCACCATAACTTGCTCTCAGTTTTAATAAATTAAAAACATTCTGCTCACTCATAAAGTCTTCTTTAGAAATTACCCAACCTGCACTAATTGCCGGGAAGGTTTTAGATCTATCAACATTAATTTGTGAGCTGGCATCTCTACGTATAGATGCGTTGACTAAATATTTACCTTTATAATCATAGTTAATCCTTCCAAAGAAAGACTGAATTCTTTGTTGATCCTGGAAAACTCCGGAAACAACAGCATCATCCCTATCTACACCTTCTACATGAACAAGGTCTGTTCCGTTGGCAATATTTAAAGATCCATTTGTTCCGTCGTAATTAACATTCTTAGCAGCCCAGTAGTCTTGTGATAAAGAAGTTCTTGTTCTCGAAAAACCTGCAAGGATGTCAAAATTATGATTACCAAAACTCTTTTTCCAGTTAATTGTATTATCCCAAACGTAATTTCTATTTCTAAAATTTCTTGTAATTAACGAAGATGCTACCTGGCTAGAGATAGGAACATAATTAAGTGTAGGAGTATACTCATATTGGCTTGGGCTATAATTATCACTAGAGTAACTGATTCTGAATGTAAAATCTTTCAGGAATTTTAATTCTCCCCAGATATTATTAAGCAATCTCTCCTGCCTTACCTGTGAACGATATAGATCTAGTCTTGCTCTTGGGTTTGGTATAGAATATCCGTTGAAAAACTGATAATCTCCTGTAGCAGGATTCATTACAGAAAATATAGGAGGTGCATTATAGGCATTCAGCAAAGGATTCTGTGCTACATCAGTACGCATCTTGGAAAAACTGAAGTTATCTCCAATGGTAATGTTATCTGTAATTTTATAGCTAAGGTTTAATTTTGTATTAAATCTGTTAAAACCACTTCCTGAGTTAATTCCGTAACCCGCTGCAAGGTTACCTTCATCCTGAAGATATCCTACACTACCATAATAATTAAGCTTTCCTATGCTTCCGGTTGCCGAAAAATCATTAGAATTAATGATGCTTGTACGGAAAATCTCATTATACCAGTTGGTATCTGCAGGGAAATTAGCTCTTGAAATTGATCCTGTAGGGTCTCCGTTGTTATCATTAAGCAGCTTCTCATTATAAAGCTCAACATACTGATCAGAATTAACCATTTTAGGAATGTTGGTCACCTTTTTAATTCCTAGATATGAATTCACACTAAAAACAGGTTTTCCTTTTCCAGTTTTGGTCTTGATAATCACAGCACCATTGGCAGCCTGAGCTCCGAAGATAGCTAAACTTGACGGATCTTTCAGGACACTCATAGATTCAATATCCTGAGGGTTAAGGAAAGAGATATCAGTTGTTATCATACCATCTACAATAAAAACAGTATTTCCTGATAAGGAACCAACTCCTCGGATGTCTACTCGCGGAGAACCACCAGGTGTACCAGTGTTTGTAATGTTTACCCCTGCAAGCTTACCCTGTATAGAGCTTACCGGGTTAGCGTTCGGTTTATCAGCCAGATCTTTTGCAGAAACCATTCCGATACTTCCGGTAACGTTTTCTTTTTTCTGAGCCCCATATCCGATCAAAACCACTTCTTCGATCTTCTGCTCTTTAGTAGCAGTATCTTTTTTAGCAGTCTGCGCATTGACATTCATACCGAAGTACAGAACAGCAATGAGACATGAGTACTTTAAATTACTTTGTTTCATATAGTTTCAATTTTATTCAAATAAATTCAATTTTTTCTGTCTCTAAATAGTGGAGTTATTTAAAATCTCAAAAAAAGACATTAGCCAAAAATATAAAAAAAATCGAACAATGTTAAATTATCTTAAACATTTATGCATTCCCTTGTTTTATTGTATTGAAAATGACAAATATTCAAATATTATAATTTTATGCTCAAAATAATTATCAATTAACCACCATTTCACTAATGTTAAATTAACATATTTAGTCTAAAAATTCACCAAATCTGCTCCTGAATTTAATATTTTGTTAAATAGAGAATAGTAATTACCTTTGGTGCAGTTTTTGAGAAATGCTTTTACACAATTATCAAGTAAAAAGATCAATGAAAAAATATATCATTGCAGCCGCTCTTGTGATCGGGACCGGTGCCGTTATTACTACAAGTGTACAATCCTGTACAACACTGGCCACATCAGACATGGGGCTTTCTATTATTAAAAGAATCCTGCTGAATGGTATTGATAAAGGAATGGGAATTTATGGAAATAAAGAGGCTTTCCTTCAAAATAATATGGTAGACAAAGCGCTTCCGAAAGAATTAAGAGATATCAACTCTACGCTGGAAAAAATTGCTCCGTCATTAGTAGCCAAAGAAAGAGATTATATAGCACAGGCAGCAGCTTATACGATAAATACTTCAAAACCAATTTTAGAAGATGCTGTAAACAGCCTGAACGCTCAGGATGTAACGAGAATTATGCAGGGAACCACCGCTACACAGGTTCTGAAAGAAAAAACATCCCAGCAGCTTATTGCAGCCATTGCTCCTAAAGTAGATGAGAAACTGAATGAATATGGGATTGTAAAAACCATCAATACCGCATTATCAGGAAGTAATTTCCTTGGAAATCTTTTAGGAGGAAATAAAAACACCGTCAATTCAGGAGGGCTAAGCCAGCTTGCCTCTGAACAACTGGTAGCCGGATTGTTTAACATCATTGAAGATTACGAAAACAAGAACTCCAAATCCCTCCTTGGGCCATTTGGAAAATAGGAAAAATTTCGTTATATTTATATTATATTAATAATTGCAGATGGATATATTACAAGGAAATCAACACGCAAATCCTGAAGATTTTTACAAGTCTTTAAAGGATAAACTGGAGGATCATCATGATTTTCCTGAAGATTATTTATTTAAATTTATTATTCCTACAGACCAGTCAAAGCTTACTGAAATTTACAAGGTTTTTGATGGTATTAAATTTACATTGGGAAACCGCGAAAGTAAAAATGGAAAATACACTGCCTGCAACATTAACGCATTTGTTTTAGATGCCAATCAGGTTGTGAATCTTTATAAAGAAGTAGCAAAAATAGAAGGCGTTATTCTATTGTAAAAACAAAAGCCGTTTCATTATGTGATGAAGCGGTTTTTTATTGTACTGACATTCTCCCAATTTTTCTTCTCTGCATTGTAACTTTTCATCCTAATTCATATTTACAATTTATACTATCTCAATTGTATTCTTTACTTTGAATTCTTTTTCCTATTTACATTCCTTTTCAGTTTTAAAAAAAAATCCACCTCACTATAGAGGCGGATCATTTATGTTAAAAACTGATTATTCTGTATGATTACTTCTTAACAAATTTAATACTTTCTGAAGCTTTAGCATTCTGTATTGTAACGACATACACTCCTTTTACAAGATCTACTACACGAATCTGATTATCATTAATTTTCCCTTTCTTAACAATTTGTCCTACAGCATTATGAATTTCAAATTGAGATTCTCCGGAAAGTCCGGTAATGTTAAGAATATCATTAACCGGATTAGGATATATACCAAATGTATTATTCTTATTAGCCTCTGCAGTTCCTAATGATTCCCTTGTGGTAAATGTTTTAGTCTCATAAGCAAATTCATTTTCTAAATGAAATATGGTCTGTCCGGTACTTGTAGTAAGGTCTACGTATCCATTCTCCAATCCGTCACCAAAGTCATCAGACATTGTAAACGCATAACAATCCTGTGGCAAATTCCACACTTGAGTGATGAGAGCCGGAGTAGGCTGCCCTGGCTGAGTATTGCTATATCTTCCTTCTTTTACAATTTGTCCTGCACTGTTTTTCAGGTTCCATCTCGTTTCCTGACCATACTTGTCTCTCTGCATCTTAAAGGTAACAGTAGTTGTTGAAAAATACTGAGGTGCTACAGGCTTTACATAATTACCGCTTGTAGAGTTATTTGTACTTCTTTGATCTGCAGCTCCATTTACAGACGTAATAGAGAAGGAAACAGGAGAAGATGCTACAGAACCATTTACAGGGATATTAATTACTCCCGATTTGTCTTGAGTCAGGTTACCCGTCCAGTTATAAGTTTGAGCTGCTCCCCCACTTATTGAATAGGAAATAACAGCTGATGTCAAATTACTCGTACCCCTGTTGGTGATAAGCAAGCGAAGTACTCCTTCTCCACAATTAACGACTCCTATTGAACACCCTCCGTCAAACTTGATCTCAGCATCATTGGCAAACAAAGGAATAGGTGAATCTGCATTGGATGCCTTAAGCTCCATTCTTCTTGGAGAATTGTCCATCACAGCTCTTACTCTGGTTTTTTGATCACTGGTATAAATATTCATACAAGTATCGTTTGTATAATCCATATAATTCTGAACCATTTCAAAAACCGCAGGATTATCACAACTTGGGATAGAAGGATCACACACATAATTTTCCTCATGTGCTGTTGGAGTATCTGCACAATAATCAGTACCACACGTTGCATCTCCCCAGATATGTCTAAGCCCAAGAAAATGGCCTACTTCATGGGTCATTGTTCTTCCTCTGTCATAACCAGCCTGCATTAAAAATGTACCATCATTATAATCCATACTTCCAAAAGTAGCATATCCTGCCACTACCCCGTCTGTACTGGCAAGACCTCCATTCGCATCAAGGCCCTGAAGACCGGAGCTAGAAGGAAACTGAGCAAATCCCAACAAACCATTATCTGCAAAGTCTACACTCCACATATTCATATATTTTGTAGGATCCCAAATTGTCCCGGTTTTTACAACATCATTGATAAAATTTGGAAATCCATATTGTGGAGCTCCATTCGCCCAATAGTCTCTACAAAGATTCACTCTGTCGATTCCATTAGTTGGATTTCCATTAGGATCTACCTTTGCGAGTACAAACTGTATTTCAGTATCTGCACCTACAGGATTTGTATTATATCCCGGAGTGTTAATTTTTCTTCTAAAATCATTTGTCATTACTGTAATCTGAGACATCACCTGAGCATCTGTAATATTAGGAGCAATTCCTACATCCTGACCACTGTGAATAACATGCACTACAACTGGAATTGTAATTACAGTTCCATTCTGAGATTTATTAGCACTGGCCTTTTCAATCAAAGGGGCAAGCCACTTTTCAAACTGTTCTGTTGTAAGCCTCTCTGGAAATTTTCTTTTCAAATTAGCTTCATATTCAAGCGTTCCGCATTTTTCAATTCCATTAGGATCCAGCTTTTGTTCTGTAAGCCTTTTCGGAGATTTTACACCTTCTCTTATCTGTGCATTTGAAAATCCAATTCCCATAAAGAATAGGGCTGCTAAAGAAGATTTCGAAATAATAGAGTTATTCATTAATTATATTTTTGTATTTTAGCAAACATACAAAAAAAACCCATATAAAAAGATTATAACCTAACAAAACACCAAATAGCATAAAAATAATTCAATGAAACTACAATTTATAACAATTAATATTATTACAATTTTACTAATTATTGGTTGCATTAATCAAAATAAAAACAACATTAGCAGTAAAAATTCAACTGTAATTGCAAAACAAAAGAAAATAGAGAAAATAGAATTAACAGAAAGAACCCGGGGAACCAACCGGAGTGTTGCATATACACCCAACCTTATTACCGCTACATTCAATGGAGATTCAACTCAAACGGCAATGTCCCTTTCTGAATGGGAGAATATTTCCAAACAGGCAGAAGCTCTGGACCTAACCAAAATATCAAATCTTCAGTCTCCCACTACAGACAGATACAGCGACAGGGCGTTAGCTTCTACTATTATTATCACTTCCAATGGAGTCACCTATACTTCAGCTACTTTTGACTCTGGTATTCCACCAAAAGAACTGGAAGCTTTATATAATACTTTGCAAACACCAAAAGAAAAGCGAAAGAAACCTCTTAAATAGAAAATCAAAGGAAAAAAGAGAATATATGTTATATATCAAAACAAAAAAATCCGCCCTTTAAGATAAAGAGCGGATTTTTTTATGATTTAATCTTTACTTTTCAATAAAAAATTTTACATTTTCGATAGGTCTCCCCAACATGGCTACAGAGCCTTTTACCAAAATAGGTCTTTGTATCAGGGATGGATTTTCTGACAGAATTTTCAGCCATTCTTCTTCCGAATAATTTTTATCTGCATAGTTTTCCAGATACAGTTTATCCGTTTTACGGATGATATGAAAAACACTCTGATTCAGTTTTTTCAGCACCGTTTTTAGCTCAAGAATACTTAGTGGATCTTCAACAATATTAATGATCTCAAAGGTCACTCCATTTTCATCAAGATACTCTAATACAGCATTTGATTTCGAACAATTTCCGTTATGTAAAACTTTAACTACCATGATCTATTATTCAAAAAAGTTAAACTTTCTTTCAACAAATTTAAAAAGAATTACCCTGAGTCTGTCTTAATGTACTGATAAAAATATGTTAAAACAATCCGTGAAGCTCAGCCTCAATTTTTTCCAGAATAAACCCGAAATCTTCTGGCTTTTCTACAAAATCAAGATCATCCACTTCCACAATCAGAAGTTTTCCTTCTGTGTAATTGGAGATCCATTTTTCATATTTCTGATTCAGTTTTGAAAGGTATTCAATACTGATAGATGCTTCATATTCACGGCCTCTTTTGTAGATTTTTTTAACCAGATTGGGAACGTCTGATTTTAAGTAAATCAACAGATCCGGAGCCGAAACAAAAGATTTCATCAGATTAAAAACGGAAGAGTAATTATTGAAATCCCTGTCTGAAAGGAGATTCATATCATTCAGGTTTTCTGCAAAAATATGGGCGTCTTCATAAATGGTACGGTCCTGAATAATGTTTTTGCCACTTTCTCTGATTTCCTTTACCTGACGGAATCTGCTTCCCAGGAAATACACCTGCAATGCAAAGCTCCATTTGCTCATATCGGAATAAAAATCTTCCAGATAAGGGTTGTGATCTACGTCTTCAAATTGTGCATCCCATCCGTAATGCTTAGAAAGCATCGTCGTCAAAGTTGTTTTTCCTGCTCCAATGTTTCCTGTAACTGCAATATGCATAAATATTCTTTTTCCTTGTATTTAGTGATTAATTGATAAGTTTTTCCAGCCTGTCAGTCTGAACTTCGGAAACCTCTTCAATCAATTTCTGTAATGTATTGTCTGAAGTTTTTTCTGCTGTAGTCTCATTGGGTTTCTCTTTTGTTTTTTCTACGGGATTTTCCGTAGGCTGCTGTAGGGATTCCGGCTGAGCTTCGAGCTGTTTTTGCTGTTTGGCTTTCTTTACTTTTTCAAGGCTGTAAAGATAGAGTTTGTTGCCCTTGATTTCAAAATAAGAAAGCATATTTTTATCCACAATTTGTGCATCCTGATCTTCGAAAACAGTCGTCATCCCTTTTTCAGGAATGTATTGTGAAATGAAATTATTGGCCACCACAAGAATGGCATCATTTTCTCTTCTAAACCTTTTCCCGTTATCCAAAGGAGCTTCAAACAGTTTCTCAAATTTCAGGCTGTAAATTCTGATGTGTTTTCTTGTTAGAATATAGACCTTATTTTCATACACCAGCATATCCATCAGGTCTTCAAAACTGATATCAAAAGGATATGAATTGATGGTGGTATCATTTCTGAAATTGTATTGGATCAGACGTTTCGTACTGTCCTCCAGAAGCCACAGCTGCTGCAGATCTTCGGCATAGGCCATTTTGATGAAACCAAATTTTTGCTTAAAATCAAGTCTTTGAATTTCATTCATATTCTGATCTATAAACTTCATTTCCTGAGCATTTTCAGAAAATAAAGGGACATTCAGAGGATTTTGTACGGTCTGTACTTTATAAGGAACAGTAAGCATCATTTTCCCAATCTGTTTTCCTAAAGAATCGTATTTGGTAAAACTAAAATCTTTGTTTTTATAGATATACAGGTTTCCGTAGTCATCGGCAAGCATATCCTTAGCTTCCTTGAGTTTCAAGGTATCTAAAGGAATAATATTCTGCGCCGGAGCCGTACAGAAAAGGAGAAAAAATAGTATGTTTAAAAACTTCACTCTGCTTTTTTAATGGGGTCAAGATACTGAAAAATAATTTCATCCAAAAGAGGATTAAATCCGGTAAGATCTTCTTTTATACCCATCAAAACCGAGACCACATTACTGTTAAAAAAAGAACGGTTTTCCCCAATTTCAACCATGGAAGCATCGTTCAGTTTATTGAAAAGAAACTTCATAAATTTTCGGCCAGTTTTTTCCTGTTACGAGCATATTTTCACCTTTAAAGGCAATTCCATTCAAAACATGTTCGCCGTCACCACGGCTATTCTCTTTTGTGAGCTGGGTAAAATCAAACTTCCCTGCTACGTCTCCGGTTTTGGGATTAATCTTTAGGATAACAGGTTTATGCCAAACATTTGCATAGATAAAGCCATTGTGGTATTCCAGCTCATTAAGCTGATCATAAATATTTTTGCTTCCGGCTACACAGACAGTCTTCACTACTTTTGACGGATTATCAACATCCAGAAAATAGAGATTTTTTGTACCATCTGTAGCAATCAGATTTTTCCCGTCATAAGTAAGCCCCCATCCTTCTCCGATGATATTGGGCAAAGGGAATTCTGATATTTTCTTTAACGTGTTTTTATCGTAAATAAAACCGAGCTTATTTCGGTAAGTCAGCTGATAGATTTTATCTCCTACGATTGTACAGCCTTCAGAGAAAATCTCAGCGGGCTGCTTTGCAACAATTTTTGGTACGGATGATCCTAGAGTATATTTTATCAGTTGGGATGTATTTTCCATCCCATCACTTTCGTATACTGTATTTCCTTCTACTACAAAGCCCTCAATGAAGTTTTTTGGATCGTGGGGATAATCAGCTACTATTTTATAAGGAATATCCTGTTCTTTGATTTTTGAGAATACATTGATGGTAGCATCCTGATTCAGGACTTCACCACCTTTTGTTTTGATAATAAAGATGACATTGTTATCTCCCAAAGTAAAAAACTTCGGATCAATCGTTAAATCTGTAGTTTCTTTATCTCCAAGGCTAACTGCAATGCTTTCTGTATTTCCTGTAATTTCTTTCGGCAGTTTGATTTTATCTCCGAAATGATAGCCTTTTTCTTCTTTTGCATTATTATAATCTGCCAAAGAATCGAGCATTTTTTCATTGTTGCTGCAAGAAGCAAGTAAAAGAAATGCAGCAAAACCAACGTTAATATTTCGCTTAATAAAGGTATTAATCATGCCTCAAAAATACTAAATTTTAGTCCTTACAACGAAAATAGCGCTCCCAAAGGAACGCTACTCAGTTATTTTATTCGTCAATCTGATTACTTGATCTGAACTTCATAAATTTTTGACCAGTTTTTACCTGTTACAAGCATATTATCGCCTTTGAAAGCAATCCCGTTCAGGACGTCATCACTTCCTTTGGTGTTCTGTTTTGCAATTTCAGTAAAATCAAAAGTTCCTACTACTTCTCCGTTGGCCGGGTTGATCTTTAAAATAATCGGTTTTTGCCATACGTTGGCGTAAATAAATCCGTTATGGAACTCAAGCTCATTCAATTGGTCATATGCCTGAGAACTTCCTGCCACTGCAATATATTTGATCAGTTTTGAAGGGTTGTTTACATCAAGAAAATAGAGAAGCTTACTTCCGTCAGAAGCAATTAAGTTTTTCCCGTCATAGGTTAATCCCCAGCCTTCTCCCAATACATTAGGATAAGGGAATTCTGACAACAGTTTTAAAGAACTTTTATCATAGATATATCCTTTTTTACTCTGCCATGTCAGCTGATACACTTTATCTCCAACGATGGTACTTCCTTCCGAAAAATCTTCCTGAGCCTGTTTTGTAGAGGCAAGCGGAGTGGTTGTTCCAAGCGTGTATTTTAAAATCTGAGAAGATCCGTTCTGCCCGTCACTTTCATAAATTGTATTTCCTTCAATCTGGAATCCCTGTACAAAGTTTTTAGGATCATGCGGATATTCTGCTACAATTTGGTAAGCAAGATTTTTTTCCGGATTTTTTGCAAATACATTGATGGTAGCATCCTGATTCAGGACTTCACCGCCTTTAGTTTTGATGTTGAATGTAACAGCGTTGTCACCCAAAGTAAAAAATTTGGGATCAATTGTTAAGTTCGTTGTTTCTTTATCTCCAAAGCTGATGGTTACGCTTTCTGCATTTTCTGTTACCTCTTTCGGAAGCTCAAGCTTATCTCCGAAATGGTATCCCTTTGCCTCCATTGAAGTATTATAAGTGTTTAATGTATTAAGAATCTCTTTATCCTTATTACAAGACGCCAATAATAAAATCGCTGCGAAACCTACTATTATACTTTTTTTCATTTAATTTCTAAATATTTCTCCAAAAATAGCAAATTTTATTCCGTATTGCCAATATTATCTACGGGTTCACCAAATTGTAATATGTAACCGTTGTTATCATAGATGGCAAATTCTCTCATTCCCCATTCGAAAGTTTCTATTTCATAGCAGACTTTGGCTTTTGTTTTAAGGTCTTCCCAAAGATCATCCACTTTATCTACATTGAAATAAAATGACCCGGAAAATCCAATGGAAGTATTGTTTTCATGCTCATTAGGCTGAGAGAGCATAATGTATACTTCGTCTTTTCGAAGGGAAGCCCACTGCCAGTCATCATTCCTGCCCATGAGGGTAAATCCGAGAATATTCATATAAAATGCTATAGTCTCATCCAGGTTTTCTGTCCAGAAAATAGGACGAAGTGCAGTAAACTGTGTCATAATTATTGCAATTCAAAAGTATTTTTATGGATTTTCATATTGAGTGAAACCCATGTTTCCTGATCAATTTTTGCTTCGCTTTTAACGTCCGGATCAAAAATGAAACCTACTTTCCTGTAGCATTCAATGGCTCCGGTATTCCAGTCGTAGACGTTCAGTTCTGCAGTTTCTTTATCAAAATGACTGAAACCATATTTCAAAAGTTCCTGCATTACTTTCTTACCATATCCTTTCCCTCTGTTGTTTTCATCCCAGATCAGGATTCTTCCCAACAGGAATGTTTTTTCTTTTAGAAAAATCTGGGCATGACCAATTGCAGTTCCGGTTTGATCTGTAATTTTAAATAAGGTTCTTTTTTCATCATACAGATCCGTTTCCAGTTGTTCTTCTGTGAGAGGAAAGCGGTATACAGGTCCGGCAAACTGAAGGAGCATTCTTTCGTCTTTTATCTTTGAAATAAGCTGTAGAGCATCTTCTTCTGTAAAAGGTTGTAATGTAATCATCGTTTACTTTTCTAAATATTCTTTTAAACTTTGTCCTATAATAGTGTTCCAGCCTTCTGTAAAGTTTTCTCTTGAAAACCCTGCTCCTAAGTCTTTGAAATTTTCAATGTCATCATGGGTTAATTTTACTAAAGTCTTTCCATCTTCAGACTGTAATTCCCAGGTTACAATTGTCTTAAGTGTTGAAAAATCAGGATAAGACCATGTGTGTTTCAACTTCTGATTCGGGATTATTTCTAAAATCTCACCGTGATGATGGTATTTATTTGCGCCTCCGGGTTCATAGAAATTAAATTCTTTCCCGGTTTCCAATACAAAATCCTGAATATCAAAATACCAGGATTTCATTTCATTTTTATCGGTTAATGCTTTCCAGACTTTTTCGGCCGGAGCATTTATTTTGTACTGAACAGTGATTGGTGTGATCATAGTATAAATTTAACAGGTTTAAAATTAAACATTTTGCCTATACTATTTAACGACAAAAGCCACAAAAGAAAAAACTTTTGTGGCTTTTGTCGTTATTTAATCTTAATTACCCATGTGAAAAACCAGTGATCTTGGCTTCATCAAAATCCAGCTGCATTTCAATGGTTCTCATCACGTGATCATCAAATATCTTTTCTTTTTTCATTCTATGCAGTTCATTTCTCTGTGCCTGAATGATCTGTCGAAGGACATCTTTATTTTCATTAATTGCCGAAACATAATCTCCTGTGGAAGCCATACATTGGGCTTTATCCGCCATTAGCATCATTTCATTTTCCAGTTTATGTTTTTGATGGCGCACCAGACTGTTTGTTACGGCTAATTCAGAAAAATCATTATCCAGTTTGTGCAAAGCTGTTTCTTTCAGCTTACGCATAAGAATTACTTCCTGTTTTTCTTCCGGCAGCTCACTTCCCGCATCCTGAATATTTAACAATTTCAAGATCGGGCTCAGCAATAATCCCTGCCCTACCAACGTAATTAATATGATAACGAAAGTAACAAATAAAATAATATTTCTGTGTGGAAATGCTTCTCCGTTGGGTAAAAAAGCAGGAATAGACAAAGCTGCAGCCAGTGAAACCACTCCTCTCATTGCTGCAAAACTAATGATGAACGGCTCCCTCCAATCTGGTTTAGGAACTTTTAATCTTAATTCTTTGGAGCAGACTCTTGGGAAATACATCAATGCATAACTGTATAGAATTCTTGTTCCGATAATCGCTCCACCAATCACTACACTGTAGAAAATACCTTCTGAAATAGTGTATTCTTTCATTCCTTCCACTACAATAGGAAGTTCAAGGCCAATCAGGATAAAGATGATGGTATTCATCAAAAATATCAGAACACTCCATACATTTCCGGATTGTATCCTTGAGGTATGACTTAGATAACAATGAGAATTGTAGGACATCAGCAAGCCTCCGGCCACTACGGCCAGTACTCCTGAAAAATGAAAATGCTCTGCTCCTACATACATGATGTAAGGTACAATAAGGGTAATAATGGTGTCTATATTGGAATTGGTAGGAATAATTTTCAGCAAAGCTCCAAACAGAAAGCCTACTGCGACTCCTACGGCAATTCCTCCAATGGCCATGGTAAAGAAATCCTGAACAGCGTCTCTCCAGATAAACTGTCCTGAAATAACCGCTGCAAGAGCAAATTTAAAAACAATTAAGCTGGATGCATCGTTAATCAAACTTTCTCCTTCCAGAATATTGGTGATCTTTTTAGGAATTTTCATGTGCTTCAATACTGAAGTAGCCGCCACCGCATCCGGTGGAGAATTTACACCTCCTAATAAGAATCCCATAGCTACAGTAAGCCCTGGAATAATGGAAGATGAGAGATAAGCAACGACTATGGAGGTTAAAAATACCAGCCCGAAAGCCATTGAAAAATCTGTTTTCTCCATTTATGAAAGTCCTGCCATGAAGTGAACCAGGCGGCTTCAAACAAAATAGGTGGCAGAAAGATCAGGAAAACAAGATCCGGTTCTATTTCAATACGCGGCATTCCTGGGATAAAGCTTATCAGCAATCCTGCAATCACCAGGAATATAGGGTAAGCTACTTTTAGTTTCTGGCCGATCATTACCAATATCATCACAGACAGCAGTACTGCAATCGATATTATAACATAGCTGTGAATCATTTTAAGTAAGTTTTTTAAGTGTTATTTTCTATTTCCGGATAATCATTTTATTACTATCCAAACTTTTCCAAACCTTATAGGTTTAATTTATCCTCTAATTTCAAGCACTTATTAGTTGAATTAAAGCACAATATTATTCTTCGGCGTGATAGCTGGCGGAAGATCAGATTCATCCAGCATATCTCTCATATCAATTTCTATGGTTCGGCTGATCTGAGTGATCGGAACATCGTTAGGACTTCCTTCAAATGGGTTTACGGAAGCTTCACCTACACTGTCTAAGGTGTGAAAACACCATGTTACGAGTAAAGAAAACGGAATATTAAACCATAATGTCCAGCCTTCAACTATGGTTCCGTCTCCTAATTTATCAAGTTCTTTCAACAATCCGAAAGGCACAAAAACGATGAATAAAAGCAAAAGATAAGTGGTAATTGAAGAAAAGTTTCTTGGGTACGGAAAGTTTTTAATTCTTTCAGCTTTCCCCTGATCATCGGTAAACTTCACCAATTGCTGATTGATTTGTGTCCATTGAAAATCATTAAGTTCTCCCTTTTCATAAGCTTCAGACAATGCCTGGCTCTGTTTCGCCATCAATTGTGTTGCTCTGTTTTTTTTGCTTAAAATATATTGAAGTTCAGATTCAGAAAGGTATTTTTTTAATTCATCATCCAATTTGGTAAGCCTCTCCGGAATGTCATATTTTTTAGCATATTCATCAAACTGATCTGTCCCCATATTTTCCCATACTCTTGGTTCACGAAGCTGAAACCTCAAAGCTGTAAGCCAGGCATAATGACGAAGAAACATTTCTTTTACTTTACCCGGATCTTTAGAAAGCAGGGCATCTCTAAGAATGTATCCAAAACTGCGGCTGTCATTGATAATAGCTCCATAGATCTGTCTGGCTTCCCAGAGTCTGCTGTAGCTGGCATTGTTTTTAAATCCGACAATAAAAGCAACTGCTGTTCCCATGATGGCGATGGGCTGCCAGGGAACGGAGAGAAATTTCCAGCCAAAAAAATACAGGGTTGTAGGAATAGCTGCTAATACAAGCAGCGCATAAATACTCCGTCTGGTCCACATAATGAACTCGCGGGCTCCAAATCTTTTTCCTGAATGCATAGGTGTTTATTTTTTTATGGTGTTTATTATTTTTAATTTTCAAATAATGGTTTTCCTCAGGGCATTCGGCATCGGTTCTGGTTAGTTTTTTGTAAATGGAATATTATTATAAAAACCAATCTGGATCTGTCCGCGGTTTCTGTTCTCCTGAATCTGGTTCATATACCCGGCTTCAATCCTCATATTTTTGTTAATGACATATCCTAAAGCTCCATAAACTCTGTTTCTGTCAAAAACAGGACTGTCGAAGTGCAGAAAAATTTCATTATATACTGAAGCGTAAAGGGTTTTCGGCAGCATTTCTTTTTGGGTAATCGGAATGTTCAATCCCAGCATATACCGGAATCTCATTCTAAAGTCATCCTGCAGAAAACGTTCTTCCAAACGGTAACGGTGCTGAAGATAGAAACGTCCAAATCTCTGCTTGGTAATATACTGCTGAAAAATTCGGTGTTCTATATTTTCTTTTTTCTCTCCGTTCACATAAGGCTGGCTTAGAATGAAACCGTATCCCAATAAAACATTGTTGTTGTTTTCGGTAAGATCATACCCGATCCCTGTACGGATCAGTAACTGTTCCAGATCTCCAACGGCATCGAAATTACGGTACTGAATTTCATTGTGCCAGTTTAATTTTTTACTGATTTTGTTATTTCCAAAATACATATACCATGCTCCCAGATCGTTTTTTTGAGCAAATGTCAAAATGGATCCCAAACCTAATACTGTGAATGCCAACTTCGTAAAAACCTTTCTCATGCTTATTAATTACTATTATCTATCGTTTTTAACAAAATTAATATTTTAAATCAATAATAGCAAACAATATTTTATCACATGATGGAAAGAAAACCGGATGAAATTTTCCATCCGGTTTTCTCTAAAATATTATCCAGGAACCTGTTCTGTCAGTACATCGTTTTCATTTTGATCGAAGTAAGTACAGGTCATTGCATGAAGATCCATAGCCCAGCCTTTGATTCCGTTTTCAGCGCAATCGTTACAGAAGGTCATATAATCTGTACCACCCTGTTGATGAAGCTTCAATCTTGCTTTAAAGTTTTCAAGGTTTAAAGTATCAGAAACAGTAAGGGTATCATATTTCTGTCCTGTCTGAACGGATTCGTTCTCACTATTAAAATATTCGGTATTTCCGTCTGAAACGTAAGCTTTGTAATGAGAAACCCCCAGCGCTTTTATAGCCTGAATGTATTGAGGAAAATCGGCTCCGCTTTTTACTTTTTGATGTTCTGCTTTAATGTTTTCAATTGTAAATTTCATTTTTTATGTTTTTTTATGTTTAAAAAATATTTTTTAATTGATGATGACTGATCTTTTCTCTCATCAAATTTAAAAATTTCCGGGATGCAAATATAGAGCAAATAAAAAACCGGCAATCTAACTGCCGGTAAGTTTTAACTATATTTCGAATACAAAATATAAATCTTATGGGTGCTGCTGCATTTTGGCAGGATCATCATAATTTACCATCCAGTTGATTCCGAATTTATCCGAAAACATTCCGAAATAAGCTCCCCAGAAAGTATCTGCCATTGGCATTGTTACCTGTCCTCCTGCAGAAAGACCTCCGAATAATTTGTCTGCTTCTTCTTTAGATTCTGCATTTACAGAAATAGAGAAGTTATTTCCAGCCTTGAAGTTGGAAGACCACTCACCTCCTGTATCACTTCCCATTAGAATGGTTTCTTTAGAGATTGGAAGTGAAACGTGCATAATCTTGTCTTTGTCTTCTTCAGATGCTTCTTTTCCTTCCATTGGAGGCATTTCTCCAAATGTTCCGATGTAAGGATATTCTCCCCCGAAAACAGATTTATAAAAGTCGAATGCTTCTTTGCAATTTCCGTTGAATGTAAGGTAAACGTTTACTGTTGCCATAATTGTCTTGTTTTTTTAAGTTTAATTTGTATTTTTTATTGAGGTTTTTCAGATAAAGTTTTTAACCTTGAAAGTCCCTTTTGATAGTCTTTTCCTACTGCGTCTTCCATATTCATAAACAGCTTCATCAGAGTAAACGGATAAGGAATCTGCGAGGTAAATCCCCACGTTGCCTTGCTTCCGTTTCCTTCCGGTACTACTGTTACATAAGCGTTTGCTTCACTTTCATATGGAGTAAGAAATTTAAGTTCTGTGTCTACTCTTTTACCTGCTTCATCTACTTTTTTCAACTCCTGACAACCTTTTCCTGCATTTTTGTTTTTACTGTCCCAGCAAACTTTTTCTCCAGGCTGCCCTGCTGTACCAGTCCAATCCTTTTTCATATTAGGATCAAGATCATTCCATGGGCTCCACTGATCCATTGCTTTGAGGGAATTGGTATTTTGCCATACTTTATCTACCGGGGCATTGATCGAAATTGTTTTTTCATACTTGCAGTCTCCTGAAATAAACGCAGCAACCACTAACAGAATGATTAACAATGCGGCTAAAAATAGTATAATTCTTTTAAATATTTTCATCATCTATGTATTTTAATTATTATCTGTGCTGATCTATAAGAATCATATTTCCATCAGGATCTTTCAGGTAAATATGTTCAGGTCCTGAAGTGGTTTCATCGGCTTCTTTTCCGATTTCTATTCCACTTTCTTTTAATTTTCTCTGAATTTCACGCACATCGTCAAAAGATTCAAGATTCTGTGCATTTTCGTCCCATCCGGGATTGAAAGTAAGCATATTTCCATCAAACATTGCCTGAAAGAGTCCTATCAATGTAGAACCGTTTTTCATGATCAGATAATTACTTTCTGCTGTTCCTGCCATGGTTGTAAACCCAAGCTTCTCATAAAAGTCTTTAGATTTCTGAAGATCTTTTACACTTAAGCTGATTGAAAAAGCTCCTAATTTCATATTTTTTTTGTTTTTAAAGCGAGTTGATGCCCTACGAAAACCAGTCCCCAAACAAGGATTCCCAAAATCCAAAACCAGATGGGAGTAGGCAGAGAAACCATCATGTAGATGGTTATCAGTAGAAAAACAATTCCACAGATTAATGCTGCTGTATTTTTTCCGTTATTTGAAATTTTTGATGCTGTAAATCCGGAAGCAACTGCTGCCAAAGCATACGCCAGAATAATAAAAAACAGAGCCATAAAAGGAGCTTCACTCACGTAGATTTTCAGTGCATTCATATCTCCGGCGCCTACTTCTGCAGGAGGAGGATACAGATAATGTCCAATATTTTCTACTCCGGCAATACAAATAGAGCCTACAATAAGCCCGGCCAACACTGCTAAAATTCTTCTCAGCATACTTATTGGTTTTTTAAATGGGTCTTAAAGTCTATGGTTCCGTCATAGCTTTTCCAGTCTCCAATAAGTTCAATATACTGACCTTCTATTTTTTCTGTTTTTCTGTTCCATTTGAAGTTATAGACAAACTTACCTTTGAAAATTCCGGAATGCTTTCCTTTGTTTTCTTCTGCAAGTTCATATTCACCAAAGACGGTTCCCTGTTTTTTGGAATCTTTATATTTTGAAATGATTATTTTACCTTCAAATTTTGAATAGTTGGTGTCCACAAGAGAATATCCTGAAACGAAATATTCCTGATCATTTTTCTTATTCTGTTCAGAAATATTGATCTTCAGTTTCAGTTCCTGCCCCTTATTTCCAATGGTTCCTATATAAGGTTTGCTGTTATTCAGCCAGGTATTCGAGATATCAGGCATCTGTCCTAATGCAAAATTGGCAGCAAGAATGAGGAATAATAAAAGTTTTTTCATATTGTGTGATTTTTAAACGCCGAATTGTGCCAGATGGTGGTTCAGATGTTTTGCAAACATATTGTTCCATTCCTGAGCATTCAGCTTTCCGAAAGAAAAAGATTCTTTACCATCAAACGCATCCGCGCCCAGCTGCTGTGTTTTCTGAATAAAACCAATCAGTCTTGTTTTTTCTTCATTAAAATTCTTTCTGGTAGTGATCAAAAACTGTGGAGCGGTAGGAGAATCTCTTGGATAAGCTTTTTCCCCCACTACTTTAGGTTTTACGAAAGTTTTTAATATAAATTTTGCAATAGCTCCCGGCTTTTTGTGCTTTTCCGGCTCATAAATCATTTCATAGGTAATAGAACAGTGTGCCAGCATCTGGTCTACCGTCATTTTCCCCCACAAACCATGGGTATCTTCTACCAGTCTGTTGATTCTGTCAATATAGTTTTGAGCATCTTTTGCATCAAATACATTTTCCATATAATTTCTATTTTACTATGGACAAATATATCAGTTTTTTTGTTTGATTTTATCGTTGGTTGAAAAAATTGAGTGTTGGGGGTGAGAGGTTATTAGTTGATGGTTGCTAGTTGATGGTTGCTAGTTGCTAGTTATTTGTTGATGGTTGTGGGATTTGGGTTAAGTGTAGGGATGAATGGGAAGCCAGAGTTTAGGGATCACGCAGTTTCGGGGTATGAGAATGTAGAGTCTGGGTGATATGGTTGTTTTTTGGGCTATTTTTTTATGCTATTATTCGAATCGCTTCATATCAATAGTATAGCCAGAAAACCAACATAACGAACAAGCATATCCATTCAACTAGAAAAACCAGCAACCAGTAACAATTTAACTGTCAACCAGCAACCCAATCAATCAAAAACAAACTACTCAATCTCTTCCTGAGAAGTATTCTCAGCAGTGATTTCCTGTGGCGCTGATTTTTTGAAAATAAACCAAAGCTTGATCTTCAAAGCAATCCAGCCTATAATAGCGTATATTACTAAAAGGATACTTAGGTGTTTCAGATAAGGAAAAGTAAGTTCTACAGACCCTTTTTGAATCAATAAAATTTTGAAAGCCTGTAAAAAGGGAGTTAAGGGAATAATATTCGCGATAAATTGTACAAAAGCAGGCATTGCACTCAAAGGCCATGTAAAACCACTGATAATGAAGGCCGGGGATGCAATAACCATCAGGATTTGTGTAGCTTTCAAAGCATCCGGAATCAGAATACTGATGAATACCCCTAAAAATGAAACGGATCCTACGAAAACGGCTGTCAGAAGAATAAAATTAAGAATCCCTTCCGGCATCGGAACCCTGAAAATCATATGCATAAAGTAGTAAACACCTACAATAAGAATAGAAAATACCCAGATTGGAATCACTTTTATCAGCATGGTTGGGAAAGCCCATTTTTTCATTTTCAGGTATTCTTTTACGAAAGATCCTCTTTCAAATTCGGCGGCAAAACTTACTGCCATTGCCAACAGAATTACCTGTTGTAATACCACAGCCAGCATCGCAGGCCACATAAAAATCAGATAGTTTCCGGTAGTATTAAAAAGGGTAATATAATTGGCTTTGAAAGGTTCATATTGTGTAGCAGCTTTTGCAGCGGGCATTCCTGCTTTTTGAAGGGCTTTAATGGAAGCTCCGGCAGAAAATGTTCCTATGGTGAGCTGAAGTGCTTTGGAAGCAAAATTCGCCGTTAAAACATTTCCTGTATTGATATAAACATTCAGTTCAGGATATTTTTTCTGAAGCATATCTCCTTCAAATCTTGATGGAATAATCACCACAGCTGCTGCTTCATGTCTGATCACCTCATCTTTGATGCTCAGAGGTTCCTGCAGATATCTGATAATTTTAATGCTTTTATTATCAGACAGCATTTCCGTCAATTGATTGGACAAAGGTGTATTATCTCTATCCACGACCAATACAGGCGTATTTTCAACTTTTCCGCTTTTGTAGACAAACCCCAGCAAAGTCGCATAGAAAACCGGTGCCAAAAAGAACACTGTTCTTAAGGTAGAATTGCCAATAAAAAGTTTGAACTCACGTTTCAAAAGACGGAAAAATTCTTTCATCTGTATATTTTTATGTGTTGAAGAACAAAATGAAGCTCAATACAAGCTCCATCCCTTCTTTTCAATTTATTTCAGGATTACGTTGGCATTGACTAAAATACTTTTAGCCTTATTCATGTCTTTGGGCTTTACTTTGATCTCGTAAATCGCATCCTGCAGCTGATAGTCAGGGTAAGCTGTTGTGATATCTGCATACTTTGTAAGCTGTTTGATGTATACAATATTTCCTGTCAGGTTTTCTTTGTTATACACCACCTGCATGGTCACCTCCTGCCCTTTTTTGTATTTTGAAATGGCACTTTCCGGGATGGTAAATCTGAAATAAGTACTTTCCGGAATATATCCGTTGAACAAAGCAAAACCAGCTGTTGCCAATTCACCCGTATTTAAGCTGATGGTTTCTATTTCCATGTCATTGGTGGCAATGATATATCTTTCGGAATAGGCTACATTGGCTTCCTGCAAAGCTCCTTTTGCCTGTGAAGCCTGCCCTGCTGCCATTTCTATTTTTTCGACGCGGGTTCCTCTGTTTACATCATCCAGTTCTGCTACTACAGCATCATACTGGGCTTTTGCTCCTTGTAGTTTTGCATAGATTTCATCATGAGCCTGTGGTGACATTAAGCTGTCTCGGAACATATTGTTAGCTCTTTTGTAAGATTTCTGGGCAAATTCATATTGTTCTTTGAGTCCCTTATATTTGGCCTGAAGCTGTCTCAGCTGATCGGCTGTAGCTCCGTTTTTAGCCATCTGCTCCTGAGCTGAAGCAGCATTCACTGCACCTTGCGCCTGTGCAATTTTTGCAGAAACCTCAGGGACATCAAGCTGAGCCAGCGTATCTCCTTTTTTCACGGTCTGACCTTCGGAAACATATATTTTCAGAATTCTTCCGGTAACTTTAGGAGCAAAAGAGATTACATCCTTTTTAGTTTTTCCTTCAGGTTCTTTGATTTTTTCATTTTTTTTGTCACAGCTCCCCAGTAAAAACAGAGCAGCGAAGAGTATAGATATATTTTTATGCATCATTTAAATTTTTAAGGGATTAAATAAAATTTGGTGATATCCAGCTCCTGGGTAGACCTCATGAGTTCTATTCCCGCTCTTCTTTGGTTGAAAATGGCATTCTGATATTCCAGTTCTGAAGCTTCAAGATCATTTTCTGCATCAATAAGCTGGGAAGATTTGCTCATACCATATCTGAATTCTTTTTCTGCCTGTACCAGCGCATTCTTAGCCAATTCTTTTTCTTTAGCTTTCAAGATAATCTGTGCGGAAGCAATATCATAATTGGTTTGATTATTGGCCAAATTCAGTGTCAGTTTTTTCAGAGCATCTTCTTTCTGATTCTGTAGCACTTCTTTTCCTACTTTGGCGGTTTCTTCTGCATGTTTTCCTTCTTTCCCGTCAAAAATTTCCCATTTAAAACCAACTCCTGCCGTAATTAAAGGAAATACGTTGATATTATTGGGTCTCCAATCCAGCTTTTTCCCTTCATATCCAAGAATTGGAACTGCAGGAATAACATTTTCTGAGGACTTTATTCTGTTACCATACAAACCGATATAATAAGCGGAAGCCATCAATTGTACTTTAGGAATCATCCACGTTCTTTCTGCTTTTATTTTATAATCTGCGGCACTTATTCCATGCTCCAGAGCGCGGATTTCAGCTCTCTGCTCTATTCCTTTTTCTGCAGCCAGCAATTCTACCGGAGATAGCACCGGATCAATCATTTTGAGCCTTTCTCTTTGAATTCCGGTTAAAATATAAAGCTGGGTAAGAAGCAATTCTTTTTTTCCTTCATATTCTACCATCTTGGCATCTAAAGTCGCCTGAGCCAGTTCGATTTTCTTATGATCATAAGGAGTGATTAAACCATAACCAAGAGCTTTATCTGCTGTTTTTCTATTAATATCAAGTCTTTTTTTACTTTCATCCAACACTTTTTTAGACTGATGAATCAAAGCCAGTTGATCGTATGCTTTAGAAATAGTGGCTATAACCTCATCTTTTGTTTTCTCCAGAAGAATATCTTCAGACTTTTTCTTTTCTTCCACCGCCTTTTTCATGTATTTTACCTTTCCTCCTGAGTACAGAAGCATCTTGGCATCTGCCTTGGCAATACCTGAAAATCCTGAAACATTGAAATTATTGTTGAAAGCCCCTTCCGGAATATTGATAAAGGGAGCCAGATTGAATTCCGGTGACGTCAGTCTTGCTGTTCCGTTAAGATAGCCGGCTTTACCGCTCAATTCCAGAGTTGGAAGAAAGATGTCTTTCAGTTTGTGTTCATCAAGATCGGTAAGTTTGTTTTGGGTAATCTGCATTTTGAGGTTCGAGTCCCGAACCATAGCACTATCCAGAAGTTCTTTAAAATCCGGCGCAGACTGTGCCCAGCCAAAAGCAGGGAAAGCAAAAAAACTAAACGTAAAAATCAATAAATTGTTTTTCATGGTTTATGTTTATAACAAATATAATGCAAAAAAAGATAAAATACTTAAAGATAATTCTACAATGTAGTGAATTTAAAGCAAGTTTAAAATACGTTTAATTATAAAGCCTTATAAAATATAGTTTTGCCCAAAGTGTTTAAATGTTAATTAAAACTTAAAAAATTTTGAAAAAATATTTAACTCTACTTTTTTCACGGCATTTTCATTGTACTTTTTCGAGTAAATAAAGGGTTAAAACAATATTTTATGTAAAAACATGCTGTATATTTTATTTTGAATTTTGGAGGCTAATTCCTGCCTGGGCGGATAGGCCTTGGAAAAATACCGCTAAGTTCACAAAGTATTTATTAGAAGAGAGATAAATGCTTTCGTAAAGGTATTCTACTTAGCAAAGATGGTGGTAAATCATCTTTCCTTCTGTAAATAAAAAAATGAAACTCCCCACGCTGCTGTGAGGAGTTTCCCGTTTATCATTATAATAAGCTGATTTATCTTTGAACCGCTTGTTTCATACCAGCATCAGGACGTAAAATTCTATAACGAACTTCAATGTCTTTTGGTACGTAGAATACTAGTGGAAGCTTACTGTTGTATCTTACCGTTTCAGGTTTTAAGGTAACAAACTTCTTAGTCTGTTTTTGGCCTGGACATCCCATCAGTGTTCCGGCTGTTTCGCCTTTAGATTCTACTTCATAATAGTTGTATCCCCATCCCTGAAGATCCTGAGTTTTTATTTCTCCCATCAGGAAATAGTTGTTACAATCTACCATTTTCTCAGCGCCTACAAAAAGTTCAACTTTTAAATCGTTTTCGTTTTTGGCTACAGGAAGCTGAATATATACTTGTTTATAACCTTCTTTTGCTTTTGGGAACATTTCAATCTGTAGTTTTTCAAACTTTTCTGCTTTCTTTTGTGCGAAAGCATTTACTCCAGCCATTAATACTAATCCTGTGATTAAAGTTTTAGAAAATTTCATCTTTTAATTATTTTTTTAATTGATACTACCTTAATTCCAAAAACCATTCCAAAATTAAACATTTGTTTGATTTTTTGATTTAATTCTATTTGTATTTGAAATCTTTCAACAAAAAAAAACTGCAGTAAAAAAATTACTACAGTTTTTTGTTTATCATTTATTCTGAAATGGCAACATTACTTCCCTTTGTATGAGCATTCATCTGCGGGGCATAATAATTCTGCATTGTTGTAATTCCGTTGGAGAATTTACCGGATGCATTGGCTACTACATCATATTCAAAGACATATTTTCCTTTCGGCATGTATTGAATATAGAAATTCGTAGAGGCATCTTTGGTTGACTGATAATATCCAAGGTTATTTTTCCATTGATATCCTGAAAGTATATCTATCGGCTCAAATCCTGCAGCACGCATATCTTTAATATGAATGAATTCCATGGCTCTGTCTGTATTCAGAATCATTCTTACCGTTACTTTATCTCCTACTTTCAGTGGTGTTTCTGAAGAAATTTTCTGAAGCTCCTCTCCATTTACAGTTTTCACTTTTTTGTAAAGTTCTTTTATTACAGAGATATAATTTTCAGAAGATTTGATTTTATCAAGGTCTTCATAATATTGCCAGAATAATCCTCCCTGAATAATTCCGGGACCAGGTTTGGTAACAGTTACGGTTGCTAAGTTCTGATCTACAGCTTCTGGTTTCACCGTTGATTTAATGTAGCCTGTAGCTTGTGTCTGAGGAGCTAATTCTTTTCCACCCCAAATGATTGCAGCTTTATCACTTTCAGCTCCTGTCCAGGATTTTCCTGAATTTAAAATCGTGAAGATTACTTCTGCTGTCCCTCTTGAGCTTCCCCATGAGTTAACCTCTTTTTGAGTTACCAGCCAGATTTTTATGTCTTCAATAAAGTTTTGGTCGTTAGATTGCAACTTATTGAAAGCTTCCAATGCTCCGGCATGGTTAACTACTTTTGAGCCAAACCATCCCCAATCATTTAGGTTTTGCTTCCAATAGACACCTTGGGTTTTAGTATCTGTAGAAGTTTCTTTAAGATAAGTCATTAATTTAGAAGACACATTTTTCAGACCATAATCGTTCATCAATAAAGCTGCGCGGTGAAGCCCGAAGAATGTAAAGTCCGTGATTTTTGCAGTTTTTGCTTTTTGTTTTACCAATGTTTTCAGCGTAGCTCCTTTTCCTTTTAAAGGATATTGCTGTTCCCAGTAATTTCTGGTATCAAGATAATCTATTGCCCAGTTGTTCCAGACATTTCCTTTCTTCACATCGAAATATTTGCTCACCTCATTGTCTACATACTGAATCAATTTTGCTACAATCGTTTTCTGTTCTGAACTTTGGTAGTCTTTCACATTATCTTTTAACCATGAATTGATTTTTCCTAAGTTTTTAAGAATATACAATGACGTTCCGTAAGAACTTGGATAACCAGGATACCACGAGAATCCGCCATCAGGATTCTGCAGCTTTTTGAAATCATCCCAATCCTGACTGATAGAATTTTTCATTGTATTTGCATCAAATAATAATGCCAGCTTCTGCATCTGTTCGCCTTCATTTTTACTTTCCAATACCCAAGGAGTTTCTTCCAACAACAATTGTTTTAATTCCTGATTTTTTTCAAGATTTGAATTCAATAATCCTTTGCTCTGATATTCTTCAAAAACCGTTTTCATTTTCGGATTGGCTTTGAATATTTCTGAAGCCAGCACGTCTGCAAACCATTTATTAAAGATCACATCCGCAGAGCTATTCTGATCATTTTTCAGACTTGGAAGGGCAAACATAATTTCCCAGATAGGATTGGTTGTCAGTTCCAGCGTATTAGAAACATTAGAAGCTGTTGTGGATGTATTGTTTTTAAGATTATCCAGTACAAAAGTCTTGGTTTCACCTTCTTTCACAAAAACAGGAACAGCATCTGTCACCAGCATTCTGTTCGGCAATACGGCTACTGCCTGCTGTTCTCCATCGGAATAAGCTCCTGCTTTGGCAACTATTTTAAAAATAATGGAAGAAACATTTTCCGGAACTTTCAAATTCCATGTCAATGCGTTGCTTCCGTTTTCATTCAGGCTGAAGTTTTGTGTACCCGAAGTGATTCCGAATTTCGAAGATATATTTTCATTGGTAAAGGCATCCAGAATCTGTAATTCGGCAGAACCATTAAGCTTTTTATCGGTAAGGTTTGACAGTTTCGACTGCAGATTCAGTTCGTCACCTTCTCTCAGGAATCTCGGATAGTTTGGCGTTACTGAGAATTCTTTCTGAGTGACCACTTCTTTTTCCAAGGTAGCTGCTCTTGCATCCTGAGTATGTGCAAGGAACATTAATTTCCATTTTGTCAGTGCTTCCGGAGAAGTGAACTCGAAGCTTACATTTCCTTCTGCATCGGTTTTCAGATCCGGATAGAAGAATGCTGTTTCATTCAGGTTTTGACGAACAGCTACTTTATCCAGTTCTTTTGGTTTATCATCCTGATCTATCACTCCGTCTGCATCAGGTGCCATTATGTCTATCGCTGCATTATCCACAACTTCTTTTGCCACAGATGCTCTGGCAGTTTTAAATCTTGCTCCTGCAATTGGTGATGGTGGAGCCATATTACTTTCAACCATCACTGCGGCTGCCCGTCCCTGCAATGTGTACAAAAAGTCGCCATCAAACCAGTTAAACTGCGGAACAGCAATATATCTATCCTGAAAATATTTCAATCTTTTCTGATAATTTTGCTGCTGCAAATAATTTCTGACCGCATAAGAAGTAACGATGATAAATGGTGTGTACAGTTTTCTCCAACTAAAATTATTTACGGCAAACTGATCCAGAGACAGATCATACATATTGGCCAATACCTCTGCATTGATCTTTTCTTTGTCATTTCCGGTTACTTTTACCGTCCATTTTTCTTTAGCATTTGGCTCCAGTTTATCTCTGAAGGTTACTGTTTCGATTTTTAAAGGCTTTTCTGTGTCTTTTATTTTTAAGGAAACAGATTCTGTATTCACATCATTGAATGCTACCAGCTGAAACTGAAGGTTCAGATCTGATACACTTTTATCTTTGGGAATTTCAGCAGTATATTCTAATATTCCTTTTTTCATCTGATGAACTTCTGAAACCGTTTTTCCAGACCCGTCCTGTACAAAAACATTGATTAAAGCATCGGGAACTGCTGAGAAAATATAAACTTTTACTTTTTCTCCTCTCGACAATTCTTCTTTCGGAGCGATTACTGTAAGGAATGTTTTCTGATTTGGTTTTAAAACTGTTTTATCCCAAACGCTGAAATACTGTGAAGTTTTGATCGTATCTTTTCCTTCCATATTGAAAAGCTCCAACTGATAATCTCCCGTTTCCAGTTTTCCAAGGTCAAGCTTAGAATTATCAGCGGATGGCTGCTGTTGTCTTTCAATCAATACTTTCTCGGTTTTCCAGTTTTTGATCTCGTCATTTTTATCAAAAAGATCGTGTGGGAATTTGCTGATAAATTCTTCTTTTGAATATTTTGGCAGATTCTGAACATCAGATTTGAAATTATCTCTGAAAATCCTATCAGGAGCTTTCAGTTTTGACAACTTAACATGATAGGATTTCTTAAGATTCTGATCGTTGTAATTCTTGGTTTCTACCTTCACTTCCACATTTTCATCTGTGAAAATATTGCTGATGTTTTCTGCCTGAATGTAGTGAGAAACTGAAGCTACTTTTAATTGTGTATTGGCAGTTTGTGTTTCTCCATTGATATCTGTAACAGAAGCATTGATCGCATAATTATCAATCTGGATTCCTTCCAGCTTTTCATCTTTTTTAAGTTCCAAATGAATGATAAACTCTCCTTTTTCATTGGTTTTTGCTTCGCCCAGAATAGAATTTTCATTATCATCATTCTGCGGATACCAGCTGAAATATCTCCATCTGATATTTTGTTTTTTGATTTCATAATTTACAGTCGTATTGCTTAGCGGAACACCGGAAAACATGACGGCTTTCCCTTTTAAATCAATAGTCTGACCATATTTATATTCATCTTTTACAGGATCAAAGGTTACTTCAAACTTTGGTCTTTTGTATTCTTCTACCCTGAAATTCTTATATCCCTGGCTTTCCCCATCTATTCTCAGATAGAAATTACCGTTTAATTTTCCTTTCGGAAGAATAAAACTTCCGTGATAAGAACCGAATTCATTGGTGGTGAATTCCTGTGAAGAAACCTCTTCACTATTGGTATCCAATAACGTGATTTTTTGTTTTAAACCAGAAAGAGCCGCTTCAACTTCTTTATCCATTCTGGTATTAATAACCTTAAAATAAACCGTTTGACCGGGACGATAGATTCCTCTGTCAATGAAAATCTGAGCCGTTGAACGGGTCTGTTTGTTAGGGTTATAATCTTCAACAGATCCTCTGTTACCGTATACCTGCATGATTTGAAAATCATTGGTTTTAGGCTGTTGAATCAGGAATGTTCTGTAATATTCTTTACTTTCTGTGGCAGGAAACTTAAATACACCGTTCGCATTGGTAGTTCCTTCAATTTTATTTAATGTATTGTTGGAAACAAATTCATAAAATCTAAGACCTTCGTTAACCAAAGGTTTTCCATTTTCGCTGTTTACCAATTTCAGCTCGTCAGAAAGAGGATTTCTGTCTGTTTTGGACTGATAAATGA
Organism: Chryseobacterium sp. 7; assembly: GCF_003663845.1. Taxonomy (NCBI): domain Bacteria; kingdom Pseudomonadati; phylum Bacteroidota; class Flavobacteriia; order Flavobacteriales; family Weeksellaceae; genus Chryseobacterium; species Chryseobacterium sp. 7. The sequence goes on from NZ_RCCA01000001.1 coordinate 2,782,832, forward strand.
TCCTATTTCCTGAAACCAGAAAGTGAAAATTCTGTCTGGAATCTGTATCTTTCATATCTGCTCCTGCAACAGAAAATTCTGCCACATATACTCCGGAAGGAAGCGGTTTCACCTCCAGAGAAGTTTTATGATTCTGATAATCTTTTGGATCCGGAAGCTGGAATGTTTCTTTCCTAACCAGATTCTTTTTTAGTTTCCCAAAACTATTGGAGTAAGAATTCTGAACATATTGAAGAAGGGATGTAAAATCTTCTTTCACTTCATATATATTCAGGGTAAATTCTGATACATTCTGATATTCTGCCACAAAATGAATCGGCAGATTATTCTGAGTCTGGGATTCGTATTTTAAGTTAAGATACGGATTAACAATCTGAGCTTCTTTGCTTTTAATATTTTCAAGGAAAAGAGATTTTGGATATTCGCTTTTAGCCTGTGCAGCCAGCGCAAGAGCTTCCTTAGGTTTCTTCTGATTGGTAAGTTCATCCATAACATCTCCCATGATCATCACTTTATAATCTCCCTGCACATCAGATTTCAAGAGATTCTGAAGCTGTTGAAGCTTATCTTTACAATGATTGAAATTACAGTTTTCCGTAATCTTCTCTTTCATGAAATACAGTTTTGCATTCCCGCTGTTCTGTGCAATCAGTTCATCATAAATTGCATTGATTGCTGTGCGGTTGGCCGTCAGTTCATTCTTGGTAAAAATATTATTTTCAGATAAAAATGCTATTTTCTTCACAGCATACCAATCTGATAATGTAGGGAAATAAGCCATATCTCCCGTTTCTGAAAAGATATTCTTATACTTTTCCAGAGAGATCTTTTTCATTTCAGGCTTCTCCTGATCAAGCTCTTGGAAATTTTTCGTCAGATAATTTTTGAAATCAAGCTTACTCCAGGTTTCAATCTGTGAAACATCCTGAGAATTGATATTGGTTCTTCCGTTTATTTTCCATGAATTCTGATTGTAATAATCCATGAAAAAACCATTCAACAGGACTTTGTATACCAATTTCCCTTCTCCGTTTATTTTGCTTTCCGCATCTTTAAGTTTCTTGAAAAACTGAGAAGCGGCATCATTCTGATCATCATCCACAGTTTGGTTTACAATACTGAATTCCGCTTTCAGAGATCGGATCAGCTCGAACGCATTATTTTCTTTCATGGCTTGTTTTTGTATGTCTAAAATAATGGGAAGATTAGATTTATAAGCTCCTTTTGTACTGTTTTCGGCCACTTTTTTCCATTGGGTATCATAATATTTCTGTGCGGATACCGTTGAAAAGCTCAGCATTACAAGCAAAAGCAGAAAAATCTTGGAAAATCTTTTCATATATATTAATTTTGATAAATGAACATCTTAAAAATACTGAAAAAAACTGTCATAGACAGCCAGATTTATGTCTCTCTTATGGGAACTCTTTTTGCAGTATTTTTCATGAAAGAGCAAAACACATTCCGTTTCCCTACTGTTGCACTTATTTTCATCACTTATTTCAGTGGTTATCTGTATACTAAGTATCAATATACCAGGCATTTTTTCAAAATAGTGGTCATCAATGCACTTGCAGGAATTGCTTGTGCTTTTTTAATCATTCATAATCATAATGAAATAAGGCTTCTGAAATGGTTTATTATTGTAATATTAGGACTCCTTTACAATAGCTTTTTTCTTGATATTTATATCCGTAAAATCCCTTTGCTTAAAGTTTTTTATGTAGGATTGGTGTGGGCATTGGTAAACTGCTGGCTGACGCTTCCGGAATTCAGCGTACCTATTTTTCTGATCAGCTTTTTCTTCATCACGGCTCTTGTTCTTCCTTTTGATATCCGGGATATGAACAGTGATACAGTAAAAACCTTTCCTATGCTGATAGGCGTAGATAATACCAAATACATTGCATATGCCCTTGTTTTTATCAGTAATATCATTGGGATCTTTTACCTGGATTTATCTTACACCATAGCTTTTTTTATGGCCAGCATTGTAACTTATATTCTTATCTATTTCTCTGATAATAAAAGAGATGACGCTTATTATTCATTCGGGGTTGAAACTTGTTCGGCACTTCCTTTTTTATTTTTACTAATAATGGAGTATTTTTGACGAATGATTATCAAAAAGCTTTCCCTCTACAATTTCAAAAACCACTCTGAGAAAAAATTTGAATTTTCCCCTCAAATTAACTGTTTTGTGGGCAATAACGGTGTGGGAAAAACCAATATTCTGGATGCATTACATTATTTATCGGTAGGAAAAAGCTTTTTAGGAAATACTGACTTTAACAACATTAAACAGGAAGAAGATTTTTTTACGATTGATGCTGAAATTCAGAATGAGGACAGTGAAGATATCATCAGAATCACCCAGCCTAAAGAGGCTAAAAAAGTGATCAAAAAGAATGATAAAAGCTACGACAGGCTTGCAGATCATATCGGTTATCTCCCAAGTGTCATGATTTCTCCTTATGATTCTAATCTTATTTCGGATTCAGGAGAAAGCAGACGTAAGTTTTTGGATGCTATGATTTCACAAACAGATTCTGAATATCTTTTTGATCTTATCCAGTATCAGAAAACCATTCAGCAGCGAAATGCTTTACTGAAATACTTTGCCAAAAACAGAACCTGGGATAAAGATTCACTGGAAATCTATGATGATCCAATCACCAGATTCGGGACAAAAATTTTTAAGAAAAGAAAAGAGTTTGTAGAGCAGCTCAACCCAATTGTTCAAAACTTCTATCAGATCATTTCCGGTGGAAAAGAAACCGTCTCTGTTATTTACGAATCTCATTTACTGGAAGATACTTTTGAAAATCTTTTAAAAGAAAGCCTTGAAAGAGACCGCATGCTGACATATACTTCAAAAGGAATTCATAAGGATGATCTTCTTTTTGAAATGGATTATGTTCTGATCAAGAAGATTGGATCGCAAGGACAGCAAAAATCTTTCCTGATTTCTTTAAAACTGGCTCAGATGAGTCTTGTAAAAGAACTCACCCAAAAGACACCTATCCTATTGCTTGACGATATTTTTGATAAACTTGATGACACCAGAGTTTCACAATTGATAGAACTGGTAAATAAAGAAAGCTTCGGTCAGATTTTCATTACAGATACTCATAGGGAAAGAACTGAAAGTGTGGTAAAAAAATTAACGAGGAAAGTATCATTTTTGAGGTCTAGTTTTTTTAAAAAAATTTAAACCTATTTCTCCAAATTATAGTATTTTTTATCTTAACTTATCATTCGAAACTCCATCCTGAATCACGCATCCCGAAACCCACTCCCCCACTATGAAGAAGAAAAAACGTGAATATCAATCCTCTGAACTGGTCAAATCTTTTGCCAGAATTTATGGCTTTGAGCACAAACTTATTGCTTTTGACATTAAAGATTTCCTTGAAGAATATCTTGATGAAAGCCTTTTTAAGGAAATAAGAAGCGTCAATATTGAAAATAAGTGTATCGTAATTAAAATTGATTCCCCTTTACTGAAGCATGATTTTAAGATGCGTAAAAGCTTTTATCTCAAAAAATTTCAGGATAAATTTGGAGTGGAAAAATTTAATGATATTCAAATATTATAAGAATACACAAACACAAATAATTCACTAACATTGAAATTATTTCATTTTTTTTTTGCAATTTAATATGTATTTTTAATGCACTTTAATAAATATTTAACCATGAAAAAATCAATTGCATCTAAAAAACTGACAAGAAAAACTTTAAAAACAATACAGGGAGGAGGTGTTGGACAGATCTGCTGTGCCGTGAGCTGTGCTAATGAAAACGAATGTGCTTACTGGACAACTTTACCAACAAAGTGTCCTTTGCTTCCTATTTGTCTTTAATCTTTACAACAATAAAAAATGCTGCCCGAGGGCTAGTCATGGTCGGAAGATTTTTTCTTCCGACTTTTTGTTTTTAGATATTCAATATTATTATTGTAATTAATTGATTATCAACTATTTAATTTGTTTTATTGTTTCATTTTTTCATTTTTTGTATCTTTATTGCTGATAATCAATTGTTTATGTCAGTTTTTAAAGATCACAAAATATCACTTAAAGATGTTTTAGAATTTATTCCCGAAGCACTTTTAAGTCACCTTTCCGCAAGTACAAAAGTGGATTATTATAGTAAAGTTTTGCATGGAAGAAAAATATTCTACCTGCTTTTGTATTGCATATTTGATAATGAAAAATTAAGTCAAAGAACACTCGAAGATACTTTTAATAGCAGTGGATTCAAAGCGTTATTTGGCTTAGGGGAAGAGGAAAAGATTCGAAGGAGTTCAATTTCTGAGAGGCTTTCAAAAATTGATTCCAATTATTTCCTAGAAATCTACGAACAGATGTACGAAAGATTTTCGGAACTTTATTCCAAGACAGAAATCGAAAAATACAACTTAATCAGAGTTGACAGTACCATTGTAGCTGATACATGTAACAAGCTTAAAGAAGGAATTGATCAGAAAAGTGGAAAAAAATTAGTGAAATTCAGTTTTTCATTTGACGGAATTTTGCCATCAGCGGTAGATGTTTTTACGGGGCAAAAATACTCAACAGAAGATAATGCTCTTGCCCAGGCTGTTCTGAACCAGGTGAAAAAAGAAGATCATCATGATAATATTTATATCATAGACAGAGGGATCCAGTCTACAAGAACGATGAAAGATTTTGAAGAAAAGCTTCTGAAATTTATTATCCGTTCCAAAGAAAACAGGAAATATGAAGAGATTGAATCTTTTATTAAAACAGAACCCCCAATAAAATGGGATGATTGGGGAGTTATTAAAGACAGCAAAGTGAAGCTTTACACCGGAAAACCCATCCAAAACAAACGGGGAAATATTCATCATCGTGAAGAAAAAGTAGAAACATATTTTCGGTTGATCGTTATCAAAAATGAAAAAACAGCTAAAGAATTTTGGTTCATAACCAACGAATTTGAACTTTCTGCCAAAGAAATATCGGATTATTACCGTAAAAGATGGGATATTGAGGTATTCTTCAGATTTATGAAACAAGAGTTGAATTTAAGCCATCTTGTTTCGCTCAATAAAAACGGAATTGAAGTAATGCTCTACATGACAATGATTGCTTCTATGCTGCTCTTGATTTACAAAAAAGTAAACAATTTAGGATATAAAACAGCTAAAAGACGCATCGCTATGGAACTTCGGGATATGATTACCGCAATTCTAATAATATTTGCGGGGGGGATCCTGCAAAAGTCTTCAAAACTTAAAACATAAAAAATGGTCGGAAATTTCTTCCGACCATGACTACCCGAGGGCAGCATTTTTTATTGTATTAATGTTCATCTGATTTATTGGAAATAGTACTGCTCATCAAATCATCTGCTTTTTTATCTAATCCGGAACGTAATGGCAGGAAGAATTTCAGAGGATGCTTTGTAAAGTACCTGAAAATTTCTTTATAGATTTCACTTACCTGTCCGAAATTCATTTTTCTTGATCTGAATGCCAGAAACATCGATAAACTGAAACTTACTAAAAAGTTGAAAAAACCTATTAGAAATACCGTAATAAAAGACATCCAGAATGTATAGGAATCTACGGAGAAGTCTTTTCCATATAACCCTAAAGCAAAGTTTCCGGCTGCAAAGGTAATGTGTCTGATATCCAGATCCAGCCCGAAAAACATTCCTACCGGAGCTGTTGCCCCAAGGAAAACTCCGAACCAGAAATTAGAAACAATTCCCGGCCAGTTTTTGGCATAATATTTTGAAAGTCCTTTTGCGAATTTCTTTCCAAAGAAACTTCTGATAGAAAGGTTTTTAGCAATTCTCTCCGGAATCTGATAAAACACGGAATTGTTCCCGATATTCCCCGAAATAATTCCGGAAATAAAAAGATAAAATCCGGCAATACTGGCATGCAGAATGGCTTTCGATTTAAAGGGATCAAGATCTTTTAATAATTTATCAGAACGCTCTACCGCAAGGTTTTGTGAGAAAAATACATCCAGTCCGTAAATGATGGCAAGCGCTACCGGAAAAGCAAGCAATACATTTCCTACAAAGGCAATAAACTGGCTTCTGAATAGTTTGGAAACCAAATGGGCAAATTCCGTATTGTTCCTTTGGGCATTTCCTTCTTCGGATAATACTTTTGTCATCGTAGCGGCAGTCATTGCAGGCTGTTTTGTAGCTAAAGTAAAACCCATCAGATAGATCATCACAAATCCCATGGCATAATTCATGGAATACAAAAAGGCGTGTGAAAAATCACTTCCGGGAATGTATCCGTAGAGCATTTTCAGTACGCAAAGCGCTCCTACAATAATCCCTCCACCACTCGCTTTGTAGAACATGGTCATATATTCTTTTCGGGTAGAAGTAATATAATGGGTCCCTGTTTCTGCGGTGTGGTTGGTAATAAGGTGTGAAATTAATCTCGTACTGTCATTGATCAGGTCTGAAATATTATTCTTGTGAGATTTGTAATTCAGAATATTAAAGATCAGCTGTTTAGATTTTATCAGAATATCTTCGTCATTATCAATCACGAGTAACTGAACAATTTCATAAATTCTTTCCGTCTGCTGACGGATTTTTAAAAGAGACTGATTAATTTTGCCGGAAATACCATATTTGGCTGAATTTTTAAAAGCAATATTTACAAATTCCTGGCATTGTTCCGCGTAAATTTTAATCTGCTTATATCGGCTGTCTTTGGAATGCAGCTGAAGCTCAGGGTCTTTTACCAAATCTTCGGCTAATGTTTCCAGTTCGTTCTGAAGGGCTAGAAACGGGTTATCCAAATTCCTGTACTGCGGAGCCATTCTTACCACTTCCACTTCCATAGCCATGCCTGTGACCCTCCATGAAAGAATATTCATAGAAAAAATGAGCTCTTTTTTCACATTAGGCTTCACAATAAAATCTGAAGCTCCTAATAGGTTTAAAAATTCATTAATCTCATTTTCCGGAAGATTGTGCAGGTATTTCAGATCCTTTTGGGGTCTCATACTGACATTATCAATCATATACCACACTGTTTTTTCATTTTCAACAGGTGGTAAAACCTTGTTCAGGATTCTTTTTTTAAGCTCCGGAAAGAAAGCATTTTCTGAAAGAATATTGGCTTCAGTGAGTGAAAGATTGAAAGGCCGTCCTCTAAAAATATTATGAATGTAATATTTAAAATTTTCAGCAGAATTAGGATTGCTTCTGAAGAAATTGAGCACATCTGTGAAGTCTGCTTCCTTAATGGTCTCTAAAAACTCTGCAAAGGGTTCTAAAGAAAGGGTTTCATTCTTAAAAGAAAAGTATTTTTTAAGAACTGACTCAAAGTTTGTGCTGGAATTAAAGAATTTCATTAGTACAAAGATACTATTTCAAACTCACATTCCTCATCTGTCTCATGATCCAATTATGTTTCTTTCTTAAATAAGGTGACGGATTTTTAGGATCATATTTCTTTGGATTAGGCAATACAGCAGCAATCCAGGCTGCATCTGAAGTACTTAGATCTTTGGAAGATTTTCCAAAATAATATTGTGCGGCAGCTTCCACTCCAAATACGCCCTGCCCCATTTCAATAGAATTAAGGTATCTTTCAAGGATAATATCTTTACTCCATACTTTTTCTATGATGAATGTGTAAACGGCTTCCAACCCTTTTCTCACCCAGCTTCTTCCCTGCCAGAGAAATACATTCTTTGCAGTCTGCTGGGAAATGGTGCTTCCGCCTCTTATTTTTTTGCCTTTCTCATTGTTTTTCATCGCTTTTTCGATGGCTGTATAATCGAAACCGTCATGATCAAAAAATTTCTGATCTTCAGAGGCTATCACTGCTTTTTTCACATTGCTTCCCATCTCGTCATAGGAAATATAATCCCTGTGCAGTTTTCCGTATTCAAAAAGCCCTCCTATCTGGGTAAGCGTGATGGGCGGATTAAAAAATCTGCCCCAGATAATGAAAACTACATTCAAAACGAGAATGATGAAAATAAGCTGTTTAATTTTTTTCCACATAATTTGATAACAAGGAAAGGCAAAAATAAGCAAATACTATGATTTACTGCAATTCTTTCATATAAGTAAGCTGATAATCCTGTAAAAGTTCCGGGTGGAAGATCTTGATGTAGTCTTTAAGGATTAAATCTGCTCTTACAACACCACTTTCGAAGAAGTCATTAGCCTTCAAATTTTCTTTCCCGGCTATCGTATAGATTTTTCCTTTATTGAATACATCCAGTTTTCCGTAGAAAGGATTCATTCCCAGCATTTCTTTTTTTGAGGTATGACTTCCTGCATTCACCCAGTACTGAACGCTTCCCGCTTTGGCATATACTTCTTCAAAACTCATTGTCAAAGCTTTTTCATCTTTATTGTCCTTCATGATATAATTGGCATTGGCATCCGAAATATAATGGGCAACAGAAGTATTTCCACCAGGAAGATACCAGACATCTCCATACATTTCATTAGCAAGAACAACAGGTTTTTCTCTGGCAGTGGAAGCAAGCTTCTTCAAATCATTATAGTTTTTCTCAACTTCCTGATATTTGGATTCAGCTTCTTTTTCTTTTCCTAATAACTCTCCGAAAAGTTTGATATAAGCCGTTTTTTCCAAAGGCTTCTGCTCCATATATTCATCCAGAAATATTACCTGAATTCCGTTGTTTTTCAACAATTCATATGTATTGTCAAAACTGGCAATATGATTGGTAAAAATAGCATCCGGCTTCATGGAAATGATCTTTTCCACATCATATTTCTGCTCACTTCCTACATTTTGAATTTTTCCTTCTTTGATAAGGTTCTGAATTTTTGCTGAATAAATATATTCCGGACTTGAAACACCGATGATTATATTTTCTGCTCCAAGCTCTGAAATATATCCGGCCATACTCGCATTGAGTAAGATTATTTTCTTAAAAGGAGTTTGATTTTGCTTAAAATTATACGCGTAATTTCCCGATTTCAGCTCCAAGATTCCATCATGTTCCTTAAATTGGGTACGGGCAGAGATATTAGTCCAATCTGAGGACGAAATTTTTGATTCTCTTTTACAAGCTGTTAGCGCAAAAACCGTAAATAAAAGTAAAATTCTTTGTTTCATCTTTCAAAGAACGGAAAAAAGTGCTATATTTGCAAACCTTTAAACAACAAGGTAACACAAGGCCTCGTGGCGCAACTGAATAGCGCATCTGATTACGGCTCAGAAGGTTACAGGTTTGAATCCTGTCGAGGTCACTTAAAGAGACAACTATTTTTTAGTTGTCTCTTTTCTTATCCATAAACATCTCTATATTAAATTTTTACAATTTAACATTTAGTGTTTAATATTTTAAGTGTAAAACCGTTATCCTTTTTGAAATAAATTGTCTTAAAAAAACACTTCAGTAATCTTTCATACAATAAACAAAAAAATCCCGTATTAACGGGATTTTAATTTCTGAGATCTAAATTTATTTAATCTCTACAGGAACTGAGATTTTATCCCAATCCATTGTGAATCCGTTATTGTTTATTTTATAAACTAAAGTTTCCTGTGTTGCTGGTAAAGCCTTTGTTTTTACATCAACACGTAAAGCATCCTTTGCTTCCTCGTATTTATAAGCGCCCCATTGTTTTGGCTCTTTGTTAAAAATGGCAGTCCAGGTTCCACTTTGTTTAGGGATTAAGAAAAAGCTGTATTTACCTGCAGGAAGCTTTTTACCCTGAATGGTAATATCTTTATCTGTTTCGAAGGTAGTGGCTTCATTGGCACCCGCACGCCAAACTTTATCGTAAGCTTCTAAACCACCCCATATGGTACGTCCTTTAACAGAAGGGCTGCTATAGGCAATGGTAATGTTTGCATCTTTAATTTTTCCCGTAGCAGTAGCCGGAGGACTGGCAGGCTTTTTAGTCTCCTGCGCAAAAGCATTCACTGAAATCGTCATCGCAGCAAAAAGTACGGTAGCAGATTTAATCATTGTTTTCATATTATTTTTATTTGTTCGTTTTTGTTATTATTTATTTACGAATTTACTTCTTTCTGTTTATAAAACAGTAATCCGATTGTAGAAAATATAATGACTGCCGCTGCGCCTATTACATTAAGCCAAAGAAAAGAAACAATATCGAACTGATACACGGCAATAACCGCAATTTCAGATAAAACTGTTGCAATAAATACATTAGAACCTTCGATTTTTTATAGTAAAATGCAACCAGGAAAATCCCTAATATCGGTCCGTAGAAAAGAGAACCCAGTACATTAACAGCTTCAATAAGGGAGCCCATTTGAGTAGCAAACATCGCTACACCGATTGAGAAAATACCCCATGCTAAAGTATGCAGACGGCTATACTTCAATTCGGTTTTCTCATCAGGAATTTCTTTTTTAAATATCAGATGAACATCTTTCAGGGAGCAGGCGGCAAGGGAATTCAGTGCTGCCGAAATAGAACCCCAGCTGGCCAGAAAAATGACGGCAAAAAGTAAACCGATCATCCCTACAGGCAAAGTATTTTTTACGAAATACAGGAAAATGTAATTGGTATCCGTTTTCTCGGCATTATAGTTTGAATTATTGATCGCTTCCTCTACCCTGCCGTGCAATGCCTTTACTTGGGTTTGTGTGCTTTTAAAATCCTGAATCGTTTTTGTGAGCTTGGGTGAATGAGTTTCTTTCAGCTCTAAAATTTCTTTCGATTCTGCATTGAACTTTATCTGTAAATCCTGATGCTCTTTTTCAAAGATTGCAGCCTGTTCAGGTTTTACTTCTTTTAAATGTTGATAAGAACGTTCGTTAAAATAAATCGGAGCCGGTTTTAGAGAAAAGAATGCAAAAAGCAAAGCACCAATCAGAAGAATTGCAAACTGCATCGGAATTTTAACCAATCCATTTAACAGCAAACCCATTTTTGCATTAGTGTTGTCTTTCGCAGTAATGTATCTCCCCACCTGACTCTGATCTGTCCCGAAGTAAGAAAGCGCCAGAAAAAAACCTCCAATTAAACCACTCCAAATATTGTATTTATCTTTCCAATCGAATTCTGTAGTGATTACGTTCAGCTTTCCGGATTTCCCCGCCAGATAAAGCGCATCATTAAAACCAATTCCATTCGGCATATTTTGAATAAGTAAATACCCTGCAAAAGCCATTGTTCCCAGAATAATGAGAAACTGTAATTTTTGGGTATGGGCAATTGCTTTTGCTCCTCCAACATAGGTATAGATCAACAGAATACCACCTGTTAATACATTGGTTAAATAAATATTCCAGTTTAATACGCTTGATAAAATGATACTGGGCGCGTAAATGCTGATTCCCGTTGATAATCCTCTGGAGAAAAGAAAAAGCAGTGAAGTAAGCACTCTTGTTTTTTTATCAAAACGATTTTCTAAATACTCATAAGCCGTGTAAACATTTAAGCGCTGAAAAATCGGGATAAAAGTGATACAGATCACAATCATTGCCAAAGGCAGACCAAAATAATACTGAACGAAACGCATGCCGTCTGTATATGCCTGTCCCGGTGCCGAAAGAAAGGTAATAGCACTTGCCTGTGTCGCCATAATCCCTATCAGCACAATATACCAGGGCATTTTATTATCTGCTTTCAGGTAAGATTCATTACTTTTTTGGCCACGGCCGATGAATACACCGTACACCACCACTGCAACAAGTGTAAAAATAAGAACTGTCCAATCTATATTACTCATGCCCAGAATTTAGTAAAACCATAATAAAATGCGATCTGTAATACTAATGCAACGGCTAATAGTATATACCAGAGGTTCCAGTTTTTAAGTTTATTGTTCATCAGTTTTTCTGTGCAGATAAAAAGTTAAAAAATAAACGCGCTGCACCCACATTTCCCGCAGGCAGCTGTCTGAAAAACGCCAAAGGGGTATAAATAAAATTACCCTTCCCGTATTTGGCATATAAAGTGGAACCCTTCAGTGGTTCTTCATCTGTATCATGCATTTCAAAAAGCGGTTCATACGCTGCATCCCATTGAGCAGGGAAATAGGCGCCACGCTCCTGTACCCAGCCTTTAAAATCATCTGCTGTAATTTTATTTGGAAAGTTCAATAATTTATGATTTGGATTTAAAAAAGTAACCGCAGCATTTTCTTCAGTAACACGCTTATTAGCAATATTAAAGTTGTACATCCCCAATTGGTCAACGGTCGTATCCTGATTGGTGTTATACTGCATCACTAAATTACCTCCGCCTTTTACATAAGACCATAAAAAAGGCATCCAGCGGCCCAGCTTTTTCTCGGTATTGTTTGCACGAACCCCCAAAACGATAGCATCATATTGTGATAGTTTGTTTTGACTGCCGTTTCCGCCGGATCCATCTAAGCTGCCATAAAAATCTTCATCTTTCAGCACATCTACCTGAATACCTGCAATGCGTAGGAATTCAGGAATGAAATCGCCAGCACCTTCTATATAACCTACTTTTTTAACCTTTGCCTGAATATCACCTTTCATTATGGTTACAGCAGCAGGCGCAAAATATTGCAAGAAAGGCAAATGCGGATACTGAATTAATATTTGTTTTTTATTGTAAGTTATTCCACCTGCAACAAAACCGGCATCCAGCTGCAAACGATCCGAATGTATTGAGGCAAGCTTATTTTTTGGAATCACGTAATCGATAGTAGTATCTTTTCCATTGATCGAACTTATATTAGTACTCCCTAATTGTTCTCCATTATACATCAGGTTTAATTTACCATTGTTGAACTGTTTATTGGAATTAACCTTAAAAATTAAACTCAAATGCAAATCTTCATTTTCTTTGGCTAAATAAAGCGGCTGTGTAAATTTCAGTTCCAATGCAGGAACAATGCGCAAGGCTTCAACTACATCACCTCGAACCGGATCTAATTTCTTGAAAGATAGAGGAAGTTTAACCTGAAAATTTTCTGAACCAATTTTTAAACCAAGCAAAACATTCAGTGGTGATTCTGCCTCAGGCAAACCGATTAAAGTATCATTTGGAACAGAGAAAGTGGCCGCATTCGTGGGCGGTTTTGCTAACCAATAAGGTTCTGTGATTGCTGCATCTGCAGGAATCTGAATATCATGCTGAATGGTAATTAAAGAATCTTTTGAGAGCTTTCTGTTGAAGTTTTCTGATTGACTTAACCATTGTACATTTTCTAAAACGACAGGATTTGCAGCTCTTGAAATCAGATTTAACCTGAAATTATAATGATCTCCGGCAACAGCTTCAGCCTGATTGGTAACCACCTCGCCCATAAACCCGGCACAGCTTAAAATGATATTATCAAGAGATTTAATTTTATCCTTTTTCAGTTCTGCATCTTTTAGTCCCATTACTTTTTTTCGTAAAGCAAGCAAAGCTGGTAAACTCTGGTCTGGGTTATTGAAATTGAAAGATGAGATAATTTGATCTAACGATTGATCAATATCAGCGTTTCCTTGTGAAGTCCAGCTTTTAACGACTCCATCGAAAAGTGTTGTTTTTGCCGGCTCACCGACAACATGGGAAAAATATTCGGTTCTGATACCGGCTACAGATTGTGTTCCTGCACCCTGGCTTTTATGTAAACTTCTGCTTAACCCTGCCAATTCACCATAGCCCATTCCCAATTGTGCATCGTATTGCCCTACTGTTACTTTCAGTTGATTTTCAGCTGTTGTATTAACTGAACCAAACCGGAAAGTATTCCACAGTACTCGTTTTGGCTGCCATACATTTACATATTTTAGCTGATCCGGAAAAGCTGTTTTGTCACCTGCCAGTTTGAAAGCTTTTTCTGCAACCACCGCCGAAGCCGCATGCTGTCCGTGCCCTGCCGCAGCAGTAGGTGGAAAACGACAGATAATCACATCCGGACGGAATTTTCGGATTACCCAAACTACGTCTGCTGTAATACTGTCTGCATTCCATTGCTTAAAGGTATCAGTCGTGTTTTTAGAGAACCCGAAATCAATCGCCCGGGTAAAAAACTGTTGGGCTCCGTCTAACTTTCTTGCCTCTAAAAGTTCATGCGTTCTGATCAATCCCAACGCAGCACCTTGCTCTGTGCCTAATAAATTCTGACCGCCATCTCCTCTGGTTAAAGACAAATAACCTGTTTCTACATTTTGGTCATTGATTAACCAGGAAAGCAATCCTGTATTTTCATCATCGGGATGAGCTGCAAGGTATAAAACTTTAGGCAGCTGTTTCAGGGTTTTGATTTCGCGGTAAATTTCAGATGATTTTGAGGGCCGGACCTGTTGGGCCGAACAAAAAACCGTATAAAATCCAAGGATAAATACTGTACTTACTTTTTTGAACATTTAGATTTGCTTTGCGGGGCAAATATAAGTAAATCATCTTTCTTTCAATATTAAAAAGAAAAAGCAATGAACAATTCAAACATTTTATTATATTATCCCTAATAAGAAAGCAAAAGCTGGTAAATGGGAGATTGTTTGTATTGGGTTCATTGAAATTTATAAAATTATTTTTGATTAAAAGATTATCGCAAAGTTCATTAATCATTCTTTTGTATTGTAAGCGGGCAAGGAATGACACTTTTAAGACAGCCTCTTCTATCCTTTATTTTCTTAAAATCAATAATTTCAAAAAATATAAACCTTACGTCAGAAAAACTCGTAATTAACGCGACATCTTTTCAAGCAAAGAACAATCAAAGAAAGAATTCAGAGAAAAACAGATTTTTGATATAAATAATTTTTAACCTAAAATAAAATACTAAAATTAAGCAAAATATTACTAATTCATTAATTATTTATCAATTATAAATAATTTTCTTTATTATTCATAAAAAAAAGTTATATTTGGATTAACAAATCACACTTTAACATGAAAACAAAATTTACACAAATCAGTGCTATTCTTATTTCCGGATTTTCATTAGCTCAAGTTGGTGTCAATACAGCTTCACCAAAAACAACAGTGGATGTATCTGCTAAAAGAGATACTTCAGGATTGATTGCGGATAACACACAAACCTTCGGATTACAGGCTCCCAGACTTACAAGAACTGAGCTTACAGCCAATACTGGTACCTATAGCAGTGATCAGACCGGAGCATTAATTTATATTACAGATGTTACGGGTGGAGATACTGCCGGACAACGTGTTAATGTTACTGCTACAGGTTATTATTATTTTGACGGAACAGTATGGCAAAGACTTACACAGGCAACAAATGCCGTTGCCCCTGCCATTTCTGCATTACAATGTACCACAGCTTATTTAAGTCCTTCTACTTATGTTGCCGGTACTCCTTACAGCGGAAACCTGAAAATGAGCTATACCCAGGGAAACGGAGGCGCGTATAATTCAGGAGCTTCTTTTATAGTAAACGGATTAACTTTCCAGCTAAGACCCGGAACTTTAGAGTTTGGTGATGGCGAATTGGTATTCTCAGTGAGTGGAACTCCTACCACCGCTAATGACATGACGCTTCCTATAACCAGCACTGCAGTTCCTTTCTTAACAGCAGGACAAAACTGTACCGCTACAGTGGGAAACAGCAGCCGTGCAGACATTGCAACTGTGGCTGCGATGGGATACCCTACGCTAACCACCGATGCCAATGGGAAACAAGCCTATACCTTCCCTCTTGCCAGCCCGGATGGCAAATATTCCATCAGGGTAATATTTGATACTACAAGTGGTACAACGCTTGCCAATCCTAATGTACAGCTGTATAATAATACAGGTGCTACCGTTAACCTATACTGGAATTATAATACCGAATATGGTGGATATATTGGTTCGGCTGTAACTACCAACAATATTACTTCAGGAGTATGGGGCGGTATGGGAGATTCATCTGCTACGTGGTTTCCTCAAGGAACGGGAGCACTAGGAAGTTCTTACTGGGGGAACATAGGGATTATAGATGGATCCGGCGGCGGACCTGAGCATAGAAGATATACCTGGATAGACAGTAATTCTGCTTCAAAAACCGCTTACACCGCAACCATTATGGCAGGAGCCCCTACTTCAGGCAATTCCCAGCCTAACCTTACTAAAATATTCATCAAGCTGGAGCAGGTAAAAGCACAGTAATATAATACTTCTAAAATAGGTTTGCCCCCAAAAAGTTAGACACTTTTTAGGGGCATTTCTTATTAAGGCACGAAGTTTACGGTATATGTATCGATGTAAAATCATAAGTGGTATCCGTATCACTTACTCTCCGAAATCTCCTGACTTTGGAGCAATTTTAAGGGAAATAATCTTACGACTTTACCAGCTCAGCGGGAGATATATTTGAAATTATTTATTGATTAAAGAAATAAACGCAAAGTTTATGAATCATTACGCTTTATTCAAAATAGGCAAAGTGATGCGACTTTGTCGCTGATGAAGCAGTACGCTTAAGACATACGCTTAGACAAAGCAACGAAGTTGATTCTGCCCTTTGCTCTCTTACAATCAAAAGTTTAAAGAATAAAAACCTTTGCGTCTAAAAAACATATCATCAGCACATGAATCATCTGAATCAATAATTTATACACAATCCTCTTATCTTGAATGGGTATCAGCCATCTTTTTTTCTCTCTTTCTCTGAAGAATAAGATGTGCAGCATCCAGCATTTTAACCGTATGAATGTAGGGCATCACGATATTCCTTTCCGGCAGATTTTCATAGACGCCCATTGAGAAATAGACAATTCCGGACATAAAATAATCAAATTCTTTGAGGGTGTATTCCCGGAATGCTTTTTTGAAAACCAGCAGAGGATTCCGGTATTCTTTCTCCGAAAGCAGACCAAGAACCCATGGGGAAATCTTTTCCGGCTGCGTTTCAACCGTCCATTTTCTTTCTTTCAGCATCATGAGATAGCCTCCCCGGATTAAAGACCTCATCGACTGATGAAACTGGAAGATCTCCGCGGGATCTTCATTGATCCAACTATTTCTCTTTACGGCATAATTCATAATGTTGCTGAGCCTTTCTTTGGAAACATCCAGCTCATTGAACTGAAAGAAAGTTTCCATCAGCTGCAATCCGGAGCGCTTCTTACCTGCTCGAAACCGGGGGTCAAAGTTTGTTTTGCTTTTTTTCATGGGTTTGTATTTTTTATTTTTGAAATTTTCTGAACCATTAAGATTTTTTAAGTGATTAAGAAACATTAAGAGCATAGCTGAAGCTATTTTTAAGCGAAATGCTTTATCCATCTTTGATGAACCTTAACTTTCCTTAAAATCTTTATTTTTTTTAATGGTTTATATTTTCTTCTTGTGCACGATAAAGTTTCCAGCCTACCGATGTACGCCAAGTTTTATGGTAAATGATGAATAGATATATAATCTGTGTTCCCGTGAAAGCCCTGAAGCCGCAATGGATTGTACACTCCATTGTATCCTATCATGATACTTTATGTAGTGAAGCAGCTTAGAAAAAAAATGATTGTAGAAAAGTAAAACAGCATGAAATAAAAACGGCATGAGACTCTACAATATCCGATTCGGGGCACTGGTATACCTTGCATACAGATAAGAGAGCCCACGCCTAGGTCGTGAGCTTCCTGCTTATCGTCTCGTATGCTAAAAATTACCAGTTTTCGAATCGAGATTCTAAGCAATAGCTTCTATTTTTCTTTGAAGTATCGCAAAGCTACTTTATTGTAGCTTATTGTACAAATGTAAGAAAAAAACAATAAAACACATATATGTGTTGATGAAAAATTTTGGAAAGCTCAAACTTTACTAAATGTATAAATGGGAAATAGAAGAATTAAAATTTCAAATTGGAAAACTTATTCAATTATATAGATTAAAAAGGGGATTTTCACAGTTCCAGCTTGGAAATGAGCTCAATATCTCAAGTAACCATGTTGGTAGAATTGAAAGAGCTGAAACTAATCCAACCATTGAAAGTCTTGTTACATTCTGCAATTTTCTTGAAATAGATATGTTATATTTATTTACAAAACTAAACGAAAAAGAATTAAAGAAGATTGAAAGTGAAATCGATCAACTACAAAAAGAATTTAAAAATCAAAATAAGAGAAAATCCTGACGAAAGTTGGGATTTATTTATTTTGTAAAAGGCTATAAATTAGTTTAAGCGTTTTTACTTACTTCTCCTCTATACTATTAACGCTAAAACAAATAATAATATTTTAGATAAATTTGAAAAACAAAAACCAAGAAAATGATAACAGAAAAGGTTAAAAATATATTTTATTTTATCGATTTTTTACATTCAAATATTGAAAATTTTAACAGACAAAAGTCTTTACTCAACGAAATTGCTGATTTAAGAAGAAAGTATAATGATTTAGACCCTAAGATAGACTATAATCATAAATTTGAGAGGGAAACAATAGCAGAAAAAGGAGATAAGCTTACTGACGTTTTTCGTAAAGAATGCAAAAATATAATTAATGAAAAAATAAATGAGCTAGAAATAACCGACTTAAATAATATTGGTAATAACCACTTTTATAATATTGGTGAATTTATAATACTCGTTGAAACTCAAAAGTATAATAAAGAAGATGCCCAATTAATCCTAGAAACAAAAAAAAAGTATGTCTCAATCTTTGAAAATCTACAATTAAGTTTAGATAATTTTTTACCCTATGATTTGGTTAAGGATTTTAACGAAACTTTGTTTGACTGTTTTAAACCATTTCTATCTTTAGATGACAAACTGAAGATAGAGAAAAGTAAAGAAATACAGGCTAATAGAAATAAAGTAACTATTGAAAGCTTAGATACAAAAAGTATTCTAAATGCTATTAATAAATTAAAATCGATTGAATTCGAAAATTTATCAGAATCGAAGAAATATGAACATTCAAAAAGAGTTTTTAGCAAATCAACTAAAGAAGATATTGAAAGAATTCCATTTGGGAAACAAATCGGAATGAAAGAAGATTATGAGTACTCTCAAATCCCAGAACCCAAAAACAGAGAGGAAGCAATTGAGAGGTTTAAAAAATATGATGCCCAGAAAAGATTTGAATATCTAAAAGAAATTTTTTCACAGAAATATGGAAATAATATAAATGTAAAAATAATCGAAGATGAGCTAAAGCCCATATACAAATTTATAGAGGAAGCAAATAAATTGTCAACTCTAGATGCTTTTGAAAATAAAGATAAATCAGATTATTTAGAATACTTGCGACTAGCAAACAGCTATTATGAAAATATTAATTTAGTATACTATAGTTATAACACATACTTTAATTATGGACAAAAAAACAATTCTTTATTGATATATGCAAAGTATTTTCTTTACAAATCATGGTTAGAAGAAAAAAGAGAAATTTATACTAAAAAAAATACACAGACCATTGGTTATTTTTCGACACCTTATGACTTTAATATTGATGATGATTGGGATACACGGAAAAAAAAATGTGAAATGCATAACCAATCGATTTACCGGAGATATGAAAAGAATTTAAAAAATGGGGACGAACAACTCTCAGATTTGGTTTCGAAAATGTTAGTGGCAACAGAAGAGCCATTACAAACCTCTGAATATGATTTATTAGAGCGCCAATTTAATCAGATAAAAAGTATTTGTTCCATTGCATTAAATTCGAAAATAGATAAAGGCTGTGTGATTGAAGGTGTAGACAATTCTCTTATTGAAAATAAATTCAACGAACTACAAGAGTTTTATAAAAAGTCAATAATTGATGCAGACATACATTTAAAAACTTTAGAAGGATTAAAGAAAAGAGATCTTGATATAAACTACGATTCAAAACAAACTGAAAAATTACAAACAAAAACGCAAATATTGAACGAAATCTTATACAAATATGGTTTTTTTGAACTTGAAAAAATAAAACAACTTTCAGAAAAAAATCAGAATATTTTAGTTCAATTGATAAGTGACAGTAAATTACCTTATGTAATAGCTATGCTTGATTATTTAGATTATTTCACCTACTTAGAGAGAAACCACTTTAAAACTAAATATAGATTACACATTGAAGTTTCCAAATGGTTTAATAGTGATAAGAAAGGCAGAGCAGTTAGAGGTAATATTAATTGCCTTTTGAAAAATTCAACTGAAAACAAAAAGCGTTACACAGCCTTTAAACATAAAGAAAAAGTAATAAAGGACTATGAAGAATTAAAATAGGGAGTACTCCCCTATTGATGCCCCTAAATGCCCCCTATAATATTGCAAAGTATAACAATAAATACTTTGTATAATGAAAGCATTAAAATTTAAGCATTTCCCAAAAACAGAAATGCAACTAGCTAAAGAATTTGATAATCCAAAAGTTTTTCTTTATCAAAAGAGTAATCAGCATTTATATTTTGAAAATCAATTGAAAATAATATTTCAATATTTACAAAGCAATATTGCTACAGCTTCAATGATAGCTAAAGCAACAGGCATTCCTCAAAAAAATATTTGTAGGTACAAAAGACATCTAGAAAAAGCAGGAAAGCTTTGGGAATTGGAAAAAAAGAAATGTAAGGAAACAGGCTTTAAAGCGTGGTACCTCACAACAAATCCTAAATATTTGTCAAAATTTGAACAATTAAGTTTATTTTAAAACAATTAATGTTATCTTTTCCCAACTACATTCCGCGTAAGAAAAATATAATTAAACATACAAAACGTTGCTATCGCCCCGAAAGTATGCCATAAAAAGTGGGTTCCGAAGCTGAACCATTCCCATTTGTCAGCAATACGGAAGGTCAGCGCCAACACAAAAGACAATAGGGCGAAGCCTACCCATTTGCCGGCTTTCCAATGGGTATAGATTAAATATCTTATTACCGAGAAAAGTACAAATGAGGCCATGATTGCATAATTCAGGTTGATGAAAAGAGAAGTTTTATCTGCCAGAATCCAGTTTCTCAAAGCAAACATAAGAACCAGATATCCCAGAACCATGGCTCCAGCATAATACCATCTGGTGCTCTGTGCTACAAAATAAAATCCGGCAGAAAGGCATAACAGCATAATGGGCAGCCAATCCATCATAATAAATGCCGGCCATTGCCTGAAAGAATGGTAAACTGTTCCTCCTATGGCACCAATGTATAATAAAACCAGGCAGTAGGTTAAAAAAGGATATTCTTTGAAATTACCTTTTATTTTAAGGGTCCAGAAAATGGCTATGGCTAAAAAAAGCACTGCAGTTACTGCATTTAATGGCTCAGGGAAAAACTGAGTCAGATCTGTTTCTTTGTATAACATGCCTCCGTCCGGAGGGATTTGGTTTATCGGCATTGTCTTTTTTTATTTTATATTGACAGGCATGTTTTGGAGTGTAAGATACAAAGACAGGCCATTTTACTAAACATCAGTAAAACACTAAAATACATCTTTTAAAATATAGAAAAAAATTATCTTTTATTAACATCAGACAAAAGGATCCGCACATTTGGGATAAGTTAGAGTGCAGTTCATTCTTTTAATCCTGAACTCTATCCATAAAACAGTTTAATTATAGTATAAAATCTTTTTGATACAACAAAAATTGATTGCAGAAGCATCAGGAGTAAGCAAAAAAGAAATAAAAGGAACAGAGATTAAAAAAAACACAATCAGAGTAGAAAGCATCTACCCTGATTGTTTCAACTAAAAAAAATCGTCCACATTTTCAGAAACAGCTATAAGCTATCTGACACAACCCTGTTTTTTTCGGACACCGCCTTTCCATTTTGACTTGTCTTTTGATCCGGCGTATATACACAGATCCCTCCTACCCAGGTTTCCAACACCGGAATATTTCTCATTTTCATATATTGCTGAGATTGAGACGTTAAAGAAAGAGGATCCTGTCCTAATATTACGAAATCGGCAAAGTAGCCTTCATTTAATGAACCTACCCATTTATCTGCATAACACTGCCATGCAGCATCGTAGGTAACCGCTATCAGGGCCTGTTCCGGAGTAAGACATTCGGCACTGTTCAAAACGTCAATGCTTGTTGTTTTTTTCTCCATAATTCTGGTAATGGATTGTTCCATCATTCTTAAAGGACCTAACGGACTTACTTCATTATCACTATGAAGGGTAATTCTCATCCCGACAGCCAGCGTAGATCCGCAAAGATCCAGCATCTGCGCCTTTTCACCGAATATCACTTTTTTAAAGGCATATCCCCAATACCCAACATGCCCGATAAGAAAACTTGGCGAAACGCCCATTTGAAGCATATTGGTAATTTGATCCGGAGTCAGCAGTGAGCAATGCTCGATACGGTTACGAAGTTCGGGACCTTTATACTGAGCAAGAGCGCTTTGATAAGCATTGATTGCAAATGCTACCGCCTGATCTCCATTGGCATGAACCATCAGAGGCCAGCCTTTAGCAGCCACCACCGTATTAATCAATGTATTATAACTCGGTGGAATGGTATGCGCGGGAATGCCGGTCTGCGGAAAATTGAATATCCCTGTATTATTAGCAGGATCACACAAATACGGAGCACTTTGATACCCGGTCAATCCCTGATTAGAACCATCAGAAACCACTTTTACGTGTCCGTAATAAACAGGTTTATAATCATCAGGCTGCCTATAAGCACCCAAATTATTGGCATCTTCCTGACTTGAACAAATATATGCTCCACCCGTTCTTACCAATTCAGGATGAATCTCAGAATATAGCCTTAAAAGTGTTTCAAAACCTTTATTCAGTCCGGCATCATACATGAAAGTGACTCCCCTGGAATTCGCCAATTGGAAAAGTTCAGTAAGATATTTATTAATATGAACGCTCATCGCAATAATCTGCAGCATAACCACTTTCAAAGCAGGTGTCATCTCCGGACTTTCCTGAAGCTGGCCTTTCGTTTCCAAAATATACTGATCAACTGTCTTGTACTGTTTCTGAATCTCACTGCTTTTTTGGAATACATGCTGCAAAGCCTTAGTATTTAAATAAAGAGTGTGCATAGAAGCACTTAATAGCATGACAGGCACTTCAGAATTAATACTGTCAAGCACCGTATTATCAATAGTCTGAAGTTCTTTTGTTCCGTCAGCTTTTACCACAAAAGGCATTAGTGACGGATCCAGCCCTCTTCCCAAAATAACATAACCAGGAATTTTAGGAATATTTTTGTTGATAATTGCTCCCACAGAAGTTAAATCGTAGACAGGCAGCAAATCCTGACCATTGAATGGGCTTACATCCAGCCAATCAGACATCATTGCAGTAGGAACCATATGAACATGGGGTTCTATTAAACCGGGAAGCAGAGTCTGAGTTCCGGTTAATACCTTTTTTTGATATTTTGGATGATTTTTAAGCATAAATTTTTCTACAGATTTTTGATCACCGGTGATCACCACTTTCCCATTGGCAAATCCAACAGCTTCAACAGTATCAGTGGATCCGCCAATCATAGGACGGATGGTTCCTCCGCTCACCATAAGAGCTTGCGGTTTTTGGCTGGTTTTTTTTCCGGAAACGGATTTCATTTTTGCCACATTTTCCGGACTGAAAAGTTCTTCTTTAAGAATTTCCAAAACAGGATTATTGCAGGCACAATGCGTGCAGCCATGTGTGTGTTTGTGTAATTTTTCCATAAGAGTAATTTGGGTTTAGGTGTATATTCAGGTTTAATTATATCCGTATAAATGTTCTAATTTCACCTTGCTTTTATGCCATAGAAAAACAAGTCTACAGCAAAACAAGACTTTGTAACATTAAAGTAAAAATGGATTATTTTTAGTAAATTATATTTACATAAATATTTATATGCGAATATTTTTCATTTATTTCCATGTATTAGTTTGTTTTATAAAAATAATAAAATTATTCTTTCCGTGCATTTTTTTCTCACCGATTATTGATTAATTTTTTGTAACTAAAGTTTTATATCAGTTAGATACCATTAATACAGTCAACAATTCCCATCAACAATAAGCGCCAATTTGTAAAAATTGGCGCTTATTGTTCATTTTATTATGGATTCTTTTTTCTTCGGTTTCGTTGAAATCAGATTGTAGTGTACTCTAGATTTATTATTTTGAATCCAGATAATTCTTCAGGTCTGAAATGGTTTTAATGTTAAGTTCTTCAGCCTGTTTTCTGCGCATCATTAAGGCATAAGCATTATTAAACCCGAGCGGATTCAACCACCGGATTCCATATTGTTTTTGGAATTCAAGGTTGACATAATCAAATGTTTTTTCCGGGCTTTTAGAAACTTCTTCTATTGTTTCTGCAGATGGTTTCAGCAAGACCAAAAGTCCGGTTCCTGTATATTCGGGATAAAAATCGATGGCATCATTCATCAGTGCATCAAAACAGATTTTTGTTCCGCCAAGCCCTGTCTTCGTTTCCACTTTATAATCGGTATAGCCTTCGATGAGCATTTTGTAAATTTCAGCAAGAATATACTGTTCTCCAAAAATTTTTGAGCCGATTTTTATAGTTTGTAAATTTCCTTTACGCGAATCTTTATATAAATTCGTTTTGATTAAAAAATCTTTGGCTATTTTCTCAGGACTCTGTTTGAGGTAATCTGCTTTGTAATTCAAATCCGTCATGATAGAATCATTGAATTTCCCTGATAAAAGATTCAAAGTTTTTTCTAATTCCGGAAACTTTTCCAGTGTTTTTGTTTTGATCACCGGAGCAGCAAAATAAGGCGGAAAGATCTTCTTATCATCATTCAGTACAGAAAGATCAAAAGCTTTGATCCTGCCGTCTGTAGAATATCCGCTGATCAGATCCAGTTCTTTCTCATAGGCTGCTTTATACATAATGGCATCGCTTACAACCAAAGGATGCACATCCAATCCATATACCGAACGAAGTCCAAGATCACCGTCCTGCCTACCCATAAATTCTGGTGTAAAACCTGCTTTAAGTTTATGACCCGAAGCAGAATTCCAAAAATAAATACCTCCAATAATAACTAATGCAAGAGGAATGATATATTTTAATTTCTTTACTGACTGATAGCTTAATTTCTGTAAAACCGCAATGGTTTGATCCAAAAGAACTGCTAATAATGCGGCTGGTATAGCTCCTGCAAGGATCATATTGGTACTGTTGAGAGAAATTCCACCAAAAATAAATTCACCTAAACCTCCAGCTGCCACAAATGATGCTAAGGTTGCAACCCCAACGTTAATAACTGCCGCCGTTCTGATTCCTGCAATAATGACAGGCATAGCCAAAGGCAGCTCCACTTTGAAAAGCATCTGTTTCCTGTTCATTCCCATTGCTTTTGCAGCTTCAGTTACTGCCGGATCTACTTCTGTAATTCCGGTATAGGTATTTCTGATGATGGGTAACAGGGCATAGATGAGTAATGCAACAATGGCCGGAGTAGCTCCGATCCCGAAAACAGGAATCATAAAACCCAGCAAAGCAATACTGGGAATGGTCTGCAAAACGCCTGCAACTCCTAAAACAGAGCCTGACAATTTTCTTTTTCGGGCAATTAAAATTCCTAAAGGCACACCAATTATAATGGACAGAAACAAAGACAAAAATGTAAGTCCAAGGTGCTGTACAACCTGAACCAGCAATTTCTCATGCTGTTCTGTAATAAACTGCCATAAACTTTGTTCACTCATACAGCCTGAAATTTTCGGTATTCATTAAAAGCTTTTACCAGATTTTCGTAATCTTCGGAAAGTGAACCGTCTGCACTCAGCTGCTGCAGAGCATCCCAAATTCCAGTGTTTTCTGAAAATTGAAGTTCTTCGAAAAAACGATTGTTATCAATCATAGATTCCACATCTTTCATTTCGGCTACTTTATATTCCAGAAATAGCCTGTTTTGGGCAAAGAAATTTTTAACAAAATCATTTTTCGGCTGATAAAGCATTTCTTTTGGGGTTCCTGACTGAATAATCTTTCCTTGATCCATTAAACAAATTTTATGACCTAAGTCAAAGGCTTCCTGAACATCATGGGTGACAAGAATAATGGTTTTATTTTTAAGTTCTTCCAACGATTTGAATTCTGCATGAATGTCAGCTTTGGTAATATTGTCCAATGCTCCGAAGGGTTCGTCCATCAGTAAAACAGGTGAATCTGCAATCAAAGCTCTGGCAATCCCTACTCTTTGCTGCTGGCCGCCGCTCAATTCGCTGGGAAACCGGGAAAGCAGTTCTTCCGAAAGATGAAGTTTATATAATAATTCGTGTGTTCTTTCTGCTGTCTTTTTTTTGTCCCATTTTAATAAATCAGGAATCACTGCAATGTTCTGTTGAATAGTATAATGAGGAAACAACCCGGAATGCTGCATAACAAAACCAATTCCCATGCGCAATTCTTCTGCTTTTTGGGATTGAATATTTTTACCATCAATCAAAATATCTCCGGAATCTACTTCTATGAGGCGGTTAATCATTTTAAGCATAGTGGTTTTTCCGCATCCGCTTGTTCCTAACAGAACCAGAATTTCCTTATCGTTGGCCTGAAAAGAGATCCCATCGACTGCTTTTTTTCCGTTAAAACTTTTTGAAACCGATTCTACTGTAATCATAGGCAAAATTATTGTGCAAGCCGGATTCCGGTAAACTGCCACTGTAAATGGGTCTGGAAAAAATTACGGTAGGTATTTCTGCTGTGTCCCGGCGGGGTTGCTATTGAAGCTCCACGAAGCACCATTTGGTTCACCATAAATTTACCGTTATATTCTCCTACAGCTCCGGCTTCTTTTTTGAATCCGGGATATGGAAGATAGGCGGAATTGGTCCACTCCCAGCGTTTTCCCCAGTCAAAATATCCTGATGCTGTCTCCCATTCAGCTTCGGTAGGCAGGCGTTTTCCTTTCCATGAAGCAAAAGCAGAGGCTTCGAAAAAACTGATATGACAAACAGCTTCTTCTAAATCAATTTCCTGAAGACCGTTCAAAGTATAATTCATCCATTTACCATCAATAAAATGCCAATATAAAGGGGATTTTGCATGGTTTTGCGTTACCCAATCCCAACCTTCGGCATGCCAGTGACGGAAATCTTCGTAACCACCGTCTTCTATAAACTCTAAATATTCTTTATTGGTCACAAGCTGGCTGCAAATTTTAAATTCATTCAGATAGATTTTGTGTCTTCCAAGCTCATTATCAAAGCAGAAACCTACACCATGAAAACCAATTTCGTAAATTCCTTCTGAGAAACTGATCATTTCTGAGCTGCCAGAATTTTGTTTTTTTGAAATATTTTCTTTTTTGTAAGCGGGAAATAAAGGATTGTGTCCTAAAATATATTTAATATCCGTCAGTAATAATTCCTGATGCTGCTGTTCATGGTTTAAGCCTAATTCCAGCAATGATTCCAGTGATTCTGTAAGATATTCACTCTGAAGAAATTCATCCATCTTTTGGTCTACATATTCACGATATTTAAAAACATCTGAAACTGACGGACGGCTTAAATTCCCCCTGTCAGTACGGATTACACGCGCTCCTATGGTTTCGTAATAACTGTTGAACACAAAATTATACTGGGGATCAAAAACTTCATACCCCGGAAAGTTAGGCTGCAAAATAAAAGTTTCAAAAAACCAGGTGGTATGTCCCAAATGCCATTTTGGAGGACTTACATCCACAATGGGCTGCACCACATAGTCTTCAATCTCTAACGGGCCGCAGATCTCTACGGAATGATTCCGGATATCAGCGTACTTTTTGATCCAGTTTTTATGAGGATTTGCTTCTACAAGCAATGCATTCTTTTTCATAAAAATCATTTTAAATTATACCATCCAGATAGAATCTACAAACCAGTTTTTGGTGTCTTTAATCTCTACAAGAATATGAAATCCTAAATCTCCTGCCAGCTTTTTGATATCCTGTTCTGAAAATTTCTGAGAAATTTCCATATCTATCCACTCATCTTTTTTAAAGCGGAACAAATGCTTTCCCACTTGAACTTCCTGATCGCAAAGGCTTACCAGAAAACTTCTGCAAGCCCCTGAAATAGGATCATAATTTTGATAATGCTGGAAATTATCCACGTTGAAATCACCCTTCAGCTCTCTGTTGATTCTTGTCAGAAGATTAAGATTGAATGAAGCGGTAATTCCCGCAGGATCGTTGTATGCAGCAAGAATAGTCTTCGGATTCTTTTTGAGATCAAAACCTACAAGAAACAAATCTCCTGCATTCAGTTTTCTTTTCACTTCACTGCAGAAATGTCTGGCTTCTTCACTTTCCATATTGCCAATATTTCCGCCTAAGAAAAGAACTACTTTTTTTCTTTTCGAAATTCCGGCCGCTTTATCAAGCATACTAAAATACTCTCCTTCTAAGGGTACTATTTTAAGCTCCGGCAGCTTTTTCGTTAGATTTTCCTGCAAAACAGAAAGAATATTCCCGGAAATATCAATGGGCATATAAGTAAAATCCATCCCTTTATCTACTAGATTTTTGAGTAGGTAAGATGATTTCATGGCATCGCCTGCCCCCAATTCTATAAGATCAAAAGATTCATTGATATTGGAAATTGCTTTTGCGAGTTCTTCTGTTTTATTTTGAAATATATCCAGCTCACAATTGGTAAGATAATATTCCGGCATGGCCATAATCTGCTGAAAAAGACGGTCGCCAGTTTTGTCGTAAAAATATTTTGAAGACAATTTCTTCGGATAAGTGGACAATCCTTTTAAAATATCCGAGCCGAAATTGTCGGTATAATCATTATTAAAACGATAATCCTGTTTTATCTGTACGTTCATAGTTTATATTTTGGTTGGGTGATTCATTGAATACAACTATCTTGCCGACACTTTTAATTACTTTTTGTCAGACTGTAAGCTTCTCCAATTCATATAATTAAAGATAGGCTTTATTAATGATTTTATGCTACCACATCTTATTTTATTGATGAAATTCTGAACATTTTTAAGTACTACACCTTGATACAATTGCATTTTCAGGGCTTTTTTTCCTAAAAAATTAATTATAGAATTGGTAATTAAAACCTCATCTTCAAAATCTAAGAGAAATACACCTTAATTTAAATCAATATCAGTTTTCGAAGTCTTTAAATCATTAAATTAGCACAGAATTAAATGCGCTAAGATTTCTATGAAAAATATGTTCTGTGTATTGCTCCTTTCTTTGGTACAACCTGTACTGGCACAAACCAAACTGGAAAAAGCAATTACCAATCTTGAAGATCATTACGAGCAGGAAAAAGTATATCTCCTTACAGACAAATCACAGTATGCTGCAGGTGACAAAATCTGGTTTAAAAGTTTTGTTTTCGACGGATATAACCGTTCCACATTGTCTACTACCCTATTTGTTGAATTGTACAGTTCTGATAAAAAACTAATCGACTGGAAGACTATACTCCTTACCAATGGTGAAGGCAGCGGAGATTTTCAGCTGAAAGAAGATCTTCCTGAGCAGGTTTACTTTGTGAGAGCTTATACTCCTTACATGACGAATTTTAGTGAAGATTTTCAGGTCGTAAAAGCACTTCCGGTTTACAATCCGAATTCCAAGGAAGCACTGGTGGTTTCCAAAAGTTCTGACTGGTCTGCCAAAGCTTTTCCGGAAGGAGGAACTTTTATCAATGGTATGCCTACAAAATTTGCGATAAGATTATCTGCTAACGCATCTCTGCCGGAAAGCTGGTCGGGAAAAGTAATTGACACGCAAAATCCTAAAACTCCTATAGCAACCTTTAAATCTTTTGATAAAAATGTTGCTTCGTTTAAAATAACTCCGGCATCCGGAAAGAAATACCAGGCTGTCATTCAGGATAATACAGGAAAAAGCCAGACCATAGATCTTCCGCAGGTAGCAGACACGGGTCTTACTATAGAAGTTAACAGTTCCAAAGAAGGCATTAAATATACTTTGAAAGGTGTTAATTTAAAACAACAGCTTCAAGGGTATAAAATTGTCGGATTTATCAATAACCACCTTGCTTACAGGGCAAACATCAATCATCTGACCAATGATGCATCCAGTCTCATTCCTACAAAAGTGAGCAATGGAGCTAATGCTGTTTTTCAGCTGGCCGTTTTTGATGATCAGGATAATCTTGTTGCCCAAAGACTTTGTTTCATAAGACCGGGTAATTTAAAGATTGAAAAAGCAGAAATAGTAGGTCAGAGCTTAAAACCTACTCCAAGAGCTTTCAACAGCATTGATCTTTCTCCGGAATCTTATTTCAAAAATTATACTGTTCTGGTAAGTGAAGATAATGGCACACAAAGCCCGGACGAAGAAAATATTCTGAGCGGACTTTGGTTAACAGGAGATTTTACTTCAAAAATAGACAGCCCGGCACAATATTTTTCTAAAACCGCCAATACTGAAGCTTTGGATGCTCTGCTTATTTCCGAAACCTGGAAAAGATTTGACTGGAATTCTGTCCTTAGCGGTTCCGCACCTGCCATTAAAACCGTTTCTCAGCAGTTTCTTTCTTACAGGGTGAAACCTATTAAGAATAATGCGCTAATGGTCAATTCTACAGTAAATTTAGTATTGAGAGCCGGTAAAGGAGAACCTATTATTAATCAGTTTCAAACGGATCAAAACGGATATGTTTATTTGAATAACATTAACACGGATGAACCTTTGAATGTTTCATTATTTGTGAACGCAGAAAAAGACAAAGATTCCGGTAATGATAATCTTTTTGTCACAGTAGAACCCTTGGTGAATCCTACCGAATTTAAAGGAAATTTCCCAGGCACAAAATACACATTGGTAAAATCCGGTGAAAACAAAACGCTTCCCCCAGCCATTGCCAGAGCTATCAATACTCAGAAAAACATTAAAAAGAATGAGAGTAATGATATCCAGATTCAGGAAGTAGCATTGGTAGGAAAAAAGAAAGACCCAAAAGAAGAGCTGGATAAACAACTTTCCACCGGAATGTTCAGCTCCCTCAATTCTACGGTATTCGACTTCGTTAATGAAGACCAGCATGCTGCAGGATCAATGAATATTCTGGACTGGCTTCAGGGAAAAGCTGCCGGATTAACTTTTCAGAGAAATAATTCCGGGGTGAATGTACCTTACATCCGTGGTCAGCAGGCTAAGCTGTTTTTAGATGAAGTATCAACAGATCCCAGTATGATCGCCAGCCTTCCCATTGATAACATCGCGATGGTAAAAATCATTAAAGGATCAGGATTAATAGGTGATGCCGTAGCCATCTACACAATGAAGGGCAATATGAAATCTAAAAGTACCCAAAAAGAAACCTCTAATAATAACTCAGCGGTCATTAAAGGATATGACAGACCTTCTGAATTCCCTATTGAAATGATAGATGATAGTGCCAAGGAAAAAATTGAAAGTGATACCCGCGAAACCCTGTACTGGAATCCTAATTTATTTGACAGTGATTATGTTCCGCCAAGAATTAAATTTTTAATAATGACAGTGCGAAACAATTTAAAGTACTGATCATAAGCTTTGATGAAGATGACAATCTTCTTTTTGATCAGCAGATTATGAAATAATATTTTTCTTATAAAAGGATCCGAAAATGATTCTACGTTAAACACATATTGGGACAAGTCTACACTCAGACATGTCCCTTTTTTTGAATGGATTTTCAAAAGCCCCATCACATAAACACTATGGATGGTTTATTTTTCTAATCTATGAATAAGGTTTTTTATTTCAGATGGATTCAATTCTGTTTTCGTTTCTGTGGCTAAAATATTTTTTAAAATGGTGATCTGAGCCGCTTTTAAAGCATCTTTGGCTTTTACCTCCTGGTCCGGGCTCACACCAATATGCTCCCAGTTTTTATGATCTACCACAGAACTTACTTTCCCTGTAGGAACAAGCAATAAATATTGATTCTGAATGACAAAATGATCTACCGGATTGGCTGCTCCAGGTGTTTTCTCACCTATTATTTCAGCCAGTTTATGCTGCTGCAAAAAGTAAGCAAGTGCTTCCGCTGCGGAAAAAGTATTTTTACTGGTAAGGAGATAGATTTTTTTATGGAGATACTTTGCTCCCAAAACATCTGGTTGTGTACTGTTCATCACTGTTTTATCCTCATGTCTGAAATAGGTGGTATAGAGATTTGTCTTCTTATCAAAAAAATAACTGCAGAACAGGAGAAGCATATCATTATCTCCTCCTTGATTTTCTCTGAGATCAATAATCAAAGCGTTCGTATTGGCAACAAAATTCATAGCAGCAGCTAAGGTATTGGTACTGGATTTCAATGAAGCAAAGCCTTTATAACTAATATACCCTATATTCCCCTCCAATCGCTGAACACTTTCAAAACCAAAATTCTCAAGACTGTTGTGAAAATCATGCAGTTTCTCCTTTTCTTTTTCATCCATTACCTTTTCGGGGCTATAGTTTTCCAGATATCTGAAAGAAAAATGGTAGTCTTTTATCTCCGATCTCAGTTTCCTGCCGAGAAGCGATGCAAAATCATTTTTATTCAATCTATTAAATGTTCCTTTTTTAAGATCGCTTTGAAATAGCGAATCCACTTTTTTGTAAGCTTCTTTATCAATATAATAACGCTTCACTTTTTCTGTAATTTCAGAAAGAACGATCGTTTTTTCATCCTTCTGTGCATACGATAACAGGGAATGAAAAAGAACAATTCCGGTCAGTAATTTTTTCATGGGAAATGGGTATTGACATTTAATAAATTGAAATTCTCTTTACTTGTAAAAGATTCATTTTTCATGTTACAGTTATTTCAGAACATTATCATAAATATTATTCAGCAGATCCTGTCTCATTTTTGAATTTCTCTGATCAAGAAGGATGATAATGCCCCATTTTTTAGCCCTGTTGTAACATATAATGGAAGACTGTCCCATAGAATCCCCGGATTTTAAATAAAGGGTATTCTGATCATCCGTTGAAATATTTAGCCCTAACCCCATTTCTCTTTTTTCATCTTTGTAAAAGATTTTTTCCTCCATTGCGGAAGCCTGCCCTATTCTGGTCTTATCATTCAAGACAGCTTTTAAAAACCTGATCATATCAACGGCATTAGATTTCACTAATCCCGCAGGTGCTGTAACATTCCAATTGAAGAATTCCTGGATTCCTCCTTCCGGATTGTGGGCCGTTGTTCTGTTTTTCACATTAAAATCTTTGGTTAGTGTCGTTTTCATTTTCAATGGATCTGTCATCTTTTCTCTGATAATGACATCATAGCTTTTACCATATATTTTTTCCAGAATCTGCCCAAGTAAAGTATATCCAATGGTAGAATACCGGTATTTACCATAATCTTTAAGCTCATTACAGTTATTGATTAAAGATGTCAATGTATTTTGGGTAACACTGCTTACAGGCTGCTGGGGGTTCAGTTCTATTAATTTTGGAAAGTCTATATCGGGTAAACCAGATTGATGTGATGCGAGATCTGAAATCCTGATTTTGTTTTTAAGATTTTCATTTAATACATATTCTTTGGGAAGAAAACCATCTATATAATCATCCAGCTTTATTTTACGCTCAATAACCGCCTGGGCAATTAAATTTGAAGTTAAAATTTTAGTGATTGACGCAATTTCAAATAGAGAGTTTTTGTCAATTTTAGCCTGGCTTTCCGCATTTAGCTTACCATAGGAAGTATAATATTCTTCGGTATCATTAATGAAACCAACACTGATCCCTACACCTGGATTTTTTTTATAATTATCCTGTATAATAGAATCAATCTTTGTGGAAATTTTTTGTCCAAAAGAAAAGCTGCTTAGGAATAACAGTACTGCTAAAAATTGAAATGATGTTTTCATTGTATCGTTTTTTTTAATGTTAAAAATTTATTTCGATACAAAGATGTGGAAGACCCTGAAGTTATGCGACCGAATAAAAGTAATCGTTCTCATTTGCCCTGGAAAATAAGTACTAATCTTTCAGAAAAAGAGTACGAATAATTACAAACAACTGAATTACAGATTCTTTCGATAGTAAGTTGGCGTATTACCAGTATGCTTTTTAAAAGCAGTATTAAAGGACGATTTTGAATTAAAACCAACTTCATACAGAATTTCAAGGATTGTTACCTTACTTTTAGTTTCATCTTTCAAGATAGCCATTGCATTTTCTATACGATAGCTATTTACAAAATCATAAAAATGCTGCCCCAACTGATGATTGATTAAAAGAGACAAATCCCGGACAGGAATTCCAATTTCACCAGAAATATCCTGAATCGTGAGTGAAGAATTAAGAAAAGGTTTTTTATCGATCATATAATTTTTTAATCTCAAAATCTCCTCCTTATATTCCCTGTCATTGGTTACAGATTCTTCATTACTTTTTTCTTCTGAAACCATCTCAGCCACCAGTTTCAATTTTGAATCTACGTTTCTGAAAAGCTCCGGATTATTTAATGCCTTGAAAAGATACCAGCAAATAATGAAAAGTGATAATAACAAAAGCCCAGCCTTTATCAATTCTGAAATGTGTACATAATCTGAAAATTTAAGAATATTTTTTAGAAGAGCTATAGCATATACAATGCACAAAACAATCGTAAACTGGAACAGCCAATTGTAAGAATTTAGACTTTTCCCTGCATAATTTTCAAGATAAAGCGTCTTCGATTTTCTTAATACCCTGAAAACCGCAACGAAATAGATAACCATCTGAACGTGCAGCAGAATATGATTAAATTTCAGTTCTATCATGCTCTGTCGGTTTTCAATAAAGTGAATTTTTGATGCCGTATCTACACCATAAAAACGAGGCAGTAAAGCCAGATTAGCTATTAAAAACGGTAGTGCGTGCAGCAGATGTTTGGGTTTAAGTTTAAAATCTGAATAACAAACGGATAAAACGTAGAGATAAAAAACCGGGATTTGCAGGAAAACAAGCATATTTTTAAATATTCCCGGATTGGATGGCCCATCCACAAACAAATTAAACAAAGGTTCACTAATATCTATAGCGTTAATCATAAGAAAAACAGCAAATAAAACATTGCTTACCCTGTATTTGGTTTTTACGGTAACGAGGAAAATAGCAAGAAGCACTGAAATGAATACAGAAACCGAAGCTACAATAATTAATAAATTATTTTTATCCATTCCTGATTCTTCTTTGTTTCTGGTTATTTTATTTTACGTTTTTATGGGAATTCCGGTAGTCTTTTTACCATTCAAAATCCAACACGTGCAAATATAAAAATTAGATTGATATGGTCTGAATTTTTTACCAATCATATGATGAGGTTGGAGGCTGGAAGAGTGAATATATGAAGGTATAAATAATAATTTTCTGCATTTTTATAGTGGTCTTCAATAACGATAACCGTTACAATCTTTATTTTTTAAACGCAAAGATAAATTCAATCTATTTATTCAAAAGGAAGCAAAGAGAATCGACAAAGTCGATGATGAAGCCGTATGGCTATGCAACCGCTTAAAAAAATCAACAAAGTTGAATCCTTCTTTGTCCCCTCAAAATAGTACCAATACATTATAAACCCTTTAGTTTGTACTTATAAAGTTAAATTAAAGATTATTAGCTTTCCCGTTATTAATCTTTTCACAAGAAACAGGGTGAATCATTACATAAACAAGGTTCTCAGACCTATGCAAAGATTATGACCCCTGTTTCTTTGAGAGTAAGGTCATAATAGAAATTCAGGTTAACGACCTATTATCAAGGGCTTAGACAACACTCTCATTGTGGAAAAAACATTTTTCTTATGAAACAAAAATACGTAATAGGAATTGATGTGTCCAAATCAAAATTGGACTGTACTGCAATAAGTTCCACTTTACAAATTCAGAGTGAAACAGTTATTGCCAATAATGAAAAAAGCATACAATCTTATCTGAAAGAAATGCTAAAAGTACTAAAGGTCAAAAAAGAAGATATACTTATTTGTTGCGAAAACACAGGTATTTATAATCGTCCTTTAGAGAGAATTTGTGTAAAATCAGGTCTCAATTTATGGGTAGAACATGCTTTGAGAATTAAGCGTGCAAGCACTGATATGCGGGGCAAAAGTGATCGTAAAGATGCACTTCGAATCGCTGAATATGGAGTAAGATATAATGACAGGGCTATTATTTATTCCGAGCCTTTAGATCATGTAAAACAAATGCAGATTCTGACTAAGAGCAGGGAAACCTTACTATCTCAAAAAATAGCTATCCATAATCAATTAAGGGAAGCTGTAAGCCATGATAGATTCGAATATAACCTACTGGTTCAATCTTATAAAAAAGTCTTGAAAACCCTGGAAGTCTCTATTAAAGAAATAGAAGAGAAAATTGAATTACTCACCAATGAAGATCATGATATAAGACGCAGTAAAGAGCTTTTAACTTCTATCCCAGGAATTGGAAATATATGTGCTGTCAATTTAATAGTCATTACAAATAATTTTCAATCATTCAGAAATGCAAAGCATCTGGCATGTTATATCGGAGTTGTTCCATTCAAAAATGAATCGGGAGGAATTATAAAAAAAGAAAGAGTATCAAAAATGGCCAATACTAAAATTAAAAAACTACTTCATATGGCTGCAATGGCTACCATAAGATCAGATCAAGAATTAAAAGCTTACTTCCATAGAAAAGTAAGCCAGGGAAAAAATAAAATGAGTGTTTTAAATGCCGTAAAGAACAAACTTGTCCACAGGATTATCGCGGTAATTAATCGAAATGAGCATTTTATCTCAAAAAACGAATTAACACTAAATGAAGAAAAAAATTCTTGCATATTAACATAGAAATCCTTTAGTGTGGTCTCGATATTATCAATTAAACAATATACTCTCGTCAAGGCTTAAAACTTTGACGAGAATATCAATAAAGTCTCAAATTATAAGAACCATTTCTATCTACACCCCAAGCCAATACAATTCCCACAAAAATTTCAAAAAAAACATCATCTTTCAAAAGAAACTCCCAAATATTCCGTTTAATTCTTAAATTTGGCTCATGCGAAAGAATTTTTATCTCATCACTATCTTATTTTCCCTTACCAGCTGCTATACCTATCAGGTAAAAAAGCCCGTGGATCCGGCGCAAGATCCTAAAAAAAATACCGCTCCTACCAATACAGCTTCCCCACAAATGAACAGTACAGGCGCGGCACCTCAAAACCTGAATGCAGTACAGGCATCAGCTCCGGTGAATGTGCAGGAGAAACTTGCGCCTGGTAAAAATGTTAAAATTGAAGTCAATGGTAAGAGTTATAAAGTAATCGTTGACCGATGGGAAAGCGACAGCCTGGTAGCCCACCCTGTTCGTAATGCTAAAACAAGTCTGAAGTTCCATAAGAACCAGATCAACAGCGAGAAAATTGCAGAAAAACGCTTTTCACAACCCATTGCAGATATTCTTACCGTGACCGCTTATACCGCCATTGGTGTTGGAATCTATCTTCTTGTCCGCTAGTTTTACACAAGATCAGAAGATTTCGCACAGCTGAATTCATATTAACCGGATGACAACCATCCTGTTAATTAAAAGACTTCCTGAATTCTAAAGGAGAAAGCTTGGTTTTTGTTTTAAATAAATTACTGAACGATTGGGAATGCTCAAATCCCAGTGCATAAGCTACCTCACTCACAGATAAGCTTGTGGTGGAAAGCATTTCTTTGGCCTCACTGATCAGTTTATCATGAATATGCTGCTGGGTACTCTGCCCTGTTAAAGAACGCAGCATATCACTTAAGTAACTTGGTGAAAGATGAAGATGCTCCGCAAAATAACTCACCGTGGGTATTCCTTTACTAAGAGACATTTCATCTTTAAAATAAGCATCCAGCAAGTCTTCAAATTTCTGTAATAGGGTGCTGCTGGTTGCTTTACGGGTAATAAACTGGCGTTTATAAAAACGATTGGCATAGTTAAGCAGCAATTCAATCTGAGAGATCATCACATCATGGCTGAAATCATCAATACGGCTGTTGAGTTCAGATTCAATAAAATTGAAGATAGAAAGTACCGTATTTTTCTCCTCTTCAGAAAGGTGCAGTGTTTCCTTTGTAGAATAGGAAAAAAAGCCATACTGTTTGATTTTTCTGGCGATGGGATATCCCAAAAAGAAATCGGGATGAATGAGCAAAGAATATTGGGAACAGACCGTATCACTGTTTCCGTTCCCTCCTATTACCTGGCCTGGTGCTGCAAATAATAATCCGCCTTCATTAAAATCGTAATAGCCCTGGCCATATTCTATTCTTCCGTCTAATTTAGGTTTATAGGAGATCTTATAGAAGCTCAAAACATGTCTTTGAGACAATTTATCCGTCAGCACCAGATTATGCGCCCCATTCATTAAGCTAATGAGAGGATGCTTGGGTTTCGGCAGTCCAAAAAACTGACTCGCTTCAAACAGGGATTCGAATTTTAATGGCGTTTGATCTGTCTTTTTCATAAATAGTATTTTAAAGGTACAAAAAACCGATTATACACAGATAACCGGTTTTATAGTTTTTACTCTCCTTGTGCAGCACTGGAAACCTCGTCCCACGCTTCCCATAGACTGATTCTGTCTGCATATACAGCTTTCACCTGTGGAAGATTATGGCTTCCCAAATGAAAACGCAACGGTGGATTTTCAGCATCTACAACCTTGAAAAGCGCCTGTGGTGTTGCATTGGGATTTCCTCTTTCATAAGATTGAATGGTCTTTATAAACTCTGCTTTAAAATCATTGTACGCGTCCAGATTTTGAGAAAACTTCAGGGAGTCCTGGCTTCCAAATTCTGTGGCGTAAGCTCCCGGTTCTATAATGGTTACTTTAATCCCGAATTGTTTTATTTCTTCTGCAAGACTTTCGTGGATGGCTTCAAAAGCCCATTTAGAAGAGCTGTAATACCCAATAACAGGCAGTGTAAAATGTCCCAGATTACTTGAAGTCCCTAAAATATGTCCATGCCCTTGTTCTCTTAATATCGGCAGTGCCGCCTGAATTACACTTACAGGACCCAGAATATTGGTTTCATATAAAGCACGTATTTCATCTGCACTGGCCTCTTCTATGGTTCCTACCAGTGAATATCCTGCGTTATTCAGTACAATATCCAGTTTTCCAAAATGCTGATGCGCTTTATTTACGGCTTCTTTCACCTGATCAGGATGGGTAACATCAAGTTCCAGGGTCAGAACATTATCACCGTATTTCTCTTCAAAGTCTGCAATGCTTTCCTTTTTTCTGGCTGTTGCCACAACTTTATCACCACGTTCCAATGCTGCCTCTGTCCAGATGCGTCCGAAACCTCTTGATGCTCCGGTTATAAACCAGATTCTATTTTGCTGTATCATAATTTTAAATGTTTTATTTACAGAGCAAAGTTATACAGCCTGCCTTCCGGAATTGTAGGCTAATCGCAGACCTTTGTAGTCGAATTGAGGATCTTTATTTCATACCCGCTATGATATCAGACAAAAATGTAATATTTTATATATAACCAAATTGTAAGTAAAATTCACATTTCACCATTTGAAACATTTATTTATTTTATTGAGAGAGGTGAACAGCCTTTTTATTTTAAATCACTTCTGCTTTTCTACGTATTAGGAAGATAAAATGAGACCTGTTTTATCTTCTTTTAAAAATCAGACATTCTATAATTTGACTTATCAGGGAAAATTTGCTTTTTAACTTATATAAAGAACTGAAAAACAAAAACATAAATAATATAAATAAATTTCCTAAAATGGCTTAATATTACAAACAAAATTGTAAAAAAGCTATTAATATTAGTCTAATTTTACCACAGAAAGCAAAATGTAAAATCAACAATCTTTTAGACTAAAACTTGCATTAAATAAAAGTTTCATTAATAAAACACATAAAAAAAACAGTATCCATTATAAAAAATTTACATCATGAAAAAAATTTATTCTTTTTATTCTTTTAGAAAAAATATTTTTCTAACCTAACATTCCCAAGCCCTAGAAAACATAACTGAATTTTATCCGGTTATATACGCTTCAAAGATCCCTTAAAAACCTTAATTCCCTCATCATATATGATTTAGACCTTTTTCCTGAATCAAAAATGTTCTGAAACACCCCCTATGTTTCTTACAGGCATAACACACACACAATGAAACCCTTACAACAACAAATGAAGCTATTTTTCCCTTTATACAAATGGGCTTCTTTGTTGTTGTTTTTATTTTTCGTATCTCCTGTACAGTCGCAGGTTCTCTATTATGCAAAGGGAACCGACATTACTGTTGGAGAAAATACAACAATTTACGTTGCCAATTTGGGAGAAATACGCCAGGCAGACCTGAAGGATTTCGAAGAAAAAACCTCAGAAAAGAAAGGCATACCTAAATTCAGAAAACAAAAGAAATCGGCATTCAACTCTAAGAAAACCATAGCCAGCCATTCTGCAGAGAAAACAAAAGCCTATCCAAAAGTAAAGCCTGTTCAGTTTGCTATACCCCAGCCTGATGATTTCTTTTTATTACACTCAAAAGGACAAGCTATTTCAGCATCAGTTACGGTTCATGAATATGCAAATTATTTCATTGAAAATAAAAGACTGAGACTTCCCCCCGAATATCCAAACTTTATTAATAATAAGATCATCAGCAACAGTTTTATTGTTTTTAAAGACTATTACTGGTTTCAGTATAAAAACCGCCCTCCTCCATCTTCATTTATTTAAAAAAGAGATCTGTGCTAATATTTAAATTTTAAACAAATTGAAGTGAAAAAAAACAATATACTAACGGGTATATTCTTAATAATGAATGTATTCATGCTCACAAAAGCTCAGGCTCCGGGAGGCGTTACCGGAGGCTTGAAATATTGGTATGATGCTGGTGTTACAGCTACTTTAACCAATTGGACGGACAGAGCCAGCGGGTTTACCCTCAACCAAAGCGAAAGCGGAACTGTTTTATTATCCAGCGGAGATACCAACAGTAATTATAATCCGTTTTATACCTTTAATGCAACTGATGCTGTACACTTTACGGGTGTAGTAGATCAGACGGTTTTGGGCAGATTACATACTACTTTTGCTGTAGGGGCAAAATCCGGAAATACCAATGCCATTTATAATCACATTTTCAGATTTGCCAATATCCCTACAAGTGGAGCAGCCCACAGTTTTGGGTTGGGTATTGATAATACATTCAGCCCGATAGGAGATTACGTAACGCTTCACTATATTGACGCAGCTGTACCTAATGTACAGAATACGTCTGTTTCTCCGGTTTTAAACAAAATGATTTTAATGGGAGCACAGGCAAGCTCCATAGTAAGCGGTAATAACAAGCAGGTGGGCTACAATGGAAATTTCGCAACATTTTCAGGGGCTATCAGTGACGGAAGTCTTTATCCTAATCTTCAGGTGGGTGGCGGCATATATGGTTTCGCAGGAAGAACACCGGAAATTGCCTACTATAATGTGAGCTTATCTACACAAGACAGAGATAAGGTAGATTCTTATTTTGCAATAAAGTATGGTATTACACTAGTACAGCCGCAAAATTATATTAATTCTGATGCAACGGTTGTCTGGAATTCTTCTACCAATACAGCATTCAACAATAATATTTTTGGTA
The DNA here is from genome assembly GCF_003663845.1 of Chryseobacterium sp. 7. Taxonomy (NCBI): domain Bacteria; kingdom Pseudomonadati; phylum Bacteroidota; class Flavobacteriia; order Flavobacteriales; family Weeksellaceae; genus Chryseobacterium; species Chryseobacterium sp. 7. The sequence continues at coordinate 2,824,249 of NZ_RCCA01000001.1, forward strand.
TCGGAAGAGATATTGCCGGTGCTCTTGATCAAAAAATATCCCACAGTATTAATGACAACAGTATCCTTACCGCATCAACGATTAATGATTTCACTTCACCTAACTCTATAGTGACAAGAACTTCACTGGCAGACAAAGGCTTCATAATGTTTGGTGATAATAACATCAATACAGGAACCACTCCGGTAAGCTGCCCTGCACTGGAAAGCGGTACTGAAAGAATCAATAAAACATGGCTGGTACAGGAAACCGGTACTGTAGGTGCGGCATATATCCAGGTTGATATATCTTCTTACAGCGTTAACAGTGAAATTGCTTTATACGTTGCTGATGACAGCGGATTCACAACCAATACAGCCTTTGTTCCTCCTGTAAGTGTAAGTGGAGGAAAAGCTACATTTTATTATAACTTTAAAAACGGACAGTATTTTACCGTAGTGGGTAAAACAGGCCCTGTTACATGCCAGACCTGTAATGGAGGAAAACAAACGCTTCAAAATGCACAGGCATGGTTTAACGGTGGAACAACGGGTATGAATAACAATACGTTAGCCAATGTACCATTAGCCGGAACAGCGCCTACAAGCGGTGCATTATCTGCCGACATCAGTGTTACCTATCCGTCAGGCGTTGAGTGGATCCCTACTTTTTTCCCCAGAATGTTTGGTACATGGACTCAACTGTCCAGATATGATGATCTGGATGGTGCTGCAGGTAAGGTATCTTATACTGTCAATTTAAAAGATGTAAGCGGAAGCAAAGCTGCTAAGGCCAGCTTCCAGGTTGCGGGTATCACCAGGCTGGCAGGACAAGCTGCTGTAGTAAAAATAATAGGCTATTGCGGAACCACTCAGGTTGCTCCAAAACTTAATTATGCCTACAATGCTACTCCTGAGCTTAATGCTTTACTGAGAAGATATACTATCGACAATTCAACGGGTACAGCTATAGGAACTGAACCATTTTTAGATTTTCTGGACTTTGCAACGGTAAATGTAGACTTTGAAAAACCGGTTGAAAAAATTGTGATAGAATGGACGATCAATAGAGAGCAAGTGTTCAATAAGGTAGATTTCCTTTATATTGGTGATATGTCATTTGTATGCGTAAATCCTATTGAACCTAATGCTGATAACGTAAACCTTATTGCATCTTATGTGGAAAGCCAGCTGCCAACATGTGAAGAAGGAACATTAAAGGTTAATATTAAGAACAATAACTGTATACCTAAAACCATTAACATCAATAATGTTTTACCAGCAGGATTACAGTACGTAGCAGACAGCTATGTAGGACTCGGAGCAGAAACTCCGGCTTATTCCGGACAGAATTTCTCATTGAATAACCTTACTGTACCATCAGGAAACTCTTATATTTATATCAAAGTAAAACCTTCTGGTGCAGGAACATATGCTACTTATTTCAATTATACGGTAAACGGAGGAATTAACAGCCCTAATCCTTACAGAAGTGATGATGACAGCGGTACCACAGGATTCCAGGATACCAGCATTACTTTTACTCCAAGCACTGTCATTACAAAACCAACGGTAACCAAATCTGTGGACAGATGTTTCGGAACGTCTTCTACTGAGCTGGAATACACAGTGAATATCACGAATAATGATGCAAACCCTATTACCAATGTTGAATTTATGGATAATCTGGATGCTGCTCAAACTTATGTAGCCGGATCTCTGGTTCAGAGTAACTTTACAGCCAATGGAACTGCTACCTTCACAGGAGGCCTGCTTTATATTACAGGAATAAGCATAGCACCGGGACAAACCGCAGTGGTTAAATTTAAGGTAGATACCAATAACTCCGCAACAATGGCTTATACCGATACTAACGGAAGCAAATATCTCAACAATCAGGCTACGGTTTCTGTAGATCCTCAGTCACAGTGCGGGGCTGCCAATTCTGTAGCGTCTAACCTGTTAAAAATACTTGCATGTACTTTCTGTACAAAAGATCCTAATACCTCTCCTGCCGATACGATTACGAAAATCGGTATTACCATCCAGGCCAAACAGAACGGATGGCCGGAAAATATTCCAAACGGAGCAGTAGCCCTTGAATCTAAAACAAAAGGATTCGTCATCACACGTACTCAGAGTTCAATGATTACCAATCCTGTAGAGGGCATGCTTATCTACGATACCGTGGATAACTGCATAAAGCTTTACAACGGAACCACCTGGAACTGTGTAGTAAGAAGCTGTAATGAATAGTAATTTTTAATAAATCAAAAATGAAAAAAGTAATCATATTAGCGCTTGTTTTGGCCGGCCTTTCTTCCCTGAAATCCCAGGTGGGCATGGGTAAGGCTTCTGTAGACGGAGATGCTATTCTGGATTTCCCTCTATCTAACACAGGTATTATTCTCCCGATTGTAGAAACGCTTCCAACAGGAGCTGCGGCAACCAACGGAACATTTTTACTGGATAAAAATGATATTACGATAAAAATGCGCCAGAATAATTTGTGGGTACCTTTATCAGATTCCGGCAACCTTACTGGTACAATGCCTAATACTTCAGCTGAACAGGGAGGCGGTATTATTATTGGTGCCGCAAGCTCACCCGCTCAGGGAGTACTTGTATTGGAAGCTAATAATAAAGCATTAGTTTTACCCAAAGTGAATGATCCTGTAGCCAACATGAAAAGTCCGGTGGCAGGAACTATGTGTTATGACACCGTAAGTAAAACAATGGCTGTATTTGACGGATTGAAGTGGAGTTTTTGGAAATAAAAAGCTCATGAGATTATAGTTGTGGATCCCGGCACCAAAGGTGCCGGGATTTTTATTTCCATGACAAAATCATTTTCTGATCACTACGAATAGCTCCACTTTATTCAAGTGATTAATGTATTTATTGACAGGTAATTTATTCAGCTATATATTGGTACCCTTCTTAGTAAATACAACATCAGGAAAATTTAACAGCTTTTTTCAAATTAATTTATATAAAATATTGATTATCACTACATTGATACATATAAGCCAAATTTAAAATTACACTTAAGCTCTTTTTTTTTGATTGCTTATAACTGCTAATTTCGCTGAAGGAAAATTTTAAACCTCAAAGCATTGAATATCTAAAAGTTATAGACGTTAGATTCATAGATCCGGAACAAAAAAATAATCCTTCCATATCCCTCCTTTAGAATAGAATTTATTGAGCCTAGTTTTTGGGCTTAAAATATTAAGAACACATTGATGAAACCCTTACAACAGCAGAAGTCCATTTTGTCCTTTTATAAAAGGGCTTCCATGCTGTTGTTTCTCTTTTTCTTTATTTCTAAAATTAATGCACAGAAGCTTTATTACCAGGAAGGTACTGAAATTACCATCCGTGAAAATACAATAGTATATGTCACTGATTCAGGTATAGTAAATGAGCAAAGATTAAAAAACTTTAAAGAAGATCACATTGTTTCAAATAAAACGGAAAACGTTGCATGTAATAAAAAATCTAAACCTCTTCCGAAAAAGATAAAAAATTCATGGGCTGCTAATATTTCTGAAAAAAAGATAAAAACAGAGCCTAAATCTGAACCTATTCAATTCATAACACCTTCTCCCGATAATTTCTTTTTGAATTATCAGAAAGGAGAAGCAATCTCTGCTTCGGTAACTTTCCATGATCACCCAATCTATTCAATTAGTAATAAAATATTTAAACTTCCATACGGATATTTAAATAATGATAACAATAAAATAATCCGAAAGAATTTTTTCTTTTGTAAAGATTCTTATTTATTTCAATATAAAACACGTCCCCCACCTTTTGAACTGATTTAAAACGAACATGTATTAAAATTAAATTCAAAATAACTTAAGGTGAAAAAAAATAATATCTTAATGGGTATATTGTTAACGGCCAGTATATCCATTTTCACAAACGCTCAAACCCCAGGTGGAATTACACCTCAACTATGGTATAAAGCTGATGCAGGGGTTAATTCTTCGTCAGGAACCGTAAATCAATGGAATAACAGTGCTTCTCCGGGAACTTATGATCTTATTCAACAGGGAACTACTACTTTGCCTGCTTATAATACCAGTCAGATTAACTTCAATCCTTCGGTAAGATTTGATGGTGTAGATGACCGCTTAGCAGCAGCAAATGTTCCACAAAATGTAACAGTAAGTTCAGCAACTCCTTATCAGTCATCACAATATATAATATACAGACAGGTAGGAAGTACTTTAAATCCCTTATACAATCATTCTAATGGTTTTGGAGGAACATGGAATGTCGGCGGAAATTCCAATGCGGGTATGCTTATTACAAACCGTAGTGTAGGTACCACAGCTCCTGTAGTCAATGAAATCAGATTACAATCAGCAAATGGAACCTCAAATTCAATAAACGTCTATGTGAATGGCCAATTCAAATCATCTACCTTCTCAAATGGGAATGCTACAGTTGCCGCAGGCACACAGTCTTTCTGGGTAGGAGGTCAGGGACTTAATAATTTTGTGAATGCCGATATCGCTGAAATCGTGATTTACAATACAACAAAGACCTTGGAACGTCCTCAGATAGAAAGCTATCTTTCTCTGAAATATGGAATTACAAAATCCGGTGATTATATTGCTTCTGACGGAACTACAACCTTTTGGAGTTCCACAACAAACAGTGCATATAGCAACAATATAGCAGGTATTGCAAGAGATGATAATTCGGCTTTGTATCAAAAGCAGTCGATGAGTGTTAATTCCGGGCAGCAGCTTTTGATAGGGCTTACAGGAATGGCCAATACCAATACCGCCAATACCGGAACATTAACAAACATGCAGTCACTGGTCGTTGGAGATAACGGACTGGCCAAAGCACCTACAACATTTGTTACCAACATTCCGGGGGTTAATTCTATTTTCGGCTCTGTCTGGAAAGTTCAGAACACAGGTTCTGTAGGAACGGTAAGAATAATGTGGCCGCAAGGACTGAATAATTTAAAATTGGTTCAGAACAGCTCAGACCCTACTTTTGCTTCAGGAAATACAATAACTGATATGTCGGCTAATACGCAGACCATCAACGGGGTTGTTTACAACTATGCGGATGTTTCGCTGGCAGACGGACAGTTTTTTACCCTGGCTGCTTTTGTACAGGCTCCGGGAGGGGTTTTGTCAGGCCTTAGGCTTTGGCTCAAATCAGATTTGGGAGTAACAACTTCAGGAACTGCTGTTACAAACTGGAATAACCAGTCTGTAGCTGGATTGTCTGCAACACAAGCAACTGCAGCAAAACAACCTGGTTTTGTGAGTAACTATATGAACTTTAATCCGGGGATTAATTTTGCTAACAACCAGGAAATGGCTCTTCCTAATGGAAGTTCTACCATATTTGGAACAACTAATCCAATTACATCTTTTTACTTAGGAAACTCTACCAGTACAACCGGCAGCCGAACCGTATTGGAAATGCATACATCCAGTGGTGATAACCCTACTTTTGAATGGAGGGGAACTTCATTTGGAATGGACCTTGATGGAACTTCATTCCAGGATAATGGTTATCATGCCTCTAAAACTGTTGCAGCCAACACTCCTTATATTATATCATCAGGATTTAATAATCTGAATGCAGGCGGCCAGATATTCAATATGTTTAACGGTGCTTTCCAGAATATAAGAACCGGAAACACTAATATATCGGCTATCGGAGCTAATATTTACGTTGGGGGGGCTAACGGTGGAGAATATTTCCAGGGAAGTTTACCTGAAATAATCAGCTACAATACCTATGTCAACAATAACACTGATATCCAGAAAATTAACAGTTATCTGGCAGTGAAATATGGAATGACATTAGATCAGACAACGCCTCTGGATTATCTTAATTCAGCGGGAACAGTGATATGGAATGGAACAACCAATGTTGCATATAACCAGAACATTGCCGGAATTGAAAGAGACGATGCCTCCGCATTGAATCAGAAACAGTCAATGAGTGTAAATAGCGGCCCGCAGGTTACTATAGGAATTGCAGGGGCACTAGCTAATACAAACTTACTTAATACTAACAGCTTCACTTCCGACTATAATTCTGTAATGTGGGGTGATAACGGGCTGGCAAAAGCACCTTCAGTAACTATTTCTGGAATAGCCGGGGCTAATTACCGTTTCGCTTCTGTCTGGAAGGTTCAGAATACAGGCTCTGTAGGAACGGTAAGGGTAATGTGGCCGCAGGGGCTGAATAATTTAAAATTGGTTCAGAACAGCTCAGATCCTACTTTTGCAGCAGGAAATACAGTGACTGATATGTCTGCCAACACTCAGACTATCAATGGAGTTGTTTATAACTATGCGGATGTTACCCTTACCAATGGTCAGTTTTTTACTTTTGCAGCTTTTGCACAGGCTCCGGGAGGGGTTATCAGTAACTTACGTGTTTGGATAAAAGCAGATGATAATCCTAACGGAAACACTACTGATAACGTAGCTATAAGCACATGGCCCAACAGATCGCCAATTGGTGGAAATTTCTCTGGAGGGGCAGCTTCTCCTAATACCATTGCATTACAAACTACTGGTCCATTGTACAGAAACTCTTCAGCAATGAATATCAATTTCAATCCTGTGGCACAATCTACATCTACTTCAGGACTTGGTATGATCAATGCATTTGCAACTGCAGGAGATGATTATACTATGATTGCCCTGAATAAAAATGCCAATCTTGGAGGATTTAGAAATATGTTCAGTTTCCATGGTGGATCAAGCTTAAACTCAGTAAGTGGCTCCGCTGGATGGTTTGGATCGTATATCAATACACCTATTGCATGGCCAAGTGCCGCAGGAACTGCTGCATATACCGTAAATATTCCTGCAGTTACTACATTTTCAGCTACGGGAGCGGGAACTATTGCTTACCAGGTAAACAGTGTATCAAAAGGCAGCGGCGGTACCCTTGCAAAAAGCGGAACCAATTTAGTAATAGGAGTAGATGCTGATGGCGGACCTGACGATGGTGTAGATATTATCATGCCTGAAAACATTATGTATAATTCTGTACTGAATGCTGCAGATTACAACAAGGTAGTATCCTATGTAGCTATTAAATACGGTGTAACGTTAGGTGCATTTGCTTCTCCGGTGAACTATACCAGTACTAACAGTACAACGGTATGGTCTACGGCTGCAAGCACCTACCAAAATAACGTAATAGGTATTGCAAGAGATGATATAGAAACTTTACATCAGAGAATTGCAAAATCACAGGATGCAACGGCAGATATTATTACTATAAGTACCAATAATGATTTTACAAGTGCCAATACAAGTGCAGCCCATTCTGATATTACAAATGATCAGTTTTATTTTATGACCGGGAATAACGGTGCTGCAACTACATACAATGCGCAAAACCTAATGCTGCGCAGATGGAAAGTACAGTCTACAGGTACGGCACAGAATCTATATATTAAGACTTCTGACAGCCAGGCAACCAATCTTGTGTATGCAGATGATGCTGCAATGACTATCAATGTTGTAAATATTAGTCTTACAGGTGGTTCCACTCCTGCTATTCAGATTCCGAATGGTAAATTTTTCACGTTTGCGAAATTTACTTACTGTACACACGCGCCTAATAACTCCCCTTCTAATATGATTACCAAAATCGGGATTACGACTCAGTCTAAACAAAACGGATGGCCTGAAGGTATTCCTAACGGAGCTGTTGCTCTGGAATCGAAAAGTAAAGGTTTTGTTATTACGCGTACGCAAAGTTCATCTATTGCAAACCCTGTAGAAGGAATGCTTATTTATGATACAGTAAGCAAGTGTATGAAGCTTTATAACGGAACCAGCTGGAACTGTGTAGTAAGAAGCTGTAACCAATAATAATTTTTAATGAATCAAAAATGAAAAAACCAATCATATTAACCCTTATTTTTGCCGGCCTTTCCTCCCTGAATGCACAGGTGGGCATGGGCAAAGCTTCTGTAGACGGAGATGCTATTTTGGATTTCCCTGTTTCTACAACCGGAATTATTCTTCCTATAGTAGAAGCTCTTCCTACGGGTGCAGCGGCTACCGACGGGACGTTTCTTCTGGATAAAACCGATCTTACAATAAAAATGCGACAGAATAATTTATGGGTACCACTATCTGATCCTGGAAGCCTTACAGGAACAATGCCCAATACTTCTGCAGAAACCGGAGGTGGAGTAATTATAGGAGCGGCAAGTTCTCCTGCACAGGGAGTTCTGGTTCTGGAATCTACCACCAAAGCTTTGGTTTTACCTAAAGTGAGTGATCCGGTAAACAATATGAAAAGTCCGGTGGCAGGAACTATCTGTTATGACACTGTAAGCAAAACAATAGCAGTCTTTGACGGAATTAACTGGAGTTTCTGGAAATAGAAACTTTTGATATCATGATGATGGAGTCCGGCACCTTTGGTGCCGGACTTTTTTATGATGAATTCATTTTTTAAATTCAAGCCATTAAAATAGCAATAACCTGGAGTCTTATATACTTTTACTCTTCAATGTTTAAATTGGACAGATATTCTGAAGGAGTAACGCCTTCAATCTGTTTAAATACCCTATTAAATGTGGATTGATTGGAAAATCCTGATTCTGTGTAGATATACATAAGCGTGACTTTGCTGATATCATTCTCCTGAAGCAGCTTCTTCACGTTTTCTATTCTGCAGGTATTAAGATAATGACTGAAATTTGAGAATCCGTTTAATTTAATGGCCTTGGATATGTACAGATTATTGGATTTCAAAATATTAGACAATTGAGAGATGGTAAAACCTACATCTTTATAATAGCCTTGGTATTCTACAATATCCTGTATTTCATTAAACAGGAGGTTATATTTTTCTGTATTTTCAAGGTTGGGATAAGCTACTTTATCTTTTTCGGTGAAGGCTTCTTCTTCGGATATATTAAGATTCTCCTCTTTTTCGGGAAACCCTATTTTAGTCAAAATATTTGCTTCAATTTCAGCTTTCCTTATCTTTTCATTATAATAAAGCAAAAGACCAAATACAGCTATATTGGAGACTCCTACAAAAGTATCTGAGGCTACCATCACTTTCACATCATTCAAAATAAAATAATCAAATACAAAGAAGCGGGTGAGGATACTTACAGCCACAATGATCAGTAAAATATATAAGGTATAAATGTATATATACTTTTTCCCGAGAAAAATGTGAGCACCAAGGGGTACAGGGAGAAGCCACATGGCTGTGGCAGCAGAAAATTTCCAGAAATCCAGCATGATAAACCCGGCAAATAAAGGAGCATAAGAAATATAGAGATGCACCAACACTTTAATATTATAACTTTTCCGGATTATCATAAAGGAATAAAACATGGTAACACAATAGGCCAGCATACATCCCGCAAAAAAAGCATCTTTTATAATAAAATAGAATACAACAGAATAAGCCAGCAATATGCCGGACATGAGATAAACATATTGCGAAATAAGTTTTCTCTTAAGATCATCTACAGATTGATCTCTGAATTCTTTATCATCTGTCATTCTAGTGTATTTCAAAAAATAGCTCACGCAAAATATTAGATATCAAATCATTATAAAATTAAATGAATTTAAAAATTCAATTGAAGCATTCAATTTTTGATTGTTTTTATCTCTTAATTTTGCTAAAGTAAGTTACAAATTTAATAATATATGATTACATTCAAAATGATGGATAATATAAATCAATTTTCAAATTATCATATATAAATCATTATACAAATATAAATGTTGATTATTTAACTCAAATATTACACAAAACCAACATTTAAATCAACCAATATCATATTTAGCGAAAAATACGAAAAAAACGAATTATAGATAATTTAACAAACGATCAAGTTGGTTTATGTCTATGCTTTTCTAAACACACAAAGGATTAAAAAAATTAAAATTTATGATAAAAAAACATTATTTCGAGACTCGCAATTACTTTGTTACACCCCCATTTCAAATCCCTGCTTAGATGAAGTTCAAGAATATACACATTGGTTCAATGATCGACAAGCGGGTAAAGGAATGTGAAACTCCCATGCCCAGAATCTGCAAATTTTTCAACTGTACGGAAGAGGACATTTCGGAAATGTATGCTTCTAAAAGTCTGGATACTGAAATTCTCCTGAAATGGAGTAAAATTTTGGAATATGATTTCTTCAGATTCTATTCTCAAAACCTGATTTTCTATTCTCCCGCATCACCTGCTGTAAAAAACAAAAAAGATAAATCAAACTCAGAGATGCCATATTTCCGGAAGAATATTTATACCAAAGAGGTTATCAATTTTATGCTGGAAATGATTGAATCCGGGAAGAAAACCAAAAGCCAGGTGATCAGTGAATATAATATTCCTAAAACTACTTTATACAAATGGATAGAAAAAAACAAAAAATAGAGCAGCCTTACTATAAAAAGATCTATACGGATATTCTCATCGCGAAGTTCCCGGAAAAACTTGATGAATGTAAATCTATACTCTCGAAAGAAAAACTGGGGGTTTTGGATATTATTCAACTCAATCAGAGGATTTTCGGATCTGAAGAAATCTCTTCAGAAAACCAACGTCTGCGTTCTTATGATGATGAAACCATTATACAGATTTTAGAATATCAGAAAAAATATAAGCTTAATAACACCCAGCTGTCTAACCACTATAAACTCAGCAGAAACACCATTACAAAATGGAAAAGCTGCTTCAAAATTTAGTTTCAGCTTACTAGTTTCCATGCAAACAATATCTTACATTTAACACAACATTAATGAATAAAATTATTTTGACAGTACTGCTCGCCGGTGCTATCATTCCTGCGTGTGCACAAAGCACAGGAAACGTGGGAATCAATACAACCAACCCCGAAAAAGAGCTTACGGTAAATGGTACAATGAAAACATCAGGTATGACCTTAAAAGATCCTCTGGAAAAACTTGGGGCAGATGAAAATTATTCTTTCTTAATTAAATCTCCCGCTCCCCAAAATAAAATCACTTCTTATAATGAGTCTTTTGTACCCACTACCCCGGCGCCTATTAATCTGATTCAGTACAAAATCACTTGTAATAGTGCAGACAAAGATTGGGTAGATGAATATGACACTAAAATTAATTCAAATAAATTTTTAGTTGTTATTGCCTCATATGGCTTTACGCAGCCCGTATTCACTTATACCTCAACTGTAATTACTCCTGTACCCGAAATTTATGCCTACAATACCAATGGTACATGGAAACTCAAAGCTGATTATGTAGGGTTTTCAACAGATGATTCTTTACCTGATGGGGTCTGGACACTCAATTTACTGGTTTTTGACAGAGCTTATGCAAAAGAATTTACCTCTACGCAAACCGTTAACACCTCAGGAACAGGCGCTGCTTCTGCTCCTTTAATCCAATAATAAAAAGAAGATGAAAAAAATAACCACACTTTTATTTGCAACATGTACTTATTTTGGAGCCAGCGCACAAGTGGGAATAAATACAAAAAATCCGCAGGGGATGCTGGATGTTCAGGGAGGAACACTTATTGAATCTTATGTCATTGATACCGCTAATTCAGATGCAACGGGTAACTATTATCTGCTTACGCGTTCAAAAGATACAACACCAGTAGGAAAGGTCAAGCTTCTTGATATTTCTCTTCGAAATGTAGCTCCTGTTAATACATATACTATTATACTTAAAAATGTGAGCCAGACAGATGTTGTCAACCTTAACACAGGCCTGGAAACGGATAAATATGTAGTAGCCATTACCGGAGCCGTTTTCACAGATGCTACAGCGGGGGTAAATACAACAACAAGCGTCACATCATATGGAGCCTATTCTACAGAAATAACCCATGTGTCAAGCGGAGGAAAAACGTATAATGCTGTTAACCTAGGTTTTAAGGGAGCAGGCACAACCTCTGCGCAGAACGGAACCTGGACACTTACACTTTGCGTGTATGAAAAAGCACTCATTAAAGACTGGGGAACTTACACAGGAAGTGTAGACGATTCATTTACAGGAACTTCAACTAACACACCAATAGGACTTCAATAAAATAATATGAAAAAAGTAATTTACAGCACAATTATATTTCTTTTAGGAATATATATTAATGCTCAAAATACAAAAATAGGAATCAATACCACAACACCAGCAGAAACCCTTGATGTAAACGGTTCAAGCCTTACCAATTCTTTATATTTAAGAAATCCTGGTGAACCAGATAAAACGGGAGGTCGTTTCCTTGCTACTTCTAAAAACACCCTGGATTTGTATAATCCTGCGCTTGAAACCAGCGGATTATTTAATTATATGAAGCTTACCATTTCAGGAGTTCCTTCCACAGGCATTACAGATTATGATACTAAAATAGATGCCACTAAATTTCTGGTAGTAGTGCATAATTATTCATTTCAACTTAATAATGGTTCTACAAAAGTTGCTCTTGACTATGGCAGTAACGGCGTTAATGATAACAAACAGGGGTCTCCGAATGTAAATACCTTTAAAAGTAACGGAACCTGGCACATCAGAGCAAATTTTACGAATAGCAGATTAGAACGTTATACCAACCCGAATGGCGCTTACAACAGTTTTAAAGTTGATCTTTATTTAATGGCTTATAAATATCTAATCACAAAACAGAATATTAATGATGATTCCAAAGATCTGGGTGGTACAAACGGATCCGCACAAGTACTGAGCAAGCCTTCCGGTTTTTAATTATTTAAAAAATTAATTTCCGTTCATCAATTTCTAAAAATCTATACAACATCCAAGGCTACTCAGCCCCTGAATCTCCAAGGTCTCATGACTGCGGAGATTTTTTTATCCTGTCAAAATTTAAAATCTTTCCAAGAGTAAGCTCCCAATTTCCTTTATATTAAATTTTCGCTTTACAGATAAAAAACATTCGCTATTTTTTTAGAATTTTTATTTTCCTGAAATAACCTGAAAACTCAATAAATTCAACACTTTTTAAGTATTTTTACCTAATAATATAAATAACTTATGAAAAAATTCATATTGGCGGGAATAGTGACTTTGGGAGGGTTTCTTACTGCAAGTGCACAGTGTAAACCTGTAAACACATTGGTAGAAAATTTCGATGCATGGAAAGACATCAACAAATGCTGGACCACTCAAGGGGGAAAAGCAATGCTTTATGCAAGTGACAAAAAGATTATCTTCTATTCCATGACCAGTCCTGGAGAGAATATGTATCTGGTAACTCCGGAAATAAAAGCAGGCAATTATACTCTAAGCCTTGATATTTCGGATAACGGTGGAGAAACTTCACTGGAGATTTTCTCAGTAGGCAATGCATCTGATGCAAAATCTTACACATCCATTGCTAAAGCCTCTAAAATTTCGGGAGAAAAGAAAACCTATACCATTTCTATCAAAAAAGATACGCATCTGGCATTGAAAGTATTACTGAACGGTGTACATCAGGCTGTTTATGTAGATAATTTCTCTTTGACCCCTAAAAAATAAAGATCACAACATACTAAAAATCATTACACTTAAAAGTATCATTGCTAGCAATGATACTTTTTTATAAAAAGTGATAAAGGAAAATAACATCTCCGGTATAAGCAGGCTTTATATGACCTTTAATCAATAATTTAGCTTCCACAACTGCTTTTACGGTCCCTCTGAGATTCATTACAGACTGTACAGTTGCCTGAAGCCTTACATCGTTATTTACAAGAACAGCATCTCCGAATTTAAAATTCTCTATTCCGTAATTAATTTCCATTTTCACATTTCTCACGTCTGCAATCTGTTTCCAGAGATAGGGAATCAAAGATAATGTTAAATAACCATGCGCAATAGTTGAGTGAAAAGGACCTTCTTTTTCAGCTTTTTCCTGATCCGTATGGATCCACTGATGATCCAAAGTAGCATCTGCAAACCTGTTGATCTGATTCTGATCTATCCTGTGCCAGGAAGACTCTCCAATCATCTTCCCTTCAAGAGACTTATAGTCATTAAAACTATTAATAATTATCATATTTCTGTACCTTAGGATTAAAATATTTATGACAGCTGTTATTCTGCTGTAATAATTGTACCAAGTCTGTATAATAGATTTTATAACCACACTGTTCTCCTCTCTTTTCAAATTATTTAAAAAAACCTCTCACAAAAAGTAAGAGGCTAATGAACGTCATGAAAATAAAAAGTAATTTATATTTCATCAATGTTCTTGTAAACAATATATCCAGATACTGAATCATGGATTTTAATGAGAAAAAATATAAATATGATACTTTATATGGATATCACATAAGATATCCGCTGCTTAAATTTATTATGCCAACTTTACGTTAACAGCATTTAAACCTTTATCTCCTTTTTGTACATCAAAAACTACTTTATCATTTTCACGGACAGATCTTGTGTTTAATCCTGAAGAATGTACAAATATATCTTTACTTCCGTCTGCCGGAGTAATAAAACCGAAGCCTTTTGCTTCATTGAAAAATTTTACGGTGCCTTCTTGCATAGTAATTGTTATTAAAAATTGTGTATTATGATCTGTAAACGCTACAGATTTTATTTATGATACTCCGACAGATATAGTACTGCCTATGAGCGGTTGAATATTTTTAAGTTTCGGATGCTTCAACGTCTTTATTGCTGAAGAAACCGGACCCACCATAATTTCTACAGGATTATTGAGGATCATTTGGGCAAAATGTTTTATGCTTCCAGACATTGTAGCCGAAAAAAACAGGGTTTGCCTTCTTTGGGAAATGAGATCCAATACTTTTTTTATGTCATTAATAAATCCCATATCAAGCATCTTATCTGCATCATCTAGTACGAACAGTTCAATTTTAGAAAGATCAATATGTCTTAGATTTTCTACATCAAGCAGTCTTCTTGGTGTTGCGACCAAAACATCTACCCTTTTTCTCAATGCAGCAAGCTGACTTCCGATAGAAACCCCTTCATATAGGGAAAGCTGAGATAACGGTAAATATTTACTGTAAATTTTAAGATCTTCTTCTATTTGTATCGCCAGTTCTGAGGTAGGGGTAAGTATTAAAGTCCGTATTTCTTTATGATCCGGAGTCTGTCTTTTCAGCAGCTGCAAAATAGGCATAGCAAATGCAGCTGTTTTCCCGGAACCTCTGTCCGCAGACACTGCAACATCTCTTCCCGCCAGAATATGCGGAATTGCAGAATACTGTATTTCAGTAGGTCTGGAATATCCGGCTTCTGTCACCGCACGGATAATGGGATTGATTAGATTTAAATTTTTAAAATTCATTATAAATTCCGGTTTTTCCGGTATTTTACAAACAAATCTGACGATCAGAATTTGATTGGGTATATTATAATGATAAACAAAAAGAGGGTCTTTTTCTGCTCATCCTTTTCTTGCTTCAGCTTCAATAATACTTTTAGATATTAGGGATTACCCGGCAATAACGTGTCGCTCTTATCTACAATAGAACTTTATAATCTTTTATTCGCGTTACGGAAATCAGGAGTATAAATTGGTAGCTGAAAAAGCAAACTGAAAGAAAAAATGTGATTTTAAACTATGCAGAATAGCAAAGGCAGTGACCTGTTTTTATAAATGTTCAGCAAACTTACAATAAAAAAAGACAAACATCACTGTATTTAATTAACTGATAATCAAAAATATATTCGTACCTTCTGCAAATAACCCGAATTGTTTGGCAGCGCAGATGATTTTAAACTACGAAACATGCAGACTTCTTCCCCACTAGCAGCACCCTGCCCCCAAACATCAGACTCACAAACTACACCGCATGTAAGAATTGCCTATTTCATTATGGTACACCATAAGCCTGAAATATTTAAAGACATGTTTCAGAAGATCTATGCAAGGGATCAGTTTTATCTTATCCATATTGACAGAAAAGCCAAACCTGATTTTATAGAAGAAATACAGCAGTATATCATTCAGTTTCCCAATGCTTACATTCTGGACAGTATCAATATTGTTGCAGGAGGATTTAATATAGTTCAGGCTGAACTGAATGCTATGGAATTTCTTTTAAATGTAAGCAAAGAATGGGATTATTTTATTAATCTAAGCGGTGAAGATTATCCCCTGAAATCACAAAATATCATCCGTAAATTTCTTACCCTCAATAAGGGCCGAAATTATCTTTTCTACTATGACCAGAAGTTTTACAGGCCAGATACCCTGCAGAGAATACAAAACCATTTTACGGAATTAGCCTATATTATTTCAACTTTCATCTACAAAAGAGCTTTTATGAAGGATGTGACACCTTATATTGGTGGAAAATGGTTTATTTTCACCAGAGAAACCTGTACATTTCTGACCAATAATAAAATGGTAATGGATTTTGAGGATTACTATCTCCATACTTTTTTACCAGCAGAATCTTTTTTTCAGACTGTCCTTATGAATACATCATTTAATGATATTATTATCAATGACGATAAAAGAGCGGTACTTGAGAAATCCATTTTTCAAACAACACAGAGTATATCTAATTATATTAAATCTTTAAAATCCGGCAATCAGCTTTTTATCAGAAAAGTCAACAAGAAAACGGATGAAAGTATCAGAAAATACATGAACGAAAATTATCTTACCCCCCTTCCCTATGTGAATGAAATTGAAAGGGAGCTAAAAAGGGATAATCGTCAAAACAATTGATTTTTGACCAGCTCATCCAGAGTTTTTAAAACAGATCCCGCTCAATGTTTTTGCGCTAAATCATTATATTTGAAAAAACATCATAAAACCTGTTTTCTCCGAATAAAAATATGGAAAAAAAGCTGACACCGGAACATTTAAAATTGATAACCTTAGAAAGTCAGGGATTAACACGAAATACACCTTTCGGAGCCGGAAAAACTGCAGTTTTGAATACTTTGGAACACCTCGGATATATACAGATTGATACGTTATCTATGGTAGAACGGGCTCATCATCATACGCTTTGGACAAGAATCCCGGATTTCCAGGCAGATTATCTGGAAGAACTGGTGGAAGAACGTAAGGTATTTGAATATTGGTTCCATGCTGCTTCCTACCTTCCCATGAAGGATTTCCGGTATGTTTTGCCCCAAATGCTGGTCATTAAACGAGGTGAATCCCGTTACTATAATGCTGATCCTAAAGTGATGGAATATGTAACAGATACCATCCGAAATGAAGGGCCTAAAAGAGCAAGAGATTTTGAAAATGAAAGTCATAAAGCAGGTAGCTGGTGGAACTGGAAACCTGCTAAATTAGCTCTTGAAAGACTTTTCATGCAGGGTGATCTGATGATAAGCGGACGTTCCGGAATGCAGAAAACGTATGATCTTGCGGAGAGAGTATTACCGTCTTCCATTGATACTACAGAGCCTACCTCACTTGAACTTGCAGAATATCTGGTAAAAACCAATCTGAGAGCTTACGGATTTACCACTTTAAAACAAATCACTCATCTTCGGAAAGGAAATGATTTAAAGAAAAACGTTACTCAGGTTTTACAGGCTATGCTGGAAGAAGGATCAATATCTCAGGTCAAAATAGAAGGATTGTCTTCTGCTTTTGTTCAGAATGATGTCTTTGAAAAGACATTTAATCTTAAAAATTCCAATATCTGGCTGCTGTCTCCTTTTGATAACGCTATTATTCATCGAGATAGAATCAAGCAGGTCTTTGATTTTGATTTCCGCCTGGAATGTTATACACCAAAGGAAAAAAGACAATACGGCTATTTCTGCCTGCCTATTTTGTTTGGAGATCAGTTTATCGGAAGGGTTGACTGTAAAGCACACAGAAAAGAAAAGAAGCTGGAACTTATTCATTTACATATCGAAAACAGTGCGATAGAAACTGAGTTATGGCTTAAACCTTTCGTAGAAACATTACGGCGTTTTGCCATTTTCAATAACTGTGAATCATTGGTTCTTACAAAGGTAAGCCCATCAAAATTGGGTGCTAGTGTAAAAAAAGAATTGTCAGGATTAAAGTTTAAAAAGTAATAGGTGGCTATTTAAAAGACAAATCACATTATTGACTTCAATAATGTGATTTTATTTTTTTCAGGATGATCCCGCTTAGTTTAATTTCTGATTTGTTTTCTGAACAAAATCATTCCATTGCTGATTCAGGTAACTGACTGCTTTCTTTTTCTCATTATCATTCAAAGAAGAGTAATTAATAGAATTGAATACCAGTTTTTTTAATGCTTTCACACCCAGTTCCCAATAGACCTGTGTCACCCAGAAATCATAGCTCAGTCCTGTGTATCCATATACAGACGGATCATCACTGCTGATCGAGCATTGCACTCCATTGCTTAATAAAACCCTTGCAGGGTGGTTTCTCAGATCACTTACATATCCTAAGATCTGATTACTAATCGGACTTACCTCTACCAGCTTGTTCTGTTTTCTGATCTGTTCCATGGTTTTTGGGAAGTAAATAAGATTCAGTCCGTGACCAATTCTTTTATTATTTAACAGAGCAACATCCAGAATATTTTTATTCAGGATAGAATTACTTTCTCCGGCATGAAGGAAAAGAGGCAGTTCTACTCCGTACTTTTTACTAAGTCCACTCATTTGTGTCCAGCTTTTCTCAAAAAAGCTGATGTTATGCCCGGCAGCTTCATCTGCTACAAGATCAAAACCTGAGATCATATCCGGAAATTCTTTTTTCATTTCAAATGCCGTTTCCAGCTGCTTCTCAATGCTTTCATTATCCAAGAATTTAAAACTTGAATAGATTAATTTCAAAGTGAACTGCGGATCAGATTTGTGTATTTCTTTAAGAATATCCTGCAGATCCGTGATGGACGTTTTCAAAGGATATTTCCCGTGCTGAAAATCATAAAGTTCATCAAAGATATACCTGATTTCTACGTGCTGTACTTTGTCTTTTATTAAATCCTGAAATCCTTTCAGATAATATTCTTTAAAGAAAGGACGATATGGAAGCAGCAGACTGATGCGTTTAAAACGTTTTTCAAATTCAATCCAATAATCTGTGTAAGAACATAAACTATCTCTTTTCAGTGTTAGAAGATCTTGTAATTCTTTTTCAAAACCGGGTGTTGAAGCCAGTTTTTTCTCAAGGCTTACAAATCCGGCCGGGACTTTTCCCTTTTCAAAAAATCCAAGCTGTCCGAAAATAAACTGGTCATTATCTTTCTGATCGAAAACATAGCATTCCTGATATTTTCTCGCTGCCGAAATAATCCATTTCACATCTGTAATTCCTCCGCTATGTGTATGCAGCAATCCTCCTTTTGGCATGGTCTGAAGAACTTCAAACAGCTTGCTGCCTTCTATTAATGGTTTTAATTCATTAAAAGAACTGTTATATAAAGATATTTTCTTTGCATCTGTATCACTAAGAAGCTGTTTACGGAGCTGGAATAGTTTTTTGTCCAACGCCATTTCTGCATCGGATAATTGTATATCAGCATCAAATGCCATCGCCTCGTTTTCTTTCTCTGACAGCGACAGGTTCTGCTGGTATACAGATTTTTCATTCACTTTATTTTGTCCCCAAAATAAGGGTGCTCCCAAAAGTGATATATAGATAAGGTATTTTTTCATCATAATATAGGTGGGGTTTGTACTATCGGTTATGTCTTAACCGATAAAAGTAGCTTGTTACAGCAAAAATTGTGCAAAATAAAGCTATTTCAAAAATAAGATTAATTTTTCTGTAAAAAACCTTCCTATATTTCTTTTCTATTACAAATGATTCTTTGTTTTTTTGCGGGGATCTGAAAGATAATAATGCCATAATATCATAGATGCTACTGACCGGAAAGGTGTCCATTGTTCCGTAATTTCCAGAATTTCATCTCTGGTAACTGTGGGAGAAAGCTTTTTCAGACGCTTTAATGCATTGACAGCTGCGAGGTCTCCAATAGGAAAAATATCTGTTCTTTGGAGTGTAAACATTAAATAGACATCAATGGTCCAGTTTCCGATGCCTTTTAGCCGGATTAATGTTTCCCGAACTTCATCATTAGACATTACTGCTATTTTTTCAAGGTTGATTTCTCCATTTACAATCGCCTGAGCCAGCCCTCTTATATAAATTGTTTTCTGACGGCTTACGTAGCACGCTCTCATTTCATCATCGCTGAGTTTTAGGATCTGCTCCGGGGTTAATTCTTTTGTTTTTTCTTTTAACTGTTGCAGTGCTGCCAATGCTGATGCTAATGAAACCTGCTGTTCCAGAATAATATGAACAAGCGTTTCAAAAGTATTTCCTCTTGTCCACATTGGAGGATAGCCATGGGCTTCAAGAACTGATTTTAAATCATGATCATAATGGGCTAAATGCTCACACAGATTATGGAAATTTTCTGAGTTGAATGTTTCAGCTTCTATTTCAGGATGTTTAATATTTTTATTCATCATAGGTATTTTGGGTTAAAATAAAGAAGGCATTGTAAATCCCTTTTCCAGATCCAGAAGAATGGATTTATTTTTTAAACCTCCTGCAAAACCTGTAAGTTTTCCGGACGCTCCAATGATCCTGTGGCAGGGAACGATAATAGATATCGGATTTTTGTTTAAAGCGCCGCCTACAGCACGAACCGCTTTCACATCACCCAGAATTTTTGCCAGCTCACCATAGGTTTTTGTATTTCCGTATGGAACTTTTAATAATGATTCCCAGACTTTTACCTGAAAATCGGTTCCTTTAAAATCCAGCGGTACGGTAAAAACGGTTCTGCTGTTTTCAAAATATTCTTTCAGCTCCTTTTCTGTTTGTACAATAATCGGATGATCATCTTTTTTTAAAGGATCAGAAAGTTTTGTTCTTATATAATCTTCTCTTTCCCAGATAATGGCAGCAAGACCTTTATCAGACGCAATAACTCTGATTAAACCTACAGGCGAGTTTACATCTTTATAGAACAATTGAATCGGATTTTCCATCATGCTTTTATAACTTTTTGATTATTTTCTTTTACGGGCTCAGAAGCGGGTAATATTTGCAGCATCAGCCCTACTATTGCCAGACAGATGAGTACACAAATAATTCCAAAGTGATAGGCCGTCTGCCAGCTTTCCTTCGAAAAATAGAAAAATACTCCGCCAATCACGCTTACACCTAATGCTGAAGCGGTCTGCTGAAAGGTAGAATATATTCCTGCCGCACCTCCTGCATATTGTGGCGGAACATTTTTAAGGGCAACATTCAGTAATGAAGGAAGAACAAGACCATTTCCGAACCCCCATACTGCCATCAACCCTATTACCAATCCGGTACTGATTCCAGGTTTCCAAAGCGTCATCTGGAGATAAAATGCGATGAAAAGAATTACTACTCCTACCTGCAATACTCTCTTCCCGTATTTTACGATCAGACGTGATGCCATTACAGACGAAACGACAAACAGAATTCCCGGTGCAATAAAATATAATCCGGAATCCAACGCTGAAATTCCAAGCCCGTTCTGAAGATACACAGCACTTAGTAATAAATAGGCGGTATGAAGCATAAAGTGAAACAAAACTGCTGTGAGCCCGATATTGAAGTCTTTTATTTTGAATAACCTGACATCTATTAAAGGGTTACCGTTTTTACTCAACTTATTTTTTTGGTTATAGATAAAAATACCAAACAGAATAAAGGACAGAATCAAAAGTGCGAAACTCCACAAAGGCCATCCGGATTCCCTTCCCTGAATCAGCGGGTAAATAAGGGAAAAAAGCGCAAACGTTAGAATTATAATTCCTGTGTAATCAAATTTTGTATTTTCATGTTTGGGGGTTTCAGTGACATATTTATGGGTTGCCCAAAGAGTAATAATTCCTATGGGAAGATTAATAAAGAAAACCAGCCTCCAGCCTTCTATCACCCAATGGGTGTCTGATAAATATCCTCCGAGCACCTGGCCAATTGCGGCAGCCGTTCCCAGTGTAATTCCATAGAGTCCAAAGGCTTTTGCCCGTTCTTTTGTATCTGTAAAAAGCACCTGAATGAATGCAATAGTCTGCGGAACCATAAATGAAGCACTTAATCCCTGAAAAAAACGTGTGACATTCAATTGTAATGCTGATTGTGACAATCCGCATAAACAGGACGCCACTGTAAAAGCCAGCATTCCCCAGAAGAACACTTTTTTCCTGCCAAAATGATCTCCTGCCCTTCCTCCGGTAATCAGAAATGCGGCATAACCCAAAAGATATCCGGCAATAACAAACTGCATTTCGCCATCGTTAGCATGAATTCCTTTTTTAATAGTAGGAATGGCTATATTGATAATAAATACATCAATCACAGAAAGTAAAGGGGCAGCCAAAACAATAATCAGTTCCAGCCATTTATTATTGGTAGTTTTCATTTTAAATCAGTTTTTGAATAATTTTCTTTGCAGACTGTATCTCGTCCGGCTTTTTAAAAACCGATGCTGTAACGATAGAACCTTCCAGCATTACATAAATTGTTTCAGCCAATTCTTCGTCTGAGAGGATCTTTTTATGGTCTGAATTTTTAACAAGCATTTTTATAAATTCTTTACTGTGAATTTTAGTTTTCTGAATTTCTGCCAAAACCCTCGGGTCACTTGTTCCGGCTTCATCATTGGCTTTAACAAACGGGCAGCCACCATACTGTCTGATTTCCTGCCTTTGAGTATGATGATCAAAAATGGCTAATAGCTTTTCTTTTGGATCATGAACTGCATTTAGACTGGCTTCCAATCTGCTGAACCAAAGTTGATGCATACGCTGAATATAGGCAATCAGTAAGTCTGTTTTTGTTTCAAAATGCTTGTATAATGAAGCTTTTGCAATATCAGATTCGCTGATAATCTGATTAATTCCGGTATTACTATACCCCTGTTCGTAGAATAATTTTTCTGCGGTATCTAAAATTTTGTCAATAACAACCTGACCTCTCTGTTTCATAAAACAAAGATATGCATTAAATAGACAGATTTGTCTATTTAATGTTTTAACTTTTCTCTATTTATTTCATTGATTATTTCTTTCATTATTCAAATAAGTCCATAACATCAATGCTATGGACTTATATTTTTAAAATTATTTCAGATTTTTTACTGAAAAGAAGTTCTGAATTCTAATGGGGAAAGCCGGGTTTTATTTTTAAACAGTTTAGTAAAAGACTGTGGATGCCCAAAACCCAATTCGTAGGCAATCTCACTTACGGATAAGTCCGTTGTAGAAAGCTTTTCTTTTGCCTTTTCAATCAGTTTTTCATGGATCAGCTGCTGGGTACTTTGCCCGGTAAGCGTTTTCAAAAGCCTGCTGAGATAATTGGGAGAAATCCCGAGTTCAACAGCAACCAACTGCACTGTAGGCAATCCTTTTAAAATCAAATCCTTATCATTTAAATAATCATCTAACAAAACTTCCAAACGGTCCAGAATGGTATGATTGGTCATTTTTCTGGTGATAAACTGGCGTTCGTAGAACCTTTCGGAATAATTGAGCAGTGTTTCAATATGCGAAATGATAATATTCTGACTGAATTTATCGATAACCAAATGATATTCCTGTTCAATATTTTCTATAATTCCGTTAATGGTAAGTTCTTCTTTTTTTGAAAGAAACAGGGCTTCATTCACAGAATAATCAAAAAAATCATATTGCTTTATGGTCTTGCCCAGTGAGGTATGCCACAGAAAATCCGGATGAATCAGCAGCATCCACCCAGATTGATTTTCCTGTACATGGGAATCTGTTTCAATTCTAAAAATCTGGTTCGGGGAAATAAAAAATAGCGTTCCTTCATCAAAATCATACTCCTGTTGACCGTATTTTAATTTTCCGTTCATTCCTATTTTTAAAGAAATCTGGTAAAAATCCAGAATCCAGTTGACTTCGCCTATATCGGCGGGCCGTTTTACCTCTTTATAATCAATCACGCTAATCAACGGATGTTCAGGAGGTGGTAATCCTCTTGAACGGTGAAATTCTGTGATGGTTTTTATTCTTTTAACAGCCCGCTTTTCCATATCTATAAAATTACAAATTGTTTTTACAGTGAACACTGTCCATTTCTTCTGAATGTAGTTTTCAACTTTTGTGGTTAAAGTAATAATTTGCTTATTCTTAAACATTTTAGAAACTTAGATAAACTTCTTTCATGAAAGAATATTTTCTTCATCCTATTAAAATGTTTAAAAACTTTTGTGACTTTTGTGGTTTGATATTTACTCTTCATCATTTTTATAAACAGCAGCAAATTCCTTTGCAAAATCTTCCAGTTTTACCTTTCCTAAAATGGGTTGATGCTGATTATAATCTTCATATAAAATTCCGCTTCCCTGACTTGCCTGAGTTTCTACAAAACCTTTAGCTACCTGCTCATTAAATCCAATTTCCAGCCAGTTTTTCAATAATTCTTCATCTGAAATCACTTTCCACTGAAGATCTGGTTTTCCGATGGCATCACCCAAAGCTTTTGCAATTTCATTAGGAGAAACTTCATCACTGGCTACGTACCGTACCGTTCTTCCTTCAAATGACTTTTCAGTTTCCTCTGCTACAACGGCTGCAATATCCAGCGGAGAAACCCAGGACTCTTTCCGATCTCCTCCCCAGTTGGAAATAATAGCCCCTTTGTTTTTGATCGTGCTGATGAATGAAAACATATTGAAATAAATACCTACCGGACGAATAAATTTAATGGCAACATCATCCGGAAGCTGCTCTAGGATCTGCTCTACATAATGATGAAATACAATAATCCCCGTTCCTTTATCTGTATGAGCTCCAATACTGCTGAGATGGATAATTTTTTTCACTCCTGAACGCTCTACAGCAGTTTTGTAATGATGACCAATTTCACTGATCTTTCCGATAAAATCAATGTTTTTATCAAATAAATCACCTGCCGCTTCCATGGTTTCCATAAGATAGACAATATCTGCTCCGGTAAATGTTTCGGTGAGAAAACCTGGATCAAACATACTGCCTATAGCGGCTTTTGCGCCTAAAGCTTCAATAGCTTCCCTTCTCTTTTCATTACTGCTGATCACCGTTACCGAGTGTCCTTTTTCTACCAGTTCTTTGGTAAGCGGCTTTCCAATGTTCCCGATGGAACCTGTTAAAACAATATTCATTTTTTTATTTTTTTGTTGGTGTAAAATTCCGGAATGCTCCTAAAGAAAACTTCGCCGGATCTATCTTCTTCTTAGTCAAAAAGAAAATCTGAAAAATAAATGTATTTTTTTCATCAAACAAGGCACTTTTTAACACTTTTTTAATCTACAATGGTTGCACCTGGTGGTAACTTTGCCTACCTTTGTACTGGGATGCGGAAAAGGTTTTATCAATATTTATACAGTCTGTTGTTTGCGTGGCTTACCGTTTTAGGTTGGTATTACGGGCAAATTCAGCAGTATATTTCAACAGATATTTCTTCAGGCCTTCACTTTACTACTGATCTTCTGGTTCATCAGAAAAAAAGCATTGATGATTCTTTTGCGTTTATCAATAACCATGAGGCCAATGATGCTTACAATATCAGCCACCCCCGCTACAACAAAATCAGAGCAAATCTTTCTGAAAACGACAACGAAAATGATGAAAATGTAGAAACATTCGGTTCTACAGAATTTCTTGCGCTTTTCAAAGATGGGTTCTGGCACTTGATTTCGGGCTTCGTCACTACTTTTCACAACAGACAAATTGCTGTTTCACTCGCTCAGTCAGAACATTTAAAACCTTTACACGATGATCTGTACATCCAGTACAGGGTCATCAGACTGTGATTTTATACTAATTTTTCCGAAAACTTTTTATTAGGCTTTCAAATCTTATTTGAGAGCTGGTAACTCTATTTTTTCAATTATAAATTATTATAAAAACAATATTTATCATGGTCAAGAAAAGTCTCATGTATATCAACTTGTGCCTTATTTTCTTGTTTGCAGGCTGTCAATCTGAAAAAAAAGAAAAAACAGAAGCAGCGTCATTCAACGTTACAAGCCCGCTTATAAAAGATACTTTGGTTAACAAAGATTATGTTGCGCAAATCCGTTCTATTAATCATATTGAGCTTCGTGCACAGGAAAAAGGATACATCCAGTCTATTTATGTAGATGAAGGGCAGTTTGTACAGAAAGGACAGCTGATGTTTAAAATCATGCCTAATCTTTATGAATCTGATGTAAACCGCGCCAAAGCGGAAACCAAATATGCAGAAATCGAATATCAGAATACCAAAAACCTTTCCGATAAAAACATCGTTGCTCCTCAGGAAATGGCTATGGCTAAGGCAAGATATGAAAAAGCTCAGGCCGAGCTTTCTTCAATGAATACCCATTTGAGATTCACAGAAATTCGAGCTCCCTTTACTGGTATTGTAGGAAAATTACATGTAAGAAAAGGAAGCCTTGTAGATGAAGGCGAGCTGGTAACTGAACTTTCAGATAACAGTAAAATGTGGGTATACTTCAATGTACCGGAAGCTGAATATCTTAATCAGATGGATGCTAAAAAAGATAACAGTCCAATGCATGTACGCCTGAGAATGGCCAACGGCAAAGAGTTCACCCAGGACGGTATTGTACAAACCATTGAATCTGATTTTGATAATGAAACAGGAAACATCGCTTACAGGGCTACTTTCCCGAATCCAAAAGGACTTTTGAGATACGGTGAAACCGGAAATATCGTCATCACATCACCTTATGCCAATGCCATGATGATTCCACAGAAAGCTACTTTTGAAGAGCTGGAAAAGAAGTATGCCTATGTGATCGGTAAAGATGGTGAAGTACATGCAAGAGAAATAAAGGTTGCTGCTGAACTACCACACATTTATGTAGTTTCTTCAGGGCTTGGAAAGGATGAAAGAATCCTTCTGGAAGGTCTTAGAATGGTTCAGGAAAACCAAAAGATCAGCTCAAAGTATCAAAACCCTGAAAAAGTAATGTCTAATCTGGATCTGTACGCCGAGTAACCCAAAATCAGCATTATGTTTAAAAAAGTAATACACCGACCGGTTTTCGCCATTGTGATATCGGTTGTCATCCTGTTTATGGGAGGTATCGCCATGAAGCAGCTTCCGACGGAACAGTTTCCAAAAATTGCCCCTACCACAGTAGCTGTTTCCATTGCCTATCCGGGTGCTAGTGCAGACGTTTTGGTAAAATCTTCTTTGATTACGATTGAAAATGCCATCAATGGAGTTCAGGGAATGCGTTACATCACTACTGATGCTACCAGTGCGGGAGAAGCCACAGTAAATGTTGTCTTTGATCCAGGAACCGATCCCAACGAAGCGGTGGTTCTGGTAAAAACCAGAGTAGATCAGGTAATGCCTTTATTACCGGAGCTTGTACAGAAAGAAGGAGTGGTTGTAAACCCGATTCAACCGAGTATGCTGATGTATGTAAATCTCTACAGTACCAATAAAAGTATGGATGAGAAATTCCTGTACAACTATTCTATGGTGAATATCATCCCGGAAATAAACCGTATTCACGGGATTGCAAAGTCTCAGATTCTGGGAAGCCGTAGATATGCAATGCGTATATGGCTGAACCCTGACCGTATGCGTGCTTATTCTATTTCTGTAGATGAGGTGATGAAAGCTATTGGTGAACAAAGCATCATCGGACGTCCGGGAAGAATCGGGCAAAGTTCCGGTATTGCAGCACAGTCGCTGGAATATGTATTGACTTATAAAGGACAGTACAACAAACCGGAAGAATATGAAAATATTATTGTACGTTCCAATGCAGAAGGAGAAAATGTAAAGCTAAAAGATATAGCCAAAGTAGAGCTCGGGAGTGAATTCTTTGATATTTATTCCAATCTTGATGGGCACCCTTCCGCTTCTATCGTTTTAAAACAAAATTATGGAAGTAATGCCAATGACGTAATCAGAGATGTGAAAGCGAAACTGGTAGAAATGAAAGGAAACTTTCCACCGGGTGTTGATTACAAAATCAGTTATGACGTTTCACAATTTCTTGATGCTTCTATTGAACAGGTAATGCATACGCTAAGAGATGCATTTATCCTTGTGGCTATTGTAGTTTTCATTTTCCTTGGTGACTGGCGTTCTACGTTAATACCTATTATTGCCGTACCTGTTTCTTTGATTGGAACTTTCTTTGTAATTCAGTTCTTCGGATTAACCATTAACCTTGTTACCCTTTTCGCATTGGTATTAGCAATTGGTATTGTGGTTGACAACGCGATTGTAGTAATAGAAGCTGTTCACGCCAAAATGGAAGACAGTAATATTACACCTTACAAAGCGGTAAAAGAAGTAATGGGTGAAATTGCAGGGGCTATTATTGCTATTACAGCCGTTATGGTAGCTGTTTTCATTCCTATTTCATTTATGACAGGCCCGGTGGGAACTTTCTACCGTCAGTTTTCCATTACGATGGCTAGTTCTATTGTGATTTCAGCGGTAGTAGCGCTTACTTTAACTCCGGTTTTAGCTGCAATGCTATTGAAAAATCATCATGGTAAGCCTAAGAAAATCAATATTTTCACAAAAGCTTTAGACTCATTCAATAGCGGGTTTGATAAAATAACAGGAAAATACGCCTCATTCCTTAGAAAAATTGTAAGCCGAAAGGTCGTAACATGGGGAATTCTGATTGTTTTCTGTGCCGGAATTGTGATGATTAATAAAGTGCTTCCAGGCGGATTTATCCCTAATGAAGACCAGGGAACCATTTATGCTATTATCCAGACTCCTCCGGGTTCTACACTGGAGCAAACCAATAAGGTTTCCCGAACATTGCAGAAAATATGTATGGAAGTAGACGGTGTGGAATCTGTATCATCCCTGGCAGGGTATGAAATCATGACAGAGGGACGAGGCTCAAATGCAGGAACCTGTTTAATTAACCTTAAAAGCTGGAACGACCGTGATCATTCTGTAAAGGAAATCATGGAAGAACTGGAAGAAAAATCAAAAGACCTTGGAGCTACCATTGAATTCTTTGAGCCACCGGCAGTACCAGGATTCGGGTCTTCAGGAGGTTTCTCCATGAGACTTCTGGACCTGAACAGAACGACTGATTATCAAGAGTTTGATAAAGCCAATAAAGATTTCATTGCACAGCTTAAAAAACGAAAGGAACTTTCAGGAGTGTTCACCTTCTTTGCGGCCAATTATCCTCAGTATGAACTGGTATTTGATAATAATGCAGCAATGCAGAAAGGTGTCTCTATCGGAAAAGCGATGGATAACCTCAACATTCTGATCGGTAGTACCTATGAACAGGGCTTTATCCGTTTCGGACAGTTCTTTAAAGTCTACGTACAGTCGTCTCCTGAATTCAGAAGACTTCCTACGGATATTATGAATCTGTATGTGAAAAACGACCGTGATGAAATGGTTCCTTATTCAGCATTTATGACGATGAAAAAGACACAGGGACCTAACGAAATCACCCGTTACAACATGTACAATTCAGCGGCAATACGTGGACTTCCGGCTTCAGGATATACAACGGCTGATGCTATTCAGGCCATCAATGAAACCGCTGCCAAAACACTTCCTCACGGATACAAAGTAGCTTGGGAAGGATTGTCTTACGATGAGGCACAGCGTGGTAATGAAGCCATTTATGTCTTCCTTGTTGTTCTGGTATTCGTTTATCTGGTTCTTGCAGCTCAGTATGAAAGTTTCCTGATTCCGTTTGCAGTACTCTGCTCTTTACCTGTGGGAGTTTTCGGGTCTTTCTTATTATTAAAAGCCATGGGACTTGAAAATGATATCTATGCACAGGTAGGATTGATCATGATTATCGGATTACTGGGTAAAAATGCGGTACTTATTGTGGAATTTGCCGTGAAAAGACGTCAGGCTGGAGATTCTATCCTTGATGCTGCTGTAGAAGGCTCCAAGGCCCGTTTCAGACCAATTTTAATGACCTCTTTTGCCTTTATTGCGGGATTGGTTCCGCTTGTTTTTGCAAGAGGTGCCGGAGCCATCGGAAACCACACCATTGGAGCATCTTCACTGGGAGGAATGCTGATAGGAACGCTATTCGGAGTGATTGTAATTCCGGGGCTCTACTACATATTTGCCAAATGGTCTGATGGCAAAAAAATGATTAAAGACGAAGATGAATCTCCATTAAGCGAAGACATGATCCATTATGAATAAAAGAAAAATATATCAATATGCAGGTCTGGCAGTCTTCTTACTAAGTCTTACTGCCTGTAAACCTATCGAAATAGAACAGCGTGCTGAAAATAAAACCGTCCCTGAAAAATACGGCTCAGCAGAAAATGACACCATCAATACAGGAAAAATGAAGTGGAATGAGTATTTTAGTGATCCTCATCTTCAGGAGCTGATCAGTCAGGCTCTTCAAAATAATCAGGAACTGAATATTGTCCTTCAGGAAATTGAAATGTCTAAAAATGAAATAAAAGCCAAGAAAGGTGAATATCTTCCGTCTGTAGGTTTAAAAGCCGGAGCCGGAGTAGACAAAGTAAGCCGATACACCAATATCGGAGCGATGGAAGCCAATACTGAAATAGAGCCCGGCAGAGAAATGCCGGAACCTTTATTTGACTTTGGTGTCGGTGCCCAGGCACATTGGGAAACAGATATCTGGGGAAAACTCCATAATGCTACAAAAGCACAAATACAAAGGTATCTTGCAAGCATTGAAGGAAAGAACTTCATGACGACTCATCTTATTTCTGAGATTGCAGATTCTTATTATGAACTGCTAGCAATGGATAAGGAACTGGTTATATTGAATCAGAATATCAAAATTCAGAATGATGCACTGGATATTATCAAAGAGTTAAAAAAGAATGCCCGTTCCAATGAACTGGCTGTACAGAGATTTGAAGCCCAGGTTCTGAAAACTCAGGGAATGCAGTATGACATCCAACAGAAGATTGTTGAAACTGAAAATAAGATCAATTATCTGGTGGGAAGATTTCCTCAATCTGTGGAAAGAAGTCAGAACTCTTTTGATTCTGTTGTTCCGCAAGCAGTGTATGGAGGGATTCCTTCTGAACTACTGGAAAACCGCCCGGATATCAAACAGGCTGAATATGAACTGGCGGCTGCCAAGCTTGACATCAAAGTAGCCAAAGCAAGGTTCTACCCTTCTCTTGATCTTTCTGCCGGAGTGGGATTACAGGCTTTTAATCCGTTGTATATCATCAAACCTCAGTCGTTTCTGTTTTCTCTTGCGGGAGAACTTACAGCTCCCCTGATCAACAGAAGAGCAATTAAAGCAGCTTATAATAATGCTAATGCAAAACAGATTCAGGCAGTGTATCACTATGAACAGACTGTTTTGGGAGCTTATATTGAGGTTGCGAATCAGTTGTCTAAAATCCATAATCTGGAAAGCAGCGTGAATATCAAAACAAAGGAAGTGAATGCTTTAACCAAGTCCATCGATATTTCCAACGATTTATTCAAATATGCCCGTGCTGATTACATGGAGGTTTTACTGACTCAAAGGGATGCCCTGGAATCAAGATTTGAGCTGGTAGAAAAGAAAGTGAACCAGCTTAAAGCAAGTGTTGCTGTATATAGAGCACTTGGTGGCGGCTGGGATCAGAAACCTTTGGATGTTCCGGATATTACCAAACAATAAATTCTTTTCAATCTTGTTTTTATAGGAGTCTGCCGAGAGGCAGGCTTCTTTTTTAAGCTTGCGTTAAAGCCAAATGAAGTTTTTATTCTTTATTAAACCGGCTCCCTTCGACTAAGCTCAGGATACTGATCCGTTCCTATTCAATACTACGGTTTTAATCACATATGTTTAATAAATACATATATTTGGAAATATTTCAGCTTTTTCAAAAAACAGATAAATGATAACCATTAAAAAATTGTTTCTCACAGGTGTATTTTCTACCCTGTTATCTATCACAGCAACAGCTCAGAAAAAAGACACTTATACTCATAAAATTGACAGTATTATCACTGCTTCCAGCCCAATACAATTCAACGGAGTGGTTTTGGTAGCGCAAAAAGGAAAAGTACAATACTTGAAAACGAATGGCTACAGGAATTTTGAGAAAAAAATTCCGTTGAAAGCAGATGATCAGTTTGAAATTATGTCGAATTCTAAACAGATAACTGCTGTTTTGATTTTACAGGCCGCAGAACAGGGAAAACTGAACCTTCATACTCCTATCAAAAAATACCTTCCTTCTCTTACACAAACCTGGGCAGATACGGTTACGATACATCATCTCCTGAACCATACTCACGGTATCACAGATAAGGAAAAACCCTCAGTCTTTAAAGCAGGTTCCCAATTCAAATATGGCAACCTTTCCTATATGATGCTTGGGGAAATCCTAAAAAACACAACCGGAAAAAGCTTCACAGAACTTGCCAATTCCCTTTTCAAAAAATTGAAAATGAATTACACTTTTGTTTATAATACAAAGAATAAACAATCTCCTGTTCCCGGATATATGAACGAAAATAATCAGTTTGAAATAGTGAAAGAATCTTTTCTTAATGATAATATAGTTCCTGCTGCAGGAATTATTTCTACAGTTCAGGATCTTGCAAAATGGGATCAGGCATTGTTTAAAGGAAAACTTCTGTCTCCGGAGTTTCAAAAACAGATGCTGACACCTTCCACCAGCTCTCAGCATAATGTATTTGGAAAAGAAAGCATGGGATTTGGGTATAATGTAAGGTTTATCAAAGAAGCTGGTCTGGATTATTACGCAGTGACGGGGCTTGGTGATGGCTTTACCTGCCTGAATGTGTACTTCCCTTCCACAGATACCACTTTGATCATCCTTGAAAATCAAATGCCTGAAAACCGTGAATACTGGAGTTTTAAAGAAGCCGCAATAAAGAATGCAGTTCTAAAAGCAATTACGACCCAGTAAGCAAATCAAAAGATTCTCTTATAAAGTAACTGCTATAAGTTTTTAAATAAACACTATTAAATTTTATCGGAGATAAAATCCTTGCCTTTTATAGCAACTTTTTAATAATATTTTGCGCCTTTGTGATTTTCCAATTAAATCTTTCATAGTTATGTTTTTTAGAAAACGTAAAGGCGCAAAGCTTTTTTAATTCTATATGTAATTTTAAGCCGCAAAAAAATCAAAAATTTTCAGCAAGGATACCAGGATAATACCTCAATTTTTGAACATCTATCCTGAAAATTCTAGAGATTATACAATTTTTTTCAAGACTTTCATTTTAATTATTTTCAGTTTCCAGAAATAAGTTATTATAAAACTGTTAATGACAGTTTCAGCATTAGGTTTTCCGCTTATTTTATAG
The DNA here is from genome assembly GCF_003663845.1 of Chryseobacterium sp. 7. Taxonomy (NCBI): domain Bacteria; kingdom Pseudomonadati; phylum Bacteroidota; class Flavobacteriia; order Flavobacteriales; family Weeksellaceae; genus Chryseobacterium; species Chryseobacterium sp. 7. The sequence goes on from NZ_RCCA01000001.1 coordinate 2,857,476, forward strand.
TAGTTTATCTATAAAACCGCATTTTTAACATTTATTTCAAATTAATTTTAGATTCAGCTGTATTCAGTCAATATTCAATCTGTTTTTCAGTACATTACATACTGTTAACTATTATAAACTTGGTTATGGTTAAAATCTACACTTCTGCATAAAAAACAATTAATAAAATGATTATCAATACATTAAATAAACAATGAAATCCATAGCATCAACAGATAATCTCCTATCGATATTAAAAAAAAATATTACTTTTGCCTGAATTAATAAAGTTGCTTTTTTGCTTTTTTATTAGTAAATTTATGTACACCAAGTAATAAAACATTAAAATTCATTTTATGAGAAAAATAATTCTACTTATTACATGTATGTTCGGTATTTCAGTTTTCTCACAGATTAAAGTGTTGAAGAATGAAAGTTTGGTGGAAATTGGTAAAGATAATTCCGTTGGTCTATATAAAAAGGAAGATAAATTTACATTCAACTACCAGGATCTGAACACCAGCAACCTGAATACAATCCGATCTTTTTCTTTCCAGAACCTTAATGGTGATGTTTCCGGGTTATATAAAATGATCATGGATGGCTTTATTAGCCCTCCAGATGAGAATATTGTATTGGAGCTTCCTAATGATATCATAGAACTTCATTACGAAAAAAACTACGGCCAGCAGACCGTACAGTTTATTCAGGTCATCAACAAGAACCGAAAATACATCGGAAAATCACAGTTTTTGACCCAAAAACAGGTAGAGAAGGTTTTCGGAAGAACCAATGGTAAGTATGCCATGTATGATAAACCTGCTTCTGTAAACCCGGCAGTCAATAAAGGAAACGGAAATACAGCATCTACTGCAGCTCCTGCAACCGGCGGAACCAAGAAAAAATCAAGAAAATAATTATATTTTATAAATATTGTGAAACTCATTCTACCGGATGAGTTTTTTTATTTTATTTTTGCAAAAAGACATTCAAAATTATGCCGCTTCAGATAATCAATTTAACCAAAAAATTTGGTGAGCAGACTGCCCTAGACAACATCAATATTTCTATTGATAAAAATGAGATCATCGGTCTTCTCGGCCCTAATGGTGCCGGAAAATCGACCCTGATGAAATCTATTGTCGGAGCACTGAAAATTGATCAGGGTGAAATTATTTTTAATGGAAAAAATATCTCAGACCATGAGATTGAAAGCAAAAAGAAAATAGGTTTTCTTCCTGAAAACAATCCTCTTTATCTGGAAATGTATGTAAAAGAATACCTTCAGTTTGTAGCCAATATTCATAAAATCTCTGAATCCAGAGTAGATGAGGTCATAGAACTGGTAGGTATTACTCCCGAAAAGTCTAAAAAAATCGGTCAGCTGTCTAAAGGATACAAGCAGCGTGTAGGATTGGCACAGGCTATCATTCATCAGCCTGATTTACTGATTCTGGATGAACCTACCAATGGTCTGGATCCAAACCAAATCATCGAAATCCGTAATGTGGTAAAAGAAATCGGACAGCAAAAGACGGTTTTATTATCCACTCACATCATGCAGGAAGTGGAAGCGCTTTGTTCAAGAGTAATTCTTATTCACAAAGGGAATATACTTCAGGACTGCCCTATTGATGAATTTAAAGGCAAATTTGAAAGCCTGGAAGATGCTTTTGCAAGCTATACCGCATAAAAAATATGAAACCGCCCGAAAGTTTTTCGGGCGATTTTTTTAGTTTTTTATTATATATCCTACAGGTGCTGTAAGTTTTAAAATCTCATACTTTTTATAGTGAACCCAGAATTTATTTTTATCATGAAAATCCTGATTCATGTAAAGGGTATCTTTCTGAGGCAGAAGTACTATAAAAATATTTTTGTCAACCACTCTTATTTTCTCACTTACAATATGAATATCTGACAGTTCTTTTTTTGAAAAAAATGAATTTTCCTGTTCTATTTTTGAAGTTTTTATATTTTCTACAAGTTCATTTTTAACCAAATGATTGCGTACTGTAATCATTAAAAAAAATAAAATTAAGCTAATAAGCATTCCAAAATAAGCTCTGGATTCTTTTCTTACAATCTTACAATAGATTTCAATAATGGAGAAAATAAAAAAACTAATTACCAAAAGTGTTATAATGAGCTGAACAATATAAATCATTTTAAAACCTTAAAATTTAAGTTAAGAATTGTTATCTGCTTTTTCTTCTGTTACAGCAACCGTTTCAACATTTTTCTTCTGAACCTGCTCCAACAGCTGAAGTCCCAAAAGTCCGCTGATACCTCCATTCGCAGAATCCCCGCTTCCTCCGATTAATACTTCAGGCATTATTCTTACGTTTTGGCTGGCTATGTTTTCCATGATTTTTAATTGAGTAAAATTATTGCCGCCCATTGCTTCTACAGACAATTTGTAAGATTCTGCATTAGATTTACCGATAGCCAGAATTTTTTCTGCTTCTGCATTACCGGTTAATGAAATCTGTTCAGCGCTTGCCTTTGCCAGCAATTCTATTTTTTCTGCTTCAGCTTTTGCCAAAAGTCTTGTTTTTTCGGCTTCTCCGGTTGCAAGCAGCTTCAATCTGTCCCCTTCTGCATTCGCCTGTAGTCTTACAGAATTAGCGTCTCCGGTTGCTTTTTTCACAGATGCATCTGCTATTCTTTCTGCAATTACAACCCCTTGATCTGCTTTTACAATTTCTTTCTGCATATCAGCAACAGCTGTTTCTTTTTCCAGAGCCTGGCGTGTCTCCTGAGCCAGCATTTCAGTTTCGTACGTGATTTTCTGTTCTTCTGCCAGTTTTCTGTCTGTTAAGGTTTTCATTAAACTTTCCGGCGGAACAATGGCACCAATCAAGGTATCAACAGCGTTCACGTTATATTGTTCCAAAACACTGCTGATATGGTCTTTGGCAGATTGCTGTCTTTCTTTTCGGGTTCCTAAGAATGCAATCACATCACTGTCCTGTGCTGAATTTCTGAAATAGTTCCCAATGGTTGGCTCTAAAACCTGACTCACAAGATTGATCATATTTCCAAAGCGGGCAATCACTTTTGGAGCTTCATAGGTAGGAATATGAATAATTTGTGAAACATCCAGATTAAAAGGGAAACCATCTTTACTTCTTACTGTAATGGTTGAAAGATTTTTGTCTAGTTGGTGAGATTCGCTTCTTTCATATGCCCAATTCAATACCAAATTGGTGGTTGGAACAAGCTCAACCTTCATAATATAAGGATTAATTGGATATTTTCCGGGACCAATAGGTTCAGCCCAAACTCCTTTATGCCCTTTCTCTACAATATTTCCATGTTTAAAATCAACACCGCTCAAGTCTTTTCCATCTTCTCCCACATAGCTGATAATAACGCCCACATGGCCAATCGGGATTTCCGTCATTTTTACCATTTCTACTTTTGTGAACCAAGGGTTCAGGAAATAAGTTCCGGCAAGGATTACCTGCTCCTGAAGACCTTTATATCCTCCATTGTTTAAAAAGGTATCAACATCCTGAAATTTATTATGATCACTGATAATTTTACCGGCAATCTGACCTTCTTCCAGAGGACTTCCTTCCATTGTGGTGATAATTCCCACTGCATTATCAGGAATTTGGGTCATATCTGTTAATTCTATTTCAAACAGTAACGTATTGATCCTATAAGATCCGGGCGCAATAATTGCGGTCTGGCGGCCTTTTCTTCCTCCGTTTTTTAAAAAAGCTTCGGCATCCTGAAAAGAATCACAATCCACTTTTCTGGCTAAAATTCTTCCTGTTTCCAGTTCTATCCCATCTTTTGCCAGTAATAGCCCTATTTTACCCGTTGGTATCACTGTAAAAGATTGGAACTCTATAGAATACTGCCATATCCATTTTCCAAAATAGACTCCCGGAGCTAATGTCTGAGCCTGAAAACCTGCTTCTCCGCTGGTTGCAATTATCCTTCCTTCCGGAAGTTCCTGTTTACCAAGCAGCACAAATTTTTTGGTGACCAAACCAATTTTGTCCTGGGGAACAATGATTAATCCAAAGAAAATTCTTAAAATAAATTTGTAAAAAAATACGCACAAAAGCGCAATTACGGCCGGAACCATCCAGCCATGAAAAGCTAATTCCATAATTTGTTTTTTTGTTTTTTGATTAAAATTTGAAAACAGAGATTGTGCTCTGGCTTTTCTGAATATGAAAAAGCAGAGTACGAATGATATAATAATTCTTTCGAAAAAATTAAGAAGTTACTGGAGGAGATGTATTAAAAATCGTGAAGATGATTTCTGATACTTTTAATAGAAAAAACTTAAAGTTAATTAGTTTCATTTTGATAATAAAGGAACGAGATCCTTTGATGGTACAAATGTACATAAGAAAAGTATTCAGTTGTTTCAGAAATTCGCAATATTTTATCAATAAAACAATAATCAATTGAAAATCAGTATTATTATTTTCTAAAAATACCTGTTCAGCAGTTGTAAAAATCTAATTTCCAGTACTCTATATTTATATTCTAAATGGAAAAATGGCTTTATATTTGATAGAATCTAAAATGTTAACCAATAACCAATTCATATGATAAAGCATATTTTATTAGGAGCCTTCTGCTTAGCTCAGTTTTCATTCGCCTATGCCAAAGAAGTTCCGAATCCGAAAACAGATCATTTTATAACCACATCTGCTCTTCAGCAGGTACCCAAAACGGTTATTATTAAAACCAAAAAGTTTAAGATCAGAATTGACAAGCAGCCAAACGGCAAATACCTTTACCAATCGTGGAATTCCAATGCAAAGATTACTGCTAAACCAAGCATGATCATCAGTGATGGAGAACTGATTCCTGATGGCACGGGAGGGAATTATTACATTAACTTCAATAATGAAGGACACAGCTATCAGATCTGGAGAAATTACCTTACAGATTCTGCAAAAAAAGCTCCTTACACATTGGTTGTCAACGATGCTAATGACCGTGAAATTGTTCGTCAGGACGGGTATGTAGTGAAAAATTAAGAGTGTATAGGCTGGAAGATGGAAGAGAGAGGCTGGAAGTTGATAGTCTCATTTTTAGAATCTGCGGTCTTTCCAACTCTTCATATAAAATAAAAATCCTGTATTGATTGATACAGGATTTTTTACGTTCCGGATTGTCTTAATTCGGTAAAAAAAGCACTTTCTTCGTAGCTTTCTTTGGCTGCTTTGTAGCCGATATTGAAAATCTCTTCCAGTCTGTCTTTTCTTCGTTCAAAAGTTCCATAAGAAGATAGTTTCTGGGACGAAATGAACCAGTCGCAGTAATCAAATTTCACTTTTTCTATTCTGTAGGAAAGAAGATCATAAGAGCGGGAAACAATTGCTTTAATGGAGTTTAGGTCTTTAATCTTAGCTTCGTTGGGCGGAGACACAAATACACCGATCAGTTTATCACAATCTTCTCTGATGATATCTGCCGGGAAGTTATTCAACACTCCTCCATCACAGTACATTTCATCATCAATAATATAAGGTGTTGTGATTCCCGGGATGGAGCATGACGCAATAACAGCATCTACAATCTCAAAATCTTGGTCAAAAATCTTTTGGGTTCCGGCTACAAGTTCTGTGGCTACAATCTTTATTTCGATATCCAAATCTCCTAATTTCATATCATGGAAAATAGGTTTCAGATAGTTCCTGAAGATCACCGAAGAAACCAGCCCTGGCTGATTGAATGTGAAATGCTTCCAGTTGAAAAAATACACCGAATTAAAAAATTCCAGGATTTCTTCCGGCGTTTTTCCGATAGCATGCAGGCAGCCTACAATAGATCCTGCGCTGCAACAGGAAAGGATATCTACTTCAATACCTTTTTCCTGTAAGAATTTTAATACTCCTGCATGAGCGATTCCTTTGGTACCGCCTCCTGATAAAACAAGTCCTACTCTGTCAAAATTCATAGAATAAATGTAAGAAAACGGCCTGAGATAATTAAGTTAATTTTTATAAATATGCTGATTTTAAAATTATTTTAAGAAAAACCATTGTATACAAGTTAAAATTTAATCAGAAACCTTTTAAGAAAAACAGATAATAAGCATTAAACCTAACAGGTTTTTGAAACCTGTTAGGTTTAATTTACGTATATTTCTGATCAGCATCAAAGAAAAAAGCCCGGATAAATCCGGGCTTTTATCATATATATTTCTGTATATTTCAGATTAAATGTGAATCACTTCACCGTAAGCAGCAGCAGCAGCTTCCATAATAGCTTCAGAAACTGTTGGGTGCGGGTGAATAGATTTGATGATCTCGTGACCAGTTGTTTCCAGTTTTCTAGCTACAACAGCTTCAGCAACCATATCTGTTACTCCTTCACCAATCATGTGGCATCCTAACCACTCACCGTATTTAGCATCAAAAATTACTTTGATAAATCCGTCTGTATTTCCATTTGCAGTAGCTTTACCACTTGCAGAAAGAGGGAATTTACCCACTTTGATTTCGTATCCTTTTTCTTTAGCCTGCTTTTCAGTAAGACCTACAGAAGCTACTTCAGGGTGGCAGTAAGTACAACCAGGGATATTGCCATAGTCGATTTTTTCAACATGCATTCCTTTGATTTTCTCAACACAAGTGATTCCTTCTGCAGAAGCTACGTGTGCCAATGCCTGAGTTGGAATGATATCTCCGATAGCATAGTAACCCGGTACTGAAGTTTCGTACCATTCGTTTACCAATACTCTTCCTTTATCTGTCTGGATTCCAACTTCTTCTAAACCGATGTTCTCGATATTAGCAGCAATACCTACAGCAGATAATAAGATATCAGCTTCCAGAGTGATATTTCCGTTAGCTGTTTTTACAGTAGCTTTTACGCCTTCACCACTTGTATCAACGCTTTCTACAGATGCATTGGTCATGATCTCAATTCCTGTCTTTTTCAGAGATTTCTCTAAGTGTTTAGAGATTTCTTCATCTTCTACAGGTACGATGTTTGGCATAAATTCAACAACAGTTACTTTAGTTCCCATTGTGTTATAGAAGTCAGCAAATTCTACCCCGATAGCTCCAGAACCTACAACGATCATAGATTTTGGCTGCTCAGGAAGAGATAATGCCTGTCTGTATCCGATTACTTTTTTACCATCCTGTGGTAAGTTTGGTAATTCTCTTGAACGGGCTCCTGTAGCGATAATGATATGAGTACCTGTATATTCGGTTACTTTTCCTTCTTTATCTGTAACAGAAACTTTTTTACCTTTCTGTACTTTTGCAGTACCAAGAATTACGTCAATCTTATTCTTTTTCATCAAGAACTCGATTCCTTTGCTCATTTTGCTGGCAACACCACGGCTTCTCTGAATCACATTCGGGAATTCAAAGCTTGCCTCCACTTTATTCAAACCATAATCTTCAGCATGGTTGATATAATGAAAAACCTGAGCAGATTTCAATAAAGCTTTAGTCGGAATACATCCCCAGTTAAGGCAGATTCCTCCTAAATTTTCTTTCTCGATAATTGCGGTTTTGAAACCTAATTGTGCTGCTCTGATCGCAGTAACATATCCACCAGGACCACTTCCAATGACAATAATATCGTAATTCATTACTTTAAAAATTTTTATGCGAATTTAAGGAAAAATATTGGATGTTTCATGTTTCTGCAAACTGATCTTATATTGCATTAATAAAGCTATTTTTATTCAATTTTAAACAAAGAAAGAGAACACAAAATGCGTTCTCTTTCAATAAATTTTCTTTTACATTGAAAATTTCTCAAATTCCCATCTATAAAAAACGGCTTTTCTTGTTTTAATTACCGCAAAAATTCTGTATTATTTTGCCTGTCTAAGTAATCGCTTTTCAGTAGCATATCTTTGATTTAAGGCTTTCATCTGATCTCTCTTCATCTGTTTGGTGGCAAGAGGGTGATTAAGGATGAGTTTTTTCTCTGTATTATATTTTTTGGTAAGCTCCTGCATTTTGATATTTACCAACTCATTTTTTGTAGGATGTGGTGGAACTGGTGGATGTTTCTGTGCTGAAACATTCATTGACAAACCAAGTAACAATACCATTGAGATTAATAACTTTTTCATAATGTTCTTATTTTTTGAATGATTTCAATAAATTCTATTTTATTTAATTAAATTCATTCCGGTTCATCATGAATCTTGCATATATCATACCAAGATTTTTTATAACCCGTAAAAAACATGATGTAATATTAAAAGATGCTCTATTTTTCATACATTTATTTATCTTTTAAATAGGCGTTTATGAAGACTTCCACGAAAAAAAACAATCAAACTAAAGACAGTATTTGGATGAAAGAACCGGAAGATCACGATTTTCCTGCAGCACTGGATTATCTGGAACTTCTTTTCGTACCGGATGAGGCACAGAAAATGGTTGACCAACTTAAGACCGCTCCTACTATCACCAAAAAGTCAAAAGATATCTTAAGAGCCAGCAAGCTTGCTTTGCTTCCTGAAACCAATATTCATGTAAAGGAAAATCTGAAAAAGGTAGAAAAAAACAAGAAGCTTTCTCCTATACTGCTGGTAAGAGGTCAGCATGAGCTCATTATTGCAGATGGTTATCACAGATTATGCTGCAGCTATTATCTTACTGAAGATCTGGAAGTCCCCTGTCGTTTGATCTAAAATATTATTACTCCTAATTAACAACATAAAGAATTATTAGTATTAAAAACATATAAATAATTCTTTACAAGGTGAATTTTACATCATAATTTTTATATTTTTGCCTGAAACCAATTATATAAATATGAAAAAATACATCTCAATCCTTTTATTTGGTACTTTGCCTCTGTATGCACAAGTAGGTATTAACACATTAACTCCCAACAGTACTCTTGCTATCAATGGTTCATTAAGAGCTGGTTATACTCAAATCACTGCTACATCATATAATATTTTATCAACAGATCATTATATTACCTATAACGGAACAGCTGATGCTACTTTTACACTACCTGTTATCGGAACGGGAACAACCAGTTTTACAGGGAGAATTTATAAAATCAAGAATATCTCTGCCAACGCCATTACGCTGCAGGCTTCCAGCGGTAATACCTTAAGGATTGATAATACTCCCGTTGCTTCTTTTGTAATTCCTACAGGAGCTTATGCTGAAGTGGTAAACAACAGCAATACAACCGGGGGAACATGGGACTTATCTTTTACCGTTCTTCCAAAACCAAGCAATGTGGAAATCTATGGTACACAGCTTTTTATTCCGCCCCATGCACTGGGAACTACAGCTATTGCAGACTGGACGAACCATTTTAATCCTGCCTATGACTCTGGTTCTGCTACTGACAGATGGTGGATTGTGAGTAAAGCGTCTGTAGACAATGCACATTCTTCGCTTTATACCAATGCAAGTAGAATGACCCTGGTCTATGAATATCAGGGTACCCCGTTTAATGTTACAAATATGTATCCTATCCTTACGGCAGGAAATAACTCGAGTTTTCCGGATGTATTTACGGCTTCGTTTGTGAGTCTTGCTAACAATGGTACTGCGGGAAGAACGAGACTTACGGTTTCCGTAGCTCGTGTTGACTTTATGGGGAACAATGGTTCCAATAACAGTAACTGGACAGGAACTTTCTTACTGAACGTTCTTTTGGCGAGAAAATATTAGAAAATCTCAAAATATATACGAAAAAAGAGCAGAAATTTCTGCTCTTTTTTATGATTATAAAACTTCAATATTCTGTTTTAAAGGAAGGTTTTTTGATGAGTTGCCTATCATAATTCTGTAGGTTCCTTTTTCTACTGTCCATTCCTTTTTTTCATTTAAAAACTGTAATTGCTTTACCGGGACTTCTATGGTGACTGATTTTGATTCTCCGGCTTTCAGTTCTATTTTCTGAAATCCTTTGAGCTCAATAATGGGTCTTGAGACTGATGCCAACAAATCTTTTACATATAACTGAACGACTTCACTTCCTGTTTTTGAACCTGTATTTTTCACATTCATTTTAGCAATGATGGTATCATTTTCTGAATACTGAGTTTTATTTAACTGTAAATTGGAGATTTCAAAAGTAGTATAACTCAAACCAAAACCAAACGGATAAAGTGGTTCACCGCTCAGATCATAGTAGTCATTTCCTCTTCCAGTCGGATGATGATTGTAAGTTAAAGGTAATTGACCTTCCTCAATCGGAAAAGTAACAGGAAGCTTTCCTGATGGGTTTTCAACTCCGAAAAGCGTTTTAGCAACGGCATTTCCGCCTTCTTCACCCGGATACCAGACGTCTAAAATGGCTCCTACTTTATCTTTCCAGGTTGTAGTTTTTATGGCTGAACCTCCCACTAAAACAACTGTAGTCGGCTTATTTAATTTTGCAACTTCATGAATAAAAGATTCCTGATTTCCCGGCAGACTCAGTGATGAACGATCCTGAAATTCTCCTTCATGAATTCCGGCTGTAACAATGATATAGTCTGCTTTTTGAGCAAGATCTAAAGCTTCTTTAAAATCTTTCTGATAATTTTGCAGGCCGTAGTTCCAGATCAGCTCCAGATTGGCTTCACCACGATTTTCATGGAATTCAATCCTAAGGTCATATTTCTTTCCTTTTGTAAAGTCTACCTCAACTGTTTTGGAAGAATAACTTAGTTTTTCCCATTGATCAATGAGTAATTTTCCGTCAAGATATAATCTGAACCCATCATTTCCACGCAGCCCCAACTGATATTTCCCGAAATCCGGAGCTTCCAGTTTACCCGTCCAGCGAATACTATAATTATCCGGCTGAAGCTTTTCAGGATTGGGAGAATATAAAGTCCATTTAAAATTAAACTGTTCATCTTGTTTTTCAAAGGTCGGATTTCCCTTTAAATCTGTATTGGAAAAGTAACTTCCTTTTAGTCCTTTTTTATTTTCGGAGGTTAAGTATTCATTTGAAATGGTGGTAAACTCTTTTAGATTCCAATCAATACCTTTGGAGTACATGATTTCAATGTCTTTATTTGGGGTATAATTTTTAAGCCCATCCAGAATATTTACTTTCTTATTTCCCGGCCCTGAATAACCGCCTAATCTTGCATCCACAGCATCTGTACCCACCACCAGAATCTTTTTTACAGTCTCAGGAACAGGAAGTGTCTGATTATTATTCTGAAGCAAGACAAAGGATTCTGCAGCTGCTTCTTCTGCTAAAGGCTTATGATTTAATTTCTTTAATTCTTCAATTTCTTTAGTCGAAACATAAGGATTTTCAAATAATCCGAGCTCGAATTTAGCTCTCAATACTCTTGAAATAGCATCATCAATTCTTTCTTTTGAGATTCTTCCGTCCAAAAACGGAGGCATAAAAAGTTTGTAATGTTTATATTCTGTCTGAAAAATCACATCAAGCCCTGCATTGATAGCCTGTGCAGAAGCATCATCATAATCTTTTGCCGTAAAATGCAGCACATTCGCACCACCCACTGCGCTTGCATCACTGATGATGAATCCAGTGAAATTCCAGTCTTTTTTTAATTTTTCTGTGAGCAGCCAATGATTTGCGGTGGAAGGTCTTCCGTCAAGCAGATTATAAGAAGTCATCACTGAACGGCTTTTTCCTTTTGTAAAGGCAGTATGAAAAGGAATTAAATGAGTTTCCTCAAGGTATCTTTTGCTCCAATGAATCGGGTATGAATCTCTTCCTCCTTCTCCCACATTGGCTAAAAAGTGTTTTGGAGTGGTAATAATTCCCTTATTTTCAAATGAAGTGACAAAGCTGACTCCCATCACGGATGTCAGAAAAGGATCTTCACCATAGGTTTCTTCTGTTCTACCCCACCTTACGTCGCTAGCCAGATTAATTACCGGTGTCAGAATCTGACGGATTCCTCTTAATTTTGATTCTTTGGCAATAGCTGTTGAAACCTGAGCCATCAGATCTGTATTAAAAGTGGCAGCCAGAGCAATTGATTGTGGAAAAGCTGTCGCCCCTTCCCGAACCAATCCGTGCAAGGCTTCATCAAAGGGAATAATCGGAATTCCCAATCTTGATTCTTCCACAAAATATTTCTGAATGGCGTTGATTTTTTTTGCTAATTTCTCAGCATCTTCATTTGCATTATACTTCAACAATTGTCCAGCGACTCCGTCCCCAAGATTTCCTGCACTTACCTGCAATCCAAAAATTCCGTGGGAATATTGTCCTTTCGGGACGTTATCCAAATCTCCGGGAATCATAAAGCACTGCCAGAATTTTTCTTCGGGAGTCATTCTCTTCAACAGATCCTGAATTCTGATTTCAATGGGTTGTTTTGGATTTTTATATATAGGTTTTTGAGCAGAGATAAATACTGAGCCCAATAAGAAAATTCCTATAATTTTAAATCGAAGTTTAAGATACATCTCAAGAATAATTTAGTTTAAAATTTTTTCTTTTACCTTGAAGCAAAAGAACAAAAAGTTCAAGTCTTGGAAATTTAAGTCACCAATCAACTATTGCATTATTTGAATTACAGCAGCATATTTCAGATTTTCTCTTTCTTCAGGTAATTTAATTTCGAGGATGTTTTCTGCTGTTTTTTTCCATTGAATTTTGTTTGATAATCCTAAAACTTTCACTGATTTTGGTTTAAAATTTTCGGGAATAGAAAAGGTAAGAACTGCCGGAGCGTGATATTCTGACTGTTCTTCAAGATGAAATACATTCAATGTATGGTGATCCTTGCTTTGTGTATAATAGTAATTTCCTTCGTGATACGGCGCAATGCTTCTGGTTGCAAAAATCGCAGACTGGTTTTTCTCCATCCAGCCGGAAATCTGCTGTAGTCTTTCATAAACAATCGAATCGTAATCTCCAGTGGGTCCAGGGGCGATATTCATGAGATAATTCCCTCCTCTTGTAATGATTTTAATTAAGGTTTCAATTATTTTTTGAGAAGTTTTATAATTGTCATTCGGAACATATGAGAAGGAATCTCCCATCGTGATGCAGCTTTCCCAGGGAATGGAAAGAGCATGCTCCGGTACGGCCTGCTCAGGAGTCACATAGTTTTCCCACCTGCCGGGAACAGTACGGTCCACAATGATAATCCCAGGCTGGTTTTTTCTGGCCATTGTTCCTATTTTATCCATATCAATATCCTGTTCTACTTTAATGGTACGCTGCCATTCCACTTTCTGGTCTATGGTGTTAAAAGGACGTACCCAGCCTCCATCCAGCCAAAGAATATCCACTTTACCATAATTTGAAGTGATTTCGTTGAGCTGATTGAAGGTGAATTTTTTAAAGTTATTCCATCTTTCCGGATATTTCTTCGGATCATAATTCACATTTCTGTCTTTTGGCGGAAAGTAAGACCACCAGTAATCATCAGAATGCCAGTCAGGTTTTGAAAAGTAAGCTCCTATTTTAAATCCTTCTTTTCTGAAGGTATTGAAAATTTCTTTTGTCACATCTGCTTTTGGATTTTTTGAAAATGGTGTCTTGGGAGATGTGATTTTATAATCTGACTGTTGGGTATCAAACATGGCAAAACCATCGTGATGTTTGGTGGTAAAAACCACATATTTCATTCCTGCTTTCTTCGCTGCGTCAGCCCATTTTTGCGGATTGAACTGGGTTGGATTGAAAGTGGTCTGAAGGTTTTCATAATTTTTCACATATTCGTAGTAAGATTTCCCGTTTTCAGGTTTTCTCTGTGTCCATGATTCGTCTTCGGGACATAAACTCCAGCTTTCTACAATTCCCCACTGGCTGTAAGTTCCCCAATGCATAAAGAGCCCGAATTTCATATCCTGCCACTGCTCCAGATTCTGAGCAACCAAAGGATCTGTAGGCTTCTGATAGCCGTCAGACACATTATGAGCCTGCGAAAATGCTATTGAACTTATTAAAAAAGAGGAAAGAAAAAAAGGTTTTATGTTGGATATAACCGGCATATGGAATAGTTTTCCGCTAATTTAATTATCCTTTGTGAAACCCGCAAACATTAGGATTCCAAGAGATTAAGAATGGCTTCATCAAATCCTGGATATGAAAACTGAAATCCATTTTTTATGAGTTTTTCCGGATAAACATTCCGGCTTTTTAAGAGCAATTCTGTTTCTGTATTCAGAAATAAAGATGCTATTTCCAGCTGCCACACTGGTGCATTGAGCCCAAAAGGCATTTTCATTTTATGTCTCAGTTTTTTCATCATATTTTCATTGGAAAGCGGAACCGGAGCGGTTACATTGACAATCCCTGAAATAGTCTCATGCTGAATAATCCAATCTACTGCTTTGCAGAAATCGTCAATATGAATCCAGCTTACCATTTGATTTCCTCTTCCCTGTTTTCCTCCCAGGCCAAGCTTTGTAATGATTTTCAGTTTTGGAAATGCGCCACCGTTTTTTCCGAGAACAATAGAAGTGCGAAGGGCAGCTTTTCGTATATCGTCATTTTTAACTTCGAAAAATTCTTTTTCCCAGCTTTTGCAGATATTCATAGAAAAGTCATCTCCTATAACTCCGTCTTCTTCTGTATTGAGATGCTTTTCGGAATGAACATAAATAGTTGCAGAGCTTGCATTCAACCAGATTTTTGGTTTCTCAGAACACTGATCTACAGCTTTCTGTAATATTTTTGTGCTCTCGATTCTTGAAGAATAGATTTCCTGTTTATTTTTCTCATGATAACGGCAGTCGACAGATTTTCCTGTCAGGTTGATGAGGACATCTGCTTTTTCAAGACTGTTTTTCCATTCGCCTATGGTTTGAGCATCCCAAAAGATTTCATTTTTACGTTTAGGATTCCGGGTAAAAATGTAGACCTGATTTCCTTTTTCTGTAAAGTATTTGTCTAAGTTTTCGCCAAGGAATCCGGTGCCTCCGGCTATGATTATTTTCATTGTTAAAGGTTTAAAGTTTTGAGTTCAAGGTTTAAGGTTTAGGGTTTAACCACAAATGACACAGATTTTCACAGATGTTTATGAATAGAGCATGATGTTTTAATCTCTTTATTTTTTAGCTGATGTATTTTTTTGTTTTGACTTGAATTTCTGAACCTTCGGCAAGCATTACTGAAATAGGCTTTTGGTGATTTAAATATTCAAAATCATTTCCGTAGATTTTTCGAAAATCAATTTCCAAATGATGTTCTTTTACGGTGTACCAACTCCATTTTGGATGGCAAACTTCATACTCAGAGGTTGCATTTTCCTTTTTTGTAAATCCAAAATAATGTTCTGTAATAAATTCAAATTCCGAGTTTTCCTCCATTGGTTTTGTTGTATTTTCTGCCATAATCTGGATAGAATGCCAGCTTTTATCTTTCCATGAATACCGGATCAGAAGTTCACCATCTTTTTCATCAATCTGGTTTTTCATGGGCATGGTATGATAATTTTCTTTGTAAATGGAATTGGCGACAAAGCTTAATGCAGGTTTTGGAACAATCTCTTTGATGAACACCACACCTCTTTTCCAGATTCCGTTTTCTTTTTTCTTTACATAAAATCTTAGATTCACTTCTTCAAAATTCCGGTGAAAAGGGATTGGAAACCCTAATAATCTTGTATTTAAAAACATAAATCCCACAAGACTTACATAACATTTACCGTTATAAAAATCGAGTTCCGTTCCTTTTGGAAGATAGGGCAATAAGATTTGAGGATCAATTTCGTAATTGATGATGGCTAATTTTCGCCATTCTGCCTGTAAAAAATTCATAACTGTTTTTTTTGGTTAAAAAATGGCTATTCCTTCACGGGTTGAAGATTCTGCAATAGCTTTGATCATTTCGTTTCTTTTAAGTAAAAATTTTCTGAGATATCCTGTAAGAAAAATGGCATTAAATAATTTCCCAATGATGCCCAGCGGAGATTCAAATTCAAAAATATCTGTCATGAGAGTTTTTCCGTTTACCGTTTTAAAAATATGCCGGTGGCGCATGGATTTGAAAGCGCCTTTCTGCATCACATCTATGAACTGGACTTGTTTTTCCATGCTGACAATTTTTGTTGTGAGATTTTGATACACTCCCAGATGTTTTGCACGCCAGGTTACGGTTTCATTTTCTTCAATCAGCCCTGAAGTACGTCCTGCAATTGCTTTTTCATGAGATTTTGAAGTAGACTGCTGATGCAGATCAATATTTCTTGCGAGATCAAAAACATAGTGAATATCTGCTTTGATGACTGTATTTAAATAGATTGTTGACATTTTTTAAAAGGTTTGTTTTTTATTTAATTCCGGTAAAATTTTATCTATTCTCTCTGCAAGCTCCGGAAGCTTTATGGTGGGTACAGCAGGAAAAAGATGATGTTCCATATGATAAAACATACTGAAAGTGAGTTTGTTCTTCCAAAATCCACGCTGTGTCCTTGCAATATCCGGATGTCCGTGGGTATCGTGATGAACGGTCCATACGGCAAAAAATGCCATCAGAAATTCACCTAAAATCATGACCAATACATGATACATCATAAAATGAATTTGAAAATAAAATACAAAGGCTATGAGAATAGCTATAGATCCCAGTTCCAGCAACAGATTTTGCTGATATGCCTTATTTGCTTTTTTGAAAGTAACCCAATGAATCAGGAACATATGTCTGGGACCATACAAAATAGCCTGATACCATTTCATAGAAGCTGATTTCCCTTCATAATCATCTTCTGAAAGACAGAATTTATGATGTCTTATATGATTGAATTTTACGGCATGAATAGAGGCCATCATAGTTAAACTGTTAAGATATAAAGACAACCATGTTAGTCTCTTACCAATCCCTAAAGAATTATGAAAACCATTATGCACCTGTCTCAATGCTGTAAGAAAATAAAAACCTGAAAACGGTAATGCCAGTATATAATATTGTTGATAAGCCAGGAATATTGAAATAAAAAACCATGGCAGACTGATATTATTTTCAATCAGCATTTCTTTAAAGGAAAGATGTTTCAGGTCTTTCCATTGTATTGCTCTGATAACTTCAAGATGATTCATTTTTTATTTTTTTAAATGGTTTTCAGAATGATGATTGGTAAGATTCATAAGTGCTGTAACAATCATAAACATATGCTGCGGCCATAACTGGACTATATAAAAGAGATGCCATCAAAATATATCCAAAAAAATCATTGATATTTTTCTCTATAAACAACACTGTTACAATAATCCAAATTGGTATTATTACAATACCATATGCGATATAGAACACTGACTTTTTTTTTCCAAGAAATAGCTTGATCAGGAAACTTATCAATTGTGGAATTCCTACGATGAAATAAAACAGAACAAATCCCGACAAACCAGCAAATGTAAAAGCCTGAGGTCCTATTATGATGAAGAACAGCTGAACGTAATAATCATATTTTACAAATGCTTTCATGGTTATAAATATTTAAAGTGATCCTTTTCTTCTGAAATAAATAATCAGGAATAAGTGAATGATTAAATTTTTCATACTTATATTTATTTAATATTTTCAGTAATTTTTGAAATATATTTTCAAATAAAAATCAGTTTCTTTTCACATGAAGAATTTCAACCAGGTCCAGGTATCTTTTGTGAGATATGATAGAAAGTTTATTTTTAACAAACTGGTTTTTAAGATCTTCAAGACTTTCATTTTTATTGATATAATGGAAAAGTTTTCCAAATTCGCTTCCAAAAAGCGTCGAAACAAGCACTTCGATATACCATTTCACACAGCTGAATCTCCACTTTATTTTCGGTTTTACAAATTCTACAATGATGATTTCACCTTTTTCATCAATAATCCTTGACAATCTATCGGCAAAAATCGGTTTCTGATGTTCTTCTATCGTCTTTGTTCCGTAAAAGCAGAGGATAATGTCCATAGAATGATCCGGAATTTGGCTTTCAAAAAAATCTCTTTGAATTTGCTGTACTGATAGTTTATTTCCAAATGTTGCAGCTAGTTTCATATGCATTGCTGAAGAGTAATCCAATGCTACAATTGCTGTATTTTTATTATGTGACTGTATAAATTCCAGGTTTTCTCCCTGTCCGCTCATCAGATCCAAAACTCTTTTATCTCCATAGCTTTTCACTTTTTGAACGGCCATCTTTCTGAACAGTCTGGTAAATCCTAAAGATGCAATTTCATTAATATAATATCTGGGTTGCAGCTGGTCAAAATATTGTTGCAGATCATTCATTTTCAGATTGTGTTTTTATAGATTGTAATACATGGGCTTGCATTTTATCAATAATATAGCCTGACCATTTTTTCCAGTACCAGTTGGGTGCTATTTTATAACTGTATTTTGTTTTTGCAATGATCTTTGTTTTATTTTCTGATAGTTTGTCTAAGGTAATTTCGCCATATTTCACAATAAAATAATCATGTAAATGTTTAGCATCAATATTTTCATAAGGTGTTATTTCTTTCATTGGAACGGTCTGATTTTCCAGAGAGAATTTTACTTTTTTATTTTCTATAAATTCATCAATATTAAGACGTAATTCATCATTATTGGTCTTACAGCTATAACCAAATTTTCCGTTTTTATTCACCAGTTTTATATTTTTTGGATAGCTGACTCCCTTTTCAAAAAGAATAAAATCAGGGGCATTGAAACTGATTTGTGTATTTAAAAGCTTCCAGACCTTCTCGTTTGGTGAGTTTATAATCATTTCTGTTGTAACAATCTCTTCAATAGGCTTTGTATAGGTATCAAAAATATAAGATGCCGGATTGATGAAAAGAATAAATGCTATAACGCTCCCTGTATGTCTTTTCTCATCAAGAACCCCAATAATAAAACCAATAGTGAATCCCACGAACATAGCAAATCCGATAAATGGGATAGCCATAATAATGCAAATAGCCCCTTCTGTTCCGGCTGCTATCAGGAGCAGAGAGAAAATAACTAATCCTAATACTATTTTAAAGATCGTCTTCAGAATATTCGAAAATCCAATTTTTTTGAAATACTTTACATATCCAATGATAAATCCTATAGAAACCGGAATAGTAAAAAATAGAGTTACGCCATATTCGCCTTGGGCAACCAGAAAAAACCACACTCCAACAATTAAAACAACTGCTAGAAATAAGCTTAAATAAAGGTATTGTTTAAAAAAATTCTTCATGATATTATAAGTTTTATATTTTCAGTAATTTTTGAAAATTAAATTGAAATAAAAAAGGATTTTCATCCTCTTTTGTTCTTTATTTCAGCAGATTGGTAATCTTCCCTACCAGCCAATGATCATCACTTTTTATCGCCAGATCCATGATGTTATTGATTTTTCCGGTTACAGAACTGAAATCGTTCATCAGTTTAATGAATTCCTGAGCTTCTTCCGAATCTTTATCCTCTATATTTTTTAATTCTTCAAGAAAAGAAATCACAGGTTCTATTTCTCTTTTTCTGCGTTCTTTTGTAATTTGTTTGAACAGGTACCAGACATCTTTTTCTGCAACAAAATATTCTTTACGGTCACCTTTCACAAACTCTTTCTTCACAATTCCCCAGTCTATCAAGGCACGAAGGTTCATATTGGCATTTCCTCTTGAAATCTCGAGCTGTTCCATCACTTCATCGGTAGAAAGAGGTCTTCCACTTGCCAAAAGCAGTGCATGCACCTGTGCCATCGTACGGTTGATTCCCCAATTGGTAGCAAAGGTTCCCCAGGTCTGAATGTATTTTTCTTTTGCCTCTGAAAGTTGCATTGTATTTCTCTTTTTTAATTTCTATGGCAAATGTAATTATATTTTTTGAATTTTCAATAATTTTTGAAAATTAATTTAAAAAACATTCACCCTTTTAAATTTTCACACATAAGAATTTTGTTTTACAATGCTTTCCGGAAGTAATCCTTGTGAAGAATAAAAAGCAGACATCCTTGAGAATGCCTGCTTAGGATTGTAAAATTTAAGACTAAGGTTCTATTATCGTAGTGATTCCCTGGTTCCAGTATTGGGCTTCCGGCATATAGTACAGATATACATTGCTGGATTTTCCGGTATAGGTTCCTGCAAATTCTACTTTAAGATCAAGATTGATGGTTTTTGTTTCCTCTGCATTGAAATGTTCCCAGTACAATACCAGATAATTGTCGAAAATTTCATAGTAAGAGACTTGTTTCTTATCAATCAAATCTTTCAGCAGAGCATTCTGAAGGGTAAGTCCTGCCGGAATACCTATTTTCGCTATTGTCATTGGCAGCTGGCCGTTTATTTTGTTTTTAATGATAACGGTCATTCTATTGGTCTCCCCTACTTTTGAGATTCCGGACTTTAGTTTTGTTTCCATGGTAACCGGAATATCTTTGCTTTCCGGAGCCTGTAAGGTGTAATATTGGTATTCCAGTTTGTAAGGCAATCCTTTTTGAGTGGGATAACGAACACTAATTTTATTTTCTCCAACTTTAAACGCGGACGAAAGGCTCATCATCGTTGAAGTCTGTGCCTGGTTAATTTTGATAATCGGCTTTTCAGTTCCATACAGCTTCTCATTTTTGGAAAAGAAATCTGACAGCGCCTGTACTGCTAGTGTTGTTGCCTGAGTAGAACCGAATCCAAAATAGCCGTTAAAACCAATAAGCTGGTCTGCAGTTTCTGCAATTTTCAGCTGGTTTAGTTTTTCATCTTTCTGAAGTGCCATAATATATAATGAAAGCGTTTCCGCATCCGCAGATATTCCCCATGAGCCTGTAAAAGTAACTTCAGATTTTACTTTCTTCGTTTCATATTGTATGTCCAGAATTTTCATCAGATCGTCATATTCCTGCTGTTTTCCTAGATTGGAAGCTGCGTTGGCAAGCAAAGCCAGCTGATAGGTATCTTTTGTAGCCAGAGCTCTTTTCAGCGTTACCTGAAAGGTATCTTCAATTTCATTTTTGAAACCTAATTTGGATAAAGCATATACAACGTACATATTTCTCGACCATGAATATTCGGAGTATGTTTTTTTGGATTCATAGGGTCTTCTCACTTCAAATAACCCATTTCCACTTTTTCTGGATAAAATAAATGAGGAAAGTCCCTGAATAATCTTCACATCCGGATTTACATATTTTTTTAAATCTGTAAACTCTAATAATGCAAATGCGGAAAGTGCAACATCTGATTCTTCGGAACTGAAATATCCGAAACCTCCGTCTTTATTTTTATAGCTCAGCATTTTCTGGAAGCCTCTTTTCAGGTTTTTAACTATCTGATTTTCTGTTGCTGCATCAATTTTCTTTTTTGATTTTAAATAATCCAGGATAAAAATATTCGGATATACTGTTGAGGAAAGCTGCTCAAAGCATCCGTGAGGCTCTCTTTTCAGCTGCTCCAGGTCTTCAAATAGTTTCAAAGCTGTGTTTTCAAATACATAATAGGATGAATACAGGCTTCCGTTGATATATTCCGGGATATTGATTTTAAGATCTTCTGTTCTATTATTAATGATAGAAAAACGGTGTGGGAATCCCTTCTCTTCTACTTTAAACGGAAGAATCATGGTTTCTCTGAAATCTCCTGATCTGACAGAAAACTGGATATCAGAATTGATAACCTCATCGGTCTGAATTTTGACAAACAGCCTTCCTGATTCTAGTGGTTTTAAAGTAATAATACTGTCAGAACTGACTAGTTTTACATGATTAGGAACAATCACATCCATGGTCATTGTACGGATTTCGGAAGAATTATTTTTAATGACTACAGGAATTGTCATCTGATCGGTTCTTGTCAGGTACTGCGGAATTTTAGCATCAATAGAAATAAGACTCTGTGCAGCATAGGTGGTTTCATCTCTTCCTAAAAGTCCGGTTGCAGAAATACCTTCTGTCATTACTCTAAAGGTGGAATTGGCATCTGAATTATAAAACTCCACCTTAGCTTTTCCGTTTTTATCGGTTTCTACAACTGGATTCCAGTAAAGTGCTTCCCTGTAATCAAAACGGTAGGAAGTATTGGTGGTTTCATATTCCGGATAGGCAAATTCTCTTCCAGCAGCATATGATACCAATCTTCCGGATGGTAAACTTTCTACAGCAATATACGATTTTGGAGTGATATCCCATTTGATTTGTGAGCCGCCATTTTTATAGGAAGTAATAATAACCACTCCATTTGAGGCTCTGCTTCCATAGATGGTGGTAGCAGCAGCATCCTTCAGAACGGTAATGCTGTTGATATCATTCGGGTTGATAATGGTATTAAAATTTTCTACAGGAACTCCATCTACAATTAATAATGGAGCTTTATTGGCAATAGAAGCAGCACCTCTGATATTAATTGGAGTTCCTGCTCCGGGAACTCCAGAAGAAGTTACCGTTAATCCTGCCACTTTCCCGCTTAGCAGAGAAGTTATATTGGGGTTTTGAGTTTCTAAAGAAGATGTTATGGTGGTAGAGGCCATCGTATTCTTATCCTTACTCATTGAACTATAGCCTATTACAACTACTTCTTCAATACTCTTATTTTTACTGATTGTATCAGTTTTTGATCTTCCCGGACGGTTTATCTGGCTGGTATTGTTTCTGTTTTCTTTTGTTTCTTCCTTTTTTTCGGCTTCTTTTACTATTTCTTCTACATCTATATTGGACAACTTTTGTTTTTCTAAAGGATTAATATCAAGATCATAAGATAAAATTCTGATGTTCAGTTTTTGTTTAGGCTGATAAGATTTTGCAATAATTTTGTAATAATTTCCTGCATCTAAATCTGAAAAATAAAACTTCCCGTTTTCGGCAACAGTCTGTTTCAGGATCTTTTTATCATTGGTACCTACAAGAAAAACGTCTGCTTTCACTGCTTTCCTGTGCTCATCTTCCACTACACCATAAATGGTATTTTTCTTTTCGGGAAGGTATTTGTATTTGTTAGTTTTCAGAACTTCCGGGATCAGTTCAAAGTATCTGTAACCGTTGGTCAGCATTACAAGATCCAAGCTTTTATCTGCTTTTTCTTCTTTTTTATCGAAATAAAATTGAGGCTTTTCAATTTTACCTTTCAGCTCAGAGTCCATCAGGAGCCATGAGATGAGATGGTTCTGCTTGTCATCTGCGTACGTCCAAAGTTTGTCATCCACCACACTTAGTCCCAGATTTGCCGGAATGGGTTTACTATTTTCATCGGTAGTTTCAATATTCAGAATTACTTTTTCTCTTGGCTGGTAATGTTTTTTTACAGGAGTAACTTTTATATTGAGCTGATTCTTTTTATTGGTGAAAACCACACGTTCTGCCAATGGAATATTATTTTCCAGAATTGTGAATCTGCAAATGCCTACAGGAAAATCTTTCTCCTCAACTTCCAGAGAATTCGTACCGTTTTTCAGTAAAATAACTTTGTTGTACAGTTCTTTTCCTCTGAAACTTCCTTTCAGGGTAATTGATTTTTCCCGTGTTGAAATGATAGTAAAAGCCAGTTTTTTGTTTCCACTCTGAACATTTAAAACCACTCCTTCATCTTTTGCGGCCGGAAAATTAAAAGTCTGAGCTATATTCTCCGGTTTCAGCACTTTTGCATAATAGGTTTCTCCTTTTTCAGGGGTAAACCGGAAGCTTCCCATCCCGAAATTATAGGCTGAAATTTCTTTTATCTTTTCATGATTTTGATTGTATACAGCCAAAACAGCATCCACAGGTTTTTCAAATTCATCCAAAATTTTAAACGCGATATTCTGTTCTATTCCGTTGATAAAAGTTCCTCCTTCTGGTAAAAATTTCACATCCAGATTATTCAGAACAATGGGGATATTTCTGGAAATAGATTCGGTAAATCCGTCAAAATTCACTTTGATATTTAAAAGGGCATCGGAGGATTTCAAAGCATCAGGAAGTTTAAAAGTCAAGAGTTTTTTTCCTTCTTTATCAGTAATAAATTTTCCTTCTGAAATGGTTTCTCCGTTGTGCATTACAGTATAATCTGCTTCATAAAAAGGAATGGGAAGATTGCTGAGGCTTCGCATTGAAAAATCAGCGCTCACCTCATCGCCCGGGCCATATCCTTTTTTAGGAAAATCCAGCTTCATTAAAATTCTGGGTGATACAATTTTCTGAAGAGTAATTTCTTTTTCGAAAGCATTTTTTCCTTCTTCATTTTGCATCCAGTTCGTAAAAGTCCGGATTTTATAAATTCCACCCTTCATATCACTGTCAAAATAGAAATATCCCTGAGCATATCCATTGGTAATTTCATATTTCAATTTTCTTACGGTGCTTCCTGCCGGATCTATGATTTCAAAATTAACCACTTTACTGTCTTCTGCCGGAAGGTTATTATTGCCTTTTACCACGTATATTTTAAAATACATTCCTTCACCAGGCTTATAAAAAACATGGTTAGTCTGAATATAGGTTTTCTCTTTCTCAAAGTCCTGAAATGTTTGCTGGGCTTTCAAAGAAACCGTTGATAACAATAAGCTCAGCAGGATGATACAGGTTGAAATAAATTTGAAATTCATAGGTTAAAATCTAAGTGAAACAATGCATCCAAAAGTTTTAAAAGAAGGAAGGTTGAAAAAATCCAGCCCTCTTCCGTTCTCCATATCATAAAAATTCTGATTGGAATCTACACCTTTATTGGCCTGCCAAAGCATTATATTATTTACGTAAAATGTCAGCCTGAGGTTCTGTTTCCTGTTGTTAATCGGAAAATCAGAAGACAAAGAGATATTGTTGATTCTTATATAATCTGCCTTTTGAATATAGTTTTCTGCCACTCCCAGATAGCCGTACCTCGACCATCTGTTTTCCTGAACGCTGTGATTGGGGTCATAAAAATCAACAGGAGTCTGATTGGCAGTTCCATTCGCCTGTACGCCTTCGAAAATATAATTTTTAATATTCCTTTCTTCACCAGAGTTGTCAGAACGGCCGTAATAATCAAGAACTGCCTGGGTTCCGTTCCAGAGGTGACCGCCTTTTTTCCACTCCCAATTGAGATCTAAAGAAAAGTTTTTATACACAAAATTATGGTTGAATTTCATTACAAAATCCGGTGTAGGATCTGCAATAATTTTCATTCCGGCTGCCTTTTCAGGAAATCCGAACTCATCAATAATCAGTTGCCCCGCTGCATTTCTTTCAAAATAACTTCCCATCACAGCTCCCAGAACCTGCCCTTCCGACAAGGTTTTATAAATGTCTTTAAACCCTGAAACCGCCAAATCCTGATATCCGGGAGCTACCCGGTCTACAATGTCTTTATATTTGAAAAATGAAACTTTATGGGTCATATACATATCATATCCCAAACGCAAACGTTCGTAGGCAAAATTGAATTCGTACCCACTGTATGTATGATCTGCAATATTTTTTAATCTTAACTGATTGTTTTCAAAAACAGGAAATGCATCGTCTGTATTTTTTCTATTGAAATACTCACCATCTAGACTTACTTTATAGCCAAGGTTTAATCTGGCTCCTATTTTCCATTCTTTAGTATTGATATTGGATAAATTTCTGAAACTTTCAACTTCCTGTACAGGGAAATATTGGTTATAGTTTTGTGCATTCAGTAAAGTGGTTGAATAGGATGCATAAGACCTTGTAATTTCAGGTTCTGCGCTTAATTGAGTGTAACTTCCAACCAGTTTAAAATCATAATTATTCCAATCGAATATATCATTGAATTTTACATAAAAGTTAGCTTTTGGAAGCCAATAATTATTTTTAAGAGAGGTATTAGAAATGTAAAATGAATTTCCCAGGTTAAAGCCTGCTTCAAAATCATACTCATTAATCTCCATATTATAATTAAAAATATGATCCTGAGAAGTTCTTTGATAAAGTGATTTTTGATTCACAAAACTATTATAAACATCAGATTTTCTATCATTCAAAATAAAATTCAGACTGAATATATTTTTAAAATCATACTGCCCCAACGTATATGTTCCCAACAGATTAGAATGGTACAAACTGTTATTCTGAGTCCTTTCATTAAAAACCCTATTGGCAAAACCATAGGTAGAAGATTTGTACTGATCCCAGTTCGTGATATTATCATTTTCATAAGACTGGCTAAGATTCAATCTGAAATCTCCCCAGGTTTTCATAACATTCAGACTAAACTGTCTTTGACGGTTCTGATACCGGTATTTGCTATCCTGCTCAAAAAGAAAGGAAGGGTTGTCTGCGTATTGGCTGTAGCTTCTTTGGGAGCCATTACTCAGGAAAGTGTTTTGTTCGTTGGAAAAAGATATGGGCGTAAGCAATGAATTCTGATAGGCTCTGTTGAACAATCCTATTCTGTTGGTGTTGGTTGCTTTATCTTCTTCGTAATTAAAGGCAAGATTTATAAAATATCCGGAAAAATTTGTATTTAATTTTGCTTTAAAGGCGTTAGCAATATCAAACTGATCTATGAAATACATCTGGTTCTTTTGCTGACCAAGGTTTAGTGAAAGGCGTATTTTTTCTTTATCCTTCTCTTTTATGATGGCATTTACATTCAGTTGGTTATTGTGTCCTATCGTAGTTTTAAATAGGGTGTTATTATATTTTTGTGCACGCTGAAGTCCGCCAGCCCAGGGAATTAGCTTTCCATTCTGATCGTATTCATAAGGCTGTCCGTTAAATCCCAATGCAGAAATATCGGGTCCAAAACTGAACATTTCATTGGTTTCAGGGCCTTTCCATACTAAGTTTCCGTTTTCTGATCTTCCCTGTGCATAGTTATTTTGAGTGCCCGGGATGGTATTTCTGTTTTTAATATCAACAGATGTTGTAAAGCTGCCATTCAACAGGAATGTTCTCTGATCGAGACTTTTTAAGATATAAATACTGTCATTTTTCTGCCTTACTTTTCTTACTTTATCAAAATACGGATAGGAATTTTTACTTAACCGGGTCTTCGCTTTTTCAATACTGAACTCATCTTTAGTCTCTTTTGAAACCAGACTGTCATAAGCTTTGCTGTAAATATTCTCTACACTTACCTTTGCCGTTTGATTTTCCAGAATCGATTTTAATTCTCTCAGCTCATAGGTAGCAATAACATGGGTATTTTTCCCTTGATTCCATACGAGCGTATCATAGGGCTTGGCAGCAATAATGGCAAATCCTTTATCATCAGTAAGCTCATAAACTCCACTGTTTTTATTATGAATCTTTAAAAAATTCTGCGCTTTATTTTTAGGTGTTAAAAATTTTCCAGAATAATATAATTGTGAATTTTGCGCCTGCAAAATAGTAATGGTAAACGGCAATAACAGCAAATAATTCTTTTTCATCCAGTTATTAGTATGCTTAAAAATAAGAAAAAAGAAATTTCGGGGGAAATTTCTTTTTTCAAGGTTTATTTTTGAATTGTTTTATAGCTCTCTATCAGCCTTATAAATTCTGATCGGTAGCCTTCTTCATCTTTATTTTTTCCTTGTTTAGCCAGGTTTTCAATATCTGAAAGATCTTTTTTTGTAATCAGTTCTGAGTTTCTGAGTACCAAACCGAACCACGCCACGGAAGAAGCAAATTTAAAATCCGGACTTATGGAAGAGGTGCTTTCTTTTTTAATCACTTTACTGATTTCCACACTTTTGTCTCCGTCAGGCTTTTTGTACCGGAATTTTACAGTTCCCAGTTCGTTTCCAAAATTTGTTGTTCCTGAAGTTTCAGAGTATTTTAATTTTGTTGCTTTTGGAGTGAATTCTGACTCTACATTGACCGGAATAATTTCATACAAAGCTGTAACTGTATGGCCGCTTCCCAACTCTCCTGCATCAATTTTATCATTGATAAAATCTTCATTTCTTAGTTTTCTGTTTTCATAGCCTATTAAACGGTAAGATTTTACAAACTTAGGATTAAATTCAATCTGGATTTTCACATCTTTAGCAATGGTATAAATATTTCCTGCAAATTCTTTTCCCAAAAATTTATTGGCTTCCTGCATATTATCGATATAGGCGTAATTTCCGTTTCCTTTATCGGCAAGGATTTCCATTTTATTATCTTTATAATTGCCCATTCCGTAGCCAAGACAGGTAAGGAAAATCCCTGTTTTCCTTTTTTCTGTAATCAGTTTTTCGATATCGGTAGTGGAAGAAGCTCCTACATTAAAGTCGCCATCTGTTGCCAGAACAACTCTGTTATTTCCTCCTTTGATAAAGTTTTCCTTTGCCAGTTTGTAAGCCAATTCAATTCCTGCTCCTCCTGCAGTGCTTCCTCCAACCTGAAGATTATCTAACGCCTTAATAATTTTGTCTTTTTCTCCTGCTGATGTAGAAGGAAGAACCATTCCTGCATTTCCTGCATATACTACGATTCCTACTTTATCTTTAGGTCTGAGCTGTTTCAGTAAAACTTTAAGAGAAGACTTCAGCAGCGGCAGCTTATTTTCCTCACTCATTGAACCAGACACATCAATAAGAAAAACAATATTGGAGGCTGGTAGTTTATCCATTGGAATATTTTTTCCCTGAAGCCCTATTTTAAGTAACTTATGCTTAGGATTCCATGGAGAATTACCATATTCAGTATTAATCGAGAAAGGATTACCCGTTTCAGGCTGGGGATAATCGTATTTAAAATAATTGACCATCTCCTCTACCCTCACTGAATTTTTATCAACTTTATTTCCATAATTAATCATTCTTCTGACATTGGAATAGGATGCATTGTCTACATCAATAGAGAAGGTAGAAAGAGGCTGACTGCTTGTCAGCTCAAATGCATTTTCAACTAACGCTGCATATTCTTCATTGTTATAATCAATATCCTGATTGGCTTTTTTTGCAGTCTTTTCAACATTTTTTTCTCCAACCTGATGGTTGTAAACCCTTGCTGATTCATAGAATCTCTCTGATCTGCTACTTGACACTTCCATTGCAGTCACTGATTTTGGTTTCGGACAGCCATTATACTCCGGCATTCCCGGAACTGTAGGACAGGCATCATCTTTATCCAAAATACCATCACCATCTGTATCTGGCCATGGACAGCCGTTATTTTCAGGTGGTCCGGGTACTGTAGGACATGCATCGTCTTTATCAATAACACCGTCTCCGTCCGACTCTGGCCAAGGACATCCGTCATTTTCTACAGGTCCGGCAATATCAGGACACTTATCCAGCTTATTAGGAATGCCATCCTGATCCTTATCTTTACGAATATTGTAAGTCTTTGGTTCACCGGATGTTTCAGTATTTTTTTGAGTTTTACAGCTTGTCAATGCGGCAAGCCCTAACATGGTTATTACAATTTTTTTCATCTACTATTAATTTCGGCAGGAAATTATTAAAATTAATTTAAACCTCCATCATTATTAAATAAAACAGATTCCTGTGAATGTAGAGGAGAAATTACCCGAAGAAATATCTCCTCTTAAAATCACTTCTGAACTGTTTTATAGCTCTCTATCAGTCTTATAAATTCTGATCGGTAGCCTTCTTCATCTTTATTTTTTCCTTCTTTTGCGAGATTCTCAATATCGGAAAGGTCTTTCTTCGTAATCAGTTCTGAATTTCTGAGAACCAAACCAAACCACGCCACGGAAGAAGCAAATTTAAAATCCGGACTTGCTGAAGATATTCTGTTATCAGTATTTTTAACGACCTGGGTTATTTCCCGGCTGATATCTCCGTCAGGCTTTTTATATCTGAATTTTATGGTTGCCAGCTCATTTCCAAATCCCTTCGAAGAAGCTTTTTGGGTATATTTCAAATCACTTTCTTTAGGAGCAAAGTCCGAGTTTACATCTGCAGGGATCACTTCATACAAAGCAGTAACGGTATGCCCGCTTCCCAGTTCTCCGGCATCTATCTTATCGTTTGTAAAGTCCTCATTTTTCAGTTTTCTGTTCTCGTAACCAATCAAACGGTATGATTTTACATATTCAGGATTAAATTCAATCTGAATTTTTACATCTTTGGCAATGGCATACATACTTCCCGCAAATTCTTTCCCCAAAAACTTATTAGCTTCCTGCATATTATCAATATAGGCATAATTTCCATTTCCTTTATCGGCAAGGGTTTCCAGGGTATTGTCTTTATAATTACCCATTCCAAAACCCAGGCAGGTAAGAAAAACTCCGGACTTTCTTTTGTCCTCAATCAACGTTTTAAGATCCGAGGTAGAAGACGTTCCTACATTGAAATCTCCGTCTGTTGCAATAATAACACGGTTATTACCATTCTTCACGAAATTCTCCTCTGCCAGCTTATAGGCCAATTGAATACCTGCTCCACCAGCTGTACTTCCTCCGGCCTGAAGATGATCTAATGCTTCAATAATTTTATTCTTCTCTCCTGCTGATGTAGGTGGCAAAACCATTCCCGCACTTCCGGCATAGACTACAATTCCCACTTTATCTTGTGGTCTGAGCTGATTCAGCAAAACTTTAAAGGAAGATTTCAATAATGGTAATTTATTTTCATCACTCATTGAACCTGAAACATCAATAAGGAACACCAGATTGGAAGCAGGTAATTTATCCATTGGAATATTTTTTCCCTGAAGCCCTATTTTAAGTAACTTATGCTTAGGATTCCATGGGGCGTCGCTGTATTCTGTATTGATGGAAAAAGGATCTCCGTTTTCAGGCTGAGGGTAATCATATTTAAAATAATTAACCATTTCTTCGATTCTCACAGCATTCTTATCAACGACCCGCCCATTATTGATCATTCTTCTTACGTTGGAATAAGAGGCATTATCAACATCTATAGAAAAGGTAGATAAAGGCTGGTTTCGGGTTAACTCAAAAGGATTTTCAACAAAAGCATCATAGCTTTCATTATTTTGAGTAGCCGGGGTAATCTGCTGCTGTTTACTGATTTCCTCCTGAAGCTTCTTAAGTTTTTTTCTTTCTCTTCTGGAAAGATCTTTGGTAGTCACTACAATAACTCCATTTGCTGCCTTACTTCCATAAATTGCGGTCGCAGAATTTCCTTTCAGAACATTAATGCTTTCAATTTTGTTAGGGTCTAATTTTCTGAAATCTTCGTCATTTGTCATCATTCCGTTCACAACATATAGAGCTTTGTTTTCCTGTTTTATAGAAGCCGCTCCTCTGATCACCAACTGATTCTTAATATTAATATATCCCGGAGCGATATTAGTCCCTTGATTCCCTGATCCATTGATTTGAATTCCCTGTGCAGTCCCCTGCAAGGAAGAATAAACCGCAGGCTGGGGCAGGTTACTGACAGAACTTGTAACGGTACTGGATACTGTCATTTCCTTTCTTTTAACCACTTTTGAATACCCCATTACTACAACCTCTTCAATCTGTTTTGTTTGTAAGGTATCATTATAAATTTGAGGTAAAGATGCTGTTATTCTATCAGGAGCTTCAACTGGCCGTGGTAAGCTGCAAGTAGGATAAGGCTTATAAGGTTCCATTATTACAATAGGCGGAGACTGATATGCTATAGGATTAGGAACAGTTACAGGCAGTTCTTCTTTTCTGATATTTTCTTTTATGGTACTTTCTATTTTTGCAATATCAGATTTGTTAATTGGGCCCCTTGATGTTGTATTTTCTGCTATCACAGGCTTTAAAGGTTCAGCAGATTCTTTTTTATTCATAAAATAAAATGCTCCCATGCCAATCACCAGACTCGCAGCAATACCATATGGCAGCCAAAGAGGAATCATTCTCTTTTTCTCTTCTTTTGTATCTAATTTTTCTTCAATTTTCCCCCAAACTTTTTCAAAACCAGGAAAAACTGTTGGTTCTTCTGAAAGCTTAGACGCTTCATTGAATTGTTGATCTATATGATTATTTTCCATTGTTGTAAAAGTTTAAATGTTTTGATTAACGAGAAGTTCCTGTAGCTTTTTTCTTGCAAAATTGAGCTGAGATTTTGAAGTACCTTCACTAATGGAAAGCATGGCTGCAATCTCCTTATGAGGATACCCTTCAA
Source organism: Chryseobacterium sp. 7 (assembly GCF_003663845.1). Taxonomy (NCBI): domain Bacteria; kingdom Pseudomonadati; phylum Bacteroidota; class Flavobacteriia; order Flavobacteriales; family Weeksellaceae; genus Chryseobacterium; species Chryseobacterium sp. 7. Next base: position 2,889,241 of record NZ_RCCA01000001.1, read on the forward strand.
TAGCGAAAAGATTAAAGATGGCTCTGCAGCCTTCCGGTAGAAAATTCAGTAAACTCAGAATGTCTTTTTCCAGGGAAAGGTTTTCTGTAGTTCCTGCAGAATGATCAATGAAGTTTTCTTCCAAGGAAATAAACAGTCCTTTATTGGTTCTTAATTTCTGCAGGCATTCGTTTACCGCAATTTTTCTCGCCCATGCTTCAAAAGTATCAGCATTCTGAAGCTGGTTAATTTTCGTAAAGATTTTGTAGAATGTATCGGCTAATACTTCTTCTATGTCTTCATCGTTTTTCAAATAGCGTCTGCAGACTGCGTAAAGCCTGCCCGCCATTTTCTCGTAAACTTTCCGCTGGGCATTGCGGTTGCTGCGCTGGCATTCCAATAATAATTCTTGTTCCATAGTCAGGAGTTATACTATTATAGATGCAGAAACTTTTGTGAAGGTTGGAAACATGGTTAACTTTTTTTATTTAAATAAGAAAAAGCAAAACTGTAAATCAAATTTCTAGTTTTTTAGTATTTTTTTTCATTTCAAATTTAACTTTTCCTTGTGTAACAAATCTCTATTAACAACGACTCTTAATATAAATAATCTTTTTATAGTAATGAAAAATGCCAAAATTGCATCATTACTTTTTGTTTTGTCTGCAGGAAGTATGATGTTTGCCCAAGATGACTTAATCAACAAGTTAAAAAACAACCAATCACAAAATGCTAATTTTCAGTTCACAACGTTAAAAGACGTGGGTGCAACTTCTGTAAAGAACCAAGGTTCTTCAGGAACTTGCTGGAGTTACTCCGGAAACTCATTCCTTGAATCTGAAATGCAGAGAATGGGCAAAAAACCTGTAGATCTTGCTGAAATTTTTACAGCAAGAAACTCTTATCATGATAAAGCAAAATTATACGTTCTGAATAATGGAGCTATCAGCTGGGGTGACGGAGGAGAACTTCACGATGTGATCAATATGTACAAGAAATATGGAGCGGTTCCTCAGGATGTTTATACGGGATTAAAATCCGGACAGACTACAAACAACTTCAAAGAAATGCAGGAGAAACTGAAACCGGTTCTTGATAGTTTAGTTCAGGCTTCTTCAAAAGGAAAACTGACAGATAACTGGATGGATTCCGTAGATGCTATTCTTGATGAGTATTTAGGAAAAGTACCTGCTAACTTCACCTATGAAGGAAAAAACTACACGCCAAAAACATTTGCTAAGGAAGTAGTAGGAATTAATCCTGAAGATTACGTAGAATTATCTTCTTATAAAGACTATCCTTATTTCCAGAAATTTGTAGTTCCGATTCCTGATAACTGGAGCCACGATTCTGACTGGAATATTCCGATGAAAGATCTTACAGCGATCATTGACAATGCAGTAACTAAAGGATATTCTGTAGGTTGGGCAACCGATGTTTCTGAGCCTTATTTTTCTTACAAAAACGGGGTAGCTTACGTTCCGGATATGGATCTTGATCAGATTACCGCAGAAAACAAGCAGACATTGTTTACTGAACCTAAAAAAGATAAAACCATTACTGAAGATATGCGTCAGAAAGCGTTGAACAACCTTTCTACAACGGATGACCACGGTATGCACATCGTAGGTTTGGCAAAAGACCAGACGGGTAAAGAATATTATATGGTGAAAAACTCATGGGGAGTAACCAATGATTTCGCCGGATATATTTATGTAACAAGACCTTATGTTGAATACAAATCAACGGCTATTCTTGTTCACAAAAATGCAATCCCGAAAAACATCTTAAAGCAATTGAAGCCAACTAAGAATATTGGTTTATAGAAGAAATCATTTCTGCCTGTTTAAGGCAGTTTTAGATATTTAAATCTGTTAAAACCCGCTTCCGGAAATTCCGGAAGCGGGTTTGTTTTATTCTGAAATATTGTTTTCTATCAGAGATTCTTTATACATTACTTTAAAATATTCACAGACCATAGGGATATTGGATCCAGGTATTTTTCCAATACGTTCATATTCAGCCTGAATATATTCCCAATACATTTCCCTCTAGCTTTCCAAAGTCCGGTCTCCTTCTCCACAGGCATAAGCAAACTTTCTTTCTACTTTATCAAAGGGAATTACCGACAGTTATATAGTTTCAATAATACAGACCGGACGGTCGTCAGAATCTGTAATGATATTATATTCTCCTACCGAAGGAACTGGATTATTTTCTGACTCAAACACCCAAAGCAATGAACCCGTAGCCGTTTTAATACCGGATATGACAAGTTTTGCAATAGATGTTGCATCTTCTTTTCCTCCAAAATGAAAGAAACCTGCTAATTCTGGTAATTCTGACGAACTACCGTTCAAACTGTTTAAAAATTGTATCCAATATGTTGTGATTTGAGACATGACGTTGCTGTTAGGAAGGTAAATATAATAGTTTCAAAAACATATGTATTAAAGTACAATAATATTTCACATTCTAGTGCAAAGTATTGTCCCGCTTCCAAAAAATATTATATTTGTATCAATCAACAAATTATTACCTATGAAAAATCTTAAAAAGCTATTAAAATCAGATTTAAAGAAAATTAATGGAGGGAATGCTCCAGAGTGTACGCCGGGAACCACAGCCTGCTATATCCCGGGAAGCAATGGAATTCCTCCCCGTTGGAAATGTGTACCAGATTCAGTAGAATGTCCATAAATTGACAAAATCGGCTTTCAGGAAATCCTGAAAGCCGATTCTTTAATAAATAGGTGAAAATTAAATATAAAATAAAGTGAATTATGCTGATTTAATACCGGTTGAATTGTCAATTTTACTTCGCAGTGAATAAATTATGCTGTTAAAAAACTGACAGCGAAGCGAATCACCAATTCATTCCCGGTATTAAAATAAAACGTTCATACTTTCTGCTGAAAAATCAAGAAGAGCTTCTGTGTTTCCGTCTTTGATTTTCTGTACCCACTGAGGATCCTGCAAAATAGCTCTTCCTACAGCAACCAGATCAAATTCTTCATTGTCTAGTCTTCTGATCAGTTCCGTAAGATCTGTTTTTTCTGTTCCCTGTCCTGCAAAAGCATTCAGGAAATCTCCGTTTAAGCCTACAGAACCTACTGTAATGGTTGGCTGCCCGGTAATTTTTTTAGCCCATCCTGCAAAATTTAAATCAGAACCTTCAAATTCAGGTTCCCAGAAACGGCGCTGTGAACAGTGGAAAATATCTACACCAGCCTCTTTTAATGGCAACAACCATTCTTCCATTTCGTTTGGAGTAAATGCCAGTCTGGTCTTATAATCCTGCTGTTTCCACTGTGAAAGACGGATGATAATAGTAAAGTCCTCTCCTACTGCTGCTCTGATAGCTTTTACTACCTCTACAGCAAATCTGCTTCTTTCTTTTAATGTTTTGCCCCCGTATTCGTCAGTTCTAGTATTGGTAACTTCCCAGAAAAACTGGTCGATAAGATATCCGTGAGCGCCATGAATTTCAATACAGTCGAAACCAAGATCTTTCGCTGATTTTGCAGAGGCTGCAAACTGGGCAATCGTATCCTGAATATCTTCAATAGTCATTGTTGAAGCTTTTTCCATTGGAACCAAAGGATAGTCTTCTGACATTCTTGTGTCTCCTACGTGCCAAATCTGAGGTCCCATTTTACCTCCATTCTGATGTACGGTATCAATGACGTTTTTCCAGCTGTTTAAAGCTTCTGTTCCATAGAAATCAGGAATATTCTGCATATTTTTGGATCCCGGTCTGTTGATTACCGTTCCTTCGGAAAGAATCAATCCTACTTCTGAAGCGGCTCTTCTTCCGTAATAGTCTGCGATATTCTGTGTAGGAACTCCATTATCAGACTGTGCTCTGGTCATGGGAGCCATTACAATTCTATTTTTAAGCTGTAAATTCTTGTATTGAAACGGTTTAAATAATGATGATGTGCTCATATTTAAATTTATATTTTATAATTGTTACACAAAGTAACTAATAATAGTTCACTTTTGTATCTTTTATTGAAAAAATAGTGGTAACTTCGCAGTAACTTACATTAGTAACATCCAAGTAACGTATGAATTCTAATTTCTTACGATTATTTAAAATAAATTTCGCCTTATGAAAAAGAATGAATTAATGCAATACAGCTGTCCTCTGGGTAAGGCAATGGCCGCTTTGGGAAGTAAATGGAAGCCTATTATTGTTCTTGTTATTAAAGACAGGAAGTTACGCTTTGGGGAACTGGCAGTACGCATTAATGTCATTTCCAGAAAGGTCTTGACTGATCAGCTGAGAGAAATGGAAACCGATGGATTGGTTATCCGTGAAGAGTTTAAAGAACTTCCTCCGCGAGTAGAATATTCTCTTACAGAAAAGGGATTGGCTTTGTTGCCTATTCTCTATTTGCTGGAAGAATGGGAAGCAAAATATCAGGTAAAAGGACAGCATGAAGATAAAGATTGTTCTTTTTGAATGAAGATGTAAAAAATAAAAAAGCTGTCAATATTTGATGGCTTTTTGCTTTTTAAAACAGTTCTGAATATCATTTATTAATTATCCGGCTTACTTTTTATAAATAGGGATAAAATAAAAAATGTAATTAAAAACATAATAAATTGAATCAAAAAAACGGGCCATATACTGGGATCAGCATATCTGCAGGCAAAACTTAAAACTGACACAGGAAATGTTATCAGCAAAGCATATAAAGTCCATTCACCATATAATGGATCGCTGCCGTAAGCTGAACATACTGCCAATGTTCCGGTTCCTACATAGAGTAGCGAAATAATGAGTGCCCATTTTCGGGACTTCAAAAATGAAATTATTTCTTTCATTTTTTATTTATTATAATTGAGCACTTTCAAAAAGGTAAGTATATCACCAAAATGTAAGCATATAGGTTCTAAATCATTTCTGATGCAAATTTGCAGAAAAATATTCATTATGAATTACAAAGACATTGCAAAGGAAACGATTGGGAATCTTTATAAAGCCCACCACAGCATTAGAAAATCCGGTATTGATGAAAAGCTGATCGCTTTAGTGGAGCTGCGTGTTTCTCAAATCAATGGCTGTGTTATTGCTGCAGTTATCACGCTAAAGAATTATCCGATTTTAGCTTTGAACAGGATGTCATCAACAGGCTTCCGGGCTGGAAACATACCCGTGCATTCAATGATCAGCAAAAGCTTGTTTTAGAATAGGCAGAGGCTCTCATTGACAGCAAAGATAATTGGAAAAGTACCAAAGCAAAGCTTATAGATCAATTTACAGAGCGGGAAATTGTAGAGCTTACTGCAAGTATCACCTTGATGAATACTTTGAATAAACTGAGGATTACTTTAGCAGAAAAGGATTAAAGTTATATGTTTCCGGATTCCCAGTTACTCCAATGATTATTAAAAGGCAATGTAGGTTTCCAATAAGAAGAATCTCTGGTAACCAAAACCTTGGCTATCATCTTATAGGTTTCCTGCTTGCTTGGTAAAATTGCCCTGTCATAATGAAACTTGTCTATAGTCATTATTTTTTTTAGTTTCTTGGGAATATGCATTTTTATTTCATCTTCTGAAGCATAGAGTAATGAAGGATTTGTTTCATTATAATATCTTATTAAATCTCCAAACCCTATCAGCCGCCTATCACTATCAAGGTTTTCTATTTTAATTCCTACTTTCTCATAATCTCTATAATCATAATTAAAAGGAACAAATTGATTGCGGATTTTTATTTCTTTAACCTGTTCTCCAATATGTTCGAATTTTTCTAAATCACTTCCTTCTTTATTTTCTATTCTTACGAATTCATCACCATCAATTAAAACAATATAATTAGTATTACTGATATAATTTATCTCTCCGTGTCTTTCTATTGAGTAACTAATACAATTACCAATATAATTAAGCTCTATTTCTGCTCTTGTTGCTCTATTTTGATATCCATTTTTTTCAAAAACTATAGCCCATTGTCCTTCATCATTTCCATATAAATGTATTCGGTTTCCCGCTGTCATAAAATAACCATGCTCCAAATCCAGAAAAAAATTATATTGAATTTCACCTGATTTCTTTTGAGGAAAATACTGACTTGGTTTACCATTAAAAGCCAAATCCAATTGATTTAAAATTTCAGCTTCTTTATAGTTCTGTGCTTGACAAAAAAATAATGCAAAAAACATATATATGATGGATACCCGTTTCATAGAATTGATTTAAAGATAAGCTAAAAAACATTATATAAGTCTTTAAATATACAAATTTCCTATAATGATAAAAACTAAAACCGCTCCCAAAAAGGAAGCGGTTTTAAAATTTATCTAAAATCCCAATTAGAATATCGCCGGATATTTCTGAGGATTTGTTTCATTAAACATTGCGTAGATCTTTTCTACCATATCATCTGTAGACGGCTTGCTGAAATAGTCACCATCACTTGCATAGGCAGGTCTGTGATCATTTGCAGAGATCGTCAACGGATCTGAATCCAGATATCTGAATGCTTTTTGTTTTTCAAGAATCTGCTGTAAGATAAATCCTGTAGTTCCTCCTTCCACATCTTCGTCAATTACGACTAATCTGTTTGTTTTCTTAACACTTTCAGCAATTTCATGAGATAAATCGAAAGGAATCAATGACTGAATGTCAATCACTTCTGCAGAAATTCCTAATTTTTCTAATTCGTTAGCTGCTTCAGTTACAATTCTCCATGTAGAACCGTAAGTTACCAACGTAACGTCTTTTCCTTCTTTAGTTACTTCAATTTTTCCTACTGGAACAGTGAAGTCACCTAAATTATCTGGTTGCTTTTCTTTTAATCTGTATCCGTTCAGACATTCTACAATGATCGCAGGCTCGTCTGTCTGAAGCATTGTATTGTAGAATCCGGCAGCTTTCGTAAGATTTCTTGGTACCAATACTAAAATACCTTTTGAAAGGTTAAGAATACCCGCCATTGGAGAACCTGAGTGCCAGATTCCTTCTAATCTGTGACCTCTTGTTCTGATGATCAATGGAGCTTTCTGACCTCCTTTGGTTCTGTAATGTACTGTTGCCAGATCATCACTCATTCCCTGTAAACAGTAAAGAACATAGTCTAAGTACTGGATTTCAGCGATTGGTCTCAAACCTCTCATCGCCATACCAATTCCTTGTCCAAGAATCGTTGCTTCACGGATTCCTGTATCAGCGATACGTAAAGCACCATATTTTTCCTGCATTCCTTCCAATCCCTGGTTGACGTCACCAATATTTCCGGTATCTTCTCCAAAGATTAGGGTTTCAGGATATTTTTCAAAAATTTTGTCAAAGTTATTTCTGATCACTACTCTTCCGTCTACATCTTCAGAGCTGTCAGAATATACAGGTTTGATTTCCTGAATATTTTCAGCTTTCCACTGAGACTGAGAATATAAGTGAGAAGAATAGTTGTCTTTTTCAACAGCTGCTACTTCATTGTATTTCTGCATCAGTTGAGTTCTTTCTGCAGAGTTTGTCCCTCTTGTTGCCAATAAAGCTTTTCTTACCAAATGGAAGATATCTTTTTTAGCTTTTGAAACCAATTTGTTGAATTGAGCAATATACGTTTCCACTTCAGCATTCTGACCTTTAAGGTTTTCCACTAAAGGTAAAATAGACTGAATAAGTTCTGAAATTGATTTCTGATAGTTTTCCCAGGCCGTTTTCTGTCCTGCTTTTGCAATCTTTTTGGCTTCATCATCAATGGCTTCCAGTTCTTCGCTGGTAGCAATTACTTCCTCTTTTCCTTCAATTTCAATAGAATAGTTCAGAATCCATTCTTTGAATTTTGCCAGACCGTCATACTCAGCTTCCCAAGCCAGACGCTCTTCGTTTTTATATCTTTCATGAGATCCTGATGTAGAGTGTCCCTGAGGCTGAGTAACGTCAATCACATGCACTACTACCGGAACACTTTCTGTTCTTGCAAAATGTTCTGCCTTAGCATACGCATCTAATAATGCCGGATAATCCCAAGCTTTCACCTGAATAATCTCACATCCCTGGTTTTCTCCTTCTTTTCTCTGGAAGCCGCTCAGCATTTCACTGATGTCCCCTTTTGCTCTCTGGTTTTTTGTAGGAACAGAAATTCCGTATCCGTCATCCCAGATAGAAACAATCATAGGAACCTGAAGCGCACACGCTGCATTCAGAGTTTCCCAAAAGTGTCCTTCTGCTGTAGAAGCATCTCCAATAGTTCCGAAAGCAATTTCGTTACCTTCTCTTGAGAATTTTTCTGAACCGTCAAATTTTACGCTTTTATAGATAGTAGAAGCCTGGGCTAATCCCAATAATCTTGGCATCTGTCCTGCTGTTGGAGAAATATCCGAAGAAATATTTTTTTGAGCTGTCAAATCTTTCCAGCTTCCGTCTTCATTTAAACTTCTTGTTGCGAAATGCCCGTTCATCTGTCTTCCCGCTGAAGCAGGCTCTCTTTCCACGCTGGTATCTGCATACATCTGTGCAAAGAAACTTTCTACTGTTAAGGCATCTATTGCCAATGCAAAAGTCTGGTCTCTATAATATCCTGAACGGAAGTCTCCATTTCTGAAAACTTTCGCCATTGCAAGCTGAGGAAGTTCTTTTCCATCCCCAAAAATTCCGAATTTAGCTTTTCCCGTAAGTACTTCTCTCCTTCCGAGATAAGACATTTCACGAGAAATCCTTCCTAACCTGTAGTCTTCAAGTATCTGATTTTTAAAATCTTGAAAGGATATTTGCTGTGTTTCAATATAGGTTGTTTGCATAGCTAAGTAAAAAAGTTTTTAATCTTCAAGTATTTTGCTAATATACACTTTTTAAATTAATTTTAATTTTTAATAATCTTTTTTAAAAATTTGATAATAAAAAAAATTGTGCTTTATTTTGATAAAAATTGTAAATGATGGAAAAAAAGTCACCTCACATTTTGAACGCTTCGAGCAATCTTTTAGGATTTTCACTGATTATTATTACTTCGTTAAAAATCGCTAAAATCAGTCAGAATACACATTTGGACGAATTTGCGGGATTTGCCTGTATTCTTTTTGCCTGCAGCTGTTTTTTTTCTTTTCTGGCGATCAGAACGAAAAATATAAAGCGGGAATCTACATTTGAGAACATTGCGGATTATTTATTTTTAATCGCTTTATTTTGTATAGTCCTAGCTGTTATTATTGTAACCCTGAAAATTATTTAATTTAAAATTTTCGCTCAATTACGTAATCCAGCATAATATGTAACGATTTTCTTGCTTCAGAATCCGGAAATTCATTCAGAATGTTTTTCGCTTTCTGCTGGAAATCTTTCATAACCGTAATGGCATATTCCAACCCACCGGAGCTTTTAACGAATTCTATAAGCTCTTTTACACGTTTGGGATTGTTATTATAACGTTTTATGGTATCGAAATAGTATTTTCTGTCTTTTTCATCGGCTATCTTTAAGGTATGAATTAAAGGCAGTGTCATTTTCTGTTCTTTAATGTCAATTCCTACAGGCTTACCGATCACGTTTGAACTTAAATAATCGAAAAGGTCGTCTTTGATCTGGAATGCCATTCCTGTAAAGGTTCCGAAATCCATCATCTTCCTAGCAAGAGCTTCGTCTGCATTATTAGAGAGAACTCCTATCTCACAGCAGGCAGCAATCAAAGTGGCCGTTTTCTGACGAATAATTTCATAATAAACATCTTCTGTGATATCCAGTTTTCTGGCTTTTTCAAGCTGAAGAAGCTCTCCTTCAGACATTTCACGGATGGTTCTGGAAATTACCCCAAGCAGGTCATAATCTTTATGGTCTGTAGATAATAAAACTGATTTTGACAAAAGGTAATCTCCTACCAAAACCGCAATTTTATTTTTCCACAAAGCATTGATTGAAAAGAAATTACGACGTTTAAAACTTTCATCCACCACATCATCATGTACCAGTGTAGCCGTGTGAATCAATTCGATCATAGAAGCACCACGATAGGTCTTTTCCGTCACTTCTCCCACCAGTTTAGCACAAAGAAATACAAACATAGGACGCATCTGCTTTCCTTTGGTGGTAACAATAAAACGGGTTACCTTATCCAATAAGGCTACTTTACTCTGCATTGATTCATAAAACTTCTGTTCAAAAAGTTTCATTTCGTCATTGATCGGTCGTTTAATCTCTTCTACAATGTTTGCCACAATCTGCGAATGCTGGGTGAATAATTATTAATTCTCACAAAGATAATTTTTTTCGCTCAATTTTAAGATAAAATTAATCTCTGAGTTGATCTTTGGGGATAAAATAAAAAGAGGGTTTTGTAGTTCCCAATGGAGATCTGAATTTTTCTCCAGAGATATAAATTCCCGTTTCGTCTACACTTATTCCTTCAATCTGTGATAATGAAAGCGCCGTTCCAAGGTAATAATGCTTTGGTTTTTCTTTAAAAAATATTCCGGGTTCTGTCTCTGTAAAGACATCTAAAAAAACCTCCGTTTTCTTGGTGTAGCCTACTAAATAAAGTTTTTTATCAAAATAAGAAGCATCTGTAACGACAAAACCCGTTTTATAGGTTTCTATTTTTTCAGCTTTTTGCAATTCTGATACTTGAGGATCTACAATATAATGAGAAGTTGCTTTTGAAGCCCATTCTTTGGTAAATATATGCAGCTTTCCATTCAGATAAATCATAGCTTCTGCATCAAAATCGTTCTTTGTATTTTTAGAAATAAATTCAGTCTGTTCAGGGTAATAAAATAAAATTCGTGTTCCGTCTAAAGACCTTTCCGAGCCTGGAATTTTAATGATATTGGACGAATCAAGACGCCCGTAAGGAACTTTATAAATCATCAGATCCTTCCTTGTTCCGGCGTTATTTCCGAAATCTCCGATATAAAAATTTTCGCCATCATTGGTCAAAGCTTCCCAATCCGTATTGATAAGGTTAGTTTTCAGTGTTCTGATAATCTCCCCACTCTTTTTATCAATTTCAAAAAGCTGAGCCGGGTTTCCGCTATCATTGAATGTATAGAGTTTTCCGTTTAAAATATTCAGCCCTGAGGTTTCTTCAATCTTGTCATCCAGATAATTAGCTCTGTACTTTTTTATTTTCAGAAAGTCGGTCTGCTGGGAAAATGCAGATTGAAAGACAACAAGAGTAACAATGAGAAGAAGCTTTTTCATAGGACAAAAATAGGGTTTTATTGTGAGCTGGTGTGTTTATGCGTTTGAGGGTTAAAGATATTTTTTTGCAAATTACCTGGCTCTTTTACCTTTTGCCTTTTACTTTCAACTTTTGTCATCCCCTTCTTAAAACAGAAAAACGAGCTAAAATAGCCCGTTTTTCCCTTAGATTTCTATTGATTTTAAATCAGAAGTTAAGCAGATTTCTGCTGTTTCTGATTTTGCTGTTGTTCTTTCTTTTTCGCTTGTTTTGCAAAATACTCTTTCTGATATTGCCTTACCGTTTTTCCGGTTCCGTCATGTCTCCATCCTGGTGAGTTGAAAATATAATTAACTCTGTCTGTGAATTTTAAACCCGGTTGTTTCAAATCTTTCCAGATCTTTCTCCATTCATAAAAAAGAACAGTATCTGGTCTATTATCCGGCATTTTAGGATAAATACCATATTTAACAGGAATATTGGGATCTTCTTTCTGAAAGGTTCCGAATATTTTATCCCAGATAATAAGACACATTCCCATATTTTTATCCAGATATTTCACATTACAAGCATGATGTACGCGGTGATGAGAAGGAGTTACCAGAATATATTCCAAAAATCCCATACTCTTCACAGTCTGTGTATGCACCCATGTTCCATACACCTGTCCGATAGCGTAAGCCACCATAATATGCCATGGATTGAATCCTAAAAATGCAAGTGGTGAAAAATACAAATATCTGTAAAGCGGCTGTAAAACAGGGCTTCTGAATCCTGTGGTAAGGTTAAAGTATTCTGAGCTGTGGTGTGTGATATGAACTGCCCAGAATGCTCTGGAACGGTGATCTACGTAATGCAAAACGTAATAGGCAAAATCTGTGATGATAAAGCAAGCCAGCAGATACCATACACTCAAATCCCATGAAAAAAGTCTGTGATCGTAAAAGAAAAACATTACGCCCATGGCAAATGCTTTCATAATAAGATCCAGACCAAAATTCATCAGTGCCAGATAAACATTGGTAGCAAGATCTTTTCCACTATATAGCTTAGCTTCTGAAACATGGCTGTAAATCATTTCAGCTAAAATAACAGTAGCATGCAACGGAATAGCCCATGCATATACATTTTCCAGCCCGTCCTCGCTCATTAGAAAATCCATCATCACAAAATAATTTGTGCAAAGGTAGGGTTTTAACCTATGTTTTAAGAAAGCCTTAGGATTTTTTTAAGGAAATTTTAATCTGTTGCTTTGTTGGCCAACTGACCACAAGCGGCATCAATATCACCTCCACGGCTTCTTCTGACCATTACAGTAATTCCTGCATTTTCAAGCTGACGGATATAATTTTCTTCCGCCTGTTTGTTGCATTGGTCATACTTTCCATCCCCAATTGGGTTATACTGAATAAGGTTTATTTTAGAAGGAACCTGTTTGCAATATTTAATTAAAGCTTTGATATCTTCGTCTCCATCATTAATTCCTTTCCATACGCAATATTCAAAAGTAATGACAGAGCCAGTCTTCTGATACCAATATTGCAGAGACTCCATAATATCCGTCAACGGGAATTTATCAGAGAAAGGCATGATCTCATTACGCTTGGATTCGATAGCTGAGTGAAGGGATAAAGCCAGCTTCACACGCAGTTCATCATCTGCAAGCATTTTGATCATCTTAGGAATACCGGATGTAGAAACGGTAATTCTTCTTGGAGACATTCCCAATCCTTCCGGCTGGGTAATTTTTTTGATAGCTTCCACTACGTTTTTGTAATTCATCATCGGCTCTCCCATCCCCATAAATACGATGTTGGTAAGCGGTCTGTCGAAATACATTTTACTCTGGCTGTCAATCAGGGCTACCTGATCTACAATTTCAGCTACTTCAAGGTTTCTCATCCTTTTCAGTTTGGCTGTGGCGCAGAATTCGCAGTTTAATGAGCATCCTACCTGCGAAGATACACAGGCTGTTGTTCTTGTTTCTGTAGGAATAAGGACAGATTCCACCATCAGTCCGTCATGAAGTTTCACTCCGTTTTTGATGGTTCCGTCAGAACTTTTTTGAAGAAGGTCTACGGAAACAGGATTAATGGTATATTCTTCCGAAATTTTCTCACGAAGTGATTTGGAAAGATTCGTCATTTCGTCAATCGAATGGAGGTTTTTACTCCATAACCAGTCGTAGACCTGTTTCGCACGAAACGGTTTTTCTCCTAAAGACACAAAGTAGTCTTTAAGCTGGTCTAGTGATAATATACGGATATCTTTCATAATATTAAAGAGCCAAGTTAAAAGTTAAAAGTTTTTAAAGTTTAGTATTATTAACTATTGCAGCCAAAATGTTTTTCAATTCGCTACTTTCAATTAGCAAAGCTTTAAATTCTTCAGAATCATAACCATCCAGTTCTTCTAAAACCCGAAGCCAAAAATGGCTTTCTCTTGCTTCTCTTAAAGCAATTTTCACTTTATTTCTAAAGTCAGCTTTAGAAGATCCGGCTTGGGATTCTTCATAATTAGCACCTATTGAAGTAGCAGATTTTCCAAGTTGAAATCTTATTAATTTACTTTCGGAATCATTTGGAAGTGTTCTTAAAAATTTAAGACAATTAACTCCAAATGTAAAAGTCCTTATCAGTAAATCATTTTGTCTCATCTCTACTTGTATTACTTTTAACTTGGCTCTTTTTACTTTTTATAGAATTAACATTGCGTCACCGTAAGAATAGAATTTATACTTTTCTTTTACGGCTTCTTCATAAGCATGCATTACGAAATCTCTTCCTGCAAATGCAGCAATCATCATCAATAATGTAGACTTCGGTGTGTGGAAGTTGGTAATCATTGAGGTAGCAACTCCGAAATCGTGAGGCGGATAAATGAATTTATTAGTCCATCCGTTGAAAGCAGAGATCTTTTTGTTTGAAGAAACAGAAGTTTCCAATGCTCTCATCGTTGTAGTACCTACTGCACAAACTCTTCTGTGAGAATCTACCGCTCTGTTGATAAGCTCTGCATTTTTCTCATCAATAATGATTTCTTCAGACTCCATTTTGTGCTTAGAAAGATCTTCTACCTCAATTGGGTTGAATGTTCCCAATCCTACGTGAAGTGTAACTTCTGCAAAATTGATCCCTTTGATCTCTAATCTCTTCATCAAATGCTTAGAAAAATGAAGACCTGCTGTAGGGGCAGCTACTGCTCCTTCTACCTTTGCATAGATTGTCTGATATCTTTCTGCATCTTCCGGCTCTACTGCTCTTTTGATATATTTTGGAAGCGGAGTTTCTCCCAATTCTTTTAGTTTCGTTCTGAATTCGTCGTAAGAACCGTCGAATAAGAATCTTAACGTTCTTCCTCTTGAAGTAGTGTTATCAATAACCTCAGCTACCAAAGACTCATCTTCTGTGAAGAATAATTTGTTACCAATTCTGATTTTTCTTGCCGGATCTACCAAAACGTCCCAAACTCTTGTTTCTTTATCGAGCTCTCTTAATAAGAAAACTTCAATTTTAGCACCTGTTTTTTCTTTATTTCCGTAAAGACGTGCAGGGAAAACTTTAGTATTGTTGAAGATGAACAAATCATTTTCATCAAAATAATCCACAACATCCTTGAATAATTTGTGCTCGATAGTTTGTGTTTTTCTATCAAGTACCATTAATCTGGCTTCGTCTCTGTGCTCTGATGGGTGTTCTGCTAATAATTCCGCAGGAAGATCAAAATTAAAATCTGATGTTTTCATTTTTTAAATTACGGTTTAAAAATTATTGAAATTACAAGGTGTAATTTTCGGAGTGCAAATATACGACATTGAACACCCCTTTGTCAAGTATTATTTACAATCAAATATAAAACCGTGATTTTACGGGGATTCTCAAGGCATAAAAAGAGTATTTTTGGAAAAATTTAAATTCAACATGGAATCTGTAAGTAAAATATATTTCATTGATAATCCGTATCCTAACGGTCACGCCATTGAAACATTCAGCTGGAGCGGAAGGATTGACGAATATGGATTTATCTGGTTTGATTTTCATTTAAAAACTGAAAACTATGACACACATGATGATGAAAACAACGGGAAGAAGATGAAGACTTACCTGAAATTGTATTCCAAATTGACAGATCTTAATCCTAAAAGTAACAAAAGGGAGTATAAACTCGACCAACTAAAAGCAACAACACTATAAAAACAACAAATTAAAAAATTATAATCATGAGTAAATATTCGATTGAAGCATTCATCAACGAAACAAAAGAGAATCCGCAGCAAAGAGATTATTTTGAACTGGAAACCAAACACCTTCTGGAAATCAATCTTAATAATCAGGCAGTATGGACGAAAAGAGGAAGCATGGTAAGCTATGTGGGAAATATCAATTTTGAAAGACAGGGAATGCTTTCCGGAGGAATTGGAAATCTTTTAAAGAAAGCAATCAGTGGTGAAGGAGCCAAGCTGATGAAAGCGGAAGGTACCGGAAAGCTTTATGTAGCCGATTCCGGAAAGAAAGTCCGTATTTTATATCTGAATAATGAATCTGTGTGTGTGAACGGAAATGACGTTCTTGCCCACGAACAAAGCGTAAAAAGTGACATTACTATGCTGAAAAGTATTGCAGGAATGATGTCCGGTGGACTTTTCCAGGTGAAACTTTCAGGAACGGGGCATATTGCTATTACCACTCATGGAGACCCTCTTACTTTACTCGTAACTCCAGACACTCCTGTGTTCACAGATCCGAATGCTACCGTTGCATGGTCCGGAAATCTAAGCCCGGAGCTAAAGACCAATGTTTCTTTTAAAAGCCTTATTGGCAGAGGAAGCGGTGAAGAGTTCCAGATGAAGTTCTCAGGACATGGATGGGTACTGATTCAGCCTTATGAAGAGGTGTACTATATGGAAAAATAAAACAAACCAATCTTAGAAGTGATTTAAAATATTCGTAATAAATAAAATTTGCAGCCTATGGATACTCTTATAAAGCTATTTGTCGTAATCATTTTACTACCTAATGTAATGATGGCACAGACTTCAAAGAAAAATTACGAATATAATATAGATCTTCTTCATATGTCTAATGATGAAGTCCGGGTATCTTTTTCGCCCCCAAAGAATACTCTTAAACAGGGCAAATTTATCATTCCAAAACTGGTACCCGGATTTTATCAGGCTATGAATTTCGGACAATATGTTTCTGATTTCACAGCCACTGATAAAAATGGCAAAAAGGTATTAACTGAACGTCTGGATAAAAACAGCTGGATGGTGCATGATCTTAATCATGTAAAGAAAATATCTTATCAGGTAGCTGATGGTTGGGATTCTCTGGAAAAGGAATCCAATGAAGCAAGGTCTGCCGGAAGTATGTTTATAAAAGACAGCGTTTTTGTCATCAATTATAATTCTCTGGTAGGATATTTTGAGGAGATGAAAGATATTCCTTATCAGATTACCATTACAAAAAACAAGGATTTCTATGCTTCCTCTGCTTTAGATTACAGGCAGAAAAATAATATCACGGATATGGTTTGGGCAAAAGATTACCGGGAACTGGTAGATTCTCCTGTTATGTATTCTGTTCCTGATACCACATGGCTCAAAATAGGCCACACCAAAGTGCTCGTATCATTTTATAACAAAAAAGAAAGGAATTATTCCAAAAAAATAGCGCATGAAATAGAAAACATCCTGAAAAATCAGCAGGCTTATCTTGGCGGAACCTTACCCGTTAACAAATATGCTTTTCTGATTTATTATGAATCTTCCAATGAAAACGGATTTTTGGGTGATGGACTGGAACACTCCCACTCTACAGTGTGTCTGTACCGTTCAGGAAGTATGAAGTTTCTTCCGAACGCTCTGAACAGGGTGGCTTCCCATGAGTTTTTTCACGTTGTTACACCGCTTAATATTCATTCAGGAGAAATTCAGCATTATGATTTTCTGAATCCTGTGATGTCTAAACATTTGTGGCTGTATGAAGGAATGACAGAGTATGCTACAATTCATATGCCCATCAAACAAAAAATGATCAGTATGGAAGATTTTGAAAAAAGTCTGGAAGAAAAGATCAAAGAAATGAAAGCATTTGACAATACTTTATCCTTCACGGAAATGAGTAAAAAATCTATGGAAAGGCAGGATCAGTATATGAATTTCTACATGAAAGGAGCATTACTCGGAGTATGCCTGGATATAAGATTAAGAGAACTTTCCAATGGAAAAATGGGAACCCAGGATCTGATGCAGATGCTCATGAAAAAGTATGGAGCAGGTAAATATTTCAATGATGATGAACTTTTTGATGACATTACCAAAATGACCTTTCCGGAAATCCGTACATTTTTCAGAGATTATATTGAGGGGAGCCAACCCATTCCTTTGAAAGAATACCTGGAAAAAGCAGGTTTCAATTATGATGAAGCTACCGGAAAAGTAACAACCCTTCCGAACCCTGATGCAAAACAACTGGCTCTAAGAAAAGCATGGATTAATCAATAATTTTTTAAGCGAAATAACAAGAAAGTAAAAGTGGCTAAAGAGTAAAAGGTTAATCAGCTATATTTCCACACTCTAATTCCCTCACACCCTCGCACCCAAATCCAATACTCACAAACTCTACTACCCTCCAACTTAATATCTCTCACAGCTTCGGGATTTACAAAAGTTTTAATATATTTAAGAAAAAAAATAGATGGACAATAGTAATTCCCGCAGGAACTTTCTTAAAACAGCAGCTCTGGCTAGCTTTGGGGCACTGGTTTTACCCAATTCATTATTTGCCTATTCCCATGATTTTAAAACAGATAAAAAGGTCCGCGTTGGTTTTATCGGGGTGGGTCTTCGTGGTCAGGAACATGTAAAATTACTGGCAAAACGTAATGATGTGGAGATTGTAGCATTTGCTGATCCGGAGAAAAAAATGCTTGCTGCCTCTCAAAAAATCTTAAAAGACAACAATAAAGCGGCGGCTCAGGAGTTTTCCAACGGGGAATATGACTATCGAAATCTTTTAAAATTAAAAACAATAGACGCTGTTGTCATTGCTACTCCATGGGAATGGCATCTGACACAGGGTGTAGAAGCTATGCGCGCTAAAAAAATTGTGGGCATGGAAGTTTCCGGAGCCATTAAGCTTCAGGATTGCTGGGAGTTTGTAAAAGTATATGAGGAAACAAAAGTTCCTATCTTCATGATGGAGAATGTATGTTACCGAAGAGATATCATGGCGATTCTCAACATGGTCCGTAAAGGGATGTTTGGTGAGCTGGTACATGGAAGAGGCGGCTATCAGCACGATCTGAGAGGTGTTCTTTTCAATGATGGGGTTACTCCTTACAATTCCGGTGCTGAATTCGGAGAAAAAGGATTCAGTGAGGCAAAATGGAGAACGGAGCATTATGTAAAACGTAATGGTGAGCTTTATCCTACCCATGGACTAGGCCCTGTCGCGATGATGATGGACATCAACAGAGGAAACCGTTTAACGAGACTTTCTTCATTCTCATCAAAATCTGTAGGACTCCATAAATATATTGTTGAACATCCTAAAGGCGGAGAAAACCATCCAAGTGCCAAAGTGAAATTCAGTCAAGGAGATATTGTAACCACTCAAATTGCCTGTGCTAATGGAGAAACCATTCTTCTGACGCATGATACAAGCTTACAGCGGCCTTACGATCTGGGCTTCAGAGTTCAGGGAACTGAGGGCTTATGGCAGGATTTCGGATGGGGAGAATTCAACCAGGGAAATATTTATTTTGAAAAAACCATGAACCACACTCACCGCTGGGACAATACAGAAAAATGGATGAAAGAATATGATCATCCAATGTGGAAGAAATTTGAAAATACTGCTGCAGGAGCCGGACATGGCGGAATGGATTTCTTTGTGATGAATACTTTTATAGAATGTATCAAACGAAATATAGAATTCCCGATGGATGTATATGATCTTGCCCTGTGGTATTCTATTACGCCATTGAGTGAAGAGTCTATTGCCAAAGGCGGTCAGGTAGTTGATATCCCTGATTTTACCAATGGAAAATGGAAAACCCGTAAACCTGTATTTGGAATGACCGATGAGTTCTAAGAAGACCTTACTTATATTAGCAGGCGGATTAGGAAGCAGATACAAAGGATTGAAGCAGGTAGACGGAATACTCAATAACGGTTCTCCTATTCTGGAGTATTCCATTTTTGATGCTTTGGAAGCCGGTTTTCAAAAAGTGGTTATTATTGTCAACAGACTGATTCCTGAAAGTTATATAGAGAGGCTCAATGGTATTTCAAAAGCTAAAAATTTTGAACTGCATTGGGTGTATCAGGAAACGGACAGCATTCCTATTTCACTGGAAGGTTTTGATTATCCCGATCGTGAGAAGCCATGGGGAACGGCCCATGCTGTTCTTTGCGCCAAATATTCTATACAGGAACCGTTTGTTATGATTAATGCAGATGATTTCTATGGAAAAGAAGCTTATCAGCTGGCAGCGCACGAAATAAATCATCACTCTATTTCAGACGCTCAACTAGGAATGGTTGCCTATCCTGTAGGAACTACATTGAGCGGAAACGGTGCTGTAGCAAGAGGAATCTGTACTTTGGATGCTGAAAACTATCTGATCAAAGTAGTGGAACAAACTACGATTCAGAGGGTAAATAATTCAATCATCTATATTGAAAACGGAGAAAATATAAAATTGGATCCCGAAACACTGGTTTCCATGAACTTTTTTATTTTCCATCCTCATATTTTCTGCTACCTGGAAGCCTATTTTTATGATTTCATAGAATCTGATCCGCTTCCGAATCAGGAATTTTATATTCCTTCTGCAGTACAAAGAATGATAGACGAAAACAGAGTAAAAGTAAAGGTAAAAGCCTCTCCTACCCAATGGATGGGCGTTACTTATGCCGATGATAAAAAAGAAATTAAGGATTTTCTGATTTCAGAGATTAAAAACAACAGATACCCGGAAGATTTATGGAGCTAAATGATATCGTTTTTGAATTTATCGGTACGGACAATTATGAAATCACTCCTATTACGGACGGATTAATCAATACGACTTATCTTTTGGAGAATAAAGATCTGGGAAAAAAATTTATCCTCCAGAAAATCAATAATCATGTATTCAGACAGCCGGAAGTGATTGTCAATAATCATTTAATGATTAATGAAATTCTCAAGGTAAATGATTATCAGTTTCAAATTATTGAGCCTATTCCTTCTCTCAATAATAGGCTTTTGACAGAAGATACAGATGGGCAGCCTTGGCGCATGCTGAGTTTCGTAGAAAACAGTATGACCTTTCTTTCTGCTCCATCTTTACAGGTGGCTTTTGAAGCGGCTAAAACATTCAGTTATTTCCTTACTACCATCAATACAGAAAAACTGCCGGCGATAGAAGATTCTCTTCCTAATTTTCTTAATTTCGAGAAAAGGGTTGCAGATTATAAAAATTCACTCAAGAATGCTGCATCTCATTTAATAGAAAATGCAAAGGCAGAAATAGAGATAACCAACCAGCTTCTGTCATTGCCAGATCAATGGATTGAAATGGAGAAAACCCATCAGATTCCCAAAAGGATTATTCATGCCGATGTAAAAATCAGTAATATTCTCTTTGATCAAAATCATCAGCCATTGGCTGTAATTGACCTGGATACGATGATGATTTCTACCATTTTGTACGATTTTGGAACGATGATTCAATCTTATACCAATACAACCCATGAAGATGACGGAAGTGCCCAAAATAATTTCAATCCTGAAATGTATAAAGTTGTAAAAGAAGGATTTCTATTTTATCTAAAAGAAAAACTGAATCCGCTAGAAATGGATCACCTTGATTATGCTGCACAGGTCGCCATTTATATTCAGGAACTTCGTTTTTTAACGGATTACCTGAATGGAAGCACTTACTATTCTATCACGCATCCTGAGCACAATCTGGATAGAACAAAAAACCAGCTGGAGCTGTTGAAAGGATTAAGGGAATACTTGAGAGTTTGAGAGTCGGAGAGTTTGAGGGTTAGAAAGTTGGATTTTTAAGTGAATAGATTCCTACGGAATGACAAAGTGTGCAGATAGATAAAGCGCTCTGTTTATCATTCTGTAAGAATCTGTTTCTACTCTCAAATCCTCAAACTCTCCTACTTTCAAAAACCTACTCTCAAACCAAAAACTCCAGAATTCTCTTCCATTCTTCCAGCTTCTTCTCAAAGGAAACGGTATGAAGCGGACTTGTAGACGGCAATAAAAAAATGGGCAGTTTATAATTTTTCCCAAGCAGTTTTTGTAAGTTTTTGTAGGATTTCCCGCCGTTGCAGAAAATAGCTTTAACGTTTGGATGTTCCTCCAACAGCTCAGCAATCTGATTGGCTTCTTCATTTTTGATTTCAGAATCCAGACTTCCTTTTCTTTCGCAGGAATCAATGACATCCCACAGAGCAATGTGATACTTCTTTATGATTTCAATTCGTTGAACGTAATCGTCGGTGAATTCTTCGTTCAGCAGTTCAAAAATAATTTTCCAGAATTTGTTTTGCGGGTGGGCATAATATTGCTGTTTTTCTAATGATTTCACTCCGGGAATTGATCCTAAAATTAAAATTTCAGATTGGGTATCAATAAGAGGTGGAAATGAAGAAATACGGTTTTGCATATTCAAATATAGAGATTTTATTACTTGCAGATTAGGAAGCTGGAAGAGGGAGGCTGGAAGTTAGCCAGATTATTCATTATAAAAAAAACGGGCAAAAGCCCGTTTCTATTGATCATAAATTGTTGTTTGTCTTATAAAGTTTCTTTCAGCCAATCGAAGAATTCTCTCTGCCATACCAATCCGTTTTGTGGATGCAGTACCCAGTGATTTTCGTTCGGGAAGTAAACTAATTTAGATTTTAATCCTCTTAATTTTGCAGCCTGAAAAGCTTCCTGTCCTTGCTCGTAAGGAACACGGAAATCAATTCCACCCTGAACAATCATAATAGGTTTGTTCCATTTATCTACGAAGTTACTTGGGTTGAACTCTGTATACGCTTTTGGCTGTGGCTTTTCCCATGGAGAACCAAGATCCCAGTTCGCAAACCAAAGTTCTTCTGTTGTCAGATACCAGGATTTCATATCAAATAATCCGTCATGAGCAATAAACGTTTTGAATCTGTTTTCATGAATTCCTGCCAGCATAAATACGCTGTATCCTCCATAACTAGCTCCTACAGCTGCTACTCTGTCTCCGTCTACATATGGTAAAGTTTTCGCAAAGTCTGTAGCTGCCAGATAATCTCTCATTGGCTGTCCGCCCCAGTCTCTTGAAATTTCTTCGTTCCATTTTGTTCCCCAGCCCGGCATACCTCTTCTGTTGGGAGCTACCACGATATAATCATTCGCTGTCATTAAGGCGAAGTTCCATCTTACACTGAAAAACTGAGTAAGAGCAGACTGTGGCCCTCCCTGGCAGTAAACCAAAGTCGGATATTTTTTATTAGGATCAAAGTTCGGTGGATAATGGAACCAAACTCCCATTTCTTTACCGTCTGAAGTTTTTACCATTTTAAGTTCAGATTTCCCCTGAGCTAATTTAGCATAGGTTTCTTTGTTCGCTTCAGTTACCTGCTTCATTTCTCCGTTTTTAACGTTTACAGAGAATATTTCTGTGGCATGGTTTACGTCTGTTCTTCCTACTAAAAGGGAAGTTTTATTGTCTGTAAAGATTTCGTTAACGTCAAAATCTCCTTTAGTGATCTGTTGTACTTTTGCTGATTTTGAATCCAGGGCAAAAAGCTGTTTTGTCCCTCTGAATGCTGCGGTGAAGTAGATTGTTTTTGAATCTGCTCCCCAAAGCACATCTCCTGAAACACTTTCATCCCAGCCTGAGGTAAGATTTGTGGTCTTTCCTGATTTCCAATCCAGGATTTTTACATCATTTTTGTCAGCTTCATACCCATCTCTCGCCATGCTTTGCCAGATTAAAGATTTTCCGTCCGGGCTGAACTTAGGGTTTACATCATATCCTTTGTTGGATTCTGTAAGATTTTTGGTTGTTCCTGATGCCAAATCGTAAGCAAAGATATCTGTATTGGTGCTTGTAGAATACTCTTTACCGCTTTTAGGTTTTGTAACATATAAAAGCTGCGCAGAATCCGGGCTCCAGATAAAATCTTCAGCACCTCCGAAAGGTCGCTGGGGAGAATCCCATGTTTTTCCTTCCAAAAGGTCTTTAGCTCCTTCTGCTTTATCAGAAGTATTCACTACAAATACATGATTGTATTTTCCTTCATTGAAATAATCCCAGTGTCTGTGGTTAAGGTCCGTATAAACCTGAGCCGTAGTTTTAGGCGTATCACTGAATTTATCTTTCCCCATCACTTTTTCTACCAACACCTGCTTGCTGAAAGCAATTTTCTTCCCATCCGGAGAAATTACGATATTGTCTGCTTCACCAATGGTATAGAATTCTGTCCAGGTTTTTCCGGCATCTTTAGAAAGATAGATTTTATCTCCTTCCTGAGCATAAATTCCGTTTTTATCCCACTGAATAAGGGCTTTTTTACCGAAATCTATTTTGGAAGACTGGTTATTAAGAACATTCAGAAAATAGTTCTCGTTTTTTGTTTTTTCTGTTTTCAGATCTACCTGTCCTACTTTATAGATAAGAGAACCCTGATCCGGTGAAACTGCCTGTACCCCAACTTTTTTCAAAGTCCAAAGAATTTCAGGCGTCATTACTTGTTGTGCATTCATTAAAAGCGGAGCTGCCAAAGCCAGCAGACTGTACTTAAGTTTCATATGTTGATATTCATTTTTAACGGATCTATGAAATCATAGTAATTTCACGAAATCCTTTTATTAAATTCAAAGATTGCCAAAGTTAATATTTAAAATAAAAACGTACGAAAGAATTAACATTTAAGTTTAGATTTTTATTCTGTATTCTTAAAAATAAATGTATAGTTAAGAAATATAAACAAGTACAGATGCCAAAGTAACTCCTATTTATATCTGGCAAGCCGTTTCAGTTCAAATTGCTGTTTTGTACAAATTGCTAATTATTTATATTTGAAAGTAAAAATAAACCAGAAAACTATAAAAACACTATGAATAACCGAAATTTAAAACAAATCCTGATCACTTTACTCGTCATTATCACTTCAAATCCGGTGCTTGCTCAGAAAAGTGAATTTTTGGATACACAGGTAGATAGCCTGACTTTTGTTACTACCAGGAAATTTTTAAACAGCTTAAATACAGATAATTTTCAGAAAAAGGTTTTCATCAAGAATGATATACAAATTCCCTACAGAATCCTGACTCCGAAAGATAATGACAAAAATCAAAAGTTTCCATTAGTTATTACTTTTCATAATTCCACAAGAATTGGAAACGATAATGAAAGCCAGCTTGAACCTTTGGCTAAAATATGGCTGAGAGAGGAAATATATGACAGGTACCAATGCTATGTGATAGCCCCACAATTCAGCACACGTTCTTCAGTTTATGCCAACAACACGGATAATGATCTGGTCTCAAAACCATCAAATGATGTCTTTGCCCTATTGGATCTGATAAAAAATGTAGAAAAAGAATACCGGAATATTGATAAAAACAGAATTTATCTGGTGGGATATTCTATGGGAGCTTCTACAGCACAAAATCTTATGAGCATAGAGCCTGACAAATTTGCTGCTATTGTTTCCATTGCAGCGGTTCCGGATTTTTCAAATCTGAAACAACTGGATCAAAAAAATATCTGGCTCATTCACGGTGAAAAAGACAATGAAAATCCTTATTCGGGAAGTACCAAATTGTTTAAAAAATTAGTTTCAAACAAAAATCTGACTTTTACAACATATGGTAACCTTAATCATAATACGATTACCATCCCGTTTTTAACAACAGAAGATATTCCCAAATGGCTGTTTGAAAAGAGAAAATAAAAACAGGTAACGGCATTCAGTTTCTACCTACAAAAAAGGCCTGCTATTTTCAGCAGGCCTTATAATTTTATATTGGATTTATTTCTGATCCGTTAATCTCCATCTGAGAACATTGAGTTTGCGAGGGAGGTTACAATTGATAATAATATACTGAAGATAAATGCCCACCAGAAACCATCTACTACCATGCTGTCTATGAAATAGTCGGCAATCAGGATAATTCCGGCATTAATTACCAAGGCAAAGAATCCTAAGGTAAGAATCGTTAACGGAAGACCGAAAAGGCTCAAAATAGGCTTTACAAATATGTTAAGAACCCCAAGCACAATCGCAAAGATAATGGCTGAAGAAAATCCTTCAAAATGTACTCCCGGTAAAATTTTAGTTAAAAGATAAGCAACAATTGCGGTTATCAATAATCGGATAATTAAGTTCATAGAGTTATTTTTTAATGTTGATGGAGTGTAAGGAGCAAAAGGTATTCCATTCCGGAAAAAATAAAGCCCCGAAACCCTTTATTCAAGGAATATTCTGTCTTTTATTTTCCTTAATATCTTATTTTATTTTCATCATGGTTACTAATGAAGTGGCTACATGGCTTTCAGAATCAGAACTTTCGGTGTGAACATAGATTTCTGTTCTCACCACAATAATTTTTCCTCCGCCTTTGATAACATAAGATTTTGAAACCAGGGCATCACCCATGGCAGGGCGAAGATAATTCACCTTCAACTCCACGGTCACTACATAACAGTCTTCCGGATAATGGCTCACAGCGGCATACCCTGAAGAAACATCTACTAGAGAGGCTATCATTGCGCCATTGAACATTCCTGCTTTTCTGGTCATCATCTCCATTTTGGGAATTTTCATGGATATAAAATCGGTTTCTACTTCCAGCAGTTCCGCTTTATAAAACTGTAAGGTTTCTGAACGGCCGAAGCTGTCTGTAATGAGTTTCTTTTTTTCTGGTGTCATGAATTTTATTTTAAACAAAGGTAAGCGCTGCAGCGTTTTTGATCTCAATATTCCTGAAAATTTCCATAAAAAAACCGTTTCATCCCTCATGAAACGGTTAAATTCCGGTTTGGAACCTTCTTACACAACAAGTGTTAATTTTTCTGATGAATCTGATGCTTTCAGATGATGATCTTCTTTAATCATATCGGCAGCTTTTTCACCAATCATAATGGTAGGTGCATTGGTATTTCCGGAAACAACATCCGGCATAACGGATGCATCTGCTACCCTTAATCCTTTTATTCCATATACTTTCAGTCTTGGGTCTACTACAGAATGGCTGTCGGTTCCCATTTTGCAAGTTCCTGTCATGTGATGGTAAGTGGAACATGATTTTTTAATATAATCAATTACTTCTTCTTTTGTTTTTCCTTCTCCCGGATAAATCTCACCATCGTTCCATTCTTTCATCGCTTCTGTTCTTCCCATTTTACGGCATATTTCTACACATTCATACAGTGCTTCCAGATCAGATTCTTCAGAAAGATACATTGGGTTGATCTCTGGTGATACGGAAGGATCAGAAGAAATCAGTTTAATATATCCTTTACTGGCAGGTCTTATAAATCCTGCGCAGAATGTAAACGCATTTTCCGGTCCTGTGAATCCCGGGCTGTAATAAGGAAGTCCCATGAAAAGAGGCTGCAGATCAGGGAAAGCCATTTCTTCTTTGCTTTTCCAAAATAACTGAGCTTCCAACAGATTGGCTTGTGGAGCAGGGATTTCTTTTTTAGCTTTAAAAATAACGCTTGTCAAAAGATGATCCTGAAGGTTCTTTCCAACTCCTTTCAAGTCTTTTACCACTGAAATTCCTACTGATTCCAGTTCTTTTTTATCACCAACTCCAGAAAGCATCAAAAGTTTGGCAGATTCAATGGTTCCACAGGATACAATGACTTCTTTTTCTGCTTCTGCCTCAACTAATTCACCGTCTTTCAAATACTGAATGCCTACACATTCGTTTCCTTCAAAAATGAGTTTCTGAGCCAGCGCATTAGTATGAATATGCAAATTAGCACGTGATTTCACCGGATCTAAGAATGCTTTCGCTGTTGAGCATCGCTTTCCGTCTTTTCCTGCAGTCAAATGATTAAGACCTACTCCCCATATTTCTTTGTTAAAATCATCCGTCAAAGGATAGCCCAATTCTTTACAGGCTTCAATAGCACTTATGGAAATGGCATTGGGATGTTTGATTCGGCTTACAAAAAGGGGGCCTTCACCTCCATGAGTATCATCTCTGCCATCTTCGTGGGTTTCAGATTTTTTAAAGTAAGGCAAAACACTGTTCCAGTCCCAGCCCACACATCCTTTATAAGCCCAACTATCATAATCCTGCTGATGTCCTCTGATGTAAATCAATCCATTAATGGAGCTTGAACCACCCAATGTCTTACCACGGGGCCAATATCTGGTACTTCCTCCCGCATGTTCCTGCGCTACGGTATGATATGCCCAATCTCTTTCTGTATTCCATACCGCGGGCCAGCCAGCCTGTTCTTGTACTTCAGCAACTTTATCATCGGGACCTGCCTCCAGCAGGAGTACATTTATATTTTCGTTTTCACTTAATCTATTGGCAATTACAGCTCCTGCCGAACCGGATCCGACAATTATAAAATCGTATTTCATGTGTTTTTTATTTGTTTTATTTTTTGATGCTGATTATTTTAGGAACGGTAACCGCTTTTAATCCTTCAATTCCAAATTCTACTCCATAGCCAGATTGTTTTACACCTCCGAACGGCACAAAAGGGTTAATGGCTCCATGCTGATTGATCCATACGGTTCCTGCTTCCAGTTGTGCCGCTACTTTCTGAGCTTCATCAAGATCATCACTCCATACGGAAGCTCCCAATCCGGTTTCTGAGTCATTGGCCTTGCTGACAGCTTCTTCCAATGTTTTGTATCTAATGATTGGCAATACAGGTCCAAATTGCTCTTCGTCTACAATTCTGTCTCCGTTATCTACATTTCCTATCAGGGTTACCGGAATGAAATATCCTTCCAGATCAGGTTTTTGTCCTGTGAAAACAAAGTCAGCCCCAATGTTTTCAGCATCACGGATCAGATCCTGAATTTTATCGTACTGCATTTTGTTCTGGATGGGTCCAAGAACACTGGTTTCATCCGCTCCGTTGCCCATCGGGATATTGGAAGAGTAATCTGCTAATGCCTTAACTACTTTTTCATAATCGTCTTCATGAACATATAATCTTTTAGACAGGCACAGGTTTGCCCCATATTCAGGAAAGCTCCCCAGAAAACATTATCAATATGCTTGGAAACATCAAGTCCCGGTAAGATAATTCCGGCATCATTCCCTCCACATTCAAGAGTTAAACGTGCCATATTTTTAACAGAGGCTTCAATGACTTTTTTCCCTGTAGCGATGGATCCCGTAAACATAATTTTTCCAATTTCCGGATGTGACGTAAGGTAACCTCCCACTTCTCCTCTACCGGTAATTACCTGTAGAACATCTTCAGGAAGCACCGTATTAATTACTTTGATCATCTCAAGGCTGCAGAAAGTTGTATATTCCGAAGGTTTGATGATGACTGCATTTCCCATTCTGAGTGAAGGAATAATCTGCCAGATGGCGATCATCAACGGCCAGTTCCAGGGAGCAATAGCAGCCACTACTCCTATCGGATTTCTATATAAAACGTCTTTTCTGGTTTCGTCTTCAAAAACAATTTCTTCCGGTAAGTCCAGCGATGCGGGAACTTGTGTCCAGCCTACACAAGCCTGCATTTCAAAATTGGCTCCGGGACCGTTAAGCGGTTTTCCCTGCTCGCGGGTAATCCATTCTGCAAGCTCTTTTGAATTTTGCTGTAAAGCTTCGGCCACTTGTAATAAAATTTCTTTTCTTTCTGCATCAGGTCTTGCCGACCACAGTTTTTGGGCTTTTTTTGCTTTTTCAATTTTAGCATCAATCTCTTCACGGGAAGTATTGGTAACTTCACCTATAACTTCTAAAGTAGAAGGGTTCAGGGATAAAAATGTGGTATCTGGAGTATGGGTTTCTTTAGCTGCTGATATATTTTCCATTGTTTCAAATTATTTTGTACTTTTCGTAATTCGAAATTGGCAATAACATGATATAAATCATTTACCTATTCTCTATTTTTTTTAACCTAAACTCTATCTATCATGGAAAAGATCGAAGAAAGAACTGTTTTCAGCATTCCTTTTGGTGAACTGAATGTATTTGAAACGAATGTAGTTTGTCATGATTTTCCTTTCTTTTTTGAAAAACCTGTCATCACACTGATGCTGAGTGGCAATAAGATCATCCGCAGTGAGGAAGAAACTTTTGAGTTTAATGAAAGAAGTGTATTTATCCCACCCTGTAATAAGGAGCTAAGTATAGATATCCACCCCGTTTTCAAAGAGCCCACCAAATGTCTGGTACTGAATATTGAGCAGGAATTTATTGACAGTGTATTTTCTGAAGTGATTGAAAACTGGCATCCGGACTGGGACAGAACAGGAATTATGATGAAAGAAAATACGGTAAAAAAGTTTGTAAGCTCAGATGAGTCTTTATGGAGAAGCCTTACTAATCTCTATAACAGAAGAATAGACGGAAACCTTCAGGGTACTTCAGATTTTCTTTTAAGCTTAAGCCTGAAGGAACTTATTTATGAACTGATGAGGACTAATGCAAAACATATTCTTTTGTATTCTGACAAGACTGGAAATGCACAGAATGGATTACAGGAAGTGGTTCATTTTATCAAAAATAATTACAAAGAACCAATTACCATCAAGAAACTTTCCTTTATCGCAGGGATGAGTGAGGCCAATTTGTTTAAAAAGTTTAAACATTCTTACAACTGCACTCCGGTAGAATATATTATTCAGCTGAGAATAGAACATGCCAAGCAGCTATTGATCAGCAATCCTGAAATTGGAATTAAAAATATATGTTTCGAGTCCGGGTTTAATACACTGGAGTATTTTTATAGAAAATTTACTCAGATCACCGGAAAGTCTCCGAAGAGATTTAAAATAGATTGATAAGGGATGGAAGCTGGAAGAAAAGAGTCTGCAGTTTTTTTTATTTTTGAACAGGCAACTATTAAAGTGTAAGACTGGATTCCTGCGGAATAACAAATACAACGCTTAATGTATCCGTACAGATTGTCATCCCGTAGAAATCTCTGTATGGATTTATTGGTTGAACACAAAGACGCGAGTTGTTTACTAAGCTATGCTTTTAGGGCGCAAGTATTTTATCTCCGATAAAATGGGTTATCGCTTTGTATTTGCAATGAAAATTTATTTAACTTTTCCAATTATTAAATTCAAGACGAAACTCCTTCATTATGCTGAATGATTACAAAAAATACGAATTATTTGGAAAAACTCTGATACAGAAAATTGATATAATAGGATCATTCAGATATGATTTTCCTGTTTCAGAGCAAGCTTGTTTTCTGTATGTTACTAAAGGGGAATTTCAATATAAAACAGATGAGCAGGAGTTTAATATCTCTGCTAATTATTCGCTGTTTCTTAATTGTATCACTTCTGGAAAGTATATGGAGAACTCAGAATCAGAAGATCATTGTGAAATTGTCATTGTTACTTTTTATCCGGATATCCTGAAAAGAATTTATGACAGAGAATTGCCTTTATTACTGCAAAAACCGGCAGATATAGTTTCGAACAAATCTAATGAGAAAATAAATAATGATTTTCTCATTCAAAAATATGTAGAAGGACTGCTTTTTTATTTTGAAAATCCTTCCCTTGTTAATGAAGATATATTAATTCTTAGAGCCTGTTTAAATTTTATTGAGTAATAATTTTATAGCGGATAATTTGGTCATATTTTCGGAAGACTCATGCAGTAGTTCATAGTTCCTACAAAGCCTTCTGTCATTATCAAACCAAGCAAAAGTTCTTTCTATTACCCATCGTTTACTTACGGGTTTAAACTCTTTTTTAGCTTGTTTTTCTTTATCCCGACTTACCACTTTTACCAGGTATGAATAAAGGCTATGAGCTTTATCTAGAAAATCTCCTCTATAGCCTGCATCAGCAAGAATACACTTGAAATTCATCAGCTCTTCCCTGAGTAATCTAAGCAAAAGCAATCCAGCCTTACTATCATGAATATTGGCTACACAAACCATCACTGCGATTAAAAATCCATTCTTATCTACTAGCACATGGCGTTTTATTCCTTTTATTTTCTTATTTCCATCTACGCCATGAAGACCTCTATTATTGCCCCAGCGTACACTTTGGCTATCCATTATTCCTAAGGAGGCTTCTGCTCGCTGACCCTTTTTTATACGAACTTTCATTCGTAGCTTTTCTAGAATTAAGTCAAAATATCCCAACTCCGTCCAACGGATATAATAGTAATAAACCAATTGCCATTTGGGGAAATCTTTAGGAAGCATACGCCACTGGCAACCTGTTTTTATCAAATACATTAAGGAGTTCCAAATCAAAAGAAGAGGATATTTTCTCTTTCTCTCTTTTAGGTTCATCGTTTTCTTTATATATTGCCACTGGTTTTCAGTTAAATCGGTTGGGTATTTCATTTTTTTTTTTCAAATATCCAACCTCTGAAAGCCTCTTAACAAAATTTTCTACGAAAATTTAAACAGGCTCTTAAGTTAAAAGAAATCATGTTGCTGCTGGCTCAGTCACAGAATGCTAAAGCCATCCGGCTGATCCTGTCACAGCTTTTCTCTCCTACAACTTATTCTTTTAAGCAAATTATTGAAGCGAATTTATTTTCACAGCTAACGGTTGAACAGCTTGCAGAACAAAGTAACCTAAGTGTATCATCCTTCAAAAGGGAGTTTGCAAAACTGTATAATGATACTCCTGCCAATTATATAAGAAACAAAAAGCTGGAAAAAGCTGCCGAATTACTGTTGATATCAGATGAACGTATTACAGATATTGCATTGGATTGTGGATTTAATGATCTGGCCACTTTTACAAAAAACTTCAGCGATAAATATCTTGCTACTCCATCCCATTATCGTCAGCAGCAAAAGGACAATTAATTGAAAAAACATTTTCATGTAATGGTACAGGTATTTCTTATTTTGATAAGGAATGTTTTTTGAACCAAAATCTCAAATTCTTGAACTAAATCAATAAATCATTTCTGTGATTCTATCGCAAATTTGTACCATCAGTTTAAGGGAATTAAAATATGCCCGCAGCACAAACTGAATGAGTATCAATTTAAAATAACACCAATATGAATCTATCAGGTTTAGGAATTTTTCATACCATTATTGGTATCACAGCACTTGTGGGTGCTATTACGGGCTTTATCAAATATGGTAAAATCAATCTGGCTCAGCTGTCAGGGAAGGTCTATTTTTATGCTACTGCTGTTACATCACTCACTGCATTGGGCATCTCAAAAAATGGAGGGTTCAACGCAGGACATGTATTCTCGTTATTCATCATTGCATTGATTTCTATTTCCTATTTTCTTTTCACTAATAAAAAAGAAGTAGGAAAAGCCAGATATTTTGAGAATTTTCTACTTTCATTCAGCTTTTTCCTGTCTCTTGTCCCAACGGTTAATGAGACTTTTACAAGAGTCCCGATTGGGCATCCTTTGGCTAAAGATATTAAAGATCCAATCATTGGCCAGACTCTTCTTGTTATTTTCCTGCTTTTTATTGTTGGATCTGTTTTTCAATTTATCAAACAGAAAAGAGAGAA
The DNA here is from genome assembly GCF_003663845.1 of Chryseobacterium sp. 7. Taxonomy (NCBI): domain Bacteria; kingdom Pseudomonadati; phylum Bacteroidota; class Flavobacteriia; order Flavobacteriales; family Weeksellaceae; genus Chryseobacterium; species Chryseobacterium sp. 7. The sequence goes on from NZ_RCCA01000001.1 coordinate 2,922,033, forward strand.
TCTTGAAATTTCAAAATGATTGTTTATTCAGGAAAGCTTTAAAACACCCTGTTAAAAATTCTTTGAATTCTTGCCACTCCTCCGTAGGAAGGGAATCTTTCACATCTCCAGCTAAAGTATTTGTAAATAGATAGCGATTCTAATTCTATAGAAAATGTAAGCCTTGGATTCCTACGGAATGACAAATACAACGTTTAGTTTATCCATACACTTTGTCATCCCGTAGGAATCTAAGTAGAGCCATTCCCTTGGTTTTTAATAATAAAAAGATTATTAAATCTTTTTATTTCCAACAACCCAATATACCCATACTGCCAGATACAAAAGTATCCGGCAATTTTTTTTTGATGCAAAGTCATTTATTAAACTAGTTAAATGTGCAGGGTTTCCGGTCTCTCTAAATTTACCCTGTCAAACAAGAACAAATAACAATCTGATATGGACAGAAAAGATTTTTTAAAGAAAGGATTACTGGGAACAGGAATGTTTGTAGCATCAGCTTCTTTGGCCAGCGCTATGAAAAATGACATCGATGAGATCGAACCATTAGAACCAATCGGATACAATCATCTTCCCAATACAGAATCAAAAATACAAGAAAACTCGGTAATTCACAGAGCGGATTCAAGAGGAAAAGCAGACCACGGATGGTTGTTGAGCCAGCATACGTTCAGTTTTGCCAATTATTATAATCCCGAAAGAATGCATTTCGGAGTACTGAGAGTACTGAATGATGATAAAGTGGAAGCTGGGAGAGGTTTTGGAACACATCCTCATGACAATATGGAAATTATCAGTATTCCTTTGGAAGGCGACCTTGAACACAAAGACAGCATGGGAAACACAGCGGTGATAAGAAGCGGAGACATTCAGGTGATGAGTGCAGGAACAGGAATTATGCACAGTGAGTTCAATAAAAATAGTGATAAACTGGTGAAATTCCTTCAAATCTGGATTTACCCGAAAAAGAGAAATGTGACTCCGGAATATGATCAGGTCACTTTAGACAAAACTAAAAGCCACAATCAATTTCAACAGATTCTTTCTCCCAATGCAGATGACGAAGGTGTATGGATTCATCAGGACGCCTGGTTTCATCTGGGAACTTTTGATCAGAATAAAGAAACTCATTACCAGATCAGAAAAAATGGAAACGGAATCTATGTTTTCATCCTTAAAGGAAGCGCACAAATAGGTAATGAAACCATAGAAGAACGTGATGGATTTGGAATCTGGGATATCCGGGAAATTACGATCAAAGCTCTTAAAGAAGGTACAGAGATCCTTTTGATGGAGGTACCCATGACATTATAAATAAAAATAACTCGCAACTCCAACGCTGAATCTCGTAACAACCAACAAAAAATAAATCACATGAAAAATACACTAAAACAATCACTGGTAATTGCAGCTTTAGCATTCTCTACACTCAACTTTGCACAAACTGCAACCACAGCTCCTGCAAAAACAACAGCCATCGGAACTTCCAAAACCTGGGGAACCGTAGACGGAATCTCCATGATAGGATTGGTACAGGGACCATCGTCTGCTGATGCCCAGCTTCAGGTAGCCTGTGTTTTCGAATATACAGAAGGTGATATTTTCAGTCCTCAGGCATTACCGGCAAAACTGAACGGATTGGTTCACCTTGATGAAGCTTTAAAAGGAGAACTGACCAATCTTAGAAAAACAGGACAGTTTCAGGGACATTCTTTGGAAACCATTTTAATAACACCGCCTGCAGGATCTATGTCTGCAAAGAAATTATTACTGATCGGTTTAGGTGATCGTAATAAGTTCACACCTGATTTAATGACTTCCGTAGGCGAAGTGGCAGCCCGTGAAGCTATGAGATTAGGCGTTACGAATTTTGCCTTTGCCAGCGACCTGAAAGATGCAGGAATAGATTCTCCAACTGCTTTGGTAGCCGGAAATGTAGTCAGAGGAATTGTACATGCTAACCGCTCTGAAAATTACCTGAAAGAACACAAATTATCCACCACAAAAAAATTAGAAAAAGTATACCTTCTGGCTGGTCCTGCTTTCTTTGAAACCGCAGGCGGAGGAATTTCCGATGCCATTTCAGAAGTAAAAAAGAAATAATGAACTAGTTTCATTACATTGTTGATCCGGCCCTCTTTTTATAAGGGGGCTTTTTGTTATATTTATGGATATAGATTTTAATATGAGAAAAAAAGACAACCCATACATAAGAAAGACAGCGAATAATTTACTTACAAATCAATTGAGAAAGTTGTTTTTTGATAATGATATGAATTTAAAGGAAAATCCATCTACTGCTGATGAAGATATGGGAATTGATTATTTTTTTGAGGTTTTTGATGATTGTAATTCAAAGGAAACTAAGCATTTATTTTTCTTATATAATCAAAATAAGGGAACGGAAAATCTAAGGATTATTAAAACTAAGAATGATGAGAATTTTGGAAAAATTGCTTTTTCATTATCAATTAGACATGTTGAATATTTTTATTATGAGCTAGATGAAAGATTGTTATTTACAATATGTGATATTAAAAATGATAAAGTTTATTGGTATGATATTCAAAATGACCATTTATTAGCTGAAAGAATTATTGAACAAAAAAATAAATCAATAAACTCCATAATAATATATATACCTCTAGAAAATATTTTAAATGAAATAACTTTTCCTACATTATTAAAGAATCTTAATTACGCAAAATATAATCAAACAAGAAAAAAAGATAATTTTAGCAATGCTACAGCCGACTACTCTGAAACTGAACAAGTTAATATAAAAAATATTTCAGATAAAATTCTGTATACAATAAATTTATTTGAAGGCATAAAAGTTCTTCCTGAAAATGTGATTTGTCAATTACATCCTTTTAAAGGATCCCAAGGAAGAACTAATATTTTTGAATCAACTTTTGAAACAGATAATGAAGATTTTTTTGAGTTTATGAATTCAATTTTTTTTGAAAATAATGATTTAAAGATTTTAAATGATCCAGACACAAATAGTACAAAGCTAAGAGAGATAATTGATTTTTTTCAAGTTAATGAAATATACCATATAAGATGGTCTGGAAAAAAGATGAAAAAGCAAATTTGTGTTCATAAGTTATTCCATTATTCAGAATGTGATTGTGAAAGATGTAATTTAGAGCGATTGAATCTTGTAAGAACTCAAAAACTTTTAAGAATTGATAAAGATGATACGGTTAACGCTCTTTTAAGAAAGGGTTATACCCATTATTTGTTAGGAAATTATATTGATGCTTATAAGGTGTTTTTTAGAATATATAAAGAGGCTAACAAAAAGCAAACTCCAGTTAATTATACAATTTCTAAATATAATCTAATTAAACTTAGAGGGTTTATTAGTTCATTTTATTATGAAGAAAATAGGAATGAAATTCTTAAAGAATTGGAAAAAATTAGATTTGAGAATGATGAAAGATTTATAAAAGAGCATGCTCCATATTTTGTAGACATATATAAAAATATTAAAGAACAGAAGTTTTATGATAATGTAATATCTAAAATTGACGAAAGTTTCTTGAAAATACAAAAATTTTATTATAAAGATAATAATGGAGGTAGTGGGTCTAATAATGCATACTATAAGTTAGAATCTTCCTTTTTAAGGTTTAATTCTTATATACATAATAACTTTATTATTTTTAATTACTACCAAGAATATACAGATTTATCAAAAAAAATTTTAGAAAGTTTATTGATACTTCATACGTTAAAAAACTCACAAACAGAAAAATATGAATTATTTGATTGGTATATTTTAGAAATTTGGATTTTCCATATAGAAGAGGAGCACATATCTTATCTATTAAAAAAATATGAAATTACTAATCTAAGAGTTAACCATAATATTTTAGATAGATTAGAATTATTAATAAATAATTTGTTTGATTCATATTCTGAATTTTCCAAACATTCAAGTATTTTCAGACCAATTAGGTTAGGTAAAATAATTAATAATATTATTGTTATTTTAAGTTTAATCAATGTTGACAACAACGAAAAAGAGAATTTAGTTTTAAAAATTCTAAGCAATTCTGATAAACTAAAAGAGTATAACTTGATACCTTTTGATGGGTTATATTTTTATGCAATGAAAAAAGAGACTTGTGTTAATAAGAAAACCTTAGAAAAGATATTTAATATTTTTATGTTAAATAATCAAAGATATAATTATATAGCTGTTCTGGAAAAATATTTTGAATTATGTGATGAAAATGAGATTGAAAAAATACTAAAAAGTATTTTCAAGATAAATGATTTTTTAGATATCAATACTGAAAATGAATATTTTGAAGATTTATTATATTCCTTTTCTCTTTTAAGTAAAGATAGTAAAGAAAAGTTGAAAAATAAATTTGATGATATCTTATCAGAAAATTTTGATTTTTCATTGTATACAGATTTATTACTATATGATTTAATTGATTTAGATAGAACAAAGTTTGATAACTATTTATCTTATATAGTAGACATGTCAGAATTTGATGAGAAAAGATTTCCTTTTCATTCATTTCAAAACTTAAATTTATATAATATTATGAGTGTTGTTTTTAAGTATGGATTAGAAGTGAATGAGGTAATAAAGTTTCAAATAAATAAGGTATATTATAAAGAAAAAGATTATTTTGAATGGTTGATGGATATTGATAATTTTGATTATTCAAAGTTTGATTCATACTGGATTCTTAGAAGTAGAACAAAATATTATAAAGAAAGATTTAGAAAATCAAGTAGATTAAAAGAGGAATTAGTAAAATCATTAAAAGATAATTATATTGAAGGCGTAGCTAAAATGTATTTTAGAGAACTTATTTAGCGAACAAATTTAGTTGCTATTAAAACTTTTCCCCAAGTCAAAAAAAATCCCGATTTTTGCACTCCTCCAATAAACCCATGTTCATGAAATTATGTATTGCCGAGAAACCCAGTGTTGCCAGAGATATTGCTAAAGTATTGGGCGCTACCATGCCTAAACAAGGCTATATGGAAGGAAACGGCTATTGCGTAACATGGACGTTCGGACACCTTTGCACCCTGAAAGAACCTCACGATTACGGTCCACAGTTCAAATCCTGGAATCTTTTTTCACTACCCATTATTCCCAATAGTTTTGGAATCAAACTAATCCCGAATAAAGGTGTTGAAAATCAGTTTAAAGTCATTGAAAGATTAGTGGAAGAATGTGATGAGGTCATTAACTGCGGGGATGCCGGGCAAGAGGGAGAACTCATTCAGCGCTGGGTATTGCAGAAGGCAAAATGCAACAAACCGATCCAGCGTTTATGGATTTCTTCCTTGACGGAAGATGCTATTAAAGAAGGCTTTGCGAGTTTAAAGCCTGCGGAAGATTACAAGAATCTGTATCTGGCCGGAAATGCCAGAGCCATAGGAGATTGGTTATTGGGAATTAATGCCACTAGGCTGTTTACCAAGAAATTTGGAGGGAATAAAGCTGTCCTTTCCATTGGAAGAGTGCAAACTCCCACATTAGCAATGCTGGTACAGCGTCAGAAAGAAATTGATGCTTTTACCACAGAAGAATATTGGGAACTCAAAACCAAATATCGTGACGTAATTTTCAATGCAGCGATCGACCGTTTAAAAACGTTGGAGCGTGCTGAAAAAGGACTGGAATACCTTAAAGTAAATCCATTTGAAATCGTTTCTTTCGAAATTAAAGAAGGAAAAGAAAAAAATCCACGACTTTTCGATTTGACCGGACTTCAGGTGGAAGCCAATAAAAAATACGGATATTCAGCAGAAAATACCTTAAATTATATTCAAAGTCTTTATGAAAAGAAGCACGTAACCTACCCCCGTGTAGATACCACTTACCTATCCGAAAGTTTGTATCCGAAAATAACAGGAATTCTTCAGAAAATGTATCCTTACCAGGATCTGATTGCTCCATTACTGGAAGCTCCGATTCCGAAATCAAAAGCTGTTTTCGACGATGCTAAAGTAACTGATCACCATGCCATTATTCCTACAGAAATTCCACCTTCTCAGAATTTGAGCAGGGAAGAGAAACTGATTTATGATCTGATTGCCAAACGTTTTATTGCTGTATTCTATCCGGAATGTAAAATTTCCAATACTTTGGTAGAAGGAAAAGTAGGAACCATTCCTTTCAAAACCAGTGGAAGACAGGTTCTTGAAGCGGGATGGAGAGCTGTTTACGCTAAAGAGCCTAAAGAAGAAACCACCGATAAGGAAAAAGAAAAAGAGGAAGAACAAACCATTCCTGAATTTATTGTGGGAGAAACCGGACCGCACGATCCAATGATCCACCAGGGAAAAACGACCCCTCCCAAACCTTACACAGAAGCAACACTGCTGAGAGCGATGGAAACCGCCGGAAAACAGGTTGAAGATGAAGAACTACGAGAAATGCTGAAGAACAACGGGATCGGAAGACCCTCCACCCGTGCCAACATCATTGAAACCCTTTTCAAAAGAAAATACATCGAGAAGAAAAGAAAAAATCTGATCGCTACCCAAACCGGAATCCAGCTGATTGACACCATTGAAGATGAGCTGTTAAAAAGCCCTGAGCTTACCGGAGAATGGGAATCTAAACTTCGTAAAATTGAAAAAGGAGAATATGAAGCCAATCTTTTCAAAGAAGAACTTATTCAGATGGTTACAGAACTGACGGAGAAAGTGGTGTACGGAAAAGGAAAAGTGATTACCCTTCAGGAAGAGGAAAAAGAAGAAGTAAAGGAGAAGAAAAAAGAGAACCTGCCCAGAAAAAAGAATTGCAGTCCTGGGAAGAAACAAAATGCCCGAAATGTAAAGAACATAACCTTATCAAAGGGAAAACTGCCGTTGGCTGCTCCGATTTCAAAAACTGTGGCTTTAAAATTACTTTCGAAATTTTTGGTAAAAAATTATCAGATAAACAGCTTTTAGATCTTGTATTAAAAGGGAAAACATCAAAATTAAAAGGTTTTTCCACCCACCCGGAAGCTATCATAGAAGGTGTTTTGTCTTTGAGTGATGACTTTCAGACTCAGCTTAGCTAAAGCAATTTTGACATTACCTATTTTTATCTAAGATATTCCCTCCCTTGAAGAGGTGGCGAAAATTCAAAGAATTTTTGACGGAGTGGTCTTACACGTAAAATCATCAAGAGCAAAAAATTAGCTTAGCACTGTATAAATCTGCGGGTAAAAGATTCTCAAAAATCTATTTCTCCTTTGAAGCGAGGCGTTTTCTGATCGTACTTACAAATTCTTTTGAAACCCCAAGATAAGAAGCAATATAGTATTGTGCTACTCTTTGCGGGATTGAAGGATATACTTTAATAAACTCAAGGTATCGGTCTGATGCGGTTTTGGAAATCGTATTGACCAATCGGCTCTGCAGGGTTGCCAGATTCCTTTGAACGAGCATTCTGAAAACTCTTTCGAATTTAGGAATCTTCTGCAGTAATTTTTCTTTCGTTGATGGATTCAACATATAGATTTCCGAATCTTCCAGGGTTTCAATATAAACCTTCGAAGGTTTTTGTTCCTGAAATGAGGCAATATCACTGATCCACCAGTCTTCGATAGCAAACAACAGCGTTACTTCAGAACCATTATCATCCAAACAATACATTCTCACACATCCTTTGTGAATATACCCTTCAAACTGGCAGATTTCTCCTTCTCTGAGTAAAACTGTTTTCTTTGGAAACAACTGGCAGGCAAGCAGATCTGTAAAAAAAATTTCTTCTTCAGAGGTGATTGAGACAAATCTTGTAATGTTTTTGATGATATTTTCGAACATAATGCAGCATTTATCCCTGCAAATTAGGAAAAAGACTGTAAACTTCATTCTTTAAAAGTCCACTTCCACCCCCATAATGGTCGATCACTTTAACATCTTTATCCAGACCAAAGCAAAATTCTTTGATATTTTTTTCAAAATCATCTTCCAACCCTGAACTTAAAAGGACAATATCCACCTCATTTTCTTTTATATATTCATAGCAGAAATTTTCATCACCTTGTATTTCTGCAGTCCAGCCTTCATTATTTTCTATAATTCTTTTTAAGGTATCCAAAATTTCCTGATTCTTTCCAATGACTAAAAAATGTAATGTTTTCATATTGTTGAAGGTTTAAAATTCAAGGTTCAATGTTCAGGGTTTAATGTTTATTTTGTTTACGTAAAGGATAAAATGACGATCGGGATTCCTGCGGAATGACAATGTGGGTGAATAAATAAAAATGTGTAATTTGTCTATTCCATAGGAATCTACACTCTTACAATATCAAACCTTCCTACTCTAAAGCTCTCCAACTCGTATCCCCCGAAACTCGAAACCTCACTCCCCGCACCCACTCTCAAACTCTCTTACCCTCTTACCCTCAAACTAGAACCTCTTCTACAAATGCTTATTTCCCGTAATTTTCAATTCGTTTAAATCCAGCTGTGATTCTGCTTTTCGGATCTCATCATCACTGAAGAGCTTTTCACGTTTCATTGTAAACAATTCTTTTCGTTGTAAAGCAAATATATCCAGCATCACTTTATGATATTCTGCCATATCGTTTTGCCTGTTGGTGCACATTTCAATAGAGCTTAAATGATTCTGGTGAAGTTTGATATCACTTTCCAGCGCTTTTTTAAGATTCTCCAGCAGACCATTGCTGTTTACGGCTTCATTGTATTCATTATCAAGTTTATGGACGGCAAGCTTATCCAGTCTCATCTGAATTCCGGCCTGCTGTTCATGGGAAGGAAGAATAGCATCAATCTCTCCTATTTTGGTTAATTTAATAATTAAAGGCAAGGTGAGTCCCTGAAAAACCAATGTGATAAAAATGACTACAAAGGTGATAAAAATAATCAGGTTTCTCATAGGAAATTCGGCTTGACTATTCATCATTACGGGTATTGACAAGGCTGTTGCCAGAGAAACAACTCCCCTCATTCCAGCCCAGCCTATAATCAAAGGATTTTTCCATCCCGGACTTGGATCACGGCGGGCCTTTTCACTGAACCATCTTGGGAGATGAGCTACAGGATAAATCCATAAAAGACGTACTGCAATAACGATCAAACTTATAGTTAAACCATATTTAATTCCTTCCATTAAAGAAATATCGCCTAATCCATTGATGATATCCGGAAGTTCAAGACCAATTAATACAAAGACTAAAGCATTCATCACAAAAATCAGCGTATTCCAGACTCCTGTCATATTGATTCTCGTGGTTCCTGTTTTAAAAATTTCATGAGCACGGAAAGACATAAATAATCCTCCACTTACAACCGCCATCACCCCAGAAAAATGAAAATGTTCTGCTGAAAGAAACAAAATATAAGGAGTCATTACAGTAAGTGCTGCATCAATTGCGGGTGTAGTGGGCAAAAAACGGTGAATAGCATAAAAAATATGAGCCCCTGCAATTCCTATAACAACACCCATTCCCGCTACCAGAAAAAACTGTCCGGTGGCTTCATGCATTGAGAAAGCGCCTGTCATTACTGCAGCCAGAGCAAATCTGAAAACAATCAGTGAAGAGGCATCATTAATCAGACTTTCTCCTTCCAGAATGGCAATCGTACGTTTAGGAACTTTTAATCCTTTTAAAACCGTTGTGGCGGCCACTGCATCCGGTGGCGAGACAATTCCACCCAATAAAAACCCTAATGCCAGCGTAAATCCGGGAATCAGCATTTGTGAAGTATAAGCAACTACCAAAGAAGTCAGAAATACCAATCCAAAAGCCAGCAGACTAATGGGACGTTTCCATTTCCAGAAATCATTCCATGAGGTATACCAAGCTGCTTCGTATAAAAGTGGCGGTAAAAAAATCATAAATATAATTTCCGGATCCAGTTTTAAAACAGGAACTCCGGGAATAAGACTGATTCCTAATCCGGCAAGAACCAGAAAGATAGGATAAGCAATTTTGATCCGCTGTGCCAGCATGACCAGCAGCATAACGAGTAATAAAAGGCCCAGGATTAAAAGGAGTTGTTCGTGCATGTTTTTTTAGAAGTTAGATTTTTTTTCTGGTTTTAGGTTTTGGCTAAAGCCCACCGCTATTGAATGCTAATTTATGATTGGGTTAGATTCCTACGGAATGACAGTTATTACGCTTTATCTATCCGTATACTTTGTTACTCCGTAGGAATCTCCACTTTACTTAAACACCTAAAGGATTATTAAAAATTATAAATACATTCAAAATTAAAATACTTATTTAAATATCACAGAATTAGCTATTTCAATTTCTTCCTCGTTAATAGAATGTCCGAAATTGGCATATACTTTCTCCGTTACATCCGCATTCATTTCTCTTAAAATATTGGCTGTAGCGTATACTCTTTCTATGGGAACATGAAAATCAGGGTTGCTGGTTCCCAAGAAAACTGGAGTTCCGGCAAAATCACCTTTATAGTTTTCACGGTTAATCTTCTCTCCTATCACTCCTCCAATAATGGCAGCTGCACCGCCAAACTTCTGAGCATTTCGGGTTAAAAATTCAAGGGTAAGACAAGCGCCCTGAGAGAATCCGAAAAAGTAGATATTTTCAGGTTTAATTCCAGCTTTTACAGCGGCATTCACTGTTTCTTCAACCATTTCAAGGGCTGATGATAACCATGGTTCGTTTTGTTCTACCGGAGCTATAAATGAAAAAGGATACCAGGTATGATTCAATGCCTGTGGAGCCAGTAATGCATATTCTTTTACATTCAGGTGCTGGGATAAACTCAGAATATCCTGAGCGCTTCCTCCACGTCCATGAACCATGATCAAAGCTTTTTCTGCCTGATTCAATGGTATTCCTGCTGTTTTTATATTTAAAATATGACTCATTATTTTTATCTGAATTTTTCTGTTGGATAATTGATTTTGGGAAGAACTTCTTTCAAACGTTCTCTTCTTTTCTCAAACTGCAGCGGCAATTGCAAATCTTCCCCTAAAAATGCAGCTTCTTCATCTACATCGAATCCGGGACCTGAAGTTGCAATTTCAAACAAAACACCTCCAGGCTCTTTAAAATATACGGAAGTAAAATATTTTCTGTCTTTCACTTCTGTATGTTCCAGTCCGTATGCATTTAATCTTTTTACCATTTCAAGCTGGGATTCGGCATCGGGAGTAGCAAACGCTACATGATGAACAGTACCTCTTCCGGCTAATCCTTTCAAAGCATTTGGAGTAGAAAGCAGATCTACATATTTCCCCGGCATATCTTCTGCTCCCAATCTCAGCCTGTCCGGACTTTCTCTGATTACTTTATGATCCATCTGAGTCGTCAGAAGTGCTGCTGTTCTTTCATAAGCATCCTGCCAGATTTCTACATGATGAATTCCTTTAATGGCATAATCTTTAGGAATATAGCCGTTGTAATATCCTTTTCTTTCGTCTTTATCATTAAAAACCAATTCCAGCCCCAGCCCATCAAAATCTTCAAGATAAATGAAAACTTCCTCAGAAAGTCTTTGCTGCGGTTGTTTAAAAGGAATATTAAACTGTTCCAGGCGGTTCATCCAATAGTCAAGAGCTTCCATAGAAACCGAAAAAGCAGTAGTATTGAGCATTCCTTTACCGTGTCTTCCATTGATCAAATCTTTACCATAAGGAAAAGTAGTCATAATGGTTCCAGGTGTTCCGTATTCGTCACCGAAATAAAAATGATAAACATCTGAATAATCAAAATTGACCGTTTTTTTAACTAACCGAAGTCCTAAAACGCCTGTATAGAAGTCAATATTTTCCTGTGCATTGCCGGTAATTGCCGTAACGTGATGCAATCCTGTAATAAGTTTCATTATGTTGAAATTGTTAATTGGTTATTATGATACATGTGAAATTTAGAAATACGGGATGTGAGTTGATAACTTCGAGAGTAGCTTTATACATCTTTTGTCTTTCCCTTCTGTTTGTAGCTCGGAACTCTCAAACCCTCTTACCCTTCGACTCTCAAACTCCCTACAGCACCTCTTTCAACCATACATCATTATATTCTTCCGGATGGCGTTTGAACTGTGCATGAACGTAAGGACACAGCGGAACAATTTTCAAATCATTTTCTCTTGCGTAGGAAACCAGCCTTTCCAGTAAAATTTTTGCAAAACCTTTTCCTTCATATTCCGGGTTTACTTCGGTATGGTATACGGTCAGTTTTTGTCCAATCACTGAGATGTCCATTTTACCGGCTTTTTGATCGTCCGAGAAAAGCTGAATTTCTCCTTTTCTTCCTTCTAAAACTATTTCTGTTCTTTCCATTTTCTTTGTTTTTAAATCTTAATTCAAAATTAGCATCTTTATAAGAGTTGACCGATGATCTATGATAAGTTCGGAAGTACGCCTTCTATTTTCTCACGCATTCCTTCATATTGAACGGGAAGTTTCAGGTTGGTTCCCAATTCATTTAAAGGTTCATCCACAGTGAATCCCGGATTATCGGTTGCTATTTCAAACAAAACGCCTCCAGGCTCACGGAAATACAGTGAATAGAAGTAATCTCTGTTGATCTTCGGAGTAATGCTTAGTCCTGCTGATAGAGCTTTCTCACGATATTCCATCAAAACATTGTCATCTTTCACTCTGAAGGCAATATGATGATTGGTTCCTGCGGCATTTCTTCCTGCTGGAATGGTATCATTTTCAATAATATCAACAATATTAGCCGTATCAATGGCATCAGTTGCCAATCTGTATCTTTCTCCCTCTTGTTTCTGTAAATCATATCCTAAAATATCGGTCAGAACTTTGATGGTTGGATCTGCTTTTTTTAAGGTTAAAGTGACATTATGAAAGCCTCTTAATGCATTTTCATCTTTGATATCATCTGTTGTCCATACTTTTCTGTTATCTTCACCGGATGGCTCTATCAACTGTAACTGAAGTCCGTCCGGATCTTTAAAAGAAATCATTTTTTCTCCAAAGATTTCGCCCTCTTCTGTAGCTACATGTAAGCTTTGTAAATGATTTTCCAGAATTCAAGACTTCCTTTGGGTACTGAATATCCAATATGAGTAGCCATACCACTTCCATTATTCCCCTTTCCTATTCCTTCCCATGGAAAGAACGTAAGAATGGTTCCCGGAGTTCCGTTTTCATTCCCGAAATAGAAGTGATACGTTCCCGGATCATCAAAATTTACGGTTTTCTTTACCAGTCTTACTCCTAAAACTTTGGTATAAAAATCCAAATTCCTTTTGGCATTGTCTGCAATAGCAGTAATATGATGCAGACCTAAAATTCTATTGTCCATGTCTTTTAATTTTGATGCTAAATTACAGTGAACGAAAATCCTGTGCATTTAACTAGTTTAATAAATAGAAAAAGGTCCAATGATCTTGTCTCTTTGATCTGATAATAATAATTTGATTTAAAATTCACAGATTTGATGGGAGTTCCGGCAATAAACAAATTAAGGTTTATAAATAATCTACAAAATAAAAATGCATCAGAATAAATTTCTATCTATTTTATTTTTAACAATATAAAAATTATATAATTCTCATAAATATCAATTTATATTACATTTTTAATAATGAAAAATAAATGACATTTTCTATATTTTTAAAACAACAGAAACTAAAACTGCTTCTGAAAATAATAAAATCCTTCAAACAAACTAACAACAAGACATTGAAATACAACACATTAAATCATTAACAATAAATTAATATTTAAAATGTCTACTTTTTTAGTGGACTAATAAAAATTAAATTATATATTTGCAAACGTATTCAGGAAATAGAACAAAATGAAGGCAGAATTAAACAATAATTCAATTAAGAAACATACCATCAAAAACATGATGAAGGATATGTGTATGCCTATACATCAAGAATACTGTGGTTGACCTTACTTTTATTTAGATATATTTTAAAGGCTTTACCACGCGGTAGAGCCTTTTTTCATTGAATACAACAACATTAAAAAAATAAAAATGAGCAATTCTAAAAACAAATGGTTGATTCCATTGGCGTTTACAAACATCTATGTGATATGGGGAATTACGTTTTTAGCTATTTCATTTGGCTTAAAAGGTTTTCCGCCATTCATTCTTTCGGGGTTAAGATTTCTGGTTGCCGGAATTCTGATGATAGGATATCTTCTTTCCAAGGGGGAAAAAGCAAATTCTCTGATCAACTGGAAGAAAAATGCCATTACCGGGATTCTTATTCTTACCGGAGGTACCGGGCTGGTGGCCTGGGGAGAACAGTATGTAACAGCTTCCGAAGCAGCAATCTCTATTGCAACAGGACCGTTCTGGTTCATTGCTATTGATAAAAAGAACTGGAAATATTATTTTTCGGATAAATTTATTCCGATAGGATTGGTGATTGGTTTTGTAGGATTGGTAATGTTTTTAAAAGGAAGTGTAAATTCGAATGCTCATGCAATGGCTGACGGAAGCCTGCGTATTACTGCATTTATAGTTTTGGGATTAAGCTCTATTGCCTGGGTACTGGGTTCTTTATATTCAAAGAAAAATCCGGCTTCTCAATCTACGTTTATGAATATTGCGCAACAGCTTATAGTAGCGGGATTAGCCTCTTTTATTATTGCTTTTTTCAGAAAAGAATGGACTGGCTTTTCAGTTTCTGCTGTTCCGTTATCAGCATGGTTTGGGGTTCTATTTTTGATCTTCTTTGGATCGATAGTCGCTTATTTGTCGTACATTTGGCTTCTGTCCGTAAAACCCGCTGCCTTGGTAAGCACCCATACCTACATCAATCCTATTGTAACAGTGATTGCAGGCTGGATTATTGCCAACCAAAGCATCAATGGAGGTCAGCTGTATGGTTTATTCATCATATTGCTGGGAGTACTTCTAACCAATGTCACCAAGTATTTCAGACTTTCAAAACGGTCAAAGGTCAAAATCAGAAGAGTTAAGAGATTTTTAAACAGAACAGGCAGAGGATACCAGCCTATTTAATTTAAATAGTATATAGAAACAGAATGATAGAAATCAAAAACATTTCAAAAACATTTCATCAGAAAAAGCAGTCTTTCAAAGCACTGGATAAGGTGAGTCTTACTATAGATAAAGGAGATATCGTAGGAATCATAGGATTTTCGGGAGCAGGAAAAAGTACCCTGATCCGTACTGTAAATCTATTGGAAAGACCGGATGAAGGACAGATTATTATTAATGGAAAAGATTTTACCAAGCTTAGCTCTAAACAGCTGGCTGACGAACGCAAAAAAATCGGAATGATCTTCCAGCATTTCAATCTTCTTTCTTCAAGAACTGTTTTTGATAATGTAGCGCTTCCTCTGGAACTAGACAATACCAGCAAAGACGAAATCAACAGAAAAGTAAATGAATTGCTGAAAATCGTAGGACTTGAAGATAAAGCCAACGATTACCCTAAAAGCCTTTCAGGAGGGCAGAAACAAAGAGTAGCTATTGCCAGAGCATTAGCCAATAATCCTCACCTTCTGCTTTGTGATGAAGCCACCAGTGCGCTGGATCCGGCTACCACACAATCTATTCTGCAGCTTTTAAGAGATATTAATCAGAGGCTGGGAATTACCATCCTTTTAATTACCCACGAAATGGAAGTCATCAAAGCAGTCTGCAACCACGTTGCTGTGATCGACAAAGGAAAATTATTAACAAAAGGAACTGTAAGCGAGATTATTTCGGACAAAGAGAACCCGATCATCCGCCAGTTCATCAATTCAGACATCATGACCCTGCCACAGGAATTTATTAACAGACTTCAGAAAGAACCCAAAGATGGTTTATTTCCGCTTGTCGAAATAGAACTTAACGAAAACATAAGTGTTGAACAAATTCTTTCAGCACTTTACAACCAATATAAAATCCCTTATAAATTGTTAAAGGCAGACGTAGAGTATTTTGGAGATTCCAATTTCGGTAAACTACTTTTGCAGCTTCAGGGTGAAGCCGAAGAAAACCAACAGGCGATCTATTATTTCAATCAAAATAAAATTCAAAATACAGTAAAAGGATATGCTTAGTGATACGGTAATTGCCCTTTTGGCAAAAGGAACCTGGGAAACGGTTTACATGACATTTTTATCCGGATTTTTTGGATTTGTATTGGGACTTCCGGTTGGGATTATGCTGTTTTTAACCAGAAAAGATCAACTGTTGGAAAATGCTTTGTATCATAGAGGTCTTTCTATTTTGGTTAATATTTTCCGAGCAATTCCCTTCATTATTTTAATTGTATGGATGATTCCTTTTACAAGAGTTTTAGCAGGGACTTCTATTGGAGTGAATGCAGCTTTGGTTCCTCTAAGTGTGGGAGCTGCTCCGTTTATTGCAAGACTTGTAGAGAACAGCCTTATTGAGGTTCCTCATGGTCTCATAGAAACGGCAAGAGCACTGGGAGCTTCTCCGTTACAGATTATAAGAAAAGTATTGCTGCCTGAGGCACTTCCTTCATTAATCAACAATGCTACTATCACTTTGATTACTCTGGTAGGTTACTCTGCAATGGGTGGTGCTGTAGGAGCAGGAGGACTTGGACAGGTAGGTTACCAATATGGATATATCGGGTATGATATTGTTATTATGAATACCGTTTTAATTTTGCTTGTTCTTTTGGTTTTCATCATCCAGTTTATGGGCGACAGATTGTCAAAAAGATTTGATCACAGGTAGTTTTGAGTTGGAGAGAAAATGAGTTGGAGAGTTTGAGCAGGTTAGAGTTCACTCATCCTTCATTTTTTACCTCAATATCATTTAAAATAAAAAATAGAATGAAAAAAATAAAGATTTTTGGTTTTTTGGCTGCGGGAATGTTACTGCTCACTGCCTGTTCGGGAAGAAAAGATGACCCGAACTTTATCCGTGTAGGAATTACTTACGGTCCGGAACAGGAAATTGCCGAGGTTGCCAAAAAAGTAGCTAAAGAAAAGTACAATCTGGAAGTGGAACTTATTCCTTTTAATGATTATGTAGTTCCCAATGAAGCACTGACTAACGGAGATATTGATGCCAATGCTTTTCAGCATATTCCTTATTTAACAGAACAATCAAAGCAAAGAGGTTACAATCTTGTACCGGTAGGAAATACATTTGTTTATCCTATTGTGGCCTATTCAAAAAGATTAAAAATATCAGTGAATTAAAAGAAGGCAATACGATTGTTATTCCCAATGATCCTACCAATGGAGGACGTTCTTTACTTCTTCTTCAGAAAAGTGGTCTGCTGAAATTGAAAGACGGTGTCGGGCTTCTCCCTAAAGTAACAGATATCACGGAAAATCCGAAACAGCTGAAAATTATGGAAATTGAAGGAGCACAGATTCCAAGGGTTTTGGAAGACAGAGATGTTGTTGTAGGGATCATCAATAACAACTTTGCAGCTCAGGCAGGTTTGGATCAGGAAAAACAAGGAATTCTTGTTGAAGATAAAGACTCTCCTTATGTCAATGTAGTCGTTGCAAGGCAGGACAATAAAAACAGCCAGAAAGTAAAAAACTTTGTAAAAGCATATGAGTCTCCGGAAGTGGAAAAGAAAGCCAAAGAAATCTTCAAAGGAGGTGCTGTGAAAGGATGGGATTGATGAGTTTGAGGGTTTGAGAGTATTAGAGTTGTGAGAGTGTATTCAGAGTTTTGCTTTTCACCCGTTGCCTCCTTTACTTTTTTCGCCATTACCAATACAATATTTAATAATGAGCTGTCTGCAAATAAGCAGACAGTTTTTTATTCGCTAAAATTTTATTTTCTCAATTTGAGATAATAAAGAAATTTTCTTTATTTTTGTTTTCAATCAAAATGAAAGGCATTATGTTAAAGAAAACCGTCATTATAAGTTTATTCACCCTTATTTCTGCTTCTTATATGGCTCAGACCAATACTACCATACCCGTTTATTTAGATGAATCCAAACCTGTAGAACAGCGTATTCAGGATGCATTATCAAGAATGACACTGGAAGAAAAAGTAGCAATGCTTCATGCTCAGTCGAAATTCAGTTCACCGGGTGTTCCAAGATTGGGAATTCCTGAATTCTGGACCACAGATGGCCCTCACGGGGTACGCCCTGAAGTAATGTGGGACGAATGGGATCAGGCCGGATGGACGAACGATTCTATTATCGCCTACCCTGCTCTGACTGCTTTATCCGCAACCTGGAACAAAAAAATGTCATGGAACTATGGGAAAGCATTGGGAGAAGAAGCCCGTTACAGAAAAAAAGATATCCTTCTGGGACCTGGAGTGAATATTTACAGAACTCCACTGAACGGAAGAAACTTTGAATACATGGGTGAAGATCCTTATCTGACCTCAAAAATGGTGGTTCCTTATATTAAAGGGGTACAGTCTAATGGCGTGGCAACTTCTGTGAAACATTTTGCTTTGAACAATCAGGAAATGTTCCGCCATACCAGCAATGTAAATGTAGATGACAGAGCTCTTTATGAAATTTACCTGCCTGCTTTTAAAGCTGCGGTAACAGAAGGAGACTCATGGACGATTATGGGAGCTTATGACATGTACAAAGGCCAGTATGCAAGCCAGAATCAGTATCTTTTAAATGATATTTTAAAGAAAGAATGGAACTATAAAGGCGTAGTAGTATCCGACTGGGGCGCTGTAAACAATACTGAACAGGCCATCCATAACGGGCTTGACCTTGAATTCGGATCATGGACGAACGGACTTTCTGCAGGAACTAAAAATGCTTATGATAATTATTACTTAGCAAAGCCTTATCTTGATTTGATTAAAGCAGGAAAAGTAGGAACCAAAGAACTGGACGATAAAGTAACAAGATTGCTTCGTCTTGCTTATAAAACGACAATGAACCGTAATAAGCCTTTCGGGAATATTGCTTCTGAAGAGCATAAAGCTGTAGCCAAAGAAATTGGAGAAGAAGGAATCGTTTTATTAAAAAATCAGGGGAATGTTCTTCCTATTGATATTAATAAGGCTAAAAAAATAGCCGTTATCGGAGAGAATGCCATTAAAATAATGACCGTTGGTGGTGGTTCTTCATCATTAAAAGTAAAATATGAAACACTTCCTTTAGACGGAATTAAATCCAGATTTGGAAAACAGGCAGACGTACAGTATGCAAGAGGTTATGTAGGTGATATCGGAGGTGAATACAATGGTGTAAAATCCGGACAGGATTTAAAAGACACCCGTTCTGAAGCTGAATTACTGAATGAAGCTGTAGAATTAGCCAAAAAATCAGATTATGTAATTTTTGTGGGGGATTGAATAAAGCAGACTTCCAGGACAGTGAAGGAAACGACAGAAAAAGCTATGGGCTTCCATACAGTCAGGATCAGGTGATTACTGCTCTTGCAAAGGCAAATAAAAATCTTGCTGTAGTTTTAGTTTCCGGAAATGCGGTGGCAATGCCATGGATCAAAGAAGTTCCAACGGTTGTACAGGCTTGGTATCTGGGTTCTGAAGCCGGAAATTCTATTGCTGCAATTTTAGCCGGAGACGCCAATCCTTCAGGAAAACTTCCGTTTACATTTCCTGTAAAGCTTGACGACAACTCAGCACATCGGCTTGGAGAATATCCTGGGCAGAAAGATGAACTGGCAGCAGGGAAAGGTAAAGATCAGAAAAATCCTATCAATATTACATACAACGAAGGCATTTTTGTAGGTTACCGCTGGCATGATACCAAAAATATAAAGCCCCTTTTCAGTTTTGGGCACGGATTGAGCTATACCACTTTTGAATTCGGGAAAGCAAAAGCAGACCAGACGACGATTTCACAGGATGGTAAAATTACATTTACCGTAACCGTTAAAAATACAGGTAAAAAAGCAGGTGCTGAAGTTGCCCAGCTTTACATCAGTGATTTAAAATCAGCTGTTCCACGCCCTGCAAAAGAATTGAAGGGTTTTGAAAAAGTATATCTGAATCCTGGTGAGCAAAAAGAAGTCACTTTCACCATTGATAAAACGGCTTTAAGTTATTTTGATGCTCAAAAGCATGATTGGGTAGCTGAACCGGGAGATTTTGAAGCGCTGATTGGAAATTCTTCAGATGCCATTAAAACGAAAGTGAAATTTACGCTTAAATAAATGGGAAATTCAATTTGAGGATATCCTCTTAAAAAGAATGTTTCACATTATATTAATTTATTTGGTTGAATTAAACAGATCCCGAATTGGGATCTGTTTTTTTATTTTATTGCAGCTTATATTATTTTTTGAACCATTAAGATGGTTTAAGTTTTTAAGGAACACTAAGGTTCAAATAAATTTGAATGAAGTGATCTGCAGAAAAAATATCTAAGATATTTTCTTAATTCTCTTAACAGCGTAATATATTCTTAATGGTTCAAGAATTTGTGAATAGTTTCCCACTTAAAATAAAAAACAGATTTCAATTTGAAACCTGCTTTCATTTTTATCTAACAAATCTTGAGTTATTTTCCACCGCCGCCATTTTTCTCTACGTCGGTTTTTGTGTTTTCTTTTACCTTCTGATTTCCGAAACGTTTCACAAAAGTAAGAGAAACACCATACCAGTCCCATTTTGAGTATTCTCTGAAAGTTCCGTCCGGGCTGTAAGTGGTGTTATCACCATAAGGTCTTTTAAAAATATTCATCAGCTGCATGCTCAGCTCCATCTGTGTTTTCGGGAATATTTTGGTGACTGAAATATTGTGGAATACGTTGGTATTATTCGCATAAGAGTTTCCATTATTCTGGTTCGCAAGCTCTACCCATGCACTTAGGTTAATATTTTTATTGAAAAGATTCGTGTAAGATACGTTTGCGGAAGCTCCCCAATAACTGATATAATCTTTTCCTCCCAGCTTATTTTTCTCATTAAAGTCTTTATTATTAATATAGTACCATCCGAATCCGGCATTTACATTCAGTTTATTTTTCAGGAAGTTCTGATTGGTGTTGGCAAAAAGATAATATTTCTCCACTTTTCCATCGAAGTTTCCGGGTAATGAAACCGTTCTTCCGTTTTCCGTCACATATGTAGTCCAGTAATCCTGATTCGTGTGCATATATCTTGCAGAGATAAAGTACTTTTTCAGAATTCCGAATTTCATATACAATCGGTCATTCGGATTGGGATTCAGATAAAGATTTCCTCTGGAATACGTTCCGTTAATTTCAGGCACGAGGAAAGGATTAAATTCAGAATACCATGGTCTCCAGATAGTTCGGTTATAGGTAAGGCTTAAATCAAACTTCTCTGAAAAGCTGTACTTCAGCAACAAATTGGGAAGAAATGTCCCGTATGCATCTCTTCTCTCCGTACCTGCTACATCCTGTCTTACTTTATAATCAATATATTCATAACGAACCCCGATTCTTGTTTCTAATTTTTTGAAGAATGTTTTGCTGTAGTTGGCATATAAAGAGCTTAAATTGTCTTCATAATGAAAAGTATCATTTCTCGCCAGATTATAAAATTCGGAGTTTACATCCGCCATACTGAATCCATAAAGGCTATTGGGAATAATATGATTGTTAATTTCCGTTTTCCCTCCTACTTCTATGGTACCGCCGGATTTCCCTAAAGGCTGGGTATAATCTACTTTCAGATAATAATTACGCATCTGATTGGAACTGATAACTCCAAGCTGCTGAGCAGAACTCCCGGTCTGATTAATAATCTGCTTATCAATTAAATTATCATTGTCATTGCTGGAATAGTTGGTTCCTAAATTAATATCTAAAATTCTGTTCTTTTCCTTATCATAATACTTGTAAAAAGCATTTGTTCCAAGATTACGGTTGAACCCCCAGATATTTTGAGTCTGATTAAAAGAGTCACCAGGCTCTCCATTATTGAAGATCATTCCATTAGATTCTGCCAGGGACAAATTTCTGCTCTGTGAATACTCCGCTACAAATCCGATATTATTTTTATCATTCAGTTCGAATTCTGAAGTAGAAGAAAGAGACGGACTTTCGTTTCTCATGACGTTCTCCAAATTGAACTGAGTCAGTTTATTTGTAGCATACCGGTTGTCCCATGTTTGAGTCTTTTGTACATAATTTCCACTATTGTAACCTCCAATAAAGGTTTGAGTAAACTTTTTCTTATGGTAATTCAGGTTGAAGTTTGTGTATTGTGAATTTTTGGTACTTTGTCTGTTATTGAGGGAGATGCTCCCTTTTATTCCTTCGTCATCTCTTTTTTTCAGAACAATATTGATCACAGATCCTGAAGTTTCATAACGGGAGGAAGGGCTGGTAATCACCTCAATTTTCATAAGGTTGTCAGCAGGAATTGTTTTAAGATATTCCTTCAGTTCTTTTCCGGTAAAAACAGATTTTCTGTCGTTGATGTATACCGTTACCATTTGCCCTTCGGCTTTTACATCATCATTGTTATCAATACTTACCAAAGGAGTCATTCTCAGGACATCCCATGTTGTATTTCCGGCCAGAATTGCACTGTTGGCTACATTAAATACAGTTCTGTCTATCTTGGATTCTACAGTCGGTTTTCTGGCCACCAGAGTAACCGCTTCTATCTCTTTTGCATTTCCTTTTACAGTATCCTTTGCAGCCGGAGCCGGAGCTTGCTGAGCCATTGCTAATGAACCTGCTAATATTGCTATTGGAAATATAATTACTTTCATGTGAAATTATAGTTTTTCTATAAGACCACTATCTTCATACATTCGTTACATCAAAAAATAAAATAAATACTTAATTCACAGCAAGATACCGAAGTCACTTTTAAACATAAAATTAAAAACAGTATAAATTTCTCAAAAAAGAAACTCAATATAAATCACTTTCGTAATAATTATTCTTAAAAATACTTTTTATCTTCAATTTAAATTTTATTGAAAAATCTTTAAAATTCACCTAAAAAATATGATTTTTTTAATGATTACCCATAAAGCAAACAGATCTTAACCGAATTTTCAAAAGAGGTATGAACAAAAAAGCCCGGATCTCACCCGGGCCGCTAGCAATAGCAAATTTACAAGGAATATTATTAAAATATATGCTAGTTTAAACTTTCAAAATAATGGATAACGCCTACTTCAGGCAGGCGATACGGATCTTTATTAAAGTCAGATTTCTTATTTTTACTGCTTTCCAGAAAAGAATTGCTGAAAAGTGCATAAGAAGGCTGTTCTGCCATTCCGTTTTTCAAAAGCTGATGAGCTTCTACAATTGTTTTTCCATATAATTTTCTGAAGTTTCCAATATTATATTGTGAAAAAGATCCGTAATGAACAATAAACTTAAGAGCCAGATCAATTTTTGTACTTAAACTTTTACTCAATTCTTCTATCTTTCTGTTAAAGGCACTTCTCATCTTCCACAGCATTGTTGAAATACTCTGGTAAGACGGACTTTCATCATAACGGTAAAATAAAATGGCGTCTCCTTCAATCTCGGAAATTTCAAAATACTGATCATTCACATCTATGAGTGTAGACAATAATTGTCGCACAATATACTCGCCTGTATACAGTTTTGTATTGAACACAAATTCCGTAAATCCGCTGAAATCCGGAATTAGAATGATCCCCTCTTGTATATTTGTTTCCATAATGATAGTGAATTAAAAACCTGATTCATCATTACAGACGAAGCAGATTTAATTTTACCTTATGATTTCTGATATAAATTAGGAAGTATCATTTTTTAGGTGTAAAATATATCAAAACCATTAAGAATAGATTTAAGAATAAAGTATAGTTAAGATGAATCATTCTGATTTTTAAGCTTAAAGTGAAACTCATCTTCAACACATTACTCAATAAAAACAATTAATTCTTTATCATAGCCATTATATTTTTCATCAATATAGCCATGAGGATTGCAAATGATTTCTGTTTCTCCGATCTTATATCTGCATGGTGTATGAATATGTCCGTGAATCCAGTACAAAGGTTGATATTCTGAAATTAAATCTTCCAGATCAGAAGCATAAGCCGCTGTTAACGGATCTTCTTTATAATGTTCCGGAACAGATTGTATACTGGGCGCATGATGGGTAACAACAATATTTTTAAGCCCTTTTGAATCTTCAAGACTTTCTATAAGCCATTGTTTTGAAAGCTGATGAATTTTAAAGGTATCTATTGTCTTCATTTTTGAGTAAGAAGGATCTCTTCTGATCATTTTATAGTCATTCATTTTAGGCTGGCACAGCATTCCATACTGAACCGGGTTCCCAAAGATTGAAAAATCCGTCCATAAAGTTGATCCATGAAAACGAATATCATCAATATCCACAAATGAGTTTTCAAGCACATGAACATTAGAATTCAATGCTGCTTCCTTGATCTTATCGAGTGTTTTTGGATATGACCCTTTATAATATTCGTGATTGCCCAAAACATAGATTACAGGTTTATTGGGTATCGCTTTTTTAATCCATTCTATGCCTTTGGTTCCCAAGTTAACATCACCAGCCAGCACAACAATATCTGAACGATCAAAACATAGTTCCGTACTTCCAAATTCCCGGTGAAGATCGCTGATGACCTGTATTTTCATGATATGCAGTAAATGGCAAAGGTAATAAAGGGAAAATAGAATGGCAAGAAGGCAAAAAAAGAACCGGCACCTAAGCACCGATTCTTTCGTCATATAGTTTGTATATTTTTAAGACTATTATGAAACAGCAACTTCTGTGTGCTTCACTTTTACGCTTTTCAATATAAAATAGAATAGCATTCCGAGTGCTAAGAGAGCATAACTGATCAAAATAATCAGATTCAGGCTTCCAACTGATAGTTCTGACGGAAAAACCTGGCTCATTAACGTCATGAAAGACAGCCCGATTCCCGCTCCCAGAAAGTAACTTGTAGAGCTCAAACTTGATGCTAATCCGTAATGTGCAGGCTCAACATCCTGAATTCCCATGACTGAAAGCGCGGTAAAACAAAACGTCATTCCTACTCCGGAAATACATGCTGCTCCCAGTAATACTATTGTTAGCGGATGTCCTGTATAAACGGAAATCAACAGTAATAATCCTCCAGCCAGCATAAATGACCATCCTAAAATACCCATTTGAGAAGAACTCAGACGTTTTGATATTTGTGGCAGAATGAATTTAGCCGTTAAAGCAGACAGGACACTGAACGGAACCAACATTAATCCTGCGGAAGCAGCACTGTGGCCCATATCTTTTTGAAGCATCAGTGAAATAAGAAATAAAAATCCAATAAAAAATGCTCCCAAAGTAAAGAATACAGCATTGGAAACTACCAGAGATTTATGTTTAAACAATTGTAAATCCACCAAAGGCTCAGCAACGGATTTTAAACGGTAATAGACCATTACAAGCAGCACTAAGGCCAACACCAGAGAACCTGTTACTAAGAAAGGCTGCTCTTTGATATGAACCAATTCGTGAGTTCCGTATGTTAAACTTAATAATCCTAATACCATTAATACCCCTGAAACCAAATCTGTTTTCTGCACAGTTTCGTTTTTTTCATCTACAGGCAGGTAATAGCAAGACAGTATAAGCGTAATTAAAAGAATAGGGACATTAATAAGGAAAACCCAATGCCAGCTTAAATAAGTACTGATAATTCCGCCTACTGAAAGACCGCTTCCGGAACCAATAGCCGCAAATGAGCTGAAAATTCCGATGGCACGATTTCTCTCCTGCTCTCCTCTGAAGGTATTGGTCACAATGGATAGTGCTGCTGGCATTACCAATGCGGCTCCCAACCCCTGCAAAGCACGGAATATTGCCAATACTTCAAAATTCTGGGATAATCCTGCCCCTAACGAAGTCAGCATAAAAATCAGGGCTCCCCATAAAAACATTTTCTTCCTTCCGATTTGGTCTGAAAGCTTTCCTCCAATGATCAGAAATCCACCAAAAAACAAAACATACAGGGTTTGTAACCACTGAACCGTTTCTGCCCCAATATGAAACTGCTGCTGAATAGAAGGAATTGTTAAATTAATAATGGCAATATCCAACGCCTCCACAAATGTTCCTACCGATGCTAAAATTAATATTAAATTCTTCCTTGTATCCATGTTTCAAATTTCCTGCAAAATTAAAATTAACAGAACGAATTTGAAAATTTAACCTTAAATTTGGAACAATATTTAAAATATAAAATATATAAAAGAACAAAACACCTGAATTACCAAAAACAATCTATAAAAACAGAACAAAATGGCAACTGAAAATTACATTCCTGACGAAAAAGACCTGTCTATCCTGCGCCTTCTTCAGAAAGATGCAAAGATGAGCGTCCGTGATATTTCGGCGAGAATCAATCTGAGCCCTACTCCTACTCATGAACGCATTAAGCGTATGGAAAAACAGGGAATCATTAAAGAATATACTGCCGTGGTAGACCGCAAAAAGGTCAACAAAGGAATGATGGTAATCTGTATGATCGCTTTGAATGTTCACAATAAGAAAACAGCAGGAAAATTCATTGAGGAAGTTAGTAAACTGAAGGAAGTTGTAGAATTTTACAACATCAGCGGAGATTTTGATTTTATGTTGAAAATCCTTGCTCCCAATATGGATGAATTCCATGAGTTTTTTGTGAATAAACTATCAGAAATTGAGGGAATTGGGCAGACTAAGAGTATTTTTGTGATGAACAGCATTAAGGAAAGTGTGCAGATTGTTTAAGCTAAAAATTCTGCATTGTGATTTCAGAAATGAGTAAGGAATATTACCCATTAGATTTCCATGGGATTTTTCCTATATAAGAATGACAAAAGCCAAATTATTTGGCTTTTGATACAGTTTCATTCTATTATTTTAAGTTATTTCCAGTAATTCCAGACTGATCCGTCAAAAACTGCCAGTGTTTTGCTGGTGGTATCATAGCAGATCATACCCGGATAAGGATTTTTTACATTAAGATGTGGTGTAGCTATTTTGGGAAGGATCATTGCTTTATCCTGAGATTCCAGAACCAATACGCCATCGGCAGCACTTGTCGTTTCTCCCATAATTACTCCTTTACCTGTTTCTGCAGAATTATTTGTAGCAATTGCATTTGAATTTCCGGTATCTGACAAGGACTTCCAGACGTCATTTTCATAGACTTTTACTTTTTTATCTGTAACATCAAAGATGAAGGTTCCGTTTACCAAAGCTCCTGTAGGAAATCCGGATGTGGCAGGAAGAATTAAACCTTTTGTATTTCCGGCTCCATTATCAAAATCCAACACAGTACTTCTTCCATCTATATTCTGCTTGCCAATGCCTATCTGAGCAAAGAATGAGTTAAAAACAACCAAAGCCGCAACTATACTTATATTTTTCATACTATTTACCGGTTAGATTAATCATTACAGCTTTTTTGTACACATTTCCATTCGGTGCCATTATAAAGCTTTACGCATTTGTCCTGAATATCATAAAGAAGCATTCCTTCTTTTGGCTCTGCAATGGCATCTCCAAGCTGTGGTGTCTGACTTACATGCTGAACCCTGGTAATGACAAAACCTTTATTTTTTGATTCCATAGCTAAGAATCCGTTAGGGATATTTTCCGGCCATGCATCACTTTTCTGCTGTACAGTAATTCCGAATTTGGTAAATCCGTCAGGAGTTCCGGAAAGTCCCGGTTTTGTACAGAATCCATCAATATCATCAATAATCACAGGAGCATTCCCACAGCTTGATTTATCTTCAGACAATCCATCGGGCCATAAGGCTGGACACATCGCTTTTGTTGCGTTGGGCCCGCAGAAGCTGGAATTTCCCATTCCTAAACCGGTTACAGATCCCATAGCAATAGCAACAACCTGACTGTCATCACTAATGATGGAAGCTCCTCCCCCTCCACTTACATCTGCTTTTGCAATACAGTAAGCTTTTCCGGTAGGAATTCCGACATATTCAACAGATGGATAAGTGGTAGATTGTTGGGTAAATGTTCCACATATTTCTACAACACTGCTGGTTCCAAGTTCTATAACTGAAGTTGTTCCGGGATAAAAACCACCAAAGGTTGGATCTTCCTGAATAACAGATCCTACAAGGGATAAAAAGGACTTTGTTCCTAATGTAATTTTTGAATTTTTCTGAGATCCGAAAGTTCCTACTTTCACGGTTCCTGTTGCCTTTACACTGGTTCCGTCACCAATCTCCAATACTCCATCAACCTGAATACTGCTAGACTGCAGCTGCCCGGATTGAATAATAAGAGTTGCACCATTTGGGATACTGATATTGGTACTTACGCTAAGGGTTCCGTTAAGACAATAAGTATTTCCGCCTGTCATGGCCTGCCCCGTGTAAGGAATGCACTGAGCGTAGGCTAAAGCGCTAAAAGCAAGCATCAATAAAAAAATCATTTTTTTATTAATATTTAAAAAGAATAGGTTATTCATATACATTTATAATATTTTAACAAATTATCACCGTTTTAATGAAAAATATTTAAATTTTCAACATCATCGACCGACTATTCAACAATTAACATACCAAACAAGTGTTTAACTTTTTGTTAATTAAGAAATTCATACGAACACTATATACTTTTGGAAACCTTCAAAGAAGTCAATAAAATGCTACATTACACTATCTTATATTCAACAGGAATCTCAAAAACCGAAAGACTATTTTTTACATAAAAATTATTATTCTTACCTAATTCTTATCATAGTTTAATAAAAATTTGCGCTTTATTTTAACCAAAACAAATCTTAGCACACGTTGATTTTCTTTATTTTCCCACCGAATAAAACAATAGATAATCTGAATGGCATACCTCAGCTAAAATTCACATTAAAAACCGTAAATTTGCAGCATGAATAACGATACGATATGTGCGCTGGCTACTGCCAATGGAATAGGTGCTTTAGGCATCATCCGGGTTTCTGGAAATGAAGCTTTATCTGTAGTTCAGAAAAGTTTTCCGGCGAAAAAACTGGAAAAACAGAAATCCCATACCATTCATTACGGTTATTTTATGGATGAGGAAGAAGCTATTGATGAAGTAATGCTGTCAATTTTTCTGGCTCCGAAAAGTTTCACCACTGAAAACTCTGTGGAGATCGCTTTTCACGGCTCCCCGCATATCGGAAAACGTATTCTTGAAACACTGATCAAAAATGGAGCGAGAATGGCTAAAGCGGGTGAATTTACACTCCGTGCTTTCATCAATGGAAGAATTGACCTTTCCCAGGCAGAAGCGATTGCTGATGTGATTGCATCTGATAATGAAGCTTCAAGAAAAGTAGCCATTAATCAGCTGAAAGGAGGAATTACCAATGAAATCTCCCTGTTAAGAACTGATCTTCTGAATTTTGTTTCTTTGATTGAGCTGGAACTGGATTTTGCAGAGGAAGATGTAGAGTTTGCAGACAGAAGTGCTTTAAATGGGTTATTGGATAAAATTGAATTAAAATTAAATTCTCTGATTGAAAGTTTCCAATACGGAAATGCCATTAAAAACGGAACTGCCGTTGCCATCATCGGAAAACCGAATGCCGGAAAATCTACCCTCCTGAACTCTCTTTTAAAAGAAGAAAGAGCCATTGTAAGTAATATTGCAGGAACAACGAGAGATACCATTGAAGAGGTTCTTCACATTAAAGGACACGCTTTCCGACTGATTGACACGGCCGGACTTCGTGAAACGGTAGATGAAATTGAAGCAATCGGAGTAAAAAAAGCTAAAGAAAAGGTAGAAAATGCCAATATCCTTGTTTATCTGGCGGATGCTGCTACTAAAGATTTTTCAGAGGATATTGAAATGATTCGGTCCCTTTTGAGAGAAGATCTGAAACTGATTATCTGTGCAACAAAGATAGACGAAGTTATTCCAACCCAATACGAGGCTGTAGAAGACATTTTCAGAAATGCAATTTCTCACGAGTTTGACTTCATTAAGATATCAGCTGTTGAAAATCAAAACATCCAGGACCTGAAAAATGAGCTTTCATCCTATGTGGAACATTTGAAATCTGAAGAAAATAATGTTGTAATTACTAATCAACGCCACTTTGAAGCCTTAAGAAAGTCTATGGATGCTGTTCACAAGGTGAAAGAAGCTATTTCTTTTCAGATTTCTACGGAATTGCTGGCTTATGAGCTGAGAAATGCACTGGAACATCTCGGAGAAATTTCCGGAGAGGTTACCAATGATGAAGTACTGGGGAATATTTTTTCTAAGTTTTGTATCGGAAAGTAGAATATGTTCAGGGAAAGTTTTATTAAAAAAATACAACAAAAGCTAAAAGCACTTTCCTAAATTATTTTGCTGAAAAGATAATGGAAAAGCAGGAAAAAGATACTTCAAATAATTATGGCAATTGGTTTTCAGCACTTCAGCATCTAAAAAAATCATTCCCAAAAACACTATTTTTGATGAAATGGATGAAGATTTGATCAAAAAGTTCGGCACTATTTCAATAATGTGTCCCGGACAAAAAGTGACTTACCTTTTTCCCAAAACTCAAAATATTCATATTTCAGCAAATTTAAATCAGCTTTAAGAAACGCATTTGATGAGAAATATTGATCTATAAACTATGCTTCGAAAATCAAGTCTTTCGAGTAAGCCAAAAACTATAGAGAATATTTAACTTTTGAGGAGTTGCAATCTTTAGCGAAAGCAGACTGTAAATATAATGTTCTAAAAAGGACATTTCTATTTTCTTGCCTATCTGGTCTTCAATGGTCAGATATTAATACATTAGTTTGGAATGAAGTAAAAGATGAAGGTGAGATTTCGAAAATAAATTACCGTCAGGAAAAAACTGAGGGTGTAGAATATCTTTATATTTCTGCTCAAGCGAGGGAATTATTAGGTATCAAAAACATTCAATTTTACAAGATTTAAAATGTCTGTCCTTTATCGGTTTTGTGTTTTTAACAATGTTTATTTCATGGAAAATTTCACCTATTATTGAATTATTCTTAAACAATTTGTTTAAATTAAATTTAAAAATAAAAAGTTTGGCTTTGTATTTGAATTTTTCAAATACACTTAAATTACATGTATTTTATAAAGTACATTTTAAGTTATAATAAAAAAGCCGTTAATGCTATGAAGAAAAATATTGATCCTATTAATATTGAACAACTTTTTGATTTTTTTTCTAAAAAAGGAGATTTGGACAATAATTACTACGATTTTTTCGAAGATACAATAAACAGTGCAGAAAATTTTGCCATAGGTCCCTTCTTTTGGTTCATTACAAACAATATCAAAATGAGGACGGAGGTTGTAAGTCCAAACATAAAGCAATTTACTCCTTTTACCAAAAATGACTGGATCAACTCTGATACCAATTTTTTCATGAGCCTTTTCCATCCGGATGACAGACCACAGATTATGGGAGCCTTCGTGTTTAGCGCAACAATGCGGTTAAATCTCTTAAGGTCAGGAAAAAAAGGTATTCGATTCAATTATTACGGCAGGATGCTTGATTCAAACGGTGCTTACCGTTGGATATTATTGCAATCTCCGCTACAGCGCATAAACGATAATTTTGAAATTCAGTCTTCCCTAGTCTTAGTATATGATCTCTCCCATTTTGTGATTCAAAGTCTGCCATTATTATCAGTTATTGATATGTCTAATAAGGAGGTGCATTATTTCAGACATGTGAATCAGGATGTACACAAAGAAATAGATGTTGACATCCCTGCTATTACTGCTCGCGAAAAAGAGATACTAAAGCTGATGGCCCTGGGACTGAATACTCCGCAAATAGCAGAAAAGCTTTTTATATCCTATCATACGGTGGAAAATCACAAAAGCAATCTCAGAAAGAAAACCAATACTAAAACCTCTGCAGAGCTTATCGCTTTTACCATGAAGTACAGTCTGCTCATGGTATGAGATTAGCTGTGTCTCTTAAATTTCATGTGTAAGGTATTGTCACTTTTAAAGTGGCTGGGTTCCCAGATCCTTATTCAAATCATATTTACAATAAACTTATTTAGAAAGTAAAAATGATTTATATCCACTATAATTATATTGCTTCTATTTTTATAATTTACCCATGTAAAAAATTAATGTAATATTTAATGAAACAAGGTAAAATAAAAAACAACATAATAGATCTTCGCAGCGACACCTTAACAACGCCTACTGAGGAGATGGTGCTGTTTATGAACAAGGCACCCTTAGGAGATGATGTATATAAAGAAGACCCCACGGTGGCACTGTTGGAAAAAAAGGTAGCTGAGATGTTTGGAATGGAGGCTGCTCTGTTTTGTGTAAGTGGTACAATGTCAAATCAGCTGGCCATAAAAGCCCACACTAGTCCAGGAGACGAGGTGATATGTGACCGTTCTTCGCATATTTATTTATATGAAGGCGGAGGCATTGCCGTCAATGCATTATGTTCGGTCAAGCTCATCGATGGGGATTCTGGACGTATTGCTCCACATCAAGTGAAAGAATCAATTAATAACCCGTCTGATGTACACCAACCGATCAGCCGATTGGTGTCATTGGAAAACACAACCAATAGAGGAGGTGGTGCTTTTTATGATTTCGAAGATATACGGAAAATAAAAAAGGTCTGTGAAGAAAATGGGCTGATACTGCACCTGGATGGTGCTAGGCTCTTCAATGCCATATCAGAAACACCACAGTCTCCCAAGGATTATGGAGAGGTTTTCGACAGCATTTCAATTTGTCTGTCAAAGGGGCTGGGCTCACCTATTGGGTCAGTGATCATTGGCAAAAGATCATTTATTGATAAGACCCGTCGTTTCAGAAAATTGATGGGCGGGGGATGGCGGCAAGCAGGATCGCTTGCGGCAGCTGGGATCTATGCTCTCGATCATCATATCCCTTTATTGAAAGAAGATCACCGGCGGGCAAAACAGATTGGTGAAATATTAAAAAAAAGCGGATATGCCGAAGAAGTAATGCCCATTTCTACCAATATTATCATGATAACCCCAAGGAACTGTAATGCTATAGATTTTGTGGCAAAAATGAAAGATAAGAATATACTGTGCACTGCATTTGGAGATCGGTTGGTACGATTTGTCACCTACCTACAAATAACAGATTCTGATATAGAGGAGTTTAAGAGAAGAATGGTAGGGTGTTCTTCTTAATAAAAGCTGTTTACACTTTATAGAGGAAGCTAAATAATACAGGCTTATCTATGTGATATGTAACGTTTCAAATATAACCAATTACACTCTGAACATATCTAACTAAGCATTAGCTTTCTCTATTTACTATATTATTTTTTTATCTAAACAATATCTTTTCCCATATTACTATGGTGAAGATTTGCATTATCTCTTTTCCTCTAAAAAATCTCTCCATTTTTATAATTAAATCCAGGATCTGTGTTATAAATGATCTTTATAATCTAGTCTACTTTCCCGAATAGTAGCTAAAATTATTTATCCCTGAATATCACATAGAAAAAATAGTATTGGTTGAGAAATTATTTATTCCCTTATAGTCTGCAAATCATACTGTCTTATTCTTAGATGAAGGGTCTTTCTATGATTTTATAAGTAATAATGTACTAAGCTGATCATTAAAAAGCTTGGGTGATATATTGGTTTCTGTTTTTCTTTCTATGACTTCATTAGTTGTTAATAGTAAGATTTTGATGTCTAGATGACAATTCAGTCAAAAATTTATTAGATATCAATATTTTCTATATATCAAAAAAAGTTTATCAGCTGTAATTTCTCCATCATTAATATCCATTTTTTTTCAGTTGAGTTTCTTTATTACAAAAATTATTAGAACAACTGGTTAAAATAAATAATGGAAATCTATCATTTTATATTTCTATGGCATTAGCTTACTTTGTCTTGTTGATGGTTGGAAATATCAGTCCTTTTTTTATTACCAATTTTTTGCTGTAGTTCGTGGACTGGTCTGCTGAACAAATGAAAGACACAAATAAACAATGGAGAAATTAAATTATATTGATAGTGATGCTTTTATTCGTTTTTTTAAAATAGAAGAAGAGGGACACGGCATAGATTATTACAAGATTTTTGCTAAGGAAATAGATAGGATAAAGGACTTTGCAATTGCACCGTATTTCTGGCACATATCTAATAATTACAACTTAAACCTGGAGCGGGTGAGTGATAATATTGATGAGTTTACACCCTATACCAAACAAGACTGGCTCAAGCAGGACTTTGATTTTTTTAGTGAACTTTATTATCGTGATGACAGAGTCTTTTTAAGGTCGGCCATTCACTTTATAGCAACTACCTACCTTAGTATGGATGTAGTATACAGAGAGGGTATTAGATTTAGTATTCAGGTCCGTATGCTCAATAAGGCCGGAACTTATCGCTGGGTGCTGATGCAGTTCGCACAGCCGGTTATCAACGGAAATCAGCAAATTGAAAGTGCCCTTACAATATTTTATGATCTTAATGGAATGCAAATTAGAGATACCCCACTGCTCTCAATGATGGATCATAATATCAACAAAGTCACCCATTATATCTATACAGAGCAGCAAATCCAACCTGTGCAGATCAGTCCACTGATCCTTACCAAAAGAGAGAAAGAAATAATGACCTTGATATTTAAGGGTTACAATACACCGCAAATCGCAAAGGCATTATTCATTTCTTACCATACCGTAGAGAATCATAAGCGTAATCTGAGACAAAAGACCAATACCAAAACTACCGGGGAGTTGGTAGCATTTACTATGACACACCTTGGCGGAGACCTGAAGGGTTAATCGTTGTGCGATTTTAATTTTGATATTCCCGAACTTTACAAGTAATAACAACCAACTAATTATCATATGCCAGAAAAGGCCGTCCCATAATTGTGGAACGGCCTTTTATATGTTGGATTTATAACTCATATTTGTAGTGTTTTACAAATAGATTAGCAGGAGTGGGTCTTTATTTTTCATGCTTTAAGAAGCCATATAAATCCTGTGCCTATAATATCTAAACTTGTGATAAAAGAGCGATATATTGTTTAATATTTTTCAAATAAAAGTCAAAGTTCGTCTATTGATAGAGGTATTCATTTTCAATCGATTTGAAAATAGCAGGTATCAATTATTTAAAGTTTTAAAAAGAATAATCGACAGTATGCTAACGATAAAATTTTTGACCTGATTTATAAAAAACACAGCAACATCAACAATTAGTCAGTGATAATTATTTTGTGCATTTACTAAGAAATTGTCAGGATGAATTTTAGCAAAAAACACCAAAGATTAATCTCTGGTGTTTTTTTTAAATGCAGATATAGCTCTGTAAACATTTTAATTTACTATTCTAAGTTTTTACTATAGCTTATTAGTGTACCTCCATAAATTTATCATGATTTTAAAATAAATGTATATAAATTTATAAGTAAAAAAATTCTAAAACTTTTCCATTACCAAGTTATATAACCTTTCTTGGCCGGCAATATCAGAATTTTTGGTAACATAGCATGTCACTCTGTATAGATCAAGGGAGCCTGGAATAGAAAATGTCAGGATATTTTTCTCATCTATATTCAAAGTTCCATTTCCCACAACTTGCCAATTATTGTAGTTTGCTGGTGTAAAGTTTAGTGTTGCTACTGATCCCTGAGTTCCACCAGAATTGTATGTTTCATCATCTAATACAACTACAGAAATATTTGATGCGGGCGGGGAAATCAATCGTAATTGCGGATAATTATACTGTGTATTGTTACCATTAAGAGGAAAAATCCTTACCTCTACAGCTCCTGCTGTTATGGTTTTAGTGCCATCAGCCATGGTAGCAAAATACTGGTTTTTAAGAATTGTTGAGCCTGTGGTATTAGTATCACCAACAGTCTGTGGGGTCAGGGTAGTTCTATGCAGTACACCATTTGAATCCGCAGATAAAATGTATTCTGTATTTTGCCCGGTGATCATTGTTCGAACTCTTAAATCTCCATTGATGTCAGTTTTATTAGTCGGTGAATCAATTCCAATACCTACATTACCTGTATCCAGTATCACCATTTCTGTTCCTAGAGGTCTTGCTGTAGATCCGTCAGATTGAGAATTTAATTTAACTCTTGTGTTTACAGCATCATTAATCCAGGCATCATTGGTGGTATCTTCTGCTTTAGCATTCCCAAAACCAACCCATGCAGCGCCATTCCAATAATAGAATCCTTTCTTGAAAATTCCACTATCTGCTATGAGATAAACCAATTGTCCATTTATAGAACCACTAGCCGATAAATCATTCACCCTTGGAACAAGTACTCCGTCTTTAGAAGTCACCGCTCCCAAATGATTTTTAGCCCTAACATCTAATGTTGCTTCAGGTGATGGTGTATTAATCCCAACTTGGGATAATAGCATATTGCCAACAAAAAGCAATATAATGTTTAATTTTAACTTTTTCATCCTTGAATATATATGTTTATAAAATTTTTTAATTGTAATTGATCACTATATAATATACAGTAATTAATTGCACACGTAAAGAAACAGTAGTTGATAAATTATTTATCCTTGGAACAAGTACTTGATTTTTAGAATTTGCAGTACCCAATTAATTTTTAGCCTAGGTATCTAAATTTGATTATATAAATTCTTAATTAGAAGAATATTACATTGCCAACAAAAAGAGATACAGTTCTTAAGTTACATTTTTAATCACCTATGTGTTTCATAATACTTTTCACAAAACTATTGATATTCAGTCACCTAAGAAATAGTAGATATCTGCTATTTCTTAGGTGATTATGAGAAAATAGCATACTATTTATTACACTAATAATCAGTGTTACTGTAGAATAAAATAAATTAAAATAAAAATAAATATGAAAATATCATATGAAAATTAAAAATTAGCATAAAATATGAAATTTTCTCTATATCTCGAGAATAAAAAAGTTGAAAGAAATAAGTCAATCGAAATTCCGGTAAAGACTGTTAAATCAATATTATCCTATCTAAAAGAATTTGAGAATAAAAATGAATTCACAGATAAAAATGTCAATCTTATCTACCCTATAGTAATGGTTAAAGTTTAGGTGTTGATGATAGAGCGATAAAAGAATATATCAAAATTACAACTTCCGAAATTATAAAATGAAGAAAATAGGTTTCATTATTGTAAGCAATTCGTTTAAAGCAAATTTTGATAGTTTCATCAATGAGATCTCTTGGAATACAGATAAAAAATGTTTCAATTTATTAAGCTCAGAAGCGTTATTATATTTTTTAGCTTACAAAACAAAAGATCATATATAACCTTCAACAATTATAGAAACCTTAATTAGTCTAGGTAATCCAATTGAGGCTAAAGATATTATTCAAGAGATAGTACTACTTATGTACCCTTCTATCTTAAAAATATGTACAAAAGTACCTCTCAAAAATTACACGATGAAAAAAAAGCTTATAACAAAAAAAGCTAAAAGATGGACTAATAAGTCTTTATCTTGAATTCTACAAAGGTTCATCAACAAATTCAAATAGCATATCTTCGAGATTTTGAGTACTTGAAGATATAAAGGAGATTCTCATAGAAACAACAGCACAAATTGTTAAATTTATAATAAAAAAGGTCAGTACAAATGTACCGACCTTACTTATTTACTGTTAAAATAGTTCTATTTCCAGAAGCTCCATTTTACTCCATCAAATACAGCCATTGTTTTACTTACTGTATCATAGCACACTGTTCCTGCTATGGGACTTTTCATGTTTGCTACAGGATCGTTAACTTTTGGCAGAACTAAAGCCTTGCTGGCAGATTCAAGTACCAAAACACCTTGTGCCGGAGAGCTTGCAGCGCCAATAATGACACCTCCTCCCTGTTCGGCAGATGTATTCGGCATTGTGCCTGTAAGATTTCCTGCATCCGATAAGGAAACCCACAGATCATTTTGCCGCATTTTTACGATATTGTCTGTTTTATCAAGTAAAAATGTTCCGTTACTGGCTGCAACCCCAGTTGGGAGTGCGTCTACTATCGGAAGGATAATTCCTGCATTGGATAAAGGAAAATCCAGAATAGCATCTCCGTCTACAGAGGCTTTACCCATGCCCACCTGTGCTGTCAGACAGGAAAAGCCGGCAAAAATGACTGTTGTTAATATTATTTTTTTCATTGTAGTAAATTTAAATATTATTATTCATTACAGCTTCTAACGATGCAGTTCCAGCTTGTTCCATTGTAAAGCTTCATACATTTATCCACTGTGTCATACATCAGCATACCTTCTACAGGATTTACAATAGCGGAACTCTGAGAACGGGTAATAACAAATCCTCTTGTTTTGGATTCCAGTGCCACGGCACCATTAGGAAGATTTTCCGGCCATCCGTTTTGTTTTGTCTGAATAGTGATACCAATTTTAGTGAACAAATCAGCAGGAGATGTATTCGGGTCTTTTGTACAGAAAGTACACGCCAGAACTTTCAATAAATTGGAAGATACTGAATTCGAAGCTCCGCACTGTGACTGAGGATTTACGACAACAGAAGCCAGATTATTGAAATACTTGCTACCGTCTACATCTGTATAAGCTATTGCAGCCGAAGTATTGGTATTCACTTTAAATTTAACCACAGCTGTTTGTCCTGCTGCGATGCTCATTCCTGATATATAAACCTGATCTCCGTCAAATACCGCCGTTCCGTTTGCTGTAAAATTGGTTTGTATTAAAGAACCTGCGATATAAGTCTGTGCTGCGTCCAGATTATCTGTAAACTCAACATTGGTAATAGGATTAGTATCATTATTTGTAATATTAACCGTGTATTCCAGCTCTGTTGAGGTTGTTCCGAAACATCTGTCCACAGATTTTGTTACCGTTGGTTTCACAATTGCCGTAGAAGCAGTGTACGTAATGCTTGTATCCTGGTATCCCGCAGCTCCGCTGTCGTCATCACTTCTGTAAGGATTCGGATTGTTTATTCCGCCATCAACTGTAAAATTGAAGTGTGTAGCGTAGGTTCCGGCTCCTGATGGTCTCACCTGTATATAAATATAGGAGTTTCCTGAAGGTACCGTTAGATCATTTAATAAGAAATTCTGACCTGCATACGTTGGAGCTTCAGTTCCAAGGCCTACATAACTGTTTGCTACATATTGCAATCCTGCCGGCAGAACATTATTAATATCAATTGTTTTAGATGAACAGTTATTATTTTTAATATTTAATTTTAACGTTGCATCCTCACAAGTTGGCAGCTGATTCTCAATATAGGAAGCAATAATATTGATGTTGTCCGGAACCGGCTCAATCGGATTATCGCAAACAAATGACATATCACCAATATAAAGGTAATCAACTTTACTGAATACCGGACTTCTGTCAATCGTCCATTCTATCACAATTTTTTCAACAGGTTTTTCAAAATCTACATTCACCGTTGCAAAATCTGTAATATCCAAATAAGGCTGAGTTCCCGTTGCGGTTCCTGTAGAAGCGTCAATGGTGTATCTTCTCAACTGATTATTCAGCGCCGGAGTTGAATTATAAGCATAATTCATTTTCGGAGTTATCTGATTTGCACCGCAGTATCCGATAACTTTTACAACAGTAGACTGTCCTGCCAATTTGGTAATACCTGCAATCTGGAAGCTTGCTTTTGCAGCTTTTGTTCCGCTGATATCTTTTAAATTTACAGTATAAGACACTTTTCCTGCTGCACCGCTCATATTATCGTATCTTGATAATTGAGTCCATGTACCATACATCCTTGGGAAAATTGTAGGAATCCATTCTACACCTGAAGGATATGTAACACTGATATCTGCTGATAATGCACCACTCGCAGGAGCTGCTCCATTTAAAGGAACATTATTTAAAGCATTGTTTGTGGCACCTGTTGCCCCTCCGTTAAACCAAGCCATTCCGTTTTGCAGGGTTTGTTTTCCTCCCAAACATGTCTGGCATGCTGCAGGTCCAACTTTTCCAACTACTGTAAAGTACTGTCCGTTTTTAAAATTATAATAAAAAACAGCTTTACCTCCGGAAATTGATACTGCAGGAGAAATTCCTGTGTTGGTTGTGAAACCGCTGTCATCTGCAAAGTATAGAGAAACTTCGCTATTAATATTATAAGTGGATAAATCTACCTCAAAATAAGAAGCCCCAACGGTTCCTGTTTCCTGAACAAGCCAAGTTTTGTTGATTCTCATAAGACCGTCTGACAAAGCAGGACAGCTCACAGGATTTACAGCCGTAGTTCCTGTATTGATATTATTATCACCAAACATCATAAATCCTTTATCGGCCAATGATGTTCTGCTAACATTAGAATTTGGTGACGCAAAATCATTAATAGTAGATGCAGTAAGAATGCTGTTGTCATTAATACTGTGAGAAACTTTCTGGTCTAAATTACCACTAACATCTCTTGCAATACCAAAGATATTGTTGTTGAAAGCATTATTGGTAGCAGAGTTCCAAACAATGGTAGCATCAGAATTAAGATAATTTTGAGGCTGGATTAATGTAATACCATATTTTATGGCAAAATAAGAATCCACCTTGTCTCTGTCCTGTGTTGATAAGCTTACGTTATAATATGCAACTTCGGGTATTCTTCCTGCGAAACCAAAGACACTTCCTCCAATTTGCATATTCGGATTAACATCGGCAGTTATAGCATCCGAAAAAGTAACAAAATTACCATTGAAACCAACCTGCTTATTATTACCGCTAACAATTGAGCTTACTTGCCCTCCCACTAATGTCATTCTATTTAAAATAGCATTGAAGGCTGTATTTTGCCTGTTGATGGTACCTCCATTATCGATATAGTGAAGAGTAGCAAGATTACTAGCTGTATTAATCCCTAAACCATACCTGTGAAGAGTTCCACTTCCGCTCGCTAATCCAAATCTGAAAATATGGCTATAAGTAGGGTCAATATCTGCTGATTTTGCTCCTACAGCGAAAGTTGTATGCAATCTGCCCAATGCTACAGGGTCTATAACCCCTGTAAAGTGCGCATAATCTGTTGAAGAGAATGTGTAGAATGGGTTGTAGTTACTATTTTTATCACCGCTGGATAATGTCACTGCTCCACCATTTTTATTCAAAGTAAATCCGTTTGCTCTATCAGCCCAGGTGGTAAGAGTAGCAGTAACCCCTGCATCATACCAATACCCCAATCCTGCTACAACACCCGCCGGAGCATTGATGAACCCTGCAAAGGTAAAGAACTGGCCATTCGTCAATGTTACATCTGCATAATTGTATGTTACACCATTGATAACCTGTGTATTGGCCGACATATTGGTAACCGTATCTGTATTATCAAAAACGGCATCGGAGCTTTGAACCAATCTCAGGTTTGTGATACCTTGTGGCCACATTACTCTTACGGTTCCCACTGAAGCTGTATTCTGAACCTTCCAAATGGCTGCAAAGCGTAAATTAACTCCAGAAACTCCTGTAAATGGAACCGTTAATGTTCTTGCCAAACCATTATCTCCCCAGATTACATATTGCTT
Organism: Chryseobacterium sp. 7; assembly: GCF_003663845.1. NCBI lineage: Bacteria > Pseudomonadati > Bacteroidota > Flavobacteriia > Flavobacteriales > Weeksellaceae > Chryseobacterium > Chryseobacterium sp. 7. The sequence goes on from NZ_RCCA01000001.1 coordinate 2,963,353, forward strand.
ATCTGTAGAGAAACTGTTCACATTTAATGCATTTGTATTGGCTAATGCGCCACCAATTCCTATAGCAACCTGGGAACCCGTGTTGATACTTTGAGATTGTTTTTGATTTAATGCTGTGGCATCATCCCGGCCTATACCGGTAATGTTTTGATTGTAAGCAGCATTGACCGTAGCATCCCAAATTACACTTGCATCAGTAGCAACATAATTTGTAGCAACAGTCTGATCCATTGTAACACCATATTTTACAGCTAAATAACTTTCAATCCTGTTTTGTTCGGCTGCAGTTACTTGTCTTTCATAACCAATTACCTCCTGATAGTCAAACCCTCCTCTTTCGGCGCCACCATCTGTATCTGTATTCAGATGGAAATTTCTGCCTGTAAATGCAAGCTGGTTATAACTGCCGGATGGAGGATTACTTTTACCATTTATCTTATAAGGATAGGCGCCTGCCGTACCTGTAGTATAGGCAAATCCTAAAATATTATTAGTAGATGGATTAAAGAAATTAGTGGTTGTGACGTTTCCGGGAAACACAAACATTCCTGAAGATGTGGCACTATTAATATATGGGCCCATTTCTCCTATATTTGAACCTGCGGCACTTAATGTTGCTGCACTTACATTCATCTGTACATTGTAACCTACTGTAGGCGTACCACCTGCTCCGGCTTTGGAGACATTATAAAACGTTCCTCCCGTTCCAGATGTTGTTACATTGGTAGAAAAAGCATTAAGCATTCCTAATCCCGCACCCTGAATCATCCTTACCATAGGGTTGAAATTAGATCCTAAATTCATGTAAGTAGAAGCAGCCGTATGTAAAGAAAATCCGGATAATGCCTGAAGCTGTCCTCCGGCCGCCGCAGAATTAGTCCAGGATGTAACGGTACCACCTTCTGCTGTTGTATTTGTTCCAAAGTCAGCTTTATTCCAAACCTGAAGGTTATTAATAACACCTCCCGGAGCCTGTACAAAAGCTGCTAAAGTAAAAAACTGTCCGTTAGCCAGAGACACATCAGCGTAATTATAAACAACTCCATTGATAGTCTGTGTATTGGCTGACATATCAGTAACAGTATTTCCTACTGTAAAGGTGGGATCCAGATTATTCTGAACAAGTTTTAAATTATTTAATCCCTGAGGCCACATTACTCTTACTGTCCCTACTATTCCGGTATTCTGTACTTTCCAGACAGAACCCAAACGATAATTGACTCCTGCAATACCACTGATTGTAGCTGAAGGTGTTTTTGCCTGTCCGTTATCTCCTACAACAAGAAACTGCTGATCAGTGAGTATACCGGTATTGGCGGTATTTGTATTAGCCATTCCTGTAAGACCAATCAAAATTTGCTGTCCCGGGTTTATACTCATAGACTGCTTTTGATAAAGCGCAGAATTATTATCTCTCCCAATACCTGTAATGTTATTATTATAACCAGTATTTGTTGTAGCATTCCAATAAATTGTTGTCCCGTTTGAAGCAACATAATTGCCTGATTTTGTAATTCCATACTTCAGCGTAAGATAGCTTTCTATCTGGGGACGTCCTAATGTCTGTGTGGTATTATAAATTACAATTTCCGCAATGTCGGAATTTGAAAATCCGTTAGTTCCCTGAGCTCCTATCCAGAAACTTTGGGTCCCGGCAGAAGCAGTGCCCGAACCTAATGAAGAAGACATTGCAGTTCCGTTAAGATAGGCTGTAGCCGCATTTGAATCTCCATTCAGTGACTGTAGCCGAACTTCATTTGCAGCAGGGGCAGACGTGTTTACAAATCGGTTAGTGATCAGCATACCTCCTGCAGAGTTTGCTCCTACATTCCATGTTCCTCCGCCCCCATCAGAATGACTGTAAAGCGGATTTGAAGACGCTCCCAATTTTCTGTAAACAATGTATTGGGATGTTTGATAAGGAGCTGCCGCAGAAGTTGTTACATTTTGCGGAACTCCGGAAGTAAATAAGCGGTCATCTGTACCATCAAACCTTACAGAAGGATTAAAATTGATCTGGTTTGTATTATAAGCCGGCACAGTACTGGCACCACCTTGCTGTATTAAATTATAGGACCCGGAAGCACTGTTGTTCCATGTAGTAACAGTTCCTGAAACGGGTGTTATAACGTCAGCTTTATACCAAAGCTGGGGAGCTATTCCGCCGGGACTTTGAGCTTTTGTGAGTATGAGCATACTCCCCATTAGGAGTATACCCATTAGAATATTGATTTTTTTCACTTTGATTTTTATTTAGAATTAAATATGAGTATATTTTTTCTTTAAAAATAAAACTCAGAAGGCGGGGGACGGCTTGTATAAAGTGAGAAATAGGATTCTTTAAAAAGAAGAAATCCATTCTTAGTTATTTTATTACTGGTATTACTTGAATATCCGTGAATAGACTTAAATATTATATTTTCAATTAAGAATTTCAGATTATATTGAAGCGGAATAAATCCGGAATTTGCGATTCCTTTTGAATTGGGAGAAAAAAAGTTATCTGGACAAATATTTACAAATATAGCAGGCTCAACTGCCGGGTAATTTTTTACTTTTTCTTTTAAAGACTTTGAAACAGATTTTTTTTGATCTTTTCCGGAAAGAGTTTTGATTTTTTTATCATTAAATACAACTTGTTTTGCTTCATTTAAAGATTGTATCTGCGGAGTATTCTGCTCCTCAAAATCTTTCAACGTTATTTGGTTTACGATTCCGGAATCTACAATATAGAGTGTTGTATTTTCACGAATTGTAATTTCAGTACCTTTTTGATAATATAAATGTTGCGAATGAAAGTTCGAAGCCATTAAAAAAACTAACAACAGTAACAAAGTCCTCTTGCAAAAGGACAAAAAGGGATTAACCTGTTGTGTTGAGTGTTTCATAATGTGTGCTTTATTATCGTAAAAGACAAAGTTGATTGTCTTATTACATACTCACTCAAGATATGATCCTGAATCAGATTAAAATGAGGGAATTAAGGCTTTTCTTTATTAAAAAAAATATATTCTATCCTTTTACTTATATATTATTTACTTCTTATTTAATATTTATAAGCTATAATAGTGTCTGGATTATATTGAGCTTGATCTTCTAGAATTTGGAAACTACTTTTTTAAAATCAATATCAATACAAAGCATTTTATAAATTTTATTCAACGTATTAAATGTAAGAAAATATTTTTATATAAATAAAAAAAACAACATTTTTTATTTTATTCACATAAATATGATATTATATTTACAGCTAAAGTAAGCTACAATTACCTCCGAAGGATACCACACTCCTATACTATAAAAAAACAATATTTATATTCAGATTCGATCTCTGATGAATTTACATTTATTTAAGGTATTGCTCATATAATATTCATCCTTCCTTACCAAATACATCATATCAATCCCTCTATTTAAATTCAGACACCGCACTGTAAAAAATGATGTCTCAGGAGCCGCACTTAAAGCACTGTTTACTTAAGGAAGAATAATTCCTTTGCGCTGTGGTCTGAAATTTTTTTGTCCAAAGGATTTAGGGCCTACCATCAATAATGGCATATAAAATTAAAAGTAAAATATTTCTATCAAAATTTCAATTTCGAAATAATTGTCATTTCATTAATTTCAATTATTTATTATAATCTTAATTAGAAAATTTTAGAACACCATAAACAAATAACAAAACAACAGTTAAAATACACTAGCATTAAAATAGTTAACTCCTTTATAGATCAGGTATTTTCCTATTCTAATTATGATTTTTGTACGTTTTGATTTGCTATCTTTAGAAAAAACTACAGATGGACCAGGAAGACTTTAAAACTATTTTAGAGAATACTACGGTTTTCTCTAACTCAGAATCTCCAAATGAAATAGAAGAACTTTATGATGTAGTGATTATTGGTGCAGGGCTAAGCGGACTCAATGCTGCTAAAATACTATCTAAAGCAGAAAAAAAATTCTTGTTTTAAAAGCACAAGACAGAGTCGGAGGACATACATGGACTCAACCCATTGGTTCGAATGATTTTGTTGACTTGGGTGGACAGTGGATAGGCAAAGGTCACGATCAAATGTATAAACTTGTGGCAGAAGCAGGATTGCAGACTTTTCCAACCTATACTTATGGGAAAAATATATTGCGGTTAGATGGAAAAAATAGCTCATACAAAGGAGAAACACTTCCATTGGGCTTGTTTGCCTTATTATCAGCACTAAAACTTATGTATGTTTTTGACCGAAAATCATCGAAGATTTCCTTAGAAAACCCCTGGCTTATGGAAAATACATATGAAATGGATAATCGGAGTATAGGAAATTGGATTGAAGAAACAATTTCAAACAAAAAGGCAAGAATTCTGATAAAAAGAACAGCTGAAGCAATGCTATGCAAAATGTAAAAAATGTTTCATTATTCCAGGCATTGGTGAATGCAAAGGCTACAGGTTCTTTAAAACAAACGGAAAAGGTAGAAGACGGAGCCTTAAGTGATCGAATTTCAGGAGGAGCACAGGGGATCAGTAATTATATATATAATCTGGTAAAGGATGCCGTAAAACTGAATTGCCCGGTTTCATTTGTAACACAATTGGAAAGCTACATTCTTATCGGAAATGATGATCTTTCGGTAAAAACAAAAAAAGTAATTGTAACAGCTCCGTTACCTGTTGTAAAAAATATAAAATTTACTCCGGAATTGCCAATTGAAAAGCAAACATTAATCAATTCTATGGAAATGGGTACTGTAATTAAATGTAATGCTATTTATGACAGACCATTTTGGGAGGAGACAGGCTTGAGCGGTTCCATGGTTTGTCTTGATGAAATAGTAGAGCTCTCCGTTGACAATTCAGTACCAGGTTCGGATCGTGGAATTATTACTTCATTAATTCATGCGAACAGAGCAAAAGAGCTTCTCCAGTTATCTGAACACGAAAGAAAAGAAATTTTATTGAAGGCTTACGCCAATATATTTGGGGAAAAAGCTTTAAATCCTATTATGTATATAGATTATTCATTCACCAATAATCCTTGGATTGGCGGGGCTTACTCCGGACTTTTTAAAAATGGTATTTACTCAAAATATGGAAAATATTTAACTAAACCTTCCGGTAATATTCATTGGGCTGGCACAGAAACATCTACTCTTTTTAAAGGGTTTATGGAAGGAGTAGTTTTATCAGGCGAAAGGGTTGCTAAAGAAATTTTAAATCAAAATTAATTAAATTCTTTAAATATCCTCTTGTTATTACTCCCAATAAATAAAACCCTCCCTATCAATACAATAAATCAAATTTGAAAGTTATCTTAAGGTTTCGTTCAAACTTTACTATAGCTATAAAATACTATACTAGCTTTGCAAAAAGATAGAGCATATTATTTAATAAAAAATATTTTTTTTCAGACTTTAAGTTTTTAGACAGCCTTTGCGCTGTCTTTTTTATATCTCTATGTATGAGGAGTGCATCAAAAAGTTCCTGCCGTTTATATACCGGGAAATAAAAAAGGAGACAATGTCTCCCTTTTCATACCAAAAATATTTTTTTCCATTTCGCAACCGTATTCCTACTTAATTTAAAATGACTCGCCAACTGGCTATTATTAAGTTTGTGTTTTTTCTGGTAATCTAATATTATTAAAATATCAGATTTTCTATAGGAACGATACTTCTGGTTATCATTTTCAGTTTGATTATTTGTTTTTCCGAAAATTATTGTATTGAGTTCAATAATATTTAAGACAGATAAATTATCTTTCTCCAGCAATTTTTTACATCTCTCCTGTTTATGAGGGAACTTCTTAATAAGTATATCTGTATAGATAAGTTTATAATCTGGTATCATTTCTTATACTTGTTTATCCATTTATAAAGTGTAGTCTTAGGAATCTTATATTTTTCCATTATCTGAATCTTACTCATTTCACCGGTATGGATTTGTTCTAAAATAAAATCAATAACTTCTTTTGTATAGACATTCTTACGAAACTTAGGAAGGCTTATTGTTTGATTTTTTGTTTTAAGACCTGTTGTAGGCGGTGCATATAATATCAAGTGCTGTGAATAAAGTCTAAAAAAATCATATTCCAAGAGTTTACTCCACCTCAACAGAATTTCTGAATCAAGACTTTTTTGAAGGTACATTTCTCTTACTTCTTTCTGGGAACATTTAAAAAAATTACAGATACGTGATACCTCTATTTCATTATTTTTTACTCCTTGTTCAATTAATTGCCCAATGTGGATACTTTTGAAATTCATAAAATATAGTAGATCTTTGATTGAATTTGGTAATACTCTTTCTATTTGAATCACCGTTAGCGTTGAAGCCATGCAGTGATGTTATTGAAAATCTATTTTAAGATGTTAGGGTATTCTATTAAAAAAATAAATAGGGATAATTCTTTTTAATATGAAACATCTTATTATTTCGTTTAATTTAAATTTTTAGACTGCATTTTAGAATATTTCATTAAAAAGCTGAATTATTTATATTTTTTAATAGAAAGCCCCCGTTTGTTCTATCATTTGATTCGTATAATAATAATTTAAAAACGAGGGCTTTCAGAGTAATTATAAATTAAAATAGATTGTATTCTCTTTACTTTACAATTAGTGTGGATTAATTCCTGATACAGCAGCTTTCTTTAGCCCCCATGCTACAGCATTCATTTCTAATGCTGAATTATAAACGTATGGTGAAGCTGTGTTATCACCATTACCGTATTGTTTTGACACAGGAAGCCAAGTGCTATTGTTGAATATTGATGGATATCCACCAGGATCCGTATTACCTTGAGTTGCTACTCCTACAGTATCTCCCAGCATAAAGAAATTATAATTATCGTTATACCAAACAGTAGAATAAGAAGGATTTACTTCTATATGTCCCCAATTATTATTAGCCGGAGCTACCTGAACTGATCCTGCAGGAAGAGATCTCATTACAATAGTTCCGGTTGTAGTATTATCTTCACCCCAATATTTACCTCCCAGGTTACCGAAAGGTCCATTTATTACCGGATCGTTTGGTAAAATATTGATTGCGTAATTATTATCATCATTTGGTACTGCAGGACAATTTACAGTACAGGTTGTCTGCCATGCTAATTCAGATGTTGGCAAATTAAAGATTCCGTTTATTAAAGTCTGAGCATCTGTTAATCCTGTACCAACCGGGCTGCCAAGACCAGTTGAGTTACTAGCATAGATAAGTACCCCCCCTTTTCTTACATAATCTCTTAGTGCATTTGTTAAAGCTGCACTGTTTGGAGCAGCATAAGAAAAATACATAATAATATCCGGTGGATTGTTAGTAATATTTGTAGTTGCTGTTGCAGCATCATTTGTACTCCAAGCCTGGGTAAAATTCACAATTTTCACAACCCCATTAGGACTAAAGTTTGCATTAAGTGCACTATTTCTTGTACCAGTCCATGAATAAGTACCATCATTTCCAATCAGAGCATATGTCATAGCAGGTAATATTACTGGTATAGTAGCAGAACATGTAGCATTTCCGCTAACTGTATTGGCAGTTATTGCAACCTGAAAATCAGTGTTTACTGTAGGTGTTCCACTTCCTATCAAAGTGATTTGCTGTGTCCCTGTTGAAGTAAATACACCTGAAGCTGAGAAAGTAACACCATTTACATTAGGTGTAGAGATATTATATGAGCCTAATGTATTTACATTAACGTTCATCGTAATCGTATTACTAGCTGTAAGCGCTGTCCCTTTTACATAGTTACCGTTAACAGTGATAGAAGAACAATTAAGTGCATAAGCTGCAATATCCGGGTTTACAGTTACAGGAACAGTACATGCTGTTTGGGATGTGCTTCCTGAAGAACTGATAATGAAGTTATTTGTCCCTACAGCTGTAGGTGTTCCTTGTGCGTACAGTCTTATAGTCTGTGTCCCAGTTGTTGTTAAAGTACCTTGCCCTACAAACGAATACCCGTTTTCAGGATTAGAAGATGCTGTTATAAGATAAGCACCGGGTTTTGTTACGTTTACTAAAGTGATTGCTATATAATTGGTACCATCTGTTTCTTTTCCTTTTACATAGGTTCCTTTCAGAGATACGTTAGCACAATCGAAGGTGAATTTAGCATTCCCCATATTTCCACAAAGACTTTTCCATTCCAGCTCAGGAGCATCCCAGTAATTATAACAGTTCTCAGTGGTATTAAAGATCATCATACTGTTTTCTGCCGTTGCTACTGTGATATTATCTCTTTCTGTTGCAGTGTAACGCTGTATCATCACACCGTTGTATTTATCTGGTACTCCTGTACTTGCTGGATTCTTTCTTTCCGACACATGTAATCCCGCATTAGAATTTGGGCGGTCCGTATTGATACCCACCTGGCTATATGCCAATACGGAGAATAATACAGCAAAAATTAAGATTATATTTTTCTTCATTTGTTTTTTAATTGTTGTGATAACAGAAATATAATATCCTGTTAATCCATTTCACATTTAATGTTTTAGAATTGTATTTTATTTGGTCCTAACAACTTTTAAAGCTTGTTAGATCCTGAACCTTATAAGTATTTGATATATTTTTATACTTAAAACAAATAGGTGGGGGTCTGATTCTAAGATTTTTTATAAAAAAATATAATGGAGAGTTGGTGTTATACACAAGCCATAGATCTAATAAAAAAACAAAAAACGGAATCTGATTTAACCAACTAAAAGTCAGTAATTTAAAATAGCAACCAGATAATAAGGACATGCAATATCTGCCATTTGAAACAGAAAGCCTATAATGTAGACTATTACAGTTTGAAAAGTAAATACTTTTAATTTTTATACGTTTCTTCTCTCTTATTCCATCTATATCTTCATGCAATTTTGTTTTCTGATTAGAAGACTGTACAGACCTTATATCATTAGCTTTTATTTTCCTGTTAATAAGAATATCCTGTAAACTGTATAAAACCGTTTCTTTCAAAACAAAAAAGACATCATTTGTTTTTATTTCTTTATTCCTATTCTTTAAGAAAGAAGAATTTTTTGTTTGGATTGGCAGTTGGACTTCATTAGAAATGTAAGATTCTTCCGAGACAAAAATTAGATCCGAATCATTATTTTGATTATTTTTGCCGCACTTAATTTGTTTCTGTTTTTTTCCAGATTGCACCCTCGTGCCACAGATAAATACTGCTCCCGGTATAGGAACACCTACTAATATCTTTTTTGCTATAGGCACAATATTTTTTATCATTTGTATTTCCCTGCAAAGTTATACGAACCAATAGGGAATGGGAAAATAAATAGGAAAAAGCATCAATGAAAAGTGATTACTTATTGAAAAAAGCAAACATTATCACTCAGAAACAAAATACAATATAACCTACTGAAAAACAAAAAATTAAACAAATGAAAATTGATTTATTATTGGGTATTTCATAAAAAACACAAAAGAAAATGGATAATATAAAACTGAGAGAACAGGAAGCTTTACGACTTAAAAAAGAATTGGTAACCAGATATAATTATCTGATGGCAATTATTTTATTAATATATACCCTTATATTCTTTTTCATTATTAATGACAAACTGGTAGGATATTATTGTCTTGTAGGAACATTTTTTTTAGTTGTCCTGATGTATATTTTCAAAGACACTACTTTTCCATCAATATCTTTAGAAAAAAAAGTACAAACTTATCTCATCTTTGCACCATTGTACGTGTTTTTCTTAATATTTTATTTCTGGAAATATACTATTGTTAATTTTTGCTGGCTGGTTCCCATTCCTTTTGGAGCATATATCTTTCTTGGGAAAAGAAAAGGTTTTATTTATTCAATATATTCATTATCAATATTTATTGTACTGCTTTTTATAACTACTTTTTTTTCATTTAATTCTATAGAGATTTCATACACAAAAATTCGGTATACAGATATACTTGTAGTCAGCTTCAATATTATAATCAGCTGTTTATTTGTTTATTATAAAGATAAAATGAAAGAACAGGAGCTGCTTTCTACTATAGAAAAAAGAGAGCAGATCACTCTTCCTATCACATTAGATGAAGAGGATATTTCAGATGCAAAATCATTGTTTGAAAAAATAGAAAATGAGATGATCACACAAAGATATTTCATTAATCCAAAATTTAATATTTCTCTGCTAAATACTATTTTAAAATCAAATAATAATTACATATCGAGAGCAATAAGGCTACAAGGGTATCCCAATTTCAACACCTATGTGAATTCACATAGAATTAATTATGTGAAGGAACTGATTGAAAAAAACGATCTGGAAAAGATAACACTCATGTATATTTACAGCGAAGCGGGATTCATCAACCAATCTACTTTTAACAGGGCTTTCAAGCAAATTGTGGGGATGACCCCAAGTGAGTATATACGGGAGGTAAAAAAATAAGCCTATCAATATGTTACAACTAAATTCTTAATACATACTGCTTATTGACAAGATGTGACTGATGACATCTTATAAATCCAAAAGGTTTTAGCATTTCATCATATTCATATATGGGTTTAGAAATTAAATATGCGGTGTTATCTTTCAAAAAAAAGTAGTATAATTATTTGATGATTCATATCGCAGAATATCCTGAACAGGGATGAATAATGCTTCTTTCTGACTTAGCTATGCCATTTTTTTATGATCAAGCGGTAATTTAATAGTACAAAACCAGGTACACTACTAAGTGAAGAGTTATCGGAATGTGTAAAGATGTAAGCCCAATGTGAATTTGGAATAAAACAAATCAGGACGAGTAATACATTCTCGTCCTGACATTTTTAGGATAATATTATTCTTAGCTGACTTTTTTAGTTAAAAACTGTAATTATAACCTACGGTACAGGTCATTTCGTTTACGTTTGGATTTTCAACAGCCTGGTTGCTGCTTCTGAACATCTGAATAAAATTCAGGTCAAAACTATGTTTTTTCCAAGGAATATAGTTAGCGCCTAGTCTAAAACCGGTCACGTTAATATTAGCTGTACGGCTTCCCGAATGGTTATAAGAAGTACCAAAACTGGTTTTAAGTTTATCTTCTTTAAGAAAAGCTTTAGTTACCGTCAGAGCCGGCCCCCAGATTGTGGAGGTCTGAGAGGCAGCAAATGTATGGGTATAATTAAAGGAAGTACCAATACTCATTTTTTTCTCCGGAAATCCTAAACTGTAGTTGATATTCGCATTATGAAATCTGGACAACCCTCCTTTTCTTACAATTCCATTTTCCCGGCTTACCATATCGTTAAGTGAATAATTAATATTAATATTCTGAACCTTTTCTTTGGTGCTGGACAGAACGTAATTGACATTGATATTGGTATTCTGTGAGATCTGTTTATAATCTATAGAATCTTTGGGCTGCTGAATCAGCAATGGATTATTGTTGATATTATTAAACTGGTTAAGCTGCCTGTTGGTAAACATCGTAAAATTGGAATAGCTTGCCGTGATCATCAGCTTATCAGACGCTTTCAAATTTGCATTTACAGCGCCTACCCAACGGCTGGTCTGCTTGAATTTCTGTTCGTCAAGATTATCCCTTTGTCTGCCTATATTTCCGGAAAGTGCCAATTTATCTTTCCAGAAAGTAAAGGCTGTATTCAGCGTAATATTTTCAAGATCATTATTAAAATAATAAGCCCCTAACGTTCTGTAGCCGGGATCTATTCTTTCATACTTTACACCAATCATTCCTTTTTTAAGTTTTAAATTGACCCCTCCGTTATATACAGAATAGCTTTGAAGCGAAGAATTTGAAGTAAGAAATTTTGATGCAATTCCTTTTTTCACAGACGCATTTGAGGAAGCTCTTAAATCCTCCACTAAAGCAGAATTGGCATATTCTCCATATACTTCCAGATTTTTATCAATCATAAAACTTCCCGTCATAGACAGTACGAGATTTTCCTGCGGCAGAACTCCTTTTGCATCGGGAGCTACGGATAAAGAACTTACATCATCTTTTGCATAAAATCCTATTAGCCCTAATTTATATTTTTCTTTTTCCCACCTGATATATGCTCCGTAGCCCATTCTTCGGTACGCCGGGATTGTACTCGGGTTTCCGTCATCTTCCACTGCTTTGTTAAGCCTTCCCGTCATTAAAGCCACTTTAAGAGGAATATTCGGAGTAAGTTCTACTCCTGCTCCTGTAAACAAAAGTCCATTAAACGTATAGGGCGAAAAGGTCATATTGGCGTCACCAATATATGCCTTGATCCATTTATATTTGGGAGCAATGCTTAATCTGTTGAATTTAAAAGGAACCTGATATCCTAACTGGCTTCCCTGGTTGGTAAAGCTGTAGGATATGGGCATCGTCCATTTATAGAGTCCTAAATTGAGATTTCCATTGAGAAAATAGGTAAACGGAGCTCTTCCATTGTACACATTAGAATTGTAAAAAACTGAGTTGGCAGAAATTCCTCCACTTATTTTAAAGGGATTCTTTTTGAGCTCTTCCATGGTTCTCTTTCCCAGGTTTTCGAGATCTACTTCCTGTGCATTACTCATCGTAAAAGCTGAAGTCAAAAGCAATAAAACAGTGCTTTTTGTATAAATTTTCTTCATAAAAAAAGCTTTAAGGTTGTTTTTGTACTTTGATATCCACCACAATATAGGAACCTGGGCCATTAGTCACAAAATTTTTGATTTTAATGGCTCCTTTTCTTCCATCTGTGGTCTGGAACAGAACAATTCTAGGAACGATGGAATTGGTAAATGGTGATTTTCCCGCATTGGTTTCCAATACATTTACAGCAGCAAAATCATCCCCGGAATCCAACGCATCAAAACCTGCCGGAGAAAGCTGTACACCCACAGATTCCTGGGAATTGATCACTTTCGTGTGGATCGCATTGGGAATTGCCATAAAGCCGGTATTCTGAACCTCATCCGGTGAAACAAACTGATTGTACAGAAATGATGAATTAAGCCCGAAGAATGCAAAATCTATTTTGGAACCATTCGTCTGATCCACCTCTCCCTGCTTAATGACAGTTCCTAATTCTGATGAAAAGAAACATCCTACCGAAGCGTGTGCACTGTTGATTCCCAGTTTGATATCTGAGAATGATAATAAATTAGTATCTGCTAAAACCGTTACCTGTTTTTGTAAGGTTTTGGTTTCTTTATCATTGGTTGATTTTAAAATGATCGTATAAGTTCCCGCAGCAGGCAGATTGATATCCGGACTGGCAGCTGTGGAAACAGCCGGAACCGCTCCTGCAATTGTCCATTCATATGAAGTGGCATTTGTGGAGAGGTTGTTAAGATGAATCAATACAGGCGCCTGATAATCATTATCTATTGCATGTACTGTCCAATTGAAATCGATGGTCATTGCAGGTTTCACGTTGACAGTCTTCTGAGTAGAATAGGTTTCCAATCCGTTGGAAATAGTAAGCTTAATGGTATGATCTCCGGGTGTTGTAAATACTACCTGCGGGTTTTCTTCATTGGACGTGGCTGGATTTCCTCCATCAAATTCCCAAAGATATTGAGTAGCTCCCAGTGATTTATTGATCATTTTTAAGGTTACCGGAGAGATATCACTTCCCTGCATCTGCCAGTCAAAATCTACACTCACAGCTGCATCTGCTTTTACTTCTATTTCTTTTGTATCTGCATTGCCGTCTTTATTGGAGGCTTTTAATTTTATTTTATACACTCCCGGAGCAGCATAAGTAATCGGCTGTGGACTTTTCTCTGTAGAACTTGTGACTGATGCTCCCTCAAATGACCATTCATAGGTTTCTGCACCTGTAGACTTATTGGTAATTTCTACTTTTACAGGAACTGAAAAATCATTATTAATCACTTTTATACTAAAATCAGCCTTTACAGGTATACTTTCCTCTACTGCGCATGCATTGAAAACAGATGCTATTGCAGCAATAAGGAAAATATACCAGCTTAGGTTTTTGTTGAGTTTCATTGTTTCTTTACTGTGTTTGTCATGGTTGTTATTGTACGAGCATTCTTTTCACCAGCGCTTCATTTCCGGTTTCCAGAATAATCAGATAAGATCCTGCAGGAAGTGAAGTATTGTAAGGAATGGTAAAGTAAGTAGATGGTGTTTTCTTCACTGCCGGATAGGCTTCGTGAGAAACCATATCTATAATTCTTACATTGATGATCGCCGCTTTGTCTAAACCTACCAAAATGCTGAATATTCCATTATTTGGATTCGGAAGAATGGTAAATTCTCTTACATTGGATGCTTTCTCAGGATTCAGATTTACTCCAGTTGTATTTTCTTCTACAATTACTTTTTTGTAGAATATTTTTTCGCATTCTCCCTGTGTTCCTTTAAGCCCAATTTCATAAGCACCTAATTGTAAGAATTTAAGTTCTATGAAATCGTCTGTTTTATTAATCACCTGGATATCTGGTGTATTAGGAATCACCCATTCTACAGTTTCAGGTTTAGTAGGAGAAGTATTCACCAATACTACTGTAGCTTCCCTGTAAGCATGAGTTGTCAGCATAAACTGCGGGTTCAGGACTTCTGAAGAATTTTTAATCACAACGGTATCTGTTGCCGTACATCCTTTAGAGTCTGTAATGAGTATAGTATATGTTCCTGCAGCAGATATTGTGATGAAAGGATCTGTAGAGATTATGTTTCCATTTTGGTCTTTCCACTGGTAGGTGGCAGCCGGATCGGTTATGGTTACATTATAGGTTTGGGTATCTCCCAGGCACAGTGTTCTGTCTTTGCCTAAATCTACGGTAAGCTGCACCGGATCCGTTAAAGTATACTGTCTGAAAATACTGCATCCGTTAGCATCCGTAACAGTAACTGTGTATTGTCCTGCAACAAGACCTGTATTATTTTCTCCCGTTATTCCATTGGTCCAGGCAATTGTGTAAGGTGCTTTTCCACCTGAAACACTTATTTTAATTTCACCGTTAGCTGCTCCATAGCAAATGGGATTCTGTACTAAAATATCATCAATCGCCAATTGGTTTGGCCCCTGAATCTGTACACTTCCACTTACTTTGCAGTTTTTGGCATCATTCACAAGAACAAAATAGTTGCCAGCGGATAGTCCTGTAACCGTAGGAGTTGTATCATTGGTATTCCACTGGTAAGAATAAGCTCCTGTTCCTCCGGTAGCTGTAACGGAAACCTGTCCTCCATTTTGTCCATAACATGAAATAGTATTGGCTGCTAAGGTAATAGCTAATTCAGAAGGGAAAACAAGAACATATTGCGCATCCGTTGTATTATTTTTTGAATCTTTCACTAAAACTTTATACGTTCCGGTTGTAAGATTATCCAAAGTAACCTGATTAGCTCCCGGAATATCCTGAAACAATCCGTTATTCAGAATCTGCCATTGGTATGTATAACTTCCTACTCCACCAGTGACTACAGCTTTCAGAATTCCGTCTTCTGCTTCATCCGGGATACCGTTATTATTCACATCCGGTTTGAACTGATAATTATTGGCTATATTACAGGATATTTGTTTTTCAAGCTGAATATTAGCCACCAGAGGATCCGGCTGATTTACAATAAATTCCTGAGATATAATTCCGCAATTCCCCAATTGGCTTGAGGCTACCGAATAGTTTTTATCCTTTACCGTTAAATAATAGGTTCCCGCAGGAAGTCCGTCAAGCTTAATAGTATAAGGATTATTCACTGCATCAGTAGTGATTCCTGATGTAATCACAGTTCCTGAAGGGGTGTCTTTTCTCCATTCAAAATTGTAAGATCCATCTGCATTGGGTGTTCCTCCAATGACTCTCACGGAAATATATCCATTGCTTAAACCATATCCTGTAGGTTGCGAAACCTCTGTTTCAGCTGCCGGAAATGCAATGGCCTGAGAAGGCTGCGTGATTGTTACGGTTATTTCTTTTTCGCTGCCATTATCTTTTGCCACGCACAGGTTAGAATCTCTTACTTTTATTTTATAGATTCCTGCGTTTAATCCCTGAATTATTGTTGTATTTCCACTGCTAAAATTCGTCCAGTCTACGTAGGGCTGTCCGTCTTTTGTAACCAAATATTGATATTGATTTTGTCCACCACCCGCTGTTAAAGAGATATTCCCATCATTTCCCTGAAAACAGTACACATTAGTTTGTGAAGTCATGGAAAAAGTGACTGGCGTTGGTTTGGTGATCTCAAAACTAACAGTATGGCTTGAGGCATCGGTATAAGTAGCATTAGCGTTATAAGTTCCTAATAGTCCCAACTTATATTTACCCGGCTGAAGATTCGGAATAACAAGTGTAGTATTGGTCTGTAAAAACGGGGTCAGATCTCCATTCGGGAAACCTGAATTTGATAAATCGACTGCTGCTCCAGTGTCTGTATTTAATAATGAAACTTTTAAGTTTTCACCTGCAATTAATGTTCTGTCAAAATTTAAAGTGATACTTCCATCCGAGGTGTCTGAACATTTGGTTGGACTTACTGTATTTGTTGGGATATGAGGTGCTGATTTTAACAGAGTTAAAACAACAGGAGAAGAAACCGCTTCATAAACTCCATTTGAAAGACATGAAGCTGCTCTGAAATAGATATTCTGTCCTAAATATTGTGAATAGTTGTTTCCAAAAAGGTCTTTAGCAGAAACACTCAGTTTGTTCAAAGTAAATAAAGAAGGATCAATATCAATCCAGTTTACGTTATCAACGCTATACTGATAATGGTATAAATTGGCAGCAAATCCTTGTTTCGCATATAAATTCACTTTATCATCTGAGGGTAAAATGGTATTGGGCTGGCTGGTACCAGGAAGGTTTTCAGAGATAAGCGTATGTACCGGAAGAAATCTCAGATCATAATTAAAAGGAGGATCAAAGTGATCACTATTTTCAGCATTAGGAAAATACTCTACCACGTGTATTGGAGTACATATATCTGTTGTACGAAAATAATCTCCTTCATGAACTTCAGTATTACTACTTTGTTTGATCCAGTTTATAAACATGTAATAACGGATTCCCACCGGCTTTTTAGGCGTTGTATATATATTAGAATAGTTATAGGTAGAATTTCCGGGATTGTCATTTAACAATTGTTTGTAGAAGATTTCATCTCTGGAGCCATCCTCATAATACATAAAAATATGCATCTCTGAGTTACTTGAATTGTTCTGTATATTGTGTGTTATAACGGCATTAAAGTTCTTAAACTCAACTTTATATTCTGCCTGTCCTCCCTGTCCCCAGAGAAAAACATGAAATATG
Organism: Chryseobacterium sp. 7; assembly: GCF_003663845.1. Classification (NCBI taxonomy): domain Bacteria; kingdom Pseudomonadati; phylum Bacteroidota; class Flavobacteriia; order Flavobacteriales; family Weeksellaceae; genus Chryseobacterium; species Chryseobacterium sp. 7. The sequence goes on from NZ_RCCA01000001.1 coordinate 2,980,573, forward strand.
GTCAGTAGTAATAATAAAATTTTCTTCATTCCCTTTTTGTGTTTTTAATATTCGATTGTAATTTTTTCTGTTTTCGCCAGCTGATTCGTTTTTAGCATAGGTTTGATGAGATAGGTGTAAGAATTACCTGTCTGAACAGCCTTATCTTCAAGGAAATTCTGAGCTCCGTTGAGGGTTCCCCACATGGTTGGCTTTTCGGTTCCTTTTTGGCGGTAGACTATAATTTCTCCTACATCCTTGCTGTTAATTTTCCAATTCAGTTCTATCTGTTTTTTATTTCTGTTCGCCGCGCCGGAAAGATTGGTTAATATTGATAATGCTTCAATTCTGCTGCTTCTGAGTGTCATTTCCTGGGACTTGTCAGATTTAAGTTGGCTTTTATCAATGGCCAGTAAATAATAAGTATAACTTTTATCTGCTTCTACCTCTTTATCGGTATAGGTATAGGCAGGCTGTATATCTTTAGTTTCATAAATCATTTTCCAGCTTTTGTCTGTTCCTTCTTTTGCCTGGCGGAATAATTGGTGGGCAACAACATCATCACTGTGGCTTCTCATCCAGCTGATGGTGATTTTACCGTCATCTTCAAGTTTATATTCTGTGAAAACAGGAGTCTGAGGTTTTACTTTATCTGGTTTTTCCAGTTCAAGAATGATGGATGGTCTGGATTGATTTTTTCTTCTGTCTGTTGCAGTAACGTAATAATATACTTTCGAGTTAAGGTTTTCCAGCACAACTTTATCTTCAAAATGATTTTCTGTGATCGCCTGAGGCGTTACACGCACCATTTCATCTCCTTTTTGGATTCCTCTGAATATGTGATAGCCTTCCAGATCCTTTTCAGTATTGGCTTTCCATTCCAGATGGGCTACTCCCAACGTATCTATTTTTCCTTTAAATTCTAGCGGAGTATCAGGAGGTGTCATATCATTAGGTTGTGCAAGAATCGAAAAAGATTCCCTTTTGTCTCCGGATTTTCCAACGGCCTGTATTTTATAATAATTGGAAGGAGCCAGACTTTTTGTAATAAGGCTTCTATCACTCACAGGAATCTTGTTTTTAACTACTTTATAGCTGTTTTGCAAATCGGTTTCCGAATGCAGTAATTCGAACGATGCAATATTTTTTTCGTCTTCCTTAGGAAATTCCCATTCAAGCTTTATGCTTTCATCTTCATCGATAATAACGTTTGAAATCCTTGGCGTTGCTTCAAGGCTTTTTTTACCTGCTCCCGATACGATATCAGAATAAGGCCCATAATCTCCAAAGATTGTTTTCCCTCGGATACGGTAACTGAATTCTGTAGTATTCTGAGCCAAAGAATCCACAAAGGTCATTCCCTGAACCTGTCTTCCGTCATTATCATTCATATTCATCACCGGAAGATTTCCCAAAGGCTTAAAGCTTCCTCCATTCTGCGCTTTTTCAACAAAATAAGCGGTATAAATATCTCTCAATTGCAAATATTCCCATGAAAGCGTAACGGTTTTATCTTTAAATATCCCTATAAAATCTAAAGGTTTGGGAAGCTCTGTATTGGCTGAAACAGTGGCTAGTGCATCGCCTTTCTGTACCAGAAGGCTTCCTTCCGAGGTATTGATGCTTACGGTATAAAGATATCTCTCGTTTGATTTTACGCTGGTATCCGTATATGCCCAGCCTGCCAGTTTTGCGACTTTAAAATCAAGATCGGCAGCCATTAATGCATAGGCAAATCTTTGCTCAACTTCTTGAGATTTGTTTACAACTCCTTCAAGTTTTCCCTGTTTCTCTCCCATTTCAACCTCAAAACCGTCTCCGAAAAGCGATTGCGCAACAATGGCTGCATTGTCATTTTCCTGGACCATTTTCTTCCATTCATTTTCGGAGGCGGGTTTGAATATCCCCAGATCTTTTTCTTCGGCTTTCTCCAGCACTTTTCCGTCACGGGAAAGCGTGAATCTTTTTAGGGAAAATCCAATTTTATTGGCTTTTTGCCAGACAAGAGGTTCATCTACCGCCCATCGTAAAGAAATATGGTCGTTTTTACTGTCTACTTTCAGACGAATGTGAGGAATAATGTTTTTATCACTATTCTTTTGCTGTCCCCATAGTAAACTACAGAAAAACAGGAGAAATAAAAATTTTTTCAAAATTGCGTTTTTAAATGTTTAATGTAAGATCATTCACATGGTTTTTGTCATCGGGTATTTCTCAGAAACCCAGATCAAATGTAGTTTTGTTTCAATATCATTTTATTTATATCATCTTCCTGCTTTATAAAAACAGGAAGATGAATGGTTTATTTACTTTTTACAGCTGGTCTGATAGTCGTTCAGAACTTTGATGAGCCCCTCTTTCGTTGTTGTATCATAGCTGGAGAAATTCATTGCCGGACAGTTGACATATTCATCGAATATTTTTTTCATTTTTTCCGGTTTTCTTTTTCCAAAACCTCCTTTTTCTCCTAAGTAAACAGCTTTTGGTTGGTTGTTTAATTTCAGATAAAAATCTTCCGGATTTCTTACATCATTAAGAACATAGCTTCCGTTATTCTCCGAAAGGATTTCCGTAAACTTGCTTCCAAACATATCGGTTCCCGGAACTCCTACAAAACATCTTTCGCCTGCACAGAATTTCACTCCGTCTTTGGCTTTGAAAAATTCATTTTTACCTTCTGCATTCAGGGTTACAGATCCTCCATAATTGGTAAGGTCACCCATTCCTTTTTCTCTTCCCATTTTAGCATCAAGGGATTCAAATTCTATAGTAATATTTCCTTCTTTTTTGGCTCCGCTTTTGTCGATAACATATCCGGGAATGTTGTAGATATTTAGAGAATTTGCTTTTGCCTGATTTTCCGCAGCTTCATTTCGTTGATTGACAGAGTCTACCACAGTAGATTTCATATCTCCCAATGTATATCCGTTGAAAATGAGTCTCTTTACCATACGGTCTGCCACTTTATCTTCTGATAACGGCCCCGAGAAGCTGTTGTTGGTTACTGAAATTTCAGACACCTTATTATCATATGTCATGATTTTCATTCCTCTTTGAGCATTAGCACGGTCATAGTTTGTACAATTTAGGGTAGCTATCTGAATTTGATTAGTATCATACACTCTGTACTCATAATCATTGAAGACTCCGTTATATCCTAGGTCTACTCTTTTAATAAAGCCAGTCAGCTCTTTGTTTTTATCCCATATTTTACCAGAATTATCTATTCTGATTCCTCTTTCATTGGCTAATACATTTTCATTATCATCTACCTTTTTTTGTGCCGCTTTATTGTTCTCTCTATCCTGTGTTAAAGAACGGTCAGTGGTTTTGAAAAATTCATTTACCTTGGCCTCGTCAAAACCATCTTTTGTAAGAAGTCCCTGTGATAATGTATTTTTAACAATAAGTTTTCCTTCACTTAACGTAAAACCTGTATCAGCAAACTCAGTTTCTTTTACATTCCCGTTTTGTCCTGTAAATTCAACCCAGCCTTTTTCAGTACCTATTGTGGGAAATACTTTGACACTGAATTTTGGCTGACCATTTAAATCACTAAAGCTATAGACCTCTTTTTTATCCTCTACTTTAGCAACTACTTTATCATCCAAAAGCAGCTCTCCTTTTTTAATTTTAATTTCCTGCGAGAATACAGAAATACCCACCAGCATGGTGGAGATTACGAAAATTTTTGTGTTCATCATTTGTGTTGTTTTTATTTGTCAAAAATTATTTCCAGAGTATTTATCTTTTTTCAAAATCGTTTTTATAATCGTTTAATGTGCTTCCGTTTGGATGACTAAACCTATCTACTTCATCAGGTAAGGTTCCATCATCTTCCCAGTAGCATAATCTACAGATACTATATTCTCCAACAGTATTTAATGTAAAATGTTTACAGCAACTACATCTATAAAGCTTTTCGTTCTCGCCAACTATTTCAATATCATGATCAACAAGATGCTTCTCCATGATGTTTTTTAAATAGGAATTGGAAACACCTTTTAAAATTATTTCTTTATCTAATTAAAAATTTTGAAACAGCCTTATCGTAAATTGTATTATACTTTATATTTTCTCCTTCACTCTTTCCGTTTCTATAAATATAATCAGCATCTAAAATCTGTTTCAGATATTCTTCATCAGCATTTATGATTTTATCAATAGCCAATTGAGTTTTTGCATATTCTCTGCTAATTTTTTTCATTGTATTTCTAAAAACTATGGTGTTTCAAAACATTTTATATAGCAATCATTTGTTATTATATTATCTAATGCTTCTATATAAAATGAAAAGTCTGTATTTATTCCATTCTTTATGGTTTTGCGATTAATATTTAAATTAAGCGCAATATTATTTTCATTTATAAAAACAAAACCAGCTCCTGTCTTATCTTTATATAAGAAATTAATAGCTACTATTTTTCTTTTGAGATATTCAGATTTTATTGTTTCCATAACTTTTGAAAAGTTTTCCAGAGAAGCAGTTTGCCACTCAGACTCTTCATCAATCATATATCTTATTTTTTCATAATCGTTATAATGCCATTCGGAAGAAATTAATTTATCCATACCCTATCTATCCAATGCATGGGTAAATATCCTATTATTTTTTCTTATAATATTGAATTAAATAATCTCTCCAATCTCGCATTAATTCATAGATACCTTGCGTAGGTATTTCTGCAATAGATCTCCAACCATCATATGTATCAATTACCTGTGATAAGTCTCGTCTACACTCTATGGAATACACCTCATACCCAAAATCATATTGATCTACTTCTTCATTAAGTACCTTTTTTAATGAAGGTATTATCTCTTCAAGATATTCAAATCGTAAGTTTGAGATTTCTGTAAGAAAATAATCACCATATTTCTCATGATTTTCAATATGAAGTAATGGACTCTCTTTAGATAATCCATCTCGCTCATCATAATATTTATAAATTTCAAATGTATATTCCATCTTATAATTATCTTTTTTTAGGGAAATATGAACCTATTGTCCCATCATTGTTCAAGTAAAAGTGTATTTCTACTTTTCCATTTCTTGAAAAACCAAAATACTAAACCAGTTTTCAGTCAATAGTTTTCAATCGATTTTATTAAAATATTTCTAAGATCTGATATTGAGCTTTTATATACTTGAATTATATTTTCATTCAAACGATCTTCATATATCTCATCAAATTTTTCAATTAGCATATCCACTAAAGACGAAAAAAGCAATAAATCCGATAATGATTTATTTCTATAATCTAATGTCCATGTATAGTAAAATATTGATTTGTCTATTTCTAATTGTAGTATGTCATAGTCTTTTTTATCTTTAATAATATAAGAAATGTCTTCAAAAAAAGCTTCAGATATAGCTTTTTTTGGCCCCCAAACTACATTGTTGTTTAATATTATTCCCATCAATATGTTTTAATCTATAAAATTATTTTTTGCAAAAGCATCAGGAGAAAATATTAATCCCGAAGTATCGCAGTCAATAATTCTACAATTTTCAAGAATATTTCCTGAAATATCAAAATAATTAAAATTACATTTTATAAAATGAGCGTTTATGAATGAGCTTGACAATACATCTGTTTTATAAAAATTAGTTTTATAAAAAATCACATTTTCAAAAAGAACTTCAAATAATCCAAAATCTATAGATTCAAATTCACAATTATTAAACAAGCATTGTCTGAAAACAGATTTACTAAAGTAAACTGTTTCAAATTTGATATTTTTAAAAATACAGTTTTTGAAAACATTATTTCTCAATCCGGTATATTCAAACCTTATATTTTCAAATTTGTAATCTGATATATGTAGATTATCAATATCTGATTTCACATCTTCCTGATAAGATTTAATCATAGCATTTAAATTATCAACATTCATTTTTTTCATATTCTACTACGATTCATTACAATCCTGATAACATCCAATGCTATCCATTCAATAACATTAATCCATTCCATCATAGATTAATGTGCTTTGGGTTGTTAGCATAAGCATATCATTTATTTTTTAATAATATAAGTTTTTTCTTGCTCAACATTTCATCTGTATTCCAAAATCCCATTTCATTATTTATATTAATTTCATTTTTTTCTCGCACTAAAATCATGACATCACTACTATATAACAGAATACTATCTTCAGAAGTATGATTTAAAATATAAGTAATAACATCTAACATATTTAATTTTGCATTCAAATAATCATAATCTTTATTTAGCCTAAAACATATTACATAGGAATGAACCCACTCTCTAAATATTACATTTTCTTTAGAAATTAAATATTCAAAATAGCTGTTATTATTTTTATAAATAGTTATTATGAAGCCCTCAACATTATATAAGTCAAAAATTACTGTTTTATCTAAAATTTCTTCTTTAAGTAAAATATTTTTTAGAGTCAGATAATTCCTTATAAGATTGAACTCAAAGTTTTGACTTTTAATATGTAAGCGATATTCTATTGCCATTATATTTAATCATATTATTCATTAATCTTCTCAAGATGTAAATAAGACCAATCCTCATAACTTTTAAAATTATCAGAAAATAAATCATTGTTTTTGAAAAATTTATTAATCAACTCATAATCAATAGCATTAAAGTCTTCTCCTAATCTGGGTATATTAAACTCTTTTTTAATAGGATATGATACCCCGAAATTATCAGTTAAATAAATTTTTTCAAACCCATCATAGCTAGAATAATATTGAGCTATAGATAGCTCAAGTCGCCCTTTACAAAATCTTGCAATTCTACCATTTCCTATAGTTGACTGATAATATCCCAAAAGAATAACTGTTTCAAATTTCTCTGAAAGTCTTCTCAAGAATTCATCATATAAATAAGTAGAAAAATTAAATTCCAACTCTATTTCACACCAAGATTTATTATAATTATTAGAAAGTATCATTGTCTCATTCCCATTTTCTGAATAATACCAAGATTTGGGTTCATTCATAGTTTCATTTTTCCCAATGATATAATATTTTTTAATTTCATCTAAAATTTCATTTAGATTCGTTAATCTGACATATGCTTTTGAAAATGTACTCATTATTTTAATATTTGACCAAGTTCATCTAGGGAATTTACGACAATTACTCCTTGCTGTTTAATTCTGTTTATCATATTTATTTGTGATTGTGTTGCTTCATTTACCGGCTTATCAATATAAAGTATCACCTTTTTTTGATGAGGATTACAAAAATTATCCAAATTTTCATCTAACAATTTAGCAAATTGCCCTTCTTTTACTGAGCTGAAAGAAGCTTTTACTTCGATAATTTCATCAATGGTTGAAACATCTAAGTCTGTAATATTAGGATCTATCTTTTGTCCAAAACCAACTATTTGTTTTTTATTTTTTACAAATTCTCCTACTTTACCTTCTGTAATCCTACCAATATTATTGGAATTTAAAGGATCTAAATTTCTTGAAGCCATAATAGCATTGTCAATATCTTTAACTCCTTGTTCACTCCATTTTAAAATTTTACCTGCAGGATTGGTATACTCTATTTTATTACCATTTTTGACTATTTTCCCAAGAACCTCAGAAATCTCATCAACTTCTTTCTTAACAAACTTCTCCCCCGTATCTTCAATTCCATCCTTCAATCCATCTGTTCCTTTCTTAAAGAAACCAGCACCCATTGCCAGCGATACAACAGTAACACCATCTTTACCCATTTCATGGTAAGTGATGTGTCCCGGACTGTTTGTATAAGCATTCCACTTATTTTTAAGTACTCCGGTAGCAGCCGTTTTAATACTTCCTAAATTAATATTTTTTACGGCTTTCCAAAGTCCTTCTCTTACTTCCTGTTTGGTAGAAACATCATACCCCAGTTTTATAAGCTGTGGATAATCTGATATTTCTCCGATAACGCCATCACCAACTCCTGCAAATGTAGGAGGAATATGGATATTAGAGGCACTGTAATTTTTATCTTTGTTCCAGTAGTCTTCAGGCATGGTGGCATTTTCCCAAACACTTACCCCAAGGTTCTCAAGGGTGCCCAACCATTCTTTGCCGTTCATTTGTTTTACATAAAACTCTCCGCCGTCTTCCGTTGAAGTGTTTACAGACGGTGATGTTTTATTGTTTAAACCTCCCAGCTCTTTCAGCTTTTCATCTATCAGGGTTTGTACCTGCTGTTCTATCTTCTGTTTTTGGGATGCTGTTTTAGAATCTCCCTGCCCTGTCAGCTCAAACTTAGAAGAGATTTTTCCATTGTTCTCCGTTACCGTGACTTTGTATCTGCCCTCAACATTTTTGGTATAAAGCGTTCCTTTTCCTAAGCCTTTTCCTTTATCTTTATTACCAGAAGAACAATCTTTCATGGCAATTTCCTTCTGCCCGCCTATCGTAATTTGATCATCTGCATTTTCATTTACGCTTATTGATATTGGCTCACTTGCATTTTCAAACTGGTAATATTTAACAACATCTTTAGTGGTAAACTTACCTGTACCTGCCTCAGGATAGTAAACCTGTCCGTTACTGCTAAAAGTATATACGTTTCCAAACCTGTTAAATGATAATGGGAAATCACCTGACTTTAATTTGTGCAATGCCTTATCTTCAACTTTCTGTTGGAAATAAAATGTTTTACCTTTTAATTCTTCACGTTCTCCAACATTCCAGATACAGGCATTTCCTGAGGTTTCTTTAAGTTCATTATTATACTGCGCTATTTTTTCTTTTAGTTCTTTCTCTTTCTCTTCACATTCATTTTCAATAATACCGTCAGAACCTTTCTGTTTTTCGCCTTCTTTTACAGCACAGGTAAGATTTTTGAGCAATTCGTCAATTTCTTCTTTCAGCTTATCAAGCTTTTCCTTTTGTTCATCAGTTACTAACCCCTGTTCGTATAATCCGGAAGCGGTCTGCCCTCCTTCATCGGTAAAAGTATTAATATCATCATACAGCTTTTCCCATTCCGCTTTTGTCATTCCACCATTACCTAAAGCATTGTTTATTGAACTGATAATTTCAGTAAATAAGTTGCCCAAATCATTTAATCCACTACTTAAACCGACAACATTTTTTTCCTCCGGATCATAAGTAGTTTCAATTACTCCTGCAATCAGCTTTTTATCGGTGTTAAGCTGGATATTATTAAGATCAACTTTTACCTTAACACCAGATAAATAAGGAATATCAATCCATCCTTTTCCACTGTAAGTACCATTTCCACCAGATATTTCCAGAATGGTAACAGGAAAATCACCTGCCATAAAGACATCATTAATTCTTAATGGATCTTGCAGCGGCGTTTTATTCGCAATATCAATGGCAGGCATAATCCCACACTGGTAGTTACTGTCTACCTCATTGGAATCTGTAGTAAAATACTGTACTCCGCTGTACGAATAGGCGTTTCCTCCGGAATTTCCATTTTCAGATGGATTGGTATTGTTAAAAGTCTGTACATTTCCACATACGGAACCGATACGGTATTCGTATTCAGTCTGGTCTTCAAGCCCTGTAATAATGGCAGATGGCTGATAACTTTGCTGGGTTACCCATTCTGTGGTACTTCCTTTTTTACGGTATTGAACATTGTATAAACCAGCGGGCTGGCCTGCAATACTCCAGTTCAGTTCCACTCTTCCACGACCGACATTTTTAGCCATTAAAAGTGTTGGGACCGCACAGTTTTCTACGTAATCGAAATAATAGATCTCAGACAATCCGTTATTTTTATAGACTCCGTTATCATCCGTAGGATTGGCTCCCAAAACAGGGTTTCCTGATTTTGCCTGTACCTGCCACGCATATCTTTTTCCTGGTATTAACTGGGTTTTATCAATTCCATAATACAAAGTCGGAGCATAAGTTTCTTCCGTCCACAATGCTGGTGAGGAAAGGAATCCTGAAACAGGGCTCTGCCCCATATCCCAAAGTTCTTTTAAGGTAAAAATATACTTTGTGTTAGGAGCTATCTGTCTGGGCATCCATTGGAAAACAATACCTGCTCCTCCGGTGTATGGAGACAGTGTCTGTACTTTCTCTGCATTTTGCGGAAGGGTAAGCATTGGCGGATCATACTGCACCAGAAATACGGGAGCACAGGTTTTAGAAGAAAGATTATTTTTAGTATAATAATCATAAGCCTGAAAGCAGAACTGATATACTCCGTCTGACAATGGTTTTGAATATTGCACCGCATTGATTCCCGATAAATTCTGCAGCTCAAATAAAGACCTGAGATCTACATTGGTAAGGGTGATATTGTTACCGGGATAGAGCATAAACGGGTTCATACCCACAATAAAATCGTTGGATTTTGCTATGGGTACGGCATTCAGTCCTGCTTCTAAAGAAAATTTAATTCCCGTCTGATGCTGGGGTTCCAGCAAATCTGTCATTAAGACCTGCAGCTGAAGCTTGTTGTCTGTACTTGTAGCGTAATCTCCAATTCTTAAACTGTAAGGAGGAATTACAACAGGAACTAATTTAACAGGATACTGCTGAGCTTTTGCTATAGGCAGTAAGCTGTAAGCTGTAAGCAAAAGCAAGGTGATAAGCTTCGAATAATAAGAAGCCCATCTTTGCTGGTTGTTTTTATAGTGTTGAAAATAAATTTTCATTTTAATCATTTTTATGTTTTTTGCTTACAGCCTATTTAAATTCATAGTTAATTTGTTTTTCTGTTCCCTGCTTATTCCCCGGAAGGATGTATTTTGCTTTTACATTGTATTTCGTTTCCGGAATAATCCCATAGGTAGATTGCAATAAAGTGTTGATCAATGCTGGTCTTGTATTGGCCGGAGCTCCTACATATTTGGAAGCGGCTTTTGAGATCAGCTCATACCAGTCTGATTTATAATAACTGAACAGATCATATTTGAACGGGAATGTCTGCTTCAGGAATCCGTTTCCTTTTTCATTACCCAAATACTGCATATAGGAAGTGAAAACCGGAAATGCCTTTACCGGTGGAATTCCAGCAGTGTCATCTTCGTTTTCAGCTCTGTTCAGGGTGAGTTCATCAAAAGGATAGCTGTTATAAATCAGTCCTTTAAATTTATTCGCAAAAGAATCATCCATCATTGCCGTCAGGTTAATCAATGGCAGATTGTCTGTATATTTTGACCCTGAAATTTCAGTAGCATCAAAATATTCATCTGCATTCATATTATTCTGAAGGGTCACCACATCCGAACTTACTCTTATCCACAGCGGACTGAAACGTAAGCCGGACATTTTATCTGCAAACGTATTATACTTACTGGTTCTGAAAACAAAGGCCAATCTCTCAATCTCTCCGTTTTTAGAAAGACTTTGAGCTTTTTTTACTTCTGTTGTTACAGAAACGCCGGAATCTTCCTGATTTTCTTCATTTTTAACCGTCTGCTCTACAGTTTGATTTCCTCCTTCTGCTCCATTTCCGTTTTTATTTTTTGCGATCAGGGCAAATGTATATTCTTTCTCTTTTCCAAGATTAGGTGTATTGAAGTTCACCGTATTTTCATTGGTATTGTAAGAGAAATCACTCTCTGTTGGCGATTCGGCAGCAAATGCTGTTACTGTATTCCAGTTAGGATCATCAAATAAATAATCCTGTCCGCGCTTAAGTTTTATATATCCTTTATTGGCCTCACCCGTATAATAATTTTCCTGGTCAGGAACCGGATAGGCATACTGTATATTCTGTAAAGGAATAACGTTCGGAGCTCCTCCTGTGGTAAATACTCTTTCTTCAACCTCAACGGCTTTCTGGCCGTCTGCCATGACCACTTCATACATCCCGTTCTTTTTCTCCATGAAACTTACCTGAGTAATGGCTTTTAATGTTTTATTCGGAGGAAGGATATCTTCTGAAATGAAATTAGCAACGTCTTTGGATGGAGTATATTCAATAACACCTTTAATTTCTTTCCCCTGATCATCAATAACGGTCATTTTATCTACCACCACTTTATAGGTATGATCACCATCGTCTTCAGGAATGACAATAGGTTCGTTAACACGTACAGCGAATGTAGCTTGTGGAATGGCAAAAACGTCCACATCGGTTTCATCTTTTTTAGGGGTAAGGTCTGAGATGATTTTCATACCTCCCAGAACGGAAGAGTTTTCCAATACACATTCTTCTCCAAATTCCATCTTGAATCTGAATTTTCCTTTAATCATCCCTCCCAACAGGTTATAATATCCTCCAAGATATCCACGCACCCAGAACGGATTCGGACCTTTTGCCTGTAATAAAGATGCAACCCCCGCTTTAATAATCGGGATTTTCTTTTTGATAAACCAAAGTTTTATTTTGATTCCAAGTTCACCCTGCAGATACACATAAGCCTGTCCGTTGGCATACCATCCGTTGATTCCGATCTGATCTCCTCCACGGTTGGAACATTTGGCTTCACCATAATCTTTAAGCATAATATCTGTTCCTAAACCTGCCTGGAAACGTGCATATAAAAACAATGCCGTCATATCCCCCGTATCAAATTTCAGGTGGGTTCCGAACGCAAATCCTTTCCCGTCTCCTAAGGCATTGAGACTGCTCATATAATCGATATCATTGAGCTGGAGACCAAGAATGTCAGCCACTTCCTGTGGAGGCGGTGGGCTTCCCGGAATTCTGTTTCCTACCATAAAGTAGCTGCCCGACTGCAGGTAGAAATTTCCGAAACCGACTTTAAGGCCGATCATGTCTGTAGGAGTACCGATGTGCATATACCATTCATCCGGTGAAATATGTACAACTGCCCATCCTGCTCTCCCGTTTGGACCAATTCCTTTGATAATTCCGTTGGCTATATTAACAAAGACATCTAAACTTGCATGAAAAACACTGTTATTGAAGTCATAATTCATGGCAAGCTTGGCATGGATGGCTCCTTCCATATTTTCTGTAACAGGATATTCATTATCTACATCTGCTACATCCAGCACAGAATTCAGCCTTTTATCTTTAAGCTTTTCAAGGAAGGCAGGCTTCCCGACCATTTCTTTAAACTTATCTTTAAGACCAGCCATAGGATCACCGGGAACTAATTTTGATAAATTAGCCATCACCACCGCTTCTCCTATAAATCCGATATTGGCCAGCCCTCCATTCGGGTTCGTGGAAATATTGAATCCAGCCATAATATCAATGGTATTCTCTTTAGGTATTGAGCCAAAAATTCCGGCTCTTAATGCCAAACCAACTGTACTATCTGGTCTTAGCACCAATGCTTTATCTGCATATGCCGGATCCAGAGACATCTGTCTATCCGGAACCATATGATAAAATGCTCCTCCTGTAAATCCTGTAATTCTAAGAGCTGATGCCTGAATGGCAAGCCCCCGTACTGACCCTTCAAATCCCCAGTATCTGAACGTACTATACCCATAGGCTGCATTAACGCTTACTGTTATTCCTTTAACAGCTGTAAGTTCCGCCTTGAGGAATGCTCTAAAGCCATTTCCGTACAAAGGATCCTTTCTCATGAGCTGAAATTCACCCGTTACTATGGCAACGCCTATATCAACCTTATGAAGTCCAAGTTTAGTTAAATCAAAACCATCATATTTCCATCGCTGCCTGTTATTTTCATTGGTAACCAGCCCTCTGATGATCATTCCGCCGGATGCTGAAAAACGGTCTTCCTGCAATCCGACAGATATACCAAATCCTAAACTCACCTGAGAACCGTCTGCTATAACCTGTATGTCTTTGATACTTGCGGGAAAATTAGCCAGTTTCTGCTCTCCTTCAACACCGAAATATTGTACTGTGATGTAAGGAGCTTTGGTCTGAAGGGTTAACCCCTGAAATTTCACTCCTTTAAAATCAGCATCTTTTTTCTCATTCGGGTTATTATTATCAGCAGCTGATGCATTTGCACCAATAGCTAAACTTCCGTTAAGAATCGCTTTGGGCAGAAACTCTCTGTTTTTCACCCGCATTTCAATGGTAGAACCTGGTGCAATGGTTGCTTTGGCACTCCATATATCAAAATTGATATCATTTAATGTCGTCACAGAAATAAGATATTCTTCTTCTGTGATCATTCCTCTGTATCCGAGATACTTTGGAATTCCATTGTTTGAGATGTCCGTATTATTTTTCTGAATCGGAAGCTGGATAGTGCCTTCTAAATTTGCTCCTACAATTTTAGAAGCAGCCAGATCTACTCCTATTTTATCCAGAGAATATCTCCATGCATTTTCTTTATTGGTAACCCCTCTGTCTATCGGAAAAAGATTATTGGCGGCAAAGCTTCCGGAAACCCCATAGGAATCAATCAGAAGATTGTTGGCTTCAAAAGAAACCCGGCTGTCTATATGATCTTCCGTTTTGAATTCCTGGGGAAGACCTATCTTTAAAGTTTGTACATACAGTCCTCGCCAGGAGTCCGTTCCCCCGATCAGATAACCGTGGGTATTATAATATTGCGGAAACTGAACATCTGGATCTGTCCTGAGATCACTTAAATCCAGAACAGCATTGTTGACGAAGAAAGAGAAATATCCTTTATCCTGATTTTTGATCTGTGAAGTAATGGCGAAAGGGCTTATGCTCACTTTTACCAGCAGATCATTCCAGTCTGTTGCCTTAATGGAAAAATCGCCCCTAACCCTGTTTGTGATTCCGTTTGCTCCTATTTCAGGAAGTACAACACCGTTTCCATCTAAAGGAACCAACACATTTCTGGAAATCTGAACATTCCCTTTCAGAGAAAGTTCTTTAATCCCATCACAATCCATGACGATATAGGTATTGTCATTTACACTTTCACCATTAGACCTGTTAAGCCTTCCCCCCTCAAGGGTAAGCATCCATTGGTTATTGTTAAAAGGTATGCTGACGTCTCCCAGCAGAGAAAGTTTGGCATCTCCTATGATTTTTCCGTTATAGGAAAGCTTTATACCTTCGGCTCCAAAAAACAGGGTTTTCTTTCCTCCTTCTGCTCCCTGCTGTGGGGTAACCACTCTTCCATATACGTTAATAAGTGCATATTCAGGGGTAAATATTGCCTTGTTAACCACCAGACTGTATTCTACACTGGATATATTTTCTTTAAGCCCAATAGGAAATTCTGTGAGTTCATTGGGATTTATGGTACTGGTAAAGTTTCCGCTCTGTTCTACGGCATCGAATGCTACAGTAGCTTTACCAATCTCCTGATCGGTATCCGGATCATTTTCCGATAGTACAGAAAAATGATCTAAGGGAAATTTTGAAAGAGAATACTTGCTGCCAGGCTTATCCGGAAACGATAAGCTCTTGTATAAATTGAGAGAATCACTTTTATCATGACTATTAGCTTTTGTGGAAACAAAAAATAAGAGCATAATAAAAATAGAATATATTTTTGTCATGCATTGTGTTTTTGCAAAAGTATATTTTTAATTCTATTTTTAGAAATTTCGCAAAGAAAACATCTCATTTTTTAACAAAAACAACTATGCATCAAATAGTAATACAAGTCTTAAATTACCAATACCAACATGCTCATTTTAAAATAGTTATATATAAAATTTATACATACTAATTTTCCATAATATGTATATTTTTATATAAATTCAAAATATTTTAGGATTATATAAATCGAAACAAATAAGTGTTATTATTATCATTTATAATAAATAGCTCATTTAAAAGTCAAATAAAAAATTTATGAAAAAAGTTTTAATTATGAGACATTTGTTAATGATGAAAAAAGTATCTGGATACAGAGAATAAGAGACTTCCAGTCGTTTTTTATCCTAATAGTTTAAAAATGAGTCTGTTTAAAGTTTTTTTGAACCATTAAGATTGTTATTAAGGTTTTAAGAATAGTAAGATGAGCTTCGCTTTAAGCTTACCATCAGAATGATTTATCTTAATGATGCTTTATTATTTAAATCCTTTTTAATGGTTATCAATATCGGATTTTTCCTATTTAAATAGTTTTTAAAATCAGCAAATCAACAGCAGTCTATACTCTCCATCGTTTTCAACAGGTGCTCTGTGTACACAGGGTAAAGCTTGCTGTTCGGGATGATCTACTGCCAAACGCCAAAGATTTCCTATTCCTAAATTAACAGGTTCGGCATTGGGTTTTGGCTGATAATGCAGATCAAAGAAGTATTCTTTCAGGAAGTTTTCAAATTCTTCTTCCGGACCGTCATGTAATTTTTTTAGTTTTTCACGGATTTCCGGAATTAAAATTTTCTGTTCAACCTGATCATTGGCGATGATATCACTTGCCGCTCCGTGATAGGTGCACAAAAACGTATCTGTTCCAATGGGCGAACGGTCCACATGATAGGAATATACATCTGTTGAAATGAACCCCAATTCTTCGTCCCGATCATAATATGTAAGCAAATTAAGAGATGGGGATGCACCAAAATCTGCCAACAGCTTCATATCATTTAAGATTGTTTCTCTTGCCACTATTCCTTCTTCTGAAAGGTTTAATCCTAACAGGTCTTCCGGAAAAATTTCTGTAATATTATCTTCCAACTGAAGTTTTGAAACAATTTCCTTAAAATCTCCGGTAAGGTTTCTGTGCCAGCAAATTGCATTCATAGCTCCATGAAAGTGGGTGTTTACTAATTCAGAAAAGGAAGAAACTACCTCAATTTGGCTGTTATCAGAAAATATTGTGCTCATATTCTGGAATAAAGAATTTAGTCTGCAAAAATACGGAATAGCTGATCAAGAAACGTTATTATTAGAATGTCCGGATATAAAACTGCATAAAAAAACAGTGCCCTCCATCAGAGAACACTGTTTATATATAAGGTTATTAATTTTCAGTTTTGTTTTTTTACTTCTTCAGGAGTTTTTCTGTTACTGTAGAAGATTTTGTTTTAAGTTTAATGTAATATACTCCTGTCTGAAGAGAAGATAATACTATTTGTTCCTGCATCATATTCAAAGCTCCCTGCTTTACGAGTTGTCCTGCAGCCCCAAAGATTTCGTAAGAAACCAAAGGTTCTTTACTTCTGATGGTAAGCACGTCCTGAACTGGATTCGGGAATAGTTGGATTCCTGCCTGAATGGCTGTTTCTTCTACTGACATCTGGCTGCATGCTGATTTAGAATATTTTGTAATGAAAGACTGGGATTTTCCACCCGTCACATTTACTGTCATGGTATTGACATTATCATTGGAATCTGTAAACAGCTGATCATGGAAAAGACCTCCTAACACATAATTTCCGTCTTTATCTACAGCAATGGCTGTAAACTCATCCTGAACCTGAAAGTTACTGTGAATTTCTCCGGTACCAATTACCGCTCCTGTATCTTTATTGAAACGCACCAGCAAAGGATCTGATAAATCTGAATTGGGACGTGTCATTGAAAAACTTCCCCAAACTTCATTCCAGCTTCCTTTAGCAAAGGCCAGTTCATTTCCGTTCAGTGCAATTTTCCCCTTCATGAAACGGTACGCAGAAAAGCTTGTAAGCCCATCCGGAACTTTTGCCCATTGCACTACTCCATCCGCATTCAGCTTCATTACAAAAGGAGTCTGCCCCTGATAATTTTGTACAGGAAAAGAATAGTTTCCGAAAGTGGTAGGAACTGTTCCTGAAAAATAACGCCCGGAAATATAAATATCTGAAGAACCTGAGCCTTTAATTACGGAATGAATTTCATCATCCATAAATCCTGGCAAGCTATTATCAAATTCTTTTCTCCACAGTTCTGCTCCGGTAGTTCCGTTCAGTGCAAGTATATAGGCATTTTTTGTAAAAGGAATATTATTGTAAGAAAAATCTTCCAGATTACTGGTGTAGTTTCCTAACATTCTTTTACCTGCCAGATAGTATCTGTTTAAGCTTTCATCATACAGCAGATTCACTTTACCATCTGTTCCTCCTGCGGTTAATCCTCCTGTAATAGGAAGTAATAAAGGAGTTGCTGGGGTCATATTTCCATTGTCATAGTTGAATTTAACCAAATAATATTGAAGCGATGTAGTGAATGTTGAAGGCACCGTAATTAAGCCATTTAAATGAGTTCCCGCTCTGAAACCCATCACAGCATGAATATTTTTGGACGAATCCATATACATCATCTGCACATCACAAAGTCTGCTAAGATAACTGACATCTCCCTGTAAAGCTTTGCTCCAATTTAATGTGCCGTCAGAGGTTTTATATTTAAGCAGATAAGCTGCTTTATGTGCCGACTCCACCGTCTGATCATAATATGTATACAAGGGCATTGTGTGAGTACCGTCAAAATGCATAGGAACAGCAGTAGGATCTCCGCTATATGAGTTATTATAAAGAGTAGCCATTACATAGAGACCGCCATTATTATCCACTTCTATATGCCAGGCATTTTCTCCATCTTCTGATCCTCCAATCACGGTAGACCATAGTGTATTACCCTGACAGTCTGTAGCAAATAAAATAAGATCACGGATTCCATAATTAGGGACAGATACGCCGTTCAGATTCTGATCTCCGTTCCATACACTTGCAAGGTAGTAGGTGTTGTTATTGTTATCTACAACAATATCCCTTATAGATTCATCAAATTGATAATTAAACCCCGGATCGGCAGAACCAGATTGTCCACCAGCCTGTTTTGCCCATTGCCACTGGTAAGTCTGGCTAAAAGATAATACCGGCAGCACAAGAAGCAATCCCCACAGTTTGTTTTTTAATTGTATCATATAAATTCATTTAATTTTCACATACTATAAAAAAACAGTGCTCTCCGAAGAGAACACTGATTTATGAGTTACTAATTTTTAATTAGTTTTCCTTGTAATGATGTGTCTCCCGTCTGTACGATAACGATATAAACACCTTGCAGCCAGCTGGAAACTTCTACGTCTACCTCACCGGAAGCCGCTTTCACTTCTTTACGGAATTTGACATTGCCCATGGCATCAAAAACTGTAATCTGTTTTGCAAGTAATTTTTCATTACCCGTATTATACGAGATTTTCACTTTTTCCTTCGCAGGATTTGGTGTCATTTTCAGAGAAGAAACTGCTGTAGCGGTAACGCTTCTTGATGCACTTCTCATACCCATCCAGTCCGGATCTACCGCTTTGGTACTAAACTTACAAGTTTCATTATAGAATAAAACCTCGTCCGTACCCTGGAAGTTTGGATTCGGATAGAACGCCAATGGATTAGCATTCATATCATATACTCCTCCAGCCGGAATGGTAATAATAGAAGGAATATAAACTCCGTATCCATTAACACTTGTAACATTAAGACTTATAGGCTGCCCTCCTGTGTTGTAAATAGCACCATAAACGGCGTAGTGATCTCCAACCCACTTCATTCCTTTAATCTCTCCTTTAATCTTACAATCTGTTTCGTATCCGCATTCTTTACCAGGATAGTAATTCATAGTTCCGGATGTATACTGACATCCTAAATGATCAACCTGCAGTTGGTAGGTACCTGCATTTCCAATAGCTAATGGGAAGATGAAATCATTATTCCCACTCTGAATACTGTTTCCGAACAGCATCCAATCATGATGATCAAATACTCCTTTTGGTCCTATGATATAATTCTTTTCTCTAAGACATTCGTCATAGCATCCTGTAGGGAATACCCACATCAGGCTTTCAAGACTTAATGGTACTTCTACATAATTAGATACTTTACAACCGCTTGGAGCAGTATAAGTAACCTGGAATACTCCTCCTTCATTTACCGTAATAGTCTGACCAGACATTCCGTTACTCCAGTTATAATCTCCTGCAGACGGTCCTGATGCAGTTAACTGAATTCTATAAGGCTGGCAGCTCACCAAGCTATATGTAGCAGTAACACCTGATGGTGGGTTGCTTACTGTAAGGGTAAAGTTTTTAGAGCTTGTACATCCTGATGTACCCGGAGTTCTTACTTCCAGCGTATACACATAAGTACCTGCCGTTAATGATCCTGTACTTAAAGTAATCGGATAAGGAGCAGAGGCCCATGGTGTCACTACCGAACCTGCCTTTTTCCATTGGTACTCTAATGTATTATCTGTTACAAGACCAGTCAATACTGTAGAAGATCCTGCACAGATATTCGCTTTACCAGAAATATTTACATACGGAGCATTTTTAACTGTCACCGTTGCAGCTTTAGTACTCATGATGCTTGTTTTACAACCATCTGGCGATACCAATACCGGCCAGTAAGTTCCTGACTGAGTAGGTGTAAACGTCATTGAATTCGGTGCTCCCGGAACTTGCTGAGAACCATTCATCCAGATATACTGGCTGGCAGTTCCTACCGTACCATTAAATACAAGTGTAGGAACAGATCCTGCACAAGCAGTCACATTAATAGGTGAAATATTACCATTAATGAAGGCTTCTTTAACATTAACATTAATAATTGCCGAAGCATAAACACATTCATTAGGAGTGGTAATTTTCAATTGTATTGTTTTTGCACCACTCGTATTATAAGTAATAGTAGCAGCTGATGATCCTGAAGTTACATAAGATGTACCATCAAAATACCAGGTATATTTATAATTAGGGTTGTATCCCATTGCAGAGAATGTAATCGGCTCCCCTACACATAACCACGCAGGAACCAGGAAGCTGGTGTTCGGAACCGGATCCAATGTAATAGTCTTTGTAGTTGTACACGTTGGCTTACCTGGCGCAGACATTGTCATTGTGAAGGTATAAGTACCTGGCGCAAGGTTGTTATAAGTAGCCGTCTGCCCTGTTTGGGTTGGTAATCCCGGGCTGGTAAATGTATAGGTAATAGTAGATGGATTGATATCAAATATTGTAGAGTTGTTATATAGAGTCACATTATATCCATTACCACTACATACTGTACCAACGCTGAATTTAGGCTCGTAGTTCTTTCTTACTTCTACTGCTTTGCTGTACCAGCATGAACCATATCTTAAACGTACAAAAACAATATGTGCTCCTGCAAGAGTTGTCTGATATGTTGCTGTAGGCTGCCCCTGAGGGGAAGTTAAAGCAAGTACACTGTCTGATGACCATTCGATCTGATCAGGAGTTCCGCTATACGTTAAACCAGATGTAGAAATTGTATTACAGCCAGACCATGTAGCCGTAAAGTTGATCTGAGGATTTGCATTGCAACTTCCGCTGCTTGGGCAAAGCTGGCTCACATTAATGTTTTGTGAATAAACCACACAACCGTTAATATCTATAGCTCTTACTTTATAGGTTCCAAAAGCACCTGCACCCCCTATGGTATAAGAGTTGGTGGTAGCACCTGGTATCTGCGCATTGTTTTTGAACCACTGCCATGAAGTAATATTGGTAAGACCTGTAGAGCTATTAGCCGTAAGGGTATAAGGTGTCATTGTTGTAGGATCACATACCAGGATATTATATACCGGAGAAACCGTAATAATAGTTTCAGGATATATCGTAAAGACAGCACTTGCTGTAGGCTCATAATTACATCCGTTCGTTCCTTTATATTTCACAATAACAGTTTGGGAAACATTACTTCCTGAGTTATTTGTAATGTAATTGTTATTTGTGAAAGTGTAAATTCCTGATGCGTTGAAACCTCCAGGACCTGTAGAATAAACACTTCCGTTAGCAAATGTGAATGTTACTTCTGAAGCTGAAGTAATAGAACCTTGATTTACAGAGAATGTAAGATCAGAACCTAAACAGATTCCTCCAACATTTGTGAAGTTCACCACAGGAAGCGGCAATAATGATACCGGAATACTGATGACTTTTGTTACTCCACATTTTACAACTCTTAAGTTCAGCATGGTGCTGCTTGTTGAAGAAATTTCGTTGAAGTTTACCGTGATATTATTAGTACCCTGTCCTCCTACAACACTTCCAAAGTTTGCACTTCCGAATGTCCATTCCATAAAGTCAGGAACAATACCGTTCAGATTGGCTGTAAACGCCTGAGTACTGCTCGGGCAGAAAGGACCCGGATTAGGATTAATCGTAATTGTATTAAGATCCAGCGGCGCTACATTGAACGAAATTGGAGCCGAAAGACATCCTGCATTACTCATAGATTTATTCTGTGCAGACACCGCATACGATGAAGCACCTGTATTAAATATAACCGTTACAGAAGATCCTGCATTACTTCCCTGGATTGTTCCGTTCGTAACACTCCAAACTGGTACCATGCCTGCATCTACAGAGCTGATGGTATACACATAAGGTTTTCCAGGACATACTTTAGTCTCTCCTGAAATAGTTCCCGTAGGCGGCTGTGGAATTGGTAATACCTTAATAATTCTCGGATTACTTTCACAACCTCCTCCTTGCTTCACAGCAACAATAGTATAAGTACCTGCTGTTGTAAAAGGATAAGTAAATGGTCCGGATACCACTCCCGAAGTGACAGTAGATCCTCCTGTAGTTACTTTCCATATAACAGGTACATTAGGAGTAGCTGTAAATGTCTGGCTTGTTCCTGCGCAGATCTCATCTACACCACCACTTATGGTTACCGGCTGCTCTACTTCGATATCAATAGTAGCAATTCCTTCGCATGATAATAAAGTATTGAAGTAAGTAGCCTCAAGGTGATAAATTCCAGGCTGAGTTGCTGAGAAAACAATTTCATTTCTCTGTTGGGTATTGACCAACTGACCCGATCCAGGGCCTGATACATTCCAGTTAACTTTGGTTGTAGGCCATTGAGGAATAGAATAGGTATACTGCTTACCGGCACATACTTTCTCCTGTCCTTTCACTTTTGCATTCTTTAAAATCACAGGGATTTTAATAGTAGTCCATTCAGGACAAGCGCATTCAGACATATACATTACATATCCGAAACCATCCATAGGATCTACCTGATCCCAGACTACTTCAATTTCGTTACCGTTATTGTTTATAATGTTTCCACCAATAACTTTCCATTGTCCTTTGTTACATCCATCCTCTGCATTGTATTTCTCTGTACTTCCTTCGCATACTACAGAAGCACAGTTAATCTGTACAGGATAAGATTTCACTACCTTGATCTCTTTTTTATACCTGCTCTGGCATCCGCACTTATTGGTTACAGTAAGCTGGATGGTATAAGTACCAGGATTAGTATAGACGTGAGAAGGCTCAAAAGCGGTGGAAGTGGAAGTACTTCCATCCCCGAATTGCCAGAAATAATTGACAATATCTGATCCTCCGTTTTGTTCGGAAAGGTTATCAAAATACACTGTTGTATTGTTACATACGGTATAATCCAGATTCAGCAATTCAAATTTAGCAATAGGTCTGTTGATTTTTTCAATACAGATGGTCTGTGTTTCCACAGTTCCGTCGTTGTAAGTGATAACAGCCTGTAAAGAACCGTTACCGGCGGCACCCCACGTAACATACGCTAAGGTATTTCCGGCTCCGGAAATTGTAGCAGTTCCTCCGGAAACTGACCATTGTACGTTAGAAACGTTGGATCCCTGAACCAGATATTTTACAGGGTCTAGTGATTTCTCGCAGACGCGGAGACACTGGGCGGAATTGATGTAGGAACTTGCGATTCCGTTGTCAGGAACCTGACCTTCTTTTTCGCCGCGGAATTCCTGGCATCCGACCTCTTCGGTCCATGTAATTCGAGCTTGCGCTTGTAGTACCCAGGGTACCAAAAGCCAACATAGCAGGAGCCATCTGAAGACGTGCTGCCTACCAAAATAGGTGTTGTTTTTCATAGTTATTAAAAAAGTGTTATTAATTTTTTGTCAAATTAACAAAAAAATTAATACAAAAATCATTTAATAGTGAAAAAATAACATAATTTCACAACTGAAGACCAGTAATATAGATAAATACCTGCTTATATGTTATTTCACCCATATATTAGTTATCTAAAAAACTTCACTTTTCCCAGTAATTTAAAGCTTTAGACCCATTTTAAATAAATAAAATACCGCATATTAAACGTTGTTGAAAACCAAAAAAGCCATTATAAACACAAATTATGAATTTTATTAATAAAAAATGAATAATAAATTAAAAATAATAACAAGAAAAATTCATTAAAAAAAGAAAAAAAAATTAAGCGAAATCATCTTCTTTTTAAAACTTTTTTTATCTCCTGAATCTCTTTCCTTATCTGTTTTATGTAAATTGTTTCATTTCATGTAGAAATACCCTATAAACACTCATGAACGCCAGAAAAAGAGAATTACAGACAATACCAAAAATATTTTATCTTTGTTTCCTCAGGCATATCATAACTATTTTATTTGAAGACCTTCCCTATGAAAAACAACAGCTTTTTATCTTCTGCAAAAGGAATTTGCACCGTAGCTTTTTTAGCCTTAAATACATCTGTTTATGCTCAGAAAACAGTAGAGATTTCAACCATTTCAGAAAAAACACTCAATACCATTCTGGAAAAAAACAGAGCCTATTACACCCAGGGTAAAGTAGCAGATTACATACCTGAACTGGGAAAAATGGATGCTAAAGCCATTGCTTTTTCTTTGGTAGACAAAAACGGTAAAGTATTCAATACAGGCGATGTAAGTAAGAAATTTACCATGCAGAGCATTTCCAAAATCATATCATTAATGGTGGCTGTAAATGAAAAAGGAGAGGCCAATATTTTTGACAAAATGGGATATTTTGGTTCAGATAAGCCTTTCAACCATTTCTCAAACCTTGAAACTACAGGAAAACCGCTCAATCCAATGATGAATGCAGGAGCAATTCTTACCACTTCATTAATTTCCGGAGAAGGCGAAAAACCATTCCTTAAAATACTGGACATGGTAAGATATATCACCAAAAACCAGACAATAGATTATAACAAATCTGTTTACGAATCTGAAAAATCCACAGGACACCGCAATCGCGGAATGTTTTATATCATGAAAAACAGCGGGCTGATTTCAGGAAACGAAGACCAGCTGGACAACTATTTCAAACAATGCTCTATTGAACTTACTGCTGAAGACCTTGCCAAAATAGGATACTTCTTCGCTAACCAATGTGTAAGGTTCGATGGAGATTCTACTTACAAAAATGCTGACATAGCAAAACTGATAGAATCCCAAATGCTGACAGCCGGAATGTATGAGTTCAGTGGAGAATATTCCAGAATGGTAGGATTACCAAGCAAATCTGGTGTAGGAGGCGGAATTACCGTAAGCGTTCCGGGAAAAATGGGAATTGGGGTATTCAGCCCGTCTTTAGATCAGCATGGAAATTCATTGGCTGGATATCACATGATTTTAGACCTTGCCAAACAATATGGGTTAAGTATATTTTAAATTTTGTACATCATTAATTTATACATTATACCACCTTTTAACTGATATAACGCTTCCTTTTAAGGTTATTCATCAGAAAAAAAAACTTTAACGGTTAGCCTATTCAAAAACAGTAAGTAGATCAGATACTTACTGTTTTTTTTATGAATTTCGAAAAGATAATTTAATTATTTGTTAAAATCTATATCTGTTTATTTATCAAAAAGATAGACAAAGTTCATAAATAATTCAAATTAAATCACAGTATATTGATTAATTTTACATAAATTCGCTTATCCGTTTTATCAGATTGATAAAGACAATTTTCACATTTTCGAACCTTATTCGTGGTATATTATCTTTTTGTAATATACCCAAAAACAAATCTCCATTTTTTGAAATATTTTATTTTTTATTCCTATATTTGCTTAACATTTTTTTAACTATAACTATTTATAGTTAAAATTACTAAGATTGTATCGTCACGTTTCTAAGAATAAGAAAATAATAAATATACTTTAATAGCATTTGAACAATTGATATTTTATTATTAATAAATCATTATAAAATTTCAATTATGATTGAATATATATTATAATTTTATTATTTTTATTTCCTCATAACACAAAATCATTGGCAAAACCAGTGATATTGATGTTTTGTTATGAGATATCATTAACTATTCCTATACCGTAAATGCTATGAAAAACTTGACTAAAATCAGGCTAATGCCTTTTGAAAAGCCGGACATCACCCTTATACCAACCCATCTATTGACAAATAATAGATTGTTGAATAATTACCACAAAACGATTCAAATTGTTAACGATTTAACAAAAACCAATTTTATTATATCATAATAAAAAGCAACTGCCTTATAACCGAAAGGCAAAGCATTTTGCTATGAATCTCTTGCTATCATTCAATAATTATCACGCCATGAAAAACTTACCCATTATTGGATTGACGCCCTTTGAAAAACCAGACGTAACCCTTATTTCCAAACTGCATCAGGCGGGTGCATTTCCCGTTTTGAGTTTAGGAAATGAAATTACAACGGCACAGGAAGCGTTACATCAACTTGACCAGATAGACCTACCATCATATGGTATTTATTTTTCTAATGACAATTTCGCCTCTCTTCAAATCTCTGAAAAAGTAAGATTTGCGATCCTTCCGTTTGGAATGTCTAACCCCTCCACTCTGCCTGCAGTGTATCAGGTAAGCAGTTTGGAAGAAGCCAGACAAGCTGAACAGCTGGGAGCAGAAGGAATCATTATCAAAGGAAATGAAGCCGGCGGATTAGTAGGTTATGAATCCACGTTTGTGTTATTCCAGCGTGTGATCAAAGAAATACAGAGTATTCCGGTGTGGGTACAGGGAGGAATAGGTCTCCATACCGCAGCGGCATCAAAAGCATTGGGAGCAACAGGAATTGTACTGGACAGCCAATTGGCATTGTTCCCGGAAAGTTCAGTTCCTCAGGATCTGAAAGATGTATGCTCAAAACTGAATGGTACAGAAACTAAGGTAATCGCTAACCATCGTGTATTGGTAAGACCCAATTCCCCTGCCTTGCCTGAAAATACAACTGCGGAAGACCTTAAACAACATTTTACGGGGCTTGACCTTAGCACATGCTATATCCCTATGGGACAGGATATTTCATTAGCAACAGATCTGTATGAAGACTTCAGAACACTGAAAAAACTGATTTTCGGGTTCAAAGAAGCGATGCATGGCCATCTGAAACAGGCTAAAGCGCTAAAAGTAATTGATAAAAACAATTCTTTAGCACAAGAATTAGGTTTGAGCTATCCTATCGCTCAGGGTCCAATGACCCGTGTAAGTGATGTTCCTTCATTTGCCAATGCAGTAGCTGATGCCGGAGCTTTGCCCTTTGTTGCTTTATCTTTATTAAAAGGGGAACCTGCAAAATCTTTGGTAATGGAAACCAAGAAACTGGCTGGTGAAAAAACATGGGGTGTTGGTATTCTTGGATTTGCTCCGCAGGAATTAAGAGAAGAACAGACTTCATATATATTAGAAGCGAAACCTCCAGTAGTTTTGATTGCCGGAGGAAGACCCGCTCAGGCCAAAGTATTTGAAAAAGCCGGAATAAAATCATTCTTACACGTTCCTTCTCCCGCCCTACTGGATATTTTCCTGAAAGAAGGAGCTAAAAACTTCATTTTTGAAGGACGTGAGTGCGGAGGACACGTAGGCCCTCTTTCGAGTACTGTTCTTTGGGAAAAACAAATTGAACGTATCTTAAAAGAAGACCACCCAGAAAATATAAGTGTCTTTTTTGCAGGAGGAATTCACAATGCTTTTTCAACTGCATTTGTTTCCATCATGGCTGCGCCATTGGCTGCAAGAGGAGTGAAAATTGGAGTATTGATGGGTACTGCCTATCTGTATACGTATGAAGCTGTAGAAACCGGGGCTATTCAGGAAGAATTCCAAGCTCAGGCAATGCAGGCAAAAGATACCGTTTTATTGGAAACAGCTCCGGGCCATGAAACCCGTTGCTTAAATACAGCTTTTGCTCACCACTTCAATACCGAAAAAGCAAAACTCCTGGCTGCCGGAATGGATAAAAAACAAGTATGGGAACAGCTTGAAAAATTAAATGTTGGCCGTTTACGTATTGCGGCTAAAGGCATAGAACGCCAAGGTGATAAATTAGTCAACATTCCTAAAGATGATCAATTAGACTTAGGAATGTACATGATCGGACAGGTTGCTACGATGCATAACCGTGTGGTCTCATTAGCCGCTCTACATCAAAGTGTGGTAGACAATTATGAATATATTCAGAGCGCTGCATTATCAGAAGAACCTGTTTCTACAGAAAAGCCTTTGGATATTGCTATCGTAGGAATGGAATGTATCTTCCCGGGTGCTAAAAACCTAGATGAATACTGGAGAAATATCATTTTAGGAAAAGACAGTGTTACCGAAGTACCGGATGAAAGATGGAATAAAGACCTTTATTACAAACCGAATTCCAACGAATCGGATGTATCTCATTCCAAATGGGGAGGATTTATTCCAAAAATTGATTTCGATCCATTGGCATTTGGTATTCCGCCACAATCTCTTGCTGCTATTGAACCTACGCAATTGTTAACATTATTGGTTGCAAAACGTGCAATGGAAGATGCAGGATATGGCGAAAAACACATTAACAGAGAAAACATTTCTGTGATTATAGGCGCTGAAGGAGGTAACGACCTTGCTAACAGCTATAGTTTCAGAGGATATTATAAACAGGTTTTCGGAGAACTTCATGAGGAAGTCAAAGAAGCTTTCCCATATACTACTGAAGATTCTTTCCCAGGTATTCTTGCCAATGTAATCGCAGGTAGGATTACGAACAGATTAGATCTTGGTGGCAGAAACTTTACCGTAGATGCAGCTTGTGCTTCTTCTCTGGCAGCTATCGATCTTGCTTGCCAGGAACTTGTATTAGGAAAATCTGATATGGTTCTTGCTGGAGGAGCAGATTTACACAACGGAATTAATGATTACCTGATGTTCTCCAGCACGCATGCTCTATCCAGAAAAGGAAGATGCGCCACATTTGACGGTGATGCAGACGGTATTGCTCTTGGAGAAGGTATTGCGATCCTTGTTTTAAAAAGATATGAAGATGCAGTACGCGATGGTGACCGTATTTATTCAGTCATCAAAGGAGTTGGAGGATCCAGTGATGGAAAAGCGCTGGGATTAACCGCTCCTAGAAAAATAGGCCAGGTAAGAGCATTAGAACGCGCTTATTCCCAAGCTGGGATCAGTCCTGCTTCCGTAGGCCTTGTAGAAGCGCACGGTACGGGAACAGTAGTAGGTGACAAAACCGAACTTAGTGCACTTACTAACTTATTCAGCCGTTCGGGAGCTTTACCGGGTCAAACTCATTTAGGTTCTGTGAAAACACAGATTGGGCATACTAAATGTGCGGCAGGATTAGCAGGATTAATCAAAGCTTCGCTTGCAGTATATCACGGAGTAAAACCACCTACCCTTCATCTTCAGCAACCTAATGCGTATTATAATGCAGCAACCAGTCCATTTGCATTTCATGCAGAAAGTGGATTATGGGGTGAAAAGAACCGTTATGCAGGAATCAGTGCTTTCGGATTTGGAGGAACCAATTTCCATACCGTTATTGCGAACCATCCTAAGCAGGATAATTCAATTGCAATGCAGTCGTGGCCTTCAGAATTGTTTGTATTCCGTGGAGATACTTATGAAGAAGCTAAAGGACAATCAAGCCAGATTAAGGCATTATTAGAAATTAACGATGGTATTCCATTAAAAGATATTGCTTACAGTTTAAGCATCAGTTCAGAAAAGCCAATCCAGTTCAGTATTGTTGCCGACACCGCTGAAGACCTGATGATGAAGCTCGAACTGGTATTGCTAGGGATTGAGACAAAAGATACTTTTACGGTGAATAAAAAAGAAGGTAAAGTAGTCTTTACATTCCCGGGACAGGGCAGCCAGAGAATCAATATGGCTCGTGACTTATTCGTAGTTTTCCCTGCAATGCGTAAGATTATTGATGAGTATCCTGAACTTGAAAAAGTGGTTTTCCCATCTAAAACCTTTAATGAAGCTGATTTAAAGCAACAAAAAGAAACTATTAAAGATACCCGTTTAGCGCAACCTCTTTTAGGAATTGTTGATCTTGCATTGGCTAAATTCTTAGAATCATTAGGTATTATTCCTGATATGCTGGCTGGCCACAGCTATGGTGAAATACCGGCTTTATGCTTTGCAGGGGTATTTGGAGAAGATAAATTGGTTGACTTAAGTGTTAAGAGAGCTCAATCTATTTTAGATTCAGTAGAAGGCGGAGATCCCGGTTCAATGCTGGCAGCAAGTGCTACTCCGGAACGTTTACAGCCTATTATTGCTAAAGTGGAAGGATGTTATCCCGTGAACTTTAATACTCCTACTCAATGTGTGATTGCAGGAAGTACGGAAGCCATCAATAAGTTACTGGAAGTACTTAAACAAGAAGGTATTTCTGCTAAAAAACTGGAAGTAGCATGTGCATTCCACAGCCCATTATTGGCAAAATCCAAAGGTTTGTATGCTGAAGTATTGAAAGACGTTCCTTTCCAGGAAATGCAGATTCCTGTATGGTCTAATACTACAGCAGAAGTATATCCTTCAAATCCATCAGAAATAAAAGAAAGACTTACTGACCATCTGGTACAGCCTGTAAGATTTGTAGAACAGCTTCAGGCCATGTACAATGATGGTGCAAGAATCTTCATCGAAGTAGGACCAGGAAAAGTACTTACCGGATTGACCAAATCATGCCTGGAAAAAGACCAGCTGACCTTATATGTTGAAGACAACAGCCGTAATAAATTCAGTCACCTGCTTTGCATGCTGGCACAATATTTAGGTACAGGCAGAAGCTTTAAAATTGATAAACTTTTTGACGGCAGAAGTGTTATGATCATTGATCTTAACCAGCCTGAGCTTTACAAGAAAAGCCCTGCTATCTGGCGTGTTAACGGGCAAACAGCCCACCCAACAACTGGTAATCTGCCATCTAATGGTGCATTGCCACTTATAAACCCAATTCCCATGAACAACTTTACGAATAACCCACAGGCACCCGCAACGGAAGCTCAGTCTACTGCTGAACGCATGTTGCAGGAATATTTGAACAGCATGAAATTAATGATACAGGCACAGCGTGATGTGATGCTTTCCTTTATGGGACAGAATCCTCAGGCATTCCCTGCTCCTGTATACCATTCACCAGCACCAGCTGCTCTCCAACCTATATCTACGATTCCGGTTCAACCTGTTCATCAGGAACCCGTAGCTGTGGCTCCTGTAAAGCAAGCTCCTTCAAAAGATATCAGGTCTTTATTACTACAGGTGGTAAGCGATAAAACAGGATATCCTCAGGAAATGCTGGGCATGGAAATGGATCTTGAAGCTGATTTAAGTATTGATTCCATTAAAAGAGTAGAAATCATCGGAACACTTCGTAACGAATTGGGAACTCTGGGCAATGGAAACACCAGTGAAGATACCGTTATGGAACAATTAGCAGGAATCAAAACCTTAAGTGGTCTTGTTTCATGGCTTACTGAATTTTCAGGAGCTGAAACAATTGCTGCTTCAGAAAAAAACGGATCAGCCGTTGAATCTTCAGCTTCAAAACCACAAATTCAACCAGCATTCTCACTTGAAGATCTTCAGAATGCTATTTTGAATATTGTAAGTGAGAAAACAGGATATCCAAAAGAAATGTTAGGTCTTGATCTTGATCTGGAAGCGGATTTGAGTATAGATTCTATCAAACGTATGGAAATCATCAGCGACCTTAAAACCAAAATAGTTTTTGGGCAAAACCTTGAGCAGGCTGATGATGTCATGGAAAAACTGGCTGCTATTAAAACACTTCGCGGTCTGGCAAGCTGGATCAATGAAATGAATGGTGAAACCAATGAGACTGCTCATGAAGCAAAAGAAGCAAACACTTCAGAACCAGCTCAAAATGTACTTTCACGTCTTCGTTTTGACATTACTCCAACCGATGCTTCTTTAGTACAAAACACAGAAGTATTACAGGGAAAACGTTTTGCCATTACCCAAGATGACAACAAACAAACCTCGGCGATCAAAGAAGCTTTAGAAAAACATGGAGCCATTGTAGAACTGGTAGATACAGACAAAGATCTTTCAAATATTGATGGATTAATTATGCTGGACCTATTCTCATCAACCGATAAACCAAGCATTATTGATCATGTAGATCTAATCAAGAAACTGGATTTTGACAAAGCGAAATGGGTATATCTTATCTCTGACATTACGGCTCATCTTCAGGAAATCTCTGATGTAAGCGTATTACGCCACCACCAGGGATATCCGGGACTTTTCAAAAGTTTAGCCAGAGAATTTGATAATACAACTTGTAGATTAATCAGCCTGAGTACTCCTCAGGAAGTAGACCAGATTGCTGAAATTACTTTAAAAGAGATTCTTACCAACGATAAACCTGCTGAAGTTATTTATAAAAATGATCAGAGACACAAAGTAGACATCATTCCTTCTCCACTATCAACGAGCTTACATGAAGCGCACATCCAGCTAGATCAAAAATCTGTGGTACTGGTACTTGGAGGTGCACAGGGAATCACTGCTGAATTGGTAAAACATATGTCTCAGGCTTATCCTTGTACTTATATTCTGGTAGGAAGATCAGCGGATCCAAGAAATGATATTTCTGCAAAAGACTTTGAAGGAATGAAAACCAAAGAAGAAATCAGAGGCTTCCTGATTAAGTCCGGTCAATTCACTTCTCCTTCAGAAATAGAAAAAGAAACAACGAAGATTTTCAAAAACAATCAGATCCTGCGCACCATTCGCGATATGGAAAACCTTAGAAATACCATCGTCTATCAATCACTGGATCTTTGTGACGAAGAAGGATTAAGTAATCTGATCAGCAGTATCTATGAAAAATACAACCGTCTGGATGGAGTGATTCATGGAGCAGGTCTTTTAGAAGATAAATTATTCAAACAAAAGACAACAAGCTCTTTCGGACGTGTATTTGATACCAAAGTGAAACCACTTCGTGTATTAGCAGAACAGCTTCGTTCAGACTGCCAGTTTGTAGTATTATTCTCAAGCATCGCTTCCGTATACGGTAACAAAGGGCAGACAGATTATGCTGCGGCCAACAGCGTACTGGATGATTATGCAAATGCTTTAAACAAAAGATTAAAAGGAAAAGTAATCTCGATCAACTGGGGACCATGGAAAGGTGCCGGAATGGTCTCTTCCACTCTTGAATCGGAATACGAACGCAGAGGTATTTCTATGATCCCATTGGATGAAGGAAAAGAAATCTTCCTTAACGAGATCAAATACGGAACGGAAAGCCAGGTGCTGATCATGTCAGGAAATAATTGGTAAAACGCTGCATAAACTCAATATGAAACAAACAGATGTTGCTGTAATTGGTTTATCCTGTGTCTTTCCCGGGGCACAGGATGCCAACACTTTTTGGCAGAATATTGTCAATAAAGTCGATTCTACCGAGCCGGCTCCGGCTGATCGGATAGATCCGGTTCATTTCAGTGATGCGACAAGTCCCGTTGACCGTTTCTACTGTCAGCGCGGAGGGTTTATCCCTGATTATACTTTCGATCCTACTGCATTTGGTATTCTGCCATTGGCTGTTGAAGGAACGGAACCTGACCATTTGCTTACCCTTGATCTGGTACAGAAAGCGCTTGAAGATGCCGGAGTATTCCAAAAGAATATCTCTCTTGAAAAAGCGGGAATTATTATTGGTAAAGGAAATTATACTGGCCCGGGTGCTACCCGTGCTATTGAAATCGTGAGAACCGGAGAACAGATTTCTTCATTGTTACAGGAATTGCTGCCTCAGGTTTCTTCTGCAGATATTGAAAAAGTAAAACATGCTTTTCAACAGCGCAAAGGACGTTTTGCAGCCGATACTGCGATGGGATTAATTCCCAATCTTGTTGCCTCTCTTGTTGCCAACCGCTTCAATTTAGGAGGCGCTGCGTTCACTGTAGATGCCGCTTGTGCCTCTGCATTGATTGCTGTAGATCATGCCGTACAGGAACTTCAGAGAGGTCGTTCCGATATTATGATCGCAGGAGGTGTGCACACAGGACAGAATGCTGCTTTCTGGAGTATTTTTGCTCAGCTGGGAGCCATGTCACGCCAACAACAAATCAAACCGTTCAGTAGTGATGCTGATGGTCTGTTGATCGGTGAAGGTTGTGGTTTTGTAGTCTTAAAAAGACTGGAAGATGCCGTTCGTGATCAGGATAAAATCTATGCAGTGATCAAAGGTGTGGGCGTAAGCAGCGATGGTACCGGTACCAGCGTAATGAGTCCGTCCGTAAAAGGGCAGTTAAAAGCTTTAGAACAAGCCTGGATCAATGCTGATTTAGATAAAAATAAAGTGGGATATCTTGAAGCTCATGGCACAGGAACACCCCTTGGAGATAAAACAGAACTTCAGACCTTAGCCCAGTTCTTCGGAAAAGAAGAAACGGCTCCGGCTGCGGGTATCGGATCTGTAAAGTCCAATATCGGGCATGCTATGCCAGCAGCCGGAATTGCAGGATTAATTAAAACCTGTCTTGCCTTACATCATGATACTTTACCACCAACATTGTACTGTGAAAATCCAACAGCGGATATGCAGAACACAAGGTTTGAGCCTGTACAGGAAGCCAAAAACTGGTCAAAAACCGGACTGCCAAAAGTAGCTGCAGTGAATGCTTTCGGATTCGGAGGGATCAATGCTCACGTTGTTTTGGAAGGCTATAATATGCCGAAAAAAGACCATGTATTGATATTGGCAAGACCTACCCATGAAGACCTGCTTTCAGCATTACAAAATAATGAAACGACCATTGGTGAAGGAGACTTCAGAGTGGCGATCTTCGATCCTACTCCTGCAAGAGTAGAAAAAGCCATTAAAATTGTTTCCAAAAACCTTACCTGGAAAAACAAACAGGATATCTGGTATACCTCTACCCCATTATTAAAAGATGGCGGTAAAGTAGCCTTTGTGTTCCCTGGACTGGATGGTTTGGCAAAAGGTGAAGTGGAAACGGTAAGCCGTTATTTTGGACTTACAGCTCCTATTGAAACGGAAGGTGAAGGACTTTTAACCGATGCTTTAAACATTTTCAATAACTGTAGTATCCTCGATAATTCACTGAAAAAACTAGGAATTATACCGGATATGAATGCCGGACACAGTTTAGGAGAATGGCTGGCCGGTTACTCTTCAGAATTAGCAGAAGCCAACTCTGTAAAAGCCTTAATTGATGTACTGAATCCTGAAACTTTTGAATTAAAAGATTCCAAATTCATCGCTATAGGAGCCGGAATTGATGTGATAAAACCTTTTATTGCAGAAATTTCAAATCTCTATGTTTCCAATGACAACTGCCCTAATCAGGTGATTCTTTGCGGAAGCAACGCAGCTTTGGATGAATTGGTTCCTTTGTTAAAAGCAAAACAGATTTTCCATCAGGTGCTACCGTTCCAATCAGGATTCCACTCTCCTTTTATCGCTGATAAACTGGATGTGATCCTTGCGGGAATGGAAAAAGCACAGTTCCAGCAGACGAAAATACCATTGTGGTCTGCTACTACACTAGAACCTTATCCTTCAGATCAGGCAGCGATCAGAAAACTGAGTGCTGAGCATTTGGTAGAACCCGTTCGTTTCCGTGAGCTGACCGATAAATTATACGAAGAAGGTGCAAGAGTATTCATTCAGGTGGGTACCGGAGGATTGATCGGATTTATTGATGATACTTTAAAAGGAAAAGCATTCAGTACGATTGCTTCCAGCGTTCCAACCCGTTCTGCATTAGCGCAGTTACAACGTGTAGTCGCTTCACTATTCGTAGAAGGTAAAACAATTGCCCTTGACTTTTTAGAGATTCAGAATCATTCGAAAAGACCGTCAGGAAAAGGCATTAAACTGGAATTAGGTTCTCCTATTATCCGTAATTTTAAAGAAGTGAAAGCTTTGGCTCAGTCTTTTGACACGCCAAAACAATATACAGCAACAGCTTCGGCTATTGCCACAAAAAGCGGCCACCCGCTGGTACAGGCATTCCAGGATAACGTTGCCGATATGATCCGTATGCAGGAAGAAGTATTGACTTTATTCCAAAACCGTCCGGAAATCACAATCCAACGCTCTGCAGCTCCAATAACACATGTTGCTTCAAAAGCACCAAGAAGTACAACCTTCTCAAAAGACCTGTATGTAACTCTGGAAAGCCATCCTTATCTGATCGACCACAGTTTATTGAGACAGCCTAAAGGATGGGCTCATGTTGCAGATATGGAACCGGTGATTCCGATGACGATGATCTTCGAACAGCTTGCTGAAATTGCGGAAGCTGAAGTTCCGGAAACATTGGTGCATAAAATCATGAATGTAAGCGTATTCCAATGGATGAACGTTGCCAAACCTTTCGAAAAAACCGTAAAAGGAGAATGGCGCTCTCAAAACCACGCCTATCTTGATATTGAAAATTTTGCCAATGCAGAAGTAATTTTAAAATCAGCTTCTGTTCCAACCCCTGATTTCAATCTTTCCATCGGTAATCTTTTACCTATCGAAAGAACCCCTGAAGAAATCTATGACATGCACATGTTCCATGGAGATAAATACCAGGGAATTACTGAAGTTTCAGCCGTTGGAGACAAAGGAATTATCGGAAAAATAAAAGGAAATGGTGGTAAAGGTTCATTACTGGACAATGCAGGACAGTTATTCGGGCTTTGGCTGCAGCTTACTTTGGTGAAAGACCGTATTGCATTCCCTGTAAAAATCAGAGATATTGAATTCTTCGGAGATATGCATGATCAGGAAGGTATTTTTGAATGCACCTGTATGCTAACGGAGCTTAATGATGAATTTGCCATCGCCGATATCATCCTGAAAAGAGACGGAAAAGTTTGGTGCGCCATTACCGGCTGGCAGAACAGAAGACTGGAAATTGATGCCGCTTTATGGAATGTTTCCATGTCACCGCTGCACAACCGTCTTTCGGAAGAGATTGCTTCTGAAGTTTTCTTCTTCCACCAAGCCTACACCAGAGTTGCTTCATGGGATTTTATCCTGAAAAGATATTTCAACCAAACGGAAAAACAGCATCACCAGCAGTTATTACCCAACAAAAAGAAAAACTGGATGGTAAGCCGTGTAGCAGTGAAAGATGCCGTAAGAAATCTCCTTCGTCAGGAAAAAAACCATGCCTGCTTCCCGATCACGTTTGAAATCCGTTCCGATGAAGTAGGAAAGCCTTACCTCATCAGTGATTTTACAGAAGACATTCATATTTCTTTAGCTCACAAAGGAAAAGAAGCCGTAGGAATTGCGAGATATGGAAAATCTGTAGGAATTGATATGGAACTGATGGAAGAGCGCAGCTCAGGATTCTACGACATGGTATTTACCGACAAAGAATTAGCCTTATTAAAAGACAGAAACCAGGCAGAATGGACCACCCGTTTCTGGGTAGCCAAAGAAGCTTACGGAAAGTTCCTCGGAACAGGACTGAAAGGAAATCCTAAAGCCTTCGAAGTCGAACTTATAAAAGATGATCACCTGTGGATCAACAACATTGAAATCAAAACTATTAAACATAAAAATTATATTATCGGATGGACACTGTAAACGCAACATTAAAAATGAACCACGAAGAACTTTTTATTTTATTAAAAGGTTTTATTACTGAAGTGATAGGGGCTGAATTTGTAGAAGAGATGGATATTACTCCTGAAAGTTCATTCACCAAAGATCTTGAAATGGACAGCATTGAAATTGTCTCTTTCTCTGAAAAGATCAAGGCGCATTTTGGCGATCAGATCGACTTTACGGGTTGGTTATCATCTATGGATCTTGACCAGCTGATTAATCTTGACCTTAGTATGATCATCAATTATATCTACGAATGCCAATAATCACTGTCAATAACAGACAAGTTCATATACAGGAACTCAACAAAGGAGCCGAACAAACCGTGGTACTCATCCACGGTATGTTCAGTAACCTGTCCATTTATTATTTTAATATTGCCCCTGTGCTGGCAAAGCATTTCCATGTGGTGATGTACGATCTGAAGAGTCACGGTATGAGTGAACGCTTTTTGGACGGGTACGATCTTGACAACATGTCATCCGATTTAATAGGTTTAATAGATCACCTTCAACTGGAAAAAGTACACCTTGTCGGCTATAGTTTCGGAGGTCTTATTGCGTTGAAAACAGCTTTAGAATATCCTAACCGCGTCAATCAGCTCGTGGTGATGGAAGCTCCGGATCCTCAGGATGAAAAAGCCCGTACCATCATTGATGAATACAGCAAAGAATTTCTTGAGCACTACGTCGCCAACTTTACAGATACCACCAAAGTACAGATGGGTAAAAGACAAATGGAAAAGAATCATCGTATGTATGAATTTCTGTTTAATCAAACCACCATTAAAGCAGATATGATCAGGGAAAAACATTTTCTTGGTGAAGCTGACTTCAAAGGATTGGAAACTTCCACTTTATTGCTTTATGGCGCTGATTCCAACTGCAGACCTACCGGTGAGTGGCTTCAGTCTCAAATCAGCGGATCTGAACTTGAATTAATCCAGGGCGATCATAATATTCCTATCCAGGAACCTCAGCTCATCGCTGAAACAATCGCTCAATTTTTATCTAAAATTTTAACACAAAACCATGGCTAAATTTGCATTTATAGTTCCACCATTGACAGGACATGTCAACCCTACCTTAAGCATAGGTGCTACTCTACTGGAAAGAGGACATGAAGTAGCCTGGATCAGCCTTGACCCTGCGTTAGAGGCTAAACTTCCCGAGGGAGGAAAATTATTACTGATCCAGTACGATCAGACCGACGAAGAAAAAAAAGAAAGTGAACAATATCTCGATATTATTTCCAAAAAAGTAGTGTATGGCATAGACAGCGTTAAGTTCCTGTACGAAGAGGTTCTTATTCCGCTGAACAGACATTGCTATAACGGTATTGTTTCATTATTAAAAATAGAGCAGCCTGATTTGATTATCGGGGATCATCAGTTATTTGCAGCCCCTGTTGCCGCAAAGACTCTTGGAATACCTTATGCCACATCCGTTACCGCTCCGGCCGCCATTAAAATTATGAATGAGCTACCAAAAGTACACGAGTGGGAAGTAAATCAGATCCTAGATTTACAGAAAGAACTCGGTTTCCAGGAAGAACGCTCTCTGGCAACCTCTGACCTATTAACGCTTGTTCTTACTTCCAATTATTTCTTTGGGGAAATGGAAGATCTGCCTTCTCAATATAAGTTCACAGGTCCCGTTCTTACCGAAAGACGCGTTTCATGTGAGTTTGACTGGGAAAAGTTGAAAAGCAAAAATAACAAAAAGATCCTGGTAAGCATTGGTACGACCTTCGATCACGATCATAAAAAAGCCTTTTTCCAAAAGGTCGTTGATGCCTTTAAAGATGAAGACCTAACCGTTGTAGTGGTTTCCGATCCTCAGCTTTTCGAGCAGTGGCCGGATAACTTTATGGTGTATCAGCAGGTTCCTCAGCTGGATCTGTTACCTCATCTGGATGGTGTGGTTTGCCATGGCGGTCACAATACCGTATCCGAAACGCTATCCCACGGTATTCCTTTGGTAGTGATCCCGATTGCCTATGACCAGTCTCATGTTGCCGGACGTGTTGTACGTACAGAAGCAGGTGAACGTCTTAATTTTAACAGATTTAAAGGAAACCACCTGAGAGAAGCTGTACAGCAGATTCTGAATAATCCAGGCTACAAAGAAGCGGCTCAGAAAGTAGGACAATCTTTTGTGGAAGCTGGAGGTTCTGCTACAGCAGCCAACTTATTGGAGCAAGCGATATTGAAGGCTTCAAAACCTGAAAAACCATCAAAATTTTTATTCGTAGTTCCTCCGTTTTTCGGACACGTGAGTCCTACTTTAAGTGTGGGAGCAAGTTTAATTGCCCGTGGCCACGAAGTAAAATGGTTCGGAATTACCCCTTTAGACAACAAACATATTCCGGAAGGAGGTTCTTATTTCTATCCTGAAGAAGATCTTGTTCCTTACCAGGAGGAAATTGCCCGTATTTTAAAAAGACAGGATGA
This sequence comes from Chryseobacterium sp. 7, assembly GCF_003663845.1. Taxonomy (NCBI): domain Bacteria; kingdom Pseudomonadati; phylum Bacteroidota; class Flavobacteriia; order Flavobacteriales; family Weeksellaceae; genus Chryseobacterium; species Chryseobacterium sp. 7. The sequence goes on from NZ_RCCA01000001.1 coordinate 3,020,425, forward strand.
CGGACCCGCATGCTCCGGACCTGAAGTGATGAAACTGGCTCTGGAAGAAACGTATGTTCCTTTTGCTAAAATGATGATGCCGGGATTAACCAGACTGACAGAAAGCTGGATGCCGGATGTTATTGTAAACGACTGTATCACTTTCGGAGGGGCTCTTTTCGCTCACAAACATAATATTCCTTGTGTAACAACAACACCTGTTCCACCGGATGTGATGGGAGATACGGAAAAAAGTGCTCCTAAAATCTGGGAATGGCAACAGAACTTAATCAAAGATCTTCAAAAAGAAGTAGGCATTCATGAAGAAGGAATTTACATCCATTCTCATAAACTGAATATGGTGTTTACTTCACAGGCTTTCGCTGGTTTTGAAACCGTTCCTTCCCATATGAAATTCGTAGGTCCGGTAAAAGGCCGCCCGAACGATGCTCCATTTGACTGGGATAAACTGAATGCATCTACCACTCCGAAGATATTTGTATCATTAGGAACACTGTTGGTAGACATCAGAAAAGCGTTCTTTGAAAAAATCATCGCTGCCTTTAAAGACCAGCCGATTACCGTAATTGCCGCTACTCCACCGGAAATCTTTGAAGAATGGCCGGATAACTTCATCGTGAACAGCTTCGTACCTCAATCTGCAGTGATGCAGCGAATGGATATGGTAATTTGCCACGGTGGTTTCAATACCGTTAATGACACTTTCCGCAACGGATTACCGATGTTGATCACTCCTATCGCCTATGATCATTTCCATATTGCAAAACTGATTGAGCAGGCAGGCTGTGGAATCAGTATCCGATACAAAAGACTTCGTGTAGATACTCTTCGTGAAACCGTTTTTGAACTGTTGGAAAATCCGAAATACAGAACTGCTGCCCAGGAAGTAAGAAACACATTTACCCTTGCCGGAGGTAATGATAAAGCGGTAGAACTGTTAGAAAACTTTGTACAGGAACATTCAACATTAGCTTCCGTATAGCCTATGAATCAACATATGAAAAGAAGATTGCTATTTGGTGAACGTATGTTATTAGGAGACGGTACAGAACCTTTTAACGCGGTCATTGCGTTCAGGCTGAGAGGCTCTTTTACCTTAAAAGAGATCCAGCAGGCTCTTGCTCAGATTCAAAATAAACATCCATGGCTGAGAGCACTGATCAGCCATGATGAAAAAAATATTCCATGGTATAATGTTCCTGAACAACCTATATCTATTCCCGTAAGAATATTGACCCGACAAGGGGAAGATCAGTGGCAGGAAGAATCCAGGAGAGAGTGGAACACCACCTTTAATTTTGAAAAATTACCCCTGATCCGGTTTGTCTGGATCAAAGGGGAAAACGTTTCGGACATGCTGTTTGCGTTCCATCATTGTCTTTGTGATGGTGGTTCTGCAATGGCTTTTTTAACAGAGTTTTTAGCAGTACTGGACAATCCAACTGCTGATATCGGAATTGAAACTCCCATCTTAGGAATTCAGGATGTAGTTCCTTCCAAAATTCTGAACAGCCGCAGACAGAAACTGAAAGCCAAGTTTATCGGAAGGCTTGCTGCTACAGCAATCAAATTGATCCCGGTAGGTAAAAAAGTCGTTGAAAGACAGAACGACTACTTCATCCACTGGAAACTGGATGAAACCGTGAGCAAACAGTTAATTGCTTACTGCAAATCTCAGGAAGTAACCGTAAACACATTTTTGAGTGCATCAGTATTACAGGCATTTAAAAAAGTAAGAGGTGAGAAATCCTTCAATAAAGTTTCCTGTCCGGTAGATATCAGACGTTTCGCTAAGCAGATCAAAGAAGACCATATCTTCGCTTTCGGGCTGATGATTGTGGTTTCTTCTGATGAAAAGCTAAGTTTTGAGGACAATCTAAGAGTAATGCAGAAATCTGTAGAACAAAAGACCTCCAAACTGAATCCTTACATCACTATGATGGTCATGGAGTCCGGGCATGATGCCTTGAAGAATTTTACCAAGCTTTTAAAGAACGGGAAATCTTCCAACGACTGTATGTTTTCCAATCTGGGACGTATTCAGATTCCTCATCAGTATAAAGAATTTAGTGTAGATACTATTTTCAGTCCGTCAGTAATCGGACCTTTAGGAAATACCACCACAATGGTAACCTCAACGTACCGTGGTGAAATGGATTTTTCATTCATGGGAAGCGAAGGATATTTACCTTACACAGATGCTCTGGCAGTCCGTGACGAAGTGATACAAATTATACATTCACAACTTAAACAAATGGCAGTATCATGATCAGAAGACCCTTAATGATGGTGGAAAGGATCATGTATGTAGATCCTGAAACGCCTTTAAACTGTGTTTATACCGCAAAAATCAAAGGAGAGATTCCGGAAGAGAATTTTAAAACAGCTTTAATCAAAATCCAGCAGAAACATCCGATGCTGAGAGCAGTCATTGATCGCAACAGCGGACGATATCCCCTTTTTGTGGGACAAAAGGATATTGAGCCTATTCCCCTTCGTATTGTAGAACGAAAAACAGACGAAGATTGGTTCAAAGAATCTGAAAAAGGATGGTTCCAGCTCTTTGAACATCCGAAAAAACCATTGGCTGAAGTGGTTTGGGTGAAAGGACAGGATACTTCCGAAATCCTTTGGGTCATGCCCCACTGTATTTCAGACGGAACAACCGGAGTGACTTTAATGCGCGAACTTTTGAGTTTGCTGGACAATCCCCATGCCCCGCTCATTCCTTATGTTGCTTTTGAATCTGTGGATGATTTTCTCCCTTCGGATTTTAATACAGGAATTAAAAAATACAAGGCCAGCCTTTATCTGCTTTTCGCCAGGATATTCTTTTCTATCCAGCGAAAAAGTAAAAAGAGAAACCTTGGAAAAAACTACGCCATTCACTGGAAAATGACTCCAGAAGATACCAGGTTTATTACTGAAAAATGTAAAGCCAACGGAATTTCTGTACATGCTTTGCTCTGTTCATCTGTGATGCAGGCCTTCCGTGATATTCAGGGGAATCGTGCTAAAGGAAAGGTGATCAGTCCGGTAGATGTGCGTCATTTTATTCCGGAAATTAAAGAAGATCATCTGTTTGCTTTTGCTCCAACGGTAGAACTTTCTGTGAAAAAAGGCAGCAAGGATGTGATGGGCAATGCCAAGCAGATCAAAAAAGACCTTACAGAGAAAATAAACAAAATGGAAGCCCGTGAACTCCTGTGGATGGGAGAACATATGCACCCTATTGTGGAACGTATGATCAGTATGCTGAAATCCAGCGAAGGCGGGCATGATATCACTCTATCCAATATGGGAAAAGTGAATATCCCGAATGATTATAAAAACTTCAAACTGGAAACCGTGATCAGTCCTACTGTGGCTTTTCCATGGTTGAACTCGAACACCTTAGTGACCAGTACGTACAACCAGCAAATGGACTTCACCTTCATGTCTAATGAAAACTTTCTTCCGAAAGAGGAAGCCAATCTGATAAAAGATAAAGCCATCGAGCTATTGACCACCTCTCTATGAAATTGAAAATAAAGCCGCCAAAGCCAAAACCCATCAAAAAAACTACCCTGAAACGCTTTCTCATCAAGCGTACGATTTACTATGTCCTCCCGAATGTATTTTTTAATTTCATTATTGCGTATGCCAGCTTCAAGGAGCTAGGCTACACCCATTTTTTCTCAGGAACCCAAAACCTGGCCCGCCTAACCCTCCCGATGGCTATTTTCCTTCCGGCAGTCCTTACCATTGATATCATCAAAAGAGTAACCGATGCCGCCAGCCAGGAAGCCATAGAGTTTACCGTAGACGAACAGCTGAATATTAAAAAATTAATGACCAAACTAAGCATCTTACACGGCGTGATCACCGGATCATTAGTACTCTCACTGCTCTTTATAGGCCAGTACAATTTCTCAAAAGATTATAAGCTGGATGCTACCGCAATGGCTATTGTTGTGGGTGTTTTAGCCGGGATTTTGTCTGTGATTTTTGTGTATCTGCCGGTGTGGAGATTGAGGAGGTGGATGTGTAGGAGAGTGAATACGGTTATTATGGAGTAGAAAATTTCTAAAAAATGATTTATAAATTTTTATATTGAAGAATAAAATTCTTTTTATTATCTTTAAAATTAGTTTATAATACTGATGGATTCGAAATTTTATTTCCTTCAGGATATTTATCCTGAACTTTTTAATTGTGCAAGATTAGCCGAAATTTTATATCATATAGATGCCAGTTCATCGATATCAAAATCTAGATTATTTTGTGAAAAACTAAGTAGCTTAATTGCTGGTTTTGAATCGGAAGACATCTCACTTTTAAACCAACATGAGGCAATACAATTTCTAAATCAACATGAGATTTTACCCGATACAATAGCTGATATTTTCCATACAGTTAGAAAATCTGGAAATAAAGCTTCTCATAGTGGCTCCAATACATCTGCTGAAGCACTATTTATTCTGAAGAAAATATTTACTTTGGGGAAATGGTTTTTTGAAACATATGACAATGATACCATTGAAGGCTTATATTATGAATTGCCTCCTAATAAATCAGAGTTAGAAATATCTTCTTTAACAGACAAAGTAGATGAATTGACAATTCAGTTAAAAAACTATGAATTGAAAATCCAGGCATTGAATTCTTCTGAAAGTGATAGAAAGAAAAGAAGGGAGAAAGCTCAATTTTATGCAGATAAAATTAATCTAAGCGAATATGATACAAGAATCCAACTTATAGACATTCAGTTGAGAGCTGCCGGCTGGGATTGTGACACAGAAAATATTAATTACAAGAATAAAAAAACGTTACCTGAAAAAGGAAAAAATAAAGCAATTGCGGAGTGGCCTTGTGGAACAAAATATGCAGACTATGCTTTATTTATTGGTACTGAACTATATGGTTTAGTTGAGGCTAAGAAATATAATACTGATATTTCTACCAATCTTCGACAGTCTAAGATATACTCAGAAAATATCCATCTACAAAATGAAATTGTTTTACTAGGTCAATGGGACACCTACAAAGTTCCGTTCTTATATTCTACAAACGGAAAAAAATATTTGGAACAACTGAAAACCAAAAGTGGAATTTGGTTTCAGGATATAAGAAAGTCCACCAATCGTCCATATGCATTAAAAGGTTGGTATTCACCAGAAGGTTTAAAAGAATTATACAATAGAGATTCTGAAGAAGCAAACGAAAAACTTTTAGAAAGCGACTATGAATATCTAACCTCCCCAAGTGGTCTAAATCTTCGTGATTATCAGATAGAAGCCATTCGATCTGTTGAAAATAAACTGATTGAATCTCCTTTTGATAAAAGGGCTTTACTTGTTATGGCTACAGGAACAGGGAAAACCAGAACTATTAATGGTTTAATTTATAGATTAATAAAAGCGAACAAATTTAAAAGAATTCTATTCTTAACAGATAGAAAGCTTCTTGCAACTCAGGCACGTGACAGTATTAAAGAAAATAAAGTTGAAGCTCAACAGTCTTTTGGAGGAATTTATCAATTTGATGACCTTGGAACAACTATTCCGGATTCTGAATCCCGTCTTCACTTTGCTACAGTTCAAAGTATGGTAAAAAGGCTATTTTATAATGAAGGAGAACCTTTAACAATAGACACTTATGACTGTATCATTGTTGATGAAGCACACCGTGGTTACCAATTGGATAAAGAAATGAATGAGGATGATTTTGGAATACGAAATGAAGATGACTATGTAGCACAATACCGCAAAGTTCTGGATTATTTTGATGCCTTTAAAATTGGAATGACTGCAACACCAGCCCTTCATACAACAGAAATTTTCGGAGAATCTGTTTATAATTATTCCTATCGTAACGCTGTAATAGATGGTAATCTGGTAGATCATGAACCTCCATTTAATATTAAAACTTATCTTAATACCGAAGGAATTACATGGGAAAAGGGAGAAAAACCTCAGGTATATGATGGTGAAACTGGAGAAATAACAGATTTAGATGAACTGGAAGATGAATTGAAGTTTGATGTAGAACATTTTAATAAACAGGTTCTTAATGATAATTTCAACAGAGCTGTAGTTCAGGAACTTGTTAAAAACTTAGATCCTGAAGGCAATGAAAAAACAATCATCTTCGCAGCAAGAGATAGTCATGCAGATACCATAATCAATATGCTGGGCGAAGAGTTTGAAAAAATTGGCGTTGATGTTCATGAAAAAGCTATTCAGAAAATTACGGGTAGTGTTTATGACAATGCACAACTAACCAGAGATTTTAAGAACGAAAGATATCCCAATATTGTTGTTACGGTAGACCTATTAACTACCGGAATTGATGTTCCTTCGATATGTAATGTTGTATTTATGCGTCGTGTACGTTCTCGTATATTGTACGAGCAAATGCTGGGAAGAGCAACACGTCTTTGTCGTGAAATAGGAAAAGAATCTTTTAAAATATTTGACGCAGTTCGATTATACGAGGCACTTAAAGACTATACTCAGATACAGACAGTAGGAAATCCTTCTTATAGTTTCCAACAGTTGGTAGAGGAAACTGAGAGAATTTCTGATGAGCAGCGTTTATATAAACAGGTTGAACAAATCATTGCAAAGCTGCAACGAAAGTCCAGAAACCTAACAGCTGAACAAAAAGAGCATATTTCTTATCATACAGATGGCAATACTATTGAAGGATTAATACAGTCTTTGAAGAATACAACCAGCTCTGAAATAAAAAATACAGTAGAGCAATTAAGCTCACTTTGGAATTATCTTGACACCAAAGTATACAAGAAATATTCTCAATTTGTTTCTACACACGAAGATTCTGTAATGGAAGTTACCCGTGGATATGGAAATGCAGATAAACCTGAAGATTATATAGAAGGATTCAAAAAATTCCTTCAGGAAAATAGCAATACTATTGCAGCAATCAATATCATTTGCAATAAACCTCAGGAGCTAGACCGTAAGTCATTAAAAGAATTAAAGTTACTTTTCGATGAAAAAGGTTTTAATGAAACTTCTCTGAATACCGCTTGGAAATCCACAAAAAATGTGGATATTGCGGCCGATATTATAGCTTATATCAGAACACTTTCTATGGGAATTGACTTAATAGCCCCTCAAGAACGTGTTCAGAAAGCAATTAGCAAGTTAAAATCAAAACATCAATGGACTGCTGTGCAATTAAGATGGATAGACCGTTTTGAAAAACAATTGATGGCAGAAACTATTCTTACAAAACAGGACTTAGACTTAAGACCTTTTGTAGATGAAGGAGGTTTTACAAGGTTAAATAAGATATTTAATAACGAATTAGAAGAATTGATAACAGAGCTGAATAATGAACTGTATTCAGCATAGAGATGTAAAATGAGCGCACAGGAAATAGCCAATAAACTTTGGAATTTATGTAATGTGTTGCGCGATGACGGCGTAACGTACCACCAATATCTTAATGAACTTACTTTTATCCTTTTCCTTAAATTATCTGAGGTAAAAGGATTTTCTGATCAGATCCCTGAAGAGTACAGATGGAGTAAATTTGTAGAGGAAACAGATAATGTAGAAGCTTTTAGATTATACCGTGATTTTTTAGCTAACGTAAGTAGTAAAACAGACAGTCCATCTATCAAAGATATCTATACTAATGCTTCTACTACGCTTACTAAGCCTGTAAACTTTAATACTTTGGTTCAGGCTATTGATAAGCTTGATTGGTATGAAGAATCTGACCGTGACGTGATGGGAGACATCTACGAAAGTCTATTGGAAAAAAATGCAGGAGAAAAGAAAAGTGGTGCAGGACAATATTTTACTCCACGTCCATTAATTAATGTAATGGTAAAACTAATGGCTCCGAAATTAGGCGAAAGATGGAATGATCCTGCCTGTGGAACCTTCGGTTTTATGATTTCTGCAGATCATTATTTGAAAGAAAAATACGATTACCGTTACGTTCTGTCTTCTGAAAAGATAAAATTTCAGGAAGAAGAAGCCTTTTCAGGAGTAGAACTTGTTGCTGATGCCCATCGTTTGGCTCTAATGAACGCTAGGTTGCACCAAATGGAGAGTAACATTCTTTTAGGTGATACATTAACCTATTTAGGTGAAAACCTAAAAGGTTTTAATGGCGTATTGGCAAACCCTCCGTTTGGCACAAAGAAAGGAGGTGAAAAACCTACCAGAACAGACTTAAAATATATATCCAGCAACAAACAGCTTAATTTCTTACAGCATATTTACAGAAGCCTTATTACTGATGGGACTGGACGTGCTGCGGTAGTATTACCAGATAATGTTCTGTTTGAAGATGGTGACGGACAACGCATCCGAAAAGATTTGATGGAAAAATGCAATCTGCATACTATTTTACGCTTACCAACAGGTATTTTCTATGCAGTAGGGGTAAAAACCAATGTACTTTTCTTTACAAGGGGTAAAAAAGAAGAAGGAAATACCCAAAATGTATGGTTCTATGATATGAGAACCAATATGCCGAACTTTGGAAAAAGAACACCTTTTACAGAAAAAGCATTTGAAGATTTTATCACAGCTTATACAGGAGGATTAACTGCTGAAAACGTAGTTAAAGAATATGAAGGAGCAATAGATGAAGAAAAAAGAAAACAGATAAAAGACGAACGTTGGCAATGCATTTCCCGTGAAGAAATTGCAAAGAAAAATGATTCTTTAGATTTAGGATTGATTGCTGATGAAAGCTTGACTAAATCATCTAATATAGGTGAGCCATTAGATATAGCCAATAATGCTTTAAAAGAACTTAATACAATTCAAAAAGAATTGGAAAACTTAATTAAAGAATTAGGTAATGAAAAATAACTTACCAAATAATTGGGTTGAAACAAAATTAAAAGATTTAGGAACTTATATAAACGGAAGAACTTTTAAAGCTGCTGAATGGAAAAATGAAGGTTTACCAATTATAAGAATTCAAAACTTAAATAATAATAAGGCAAGCTTTAATTATTCTAGTGGAAAATTTGATGAAAAATTTAAAGTTAAGAACGGAGATTTATTAATGGCGTGGTCTGCCTCTTTAGGAGTTTATTTCTGGAAAGGGGGAGATGCATGGTTAAATCAACATATTTTTAAAGTTGTTAATAATGATAAAATAATACTTAAGAACTTTTTATATTATTGTTTACTAATTTCGATCGAAGATTTTTATAGTAAAACTCATGGATCAGGTATAGTACATATTACAAAACCCACTTTTGAAAATCATCAAGTTCCTCTTCCTCCATTACCAGAACAAGAACGTATTGTAGCAAAATTAGATGCTTTATTTGCACAACATGAAGCAATGAAAAAAGCATTGGAGCGTATTCCTCAATTGCTTAAGGATTTTCGCCAGCAAGTTTTAACACAAGCTATAATGGGAAAATTAACATCTGATTGGAGGGAGGATAAAAATTTAGATGGTAAAATTTTGTTAAAAACAGTTCTAGATAAAAAACAAGAATTATCAGTAAAAATTAAGATAAGTAATTTAGAAGAATTTAATGTTTCTGAAAAATTATTCCCAGATACTTGGGCATTTGGAAATCCTGGAGAAATTGCTGATCCTGCTAAATATGCCCTTTCAATTGGACCATTTGGAAGTAATTTAAAAGTAGATGATTATCAAGATAATGGAGTTCCATTAGTTTTCGTTAGACATATTAAATCTGGAAATTTCAATGAATTATCTCCCAAATTTATTTCTTCAGAAAAAGCACTTGAATTAGATGCTCATTCTGTTGAAAGTTTAGATCTGCTGATTACTAAAATGGGAGAACCACCTGGTGATTGTGAAATTTATCCCGAAAATTTCCCCAAAGCAATAATTACTTCAGACTGTCTGAAATTTAGAGTTTGGAGTGAGTATTTTAATAGAATTTTTTATAAACATGTTATTAATTCAAGCTTTGTAAAAGAGCAATTAGGATTGATAACATTTGGTGTAGCCCAACAAAAAATAAGTTTAGAAAGATTTAGATCAATCAAACTACCAATTCCACCATTGGAAGAACAACAAGAAATCGTATCTATTATAGAATCTTTATTTAACAAAGTAGATATTATAGAAAAACGCTATAAGGCTTTAAAAGAAAAAATAGATAGTCTTCCACAAGCCATTCTACACAAAGCTTTCAAAGGAGAATTAGTTCCCCAGCTTCCAACGGATGGAGATGCAAAAGACTTGTTAAAAGAAATTCTAAAACTGAAAAAAGAAGTAAAGAAGAAATAAAAATATAAACAGGTTCAGCACGTGCTGAACCTTTTTGTATCTTAAATTATCCCTTCTCAATCAACCTCTCCAGTCTCCCCATCATCTCATCCTTCTCCTTCAGCATCCTTTCATAAAGAGCAATCTTTTCATCATACAACTCTACAATTTTATCTATTGGATTAAATGTACAATTATAGTTCATTGCAGAAGCTACAGAGTTATCTTTAAAATCGTGGAAAGTATTTGAAATTATATTGATAGCTTGTTCATCGTTAAAATTCTGAAACGCTTCCACCGGAATTTTCAATACTTCAGAAATTCTTTTCAGCAAAGGGTCTTCAATAATTTCTTTCTGTTCCAGCAGAGAAACTTTCTTCTGATTCCAGTCGTCCCCAAGGTCAAAAGCCAACGCTTCCTGCTTGACACCCAGCATTTCTCTGAATCGTTTTACATTGCGGCCCTGATGTATTTTGTGTTCCATACTCATCAACTTTTATGAAGTTTAAATATAGAAAAATTTTTATAAAAACTTCCTTTATCTCCCTAAAATTGATGAGCGGGTATCTCTTTCTCCATTTCCTTCATTATACCCTCTTTTTTTCTTCAAAAAATGATAAACCCGAAACCCTATTATCCAGTTTTCACAATGTGATGAACGCTTGCTGAAAAATTCACACTCTGTTGATTTTTGATCCATTATACTCATTATATTTGAGAGGTTCATCCATCCTCTTCCACCGACAATCAGTAAGGATTAATGTTGAAAGCAAATATACTTTTTCTTATAGCACGTGAAAACGTGCTTTTTTGTGGTTGGAGGTTTTGTATGCTTATGGTTGGAAATCGCAAAGGCGCAAGTTATTATCATAAGAATCTTCTTTAAGGCGCTAGGATTTTATCTCCGATAAAACAGTACACTGTTGATCATCTATGTATTAATCCTTGCTGAAAATCTCTGATTTTCTTGCGTCTTAAAAACATATTGAGATGAAAAATCTTTGCGTCATTGCGTTCAAAACAAGTACTGCAAATAATTTCTCCTGTAGATTCACATGAGATATAAAAAACACAAATCTTTTATACATCAGTATGCATAATCAGAGGGAGCAAAGAATGGAGGCTTCGCCTCTGATGAAGCAATGTGATGGTGAGAATATTTCTTACAATAGCATTTAAGTGCTTCTACCCACTTCACTAACCCTCTCGAGGGACTTGGTGAAGGGGTTAGAGAGGCTTTAGAACGGGGTAATGTCAGTAGAGAGCAGATCAGTATTGATTGTTTTTTGAAAATTACGGGTTCCCGTAGGCATCAGTAAAATAATTTTGGTATACTTGCTCTGTAAAATAATAAACCATGCCAGTACCGGATTTTCAAAGTATAATGTATCCATTTTTATCTTTATTACAGGATGATAAAGTATATTCTCTGGATAATATGGTGCAGCTTCTGACGCAGCATTTTAATTTAACAAAGGAAGAGCTTGCTCTTAAAGTTCCCAGCGGTCAACAAACATTATTCAGAAACCGTGTAGGATGGAGCAGAAGCTATTTACAAAAGGCAGGCTTAATTTCTTACCCTTCAAGAGCACATTATCAGATTACTTCTTTGGGAAAAGAAGCTTTAAAAATGGCAACAGCTCAGTATATCAATATTAATTTTTTAAAAAAATTTGATCCATTTAAAGAATGGGAAGCAAGCTATAAGAGTACTGGATCTTCATCAATAGAGACAACTCAAGTTTCAACAGTGGATGAAGATAGTGAAACTCCTGAGGTTATTATTGGTAAATCCATAAGCCAGATCAATTCCAGCCTGGAATATGAGTTATTAAATATCCTGCGAAACAAACCTGCAGACTATTTCGAACTTTTTGTTGTGAAGCTATTAGATAAGTTGGGTTACGGTGGAGAAGGAAAAGGGAATTTCGAAGTAGTCGGCCGTTCAGGAGATGGTGGAATTGACGGTATTCTTTATCAGGATCAGCTGGGATTTGAAAAAATATATGTTCAGGCCAAAAGATGGGGAACAAAAGTAGGTTCTCCTGAAATCCGAAATTTTATCGGAGCCATTGCAAACAAAGGATCCAATAAGGGAGTAATATTAACTGTTGGAGATTTTACTGCTGATGCAAAAAAAACAGCAAACGAGAACCCAAACTATAAAATTGTTTTAATTGATGGGAAAAGATTAGCTGAACTGGCCATTCAGAACAATATTGGAGTACAAATAAAAGATAAAATTGAAATTAAAGAAATAGATATTGATTTTTTTGAAGAAGATTAATCACTGAATTTTATTCTCGACAAAGCGACTGTCTCCAACAAGAGATAGTCCTTTTAATTTATCATATAAAAACTAAAAACAACTTATGAATGAACTGAATGTTTCGACAAAAAACCCTCATGCATTAATCAGTGAGATTATTGATAAGATCAACAATAATGATATCCGCTCATGGCTGTATAATGATACGGATGAAATTTTTTACCATAAAGGCCCCCAGTATATAGATCATATTTATTTTAAAGTAAAGGTAGATGACGCCAGAGGTATACTGAAGTTCATTTTGTATTCTGACGGAAATGAGTTTGCTGAATCAAGAGCCTTTCAACTTTTGGAAGGAATGCTGGGAAGACATTTTAGCGGAAAAATTCAAATTATGTAATGGATATGGATCATTTAAAAGTCTATTCCATTACTATAGATCAATTATTTAATGGTACTATTAAGGGATTTGAGGGATCTCAAAAAATTTTAATTCCTGAATACCAGAGACCTTACGTATGGAAACAAAAACAGATTATACAATTACTTTCTGATTTAAAAGCATTAGAAAAAGATCGTACTACAGATAAGCCACTATACTATCTGGGAAGTATAATCATTCATCAGACTGATGACGGACTGCAGATTATTGACGGACAGCAGAGAATAACAACCATGCTATTGCTACAGCAGTTTTTGAAAACCAATATTACAACAGTACATTATTCTAATCCTCTTAGCATCAATCAGATAAAATCAAATTATGAATTTCTGAAAGCTTTATTTGATGGAGATTACTTTGATTATCTTGACCTGATCGATGTTAAGGAAATCCTGCAATTTCAAAATATTAATGTAACACTTGTCATTACTAAAAGTGAAGATTTGGCTTATACGTTTTTTGAAACTCAAAATACGGGAGGAGTACGCCTTTCCGGTAGTGACATCATAAAAGCTCATCATCTGAGGGCTGTAGACAATCGCAAAATAGTTGCCTATCAGGCAAAGCGTTGGGAGGAAAATCAGAAACATGTTGAAGATATTATTGGTTATCTGGGTAAGCTAAGATATTGGGACAATAGATATTGGAGACAGTATCCCGGATACAGGATGTACACTGAAAAGAAGAATACAGTAATCAATGAGTTTTGCATTGATACAGAAAAGACGGATAAAGATATTTCATACCATTATCAAATAAGTGAAAACAGAAATGGAAATATTTATACTTCTACCCTAAGCAGATTTAAGCAGATCAGACAACCCTTAAATGATGGCAATAATACACTGGATTATATAAATGACTATTTAAAACTTTATACAGAACTGTTTATAGATCAAAATAATCATAGTATTCAGGAAAACTTTTATACCTTTTATAAAAATGTAGTTCATGGTGAAAATGGCACTATATTTTTAAAGGATCTCTTTGAAGCCTGTGTCATTGCGTATGTAAGTAAGTTTGGGTATGATCGGCTGTATGAAATTTCCCTGTGGGTGTACAGATCAATATTTTCGCTCAGGATTACACTTGACAGGAATGTAAGAGAGGATAGCGTATTTAAACTGGTAAGAGATACCCACCTTATTGATACAATTTTAGATATCTACACTCCTGAGGATTTGATTAAAAAATTTAAAAAAGATCGTTTTAAATTCAATAAGAATTATACGGAAAGTACTCATTCCAAATCCAAACATATAGAAACACTCAGAAGTTATTTTGGCGACTTCAAACAAGCTTCCGACTATCAGGAGAATTATGATTTTGATAAACAATTTGTATCACTAATTAAAGAAAAATTAAAATGAGTAAGAATAAATTTGGGACTGCAATTATAACTTTGAAGGATATCTTATCATATGAATTCTTAATTCCTACCTATCAGAGACCCTATGTTTGGGATGATGAGCAAATTAAAAGTCTGCTGGATGATTTTCATCTTTCATTTACAAATAATGCTCATGAAAACTACTATATAGGAACAATTATAACCAAGGAGGAAAATACCTCAAACAAGATTGAGCTCGTTGATGGACAGCAAAGATTTACTACCCTATGGCTAATTGCCTATTGTTTTAAAAGATTAAATGTTTCTACAAGATTAATTGATTTTTTAAAAGTGGAAGGTCAAATGAAACTTTCATTCGAAATTAGAAATGAAGTAGAAAAATATCTTAGTTATTTATTGGAAAATTCGTCTGAAAACATTGAAAATGTCTATCCTGAGGTAAACCGTCAGGAATTTGTAAAGCATATTGCAAAAGCTGTCTCAACCATTGAAAGCTATTTAAGGGTCATAAGCGATCAAGCTGGTTTTGGAGATTTTATTTTTGAAAACGTACATCTGGTAAAGAATAGTACCCCTGATCACGTAGACCTTAACAAAATTTTTACAACCATTAATAGTTCCGGAATACAATTAGAACAGACAGATATCATAAAATCAAAATTATTAAATCATTTAGGCAATGAAAAAGTAATCTACAGTAAATTGTGGGAGGTTTGCGAAAATATGTTTTCTTATTTTGAAAAAAACGTACGTGATTCTTTTGGTGGAGAAATTTCTAAATATTTGGATCTTACAAAGTGGGGTGAATTTCGCATGGAGACTTTTCATATACATGCAGAAAATAAAGAAGAACAGACCTCATCAAAAGGCTTTTCAATATCTGACATTATCAATAATAGAACTATTGGGTCAACCGTAGGTGAGGAAGCTGATGATACGGATAACCTGAAATCAGATGAAATTTACTGCAGGTCGGTAATTTCTTTTCCCCAACTGCTGATACATACTTACAGGATTCACCTGGCAAAAGAGCATAAAGCTGATTTTGAAGGAACCTTTCATGCCAATAGGATTATAGAAATTTTCGCCCCATTAATTAATGGTGAAAAAGAGGAAATTAAGCGCTTTCTGGAACTACTTTGGGATGTAAGACAGGTTTTTGATCTCCATATTATAAAATGGGTTACTGATTTGAGTACAAAACAGGAATCTCTGGAGCTCGTAAATTTTAATAAAAATTCAAATGATTATTATTCCAAAACCAATTATGCAGTTGATGAATTACATCAACTACAAAGTATGCTTTATTTTACAGGTGATTATCTAAGACAATATTGGTTAACTCCCTATCTGAATTATCTTCTGGAACATAAAACACAGTATGAAAAGGCTAAAGCTTTGTTACGGCTTGAAGAAATAGATAATCAATTATCCCTTACCAGGTACAAAAATAAAGATGCAAGCTTTGCACTACTTACTCAAGATATAGATTCTCAAATAGAGTACGAATTGTATTTATATGAATCAAATGGGGTGAGATTTCAGCATTATTGGTTTCAGAAATTAGAGTATATACTTTGGAAAAACTGGAAAAATCGCGAGGATGAAAAATTCAAAAGATATAGAATTTCATCAAAAAACTCTGTAGAACATTTAAATCCTCAAACTCCTAAACCGGGAGCATCAAAATTAAATGAAGAGTTATTAAACGCTTTTGGAAATCTGGTTCTTTTAAGTGTTACACAAAACTCGGAATACAGTAACAAGTATATACATGTTAAACAAGCTGAATTCAAATCTAAAAATAACTATGATACATTAAAATCTAAATTATTTTTTGATGAGCTCAATGATGATACTGACTCTGGAGCTCATATTACCTCTCACGGCGAACAAATGATTGAAGAAATTAAGAAGCATTATGATAAAACAGGTAAAATATAATCATATCTGATATACCTCTCATTTTAACTTTATGGTAATACATAAAAAAGAATTCAGTTTTTTGCTGAATTTTTTTCTATAGATTGTATTCTGATCTAGGGCATGTAAATCGCTTCATTTTGCACTCTATGCACATTAGTTCGGAAAAATCCCGATACAAATCTGTAGTACTATACTTTCTTATTAAAGTTAAAAGAGGCGGT
The DNA here is from genome assembly GCF_003663845.1 of Chryseobacterium sp. 7. Lineage (NCBI taxonomy): Bacteria > Pseudomonadati > Bacteroidota > Flavobacteriia > Flavobacteriales > Weeksellaceae > Chryseobacterium > Chryseobacterium sp. 7. The sequence goes on from NZ_RCCA01000001.1 coordinate 3,036,864, forward strand.
CTCCTATGTTTGCAAATTCAAATGTAGGAGACGGTCTCTTTCTATTGAATTCTTTCACCATACCAAAAAAACAGCTTTGCAGGTCTGAACTCCTACGCCCTTCATAATACTTTAACACCCATTATGCCCATTCCCCAGATAAATTTTCGTTCTTTTGCAAAAAGTTTTAATTTTAAATAATCGCATGTCGAAGTTTGATGAAATCCGGTATTTCTATGATCATGAAGTAAATGAAAGATTAGCGGATGTTGCCCGTGATCCTATGATGAAAGCATTCATGAGCTTTACTTTTCCTGATACGGATGAGCAGGTATGGCTGGAACAGTTTAAAGAGGTTCATTCCATCAGTGATTTTCAGCATCAGTTTGTGGCTTACGCCGTTCGTCAGATCCTTGCGAAAAGTTCTGAGGGATTAACGACTTCAGGCTTTGATAAGTTGGATAAAAATACCTCTTATCTTTTCATTTCGAACCACAGAGATATTGTTTTAGACACTTCCCTGCTTAATCTTGTTTTGCTGGAAAGTGGTCTTATTATGACTGCTTCAGCGATTGGCGACAACCTTGTGCGTAAAAATTTCTTAAATGTTTTAGCTAAACTGAACCGTAATTTTTTAGTGCAGAGAGGTTTGTCTCTGCGTGATCAGCTTACCAGTTCACAAACGATGTCCGAATACATCAAAGAACAATTATTACAGGAAAACCGTTCTGTCTGGATAGCCCAGCGTGAAGGCCGTACCAAAAACGGAAATGATGCCACCCAGCAGGGTGTTTTGAAAATGCTTGCTATGGCAGCGGGAGATCAGGCTCTGACAGATTATTTTAAAACATTAAAAATTGTTCCTATTTCTATTTCCTACGAATACGATCCTACTGATTCTTTAAAAATGCCTCAGTTGCTGGCTCAGCATAGAGATGAGGAATATATTAAAGGTAAAAATGAAGATTTTACCACGATGCTTAGCGGAATATTAGGACAAAAGAAACGTATTCATCTGCATGCCGGTGACGTTATTGATACAGAACTGGATGAGATTGCAGCCTCTATTGATAACAAAAATAAACAGCTGCAGGCAATAGCTCAGGTGATTGATCGTTCCATCATCAGTAACTATAAGCTTTGGCCTACCAAATATATTGCTTACGATCTTCTTCACAATACTGACACCTACGCTTCCCAATATACAGAACAGGAAAAACAGTTATTCATTCGCAGACTTGAAATGCGTATTGATCCGTCTGATCCGGTTTCCAAAGAGTATTTCTTAGCCATGTATGCCAATCCTCTGGTGAATAAGCTGAAGTTCGAGAAAGAACTTGAAGGCTAATTCAGGATAAAATAAAAGAGACTCTCTTATAAATTAAATCATTTGGCTATGTCATTCTGACGAAGGAAGAATCTTATTAATGGGATTCTTCCTTCGTCAGAATGACTTTTGAGAAAGCTTCTAATGTTGTTATGCTATAAATCCGAAAGGTTTTTATTTAGACTGTGACATAGAATCTACCTCTATAATTGCATCTGCAAATGCTTTGGGAGCCTCCTGCGGCAAATTATGTCCAATACCGCCCTTTAGGGTGTGATGTGCATATTTGCCCGTATATTTAGACGCATAATTTTCCGGTGCAGGAAACGCAGCACCGTTGGCGTCACCTTCCAAAGTAACTGTTGGAACTGTAATAGACGGAGATTTTGCCAATTTGGCTTCAAGCACATCGTATTGTTTTTCTCCTTTAGCTAATCCTAAACGCCAGCGGTAATTGTGAATGACAATATCAACGTGATCAGGATTATTGAATGCTGCGGCTGAGCGTTCGTAGGTTTGGTCATCAAAAGCCCACTTTGGAGAAGCTGTTTTCCAGATTAATTTATTAAATGCTAAAGTATTGGCTTTATACCCCTTATACCCTCTTTCGGTGGAAAAATAATACTGGTACCACCATAAAAGTTCAGCATTGGGCGGCAGAGGCTTTTCGTTGGCCTTTGGACTTCCAATTAAGTATCCGCTTACTGCTACCAATCCGGTGCAACGCCTTGGCCACAGTGCTGCCATGATATCTGCCGTTCTGGCTCCCCAGTCAAAACCGCCAATGATGGCTTTATCTATTTTAAGCGCATCCATAAAAGCAATGATATCCAATGCCACAGCGCTCTGTTGACCGTTACGTTTTGTATTAGGTGATACGAAAGTAGTGGTTCCGTACCCTCTCAGATAAGGTACTAAAACGCGGTAGCCTTTTTCTGCAAGCATCCCTGAAGACTGCTCGAAACTATGAATATCATACGGCCAGCCATGAAGAAGGATTACCGGCTTCCCATTTTCGGGTCCTATTTCTGCATAACCTATATCCAATAACCCGGCTCTGATTTTTTTCGTATGCTGAAAAGCTGACCGGACCGCTGCATTTTCAAAGTCTTTTTCTCCAATGGTATTATTCTGTGCTTTTAGAGAAGATAATCCCATTCCCATAAAAATAACGAAGGAAATAACGGATAATAATTTTTTACAGAAGTTCAATGTAGTATTCATAATGGTGATGTTTTGTTTGGGTAAAATTATTTCAGAACAGAGACAGAAGTAAGAAGAAATGATTTGAACAGGCCATATTAAAAGGCGAATACTGATTTTCCGGCGCTAAACCGGACAGCATAATACAATGCATTAATCCATTTCTTTTTGAGAATTAAAATTGATCATCAATAGATACGAAAAGTAATTCATCATCCATCAGTTTTTCCAAAAGCATTATCTTCGTACCTGAAAAAATTTGACAAAATGAAAAAAATAATATTGCTGGCTTCTGTTGTTCTCGTTCTCAATTCCTGTGTGGTAAGAACGGCTACAAAAGTAGTATCGGGTGCAGTAAACCTGGGATATAAAGCCGTAAAAGGAACTGTAAATGGAATCAGCTGGGCAGTAAGCAAAGCCAAAGGAAAAATAGACGAAGACCGTCTGGATGGTACCTGGAAAGTAGTAGGGGTATACCGTGGTTCTTTTGAGGATTTTTCTAAAGATCAGAATCCGGACGGGTCATTTACTTCAGAGTGTACGGAAGGCTTTGATCAGATTGTTTTCAAGGCTAAAAAATCTAAATTCAAGCCGGTACACTGCAGTACACAGGATGAAGACTGGGTAAAATATTCTATGGAGTTTGGAAAAAATCCTTCCACGAAAGAAAAGGAAAATTATATAGAATACAATTCCAACAATTATATTTCTGTAATTGATGTGAATAATAAGACCATGGTACTGGAAGGAAATCTGATGCCTAAGCTGGCATTTTCCGGAGCTAAATTATATCTTCTTGAAAAGGTAAAATAAAAATATAACGGGAGAAGGTTATTTTAAAAACTGGTTGGCAATAAAATAACCTCCTCCTATTACCAATAATGGCAAAGCTATAGAAACCAGTATCAGAGGCCATGCAAAGATCCTGAAATAAGTATACAACGTTACGGAAGACGGATCAGCAGGATCATAAATAACGGTTTCTGTTTCTCCTACTGACCACGCTGAAGGATTGGTACCTTCCGGCAGTTCATATGTATATTCTATATTATTCCGGGTACGAAAGGTAAAAAGCGGACTGAATACTTCTCCGTCTGATTCAAACACCCGTAGTGAAGTGACGGTAGCTGTTGCTTTCTCAGCATTTTTTAAGAAAAAAAGAGTATTTTTGAGACTCAGCAATGCTGCCACAAACAGAATTACTCCTGCCCCCAGGATGATATAATATTGCCACATGGTTTTGTTTTTATTTCCGTTCATAATCTTTTACTCTGAAAACCGATATTTCAACTATCTTGCTTATTTTCAGATTAATACTTTAAATATACAAAGATTTACCACATCATTATTACAACCAGAAAAACCAATCTTTTATCTGCTTTCTATATCAACAATTTTCTTTCCTTCTTCGCCCAGATAATGAAGTACCAGTTTTTCATATACTTTGTAACCGTTGTCAATATTGGTAAAAATAACAATTCCTTTTCCGGATTCCGGTACTATTAAAGCAATACATCTGGTTCCCTGATCTGCTCCGCCATGAGATAGCGCATATTTCCCCTTTCCAAGATCATAGATTTCAAAACCTAGCCCGAAGTACTTATTTTCTTTAACTTTCACCTGCTTTTTAATCATTTCCTGAAAAACTTCCGGTTTAAGATTCTTTCCTTTCATCACACTCACCATAAAGTTTCCGTAATCTTCTACCGTAGTATGCAGATCATCGGCAGCATTGGCTGTTTTAATTTTTTCTATGGGATAAGCCTCTCCTTTTTCATTATATCCTGTTACAAATCTTGATTCATCCAGGTTCTCATTCCAGATATAATTGGTATTATTCATTTTGAGTGGTTTAAAAATCAATTCTGCAGCAAGTTCATCAAGCGTTTTTCCGAACTTTTTTTCCAGTGCTTTTCTTAAGTATTCAAAACCTTCCCCCGAGTATTGGTATTTGGTGCCGGGTTCAAACTGAAAGTTCAGTTTTTTGTCAGTATTCATCCATCTCCAGTTGGGAAAACCAGTTTGATGACTCAGAATAATTCTCGTAGTCAGTTTTTGATGTCTTGGGTCGCTGATGATGTCAGGATCTGTCCAGTAAGCATCTAAAGGTTCATCCAATTTCCATTTTCCCAAACTTACCAAACGCAGAGCAACCATTGCTGTAACGGGTTTGGTGAGTGATGCTACATTAAAGTAAGCATTAATTGGAGCTGAAACTCCTTTCTTAACATCTCCAAAAACTTTTACCTGCTGAAGTTTTCCTCCTTTAATAATTCCTAATCCCAGGGTTGGAATATTATTTTCTTTCAACCAGCTTAGCATCGACTGATCATTATCAAACATGGCTTCACTATCGGTGGTTTGCTTTGGATGATGATTAAAGCTTAATGAATTCTTAAGTTTCCACTCTGTATTTTCCAGCATCCAAAGGTGGGTAAACTTTGCTTCTCCAACTAATTTCTCTGCCTGATCTCCTGCTTTTTCATAAAAAAGATGATCTCCATTCTGAATGGCAGCGTATATCTTTCCATCCTTGTACATGGGATAAATCTCAGTACTTTTCTTCACCAGAACTCTTTTCAGCTGATAGGTTTCAGGAGATTTGCACAATCCATTTTTAAAATCGATGATGAATTTTTCTCTATCCTCAAAACCGCCTTTATCGTGATAAAATTCAAATTTGTCGCTTAGCATGCTTTCCATTTGTCTGATGTTGCAGGTATTATACCCTTTGGAAAAAAACAGACTGTCTTGTGAAATAATGGTTTTGTAAAGCGGATCTGTATTTTGCACTTGAGCTTGTATTATGCTAAAGAATAAAGTACAGAGAGGGAGAAAAATCTGAGTCAGCTTTGTCATTGTTTTTTTTGACAAAGATTATCTTTTCAATCGTTTTTTGATTAAAAATGAACCCGACAAAAACCCGACAAAGTGATGACAGGCTTTATATCATACTGAATTTCAGATAGAAATGCAATTTCTTATTTCTGTCTATTTCGGCAGCATTGCGAATAATAATAAACACATTGGAGAGAACAATCAGGAGCATAAGAATGAGCGTAAACGGCCTCCCAAGCTTTAAAAAGATACCAATAATAAAGATAATGGGTGCCATAACTGTCCAGATCATCTGAACGGAAATAATCTGTCTTACGAGATTATTCTTCTGTTTCATGGTAAACATCAACAGTAATGGAACGAGAATATTCAGCGGAGGTAAAAGGATAAATAATAAAGATGAAAGGTTAATGATTTTAATGTAAGCATAATTAACGGGAACTGAAACAGGCTCTTCTTCTAAGCTTTCTTCGACCTGATCTGTTTCTGGAATGAACTGAGGAATATCTTCCAGCAATGCACCCTCCTCTATTTCCAATGTCTGTGCCAGTGCTCTGCGCGTATGTCCTTTGGGCTCCGTTCCAGCTTCTATACGTTGAATAGTCCTTACAGAAATCTTTGATTTTTCTGATAGTTCTTCCTGCGTAAGATTTTTTTGTTCTCTTATGGCTTTTAGCTTGGACATAATAGTCGGTAAAATATTTTCTATTGATTCCTGATGACAAATGTATAGATCTTTTTCAACATGATAAAGAGCTTTCATCGGTTTTGAACCGGAAATAAAAATGAATTTTGAGGAAACAATTTCATGTTTCTTATATAAACAAAAGAAATGGATTAATCAATGATCAATCCATTATTAACAATTTGAATGATGTATTATAAAAACAAAGTATCCTAAACCTGAGGATCAACATACAGAATCAGATCCCCCGGAAGTGTAACACTTGTTAAAGGAGCAATAGTAGCTGCCGGCCAATTGAAAGAAGTGGACGCACTTCCGATATTGGCTCCTACCTGAGACATGCTAATATTAAATTTAAGCTGAGTAACAACTATTGGCACAACAATAGCAACAACAGCTGCCACACACGCACCTAAAGTACCAAAAGTTGCAATAATGAGTGCTCCTACAATCGCCCAACCTCCGGCACTCAATGCTGCAGAGCCACTTCCGGATGGAGCATCAACACCAAACGAGATAGTTTGCCCAGATAAGGTAGGCGTAAGGTAAATATGCCCGCTGACATTAATCCATATCAGACTGGAAAAAGCAGAAATTGGATAGCCCACCGCTCCGTAATCAGACTGTATTTGCCCACTGTTATTTACATAATTGTTCATACTCGTTAATTTAGGATCATATTCACCATCCAGATTTACGGAGGTATTGAGGCTTACGTTATAAGGTGTACTTGAGTTTCCCGTCACCGTAAATGAACTTGCAGCTGTATTCAGCTGTGTAGCCAGAACAGGCAGCAACATATTATTAAGGATACAACGATTAGAGATATAAAGTGCAGCGTTCTGATCAGAGGGTAATAAAGCCGGCCCTCCAGAAAAGTTAAGTGTACCTGGAGATCCTGTACTTGTATTGGCTACCATAGCCAGGATATTAGAGGAAGCATCCGAGGTGTTAGGCTGGGTAGCAAAATACACACTGCCTGTAGGCAATACAGCAGCCGGAACTCCCTCCATATTTACTGTTCCCAAATAATAAGAGCCTCCAGTATATAAATCTTGCAGGTAATATTGAATAACTCCATTGAGCAGAGCTACCCAACCTTGTGGAGGCTGTATACTTACCGTATAGGTAGCTAGCTGGCTGGCAAGATCCAAATACAGTCTTACAGCACTGGTACCATCCAGAGTAATGCTCACATATGACAGATTGGAAACAATAAGGAGAGTACTATCTGGCGGAATTGTATGCGATACACCGGATGAAGTAAGAGTCCCGCTTATAGGAACTTCTATTGAAGCCATAGAATTTGTTCCCGAACTTTGTGATGGATTAAGATTCGTAGTGGGTACCCCAAAAGATCCGTCAAACGTTATCCCAGATATTGTTGTATTTACATTACTGGGAAAAAGATTATCATTATAAGCGACTTCAATGAGTTCATTGAGCAATGTTTGTGTTGCTACCGCTACAAGATCCCATCCCTGGGTCATTACTGTTGCCATATCTTTATTTTTTTAATGTGGTTACTAATAATTCAGAAGCATTTCTAATCATTTGAATGATATCCTGTGGAATTCCCATATTGGCATTTTCCATAGCCTGAACGGGATTTTCTATATATTTCCGTCCATTATCTGGCGATTGCGAAATCCATTCGATAATTTTATTCTCGTATGGCATAAGGGCCATGTAAGCCTGCCGAACTTTTTCGTTAACCGCCGGATCCTGAGTGAATTCTGATCCAGCGAATGAAGAAAAGCCTTTATTGGCATGAAAGGTCACATCATAATATTTTCCATTTTCGGTAAATTGAAATGATGTTTCATTTAAAGTGTGTGTGTCCATGTGATTTGATTTTGAATGTTGCCTACTCTGAAAGGTTTTCGGCACTCCCTATTTATCTCAGTTATTTGATAGGAAACAGTTTAAAGAGTCTTTCGTACAGCACTCAGCAAAGTTCTTTTTCTGATTTCCTAAGTCAAAGTAACGAACAAAAACATCAGAATTTTACAGTATAAACAACCAAAAAAAACATTCCGTACAAATACTCCCTATATAGTGATTACACAATAAAATTTTATTCCGACAGAATAGAAAGCTAAAAAAAACTTGAAGATAATCGATAGAATACATCAGGCTGCAAATTTCCTATATTTGCGCAGAACAATAATAATACTCATAAATGATTCCATTTCACCAACTTATTTTTTTCATTCTGGCCGCACTTATTTTGGTCATCAGTCCCGGCCCTAATATGATTTATCTGATCTCAAAGTCTATAACACAGGGAAAAAAGTCTGGTTTTATCTCGTTAGCCGGAGTCGTGTGCGGATTTTTATTTCATATCATTATGGTTTCTTTTGGTCTTACGGCTGTTTTACTGGCGGTTCCAATTGCTTATACTGTTCTTAAAACACTGGGAACTGTTTATCTTCTCTATCTGGCTTACCAGGCTATAAAACCAAAGAGCAGAAATATTTTTGATGTTGATAAAAATGTTGCCCACGACAGCCCCAAAAAGCTTTTCACTATTGGTTTTCTAACAAACGTATTAAATCCGAAAGTGGCCGTTTTTTACCTGTCATTCTTTCCTCAGTTCATTAAGCCAGAGTATGGTTCTGTATTCGTGCAAAGCCTTGAACTCGGAGTTATTCAGGTACTGATCAGCTTCAGCATCAACTTTGTCATTGTGTTAACCGCTTCAAGAGTTGCCTTGTTCTTTTCCAATAATCCGGTCTGGATAAAAGTTCAGAAATGGTTTATGGCCAGTGTATTAACTTATTTAGCCATAAAAATGGCATTTTCAAAAGCAAAATAAATCCGGAACAGGTTTCTTTCTGTACCGGATTCTAATGTATATTCATATAAAACGTAATCTAAGGGGACCGTTATGATATGTTTCGTAAATTTGAGATTAATCTTTGGGCTGCGAAACCGTGAAAATACCTAATTTTACCATTGCGTATTTTCTCCTACCTTTCTTTTAATACAAACCGGATGCTGAAAGATGAAACAGACCATTCCAACCTATGATTTAAACGGTATTACCCATCACCAATTTCATGTAAAAAGGATGGATAAAAGAACTCAGGATGCTGAGGATATCCTTCTGGACAAAGGTATACACCGGGACAGTCATTATATTTTCACCTGTATGGAAAGTGGGCATGTGAGAATGATGGTCGATTTTAAAACCGTTGAAGCCAAAGATTCCGCTATTTTCTGTGTATTGCCCGGTCAGGTACATCAGGGACTTTTAATGAAAAACGTTTGCGGATGGTTTGTAGCGGTAAAAGCTGAACTTGTTCCGGATACTGTACGTTCTTTTTTTGATGAATCTCTGGGTGAAATACAGCCTTTGCCTATGGATAAAAAACTGGTCAAAAAGATGAGCACAACTGCCGGGATGCTTCATGACGCCTATACGAACGAAATGCTTTCCACTAAAGAAGGATTTCTGGTTGTTCTGTCATTGCTTAATGCCTTTTTGGGAATGTTTACTGTGATGTATTCTCAGAAAAGCATTTTACACGTTTCAGGAGAAAGCCGTGCTTTACAACTTTCAAGAGCATTCAGGATTTTGGTTCGAAAAGATTTTAAAACCATGAAAAGTCCATCCGAATATGCCGAAGCTTTAAACATTACAAGAGGCTATTTAACGGAAACTGTTCGGGAAGTAACAGGAAAACCCGCACAACACTGGATTCATCAGGAAATTTTAATAGAAGCCAAAAGATTACTGGTTTTTACCAATCTGAGTGTAAAAGAGGTGGCTTACGAACTTGGATACGGTGATCACACCTATTTCAGCCGTTTATTCTCCAAACTGGAAGACCAATCTCCTTCTGAATTCAGGAATCAACACCAATAGACATTCAACCACGAATAGTCCAATTAATTCCCCGAAACCGCTATCGGTATTTCCTGATTTTGCAACGTCCTTTGCAATAAAAATAATTTATGCCAAGCCTGCCAAAATGGATCAATGACACCGTAGAAAATGTTTGGTCCTCAAAATTTAAAGAATGTACCGTTAACCATATAGAAAAAATTACGGAAGAACTTTGCTGTATACGTTTTGAAACCGATTTACAGGATGTTTCCTATGAACCCGCCTATGCCATCGGAATAAGAATCAATGACAGGGATTTCAGGAATTATTCTCCTTTCAACTTCAACAGGGAAGCCGGAACTTTTGATGTTTTATTTCACCTTCATGATTTGTCTGCAGCCGGAAGTCAGTTTGTAACTCAATTAGCAAAGGGAGATTCCATTAAACTATTAATGCCGAGAGGAAAACAGTTCTTTGCTCCCGATGCCAGAATTCATTTTTCTGTGGGGGATGAAACATCGTTGGGAAGCTCACTTTCCATTAAAGAAGCGGTAGAGGAATCCGGCTCCACTTTCATTTGCCTTCATGAGTTAGAGGAATGTTCTGCACTGGAAAAACTTAATTTATACGGCTATCACAGTCCCAAAAACAATACCATGAGAATGATTGAAGCTTTAAATGATTTTTTGAGGGAAGAAAAAGAGACAATTTCAGATGATGAAGTTGTTTTTTATCTCACCGGAAACGGAGAAAGGATGTCATTAATCAGGAAATTCCTTAAAGCAAGAGGAGTTTCTCCCAAATGTATAAAATCGCAGGCCTATTGGATTGAAGGAAAAAAAGGGCTGTAAAGTAGCAAGACAACAGTATTTTTAATTGGTAATTATATACAATTTACATTAATCCTGCTATCTTATTATTATGACCCTGTCATTCTGAATGTAACGCAGTGAAATGAATAATCCAGGCTTTACATGAGATTCTTCCTTCGTCAGAATGACAATGGTGTAAAATTTTATGTATTCGCCTTTTACTTTAATAATGAAACTTTATCCGGTAATAAAAAACGTTATTACCGGATAAAATTATCATTATTCTTTACACTAATTTATTTCAGTTTCTTTCCTAATTCCTTTACTTTCCTCAGCCATTGAGCCCGCTGTTCATCTTTAGAATTCCGGATTACCCCGATATAAGTCAGCCTAACGGGTTTCACGCCACAATATTCCAGAATAGATTTTCTGAGCTGATTAACGCTGGGTCTTCCAAAAAACAAACGATAATACCAACCCGGCTGATCTAATGTGGTGATCATATGGGCTGTTTTTCCTTTCAAAAGTTTGTCCCACCAGACAGAATTTTCCCGGTATTTATAGGCCATTCCCGGTAAAAAAAGACGGTCTATGAATCCTTTCATTAATGCTGGAAATCCGCCCCACCAGACTGGATATACCCAAACAAGATGATCAGCCCACTGAATAATTGCCCAGGCTTTCGTCAAATCCGGTTCAAGCTCCATTCTTTTCTGATAGCCAAACTGTAAATTGGGATTGAAGTTTAAATCTCTTATCACGATTTCTTTTACCTCAGCTCCTGTTTCCATTGCTCCCAGCCTGTACGCCTCTGCAACACCAAAGTTGAAGGAATCTTTATTGGGATGCCCGTTGATAATAGCTATTTTTTTCATGATGTGACATTGATATTGATAGATTCATAGGCGTTAAGCTGCGCCATTAATGATAGGGGCTCATGCAGCTGATGGCTAAAATAGACCTGATTTTCATGAGGATTTCTCAAGAGTTCTTCGGTGTGCAATACGGCGGATAAAGCGGTGAGCTCTGCCTGCCCTTTCAAACTTTGAAGACTCAGCTTTTTTTGTCCGGAATGATCATCAATTACGATTTCAAAAACAGCCTGATCTCCGTTTCCACTTGATCCAAAAATCATTTTTCGTTCTTTTAAAGACAGAATATTGTAGATTCTGAGGTATTGAAATGATCCCAGCAGCCAGGTAATAAATTTTGAATTATAGGTCATCTTCACGCTCACATCGGAAATTCTTTCCACTTTGTTGAGAATGTACAAATCCGGGACATCAAAATTATAGGCACTCCTGTTTCCTATTCCATAAGAAAAATTAAAATCTTCAGCATCCAGGAAATGCCGGATAGAAACCGGTTTATCATTCTCATAATGTACAAAAGGAACGGCTACATTTTCTGCCATAAAGTGAGCAGAACTCTCCCCTGCCAGATCTTTCACAGAATAGTAGACAAAGAGTTTTACTTCATTAATATCTCCTGAATCCGAAAGGGTATTAACCAATCCGGGAACAATGCCGCCCATCCAGCCTGAACTGAAGACAATTCTGCTGTTTACATCTGATTTTCCGGCAATATCATAAGCTTTTACCAAAGCCGGAGTAGGTTTTGTAATATCCAGATAATCTATCTGATGATTAATTGCAAAGCGAAGTACGTAGTCTTCTCTGTCATTCACAGAAAGAATGATGAGATGTATTTTTTTCTCAAGAATGGCTTTAAAAGTGGAGGGATCTGTAACATCAATTTTTAAATCTTTATCTGATTTCCCTCCTTTTCTTCCTCCAATAAAAACAGTAAGATGAGGATTTCTTGATTTCAGGATACGGGAAATTGTTTTTCCTACCAATCCGTTTCCTCCGATAATTAAAATATTTTGCTCCATAATTTTTTTTGACAAAATTATAGTGCCTCCATTCCAATCTACAGGACAAATGTCTAAAAAGAAATTTCCTTTCTAATCCGGCTTAAATGCCTTTGGGTAATCCCCAGATAAGATGACAAATATTGCAGCGGAATTCTCTGAATATAATCCGGATAATTTTCAATAAGCGCAGCATATCTTTGAGTGGCAGTATCCCTTTGAAGCTGAAAAAACCTGTTTTCAAGTTCAAGATATTCCTGCTCAGCAATAATTTTTAAAAACTGAGTCCAGTTCAGAGCATCCTGAACGAGAACATCCATTTTTTCCTTTTTCAGAATCAGCAGTTCCACATCGGTGATTGCCTGGATACTTTCTTTACTGAGACATCCTGAAATAAATGATGAGTAAGCAGCAATCATGGTATTGGGAAACTTGAAACAATAGGTCATATCTTTCCCATCATCAGAAGTATAAAAAGATCTGAAAATTCCAGAATTGATAAATGCAACTTCTCTGCACCGCTCGCCTTCCTGTACGAAATAATCATTTTTATTCAGTTTTCTGATTTCGAAAAGCTGTAGAAACTCTTCAATTTCTTTTTCTGAAAACAGATTAAAGCTTCGAAAATAGTCTTGTATCATCATTTTTAAAAGTAAGGATATTCTAACGAGTTACGAAAATAGATAAAAAGATGGAAGCAATCTTTTTTATAAACGCAAAGTTTTCATTTTTGTGAGATTTTTATTTAAAGAAAGCAAAGACGGAATCAATTTCATTGATTCTTTTTAAGCAGTCGAATAAACATATAGCTTCATCAGTGACTTTGTCGATGCCTTAGCTCACTTAAAATAAGATGTTCTAATAGGTTCTTTGCGTTTTCAAATAAATCAATTTGGACATTTATTATCATAGCCTATCTGATGAATTTCAATTAACAACAAAAAAAATCATCTCAGGACGAGATGATCTACCGTTTTGAATTTACTTGAGTTATTTATGAAGATATGAATGATGTTTTGTTGTAACAAAGATAGATCAGCCCTGCTTTTTATGCATCAGTGGAATCCCTAGAATTTTATCCGTAAAAATACGGTTGTATAAAAAGAAAAGCCCTGAAGGAAATACCTTACAGGACTTTTGGTTTATCTAACAATATTCGGTTTACTATTTAAAGTTCAAGGTTTAAAGTTATGATTGTCATTCACTTTCACCTCTGAATCTTTATTAAAGCGGACTTACCAATTGGAGGAACCATTCTTTCACTTCTCCTTCCAAATGAGGAGCAAGCTTTTCTTCACAGGTTTTGTGGTAACCGTTCAGCCATGCGATTTCGCTTTCCGAAAGAATTTCTTTTACCACTGTATCTTTGAAGAATGGGCAGAACGTCAAGGTTTCAAATTCATAGAATGTTCCGTGGATTGTTTTTTCTGCTTCTTTTACGGCAATGAGGTTTTCATGACGAATTCCATAATGTCCTTCAAGATAGTATCCTGGTTCATTTGAACAAACCATTCCCGGAAGAAGTTCCTGAGGGTTCAGGTCTTTTCTGATGTTTTGTGGTCCTTCATGTACATTCATGAAACTTCCTACACCGTGTCCGGTTCCGTGGTTGAAATCTTTCCCTTCCATCCAAAGCGGAAGTCTTGCAATGGCATCAAGGTGTACTCCTTTTGTTCCTTTCGGGAACTTCACCATTGATAAACGGATTAATCCCTGTAATACCAGTGTTGAATTTCTTTTAAACTCATCAGAAGGAGTTCCTAAGGCAAAAGTTCTTGTAATATCTGTAGTTCCTTCAAGGTACTGACCTCCTGAATCTACCAGGATTGTTTCCTCGTTGGTTACTTCTTTGCTTCCCTCTTTTTTGGCAGAATAGTGCATGATAGCACCGTTATCTTTATATCCTACAATAGATCCGAAACTTTCTCCTACGAAGTTTTCACCTTCTGCACGGAAGCCTCTTAGTTTTTGTCCGATAGAATATTCGTTCATGGCTTCTTTTCCTGCATTATGCGTTAGCCAATAAAGAAATTTTACCATTGCTACTCCGTCTCTTACCATTACGGTTCTGAAGCCTTCCAGCTCAGCTTCATTTTTCTGTGCTTTCATCAGATTACCGGGAACAGGAGCTTTGATAAACTGGTTGTCTGCTTTTAATGTTTCAAAAATCTGCTGGTTGCTGTTTGGAGAAACAAGCACTTTTTCATTTTTGAAGGTCTTCAGGTAATTGTAGAATTCTTCGTAAGGCATCATTTTCACAAAGGAATCATCCATTTGCTTTCTTGCCGCTACTTCCATTTTCTCTAATCCTGTGAATACAACAGCATCATTTTTAGTAATGACAATGTATCCTAAGAATACAGGGTTACTTTCTACATCGCTTCCTCTCAGGTTCAGGGTCCATGCAACATCATCCAGACTTGATATGATGTGTACGGTAGCTTCCTGCTTTTCCATTTTCTGACGGATTGCAGCAATTTTATCAGATACAGATTTACCTGCTCTTTCTACCGGATGTACAAAAATAGGATTGGAAGACGGTGTACCTCTGTCTTTCCAGACTTCTTTTAAAAGCGGAAGGTCTACCAGAGAAATATTTTTAGCATTGAATCTTTGAGAAAGCAGTTCCCAGTTGGCATTAGAAGCTGCAACAGCACTTACTGCCACTTTACCGCCTGAAGGGATTTCAGAAATAATCCAGTCGATATAATGAGGAGTTCCTTCCATTCCATCCTTGAAAAGATCAATTCCGGAACCATCCAGCTCAATAGCGGCTTGGGTAAAGTATCTTCCGTCCGTCCAAAGTCCGGCTTTGTCTTTGGTAACTACCACAAAACCAGCAGAACCCAGAAAACCTGACAGCCATGCTCTCTCCTGCCATTCTTCAGGTAGGTATTCGCTCATATGAGGATCTGCAGAATATACTATAAATGCATCAACATTATTTTTCTGCATTTCTTCACGAAGCGCAGCTACTTTTTCCTTTGAAGTCATTCTTTTTATTTTTAACCACCGAAAGTTACAAAAAAATTGGTGTCTGAAGGCAAATATAACGGCTATTTTGCTTCATAATTTGCTATTTTCAAAGGGTCTTAAAAAAACGAAAGCATTAAACATATTTAACAAAACAAGCCATTTTATAGTAAAAAAAGCTACCACATTATCAAAATAATAATTTTTTGGAAGGATTATTGCTTCATTCTACTTCATGAAACAGCAAAACTACAATAACCACAGGAAATTTTATCCGCCCCATCATTTTATCTATCTTCCATTGCTCATTATATTGGAGATTTTAGGAATCTATAAAATCTGGGACGACCCCGGAAATCAACTGGTCTGGATCCTGTTTTCTGTTGTGATTTTTTTGCTTTTCTATCTGGCAATCATGACAAGACAGCATTATGCTCTGGGACTTCAGAACCGAATGGTTATTCTGGAATTCAAACAGCGCTATTTCGAGATTTTCAATAAAAGATCTGATGAAACTGCTGAGAAATTGGGGTTTGATCAGATAGCTGCTTTAAGATTTGCCTATGATGATGAATTCAAAGAGCTTCTCTACAAAGCACTTCATGAAAATATCTCAGGAGATGAAATTAAAAGGTCTATTAAAAAATGGAGAGCTGACCGCCTCAGAATATAAAACACCAATAAAAATACCTAACTATGAAAAAGTGGAGCCTTTACAGTATAACGATATTGAGTTTGCTTACATTAACAAGTTGTGAAGCAGTAGAAACAATTTTTAAAGCCGGGATGTGGTGGGGAATTATTGTAGTCTGTGTGATTGTAGGAATTCTTTTACTGATTTTTTCGAAGGGTAAAAACTCTTAACCATGCTTTATGGAGAAGAATACAGACCTGGAGATGATTTCTCACCTTAAGCCTTCAAAAATTGTTAAAATAATGAAGGATCCGGAAGCTTCTGCAAAGGCGGTACATCTTGTGTATACCACCGATGCAGAACCCACCGGAATTACCCGTAAAAAAACGGGAAAGAAGTATTCTTACTATAAAGACGGCGAAAAGGTAAAGAATAAGGAAGAAATTACAAGAATTAACAAACTGGTGATTCCGCCAGCATGGGAAAATGTATGGATTTGCGCTCTCGAAAATGGACATTTGCAGGCAACAGGTTTTGATGTAAAACAAAGAAAACAATACCGCTACCATCCACTCTGGACGGCTTTAAGAAATCATACAAAATTTTACAGAATGCTTCAGTTCGGGTACGCGTTACCGGAAATGCGGCTGCATATAGAACAGGATCTTGCATTAAGAAATTTCGAGAAGCGGAAAATTCTGGCCTTAATTGTAAGTCTTATGCAAAGAACCAACATCCGTATTGGTAATTCTATTTACGAAAAACTGTACGGTTCTTTTGGCTTAACGACTTTGAAGGATAAACATGTAAAAGTAAAAGGACAAAAAATAACATTCTCTTTTAAGGGTAAAAAGGGGGTTATGCATCATGTTGATCTTAGAAGCCAAAGGCTGGCCAGGCTGGTTCAGAAATGTAAGGATATTCCGGGGAAAGAGCTTTTCCAATATTTAGATGATGAAGGAAACAGACATTCTATAGATTCCGGAATGGTGAATGATTATATTAAAGAAATAAGCGGCGAAGATTTTACGGCCAAAGATTTCAGAACATGGTCCGGAACAGTAGGCGCTCTGATTGCTTTTAAAGAAATAGGGTATGCAGAAAATGATACCCAGAGTAAAAAGAAAATAAAAGAGGCTTTGGATATGGTGGCAGAGAATCTGGGAAATACCTCAGCTGTATGCAGAAAGTATTACGTTCATCCTCTGGTTATTAATCTTTACGAAAACAACACCATCAAAAAATACCTTGACGAGCTTGAAATCATTGAAGAAAATGACGGAAAAGCTGATCTTACAAAAGAAGAAAAGCTGGTTTTGAAAATGCTGGAAAACGAGAAGATGTAGGACGTTTGCATGTCAATGGTGAATATGCTTCGCAGTAAATTTTTATTCTGTACTTCATCAACTCATTGACGATTACTTGCGCAGCAAAAATTGACTATTGACATTACACAAATTCGATTCTTTATCTCATACTGAAATCCTGCTTTTGTTCAAAAACTGAGTTCTGTATTCCTTCGGGGTAATTCCTGCAATTTTTTTGAAAAGCTGGGTAAAATGCGACGCAGTATGAAAATTCAGTTCGTAGGCAATCTCTGCAATATCTTTACTGGAATGAAGTAATGCTTTGCTGTAATTGATATCTATCTCATTGATCCATTGTTTCGGTGATTTTTGGGTAACTCCTTTTACGCATTTATTCAGATAGCTTTCTGTTACGGACAGTTTATCGGCATAAAAAGCGACTCTTTTTTCCACCACATGGTATTTGAACAAAAGATCCCGGAACTGAAGAGACAGCTCCATAGGACGTGTCGCAGATTTGTGATGGGTATCAGAATCCGTACTCAGCATTTTGATTAAAATAAGATGAAGCATGGTTACCACCACATCATTGATATTCAGATTATTCAACCATAATTCCTGTTCCATGATCGGGAGAAGCTGGATAATGGTTCCATAGGTCAGACTATCAAGATTCAGGAAAGGAGTCATAAAAAAGATACTGCTTTTATGTTTCGGAAGTTCCTGTTCAGACAGAATGTTATTTTCATAGGCAAGAAAGAATCCTTCAATATCGTCTGATAATTCTACGGTTGCGGTAATTGTTCCTTGTTTGATAAAGATTACTCCTCCTTTTTCGGCATTATATTCTTTATTTTCAAGATACTGTCTGATATGCCCGTTGGTAACGAAAATAATAAAATTGAACGTGGTACGGTACGGAATCACCGGCATCAGAATACCTTTAAGATAGTTTTCTATCCGATACAGCTGTATATCAGCATTATTGGCTAATGTCTTATCCGTAATATTCGGAAGAAAAAGCTTTTTATATTGAAAATTGGATAGTACTTCCATATCCTTGTTATGATTATTTAAAGTTATACAAAATATTTTTAAAGCAGAGAAGGCAAAAGAGTGAAAGAATAGCCACGAAACCCGAATCCCGTACTTTATTCTCCAACCCTTATACTCCCAAACGCTCTCACCCTCTCACTCTCCCACTCTCTTACCCTCTTACTTAGAACTTATAATACACTCCTACTCTCACTCCAAAAGGGCTTCCTGGTGTATATGTAAGATCTGTAACAGGTTCTGCTTCTCCTTTCAGCTGAGTTTCCGTTGCAAACTGGGCTTCATTCCATTTTACATTGAAAAGGTTATTCAGCTGAACATTAGCTCCCCATTTCTGACGGTTATAGGAAAGCATAAGATCATTCACAAAATAGGCTTTCGTTCTGATGCTGTTATCTTCCACAGCTGGTCTTGCTCCCAGATATCTATATTGAAGTCCCAAAGAAAAACCATTCAGGAAATCCCAGTTTACAGATCCTGTGCTGGTCACAACCGGAGCCAAAGGAACATAATCCTGTCCTTTTTCTTCTTCGGTAAATCTTGCGTGGGAATAATTAATATCCGCATTCAGATAAAAGTTTTCCAGCGGCTGGAAACGAACTCCAAGATCCGCCCCAAAACGTCTTGATTTCCCGGAAGGCTCTACCACTGCATCATCTCCTACATACACAAATTCCTGCTGAAGATCCATATACCATAATGCCGGAGTAATGATCAAGGATTTGAACGGGTGTAATCTTACCCCGAGATCTGCACCTATAGAGTACGGAAGCGTATTTTCGTTTTTATTCGGAACGACTACTCTCAGGTCATTGGAATGGAAGCCCATCCCTGTTTTCAGGAACCACATTACATTGTCATTCTGAGCATAGGAGAAATTCAATTTTGGACTCAGTCTTGTTGCTTCTTTTGACTGTCCGGATGGCAGTTGTTCCACATCCAGCAGATTGTGCATATTAAAAATAAAATGATCCACTCTCAAAGCCGGATTGATTGTCCATTTTCCTGTTTTCCATATCAGACCTGAATAGGCATGAAGATTTGTTTCCGTTCCCGTTACATCAGACAGCCTGTCCAGCAGAAGATCTCTGTGATAAACGTGGTTAAGCTGTAGAGTATTGATATCATCGTTTCTTAAACCGATTCCTGAAGTCCAGTTTAAAGAGCTGTTGGCAAAGGAAAAAGTCTTTGTATATTTTACTTCGGCTCCATAAATATTCCGTCCGTCCGTCTGCTGAATTTCATCGCCATTCTCTTTATCTTTCAAATTAAAAGTAAAATCAGAATACAGATTGAAGTTGTACTTTGAATAAAAAGCCATGGCATCTATCTGCTCGGAAGGGGAAATAATATGTTTAAAATTCATCTGAAGATTGGTTCTGGATGTCTTCCCGCCTTCTGTAGGATCTATACTTCCCCATCTGCCAATGATTCCTTCATCTACGGCACGCTCCGGAATCTGTCCGGAAGCATTCCAGGAAGAATTGAATGTTGAAAACTGGATGTTGAAATAGTCTTTATCCGTCAACCATTGATTGTATTTCCCGAAGATATTGACTCTGTTAAAATTCTGCTTTACATCGAAAGGGCCGTCTGTATAGTTGTATTCTGCTGCTATATATGCATTTTTTCGTCCCAGATCATCATGCAGAATATTGAACATTCCTAAGACTCTTTTTGAATTGAACGAGCCACCTTCCAGCTTAATCATACTGTTTTTCAAACCATTGTAGGTCTGAAAATCCACATATCCTGCGGTGTCAAAGTCTCCACGATCCATATAATAAGCTCCTTTTCCGAAATCAATATTATTAACGGTTTCAGGAATTACAAAGTGTAGATCAGAATATCCCTGACCATGGGCGTGAGAAACGATGTTCACTGGCATTCCGTCTACATTTACGCTTACATCTGTGCCATGATCGGCATCAAATCCTCTTAAAAAAAGCTGCTCTGCCTTTCCGCCTCCGGCATGCTGTGCAATAAACAGCCCGGGAACTTTTCTCAATAAATCCTGCGCTGAATTTACCGGGAATTTGTTCAGATCAACCTTGGTAATGGCCGATAAAAAAGTGCTGTGATTGATAGCTACTTCAGAAATCTGAAAAGGCTTATGCTGTAAAAAAATAACTTTACTTTTATCTTCATCATTGATTACGACCCATTTTACCTCATCATATCCCTGACGGCTGATCACAAGGGTATCAGGAAGGGATTTTACAGGAACGGCAAATGTACCGTCTGTTCCTGTATGGGTATGGCTGTTTCCGTGGTCGTATTTCACCAAAACATCCGCAATGGGGAATTTGTCATCTGCATCTTTGATTAACAACTGTTTTTCTGTTTCCTGCGCCATCATTTTTCCACTGAATGCCATGACCAGAAATACAGCTGCTATTTTTGTTATTCTCATTTTTTGATTTAATTGTTTTTGATTTAATATGTATTTTGAATTTAGAAATTAGAGAGATGTCGATAGTGAATTTTACTTCGCAAGTGAATAGTCAATTATTGAGAAAGAGCTTTAAACAGTCTTGCACTCTCAAACTCTCCAACCCTCAGACTCTCCAACTCTCCAACTCTCCAACTCTCTAACCTCTTAGCTTTTCGCTTTAAGAAATGCCTTCTGAATTAAAAGCGTAATCCACGTTCCGGCTACAAATGGGAATGTAAATACTCCGCCTACCATATCCAGACAGTGATTGTCTATTAAAAGATCATCAATAGCAATGGTGATAAGAACCGCGATCAGCACCCACAATCCATCTGTTTTTTTGACTCCTGAAAAAACTATGGCTGAAAGCACGGCATTAAACCCAAATAATCCCATGTGGATTTCTTTGATAGGTTCTCCATTCAACTGTGATAATCCTGCACCCAGAATTGACGCAGCCAATCCATATAAAGCAGCTACCGGAGAACTGATGAAAACAGCCAGAAAGAAAATAACTCCTGAAAGAATTCCTCCCTGAAATATTACTTCCCCAAAACCATTGGTACAGGTAAGAAAGTCATCGTATTCTGAAGGAACCACTTCACTGCTCAACATCTCTGAAGGCGGAATGTGGGTAAAATGATGCAGTGCAAATACCAACACCCATGTAATCATGATAAAAGGAAAAGTAAACACCGGAATTTTTTTCCGGATAAAGAAATGCTGAATAACAGCTGCCAATGCTCCACCCAATACTATTAAAATCCAGATCAATATTGTAGTTTCGAAAAGGAACGACAACGCAACTCCTACAAGAGCTGCACTGAAACCATAAAGTCCGGCATTGATTTCAGATTTGTCATAATTAAGCTTCATTGCAGTAAAAGTTCCGGCTGCTGTTGAAAGCAATACTGCAACCCCGCACTGCCAGCTTCCCATAAAGATTCCTATAAGAAACAAAAAGCCTGTCCACCTGTTTTCCTGAAGCATGATCTGCCCGATTCCTTTTAAAACATTGTCTAAAAAAGGGAGTTTTTTGAAAAATTCTTCCATAGTTTTTTTAATTTATTAATAATGTAGAGTGATTTTAGAGGGTTATTGGTTCTTTTTTGTTGCTAGATGCTGGATGCGAGGTACGAGGATTAGGATACGAGATTGAAAATTCAGCATTTTTCAACTTCGATTCTTTCTTCAACGTTCCAATTCTCTTACCCTCAAACTCTCCCACTCTATCACTCGAATCCTGAATCCTGGAACTCGTTTACCATCCAAGAAAGACCATTCCAACTCCGCAAACGGTTACTACCGCTCCGCTTACCACTCCCATATATCTTTCCAGTTTTTCTGTATTGAATAGTGTTGAATACCCGTAACGCCCTAAGAGAACCATCCCGAGCATTGTTAAAACGGTTGTTATGGTGAATGAAGTTACCAGTACAGCGATTTCAGACATGGAATGTTTGACTCCTGAATAAAATAATAAAGGAATCAGAGGTTCACTTGGTCCCATTACGAAAATCATGAAAAGTACAAGCGGAGTTACTTTTATTCTTTTTTGAGGCATTACCACTTCACTGTGATTATGTTCATATACATACACATCATCACCCATTACATCAAAATGTTTATGCGGTTTGTTTCTGATAGCCTGAATGACACCGTATACCAAGTAAACTCCTCCAAAGATCAGCAATGCCCATCCTGAGAAATTTCCTCTGATATCCTGAAACCAGGAGATTTTATTCAGCTGCCATCCAAGGAAAACTCCGATAAAACCTAAGATCAGGGAACTGAACACATGTCCGAATCCGCAGACAACGGTTAAGATGGCTGTTTTCATTCCGCTCCATTTCTTAGATTTTGAAATAACAATGAAAGGCAGATAATGATCCGGCCCTGAGGCTGTATGTATAAAACTTATTGAAATGGCACTTAACAGAAGCGCCCAAACTGTACTATCCATTTTTTAATTTAATTTTTTTATGAGGCAGTCTCAAAAGTGTCATTCTGAAAGAAATGAAATGTAGTGAAGAATCTCATATATTTGGTTATCAATGAGATTATCCCTTCGTCAGAATGACAAAAGCCAGATTGTTTGACTTTGAGACAGCCTCTCTTTTACTCTAAAGACCAAAGGATTTCCTGAATATACAGGAAGAAGTTGTACATCTGTTCTCCTCCATGCCCTAAAGCCCTTACTACAAAACCATTATCTTCCATTGCGGAAACTCCTACTTCCATTTCTTCATGATGCTGCACAGCGGCCTCAACGATTTCTTCTATCAATCTGTTTTTATCTACATTTTCCTTTGTACTGTAGAAAATCAGGGTTCCCTGATGGGTATACTGCTCCAGGTTTCCAATGCTGCTGATCGGGATCATATCAGGCTGAATCAGAACGTTATCTTTCACTACAAGTTTATTATTGTGATAGATTTCCATGACATTCTGAAAGCGTTTCAGCTTAAAAACCTCTCCATAATGTTTTCTTCCACAGGTAATGATCTCACTGATGATAATCTGACTGTTTTTCCCGATATGAATATTCGCTTTGCTCTTAAAGTTGGAATCTTCGTGGGGAACTATAGGGTGAGGAACATAGGCGAAAGAAGTTTCATCTTCCATAGAAACGTTCAGCTCCTGAAGTGCCTGGTCCTGCATGTTAAAAAGTCTCTGGTAGGATTGCGACTGCAGTTGAAGGGCAGCTCCTTTTTCAAGGGTAACATCCAAATGATAATGGTCTCCGTCCAGAATTCCCGGAGAGGAGCTCATCACCATCTGATAGAGCTTTTTGTCACTTTTCCGCTGTCCTACAGAAACTACCCTGAAAGGAAGCGAGACATAAAGATCTTTCACATAGGATTCTCCTCCCTTGAATCCTGCAATTATATTTAAACGACTATCCATTTATCTTACTAAGTTCGGTTCTTCAATTTCCTCTAAAAGAGCATATTTTTTGATCCAACCAATTACTTTATCCAGCCCTTCATCTGTTTTCAGGTTTGTGAATACGAAAGGGTTTCCTTTTCTCATTCTTCTGGCATCATTTTCCATCACTTCAAGGCTGGCTCCAACGTAAGGAGCAAGGTCAATTTTATTGATGATCAGTAAGTCTGATCTTGTAATACCGGGACCTCCTTTTCTAGGAATTTTTTCTCCTTCTGCCACATCGATAATGAAAATGGTAACGTCTGCAAGGTCGGGACTGAATGTCGCGGAAAGATTATCCCCTCCACTTTCGATAAGAACCAATTCAATTTCAGGGAAACGTGCTGCCAGCTCATCCACTGCTTCTAGGTTCATACTTGCATCTTCACGGATTGCTGTGTGAGGGCATCCTCCTGTTTCTACTCCGATAATTCTGTCGTGGGGAAGAAGGCTGTTTTTTGCCATAAATTCAGCGTCTTCTTTAGTATAAATATCATTCGTGATTACTCCAAGATCATAAGTCCCGAATAATTTTCTGCTTAAACGTTCCAATAATGCAGTTTTCCCTGAACCTACAGGTCCTGCTACTCCTACTTTTATATACTTTCTATTTTCCATTTTTTTTAATTTTTAATTGATTTTTTAAACGCGATGGGCCTTGTTTTTTATTAACTGAGAATAATGTAAGGGATGCAAAGGCATTTCATTCGGCTAATAAGCATTCATATTCATTGAGTCTTACGCTTCTTTACTTCCTTAGCTTTTCCAATCTTCTTTTATCATTTTGCCTTTCCTCCCTTTTGTCTTTTATTTTTATTTTTTATGACATATAAAGTCTTGAATACAGTCTTTCATGCTGCATACATCTGATATCAAAGGCAGTATTACAAAGTCCCACCATATCCCTATCCAACTCCATGGTTTCCCAAACTGTTTTTTCCATTACGGGATAGAGTGAAAATAGAATATCCTGCCCGTCCAGCTGTCCAAGGGGAACCAGTTTTACTGCATTCGTTATCATTCCGGCAACGGAAGTATAATAGAATCCTAAAAGTGCTTCGTACAAAGGAATTTTCATTAAATAAGCATACACTCCGAATACGATACAATAGTGGGAATTGGCTTCTTTATTCTGAACTGCTTTTTCAAAAGCTTCCATAAAAGGAAAATGGTCTCTTCTCTTGAAAATCTTAATCAGTCTGAGTCCCAGTTTCTGGCTGGCCTGCCGGATTTCTTTCGGGCATTTTATAGCATTACACTCATTATCAAGAAATATCAATGCCTCTAAATCTCCTTTTTCTGCTGCTTTATAAGCCAGTTTTACAAAAGCTCCGTCATTGAATTTAAGGTTGTACTGAAGCATATTCTGTACAAATTCCTTTGCGGTTGCCAGATTATGTACAATTCTTTCCTGAACGTAAGTTTCAAGTCCGTTGGAATGGGTATATCCCCCGATGGGAAGTGTAGGATCTGCAAGATGAAGCAGTCCTGACAGAAAGTTTATATTCATATTATTCATCTTTCGGGGCAGCCATTTTTAAGATTTTCGTAAAGATTGTTGATCCCAGACTTCCATGTCCATGAGGTTCAACATTAGATTTAAGAAGATTCAGCAGTTTTACAGATTGTTTTTCCGGTTTGAAACCGCTTGCTTCCAGCCATCTGAACATAGGCATTTCAAAAGGAAGCAATACTTTATCATTCTGAATAAAAAGCGGAATATGCTTGTTTCCAATCTCATAACACACAGTACCCATTTCCAACAGTGAAGAAGGTGACATTACGATAGCTTCTGTTTCCAGAACATTTACCGCAATTATTTTTTCTGCATCTTCAAAAAGAATGTCTCCTTCACGCAAACGCTGCCCTTCTCTGAGAAATTTGATGGCAACATCGGTTCCCTGTCTGGTTTTTTTGCGCTGGATTCTTTTGGTGGTTTCAAACCATTCCAGATCAAGATAGTCTATGGTTTTCTCCGAAGGATTTTCAGCGAGGTTGCCTATGATTTGATTAATTATCATTTTTAGATTTTTTTCTGAAGTCTAAGTTTTTGGAGATACCTACCCCGAAAGTGGAACCACTGATTCCTGCTACATAGCTTTTTGTCCAGCCTTCTTCTTTTGTTTTCGTCTGAAGCATGGATAGTTCTGCAAATTTGAATTTCAGTGCCCAGCCACCTCCTAACAATATCCCGATCAAAGGATAGGCACGGAGACGAAATCCGTTAAAATTCTGCATAGCGTCTGCTGCTGTTGAAAGCTGTTGCCCCCAAACATAATGAGCATCCACCTGGCCGATCAATACAAAGTATTTCCCAAGCATTACTGAAGGGCTATACCAAACTCCCGCTTCATTTTGTTTGTAGACTACATTATGATCAACCGTATTCTGAGAGTAGGCATAGTTGACTCCGACAAGATCATTATTATTGATAAAGTAGCCCACTCCAAGCGGTGCGCTGGAAACGGTACTGCTGCTGCTTGAAGGGGTTGTGATTTTAGAATAGTCTAATGAACCGTAGACCATAAACTGTCCTTTTGGCCCGTCTTCATCGCTTTTAATTCTGTGCCCGCCCAGAAATTGAGCATTCAGATTCCCTGAAAGTATGGACACACCGGCTATGATAAGAGAAAAAGCTGTTTTATTTAAATATTTCATTGTAAGCTTGATTCTATAATTGTGGTAAATTGTACTAGATAAACTTTGATTAAACCTTATAGGTTTTTGAAACCTATAAGGTTGGTATCCATTATTGTTTAAGTTTATCTTAGAACAAGTAATAAAGCTGTGTTAAAGGCAGTGTTTCCGCTGGTTCACAAGTGATGTATTCACCATCTACTGTTACTTTGTAATTTTCAGGATTCACTTCAATTAAAGGAGTCTTATCATTGTGGATAAGGTCTTTTTTGGAAATATTTCTACAGTTTTTCACCGGAAGAATCATTTTTTCCAGTTTGTAGGAAGCAATTGTTCCATTGTCAATAGAAATCTGAGAAACAAAATTGGCGCAAGTACCAAACTTTGCTTTTCCGTGAGCTCCGAACATATTTCTGTAAATAACCGGCTGAGGCGTTGGAATAGATGCGTTAGGATCTCCCATTTTAGCTGCAATTACGAATCCTCCTTTTACAATCATTTCTGGTTTTACACCAAATAATGCAGGTTTCCAGATCACTAAGTCGGCTAATTTTCCTTCTTCAATAGATCCTACATATTCTGAAATACCGTGTGCAATAGCTGGGTTAATGGTATATTTCGCTACATATCTTTTCGCACGGTAGTTATCGTTACCATGGCCTTTATCTTCAACAAGATCACCTCTCTGTTCTTTCATTTTACTTGCCGTCTGCCATGTTCTGGTGATTACTTCACCTGGTCTTCCCATCGCCTGAGAGTCTGAACTCATGATGCTGAAAACTCCCATATCATGAAGAATATCTTCTGCTGCAATGGTTTCAGGACGGATACGGGAATCTGCGAACGCTACATCCTCAGGAATGTTTTTGCTCAAGTGGTGGCAAACCATCAGCATATCTAAGTGCTCATCAATTGTATTGACCGTGTAAGGACGCGTAGGATTGGTAGAAGCCGGCAATACGTTTGGATACATTGCTGCTTTAATAATATCCGGTGCGTGACCTCCACCTGCTCCTTCTGTGTGGAAAGTGTGGATTACTCTTCCGTTGATGGCTCTCATGGTATCTTCAAGGAATCCTCCTTCATTCAAGGTATCGGTGTGGATCGCTACCTGAACGTCATATTTATCCGCAACCTTTAGTGCAGCATCAATGGTTGCCGGAGCTGCTCCCCAATCTTCGTGAATCTTTACTCCCAAAGCACCTGCTTCTACCTGCTCTTCAATAGGTTCTTCTGCCGAACAGTTTCCTTTCCCGAAGAAGCCAAGGTTCATTGGATATTCTTCTGCTGCTTCAAGCATTTTCTGCATATTGAAGCTTCCCGGAGTAACCGTTGTAGCATTGGTTCCGTCATTAGGGCCTGTCCCCCCACCGATCATTGTTGTAATTCCGCTGTAAAGCGATGTTTCGATTTGTTGAGGGCAGATATAATGGATATGGGTATCAATACCTCCGGCTGTTACGATATATCCTTTTCCTCCGTGAACTTCGGTTGAAGCCCCGATGATCATATTAGGACTTACACCGTCCATTGTATCTGGATTCCCTGCTTTTCCGATTCCTACAATCTTCCCGTCTTTGATTCCGATGTCTCCTTTTACAATTCCCCAGTGATCAATGATTACGGCTCCGGTAATGCAAAGATCTAAAACACCTTCATCCCTTTTAGCAGTAACATTTTGTCCCATACCATCACGTACTGTTTTTCCTCCTCCGAAAACAGCTTCGTCTCCGTAATGAGTGAAATCTTTTTCGATTTCAATAATAATTTCGGTATCTCCCAGTCTGATTTTGTCTCCAGCTGTAGGACCTAATATATTGGCGTATTGTTTTCTGTCTACGTGTAAGCTCATCTTAGTGATTTTTAAAGTTTAACTCTTCAACTTTTGCAAGGCTTGCTTTTTTTTGATCTTCAGAATCTACCTGTCCATCAACAAGATTATTAAAGCCCATTGCTTTTTTGGCTCCTCCTATTTCTACCAATTCCACTTCTTTTTCTTCCCCCGGTTCGAAACGCACTGCAGTACTTGCTACAATATTCAGTCTCTTTCCGAAAGCTTTCTCACGATCAAAGCTCATGGCTTTATTCACTTCGAAAAAATGAAAGTGCGAACCTACCTGAATAGGACGGTCTCCTGTGTTTGTTACTCTTATTTTTACAGTTTCTCTGCCTTCATTGCAGACAATTGTACCTTCTTTTACAAAAATTTCTCCTGGTATCATGATCAGTAGGTATTAACGGATTGGATTGTGTACGGTTACCAACTTCGTCCCATCCGGAAAAGTTGCTTCTATTTGAACATCGTGGATCATGTCTGCCACGCCAGGCATCACATCCTCTTTAGTAAGAAGATTAGCACCTTCCTGCATCAGTTCGGCTACTTTCTTCCCGTCCCTTGCGCCTTCAAGCAAGAAATGGCTGATGAGTGCTATTGATTCAGGGTAGTTTAATTTAAGGCCTCTTGCCTTTCTTTTCAGCGCGAGTTCGCCTGCCAGAAATAGCATAAGCTTTTCCGTTTCTCTCGGTGTTAAATGCATAATATTTTTATTTAAAATTGGACAAACAGTATCCGGTTCGCCTCTCCATAAAGGCAAAATAGATATGTTCAAAAATGTAAAATGGGAAATGATGCTTACAGATCTGTATTAACGTTAATACAAACCATGAGGGATCATTAAAATTAAAAAAAGAATTAGCAGCCAGCTATCTGCAGGCAATGATACAAAATATATCTTGGCGCTGTAATATAAGTACGGTTTTGAATGGCCGCAACCTGTGTATTGTAAGTATAGCCTGCAAAGAAATACTGTAACCACTGCTGTGCAAGAATGGAGTAATCAAATTTCACTTTCTCCCAGTCGTTGGAATCCTGTACGTCCTGTACATCTGAAAAACTGTACATTTCAGGCTGAGTCTGCTGATCAGATTTCTGCTGAAGAAGATGAATTTTTGAAAGGATATCAGAATATGGTTGAGCTTTCCCTTTATGTGCAAAAAGACATGCACACAATGCTGAGAAAAATATCACAAAAGAGAAAAATAGGACTCTTTTTTTCATACCTGTTAATAATGATGTAAAAGTAGAACAATCTTATCCCTTCCGCTATCAAAAAAATTATTTAAAATGTTCAAAATCGCAACAAATGTGAATTTATACAATTTTAACATTCCACTACAAATACCTTATTTACAGCGGTTAATAGCTATTTTTAAACTATGACAATTCTTTTATTGTCCTAATTCCTATAATGACAGTAAATGGTAGTATTTTTTTCTCAACCCTAAAAAACAGAACAAATAGATTAATATTTCGTAAAATTTATAGTCAAAAAAAACTTATATCCTATTATTTCATTTGTTTTAAGGTTTATTTTACAAAAACATCGTGTATTTTTTCTTTCTTTATAATTATTGTAAATTTGTATACACATCTTATTAAATTTAATAAAATAATAAAACGTAATATGTCAAAAGCAATTTCGCAAGTACCATTAGCGGTAAACGAGCCGGTAAATTCATACGAACCGGGATCTCCGGAAGTAAAAAGCCTTATCGATACATATAAAAAAATGTGGGCTGAAAAGGTGGAAATTCCAATGATCATCAACGGAAAAGAAGTAAAAACGGATACAAAAGTTCAGCTTCAGTCTCCACAGGATCATGCTCATGATTTCGGATTCTATTACCAGGGTGGTATGCAGCATGTGGATGACGCTATCAACGCGGCATTGGCAGCTAAAAAAGAATGGAATGAACTAGGCTGGGAACAACGCGCAGCAATTTTCTTAAAGGCAGCTGATCTTTTAGCAGGTCCTTACAGAGATGTGATCAACGCTGCAACCATGATCGGACAGTCTAAGAATGTACACCAGGCTGAGATTGATGCAGCTTGTGAGTTCATCGACTTCTTAAGATTCAATGTAGAGTTCATGACAGAAATGTATTCTGAGCAGCCAGTTTCTGACAACGGAATCTGGAACCGTGTTGAGTACAGACCATTAGAAGGATTCTGCTTTGCAGTAACTCCATTCAACTTTACGGCTATTTCCGGTAACCTTCCAACTTGTATGGCAATGCTAGGTAACGTAGTGGTTTGGAAACCGTCTGACAAGCAGGTATATTCTGCAAAAGTAATCATGGATGTATTAACAGAAGCGGGTCTTCCTGCCGGGGTTATCAACATGATCTTTACAGATGGTAAAGAAACTGCGGAAAAAGTATTGGCTCACCGTGATTTCGCTGGTCTTCACTTTACAGGTTCTACAAAAGTATTCCAGGGAATGTGGAAAATGATCGGTGATAATATTCACAATTACAGAACATACCCAAGAATTGTTGGAGAAACAGGTGGTAAAGACTTTGTTATTGCTCACCCGTCTGCTAACGTAGAAGCTGTAGCGACTGCATTGGTAAGAGGCGCTTTCGAATATCAGGGACAAAAATGTTCTGCTGCTTCAAGAGCTTATGTACCAAAATCTCTTTGGGCTGATGTAAAAAAAGTAATGGAAGCTCAGATGAGTACAATCAAAGTGGGTTCTCCCGAAGATACTTCTAACTTCGTAAACGCTGTAATCGACAAAAATTCTTTTGAAAAATGTAAAGGATACATTGACAGAGCTAACGCTTCAGGTGAAGCTACTGTAGCAATCGGTGGAAAAGTGGATGATTCTAAAGGATGGTTCGTACACCCAACAGTAATTGAAACTACAAATCCTCAATACGAAAGCATGGTAGAAGAGATCTTCGGTCCAATCCTTTCTGTATTTGTGTATGAAGACCAAGACTGGAAAGAGACTCTTAAATTAGTAGATTCTTCTTCTCCTTATTCATTGACTGGTTCTGTATTCTCACAAGACCGTTACGCCATCAACGAAGCTTATAAAGCTTTAGAAAATGCATCCGGTAACTTCTATATCAATGATAAACCAACTGGTGCCGTAGTAGGTCAGCAGCCTTTCGGTGGTGGTAGAGCTTCAGGAACCAACGATAAAGCAGGTTCTAAAATGAATCTTCTAAGATGGACGTCTGTAAGAAGCGTAAAAGAAACGTTTGTTTCTCCAAAGAACTACAAATATCCATACCTAGGGTAATTAATAAGTAATAGGCAATGAGTAATTGTTGTCTGTTCTATGAATACAGCCTCGGAATTTCGGTTTCGGGGCTTTTTTAGGGTAATGAGTTCGGGGTACGAGATGCAGCATGCCGGGGTTGGGTTCAAGATTCAAAGTTTAAGGTTACTTGTAGCCAGAAATTACACTTTTACTCCAATACTCCAATACTCTAATACTCTAATACTCTCTAACATTTATCCCCCTACATACTAATCCCTAAAACCTGCTACCTAACATCTTTTAACAAACTTTACCGATATTTTACAACTCTGTCTACCTTATTAGGAATAATTGTTGATTTTTTTATTGATATAACACCCCCAAAATAGAATAGTATGAAAAAGTTATTGCTAGCAACCGTTGGAATAGGAATATTTGCGGTGAGCTGTGGAACCAAAGAATCGACAATGTCTACAAGTAGCCGGGACTCAGCAACGGTAGAGAACACACAGAAAAGTGCATTACCTGCCACTACTGATACAATGACTACTAAAATGACGAATCCTGACAGTATCAAGATGAAAAAGGATTCTATGGTAACAACTCCTGTCAAATAGTAATTTATAAACATTCAATCTAAAAAAGGAAATCTGCAGATGAAAGCTCTGCAGATTTTTTTGAATAATGTGGAATATATTTCGATTGATGGCCGAAACAAGGCCAGTAGATGATATTTTATATTTAAAGTAGCCCAAACCCACTCCACTCCTATTGAATTCAGATATTTAAGGAATATCTTTTATCTTTTATCTTATAAATCCTTATATTTGATTAAAACCAAACATTAAAATTGACTATTATGAAAAAATTATGGATAGGAGCCGTTCTTGGACTTCTTTTTCTTGGAAGCTGTGCTCAAAACAAAGAAAAAAGAGAAGAGTATAAAGATGCTCACGACAAAGATTCATTAAGAAACAGAATGGGAGATTCTGCTGTAGCCAACTCCATCCCTTCTCCCGCAGCCACTGATACTTCAAAAGTAAAAACAGACAGTACGAAAGTTAAATAAAATCACAAATCCACAGACTTCTGTGGATTTGCACTTAAAAAAACTTGACTGAAAAAAAACCGGGCAATCAACCCCGATTATGGGATGTTATACATATTCTGACAGAATATTCTTTTAAAGATAAAAATGGGAACAACAGTTATTTCAATAATGAAATAGATCTGCGTTTTATATGCTAATTTTCATGGCTTGTTTTTTCAGCTTAGGAATTGGATATTCTTACGGTGTAGCTTATTTTGAAGAAAGAATAATCCTTCAAAAAAATAAAAGAGATAAGCTGTAGTACGATGGTGTTTCTTTCCCTAAAACTGGCGCAAATATAGGACAGCAAAGACTTTCTTTAAAATAATAGGATGTTCATTTTCGTGAAAATGGCAAGATAGAATTCAAAATATCCTCTCTTTTTAATCATTTTCGGGAAAATGAACATTTTTATCTGATTGGTTTTCAGCATCAAGATATTTAATATAGGCTGACGGAGAATAGTCGGTAACCGCCTTAAAGACTGCAGCAAACTTGCTGTGAGAAGAAAAGCCGCACTCATCGGCAAGAATACTTATTTTATACTGCCTGTACTTTTCATCATTAATCAGTTTATCTACAATATAATTGATTCTTAAACGGTTAATGTATGTTTTAAAATCTGCACTTTTATGCTGATTAATTACATAAGACAGATATTTTGTATTGGTATTCAGCTCTCCTGCAAGAAAAGACAGGGACATTCCTTTATTGTTATAAAGATTACCTTTTTCAAAATCTTCAAGCAGTTCAAGTAATTTTAGTTCCGTTTCCGAGGTCATCAGAGAATCATTTCTCCGGCGGTCTGCTTCAGAGTCTTTTTCGTCAATTTCTTCCACAGATATATTGGAGAATTCAGCATTGTCAAATCCTTTCACAGGATAAGGTGTCCTGCTTCTGATCATATTTAACTGAGCTCTTATGATATTTCTAAATCTGGAACGTTGCTTTTTTTGTTTGAATCTAAAGAAAACCAACAATCCAACTAATGAAGTAAACAAAATAATAATTGTGGTATTCTTTATCAGGTTCATATGACTGTCTTTTTTACCGGACTTCCCTTTTGAACCATCTAAACCCTTTCCTGCAAAACTTTGGTTACGGGCCGCAATGCTGTCGTAAGTGCGAACATATTTCACAGCATATAAAGAGGCTTTATAGTTATCTCCGGTTCCCTCGTAATAATCATTGATATTGGAATATACGGCTTTCTTCAGCCTAAGACTTCGGGATGTATCGGCTATTTTTTCTGCTTTTTTGAGGTATAATTCGGCATCTTTCCAGTTTTTCTGTTTCAGGCGGATTCCTCCCAGCCCGTTGTAGATCAGTCCCAATGTACAGCTTGTGCCATTAAGCAATCTTTCTGCTTTTTTATAATAATTTTCAGAAGCATTATAATCATTAAGTTTAAAATAAACATCTCCCAAAACCTGATAAGAAGCAGCAGACGTTTTATTTTCACCGCTGGTATTTATTTTTTCAAAATATTTCAGGGAAGATTCAATGTATCGTATTGCATTGGAATAATTCCCCAGCTCCATTTCATAGAAAGCCATTTCCTGGTTCAAAAGCCCTGCCGCTTCATTACTTTTTTGAAAATCGGAAATCCTGCCGGAAGCTTCCAGCCCTTTTACAATGTATTTTTTGGATCTTTCATATAACCCTACCTGTCTATATTGTCTCGCAAGTAATCTTGTTACCACAGCCATCCATTCCGGATCATTAATCTGGTTGATCACCGAGTGGGCATTTTCGCTGTAACAAATTGCTTTTTTCAGTTCACCGGCATGATGATAAAGCTCAGAGGAAAGGACAAGACATTTTATCTTTTCGGAAGGCTGCTGTGCATTCATATAAAGAGAATCTGCTGTTTTGATTGCTTTGGGCAAATCTTTATAAGCAGTAACGGAAGAAGTCTTTTCACAGATCAGATCAAAGCTGTTTTTTTTCTGTGCAGATATGGGGACTGCTGTTATCAGCAAAAACAAAAGTTTCAGTAGATTATTAGACATGGAAAAATAAATTATTATTTTTATTCTATAATAATTCATCATTATTTTCACTGGGTGTCTTTTTGTTTTTTACAAAACTAGTGATATTTTATTTTTTATTAAAATATTATATTGAAATTTAACTATTTAACTAAAAATAGTCATTTACGTTAATTTTAATAATTACACCAAAACAATACATGATTATCTTTCACATCACCCTATTTCTGTTTTAAAACTAATGTTACGGTATAATTATTTTCAATATGAACGGCTCATGTGCCATCATATTTATTACATTTGCAGGGAATAAAAAGTTTTTATGAAAAAAATAGCCATACTTTCCACAATCTTTATAGGGGCCCTTGCCTGGGCACAGGGAATTAAGTTTGAAGACGGCAACTTTGCCTCTATCCTTGCTAAAGCAAAAAAAGAAAAAAAACTTGTCTTTATAGATGCATATGCTTCATGGTGCGGACCTTGTAAACTGATGGTAAAAAATATTTTCCCGCTTCAGTCAGTAGGAGATTATTATAATTCTCACTTCATCAACGCTAAAATTGACATGGAAAAAGGAGAAGGAATAGAGCTTGCTAAAAAATATAATGTAAAAGCATTCCCAACTTACCTTTTCATTGATGGGAATGGTGAAGCAGTACACAGAACACTGGGATATGTGGAAGAAAAAGACTTCATCCAGTTTGCAAAAGATGCTGAAGATCCTAACAAAAGAGTGACTTCTTTGAAAGAGCAGTTTGAAAAAGGAGAAAAAGATCCTGAGTTTTTAAAGAATCTTGCCGGGCTTACCATGTACAATGATGCTGATTTTGCTGGTAAGGTGATGAACCGTTATTTTCAGCAAAAGCCTACTTTAGATCAGGAAGATGTTCAGATGCTTCTTTCAGGAGTACAAACTACAGACAGCCCTTTGTATAAGATTTTTCAGGATAAAAAAGCTGATATCGTTAAATTCTTTCCTGAGGATAAGTACGAAAAATTCGACAAGAATATAAAGCTGAACACTGTTTCTAAAAAGGCATATAATCCGGATACTAAAAAATGGGATGATGCTTATTTCATGGCCGAAGCTCAGAAGTTTCTGACTAAGGAAGAAGCTGACAAGGTCTTAAAAAGAATGAAAGCCAACAGAGCTTTAAAGAATAAAGATATTCCTGAGTATGAAAAACTAGCTCTTGATCTTTACAAAGATTATTCTGCTGCAGGTTCTGAAGAACTGAATTCTCTTGCGTGGAATTTCTTTGAAAATGTAAGCAATAAAACTTCTCTGGAAAAAGCAATTGCATGGGCACAGGAATCTGTAAAAAAAGATCAGAATTTTGCCAATACAGATACTTTAGCCAATCTTTATAATAAAGTAGGCGATAAGAAAAATGCAAAAATGTGGGCGGAAAAGTCTATTGAACTGGCAAAAAGCACAGGACAGGATTCTTCTGACACAGAAAAATTATTGAAGAGTCTTTAATAGATACTATAAAAAAATTAGATCCCGCAGAACAGAAGTTCTGCGGGATTTTTAATTGTATGATTGAATTAACCCCTTAAAATTTTTTTGAATTTTCGCTACCTTCTCCATTGGAGGGGAACTCTCACGTATTCAATGTATTTCAATAAGCTATTAACCTTATTGTCTTTTCACTCATTAATATTCAAAAAGAACGCTTCCCCATGTAAATCCGCTTCCGAAAGCTGAAAGAAGTACAAGGTCTCCTCTCTTTATCTTACCTTGCTCAATTGCTTCACTTAAAGCAATTGGAATAGACGCAGCTGTGGTATTTCCGTATTTCTGAATATTATTGAAGACTTTTTCGTTCGGTAATCCGAATTTTTCCTGTACAAACTGAGCAATTCTAAGGTTCGCCTGATGTGGAATGAACATATCAAGGTCTTCAATTGTTTTTCCAGCTTTGTTCAGAGCTTCCATCATGGTTTCCGGGAATCTTGTTACCGCGTGTTTGAATACGAAGTTTCCATTCATGATAGGATAAACTTCTTTATTGGTAACATTCTCCGGTTCTTTTCTCATTCTGTCACTCCATCCGAATTTTGAACCCGGAAACTGAGTACAAAGCTCATCTGCATATTTTCCTTCAGAATGCATATTCATCGCTAAAATATCACCTGCATTTTCATCTTCTGTTGCAGAAAGGACTACAGCTCCTGCTCCATCCCCAAAGATTACAGAAACCCCTCTTCCTTCATCAGAAAAATCCAATCCAAAAGAATGAACCTCCGCTCCTACAACAAGAATATTTTTATAAGTACCTGATTTAATAAATGCATTTGCCACACTCATAGAATATACAAATCCTGAACACTGATTTCTCACGTCCAATGCTCCAATTGTATCACACCCCAACATATCCTGAAGCAAAACACCACAACCAGGAAAATAATAATCCGGCGATAAAGTTGCGAAAACAATATAATCGATATCTTTTGAGGTAAGACCAGCATTCTGAATCGCTTTTTCTGCAGCTTTAAAACCTAAATAAGCACTGGTTTCCTGAGAGTCATTTCTATTTTTTCTGTGTCTTCTTTCCTTGATACCTGTCCTTTCTGTGATCCATTCGTCATTGGTCGTCATTAGTTTTGATAAATCGTCATTTGTAACGACGTTATCTGGAACATAAAATCCTACCCCTTTTATGGTACTTTTAATCATATAGTTTTTTAATTTTGGCAAAGATAAAACTTATTTAGTCACTCCTTAAAATACATTTAAAACATTGGATATTAGTATTCTAAATATTGATTCATTTGTTTTTTCTTGCAGGTTTTTGTATTTTAGAGCTTTAAAACCTTGCAAATATGTTGGGAAAAAATCCAGAAAAACTGCCAGAATTATTTCGCCCGATGTTGGTGGATTTTATTGATGAGAAGCACGAACTTGTATTGCTTTCAGAAAAAATTGATTGGAATTATTTCGAGAAAGAATTTTCTCCATTGTATTCTAAAGTAGGCAATCCAAGTCATCCGATTCGGTTTATGGTGGGCTGCCTTCTTTTGAAGCACCTGTACAATTTGGGCGATGAAACCCTTGCCTCAGCGTGGATTATGAATCCTTACATGCAGTATTTTTGCGGAAGAGTTTTCTTTGAACATGAATTCCCGTGTGACCCAAGTAATTTTGTGCATTTCCGAAAAAGAATTGGCGAAAACGGTATTGAAAAAATCTTTGCCTACAGTGTAAGGATGCATGATGCAAAGGTCAATACTTCACATTTTGTTTTGTCAGATACCACGGTTCAAGAGAATAACACTACTTTTCCTACGGATGCGAAATTGTGTAAAAAAGTAATTGATTATTGCAACAAAATAGCCGAAAAAGAAGGCCTAAAGCAGAGACAGCGCTACACGAAAGTCAGCAAACGACTGGTTCGCAACACCTACAACGGCAAACATCCTAAGCGAGCTAAAATGGCAAGAAAGTCACAAAGACAATTAAAAACCATCGCCATGAGGCTGATACGAGAACTGGAACGCAATTTTACGGCAGAACAGAAAGAGTTTTACAAAAATACACTGACACTTTACGCCAAAGCGGTTACTCAAAAAAGAAACGATACCGATAAAATTTACAGCATTCACAAACCATTTACCCGATGTATTGCGAAAGGAAAAGCTCATAAACAGTATGAATTTGGAAATAAGGTGGGCTTGATAACGACCTCGGGCAAAGGCAAAAAAATCATTCTTGGGATTAAGGCATTTTTACAAACACCATACGATGGTCACACCATTGAGCCGCTTCTGGAGCAAATGGAAAACAGTGGTCAGCAACTTCCAAAAGAACTCGTTTACGATCGAGGTGGCAGAGGAAAATCGGAGATCAAAGGCGTAAAAATCTCTATTCCAAGCACTCCAAGAAAAACAGACACCGCTTATCAAAAACAAATAAAACGCAAGAAATTCAGAACTAGAGCAGCGATCGAACCTATCATCGGACACTTAAAGACGGATTTTAGGCTGGCTCAAAATTATTTCATGGGAGAAATGGGGCCACAAATCAATGCATTATTATCAGCAACCGCCTGGAATATGAAGAAAATGATGGAAATACTGAAAAAAGAATTGAGTTTATTTTTTTATCAAATACAAATTATCCTATTTTCTAATTCTATGTTTAAAAATAAATTAGAAAATAGCATTTCTTAAGGAATGACTATTTAATACATACTTTTTCAAAATATTAGTATTTTTACTTTATGCCAATTGATACGATATACAGAACCTCCCAGTGCGAATGGGTAGATGTAGAGGCTCCTACTGCGGAAGACCTGAAATTTCTTCATGAAAGATATGAAATCAATAATCTTCTTCTGGAAGATACCATGGATCCCAATCACCTTCCCAAATATGAAGAGGACGGAAATGTAAAGTTTTTTCTCCTTCGTGAAAGTACAGAACTGGAGAGAAAAAATCTCAATACCATTAGTGATATCAGTACCAAAATCGGAATTTTTCTGGTAGAGAATACCATTATTACCATCCACAGGATGAAAACAAGAAGTATTTCTGAAACTAAAAAGCAAATTTCATTGATTCAGGAGGATCTTATGCCGCAACAAATCATGCTGAAAATTGCAATATTGATCATGAAAAGTTTCGATGATGAATCTTTAAGCCTGTTCGAAACAATGGATAATATTGAAAACGAGATCTTTCTTAAAAACACGAATCACACGAACCAGATCCGACGTCTTTACAAGCTGAAAAGAAAATCAGGGCTGAACTCAAGGGTATTGGTAATTTCTACGGATGCCATTGATAAGTTTAAATTACTCAATCTTCAGGATTCAGAAATTGTGGATTTAAAAGATAAGCATAAAGATGTTGTTGCCGATTTTGATCATTTAAATATCCAGATCACCAACCTTATTTCCATGTTCCTGGCTCTTTCTGATCAAAAAGCCAATCAGGTAATGAAAGTTTTGGCAATTTATTCCATTTACTTCTTACCCATCACATTTATTGCCGGAGTTTACGGAATGAATTTCGATAATATGCCGGAGCTTCATCATAAGTATGGATATTTTATAACGCTTGGAGCTATGGCTACTGTTATGCTCAGTACGTTTATTTATGTGAGGCGCAAACAGTGGTAATTTTTTCCTTGAACGGAAAGTCGCAAAAATATAAATCGGTTTATTAATTTAGATTATTAGATTGCTTCACCGCGGTTCGCAATGACAAGACACCATTAAAACAAAATACCATGACTGCTGATAACCTTAACACAATTCTGGAAGATCCTTCTCTCTCACAGACATCCAGGGATAAGCTGCTTGCCTTGCACGAGAATATTTCGGCCAAAGAATTTTCTGATCTTCTGGATCAGAACGGGAATCAGTATATAGAGTTTGTACAGGAAGGTGGCGGCGTCTGGGGAAGTGCACTGGTGGGTTATCTTTACGGGCTTGAAATTTTTGGAATCCGTTTTCTGAAAGTAGCCGGAACAAGCGCCGGAGCAATTAATACAATGCTTATAGCAGCGTGTAAAACTAAAGAAGAAGCTAAAAGTGAATTGATTAAGGATATTCTTTTCAGCTGGGATTTTGCAGATTTCATGGATGGAAAAACGTATGTAAAAACGACGCTGCATGCGATGCTTAATAATAAAGATTTCTTCAAAATCAATACCATTATTGCTGGAATCCTGTTTATTATTCTGATCAGTATTCCGTTTTTGGTTAATCCCTCTACAATACTGAATGCCAAACTGATGTTTTTGATTCCTCTGATTCCGGCTGTTATTCTCTTTTTCTGTGTTCAAAAGTTATATGATAATTTCAGAAAGGAAAATAGCGGGCTTAATCCGGGAAATGCCTTTCAGAATACCATGCAAAATGCATTAGTGCGTTTTGGAATACAAACAGTTGCTAACCTCAACGAAAAATTTATTCAGAAGGAATATGGCCTCAACCTTAATTACCGCTACGGAAACGGACAGGAATATTATAATATGGCTTTGCAAAGCATTGAAAAAATCAAAACCAAAAACCAGGAACATATTGATTTAACCCGGTACAGAATTTTCTATGAAAGTGCCGTTAATAATGATTATTATAAAAACAATCCTTTCTACCTTTTAAAATCTGAATATGTGGTTATTACCACTGACATCAATGCTAAAATTAAGGTAGAACTTCCTACAATGGCCAACCTTTATTGGTCTGAGGAAGAACTGAAGCACATCAGCCCGGCCGAATTTGTAAGAGCATCTATGGCAGTTCCATTTTTCTTTGAGCCTTTTCAAAAGCAAATCAATAAGAATGATGATTCTGTAGAGTATGCCTGGAGATACTGGATGAATACAAAGCCTGAAGATATTAATCCTGCCGGTGTTTTCATTGATGGTGGCAGTATTTCCAATTTTCCGATTGATTTGTTTCATGCGGATGAAGTTTTTTATCCCAGAATGCCTCTTTTCGGAGTGCAGCTGACCAGTGATTCTGCCATTCTTTCGGAAAAAGGAAAAACCAGTCAGGAAATTCTTAAAAGCCCGTTCAGCTATGCCGGAAATATCATCAGTACTTTAAAAGGATTTAATGATAAAACATTTCTTACCAAACATACTTTTTACAAATTGTATAGTATACAGACCGTAAACTGCGGTACCAGCAGCTGGCTGAATTTCTTTATGAAAAAAGAAGAAAAGGAAGAACTTTTTAACAGAGGTTTTCAGGCGGCTCTTGATTTTCTCAACACCTTCAACTGGGAAAAGTACAAATACGAAAGAATGCTGCTTACCATGAAGGAGAAAAAAATACTGAAAGAAGAGGATACACCTACGGTGGGGTAAGGGTTTTATCTTTTAAATTAACCAATATTATATATTATAAATAAAACAATAGTATGAAATATATCTGCCAATGCTGTGGAGAAGAGAAAGAAGACTGGCCTGCGATAGCTTATAACGCTCCTTATTTTTATTACTGTCTATCAGAAGAGGAATTAAAGACTACTGAACTCACTTCAGACTTATGTATTGTAAAAGATACTGAAGATACCCATAGATTTATCCGCACCGTTCTTGTACAGGAGGTTACTGATGACTGCAGAGATCTGGAATATGGAATCTGGGTATCATTGAGTGAAAAAAACTTCAATGAATATGTTGAAAACTATGACAATAAAGAAT
Source organism: Chryseobacterium sp. 7 (assembly GCF_003663845.1). Taxonomy (NCBI): domain Bacteria; kingdom Pseudomonadati; phylum Bacteroidota; class Flavobacteriia; order Flavobacteriales; family Weeksellaceae; genus Chryseobacterium; species Chryseobacterium sp. 7. The sequence continues at coordinate 3,078,673 of NZ_RCCA01000001.1, forward strand.
TCGAAGCAGAATATTTCGGATGGCTTGCTACTTATCTTCCGGATTATGAGTTTGAGGAAAGTATTCCTACAACTGTAGTAGTAAATAATTCTATCGGACGGCCTTTTGTTTATCATCATGAAAGCTATGAGCATCCGTTTGTATATGACTTTCATAATGGAATAATAATGGAGGAAGCAGAGAAAAGAATTAACAGGGTTTTAAATAAAGAATAGATGAACTGGATTATCAGAAGTACAAAAAAGGTAAAATTCCATACCAATCTTCATGAGGTTTTGAAACCTGTTTGGAATGACCTTGCTTTTTATAAATGGATTCTGACAGATTTAGATTTTATATCTGATCAGCCGCTTCCTATCAATTTTGATGAAGATTATTTTGTTTTGGATCATCAGGAATTTGAACAGCTCTATAAAAGCAATACTCAGATCATTTGGGGAATCATTTCAGCTGTTCCAAATAATAGTGAACCAGATACTTCATCAGTCTCCAGATTATCTGCTGAAGATACAAGTGTTTGGGAACCTGATCATTTTTTAATTCAGGAAAGTATGTTAGAAATTATTTCTTTTGACAGCGGATATACTATTGTTAAATTTAAAGATCAAAGCCTTTCACATAAATTTAAAGAATATTTTCAGGAACAAGTAGTAGATCTGCAAAAGTTTAATGAAAAGTATATTGATCGGACATGAAGAAATTGATCTCAGAAAAATTTCATATCATTATTTTGATACTTACTTTAGGACTGATTATATTTTGGTTAATTAGTGCTAATTTAGGAATCAATGATATTCTCAAAAATCCTAAATATACAATTGGAGGAGCCATATCAGATTGGCATTATAAAAACAATAATGGTGTAGGAATAGATTACAAATATCATGTTAATGGCCATACCTACTCTAAAACAGCTAATGTCTCTTATCAGAAAGGAGATCAATTTCTTATTATTTTTGACTCTATAAAACCTGATAATTCAGCGATACTTGATATCTACTCTATTGAAAACTATCTTATTGACTTAAAAATTCCAGAAAAAGGTTGGAAATATCAGGATGTTCCCTTTAATATTGACAGTAATACAATAAAGAAATATGTACAGGACTGGAATGCAGAGCCTTTTGAATATATTCAAAAGTAAGTTGAACTCCTTATTAAATCAAGAGCTCAACTTACTCTTCATATTTCTATAAGTTATCCAAAAATTCCAGATACATTGGAACACTTCTGTTAATCCATTCATCAGAAGAATCTCTTTCAATTCCGTAATAAACGAAAGGTTCTTTGTAATCTGCTTTTATATAATCGAAAGTCAGTTCATAAGGTCTGAAAAGTTCGTTCATAGTGTATTTATATACTCCGGATGCTGTATAGGCTTCTTCATCTATACCTGCTGTAACGGCCAGTGACATTTTCTTTCCTGCCAGCTTGAAACCACTGTTGCTTCCATACGCCCAGCCATACAAAACCACCTCATCCAGCCATTGTTTTAAAAGTGGCGGACTGCTGAACCAGTAAAAAGGAAACTGGAATACAATTCTGTCATAAGATTCCATTAACTTTTGCTCTTGAGCCACATTGATTTTTCCATCAGGATAAGCTTCATACAATTGATGAACAGTATATTTTTCAGGGTGTTTTTTTAATTCGTCAATCCATTTTTTATTGATCACAGATTTTTCAATATCTGGGTGTGTTACAATTACTAAGGTCTTCATTATGTTTAAATTTCTATTACAAAATTACAACACGTAACTTACATTTCGTACATTAGCAACCTATTGTATGGTACTATAAAAAATGTAAGTAATGACTAAAATAAAGGAAACCTCAACCAATTTCGCCAATAAAAAAGCGCTTGCTGATGAATGTCCGGAAATTTATGCTTCTAACACCATCGGGGGACAATGGGCATTGGCAATATGCTGTTATCTGATCAACGGGAAAATGAGATTCGGGGAACTTAGAAAGAAGCTTCAGAACATTACAGAACGTATGCTTACCCTTCAGCTTCGCAGACTGGAAGAAGATAAAATCATTACCAGAACTGTATATGCAGAAGTTCCGCCAAGGGTAGAATATGAGCTTACAGAAATTGGTTACAAACTGAAACCTATTATTCTTGAGTTTGAAAAATGGGGAAATGAGCATAAAGAGCTGATGAAAAATAACAATATATATAATATTTAAAATTTAAAAAATTCTACATTGTATTATTTTGTGTAAAAATAATTATCTTTAAATACACAAACCAATACTATGAAAAACCTAACCTCTTTACTATTGTTCCCTGTATTTATCTTCTTAGGAATAAGCATACATGCACAAAAAATTTCTGATGGCCAGACTGTTGATGTAAACGGGATGGCTGTTACTTTTAATATTCTCAATAAAGAAAGTATAGAATCCGGCGGAAAATCCTATGACCGCTATAAAGTGTCTGCATCCGTAAAAAATAATTCAGATAAAGCATACAACATCAGATTGGCTGCTTTTCCTCAAATTGTAAGCAATATAGGCCTTGTAGAACTGGACTGCATTAATGCAACCGGAGCCAGACTGACTTCTAAAAAGATAGAATTAAAAATGAAGGCACAAATGGTGAATGTTACCTATTCTGCTTACGATAAATCCGGGAAATTCATTACCAGTACCATTCCTGTAACCGGTAGTTATTATTTTGATCCGGGGGATACAATTACTGATAATGCTATTTTCATTGTTCCACAAGGTGAAAAACCGGATGTTTCGATAAGAAGCATGAAATAAAATAGCATCACTTTATACAATTTCTTTGTTCTGAGGCTTTCTGACAGAGTAATGAGTATAAAAAGCTGAGATTCCTATCTTTAGATTTATTTCAGATAAAAATCTAAAGGTAGGAATCAAGACTTATTAATTGAAGAATAATCCTTATTCTATTTCCCCTCAACCTTTTGCCACAAAGGTTTTTGAGCCAATACCTTGGAGTGAATCGGGCAGGTTTCATGATGAGCGCCTTTCAGATATCCTGTACTCATAAGAAATTCATTGACAATTTCTCCACCTGTGAATTTGAATGTTTTTTTGAATAGCTTCATCCATTCCTGCAAAGTCATTGGGTGATGATATTCCAGCCACTGTTCAAAGGATCCAAATTCCTTTTGGAGTTCAATGATTGTTTTTGCATTTTCTATTGCAGCATTCACCTTTAATTTATTCCTGATAATTCCCGGATCACTCAATAATCTCTCGCGGTCTTCTTCCGTATAAGCTGCTATTTTCTGAATATCAAAATGATCATATGCCTTTCTGAAGCTGTCTTCCTTTTTCAGAACTGTTTCCCAGCTCAGTCCTGCTTGGTTGATTTCAAGAATAAGTCTCCCAAACAATTCATTATCATCATGAATGGGAAATCCATAATAATTGTCATGATAATTTTTGTGCAGTTCTTTTCTGCTTTCAGGCTGCATTCCTTCTATTGCTAAACAATAACTCATTTCAATATTTTTCTGTTTTTATGTAAGACTTTCGATGGGTAAAGATAAATCAGAACTGTGACAACTGTCCGTCAGTAGTGATTTTTAATTTTTTAAATTTAATCATAATGTTCAGAAGTGAATACCAGTCAGGTAAATTTCATAAATAATAGTAGAAATATTGGCTCACCTTTTAACTTCTATCAGGAAATAAAGTGTAGTTTTGTAGTAATGCCTAATTCAAGAGCCCATATGAAAACCTATAAAGCCATCATTACGATGCTTATATTGGTATTTTCGTTGTCTCCGTGTTCTGTAAAAAGAAATGTTCTTGATATTTTTGACATTCAGTACATCAGTGGTCTGAATAAGGTGAAAATAACCTCTTCCCTATCCTTCAGTTGTGATGCTGCATCAGCTTCTTCAGGAATTTCGGTATCAAAAAATAAAGTTCAGAGCCTATACAAAGATTCTTTTTACAATTTTTATTCAACTATCGAAAACCCTTTTGAAGAGAAGATTTTCCTCAACAAGTATTCAGGGCATTCTACAGGGAACAGCCCTCCGAAATATATTTTATTTAAAAGGCTGAAGCTTAATCTGGTTTAAAAATTTTTAAGCCTCATTAAAAATCAGTTTTTTACAATATAATATTAATTTCAATGAAAAATATCAAAAACAGCCCGTCTTCGGATATGGCTGGATTATATACTTTATCCCTCCGGATGGTTATCGGATGGACTTACTTTTCAGCATTCTGGCGCCGGCTTATCCTCGAAAACAAGCTTATTCCCGATGAACAGGGTTATATCGGAGAAAAATTCAATCATTTTTTACCCAATGCCCTTGGTATAAAGCCTATTATTGAATATCTGGTTACCCATCCTGATGCATTACAACAATCCATGATGGCTTTCACCATTATTGAAGCCTTTGTTGGGGTATTCATTATTTTCGGATTATTTACCCGTTTGATGAGTATCGGAATTTTAAGTCTTGCTCTCGGAATTTTATTGGGTTCCGGCTGGCTGGGAACAACCTGTCTGGATGAATGGCAGATAGGGGTTTTAGGGGTTTCAGGCGGATTTGTGCTTTTTCTTACGGGAAGCAGCTTTTATTCAATAGATTATTATTTCATGAAAAATAATAAAAGTTTCACGCAAAAAAGATGGTTTCAGTGGTTGGGTTCCGGAAGTTTTCCTATTTCAAAACCAAAGATTTTTGTACTGGCAGGTTCATTGATCATATTTGGATTAACGCTTTTTACCAATCAATATTTTCATGGAGGAGTATGGGGAACGCTGCATAATAAATCCGTAAAACCAAAACTGGAGATTTCAATAATTTCTCATGATAATTCGGATCTAAAATTTCAAGTGTACAGAACAGAAGGTGCTGATGTGTACGGATCTTTCCTAATAGGAATCCATATTCTGGACAAAAACGGAAAGATTTTGAAGGAATTTGATTATAAAGAACTCGCCGGAATTCCAAAAGAAAATATACACAATCATTATGTTGCTAAAGTAAAACCTGGGAAACACAGTTTAATAATTCCGCTGGGAGCAAAAGCTGATGTCACTCTTGACATTGATAATATGTTTCAAATAAGTGAAATTTATACACTAAAACTGATTGATGTAAGTGGTATTGAATGGATAGAGAGAATTGAATAAAATATTTTGCTGATGTACGCAAAAGTGCGGAAAGTTTTGTATGAATGTATTATAAGGCACAAAGATTTTATCTCCGATAAAATTGAATAGCGCTGATATTTTTGATAAGGTTTTCGTTAACGTGTGTGAGATTTTATGTTTTGGCTGAAGCCGGTGGGAAGATATTGCTCTTTTGTGAATGGGCTAAAGCCCATTTTATTTATACAAATACAAAAAAGCGGACTAAAGTCTAGTCATGGTCGGAAGAAATTTCCGACCATTTTTTATGTTTTAAGTTTTGAAGACTTTTGCAGGATCCCCCCCCGCAAATATTATTAAAATTGCGGTAATCATATCCCGAAGTTCCATAGCGATGCGTCTTTTAGCTGTTTTATATCCTAAATTGTTTACTTTTTTGTAAATCAAGAGCAGCATAGAAGCAATCATTGTCATGTAGAGCATTACTTCAATTCCGTTTTTATTGAGCGAAACAAGATGGCTTAAATTCAACTCTTGTTTCATAAATCTGAAGAATACCTCAATATCCCATCTTTTACGGTAATAATCCGATATTTCTTTGGCAGAAAGTTCAAATTCGTTGGTTATGAACCAAAATTCTTTAGCTGTTTTTTCATTTTTGATAACGATCAACCGAAAATATGTTTCTACTTTTTCTTCACGATGATGAATATTTCCCCGTTTGTTTTGGATGGGTTTTCCGGTGTAAAGCTTCACTTTGCTGTCTTTAATAACTCCCCAATCATCCCATTTTATTGGGGGTTCTGTTTTAATAAAAGATTCAATCTCTTCATATTTCCTGTTTTCTTTGGAACGGATAATAAATTTCAGAAGCTTTTCTTCAAAATCTTTCATCGTTCTTGTAGACTGGATCCCTCTGTCTATGATATAAATATTATCATGATGATCTTCTTTTTTCACCTGGTTCAGAACAGCCTGGGCAAGAGCATTATCTTCTGTTGAGTATTTTTGCCCCGTAAAAACATCTACCGCTGATGGCAAAATTCCGTCAAATGAAAAACTGAATTTCACTAATTTTTTTCCACTTTTCTGATCAATTCCTTCTTTAAGCTTGTTACATGTATCAGCTACAATGGTACTGTCAACTCTGATTAAGTTGTATTTTTCGATTTCTGTCTTGGAATAAAGTTCCGAAAATCTTTCGTACATCTGTTCGTAGATTTCTAGGAAATAATTGGAATCAATTTTTGAAAGCCTCTCAGAAATTGAACTCCTTCGAATCTTTTCCTCTTCCCCTAAGCCAAATAACGCTTTGAATCCACTGCTATTAAAAGTATCTTCGAGTGTTCTTTGACTTAATTTTTCATTATCAAATATGCAATACAAAAGCAGGTAGAATATTTTTCTTCCATGCAAAACTTTACTATAATAATCCACTTTTGTACTTGCGGAAAGGTGACTTAAAAGTGCTTCGGGAATAAATTCTAAAACATCTTTAAGTGATATTTTGTGATCTTTAAAAACTGACATAAACAATTGATTATCAGCAATAAAGATACAAAAAATGAAAAAATGAAACAATAAAACAAATTAAATAGTTGATAATCAATTAATTACAATAATAATATTGAATATCTAAAAACAAAAAGTCGGAAGAAAAAATCTTCCGACCATGACTAGACTAAAGTCCGCTTTTACTGATATTTAAAATTTAGTGCATGGCTTCACTCAAATCTATTTTTTCTTTGCTCTTTCTTTCTTTTACGAGTAAGATAAACGGAATACATATCAGGAATATGATCCCAAGGTAAAGAAATACATCCATATAAGATAAAACAGTGGCCTGTTTCGTTACAGATAGGTCAAGCATTTTATAAGCGGCATTCATTGCGGCGTCAGGTGTCATTCCTTTTGCTACAAAACTGGCTTTAAGAGCTGCGAGCCTTTGTTGTACATCAAAGCTGTTTTCGTCCAGATGGGATATAAGATTATTCCTGTATTTCTGACCAGCGTTAGCAATAAAGGTTGTGATGGCTGCAATCCCGAAAGATCCTCCCAGCTGTCTCATCATCCCTGTAAAGGCTGCTCCCTGACCAATCTCCTGTCCCTTCAAAGTACTTAAAGATAAAGAAGTAATTGGAATAAACAGTAATCCTAAACCTGCTCCTCTCACGATAAGCATCCAGAAAAAGGCTTCTTTGCTGGTGTCTGGTGTCAGAATTTTATATCCCCAGAAGCTATACACAAAGAAGATGAAAAGTCCTAATGAAACCAGAATTTGCTGTTTTGCTCCTTTTGCCAATAGTCTTCCGATAATAGGCATCATGAAAGCTGTCGTTAACGCTGCCGGAATCATCAGTGCTCCGGATTGAAGCGCCGTCCATCCCAAGATACTCTGGGTATACAACGGAACGATGAATGTAGAGCCATAAAGTCCAAATCCAAGTACGAAAGACATCATGGTTCCAATTCTCAGGTTACTGTTTTTAAGCACCCTGAGCTCAACTATCGGGTATTTAAAGGTAAGTTCCCTCCAAAGGAATAATATAAATCCTAAAACAGCAGCTACTGTAAACGCTACAATCATTCCGCTGGCAAACCAGTCTTCTTCATGACCTCTTTCAAGAATGAACTGTAATGAACCTACTGTTACTGCCAGTAAACCAATTCCAACCCAGTCCACATCCGAGACTTTACGTTTTTCAGCATATTTCGGACTTCTTACAAACTGCAGTGTCATCAAGGTTGCTGCAATTCCAATCGGAATATTAATATAGAAAATATATGGCCAGCTGAAATTGTCAACGATATATCCTCCAAGAGGCGGACCTAATGTTGGACCAATAATTACTCCCAGACCATAAATAGCCTGAGCCATGCTTCTTTTTTCAATCGGATAAGATTCCGTAATGATCGTTTGTGAAGTTACCAATAAGGCTCCTCCACCGATTCCCTGCATCAATCTGAAGAATACGAGTTCCCAGATATTGGTCGCATTTCCACATAAAAATGAAAATATGGTAAATATAATGATGGATGCCGCAAAGTAATTTCTACGCCCAAACTGCTGGGAAAGCCAGCTCGTCATTGGTACTATAATTACGTTACCAATGGCATAAGCCGTAATTACCCAACCCACTTCTGAAAGTGTAGATCCAAGATTCCCCTTCATTTCATTCAAGGCAACATTTACAATCGTGGAGTCTACAATTTCAAGAAGGGCACAAAGGATAGCAGTAATCGTAATGATCACTCTACGCGCTCCATATTCTACTAATGAATCTTGCATAAGTTTTTTTCTATGTTAAAAGTCAATGGTGAATTTTGTTTCACAAGTGAATGATGAATTTTAAAGCTTCTCATTTTAATTGATAGCAAAGCTGATTCACTATTGACAACGAAGTTCATTGACTTTTAACAGTTTTAAATGTTATTTCAATGCAACTTCTGCCTTCACGTTCATTCCTGTTCTTAATCTTTTTGCAATATTTTTATCAAGATTTACAAAATCGATTTTTATAGGAAGTCTCTGAACTACTTTTACGAAGTTACCGCTGGCATTATCCGGAGGAAGAATAGAGAAAGTAGCTCCTGTAGCTGGAGAGAATGAACTTACTACTCCTTCAAATTCCTGATCAGGGAACGCATCAATCTCAATTTTCACTTTTTGTCCTTCTACCATTTTGTCTACCTGAGTTTCCTTAAAGTTAGCCACAACCCATTTCTGATCGTTTTTAACCAAAGCAAATAACTGTGCTCCTGCCTGTAGGTACTGACCTGCCTGTGTAGGTACTTTTCCTACGTAACCGTCTTCTGGCGCAAGGATTACGGTATATGATAAGTTCAATTTTGCATTTTCTACATCTACTTCTCTTTGTTTAGCTACAGATCCTGCAACACTGATTTGTTGTGAACTTGCAGCTGTTTGAGAAGATGCAATATGAGTTTGCTGAGCAATTTGGTTTCTCTGGTCAACTAAAACCTGTAGCTGTCTGTCTGCAGATTGTTTTGCAGCTAAAGCCTGCTCGTACTGCTGTTCTGTAATAGAATGGTCTTTTACAAGATTAGCATATCTTTTCAAATCCTGAGAAGTTTTCCAAACATTTACTTTTGCTGCTTCTATCTGAGCATTAGCCGTAACTACTGCTGCTTCTGAAGAACCGATATTTTTTGAAGTAGCCGTTGTAGTAGCTTCTGCATTAGAGATATTACTTTTAGCGGTAGATAATGCTGCCTGAGCCTGGTCAAGAGCCATTTTCTGATCTCTGTTATCCAAAATCACCAAAGTATCTCCTTTCTTTACAAACTGGTTGTCTTTTACTTTTACCTGAGCTACATATCCAGAGATTTTAGAAATTACAGGTGCCATATTGGAAGCAATCTGAGCATCGTCTGTCTCTTCATGATATTGTCCGTAAGTAAAGGCTCTGTAACCGTAGATACCTCCTCCGATTACTACTGCCGCTAAAATGATAGGAAAAACTAAACTTTTTTTCTTTTTAGGTTCAGCTGCCTGTGTATTATTATTTTCCATTTTGGTTTCGATCTGATTATTTAATTGTTAAAGTTCCTGTTGTCTGTAATAGTTTTCTGTATGCCAGTGCAGCATCTGCCTTAGCATTGATCACGCCTACGTTTGCAGCAATCTGAGCTGCATCTGCATCCAATAATTCTGTCATGGTTGCAAGACCGTTATCGTATTTATTTTTTGTAATTCTGTAATTTTCATTTGCCTGCTCAGCAGATTTTTCGAAAACAGCAATTCTCTTTTTTGAATAGTCTGTGTTCTGGTATTCTCTGTTTACATCAAGCTTAATATTGTCATTCAATAACTCATCGGTTGCTGCAAGCTGTTTTTCTCTTGCCTGAGATTGTCTCAATGAAGAATTTTCTTTCCACAGGTTAGATAAATTATAAGAAACTCCGATTCCTACATTAATAGCATTGTATACTGTAAGAAATTTAGGAATATCTGCCGCTACATACCCTCCTGTAAATGCAATGGAAGGAAGATTTTCTGCTTTCGCAGCTTTTGATCCCAGTTCCGCTGCTTTTCTCTGCTGAGCCAAAGCCTGTAAATCCTTACGGTTTTCTCTGGCTTCAGAAACATAAAAGTCAACAGGCTTTACATCTGATCCTTCTTCAATATAGTTTTCATCTACTGTAAGTTCTGTAGTTTCAGGAAGTCCTAGTAATAAATCCATATTGATGTTCGCAATATTGTAGTTATTCTTAGCTTCCAACAATTGAAGTTCAATATTTGAAGTCTGAAGGTTTGCTTTTAATCTGTCATTTCTTGCAATCAAACCATTGTTTTCCATTTTAAGGAAAGTTTCATCTCTTTTTTGAGATGCAGTAAGATTTTCTTCAAAAACCTTAATAGACTGATTTGCTTTGAATAAGTTATTATAAGCCTGAGCCACATTATAAGCAATGGCAATTTTGTCATTTTCAGTGCTCAGCTTAGAAGCTTCTACCAGATATTTAGCCGATTGAATTCCGTATTTTATTCTTCCGCCGCTATAGATGGGAACACTAAGATTGGCTGAACCATACACCACCTGATGTACTTCCGGAGCTCCTCCGCCGCCTGAAAGACCTGGAAGTTTGATATCAACATTCGGTTTTATCGGAAGGTACATATAGCTTCCGGATACTTTTAATTCCGGTAACTGTCTGTTTTTCGCTTCCAAAAGATCAGCTGTAGCCTCTTCGATCTTGGCTGCATCGATCTTGAGATTCTTGCTGTTCTGGATTCCCAGCTGCACAGCTTCGTCAAGAGAAAGTGTTTTTTTCTCCTGAGCATTTGCATTTGCTATTCCTACGAATAGTGATAATGCAATCACTGAGTTATTTATTCTCTTCATAACCTAAAAGGTCTTTTAGTAAATATTTAATGTGTTTATTAAGTTCTGTATAATATCTTTCATCAAAAGCTTCCTCATCCTCTGTTTCTTTCAGGAATTCTTTATACATTTCTTTCGCATTGAATGCATAAAATAGAGTTCCGCTTACCGTGGAATGAAGCAGATAAATAGGTGGATTTTTGGTGAAAATTCCATTTTTAAGACCGCTTTCCAGTATTTGAGAATACATAGAAAGAAATCCCATTTTTATTTGCTTCAAAAATTCTACAATCTGAGGATTTTGGGTATGCAGCTGCTCTCTCTGCATAATCCTGTAAAAGCATTTTTGAGTTCTGATCTTGTTAGAAAACTGATCAATTACTTTTTCAATTTTCTCCCATTCATTGAGGTCGGTTCTTCCCAAAAGGTCTTTTGAAAAAAACTGACCTTCATTCATTCTGTATTCCACTAATTTCTCATAAAGTTTTTCCTTAGAGCCAAAGTAATATGAGATCATAGAGATATTTACATTCGCTTCTTTTGCAATTTCACGGGTGGAAGTTCCTTCGAATCCCTTTTCCGCAAAAAGCTGCTCGGCTGCGAACAATATATTTTCTTCTTTTGAAATCATGTTAGTGTTCATTTTTCAGGGCGCAAATGTACATAAGTTTTGATTCAAATCAAACGATTGATTGATTTTTTAATATAGATTTAATTTATCGTAAAGAAAAGACGTTTTCTATAATAGATGCTGAAACCGCAGGAAAGGCCATTTTTACTATAATAAACCTTAACAAAGGTTCATATTCATTTAATATTTGGGGAAAACTTCTAAACCAAAATATTGGTTTTATATCAATTTAAAATTAAGGCATACGTAAAAAAAGAGTAAAAGTGAACACAATATGATAACCTTCTGACGATAAAAAAGAAAAACTCCGGTTGTAACCGGAGCTTTATTTTATGTGCTTTTGTGAATATATCTTGATAGTTTTATTCCCAAATCTGTCCAGACAATTTTAGGATTTCCGTTTCGGGTAAGGTGAAGATCTGCTGTATTGATTTCTTCTAAAATACTTTCAATATTAGCTCCACTGATAAATCTGGAAAATCCAGTCCAATTGAATCCGTTGGCATCTATTTTTTTATATACCAGATTCTCGGACTGATAATTCTGAAGAAGTGCCAGCCTGAAAATTTCAGAACAGTAGTTCAGGAAGTTTTTCTGCTTTTCCCTGTTCCAGCCTGCAATTTCTCTTGCCCATACAATAATACTTCTGAGGTATTCCGGTTTCTTTTTTACCATAAATGCATCCCTCACCCACTGTACAAAAAGCTTTTCGAATTCATTGCTTTTGTCTCCGGAATTCAACAGTTTTATAGCATCGTTAAGATCTCCCTGCGCTTCATGAACGATTTCTTTCACTTTCTCTTCTGAAACGGAAAAGTGCTTTTTGAGATGATTCTCAATATCTTCATCATTAATTCTCGGGATCTCCACAATCTGCGCTCTGGAAAGAATGGTAGGAAGAATATCATTGGTACTTTCTGCCGTAAGAAGAATAATGGTCTTGGCAGGTGGCTCTTCTAAAAATTTCAAAAATTTGTTGGAGGCCGCAATATTCATTTTGTCTGCTCTCCAGACAATCAGAATTTTGGTTCCACCTTCATAACTTTTTAAAGAAAATTTCTGGTTTTGATCGTCAATTTCATCAGCAGAAATAAACAATTGTTTATTTTCTGACTCTAAAAAAGCAGTCCAGTCATCATAGCTCGCATAAGGAGAAGCCATTATCATTTCTCTAAACTCATCAAATTTATTCTTGCTTAAAGAGTTTTTATTATCTGTAAAAACGGGGAAGCTGAAATGCAGATCCAGGTGATTGAGATGTTCTACTTTCGCTGCAGCATGTTCGTTTTCCCGTCTGAGAATCTCTTTGGCATATGCCAAAACCATAGGAAGTGTTCCGTATCCCTCTTTTCCTACAAAAAGTTGGGCATGGCTCACTCTGTTTTCGGCAATGCTTTCTCTAAGAAGTTTTTTCAGATTTGTCTGTCCGGCGATGTTCTCCCAATTCATGTTTCAAAGATAAAAAATCTTATTTCATTTCATAAAATTAAGTAGGCTTAAAATGGATAAAAATATAGATCTTACATTTTGAATGTTGTTTAAACTTATATAAATAGAATATATATTAAACCCTTAAGAGGGAGTTAAGAAATAAAGTGTAGTTAAGATAAATCATTCTGATTTTTAAGCTTAAAGCAAAGCTTATCTTAAAACCTTCATACAATCTTAATGGTTCAAAATAAAAGTTTAAAAACAAATCCATACCTGCCATATTATAGGAAACATCAATAATAGAATTAGAATAAAATCTAAAATTAAATTGCGCAAAATTTAATTTTATACAATAAATTTACCCCGTGAAAATTTTCGTAAATTCATTACCGTTTCACACCAATTTCAAATATTAAATCGTAAACCAATGGATAAAGACCTGGAACAAAAAATCAAGGGCATCTTTCAACAGCAGAAAGCCTTTTTCAAAACCAATCAGACAAAAGATATTGAATTCCGAAAAGCGCAGTTAAGAAAATTCCGTGAAGTTTTTTTACAGCATACGGATGCACTTTGTGAAGCATTAGCTACTGATTTGGGCAAAAGCAGAAAAGAGGCGGAATATGTAGAAATTCAAATTGTGATCAGCGAGCTTGATGATATGCTGGAAAATATTGATGAATGGGCAAAACCAACGCCCGTTCCTTCGAAACCCCATCCGTCAGGAGCTGAAGTTGAAAGTAAAATAACGTATCAGCCTTACGGGGTTACTTATATTATAGGCCCTTTCAACTATCCTGTGCAGCTGACATTCAGTCCGCTTATCGGAGCTTTGATCTCTGGAAATACAGCTATTATCAAACCTTCTGAAAATACTCCACACGTTGCTCAGGTTCTTGAAGATATTGTAAAAGAATCTTTTGATGAATCTTATGTATCCGTTATTCAGGGAGCAATTGAAGAGAATACCCTATTATTAAGCCTGCCTTTTGATTATATTTTCTTCACGGGAAGCCCGAATGTTGGGAAAATTGTGATGAAAGCAGCCGCAGAACAGTTAATTCCTGTTACACTGGAACTTGGAGGAAAATCTCCAACCATTGTTCACAAAGATGCTGACCTGGATAAAGCGGTGGCAAGAATTTCTTACGGAAAATGGATCAACTGCGGACAAACCTGTGTGGCTCCGGACTATATTTATATTCACGAATCTGTAAAAGATGCGTTTATTGAAAAGTTCAAAGCTAATCTGGATACTGCTTACGAAGGAAACTCCCTGGGAAAAATCGGAAAAATTGTAAGTCAGAATCAGATCAAACATCTTGCAGGTTACCTGGAAGCAGCACCGGACAAAGTGATCTACGGTGGTAATTATGATCTTGAAACGCGTCATTTTGAAGCTACTGTAATGGATCATATTACCTGGGATGATCAGGTGATGCAGCAGGAGATCTTCGGGCCTATCCTTCCCATTATGACCTATAATGATATTGAAGAAGCTTTGGAAGAGATCAACAGCCGCCCAAAACCTTTGGCACTCTATGTATTTTCAGAAGATCAGAAGTTTGCAGATTATGTTTTAGACCATACTACAAGCGGAGATGCTGAGATCAATAGTGCTATTATTCACGTAGGCTCACATTATTTACCTTTTGGAGGTGTAGGAACTTCCGGAATGGGAAAATATCATGGGAAATTCAGCTTTGAATGTTTCAGTCACAGCCGTTCTGTTCTTCAGGTAAAATAATTTTAACAATATACTTGATATCAATTAAGACTGTTCATCATAGAACAGTCTTTTTTCGTAAAATAGAATTGATATTTTTATGGGTAAAAATTTGCATTTTTCTTGGAAAGAAAAGCCCTTAACAAACTTTAACCACATATAATTTTTACAATTCATTAATATTTAAGATATTTGCGCATTATTTTAAAAATAAAGAATGAAAAAAATCTTTGTAGTATCATTCATATCAGTTGGATATTTTCTTAATGCACAGAGTTTAAGTAACTCTCCATATGCAGCTTATGGAATTGGGGATGTGAAATATGATAATACGATCGAGACTACTTCTATGGGAGGTATATCCACCGCTTTTATTAGTGATTTTACCAGTAGTTTCAATTTTGCCAACCCAGCAAATAACGCCAATTTTGAACTTACGAGTATCAGGCTGGAAGCTACCAATGAAAACAATTATTTCAAATCGAATTATAACGATATGAAATCTACAAAGCATTCTACGTATCTTTCCAGTATTTCATTAGCTTTTCCGTTATCTTCCAAAGTAAAAATGGGAATCTCTTATCAGCCATACAGCTCTAAAAGCTACGATATCGTAACAGAACAGCTTGCTGATGATAAAACTCCTCTTTATAGAAATAACTTTAAGGGAAGTGGAACGTTGAACACTGCTCAGGTAGCACTTTCTTATAAAATTAACCAGGAACTTTCTGTGGGGGCAAGAGCTAACCTTTATTTTGGAGATCTTAGTGACCTTAACGAATTCCGTGCTTATAATGCTGCCACCGGTACTTACAATAATGAGTATGTAAACGGTTATCAGACTAAGAACAGAGTAAGAAACTTTAATTTTACGCTTGGTACAAGCTACCAGACTTTAAATACACGTACTGATAAGAAATTCACAGTAGGAGCTACAGCTACTTTTGGTAACACAAGTAACATGACTACTGAGTACATCAACAGTACATACAGATATTCTGACGCTCAGGAAACCACTAAGGTGGACGGATCAGAAACCATCATAGATCAGCAGCAGACAAAATCTAAAAATCTTCTTCCGTTCCAGGCATCCGTAGGGGTTGGATATGGAAGTGAAAACCACTGGTTCTTCTCAGGACAGGTGGATTATAAAAAAGGAGAAGACATCTCTTATTTTGGTAAAACTTTCGATTTCCAGGATACTTACAGAATTTCTGCAGGTGGATGGTACCTTCCTAACTATAACAACTTCAGAAATTATTTCTCAAGGGTAATCTACAGATACGGAGCTTTCTATGAAAGAGGAAACCTTAAGCTGGAAGGAACAAGCATCAATAAGTTCGGTATTTCTGCCGGTGTAATGCTTCCGTTCAAAAACAGCAGTATCACCAGAATGAGCGGTCTTGAAATAGGACTGGAAGTTGGAAAAAGAGGAACGCTTCAAAACAACCTGATCAACCAGAACTTTGTTAATCTGAAAATCGGCTTTAATTTTGCTGATAAGTGGTTCAGAAAGACTCTTTATAACTAGAATGAATTTTTCAGAAAAAATATCATATAAAAATATAGCATGCCTTTTTAGTTGTGCTATATTTTTTATATTGACATCCTGTGAAGAGGATCTTACCAAAAGAAATGGCAGCCAAAGCAAGAATTTCCCTTCACAAATCATCAACAACGCTAATATTATACAGCGCGACTCCGGCTTTGTTACTTTAAAAGCCAAAGCCCCCATTATTGAAAAGTACGAGCTTATTGACAGCCCATATGTGGTAGCCAGAAAAGGAATTGACATTGAGTTTTTTGATAAAAAGAAACCCAAAGTTCCCGGAAGCATTACCGCTAAATATGCCCGCATTTTTGAATATAAAAAATTCTATGAAGCCAAAGGTGATGTAAGAATTAAAACCAATGAAGGGCAGAGATTTGCTATGCAGAGTATTTACTGGGATCAAAAAAAGAACAGAATTTATACTAAAGATACGGTATATGTCACCATGGAAGATGGCTCTACATTGGTAGGTGCTAATGGAATGACAGCAAAAGACGATTTTTCAGAATATACCTTTTATAACAACTCAGGAGATTTCAGTTCGAAAAGAATTTCTGAGAATAAAAAATAATTCCTAGAATAATGAAAGCTCTGGCGATTGGATTGATGTCCGGAACAAGTCTGGACGGTTTAGATATTTGTCTTGCTGAATTTGAAAAGCAGGATAAATGGGTCTTTCAAATCCTGAAAGCAGAAACCCTACCCTATTCAAAAGACTGGGAAAACAAACTTAGAAACTCTATTCATCTTTCTGCTGAAGATTTACTGGCATTACATTCTGAATATGGTTTTTATCTGGGTCAGCAGATTAGAAAATTCGTTGATCAGCATCAGCTTGAAAATATCAGCCTGGTTGCATCTCATGGCCATACGGTTTTTCATCAGCCAAATAAAAAATTCACCCTTCAGATTGGTGATGGCAGAGCGATTAAACTGGAAACAGGATTACCTATTATCTATGATTTCAGAAGTCAGGACGTCCTGATGAACGGAAATGGAGCTCCACTGGTTCCGATAGGTGATGAATTGCTTTTCTCGAACTACAGTGCTTGTTTGAATCTTGGTGGATTTTCCAATATTTCCTTACAGTCAGGCGGAAAAAGAATTGCTTTTGATATTGCTCCGGTGAATATTGTTTTAAATTATTTAGCCCAAAAACTCGATAAAAACTTCGATGAAAATGGAGAACTGGCTGAAAAAGGAAAAATCAATGAAACGTTGCTGAGCAAACTCAATGCACTGGATTTCTATCATCAGCCACATCCAAAATCCTTAGGAATAGAATGGTGTAATGAATATATTTTTCCAGCCCTTGAAAATATACAAACACTGGATGCTCTTGCTACTTTTACAGAACATACAGCCCAACAGATTGCCAATGTGATCAATCAGTATACTATAAAGGATATTCTTGTTACCGGAGGAGGTGCTTACAACTCTTTTTTAATTGAAAAAATAAGATCAAAGACAACAGCCGAGGTCATTATCCCTGAAAAAAAGATTATTGATTATAAGGAAGCGCTAATCTTCGCTTTTATGGGTGTTCTCAGAATGAATAATGAGATGAATGTACTGTCTTCTGCAACGGGAAGTACCAATGATCATTCTTCCGGAGTCATAGCATAAAAACAACTCATAAAAATAAAAGACCTTCAAAATTGAAGGTCTTCTTTGTTATTTATAAGCTTCGATTTTATCGGTAAGCGTATTGATAAAATTCTGTAACGGCTTTTCTACCATCATTTTGATGAACGGATTGAATTTCCCTTCAAATAACATCTGAACTTCAGTCTGGTTATCATTAATTGGGTTTAAAGTTGCCGTTAATGAGAAATCTAAACTAGAGCTTGCAGATTTTAAAACCGCTTTCTGGTCATCCACTTCGTCTATTTTTAATGCGATTTCCGGCATTCCCTGTAACCCGAATTTAAATCCGTTATCTCTGGTTTCAAATTTCTGAAGACCATCTGGCATAAAATCCTTATAATTCTCAGGAGATTTTAGCAGCTCGCTAAGTTCTTTAGATGATTTATTGACAATAATCTTTCGTCCTTCTAAATTCATTTCTTATTTTTTATAATTAAATTCTTAACTCTTACAAATGTATAAAGTTTTTGTACATAAATACTTCAAACGGATACCCAATATTTTATTTACTACATAATTTTCTGATCATACAATATCAAACATAGAAAACGCTGAAGTAATTTTCCATCCGGAAAAGAAGATGAAAAGCAGCACATATCCGTTTATCACTATAACAAAATTATAAAAAAAATCTACAAGGTCCCCCACCAATAAAGAATGCTTTTAGAATAATATCTTAAAGTCTGAATTCTTTTAACAAAAGTTTATAAAATATTTCATGATAGTCCTATTTAAAATATAATAAAGAGATCTCCCATCAGTAAATTGACCTTCCGGTTACGGGAGTAATACATAAAATAAGCCTCCGTTTAATGGTAGGTTTTACGACAATTTTATATATTTGTGGGTGATTGTAATCAAAAATAGTAGAAAAGTCATTTTTTTATTGTTTCAAAAAGCAACAAATCACTGATAATCAATGCTAAAACCTCAATATAAGATGTATAAAGTTTTTGTGAACGAAAAAAAGCTGTTAGTCTCTAAACATCCTGAAAATCTTGAAAAAGAGCTTAGGTATGAAAGCTTCACGACTTTAGAAATAGCATTGGATCTTCTGGAAAATACTTCTGTGCAGGAACTTAATGTATATGGAGACAATCTGGATGAAATCTGGCAGGAATTTCAAAAACTTTTCAGAATTATAGAAGCGGCAGGAGGACTGGTGAATAATCCTGAAGGTAAAATTCTTTTTATCAAAAGACTCGGCAAATGGGATCTCCCGAAAGGCAAGATGGAAAAAGGAGAATCCAGAGAAGAATCTGCTGTAAGAGAAATAGAAGAAGAAACGGGTCTTAGTGATGTTGAGCTCGTAAAATTCATCAATACCACTTATCATATCTATATTGAAAGAAACGGTGAGAAAATTTTAAAATGCACCCATTGGTTTGAAATGAATTTTGACGGTGAAGATACCTCTAAACCGCAAATAGAAGAAGGCATTACGGAAGTAGCCTGGAAAACAACCTTAGAAATTGAAAATGAAGTTTTTCCGAGTACTTTCAAAAATATAAAACTGATCGTAAAAGAATTCTGGGAAATAAAAAAACTGGGATCCTAAAAGTTGGAAGAATAAAGAAAGGAGGCTGGAAGTTAACATTGAAGAACTTCCAGCCTTTTTTTTATTACACAAAGTCGATCAGCTTCTCCAGAGCTATTCCTCTGGATCCTTTCAACAATATGTTTTCAGATTGAATTTTATTCTGTTTTAAATATTCTGTTAATTCTGCTGTATTTTCAAAAGCAAGGTCTGAAGAATTAACTGCTTTAAAATGTTTCCCAACCGTAATAACCTCATTGAAATGAAGATCCTGAGCCAATTTTAAGATATTCTGATGCTCTTTTTCACTTTCATCACCCAATTCCAGCATATCCCCGATAATAATGGTTTTACTGCCTTCAAAACTGATAAAATTGTTTAACGATGCTGTCATAGAACTTGGGTTGGCATTATACGTATCCAAAACCAGAGTTCTACCCTCTTTTTTCACAACCTGAGATCTCATATTGGTAGGCGTATACTGCTCCAGAGCATGTTTTATTTTTTCAAAACTGATCCCAAAATGAAGTCCTAAGCTGGCTGCAGCACATAGATTCGTGAAGTTATATTCTCCTGTGAGTTTTGTAACTGCTTTTACTCCCTGATACGTCAATCCTACAAAATGTTCTTCTGAAAAAGGTTCAAAATTATAATCTGATGTATCTTTTCCAAAAGTAATCTTCGGTGTATAATTTTCAGTTTTTTCAATCTGAATAGGATCATTTTCGTTAACAATAATAGTTCTATTATTATTTTTAAGGTAAGCATATAGCTCAGATTTCCCTTTAATCACCCCTTCAAAACCTCCGAAGCCTTCTAAATGAGCTTTCCCAAAATTGGTAATATATCCAAAATCCGGCTGAGAAATGGTACACAGAAATTCGATTTCTTTCTGATGGTTAGCTCCCATTTCAATCACAGCTATTTCGTGTTCCGGTTTGATGGAAAGGATTGTTAAAGGAACTCCGATATGATTATTCAGGTTCCCGAATGTGTACTGTACATTAAATTTTTCTGAAAGAACAGCATGAATCAGCTCTTTTGTAGTGGTCTTCCCATTACTTCCTGTAAGCCCTATAAAGGGAATCGTAAGCTTGCTTCTGTGATAGAGAGACAGCTTCTGCAGAAACTCAAGGGTAGACGGAACATAGAAGATATTTTTATCTCTGTTTTCAAATTCCGGAAGTTCAACAATTACGGCTAAAGCTCCATCATCAATGGCTTTTTCCGCTAAAGTAGCTGCATTGAAATTTTCACCGGAAAAGGCAAAGAAAATATCATTCTCTGCAATTTTTCTGCTGTCGATGGTCACTTTTGCGGCCTGCAGAAATAAAGGATAAAACTGTTCTATATTCATGTGGAAATATATATATTTTTTTAAGAAGTCCCATGCAATCGCCAAATCCATACAAGTGTTTTAGACTTTTTAGCCAAAGCAATTTCATGAGTCAAAAATAAAAAACCTTCCGAAAGTCCGGAAGGTTTTTTATAAGTATTTTTTGATAAATATTATCTTCTAGTTCTACTCTTATCGCTGGTTCTGGCATCCTGTGCAACACGGAATCCTACCCATCCATAAGCTCTGTTTTGATTTTTATATCTTCTTTGTCCCGGATCCAGCCAATATGCTGTATCCTGCCAAGAACCTCCTTTCACTACTCTAACCTCGTTAGAAATTCCTGAAGTTCTGTCTTTGGTATCTTTCTGTAATTTTACTCTACCGGTTCCATCTACAACAAAACTCGTTCTAGGAGCGTTATACATATCGAACCCTGAAGCAGAATCAGAAGCTCTGTAATATTCTAAAGAAGACTGTCTGTCACCATCTCTGTAGTTTCTGTAGTCTGCAATAGTTTGTCTTTCAAATTGTCCAGGAAGACCTTTATACACTAATCTTCCGTCAGCCAAAGTATCATATTTGATAGTACCTTCATCAATCATTTTGTAAGTACCGTCTCCGTTTCTTACGATTGCCTGAGGCATATTTCCTCTGTAGTAGTTGAAATCGTTGTAATCTTCGTCAATGATTGGTCTGTAAACGTCAGCCGTCCATTCAGAAACGTTTCCGTACATACCATAGATTCCTAAATCATTAGATGGGTATTGTCTTACATCAGAAGTCTGAGCAGATCCGTCATTCTTCCATCCTGCAATACCGGAATAGTCACCTTTACCCATTTTGAAGTTTTCAAGGAACATTCCTCTATCTCTTCCTTTAGTACCTCTTAATCTTTCGATTTCTGGTTTTTTACCTAAGTATTGGTTGTATTCTCTATTTTTAGCCATACCAAGAGCTGCATATTCCCATTCTACTTCTGTAGGAAGTCTGAACTTCTGTACCATTGCAGAATTCGGAGCTCTGTTAGCGGCAAGCAATCTCTGGTTTGTGGTTTTCATACCAGTTTTTTGCTGCATTCTTTTTTCATTAATATATCCTTGCATTTCCGGATCATTCGATTTGAATTTATCCATATTGAATGCTGTTCCACCCTGGTTGTTGGATTCGTTGATATATAAATCTTTAGCAATAATACCAGCCTGCATTAAAGCTTTTTCATTCGCTCTATCTGAAAGCCATTCGCAGTATCTGTTTGCCTGAGTCCAGGAAACACCTACAACTGGGTAGTAATCGAATTCCGGAGAACGCAGATACGTTTCGTTATAATCGTTTCTTGCTAATTTGTTGTCCCATAATAAGGTATCCGGTAAAGCACCGTTATAGATCTCCTTAAAACTAGGATCACTTGGAGGAAATACATACTTCAACCATGTAAGGTATTCACGGTATTCGTAGTTAGTAATTTCTGTTTCCCCGATAAAGAATGAACTTACCTGCATTCTGCGAGGTGTGTTATTCCAATCGTGCATAACATCATCTTTCACTAATCCCATTGTAAAAGTTCCACCTTCTACATATACCATTCCAGGCCACCCCTTCTGCTTTTGTTGCTTTCCTGCAAAAAACCAACCTTGTTTTTCGTTTGGTTTCCAACCCGTTTTACTGACAAATTTTTTGGTACCGCCACCTTTGCTGGTTCCTGATCCGCCACAGCTGGTTAATGCAAGTGTAGAACTTAATGCTATTAATGAAAACAACTTTAGTTTTTTCATAGTCGATATAAATATTTTCAAAGTACAAAGAAAAAATAAATTATTCAATAAATCAAGTAAACATTTGATTTTTTTGAAAAACGTTAACAAATTAATTTTATTGTATCACAATTTAATTCTAAAATTTTCATTTATTTTGTAATTTAGCAATTTCAATAGTAAACATGAGACGAAAAATTACGCTTTTATCTTTAATCGCTTTTGCATCAACACTTTACGCCCAAAGAAACACCATAGAATGGAATGGTTCTAAAATACAGGATTTTGGTGACACAAAATTAAATCTTCCCAATTTTAAAAATGAGGGTTTTTCTTTCAGCCAAAATAATGTTTTTATAACAACCAAGCAAAAAATCGGAGAAAAGCAGCTGAAAATTACAGACCTTGTCTGGGAAAACGTTTCCAATCAGGATTTATTTGAACTGGATAAAGGCAGACTTCCAGATTATGACGTGGCAGATGTTTCCTATTATAATTTGGATGGAGAGACCTACGCCGGAATTAATATTGCTTTATTTAAAAATGTAAAAGGCCGTGTTCAGAGATTATCTTCGTTTAATGTTACAGAAGCAGCTGCATTTGTAAATACTACAGGAGCTGTTAATAAAATAGGAACTACCGTAAACCCGCTATCAAGTGGAAACTTCTACAAAATAAAAGTAGATAAATCCGGAGTATTCAAAATTACCTCACAGTTTTTAAAAGATAATGGAATTAATCCAGCTTCTGTAAACCCTAAAAATTTCAGGATTTATGGAAACGGAGGACTTATGCTTCCTGAGTTCAATCAGGATGCGAGATATGGCGCTTTGCAGGAAAACTCTATCCAGGTAGTAGGTGAAGACGATGGTGTTTGGAATGACAATGACTATGCTCTTTTCTATGCCCAGGGGCCGGATGGATACAATCTTTATGATACTTCCAACGGAAATGGTTTCAAGAGAAAGGATACCCGGTTCAGCGAAAGAAGCAATAATGTCAAAAATATATATGAAGATTTTTCTTACTATTATATTAACTTTGATAAAGGTGCAGGAAAAAGAATTCCCACCGTTGACGCAACTCTTCCCGCCCAGCTGATTACAAGATATGATAATTACCAGGTTATCAACAAAGATCAGAAAAACCTGCTAAAGGTAGGAAGAACATGGGTAGAGGAAACCCCTTTCATTAATGAAAAAACAATAACATTTACTACCAATTCACCTATACAGGCTAATGATGTTATACGATACAGAACCCAGGTGGTGGGTTATAATGCCCAACAGAATACGATTGGTTTTAAAATCAATAATTTAACTCCGAATCCATTACAGACCATCCCTACAGATACTTCAGGCTATCAATATATTTATTATCCTGTAACCTTTGCCGGAAGCCTTACCAATCTTACCGGGAATCAGTTTACAATAGTTTTGAATCCTGATATTTCTACGAACCCTAACGGAACTTTCTATTTTGATTATCTGGAAATTCAGTATAAAGAGAATCTTGCTTTCAATGGTTCACAGATGAACTTCAGGGATTATTCTATCGTGAGCGGAAGTAATACAGACTACGGTTTCAGTATTAGTAATGCTGGTAATATAGAACAGGTATGGGATGTAACAGATATTACCAATGTAAACAGGAGAGTGAATAAGGCCGGAGCAGGCTCATTCAACTTTGCTTATACCGCTGCTGATCTTAATTTCAACAATGAATTTGTGGCTTTCCGTGCGGATGCAGCCTATAGTCCACAGTATGTGGGAAGAATTTCTAATCAGAATCTTTCTGCTATTCAGGCTGTAGATTACCTAATCCTTACTGTACCGGAAATGATGGGTCAGGCACAGAGAATTGCCAATTACCATCAGACCAATCATAATTATAAGGTAGAGATTGTAGACATTAACAAGATCTATGAAGAATATGGAAGCGGAAGTAAAGACCTTACTGCCATAAGAGATTTTGTAAGCAAGCTGAATACTCCTCTGGGGAGACTTCAGTATGTTTTTATTCTGGGAGACGCTTCATATGATTATAAAAACAGGGTTCCGAACAATACAAACGTTGTTGCCAGCTACCAGAGTGAGCAGTCTTCAGATTATGTATCATCATTTGTAACGGATGATTATATTGTAATGACAAAGCCTCAAACCACATTATTAATTGAAAACAATCTTCCTGATCTTCCGGTGGGGAGAATCCCGGCGGCAAATGTAAGCGAAGCCGGAGATATGATCAATAAAACATTGGCTTATTATAATTCTCTTCAGGGACAATCGACCCCGTTTGGAGACTGGCGTATGCGACTTGACTTTGTGGTGGATGATAATAATGAAGGAGGAAGCCCTTTCCACAATGTAATAAACGCTTCTCTTGCCAGTATCTTTGAACAGTCCGGTTCGACTGATCTTAAAGAATATAATGTTAAAAAATTATACATGGATGCCTTCCCTTCTCAGAGTACATCGGGAGGACGAAGATACCCACAGGTAAACCAGGCTATTTCTAATGCAATAGGAAACAGCTTGTACCTGTTTTATTTCGGGCATGGAGGAATCAACGGTTGGGCACAGGAAAGAGTATTAACGAGTACTGAGGTTCAGAATGCCAATAACTTCTCTAATGTGTACAGCAGATTCCCATTCGTATCTACTATTACATGTGAATTCACGCTGTGGGATGAACCGTCAACCAACTCTGTAGGAGAACAGTTTTTAAAAATGAAACAAGGAGGTGCGTCCACAATGATTACCTCCAGCCGTGCCATTGGAGTAGATTACGGACGTGACTTTAGCAATACATTTACTCAAAATATATTTAAGCTAACTAATGATGATTTTAATTCTTTAGGAAATGCTCATTTAATTGCGAAAAAACAAAAGGGTCCCAATAATAATCACTTAAAGGTAAACTTTCTGGGTGACCCAGCTATGAAACTGAGCAGACCTCAAAGACTTTTGATCATTGATGGTATTGAAACTCCGGTTCCAGGTCTGATAAGAGGATTGGATTTTGTTAAAGTAAAAGGACATATCAATAATCCGAACGGAACGCTGAACAATACCTTCAACGGAAAAGTAAGCATTAATATTTTTGACAAGAGATTAAATAAAAAAACATTAAATAACAATGGTACTCTGGCTCCTGTATTAGATTATACAGAAGAAGGAAGTGCTATTGTAAAAGCTGCAGGAACTGCCGTAAACGGAGTATTTACTGCTGAATTCTATGTTCCTAAAGACATCAACTATGCTGTGGGCCAAGGGAGAATTTTAACCTATGCAGACAACAAAGCCTCAGATGTTTTTAATAATCAGACGGTACAGGTAGGTGACATCAATCCAAACGGAATTAATGATAACCAGCCTCCAAAAGTAAAGCTATACATGAATAATACCAACTTTGCAGATGGTGGAATCACCAACCAGAATCCTATGCTTCTTGCCTGTCTTACCGATGACACAGGAATCAACTCTACCGGATCTGGAGTAGGTCATGATATTACAGTATATCTGGACGGGCAGATTATCAACACTGTTGTGTTGAATGATTTCTATGCTCCGGGAGAAGGAAACGGATGTTTAAACCCTAGTCTTGCCGACTATCAAAAAGGGAATGTAACCTATCCTTTCAGAAATCTGGCAGTGGGTCAGCACCAATTATCATTTAAAGTTTGGGACATAAACAATAATTCTACATCTGCTACGTTAAACTTTGAAGTTAAAGATGAATCTGACCAACATTTGACAATTAACCGTCCGCTGAACTGGCCAAATCCATTTACAAACAAAACTTATATTCAGTTTGAACACAATTGTGATGATATTCTGGATGTGAACGTACAAATTTACACCATAACCGGAAGATTGGTAAGAACTTTATCTCAGCCGGTGGTAGCAGAACCTTTCCTACAGGGCTTTAGAACCCCTCGCCAGGCAATAGAATGGGACGGAAGAGATGATTTTGGTGCTACAGTAGCAAAAGGTACGTATATTTTTAAGATATTTGCAAAAAGTCAAAATCAAGAAAAATGCAAAGGAAGTGCTACAGCTGTAGAAAAAATGGTACTTTTGAAATAATTAAATAATACATAGACAATAATATTAATAAAAAACTGATAATATATAAAAGACAACATATGAATTTAACTACTAAACTGCTTTTAGGATTTGGTTTGAGTGCTGGTTTTTTAGGCTATTCGCAAGATTTAGGTAAAGTAAACCCAGTTCTTACCGGAGCTCCTTTCCTAAGAATTGCACCTGATGCAAGATCGGGAGGTATGGGAGACCAAGGGGTGGTAACCTCTCCGGATGCATTTTCACAGTTCTGGAATGCGGCTAAATATCCTTTCAGCAGGACAAGTTCTTCCGTAGGTCTTAACTATACGCCTTACATGGGAAAACTTACCAATGATGTATTCTTATTATATGCTTCGTTTCATAAGTTTTTGGGGCAGGAAGAAAGATCTACAATCTCTGCAAGTATCTATTATTTCAATATGGGACAGGTAGACCTGACTCAGCTGGTAGGTACAGAAATTGCATCAATGGGTACATCAAAACCAAACGAATTCTCTATTGACGTTGCTTACGCATTGAAGCTATCTGATTCATTCTCTGGTGCTGTTACCGGTAGATTCATCCGTTCAGACTTAGCCGGAGGATTCAACACAGATACTACACTTAAAGCTGCAAACAGCTTCGCAGTAGACGTTTCAGGATACTATACCTCTCCAAGATTCTCCAGTATTGGTGGATATGACGGTAAAATTAACGCAGGTTTGGCTATTCAGAACCTAGGTCCGAAACTGGATTATACAGGAAATGAAGAATCAAGATCTTATCTTCCGACTATGGCAAGATTAGGGGTTGGATATGACATGTACCTGGATGATATGAACAGAGTAGGAATTTCTGTAGAAGGTTCAAAACTTTTGGTTCCGGGATCTGAATATGCAGGAATAGACCCCAATACAAGACAGCCTATTTATCAGATTCCTAATGTAGGACCTATGGCTGGTATCGGGAAATCTTTCAAAAACAAAAACAGTATCATGTACAGTGGTGCTTTAGAATATTCATATGATAATGCTTTTTCTGTAAGAGGAGGTTACTTCCATGAAAGTGAAGAGCAGGGTGCAAGACAGTTTGCAACTGCCGGTGTAGGATTAAAATACCGTTCTTTCGGACTGGATCTTTCTTACCTGATCAATATGTCTAAAATCAACAGCGCATTGGATAACACTCTTCGTTTCGGTCTTACCTGGAACATTGGAGAAGAAACATCCAACAACGATCGTTAATAAAAGCAACAGTTATATAAAAAAGCCTCATCATTGTATGAGGCTTTTTTTTGTGAATCGTCAATCGTCAATCCGCTGCGCTCGTCAATTTTTGAAACCTCGTAGAATTCACTTTTCACTTTGTGAAGCAAAAATTCACTATTGACTTTTGAATTGTCAATGATCAATCGTCAATCCGCTACGATTTTCAATTTTGAAACCTCATAGAATTCACTTTTCACTTTGTGAAGCAAAAATTCACTATTGACTTTTGAAGCGTCAATGGTCAATTCGCTGCGATTGTCAATTTGATTTGCTTGATAATATATTTAGGGGACTAAAAAATATAATATTAAGTTTACAAAAGTCTCTTTTTTATGTCGATTTTCTTAAATTCAATAGCTATTTTTGTAATATGAACTATTCGGCGGAACTAAAAAAATTTGTAACCAGTCAGTATGTATATTCTGCCATCAGAATTACATTAGCTACTGTTCTGCCTTGTTTAGCCCTCGCCCACTTTGGAATTCTGAAAGAATATTTCCTTTTTCCATTGGGAACCAGCTTTGTAGCCCTTACAGATCAGCCTGGTCCTTTTATCAGAAGAAGAAATGCCCTTACTTTTGCCATCTGCTGTTTTGTTTTTGTAGCGCTCATTGCAAGCCTTGTCATGAATTTCAAAGTATTGGTTCTGGCAGAGATTATTGTCTTTGGAATGTTTTTCTCCCTCATTGGTGTTTATGGTCAGAGATTAGCAGCAGTAGGCTCATTATCGCTTGTTGTGCTCGCCATCTTTATTGACGGTCACCTTACGGGAAGCAATATATTTAAAAGTTTACTGATTTTTGCTTGTGGCTGTATATGGTTTCTGCTGATATTTCTTATTGTAACCACCATTCGTCCTTATAAACTGGCAAGTCAGATGATTGGAGAAAATTATCTTCAGTTGGCTGAATTTCTAAAGATCAAAGCCAGTTATTATCAAAAAAATCCGGACTTTAATAAGCTGACCACTCAGGTTATTGCGAAACAGATTGAAATAAAAAACCTTCAGGAAGATACCAGAGAAACGGTTTTTAAGACAAGAACCATCGTTAATGAATCTACAACAACCAGCCGCTTATTGATGCTGATGTTTTTGAATTCCATGGACCTTCATGAAAAGCTGATGACCTCCGAAAGTGATTATCAAAAATTGCAGCAAAGCTTTGAAGACAGCATGATCCTGGTGAATATTCATGATTATCTGAACCTTTTGGCGGAAGAGATCACCAATATCGGAATTGCCCTTCAAAGCGGAACCAGAGCAAAACCTATGGCCAATCTGGATGTGGAATTAAAGAACTTAAATTACAATTATTTCGAGCTCAGAAATAAACAGCTTTCTTCTGATAACCTGGAAAATTTCATGATTTTACGTCAGATTCTGATGCGTATCTATGAAATTACCAAAGAAATCAACGAAATCTATAAAGTATTTTCCCAAAATATAAAACTGGCGAAGAGTTTATCCACAGGATTAGACCTTAGAAAGTTTATGCCGAATGAACCTAAACTGAATGCCAAGGTTCTGAGAAATAATATTTCATTAACCTCCTCTCATTTTCGCCATGCCATAAGAATTACAACCGCTTTGCTTTTGGGGTACGTTTTTTCTATGTTTGATTTTCTGGGACTGGGACACACGTATTGGATATTAATTACCATTACAGCCATTTTAAAACCTGCCTACTCTATCACAAAACAGAGAAACCTTCTTCGTCTCTACGGAACTATTGCAGGGGCAAGTATTGCTTATGGTATTCTGTATTTTATACACATTAACGGGATTTTATTCGCTATTTTGCTGGTCAGTATGATTATGTGTTTCAGTTTTCTGAAAGGACGGTATTTCTGGGCAGTATTATTTATGACGATCTATGTTTTCCTGAGTTTTAATTTTTTAAATCCAGGGAAAGTCAATATCATTTTTAAAGACAGAATCTTTGACACCGCTATTGCAGGAATTATTGCTTTTGCCGTATCTTATATTGTACTGCCTGTTTGGGAACACACTCAAAATCTGGATCTGATGAAAAAGTCTGCTGCAGACAACCTCATCTACTTTCAGAGTGTAATTTCTAAATTTCTTCAGGGAAATTTTGACCTTGAAGATTATAAAGTAAAACGAAAAAATGCAATCATTTCTTTAGCCAACCTTTCGGATAATTTCCAGAGAATGATTTCTGATCCTAAAAACCAACAGAAAAAACTGGAAGTTGTACACCAGTTTGTGGCAACCTCACATCTTATTACGGCATATACCGCATCTTTATCTCAATATTCAAAAAGTAATGAGCAGTATCCTGAGATAGATGCTGAAAGCTGGAGCAGAAAAATTGAGGCAGAAATGCAGCAGACCTCTACCCTTCTCAACGGAAATGGCATCAATGAAACCTTGAAAATGGAAAGCCGTCTTGAGCCGGAAGATTCTTCCATTGAAGATATGCTTCTGAAAAGAAAAACCGAAATTGAGGAAAACGACATCGTAGACAGGAGAGATCCTGATAAAATATCCCACTTAACGGAGCTTAAAAACATCCATGATATTCTGGAACTTATCTATGATGTAGCTAAAGAACAACGAAAAGTGATCGAAAAATACAAAAACGAAACAGATCCTACTCCTCCACAATCGTAAAGCAGTAATCATCGAAAAATTCCACTCTGGCTTTGAATTCATCAGAGAATTCATCGTCATATACACGACAGCTTATTTTATGAAGGTGCTTAAGCTCAAAAGGCTTTACTTCATAATTCTTCTTTAAAGACCAGTATTTAGAGTGATGAATTTTGTACATACTTTCCTTTACGCTCCATATAATTGTATAGAAAGTATCTGCTCTGTCTTCAGGAATAAATCCACGCTCATTTTCATAAGTAAATTTGTCAATTACCCTTAAAATCTTAGGATTGAACTTTTCTACGTCAATCCCTATTTTATTTTTAGAAATGGCAATAGCAGCAAAGGGAAAAGAATGCGTAATAGAAATTTCCGCATCATTGGGAGAAAGAAAAGGTTCTCTTTCTTTGTATAAAATTTTAGAATCCGGCTTCAATCCCTTCAGGAGCTTACGAACCATCAGGACTTCCAATAATTTTTTAGGATGATAATCTTTTACCTTTTCAGCATTTTCTGGTTCCAGAAGTTGGTTGATATCAAGTTCTTCACTTTCATCGTACTTCCAAACCAGAATTGTGGCATTATCATCTGAAAAATCTCTGTAGAGGGGCATTCTTTTTTTATTGGACAAAAGTACTAAAAAGAAACCATTTCCAAAAAGCAGGAAGATGGGAGCTGGAGGATGGAAGTTACGATTCGTTATAAGAATAAATTACAGATTAATGTAAAAAAATTGTTCCTAAAAAACTAATTTTTGTTTTCTTAATCTTTACAAACTTCCAGCATCCTTCTTCCAGCTCCCAGCCTATCTATTTAGACTGATGGTTCACATCGTTTCTGTGCTCTACAATTTCCAGATTGGCATCTACAAAATAAGCGCTCCCGAATCCGTTCACATAAGATCCTTTTACAGGCTGCAATGCAATTAAAATAAAGTCTCCCATCCCGGAAATTACATCCACAACTTTTCCGTGAACTTCTTTAAGCTGTGCAACAACATTATTCCATGTCTCAGAATCTCTTTCGATTTGAGAAGGTGCAGCTTCTAACGTTAAACGTTCACGGGCATAGATCTGTTTGGTTGCTGATTCATCTTCAATGAACATGATGGATGTTTTTCTTCCGTCTGCAAGGTTTTTAGTATGTTTTGCCATAAAAGACACCAGAATATAAAACGTATGGTCTACCTGCACGAAAGGTGCATAGCTTGGATTAGGAAATCCATCTGCATCCACAGTAGCCAGAATTACACTTTTTGAAGCGTTAATCAATTCCTGTACTTTAGGAGCAATGGGTTTAGCAGTCTTTTCTGTATAAGTATGATTCATAATATATTTTTTTACGAGTTAAAATTAATTATTTATATTAAGACTAAATAACATCAATTCATGTTTAATCTCATAAAACCGAACTTGATCTGCCGTTTTTATATCTTAATTATTAATCGTAATTTTGCGTTTCGTTATCAATTGAATTTAAAAACTATTCATTACATATGAGTACTACAACACAATACGTTCCTTATAAAGTTAAGGATATCTCCCTTGCAGAATGGGGTAGAAAAGAAATTACTCTTGCAGAGGCAGAAATGCCAGGTTTGATGTCTATCCGTGAAGAGTACGGACCGTCTCAGCCACTGAAAGGAGCAAGAATCGCCGGATGTCTTCACATGACGATCCAAACGGCTGTGCTTATCGAGACATTGGTAGCTTTAGGAGCTGAAGTTACCTGGTCATCTTGTAATATTTTCTCTACACAAGACCACGCTGCTGCGGCTATTGCTGCTGCGGGAATTCCGGTTTATGCTTGGAAAGGTTTAAATGAAGAGGAATTTGACTGGTGTATTGAGCAGACTTTATTTTTTGGTGAAGACAGAAAGCCACTAAACATGATTTTGGATGATGGTGGAGATTTGACAAACATGGTTTTTGACAAATACCCTGAATTCACAAAAGATATCAAAGGGCTTTCTGAAGAAACTACTACAGGAGTACACAGACTGTACGAAAGAATGAAGAACGGAACTTTAGTAATGCCGGCAATCAACGTAAATGATTCAGTAACTAAGTCTAAGTTCGATAACAAATACGGATGTAAAGAATCTGCTGTAGATGCAGTAAGAAGAGCTACAGACGTAATGTTAGCCGGAAAAAGAGTGGTAGTTTGCGGATACGGAGACGTAGGTAAAGGGACTGCTGCTTCATTCAGAGGAGCTGGTTCTATCGTTACGGTTACGGAAATTGACCCAATCTGTGCACTTCAGGCTGCTATGGACGGTTATGAAGTAAAAAGATTAGATACTGTGGTAGATAATGCTGATATCATCATTACTACAACAGGTAACTTCAATATCGTTAGAGGTGAGCATTTCCTTAAAATGAAAGATAAAGCTATCGTTTGTAACATTGGTCACTTCGATAATGAAATCGATATGGCTTGGTTAAATAAAAACTATGGCCAGACTAAATCTGAAGTGAAGCCTCAGGTTGATATCTATACTATTGAAGGGAAAGAAGTCATCATCCTTGCAGAAGGAAGATTGGTAAACCTTGGATGTGCTACAGGTCACCCAAGTTTTGTAATGTCTAATTCTTTCTCTAACCAGACTTTGGCTCAGATCGAGTTATGGAACAACTCTGCTGCTTACAAAAACGAAGTATATATGCTTCCTAAGCACTTAGATGAGAAAGTAGCTGCTTTACACCTTAAGAAATTAAGCGTAGAGCTTGAAACGCTTTCTCATGAGCAGGCAGAATATATCGGAGTAGATGTAAAAGGGCCATTCAAGCCTGAATACTACAGATACTAAGAGGTAAATAAAATATGATAAAATCCTACTATTTCTAAGATAGTGGGATTTTTTATGCAGCGCTATAAAGCAATTTCTTATTTTTGCCAGCTAAAATAATAACATGAAACAATTCTTATTAGTAGGACTGATGAGCAGTGTAGTATTCTTCAACAGCTGCAGCAGCAATGATGATAATGAGGGAACTAATAATCCTTCTGAACAACCTCAGCTCTTACTGAGTAAAGTCACAACGGTTTATTACGATGACCCGGCTAATCCTCAAACGACTGTTTCCAGTTTAAGTTATAATGCTCAGAGACAATTAATCAAAACGATTTCAGAAGGCAGAACCTCAACTTTCGAATATGATAATGCCGGAAAACCTGTAAAAACCATTTACTATAAGCCGGACGGTACATTAGATTATTATTCTTCCTATACTTATAACGGAGATCAGTTAGCCAATGTTAAAGCAATCTACACTAACTCAAATTACAACAGAACGGTTACCTTTAACTATAATACAAACGGGCAGGTGATTTCTTCTACTCTTTGCCAGACTCCAGACTGTTCAAGCCCAGGTATTGATACTTATACCTATAATGGTAATAATATTTCATCTGAAACGTCAACATTTGGAGGAGCTATAACTTACAGCAATAAAAGTGATTTTTCTTATGATGATAAACTCAATCCTTATACCAACATCAATAAGTATCTGAAAATTATGATGGGAAGAGCATATACATTAAGTAAAAATAATTATCTCGTAGAAAAGATAAGCTTTAAAAATAACGGCGTATGGCAGCAAAGCCAGACTGTAAGCTACACTATACAATACAACAGTTCCGGATTACCGGTTCAGGTTGTAGGAAAAGAAGCTGATGGAAGTCTCTCTGTTCAATATAATTACGAATATATTACCCAATAAAAATAAGCTCTCCTGTTTTGGGGAGTTTTTTATGGGAAGTGAGATACGGGGTGCGGGATGTGAGTTATAATGTTTTAGAGGTTCATATTGTAATTATTCAATAGGAATGGGTATTATCCTGAGCATAGTCGAACAAAGCTCGTTTTACAATACAACAAAATCAAATGGCATCAGCCAAAACTTAATTCTCATCCATACACTTATTCAGTATTTTTCCCATATTTTCCCTGTACTGGGGCTGTATTTACAAAAAATGAATATCTTAGCTCCCTTAAATAAAACATTAATCTATGAAAAAACAAAAAGTATCGAATGCATTCATAGCTGCATCATGGGTAGCATTGGGAGCTGGAATGATCGGTTTCATCGTGGGTCTTGCAAGAGCAGAAATGCTGCTGAATGAAAAAGGATATTATTTCACTATTCTTCTTTACGGTTTATTTGCCGTTGTTTCTCTACAGAAAGCAGTACGAGACAGGTTAGAGAACATTCAGGTAACAGATATTTATTACGGGATCTGCTGGTTTGCTACATTATCATCTATTGTATTACTGGCTATCGGACTTTGGAATGCAACTATTCTTCCAAGTGAAAAAGGTTTTTATGCTTTTGCATTTTTACTCGCTCTCTTTGGAGCCATTGCTGTTCAGAAAAATACCCGGGACAATATGATTCAGGAATAATACTAAACTCTCCAAAACGGAGAGTTTTTTTTGATCAAAATAAACAATACTCAAAACAACAACGAATAATATTAATTATATTTTAAAATTTGATTATATTTATATAATAAAATAGAGATTTAATTAAAAATATAAATAAACTCCTATTTTAACTTAAAAACTAATACCACACACTATAATCATGATTTTAAAAAAGGTCCAAATTCTTATTTTTTTTCTGACAGTAATCATTGTGAATGCTCAGGATGAGTTTATCACTATCTGGAAGCCCGCATCTACTGTAATTCCCACATTAACCATAGATGCTCCGTATCAGGCTACCCCTCAGCAAATATGGTTTCCCGGAATTGGTGATAATTATGACATATATTGGGAAGAAATAGGCTATCCACAGCACAATGGCTCCCTTACCAATGTTACTTCCACGAAGCAGGTTCTCATAGATTTTGGAACATCCCTTTCAGATGGAACTGATGCCAGATACAGAGTAAAAGTTACTAACGGAAGCGGTGCTTTCAGACAGATAAAATTTGGAAATCCTCAGCTATTCGCAGCGCCTGAACAGATTATTCCTATCTGGCAGGTCAACGGAAGTGCAGATAAATTATTAGAAATAGAGCAATGGGGCAATATTTCATGGGCTTCAATGAACAGTGCCTTCAGCCTATGCAGATTGATGGGGCTTACGGCAACAGATACTCCGAAACTTAATAATGTGGAGGATGCTTCTTTCATGTTCTACGGTACAACCACCTTTACGGGTGCCAGCTCTATGCAAAACTGGGATACTTCGAAAATCAGGAATTTCAGTTTTATGTTTTCGCTTTTATTTGATGTTACACCAGCTACACTGACGGATCAGTTTAATCCACCTTATTTCGATACCTGGAATATGTCATCAGCTACGAACCTCAGCTATATGTTTGGAAACAGAACTCATTTTAACCAGACTCTCAACAGCTGGGATGTTTCAAAGGTAACAGATATGAGCTGGATGTTTGGCCAGTGCGCAAGCTTTAATCAGCGTCTGGACAACTGGGATACTTCGAACCTTGAAGACATGCACTTTATGTTTCATATGATCCCTGTTTTCAATCAGCAGCTCAACTGGAATACGTCTAAGGTTATAAATATGGCTCATATTTTTCATGGCTGTTCTGCCTTTAACCAACCTTTAAACTGGGATATGACTAAAGCAAAGAAAATAGATCAAATCCTTAATGGTGCTTCAAGTTTTAATCAACCTTTAGGAAATTGGAACTTAGCTTCTGTTGTTGATGGTAATGGTGCAATAACTTTATCAGGTCTTAATTGCGAAAATTATAGCAAAACACTTCAGGGATGGGCAGACAACCCCAATACAGCCAACAACATTTCATTAGGTTCTGTAACAGGATTAAAATATGCTTCAAACGCATCAGATAAAAGAGATATTCTGATCAATAAAGGCTGGTTCATCAATGGGGATACAGTAGGAAACTGCTTGTTGTCTTCATCAGATTTAAAGCTGAATAAAAAACTTTCGCTCTACCCAAATCCAGCTGTGGATAATATTCACATTGAAGGATTAAATGATATTAAAAGTTATAAAATTTATGATGCAGCGGGAAGACTTGTAAAGGAAGGAAATCCTAATAACGATGTGATTAACGTAAGCTCTTTACCCAAAGGAAATTACATTTTACAACTGATTTTGAAAGATACTATCTTATCTTCAAAATTCATTAAGAAATAAAACAAAGAAGCCTCGCTGAAAAGTGAGGCTTTTATTTTGAGTGTTAAATTAAACTATTGATCGAAATGATTAGGGTGATGCGCTTTGATGTCATCTACAGTTCCCAACACTTTATCCTTTAAGGAATCCTGATATTTCTGAAGTTTTGCAGCTATTTCTTCATTCCCGCTTCCTAAAATTTTTGCGGCTAAAATCCCTGCATTCAAGGCTCCGTTCAAAGCTACGGTAGCCACAGGAATTCCACCAGGCATCTGAAGAATAGATAAAACAGAATCCCATCCATCTATAGAATTACTGGACAAAATAGGAACTCCAATTACCGGAAGCGTTGTACAGCTTGCCACCATTCCCGGAAGATGGGCTGCTCCACCTGCTCCTGCTACAATTACCTTCAATCCTCTTTCCTGAGCTGTTTTTGCATAATCGAACATTCTTTCCGGTGTTCTATGCGCTGAAACTACAGTTAATTCGTAAGGGATATCAAGGCTTTTAAGAAAATTTGCAGCCTGTTCCATGATCGGCAGATCACTCTGACTGCCCATAATAATTCCTACCATCTTCAATTTTTATTAGATGTTCAAAGATAAAAAATAAAATGCAAAGCTGGAAGTTAGAGAAAGGAAGCTGGAAGTTCTTTTAAATACATTAAATATCTAAATCAACCATATAACTAGCAACTATACAACCTGTAACTAGCAACTATACAACCTGTAACTATACAACCTGTAACTATACAGCCACCACCCTTTCCTCCCTCAATCTGTATCATCAAAAATTAGAACAACTGTACCCATCAGAATTATTTTAAAACTTCTACATTTGTTTGTTACACTACTTATTTACGTTGAAAGATTATAAACTTATTTTTGCTGTTCTCACTGTTGCCATGGTCTGGGGAACTACTTTTTTGGCCATTCGTGTTGCTGTAGAAACTATTCCTGCATGGTTTGTAGCCGGAATCCGGCAGTTTCTGGCTTCTGTTATTATGCTTGCTGTTCTTCTATCGAGAAATGAATTCAAATGGATTGGCTGGAAAAGTTTAGGATACCAGGTCATTTTTGCTTCCCTAATGTTGGTAGTGGCTAATGGTATGACGACTGTAGCTGAAGAAACAGTTTCCAGCAGTCTGGCTTCACTCATCAGTGCATGCTCCCCTATTCTTGTGTTTCTGGGAAGTGTGGCTATAGGGCTGCAAAAATTTAGTTTGCGGGCACTCACCGGTGTTTTGCTTTGTTTCGGCGGAATTCTTTTTATTTTCTGGGACGGACTTAAAGATCTTGCCAACCCAGACTATAGAATGGGTATGATTTTCCTGTTCTGCGCCATCTCAGGCTGGGCTTCCGGAACTATTTTCACCAAGAAATTAAATATCCAGAGCGGAAATATCACTTTGAATCTGTTCTATCAGTTCCTTTTTGCAGGGGTTGTTCAGGTTATTCTTGCATTCCTGTTCTCGGAAAATTATAACTTCGGAAACTGGACTGTTAAAAGTATTTCAGCGATGATATATCTGGCTGTATTTGGCTCTGTAGCTGCTTTTTTCGCTTTCCATTATGCCCTAACGAAAATTTCTCCGGTTCAGGTTTCTATCCTTGCGTACATCAATACCATTATTGCCATATTTCTAGGCTGGCTAATAATGGATGAGAAAGTGACATCTAAATTCATCCTTGCTGCTGTAATGATTATTTGTGGGGTTTTTATTATCAATTACAAACCGGAGATGTTCAAAAGACAAAAGGTTGAATAATGACCTTTAATTTTATTTTTTGAAACATTAAGATTGTATTAAGGTGTTGAGAGTATTAAGATAAGCTTCGCCTTAAGCTTAAAAATCAGAATGATTTATCTTAACTATACTTTATTTCTTAACCCCTCCTTAATGGTTATATGTATTAATTTTTTTGATAAATTTAAATAGTATGATTATCCTTTAAACTATAAAATCTGTGCTCATCTGTGATATCTGTGGGCAAAAAAAACATTAATAATTTTTAAAAAAATTACTGATCGCTATTATAAATTCCATTCACTTTTAACCATTTTAAAAACAGATCTGTCCACTCTCCGGTATTAGTTCCTTTTTTACCCATTCCCCAACCATGACCACCTGATTGAAACAAATGCAGCTCGGCAGGAATTTTATGATCTTTCAATGCCTGATACATCAGAATACTATTTTCTACAGGAGAAATAGGGTCGTCTTCAGACTGAGCCAGAAAAGTAACCGGAGTCTGGGCATTCACCTGCTTTTCAACAGATAACTTAGCCTGATCCTTCTCATCAGAATCCTTTCCTAATAAAGATTTAAATGAATGAGTCGTATTATTGGGAGGCAGCATAGACACTACCGGATAGATCATTGCTGTAAAATTAGGTTGGGCAGAAATCAAATCAATATCATCCTGAGGTTTATAATAAGCTGTATTAAAAGTTGATGAAATATATCCCGCAAGATGTCCGCCAGCAGAAAATCCGAGTACCCCTATTTTATTAGGATCTATTTTGTATTTTCCGGCAGCCTTCCTGATAATCCGTAGAGCACGCTGAGCATCCTGAAAAGGAACTGATCTTGTTGCCCAGCCTTCTTCCGGCAGTCTGTATTGAAGTTCAAAAGCTGTAATTCCCAAAGATTTCAGCCATTCGCTGGCAGGATATCCTTCTGACCCGGATTCAATATGAGCATACCCTCCGCCGCTAATGACTAAAACAGCAATTCCGTTGGGATTTTCCGGCTGATGAATAATAAGTTTGGGTATACTGACATGGGTGACTGAACCTTTGGCAGAAACAATGTTTTCACCTCCAGGTCCGGGACCATCTGGAATTTTCGTCCAAAGATTAATGGAAGGTAATTGAGCTTGAAAGGAAAGACTGTTTTGAGCTGAAATCAAGCTTCCAAAAAATAAAAAAGAGAAAAAAATAGTTTTCATTCCGTTCAATTTTACTATAAAAATAATATCAATAATCTTACCTAATCTATCCGGCTGTTTTTTAACTTATTAAATATAATCAAAATCAGATTCGCTTCTGTAGGGTTTTGTATTTGCTTCATTTTCCTTATATTGTATACTCCAACCGATACAATATGCTGAAAAACACATTTTTTTTATTTCTGACCGCTTCTTTCCTTCTTGTAAGCTGTGATTACAAAGAGAAAGAAAAGAACCTGACAGACAGGGAAAAACAATTACTGGAGAAAGAGAAGGTATTCGCGAAGAAAGAATCCGAATATCAGTCGCTTCTGAAAATGAGGGACAGTATTTTTGCCAAAAAAGATTCTGTGATAATTGCCGCTGCGTGGCCAACAGAAATTTCTGGTCCATGGAATGGTAAAGTAATCTGTACAGAATCCAACTGCAGTGAATATGCGGTAGGCGACCAACGTACTGATGTCTGGGAATTCGACAACGATTCTACCCAGCCCATTACCAAAATTATCAACAACAATAATCTGGTACGGCTGTATACGGGCAAGTTTGAAAATAATGAAATCAGACTCTCTTTCAAAACCGATTCTACTGCCAAAAAGAATGTAGAAATGAGCGTTCTTCTTAATGATATTTCGGACAACAAGATCAAAGGAACAAGAACCATCACTTCTGATGGCTGTACCGCCAAGTTCTCTGTTGAATTAGTACGTTCCACAAAATAAACACTTATGATTTTACTGAGTATACACAACCTGAGTCTTCCTATAGAAGATCCGGTACTGAAGTTCCTGTTGGTACTGGTCATCATCCTTGCAGCACCATTGCTTCTTAATAAAATTAAAGTTCCACACCTTTTGGGACTTATCATCGCCGGAGCCATTATTGGTCCTAACGGATTCAATGTTTTATCCAGAGACAGCAGTATTGTTGTGACGGGAACCACCGGACTACTTTACATCATGTTTCTGGCCGGACTGGAGATTGATATGGGAGATTTTAAAAAGAACAAATGGAAAAGTCTCACCTTTGGTATTTATACCTTTACCGTCCCTTTTGTACTGGGATATCTGGGAGGATATTATCTTCTCCATTTCTCAATGCTGACTTCCATTCTGTTTGCCAGTCTTTTTTCATCCCACACCCTTATTGCCTATCCGTTGGTGAGTAAGTTGGGAATCGCAAAAAACAAAGCTGTTAATATCACCGTTGGAGGTACCATGATCACAGATATACTTGCGTTATTGGTACTTGCCGTGATTGTGGGGATGTCTCAGGGAGACGTTGGGACAGAATTTTGGGTTAAATTATCGGTCTCTTTTGTGGTTTTTGCTTTGATTGTACTCATTGTATTCCCTATTATAGGCCGTTGGTTTTTCAAAAGAGTGGATGATAAAATATCACAGTATATTTTTGTACTGGTTATGATTTATCTGGCGGCTATGCTGGCTGAACTGGCAGGTGTAGAAGCAATTATCGGGGCATTCTTTGCCGGATTGGCTTTAAACAGACTTATTCCTCACACCTCTTCTTTAATGAACAGAGTTGAGTTTGTAGGAAATGCCATATTTATTCCCTTTTTCCTGATCAGTGTGGGAATGCTAATTGATTTTAAAGTATTTTTCAAAAGCTGGGAAACCTTAGAAGTCGCCGGAATTATGTTGGTAGCGTCTATCGGGGGGAAATATCTTTCTGCGGTGGCTACTCAAAAAACCTTCAGGCTGACCAAAGAAGAAGGAAAACTGATTTTTGGATTAAGCTCTGCTTCAGCAGCGGCAACACTGGCTTCAGTAATGGTAGGATATAACATCATTCTTTCTGAAACTGAAACCGGAGAACCGGTAAGATTATTGAATGAACATGTTCTGAACGGAAGTATTTTACTGATCCTTATTTCGTGTACCATCTCCTCTTTCATTTCTATGGCAAGTGCTCAGAAAATTGCTGAAAGTGACAATGAAGATACCGTTTCAGGAAATACCCATGAGGAAGAAAATATTCTACTGGCCATCAACCATGAGGCCACTGTGGAGAGAATGGTGAATTTGGGAATTCTGATTAAAGCCCATTCCAATACGGAAGATCTTTTTGCCCTGAATGTCATCAATGAAGATAAAAATGAATCTTCGGTGAAGAATGCTGAGAAACTTCTTCATCAGGCAACAGATGCGGCGGCGGCGGCGGATGTTAAATTACAGTCCTTAAAAAGATATGACAATGATGTCATCAACGGGGTAAATAATGTGATTAAAGAACAGAAAATTACAGACCTTATCATAGGATTGGAAGGTGAAAAAGGATTCTCCCCTTCTTTTGTCTATAATCTTTACAACGGCTATCTTCAGAATGATGATGTGAATGTACTGGTTTATCACGCAGCTCAACCTCTTTCCACGATTAAAAAATATGCAGTGATGATTCCCGAAAATGCCCATCAGGAAGCCGGATTCTTCCATGCATTGCTGAGAGTCTGGAATATTGCCAGAAATTCCGGTGCTACAGTTGTTTTTTATGCTCCGGAAAACATTCTTGACATTCTTCAGAAAATCATTAAAAAAGCCAATATAGAAGCCGAATTCATTATTATGAACACCTGGCAGGACGGCGAAAGAACCGCTGCCCAGCTGAAAGATGATGAAGCCTTGATTATTCTGATGGCAAAACGCGGTATGAAATCTTATATTCCAAGAATGAGACTGATTCCTGAGCTTCTGAACAGAAACCTGAACGACAACAACTATCTTCTCATTTTCCCTTTCTCAGAATACGATAAAAACAGTCCGGAAATACGTTCTGTAGGAAATCACGGAGATTTTGTGGAGATTGGAAATGTGATACAGAAGATTTTTAAGTAAAAGGCTGGGAGCTTGAAGAGGGATGATAGTGGTTATACAAATAATTCCTTTTGGTTTGCAGGACGACATAAAAAAGGAGCTGTTTTAATATTAAACAGCTCCTTTTTATTTTAAATCGAATATTACTCAGCAATCACTCTTATCATTCCTTTCACCTGTACAAGTTTTTCCATAAGCTCTTCTCTGGAGTCTGCAAGGACATTGATATGTCCCATTTTCCTTCCAGGTTTGGTTTCTGTTTTTCCGTATAAGTGGATGTAAGTTTTTGTAAGCTGAAGAACGTCTTCCATTCCTTCATAGACTACTTTACCGGTATATCCTTCTGCTCCTACCAGATTCAGCATTCCGCTGTAAGTAATAGCATCGGTATCTGCTAAAGGTAAGTTTTTTACCACACGGTACATCTGCTCAAACTGCGAATTGGTGTTTCCTTCCTGGCTCTGGTGTCCTGAATTGTGAAGTCTTGGAGCTGTTTCATTTACCCATATTTTTCCTTCTTTATCAAGGAACAATTCAATGGCAAATAATCCCGGTGAGTTTACTGCAGCTAAGAATTTTTCCGTGATAGAATCAATCTGGTTCTGAACATCTTCCGTCAGAAGAACCGGACATACATTGAAATCTAAAAGATTCAGCTTTGGATCAGCCACCATTTCCGTTACCGGGAAAATATTGGTTTCGCCTTTTTCGTTTCTTGCTACAATAACGGAAAGTTCTTTTTCAATATCTACCATACTTTCAATAACAGAGGGTTCTGTCCATAAGTGTTGATAGTCTTCTTCCGTTTTGATTACCTGCACTCCTTTTCCGTCATATCCTCCGGTATTCATTTTCTGAACAAATGGTAATGGCATAATGATCTTTTCATCACTGTTCCATACCACCTGAAATTCAGGACTTGGAATATCGTGAGCTTTATAAAATTCTTTCTGAAGGATTTTTTGCTGGATTGTTTTGATGATATTGGCATTAGGGACCACTTTTATTCCCTGTTTTTCAAGCTCTGCCAGTGCATCAGCATTTACGTGTTCTATTTCAATGGTTACTACATCTTTGTCTTTTCCGAAGTTCAAAACCGTTTCGTAGTCATTAAAATTTCCCTGTGTAAAATACGAGATATTATGACACGGTGCATCAGAAGCCGGATCCAGAGTATAAAACTCATCATCATACTTCAGTGCACTTTGTATCAGCATTCTTCCCAGCTGTCCGCCTCCCAGAATTCCTATTTTCATTTTTTATTTTTATTAGATTTATTCTTATTGAATTTTATCAATTTTTAAATAACCAAGTCCCATTGGGTTCTCCTGATTTTTTTCATCAGATTTATGAAGAATGATAGAATATTTTTCTTTCATATAAGTTGGAAGAATATCACTTACATTGAAAATATCATCAATATCTACTCCATGCTTATCATCAATATGGCTTACAGCACCTTCAAAGCCCATAGTTTGGTAAAATTCGGTAGCCTTTGCTCTTTTTACAATCTCTCCCATAGACTCTCCTACCATCAGATGCTGCTCATGAAATTCTTCGAAGAAACCAGGCTTGTAACCTCCTAAATTGAGGAAAAACAATTGGTTTTCTGGAGATTTTTCTCCTTTTTCTACAATCTCCACCTTATATCCGTCTGCAAATCTCACTTCCTGATGACAATCTAAGTGAATTTTTCCTTCTGCTTCTTTCCAAAACT
Source organism: Chryseobacterium sp. 7 (assembly GCF_003663845.1). NCBI lineage: Bacteria > Pseudomonadati > Bacteroidota > Flavobacteriia > Flavobacteriales > Weeksellaceae > Chryseobacterium > Chryseobacterium sp. 7. Next base: position 3,122,801 of record NZ_RCCA01000001.1, read on the forward strand.
CTTTCATATCCGGAATCAGATCTTTCAGATTCTCCGCAATTCCGAAAAAAACATCGTGCTGTTCAATATTTCTTCCTTTGGGAGTTGCCCCCAGGATGACATAAAATAATTTCAATTCATTTTTCATGCATGCAAAAATACGTTAAATTTATCTTTTTCAAATGTTTGGCAGACTACTACAATAATTTTATATTTGTAGTATTATTTGTAGTATGTCAGAAATCATCATACTCTTCCTTGGCGCAATTTCCGCTGGTCTTTTAGGTTCATTGACGGGTTTAGGAGGGGGAGTTATCATCATTCCTTTATTAACGCTAGGTTTTGGCGTTCCAATGCATTATGCTATCGGTGCTTCACTTATTTCTGTGATCGGGACCTCTTCCGGTGCGGCTGTAGCTTTCGTAAAAGAAGGTTTTACCAATATGAGAATCGGGATGTTTCTCGAAATAGCCACCACGGCAGGAGCTATTGTAGGAGCCTTAGTGTCTGGCATGCTTAACCCCAATACGATCGGAATTATTTTCGCCAGTATTCTTCTTTTAACGGTTATTTTAAATCTTAAAGGAAAACCGGATCATCAGGAGCCTTTGGTGAAAGGAAGTCTGGAAGAGAAACTGAAATTGTACGGAACTTTCCCGGATAAAGGGATTTTAAAAAGCTATTCAGCAAGAAATACAGTTCCGGGATTTTTGATGATGATGTTTGCAGGAGCCATGTCTGGTCTTTTAGGGATTGGTTCCGGAGCATTGAAGGTATTGGCAATGGACAATATGATGAAACTGCCTTTCAAAGTATCTACAACTACCAGTAACTTTATGATTGGAGTAACGGCTGTTGCCAGTGCCCTGATCTATTTCCAGAGAGGAGAAATTATTCCGGTCATTGTAGCTCCGGTATTAATAGGAGTAGTAATCGGAAGTTTTATCGGTTCAAAAACGCTGATGGTATCAAAGACCAAAAAATTAAAAGTATTTTTTGCCATTGTGATTACCATTCTTTCCATTTATATGATGTATAACGGTATCAACAAAAGCTTCAGATAATGAAAAAGAATTTTACAGATGTAGATCTGAACCGTTCCGTAGGAAATCTTCTGAGACTGGGTGTTATTCTTTCTGTAGCAACATCTCTGATCGGTTTTGTGAAGCTATTTTTTGAAGGTTTTAAAATGCCGGAAAAATATACCAGCCTTGTGGTAGGTACTTCTTCTGAAAAGGTTTGGGGACATTTCTGGACTTCTCTGTGCAAAGGAGAAGGGACAGCTATTATTCAGATGGGTATCCTTTTGCTAATCTTCACGCCCTTGATGAGGATTGTTTTTGCTTTAATAGGCTATTTAAAAGAAAAAGACTACGTGTATGTAGTCATTTCTTCTATTGTTTTAGCAATTATGGCAGTGAGTTTCTTTGCAGGCTATGCCCACTAATTTATTTTTACATTTCATAAAACTCTAACGGCAGGTGATCGGGATCCTGGGTAAAGAAAAATTCTTTTCCAGTGAATTCGTCTATCCGGATTTCTTCACAGATAAGCCCCTTTCCTACCAGTTCATTTCGTTTTTCTTTAACGTTCTCTACCGAGAAAGCTAAATGTCTTAAACCACATGCTTCGGGACGTGACGGACGCTGTGGAGGATCTGGGAAAGAGAACAGTTCTATTATATAATGCTCCCCGATTGCCAGATCAAGCTTGTAAGATTGTCTTTCTTCGCGGTATACTTCACGAATGATATTCAGATTTAGAATTTCTGTATAAAATTTCTTTGAAACAGCATAATCTGAACAGATGATTGCAATATGATGGATTTTCATTTTTTATTTTAAACTACTTTTAAATTTGACTTTGTTATTGTATTTCTTTACAATTATCTTTTCTTCTTGTATCAATAATATATTGGATTTTCCATTCGTTATTTTGCTTTACCAGTTGAAAACTATTTGCCCCACAATGGGATAGCTTCCCCTTCAAATAAAAAGAATAAGGGGTAAACACGCTTGCAAGGTTTCCATCTGTATGAACGGCTTCTACTATAATCCTTTCATCCAAATCCCCTTTTGGAAATTTTGAAACCGAAGCTACGAATTCCTGTATACTGTCGCTTTTTACAGTACCGTCTTTAGTGATGGTCTGAAGAACAGCATTTTCGGTAAAGGCTGATTTTACCAGCTCAGAATCTGCATTTTTCATGCCAAGGAACAGGTTACGGATAGGTTTTTCAATATCTTTATTCTGCTGACCGAAAGCTGAAATACTGATCAGAACAAGAAATACAATTATTTTATTCATAGTATAGATTTAGATAATTAAAAATAGATAAAATAAAATTTAAATTGATTAACAAATTTTAAAATTCATTTTCCTTAAATTGTGGTCAAAATTATTTCAGAGCTTTTTATATGTGGATTATTTACCTGACTTTGGCCATACTTCTTCTGGTCATGACAATACTACCAAAAATACAGCATTCACACTGGATATTCCGGGTTCCGGAATTTGCTAAAATACAGGTTACTTATCTTATCTTTTTCACCTTCTTGTTAGGTTTTTTTACTGATTCTAAAGAATATTTATGGTACTACCAGAGTGTTCTGCTGGTCTTGTTTGTTCATCATAGTCATACTCTTATCAAGTACACCCGCTTATACCCCGTAAAGAAGCACAGACAACGTCATAAATCTTCTGATAAACTGCATTTTATTTCAGCTAACGTCTATCAGTTCAATAAAGAACACGAAAAATTCATTGGACTTGTTAAAAAGTATAATCCTGATTTTTTCATGACTATGGAAAGCAATGGCGACTGGGAAAAAGCAATGAGACCTTTAGAAAAAGAATATGGTTATCAGCATAAGGTAACTCTTGAAAACACCTACGGCATGCATTTCTATTCCAGAATTGAAATCAAAGAAGCAAAGACTCATTATTTCGTAGCTGATGATATTCCAAGTATTGAGGTACATATGAAAACAGCTGATGGTTTTTCTTTTGTTTTCTTTGGAGTTCACCCGCCGCCGCCAAGTCCTACAGAAGAAGAAACATCAAAGGAAAGGGATGGTGATCTTCTAAGCACAGCCAAATGTGTAAAAGACATCAAAAAACCTGTTATTGTAGTGGGAGATTTCAATAATGTTGCATGGTCAAGATCATCTGTGCTTTTCAGAAAAACAAGCCATCTGATAGATCCGAGAATCGGACATTCTTTTGTTTCCACCTTTCATGCGAAATACCGTCTTTTAAGGTTTCCTATCGATCTGATGTTTCACAGTGAAGATATTTTTATTAAACAGTTGAAGACATTGGAAAATTTTGGTTCAGACCACCTCCCGGTATATTGTGAGTTTTTCATAGATCATCACAATGATGAACAGGAAGAGCTTATAGAAACAGCAACTGCTGAAGAAAAAGCAGAGGCTGAAATCATGATAGAGGAAGGAAAGAAAGAAGATGGCGAACGGGAAACTGTTGTTACTGAGGATTAAAAAAGTGGGCTAAAGCCCACTCCTATTGAATATTTATTCTTATTTAAAATCTCATTATATCCTTCACTACTCCATTCTTTTGAGTGTGCTGTAATAATTCAGCTTCAATAAAGGCTTTGATCTGTTCTTCCGACCCATTATTTGGAAACAGAAGGTGAACATTGGCTCCGGCATCCAGCGTAAAGAATAAAGGAAGACCGGTTTCTCTTCTGAAATCCCATATTTTATTGATGACTTCCAAAGTACCTGTTTTCATCAGGATAAAAGCAGGATCACTCATCATCATCATTGCATGTAATGTAAGGGCTTCATGCTCTACAAGCTTAATAAAACGTTCCATATCTCCGTTTTTCAGGATTTCTTTCATCGGAACAAAGTTTTCCCTTGCTTCCTGAAACCTTCTTTCTGCATAAGGATTGGTATTCATCAAGCCATGTCCTACGGTTGAAGAAACACTTTTCTGGCCTTCATGAATTAACAGAACCCAGTCATTAAAGTTTTTGAAAACTTCATGAATTTCAGCATCCGGATATTGTACCCCGAATAGATCTGAACTCTCTTCTACCTCATCCGTTTTTCCCCACACTACAAGTCCATTGTATAAACTTCGGCATGCACTTCCGCTTCCTAATCTTGCTAAAAATGAAGCTTTTCTCAAAGATTCTTCTTCAGATGTCTTTTCAGTAAATGAAGCATCCAATGCCATCAGACATTTTGCAATGGCTCCAAATCCTGAAGCTGAGCTTGCTATCCCGGAACTGTGTGGAAATGTATTTTCTGTTCTGATGATATATTTTCCTTTTAAAATCCAGGGAAGGTATTTTTCTATATTTTTGAAATATTTTTCAATTTTTTCGGCAAATTTCACTTCTTCGTTTCCAGACAGGAAAGTTTGTACTGAAAAAGTATCATTTGCTGTAAATTCCATTGAAGTATTGGTTTTACAATGGTTTAAAGTATAGCTGATGCTAGGGTTGGCAGGAATCTGATTATCATATTTTCCCCAATATTTAATCAGGGCAATATTAGACGGGCAGCTTTCTGAAACCGTTTGTGTATGAATATTGAAATTTTCTTTTCCTATAAAATCTTGTGTCGTCATAGTTTAATTTAAGTGTACCGCTTAGTACATTTTTTCTATAATATCTGCATATTTTTTAATCACTACATTTCTTTTGACTTTCAATGTAGGAGTAATTTCTCCGGTATTGATATCAAATTCTGCCGGCATTAGGGTGAATTTCTTCACTTTTTCATAGTCTGAAAGGTGATCCTGCAATTCTTTAATTTTCTCTTTATAAAAGTTGATTACCTTTTCATTTTTTACAGCATCTTCCAAATTGGTAAAAGGAATATTATTTTTCCTGATATAATCCTGTAAAAATTCAAAATTGGGAACAATCAATGCTGAAACAAACTGTCTTGCTTCAGCAATCAGCATAATCTGCTGGATAAAGTTATTATTCGTCAGGAGGTTTTCGATTTGTTGAGGAGCGATGTATTTTCCGTTGGAAGTTTTCATCAGATCTTTGATCCTGTCTGTAATGATCAGGTTTCCTTTATCGTCAAACTTTCCTGCATCACCGGTTTTGAACCATCCGTCTTCTGTAAATACGTTCTGGGTTTCTTCAGGTTTATTGTAATATCCTTTCATGATACCGTTTCCTCTCGCCTGGATCTCATCATTTTCTCCGATACGCATTTCTACTCCCGGAAGCGGTTTTCCGCTGGTTCCATGTTCAAAATGAGTCAAAGGAAAAAGAGTCAATGTGGCTGTAGTTTCTGTTAATCCATAACCAACGGTTACGTGAATTCCTACTGATTCAAAAAAGCGAGTAACTTCCGGAGACAATGACGCTCCACCACAAGGTAAAAACCAAAGTCTGCCACCCATTTTATCTTTAATTTTACTGAAAACCAGCATATCTGCAACAGTTTCCTTGAATTTTAATCCAAAAGGAATCGGCTTTTCATTTCTTCTTAATTCTGAAGTTTCCCATCCGGTTTTAAGTGCCCAGTCAAAGATTTTTTTCTTTAATGATGAACCTTCTTCCGCTTTCTCCAAAACTCCGGCATAGACCTTCTGGAAAAATCTTGGTACAGCACACATGGCTGTAGGCTTTACTTCTTCCAGTGCTTTGGCTACGTTTTTCGGATCTTCCAGGAAATAAACACGGGCACCTCCATAAAGACTCAATAAACTCCAGCTTCTTTCAAAGACATGGCTTAATGGTAAGAATGCCAATGAAAGTTCTTCTTCAAAATTTTTAAACTTAAAAAATTCAAAATGAGAGTCGAATGCTTTGATGAAATTTCCATGAGTAAGCATTACTCCTTTTGGGGTTCCGGTGGTTCCGGAAGTATAAATTAATGTTGCGGTATCATCATTTTCTTTCTTACAGATCTCCAGCTTCGGTGAAGCTTTTGCAATAAAATCTTCAAGATAAAAACTGTTGAATTCTTTTTTGATCCACACTGCTTTTTTGGAAACAATAATCGTTTTCAGGTTGTTTTCTTCTTTATGTAAAAACTCAAGACAGGCGTCATACTGCATCTGATTTCCTACCAAAACAACTTTAGCTCCAGAATCGTTAATGATATGTTCTGCCTGCTCAGCATTATTGGTTGAATAAATAGGTACCGTAATAGCACCAATAGCCATTGAAGCCAGATCCATGATCATCCATTCTGATGAATTGTCTGAATAAATAGCGACTTTGTCATTCTCCTGAACTCCGGATTCTTTTAAAGCATTGGCTGTTTTAAAAATAATTTCACTGAATTTTTTCCAGCTCAGCTCTTTCCAACCTGCATCTTTCTTTTTAAACCCGATTGCCCCTTTTATAGGATGCTTTTCTACATTTTTAAGGATAATTGCCTCTGCAAGATTCATTTCTTCAGCTTTTTGTCGTTAATATAATTATTCAGATGAAAGTCTATACTTTCTTTTACGGGAATAAACTGATAATTCAGCTTTTCTTTGACTTTGTGATTGGAAATGGTGTTGAAGGAAGAAATGGCCTCAATATTTGATTTAGTGACCATTTTCAGTTTAGGGATCAGCCATCCGAAAAGGGTGTTGGCTATTCTTCCGATATTTAATACAGATTGTGAAAGAATTCTGGCATCTTTAAGCCCGAGGCGGATTCTGACCTGTTTTGCAAGATCAGCATATCTGTTATTTTCAGCGACAATGATAAAACGTTCTCCGAAAAGATTATTATCCATTAATCCTATGGCAGTATTGGCAACATCTCTTACATCAACATAAGCGGAACCTCCCGAAAAGGTAAAACTATTGTCTTCAAAGGTAGAGAAAAGTTCACCGCTGCTTTGAGTCCAGTTTCCGCTTCCCACAATCATTCCAGGATTGATAATAATAGTATTGAGACCTTCTGCTGAGGCTCTCCATACTTCCATTTCGGATAAATGTTTGGAAATAGCATAGGCAGAATGTTCCAGTTTCGGATTAAAATCAGATTCTTCATCCAGCTCTCCTTTTTCATTATAACTATCAAGAACAGCAACAGAGCTTACATGGAGAAACTTTTTAACGTCTGATCCTTCACAGGCAAATAAAAGATTCTCTGTACCTTTGATGTTGGTACGGTACATTTCTTTTTCATCTTTCGGATGAAAGCTTACTTTTGCAGCACAATGATATACCTCATCTACACCTATCAGTGCAGTTTGCAAAGAATCGAGGTCATCAAAATCTACGTTTACCCATTCAATTTTATTAAAAAAATCGTCAGGATTCTCCGTATAAAAGCTGTATGAATGCTTTACTTCGCTTATATTGCTGCCCGGTCTTTTGGAAGCACGTACATGTTTACCCCTTTTAAGAAGTTCCAGTACAATTATTCTTCCCAGAATTCCGGTAGCACCCGTTACAAAAATCATTAATTATTTTCTTGATTGCTGACTAAAATATAACAATATTTTCTATCCGGCAATTTTCAGGTTCCTGTAAAAATTTCCCTGAAAAACCGCTTTTGCAAATTTGCGATTTTTAAAGCATAATTCAGCTTAATTTAACCAATATTATCATTCTGAAAACAATAAACCTGGAAATTTTAACCACAATAGATGTTCAAAATTAAAAGTCCTGAAAGGATTTACAACTTTCAGGACTTTTATGCTTAAAAAGCATATTATTTTTAAGCCATTACCTCATTATTTCTTCTTGGTGCTTTGTCGCAGAGAACGTCTGCAATGCTTTTGGAAATAAGGTTTCCTTCTGTAAGATTATCCAGCCAGAAAAACTCTCCTGCGGCATTGATCTCGATGAAATAATATTCGTCTTCGGGAGAAACAATCATGTCTATCGCTCCGTAATCTACGTTGTAAACATCCAGAAGTTCAAGCAGTTTTGCTTCTACATCTGCCGGAAGTTCTGTTCTGTTCCATTTATCTAAGAGATTAACTCCGTCTTTTCTCCAGTCTATTTTAGCGTCTTCAGACTGTTGAGAGTCTATTTCGAATGCATAAACATCTCTTCCCACAATAGTAATACGAAGTTCTTTTTTCTTTTGAATCATTTGCTGAAACTGCATCGGGCAGTACAATAATGAATCCAGCTCTTCCAGCTTATCTTCACTCACTACGTTGGTATACACTACATTTTCCACACCGTCTTCATAGATGGCAAAACCGGTTTGCATTTTGGCTACTACATTTTGGTGTTTCAGGATAAATTTTCTGGCTTCATCCGGATTGTTTGTAAGACAGGTTGCCGGAATGGTCAATCCTAATTTATCTGCAATTTTCAGTTGTTCTTCCTTACTGTCCAGTCTTCTGTAAACACTCGGTTTTCCCAAAGAATAGGCATCTACAGACTCAAAAAAGCCGAAAAGGGTATTGCGAATTTCACCCATTGCAGCTCCGTAAAATTTGGAATCCATTTCTTCCCTGAGTCCGCTTCCTATATTGTAAGCTCTTCTGTACCAGATGGCAGAAATATCATCCAAACGGTGTTTTGCGTCTGGAGTTTCAAGGTAACTTATCCATTCCCCATCCTGGAAAATAGTGGACAGCTTGTTTTGTAAAGGATAAATATCAACATCAAAACGAATGACTTCGCATCCATTTTGTCCAATGTATTCTGTTACTTTTTCAATAGAAAAATTATCTGCGGTATGGGTAATAATTAAAATTTTATTCATGGAAATTAATTCTTTTGATAAGATTATCGGCAATTCTTTCTGCGATGGGGAAACCAAGTTCTTTCTGCAGCATTCCCCATTCCCCTTGTGGATTTACTTCAAGGAAATAATAGTGTCCATCTTTTCCTTTGATCACATCAATGGCTCCTGTATACAATCCCATTTCTTTCATCATAGAAGTGAGATTGGTTTTAATAGAATCCGGAAGTTCATAGGCAGACCAGAAATACCCTTCACGGGCTATTCTCCAATCTGCATTTTCACTGTTATTGATCTTTCCTGTAAAGAATTCGCCGTCTACATAAACAATTCTCAGTTCATATTCTTTGTCAATATAAGGCTGGAAGATCATCGGACAATACGCAATATCAGACAGGTGTTCCAAGGATTCTTCTTCAATAATGGTAGAGGAAATCATGTTTTCACCTGACATTGTTTTTGCCGTTACTCCGTGCAGCTTTGCAATAGCTTTTCCCTGGCAGTATTGATAGAAAAATGTTTTTATTTTCTCTTCATCGTTGGAAAAAATGGTTTTTGGGATGATTAAGTTATTTCTTTGTGCAATTTTCAGCTGAAATATCTTGTTTCCGTCAACTTTTTTTTCATTTTCATAGGGGTTGATCCAAGGAATATCTTCCAAAGCTGTCAGCAGGTTGTATCGGAGACTTCCATATTCTTTCATAAAGATTTTTTCATAGTCCTGATCCAGCTCTTCGGGAGCACTAATTCTCCAGGCTTTCCGATGCCATACTCCATTGATGTTCTCAGAATGTATGGTATTTCCGTATTCATCTGTCAATTCAAATGAATCTTCATAAATGCTGATTTTCTGAAAATGATTCAGGCGGTCAGAATTCAGTCTGAAATAAGGAATATTTTGGGAAGCCAGGTATTCGAAAAAGAGATCAATATTATAAAAATCCTGTGAATGGGTGATGCAGAGAATCATTTGCCGGTTGTATTAAAAAGGGAAACTTAAACTTTAAGTTTCCCCTATTATTTTTAAAATATTCTACTGTTTTTTATAGTGGAACAAAGATTGTATCATCATCACCGTCAGATGGATATTTCATGGTATGCATTAAATCATCTTTTGGAGAAGTTACCGTGTCTACGGCTGGCTTTGTTATCATGTCTCTTTCTGGAATTGAAATGATATCTGTTCCTCCTTTTACTGTTTCAGGATCCTTCACCTGTTTTTCTAAGAATGACGCGAAAAACGGCTTCTTCTTTGAGTTATTACTTTTCATAATGTTTTAGTTTTGGTTTGATATAATTAAGCCTAAGCTTTATTTTCTTATACATCTAAAACATCCTCATCACCGTCTGAAGGATATTTCATGGTTACATTGTCATTATTAGGCTTTGTAACACTATCTTCAAGCGCTGTAGTAGTGATATGATCCTTTACTACTGAAGTAATCTGATCTGCAAGTACAGAAGTAATACCTCCTCCTTTTACTGTTTCAGGGTCTTTAACCTGTTTTTCCAGGAATGACGCAAAAAATGGCTTCTTTTTTGAATTTTTGTTTTCCATAAGTTAATATTTTTATTGTTTTGACAATTCCAAAGTACAAAAATTTCAACTCATGGAGAAATAATATTAAGTTTTAATAAAAATTTAACATAATATCAAAAATAAAAGGATAAAATTAACCCAATCCAAGAAAGCCCTTAACAACATTTGCAAAATCAACCGGATTTTCAGCCTGCACCCAATGACCTGCATTTTTTACCGTTATCACCTTAGCTTTGGGAAACTGCTGTTTGATTCCAAATTCATCCTGTGGCAGGATATAATTAGATCTGTCTCCTGCTATAAACAGGGTTTCTCCATCAAAAACACCGAATTTTATTGCATTGGAAACAAATTCAGTATACTTTTCAGATAATGTTTTAAGATTGAATCTCCAGCCCAGCTTTTTATTATCATCCCAATACAGGTTCTTCGTTAAAAACTGTATCGTGGATTTTTCAGGAATGTATTGGTTCAAAACAGCTTCCACCTCATTTCTTGAAGATACCGTATTGAAATCTACTGTTTCCAACGCTTTGATAATCCCTTGGTGATGCGGCGGATAAGCTTTTGGAGAAATATCCACAACAATCAGTTTTTCAACACGTTCAGGGTATTTTACAGCAAACTGCATCACTGCTTTTCCTCCCAATGAATGCCCCAGTACGTGGGCTTTCTGAATGCCATAGTGATCCATATAGCGTGCAATATCATCTGCCAGATCATCGTGTGACATGCTGTCAGAATGAAAGCTTCGTCCGTGATTTCTAAGGTCAATCAGATGTACCGGAAGATATTCTCCCAGATCCTTTCCGAAACTTCCCCAGTTGTCAAGCATTCCGAATAATCCGTGAAATACAAGTAGCGGCGTATTCGTTAAGTTTTCGCCAAATATTTTTGAATTTAAAATTTCCATTTTTCTTAGAAGTTTAGATATGAGAAACCAGAAGTTAAAAACTAAAAACGAAGCTTTACTAACTTCTAATCTTTAGCTTCTGGTTTCTTATTATTACCATTTCGCCAGTCTCTTCAAATAAGCCTGAACTGTATTTTCCAATCCCATATAAAGCGCTTCAGAAACCAAAGCGTGCCCAATAGACACTTCCAACAGATTTGGAATGATATCTGAAAAGTATTTCAGGTTTTCTAAACTTAAGTCGTGCCCAGCATTGATGCCCAATCCAAAATTGGTGGCCTCAACAGCAGTGTCGTAATAAGGTTTTATAGCCTGTTCTTTATTTGTAAGATAATTTTTCGCGTAAGCTTCCGTATAAAGCTCAATTCTGTCGGCTCCTGTTTTAGCAGCATATTCTACAAGCTCCGGCAAAGGATCAAGAAAAATGGAAGTACGGATGCCTTCTTTTTTGAATTCCGCAATGATCTCTGTAAGGAAATCCAAGTGTTTTTTTGTATCCCAGCCAGCATTGGAAGTAATAGCATCATCAGCGTCCGGTACCAGAGTCACCTGCTCGGGCTTTACTTCTAAAACCATATCGATAAAGCTTTGGTGAGGGTTTCCTTCAATGTTAAACTCAGTCGTAACCAACGGCTTCAGATCATAGACATCTTTCCTTGTGATATGCCTTTCATCAGGTCTTGGATGGATGGTAATCCCCTGTCCTCCGAATTCCTGAATTTTTACAGCAGCTTCTGTAACACTTGGGGTTTCACCTCCTCTTGCATTTCTTAACGTCGCAATTTTATTAATGTTTACGCTTAGTTTTGTCATTGTTATTTTAGATGTTAGATATGAAATGTAAGAAGCTGGAAGCTCAAGGCTGGGAGTAAATCCAGATTTTGTACTTCTATTGGTCTTCCACATTTATGATCATTTAAAAGTTTAATTTAAAATTTGTTTAAAGATGCTGAAACTTCCAGCTTTTCTACACTTTAATACTTACCTGCATTACCTGAAGCTCAAATTCTTTTGAAGCCACCAGCAAATGGTCAAAAATATCTGCCTGAATCTGTTCAAAACGTTCCCATTTGGAGTCATTGGCAAAACAGTACACTTCCAAAGGCAGCCCTTGTGGAGTGATATCCAGCTGACGAACCATTCTTGTTCCGTTTTTATCGATGTCCGGATCATTTTCAATATACTTTTGAGCATAATATCTGAATACACCAATATTGGTAAGCTGTCTGCCATTCACAATTTTATCATTATGTTCCAGGCTTTCTTTTTCCTTTTTGATCTCTGATGTTCTTTCTTCAAGATAATCTGAAATCAGATTGATTTCCTTCAAACGTTCAACGTCTTCATCCGTCAGAAATTTAAAAGAATTGATATTGAAATAAATTGATTTTTTAATTCTTCTGGTATTCGATTCAGACATCACTTGCATGTTCTTGATCTCCGTTGTCATGAGGTCATAAGTAGGAATAGTAGAAACCGTTTTGTCAAAATTGGTGATTTTTGTCGTTAAAAGGTTAATTTCCGTAATATTTCCTTCGATGCTGTATTTAGGAATGCTTACCCAGTCTCCTACTTTTAAATTCTTAGAGGTTGCAACGTGAAGCCCTGTTACAAATCCTAAAATCGTATCTCTGAAAACAAGTACCAGAACCGCTGTAATAGCTCCTAAACTTCCTACAATTGTGGTTCCTTTGATCCCGAAAATCACACAAAGTCCTACTACAGTAAAGATAAAGAGTCCCAAAATCTTTACCGTTTCTGAAATGGCATTCAGTGCCATAATTTTGTAGAAATCCTGCTTGATGCTGAAATAGTTTCTGAAAGCCGTCAGTGACCTGTACAACATACCAGCCAACATCAATACCAATCCCAAATTGATACATCGTATAATAAATATAGTGGTTTTCGGCAGTGCATTTTCCGGAAATATAGACCCCTGGATCCCTGCTACAGCAATTAAAGCTGCAAAATGAGCTACAGAATTGGTGATTTTGGCCTGATAAATAGATTTTAAGATGGGAAACTTCTGTTCGTTATGAAATAGTCTGAAAACTGAATTGATAATGAATTTAAAAATAAAATCAGTAATAAAAAACAGAACAAGAAGTAGGGTTAGTTTTACAATAATATGGAAAACCCAATCCAGCCCGGAAGGTGAAATCTGGGTAATATAAATGTAAAGCTGCTCGCTCAGCTCCTGTATAAAGTTTTTAGTTTCTTGTAACTGGTCATTCATTACAGCAAATTTATGAAATTAAGAATCATCATTTCATTATTCACAATCAATTTTCATCCCAAAAAGTATTCATAGGAAGATATTTTATAAAAATACATTATGAATCATACAATGGGGTCATGTATAGGAAATTCCAGCAGCGGAAATATCGGTAAAGCAGGACTTATTCTGAAATACGTAATTCTAAATTGGTAATAAAATTTTATAACTCAGTTCTCAAAGTGGCTTATTATAAGGTCACTTTTTTTATATTGCAGGTATATTTTTAAAAAGAATGGATACAACGGTTATTAATATTTTCTGTCTTATTCTCCTGTTTGTCGGAATACTGGGAACCTTTCTTCCTGTTTTACCGGGACTTTTGCTGAGTATATGCGGACTTCTGCTCTATAAATTCGGGACGGATGCGGATCTTCCTATGATCTATATCTGGGCTTTCGGGATTCTTACAGCAGCTTCTATAGTGTTAAGCTATGTTATCCCTGCAAAAACCAACAGAAAATATGGTGGAACACGCTGGGGAAGTATTGGTTCTGTAATAGGAACTATTGTGGGAATATTTATACCGATTCCCTTAGGCTTTCTTGTGGGGATGTTTGCAGGAGTATTTATCGGTGAGTTGCTTCATGACAGTAAAGACATGAACAAAGCTTTACAATCTACCAAAGGAGCTTTAATTGGGTTTATTTATGGAACCGGATTTAGCTTTGTGGTAGGAGTGGCAATGTTTTTGGTAGTACTTCTTAATATGTTCAATGTCATTTAATTAAATATAAGAAACTATGTTCCATAAAGCTATCATACTCAGTCTGGGAATACTTACCTTAACAGGATGCGAGGCCCAAAAGAAATCTAAGGCAGCTACAAAAGCTGCTCAAGTACAAACCAATCCGAAAGCTATGAATTCTAATAATCAGAAAGACAGCATTCTGTACCTTAGTGAAGGTGAGAATAAGTTTTTGAAAGAATATCAGATGAATATAACTTTCAAAGGGGTTTCTGAAGACAGCCGTTGTCCGGAAGGGGTTAACTGTATCTGGGCCGGAGCTGCTCTTGCTCAGGTAGAAGTAATGGGTACTGCTACCCGACCTGCTATTTTGAATCTTGCCAGCATAGATTATCCGGGAAGAAATTACCGACAGTCGGCAGAGTTCAACGGATATATTATTACCTTACAGGATGTAGCTCCCTATCCTAAACAACAGGAAGGAACAAAAGCGTTAGCAGGAAAATATAAAATCGGAATTACGATAAAAAGAGCAGATTCTACCACGAAATAGGCTTCTTCCCTTTGGAAATAAGATACTCGTTAATTTTTGAAAAAGGCTTACTTCCAAAAAAACCTCTGTAAACAGAAAATGGTGAAGGGTGTGCCGATTTCAGAATAAAATGCTTAGCCGGATCTATGAGTTCGGCTTTTTTTTGTGCAAAAGCGCCCCACAATACAAAAACTACATTCTCTTTTTTGTCTGAAATTTCCTTAATGATAAAGTTGGTGAACTGTTCCCAGCCCAGATCTTTATGAGAATTTGGAGAATGGGCACGAACCGTTAGAGTTGCATTCAGTAGCAGAACCCCCTGTCTTCCCCAGTCATCAAGCTCTTTGGAAGTTCTTTCAACTCCAAGATCATCTTTTAGTTCAATAAAAATATTTTTAAGGGATGGCGGCGCGGTAACCTGTTCGGAAACTGAAAAACACAAACCGTTGGCCTGATAATCATTATGATAAGGATCCTGCCCAATAATAACCACTTCCACATCATCAAAAGCAGTAAGCTCCAATGCTCTGAAAATCTGATTTTTCGGAGGAAAAACTTTTGTTGTGGCATATTCATTTTTCACTTTCTCCCAAAGGGTTGTAAAGTATTCTGTGCTCTTTATAGGTGCTAAAACTTCTGTCCAGGTCATACTGCAAAAATAGTAATATTAAAATAAGCAAGGTTATTTTTAAAAATAGAAAATCAGGAAAAACTTTTTATCATTTTCAGGAAAATCTTTTCAGGCTAAAAATAATATTATCCGGAAATCCTTCATCCTTTTCTCCTTCCAACAAAATAAAATCATGTTTCAGGAGAATTCCTTTTGAATTTTCATTGAATTTATTGGTGATGGCTATAATTTCATCCAAATGCATTTCATTAAAACCAAAATCTAAAACGGCTTTCAATGCTTCAGACATAATTCCCTGTCTGTGGTATTCCGGTAATAATTCATAACCGACTTCTGCAGTTTTTCTGTCATTAGAAAAATTCCAGAGACAAATTGTTCCGATAAGATTCGGCTGATCTTTTAAAGAAATCCCCAAATAAATGGTTTGGTTGTTTTTAGTTCTTTCTTTAATGGTCAAGATAAACTGGAGCGCGTCATAATTATTTTTCGGTGAGTTCCTTATAACAAACTGATTGATTACTTCATTGCTTCGAATGCGTAAAATATCCTCAACGTGGCTTTCGTTGATGTCTCTCAGTAATAATCTTTTGGTTTCCAGTTTCATATCTCAAATGTAATAAAAGAATATCATAATTTATATCAACGCAAAGGTTATTATATTCTGTTACTCATTTTGAGTAACTTTAATAATCATCAATTTCAAAGGTAATTTATTCTGTAAATCTCTCAGATATACGTAATAATCAAAATTCTCACTAAATTTGCACTGTGTATATAGATAAAGAAGATTTAGACGAATTAGAGTTTCCGCAATTGCTCGCGGAAATCTCCCCATTTGCGTATTCTCCCAAAACAAGAGAAAAAATTCTTCAACTTCGTCCCATGGAAATTGACGAGGCGGAACTTTCATTAAAAAAAACGTCAGAATATCTGTCCAGTTTTGAAAGTTCAAATGCGATTCCGTTTGATGAATATGAAGATATTGAAAGTGAGCTGAAATTGATGCTGATTGAGAATTACCGTCTGGAAAATGCAGCTTTCATCAGAATAAAAACCATCACGGAACAGATCGGAAAACTTCAGAAGTTCTTCCCTACCATGCCGGAAACATTTCCTACTTTATTAGAAGAGGTTTCTGTGCTGGAATTCAGAAAAGAGATCATTGATAAGGTAGAGAAGGTTTTTAACCGTTTTGGTGAAGTAAAAAGTGAAGCTTCCCCTGCTTTGAAAGGCATAAGAACTGAAATTCAGCATGCTAAAAAAGCGATTCAGGAAAATTTCAACCGTGCGCTTACCACGTATGGACAAAGTGACTTTTTGGATGACATCCGGGAAACCATTATTGATGACCAAAGAGTTCTGGCAGTAAAGTCAGGATTTAAAAAGAGGGTCGCAGGAAGAACATTAGGAATTTCTAAAACAGGTTCTATCACTTATATTCAGCCGGACAGCGTTGTAAAGCATTATTTCAAGCTTCGTGAAAATGAAGAGGAAGAGAAGAAAGAAATTGATAAAGTTCTCCGTAAACTTACTGCAGAACTGGCGGAATTTCAACCACAGCTATGGAGATACCAGGTTTATATTTTTGACCTTGATCTTACGAGAGCTAAAGCAAAATTTGGTGAACTGACCAACGGAATTCTTCCGAAAATCAACCATCATAAAACATTAAGATTAAAAGATGCTTATCATCCTCTGTTATGGTTAAGAAATAAGATTGAAAACAAAATCATCCATCCACAGACGCTAACTCTAACGGATCATAACAGAATTATCTGTATTTCCGGTCCGAATGCCGGTGGAAAATCAATTACCCTGAAAACAGTAGGATTATTACAGCTGATGATTCAGAGTGGTATTCTTGTTCCGGTTCATCCGAAATCTGAAATGTTTTTCTTCGAGAAAATCATGACTGATATTGGTGATAACCAATCTATTGAAAACCATTTGTCCACTTATTCATCGAGGTTAAAGAAAATGTCAGGAATCATCCGTGAGGCTGATGCCAATACGCTTTTATTAATTGATGAATTTGGTACAGGTTCTGATCCTGAGCTTGGAGGTGCCCTGGCAGAAAGTTTCATGGAGTTTTTCTATGATAAAAAGAGTTTTGCCATTATCACAACTCACTATACCAACATTAAACTGGTGATAGAACAGCTTCCAAACGCACAGAATGCAGCCATGCTCTTCAATGAAGAAACATTGGAACCGATGTATAAACTGGAAGTAGGACAGGCAGGAAGCTCATTCACTTTTGAGGTTGCGGAAAAGAATAAAATCCCAAGATTCATCATTCATTCTGCCAAGAAAAAGGTGGAACACGATATCGTTAATCTTGATAAAACGATTGTAAAACTGCAACAGGAAAAGTTTGAAGTAGAAAAACTAAAATCTGATCTTGCTGAAAGAAAGGAATCTGTAGAAGACAAACGTGATAACCTTCAGAAACTGAATGACCAGCTTCAGCAGAAATTATTCAATTTCCAGAAACTGTATGAGGAAGAACACCGTAAACTTCAGTTCGGAAACAAGATTGAAGCATTTATAGACAGCTATACCAAAGGGAAATCCAGAAAGGATGTTGTAAAAGACTTTGTAAAGCTTCTTGAACAGGAGAAATTCAGAAAATTAGGAAGTGATAAAGATGAAACGAAACGTCTGCAGGTTGTGAAGAGAAAAATTACTCAACAGCTGAAAAAGGAAGAAGTAATTGAAAAAATTGCTGAAACCAATGAAAGACTGGAAGAACAACGTAAAACCGACCGTGCCGTCTGGATGAAAATCGGGCAGCGTGTTCGTATTACCGGAAGTACCAGTGTGGGAACCATTGAAAAAATTTCACGCAACAAAGTGATCGTCAATTACGGAACTTTCAAAACCACAATTGATGCAGATGAACTAGAAAGAATTTAATTCATCAGCAATTACATTAACGCAAATAGTAAGAGAGAGCACTTTTGGTGCTCTCTCTTTTTTATTTTAATTTCTTCATGGAATCTGTATTTTTTTCTTTCATATAAACGTTTTTAATATATTTGAAGGTAGATATAATATTGTACAGGCATATTAATTCTTAATATTTTGAACATGGCGAGAAACTTTACTATTCTTTGGATTTTTTATAAAAAGATACTGATTCCCGCCTTGCTGTTCTCATTGCTTATTTCTTTTCTGCTTCCCTTCAGCCTTGAAACATTTGGTTTAAGTTTTCTTTTAATTGCACCTGTCCTTCATTACTTTATTTATGAATTAAGATTTAAAAGTGAATATTATTTTTATGCTCATTCAGGTTTTTCAAGAACTTTTCTTTGGACAGGAACCCTATTATTAAGTCTCGCTGTAAAAATTATAACATTATTCTTATTATGAGTAAACTGCATGTTGATAGTGTAACAAAATCTTTTAATGAAAGAAAAATCCTGCAGGATATTTATATAGGATGTGAAACAGGACAAATCATGGGATTACTTGGCAGAAATGGAAGCGGAAAATCAACGCTGCTAAAAATTATCTTTGGAGTGGAACATGGCGATACTCAGTTTATAAAATATGACAATAAAATTCTGAAAAGCATATCCGATAGAAAAAACAGAATTTCCTATTTGCCACAGGATCTTTTTTTACCAAAATATATAAAAATCAAAAATCTGATTCCTCTTTTTTGTAATCAGAAAAATACTGAGCTGCTCTTTACTTCAGAATTCATACAGCCTTTCCTTGATCAAAAACCTAAAACCCTCTCCAAAGGTGAACAGAGAATTATTGAAACGCTTATGGTCATTTATTCTGAAGCAGACTTTATTTTATTGGACGAGCCATTTCACAGTCTTTCTCCAAAAGTTACTGAAGAATTAAAGAAAAATATCCGCCAGCAATCTTCTTATAAAGGATTTATTATTTCTGATCATAACTTTAAGGATGTTTTGGATATTTCTGATTATATCTATCTGCTTTCTGGCGGTCATCTGAAACAAATACAAGATTTAAGTGAACTGCAGCGCTATAATTATCTTCCGAAAAGCATTTAATTTATATATTTGAAGGATTAAAAAATTTTCATGATGACTTTCATAAACAAAGCATTCTATTTATCTGCTTTCAGTATTTTATCTATCGCTTTTGTAAAAGGGCAGAATAAAGTTCCTTTCGGAGTTGTAAAGGCTGAAGAAGGATATGCCAATGTACGCGTTCATAAGGACAATTACAGAAAAATTGTAGATAAGATCCGTATGCGTAAAGGTGATGTTTTTGTTTATGTAAAGCCTGCTCCCGGAGAAACGGAATGGATCTGGATTAAATATCCGGAAAAGCAGGATGATGACAAACCTTTTGTACGTTATGAAACGCTGGACAAAGAAGGAATGGTGAATAAAGAGCGTATTGCTTATATTGACCAGCTTCCGGCTTATACGCCTTCCAAGTCCAAAAATGGAAAATCACTTATTTTCACAGATAATTCTGATCCCAAAGTTCCTACTGCCCAAAGAAGCAAAGTAGTGATTGACATCTATCCTTCCAACGCCGGATACCGTAAAAAGGAAAAAGATGCAGAGGGAAAACTTCTTACCATTGATAAAGTAAAACCGTGGGGAATTGGAAATGACCTTCCCGAAGGAATGACTGAGATTAAATCTATCAGGGTACAGCAGCCAGGAAGAGGATCTGTTTTCGTAAGAGAAGCCATCAAAAATATGTTCCAGCCTACCATGGATTTTGAGAATGTAGGTGTAACCTCCCTGGACAACGATAATATCTTTCTTTATATGATCAACGGTTCAGGAGAAAACAGATATACTACCCTTTGGACTATCAAGAAAGGAAGAGTAATCAGCCAGATTATTTACCATAATCCGGAATAAATTCATTATTTTTGCCACCGAAAAGTTTTAACGCTTATTCATCATAGAAATTGGTTCTGCATCACTGCAGATTAAAAGGGAACCGTGTGAAAATCACGGACTGTCGCGCAACTGTAAGTAACTGTAATCTTTATCAAAGATCCACTGTGCGAGGCATGGGAAGGAGATAAAAGATGTTACAAGTCAGGAGACCTGCCTATTTCTTAAACAAGTAACTTTCGCGATCTGAAGTTGTATTGATCTGATGAATTATCTCAGGAATTCTCTTGATTCCTGTTATTGTTCTGTTGCTCCAATATCTATTTTCATTTCGCTTTAATTAATAATGATATATGACTACAGAAGAAAGAATTGAAGCATCCGAAACCAGAATCTTTAAAGCGGTTTTCCCTAACACAACCAATCATTATGATACCCTTTTCGGTGGTACGGCTATGCAGCTGATGGACGAAGTAGCTTTCATTACTGCTACCCGATTTGCAAGAAAAAGAGTGGTAACGGTAAGCAGTGACAAAATAGATTTCAAAAAACCTATTCCTGCCGGAACAATTGTTGAGCTGATCGGGAAAGTTTCCTACGTGGGAAAGACCAGTATGAAGGTAAACGTTGAGATCTACACAGAACAGATGTATTCCTATGAAAGAGAAAAAGCCATTGTAGGTGATTTTACTTTTGTGGCGATTGACGAATTCAAGAAACCAATCCAAATACTATAAATAATGTTTCGGGCGGCCTTTGGCCGCCCGAAACATATTATATATTCATTAAAGTGATTTGATCACTTTTTCTGTTTCCAGACTTCTGTTCAGTAACACATCAAAAGCCTCTCCCATTTCATCTGATGCTCTGCCTATGGCATTTTCAAGCATATTTCGAATTTGTTTTTCTGTTACTCCGGCTTCCGTCCAGCTTTTCCCTGAAGTATGGGAGTTTAAGATAAACGGCATGATTCTGTCAATCCCACAGGCGAAAACAGCATCCGGTGTTTTCTCATCTTCAAATTCAAGCCATAGATTAAAAAATTCTGTACGCAAAGGTTCATCCAATATTCCAAAAATCTTTTGGGCAGATGCTTTTTCCCTTTCAAACTTTCCTACCATGGCCTGTTCATCAAAAATAAAAGTATCTCCGGCTTCAATCTCTACAAGATCATGAATGGAAAGCATTCTTATTACCCTTAATAAGTCTATATCTGCGCGGTTTTTAGCATACGGATAAAGAATCTGAGCCAGAATGATAATCTGCCATGAATGTTCTGCTGTATTTTCTCTTCGGGAATCATCTGCATTATAATTTCTTCGCTGTACATTTTTAAGCGCATCTACTGCCAGAATAAAATCTATCTCTTTCTGAATTTTCATCTTACTTCTTATTTCTGTTATATTGATCTGACGGATATACCTTTGTTCTGGTAATCCATTTATTATTTATCTTTTCTTTTGTAGTTACTTTTACGCGGCCCTCAACAGTCATATCTTCCTCTTTTTCAAAGACCTTATCAAGTCCTTTATTCGGAATTACAGCATATTCTGTAGTAAAAATATCACAGCAGCCGGATTTTCCATAGGTGATGAGGCGTTTACGTTGAGCATCCACATCAAAAATATCAAGACCGTTTGAACCCAGCTCTGTAAGCTCATCACTTTTCTCAAACCCCATTCTTGTTTTGTTGAAGACATATACATCATAAGATGCACCGCTATAGTTTCCCATATTCCCGTTTCTTATTGCCACGTCTTCTGTTCCGTCAAAATTAAAGTCATCTATAATCACTGCCCGCTGATCTTTTGAAAGAGGAATCAATTTCTTTGGAATCAGTTTTTGCCCTTGTTCAGCATACAAAACAAGATCATCAGAAACAAAAGTCTGTACTTTGCTGTTTTTGTTATCAAATAACTCCACCTTTCCTTTTCCTCCACATCTGTCATCATAACAGTTTTCTATCTGGAGGATAGCATCATAGCTCTTTGAGGCATTTTTAATCTCAAACTGATATTGTCCGAAACATGCAGGTCCAAGCAGAACAAAAGCCGGCAAATGCCTATACTTACTAAATATATTCATGGTAATAGTAAATGATTTAGGTGTGTTTTATTTCTAACAAAAATACGAATACTAAATTAATATATGATGAGTGATGAGCAATCAGTAATAGCTAACAGATAAGATCCTGCTTTCTTTTCATTTTCTCTAAAATTCATTGGAATTTTAAAGATTTTTCGTGCATTTTTTATCTATATTCATTTTTTACAAAAATTCAATTAAAAATTATTTAATTGATTATCAACTATTTAAATTATTTATTTCAAAAATTACACTACTTTGTATTGCATAATACCATTTTATTTACATATCTTTGTAATGTAAAATTAGAATAGGCTCAGCTAGCTAGGAGCATTTTTCTAAGAATATAACTAATTAACAAAACTTATCAAAGATGAATACCGAAAATACCAAAGCGCAAATGCGAAAAGGAATTCTGGAATTCTGTATTCTAAGTCTCATCAATAATCGAGAAATGTATGTTTCTGATCTTATTGACGAACTGAAAAAAGGAAAACTGGATGTAGTGGAAGGAACCCTCTACCCTCTTCTTACAAGACTTAAAAACGGAGAGTTTCTCTCTTACAGATGGGAAGAATCTACAGGAGGACCACCCAGAAAATATTATCAGATCACAGAAAAAGGAAAACTTTTTCTGGATGAACTTCTAAACACATGGAATGAACTGACAGCCTCAGTAAACCAAATCACCCAACAAAATTAAAAAACAAAGCTATGAACAAGACACTCTCAATAGGACTCGCAGGTTTTTCTTTTACCATAGAAGAACACGCATATATAAAGCTCAGCGATTACCTGAATGCTCTGAGAAGCTCTCTGGATGCTTCTGAGGCTGATGAAGTAATGCATGACATAGAAATAAGAATGGTGGAGATTTTCAAAGATTCTTTAGGAAAACGTGAAGTGATCAACGATACCGATGTAGAAAAGGTAATCGCACAGATCGGAAGCCCTGAAAAAATTGAAGAACAGGAAGAAGCTTATTTTTCTGAAAAAACATCAACAAGAAATAACAATTCAGGAACTAACTATACCGATAAAAAACAACTGTTCCGTGATCCGGAAAAACAAAAAGTAGCAGGGGTTTGCGCAGGTTTAGCTCAATATGTAGGAATGGATATTACTACCATGAGAGCAATCTGGCTGGGAATCTTCATATTAGGAATTTTCACAGCTGCTATCTCTTCTTCATTAATCGGTCTTTTATATGTAATCCTTTGGATCGTACTTCCAAAAGCTGAAACAGCGGCAGATTTCCTGAAAATGCAGGGAAAGCCTATGAACTTCGACAATCTTAAGAATGAGTCTAATAAATTGGTACAGTTTGCCAATGAATCTACTCAGAGGGTCGGAGAAATCTATAACGAAAACAAACCTTACATCAGCAACGCAAGCAGCGGAGTATGGAATATATTCAAGTATATTGTAGGAGGATTCTTCGTATTGATGGCGGTAGGAAGCATTATCGGAGTATTTGTTTTATTCGGTCTTTTCGGAATGGATACAGATTTCCCGGGAGCTAACGAGATCAGATTCTATATGGATGATCAGGGACTTGATAAAGTACTGGCTGCCATGATGGTCATCGGAAGCTTAATTCCGGCAATCCTTTTCAGCTTATTAAGCATTAAGATTTTCTCTCCAAAAACAAAACTGAGAAATATCGGATGGGTAATAGGAGGTTTATTCCTTCTTCTGATCGGATTGGGAACTTATTTCGGAATCAGCATGGCTAAGAAAGATATGATCTATAGAGGAAGCAAAGAAGATGTAGAAAATGTAGCCATCAACACTACTTCAGATACGGTGTATGTGGATGTAAAACAGATCAATATTCCTCAGAATTTCAAAGCTTACAACAATGATATTTATTCTGACAAAAGAACAGTGTTCGAAGAAGACTATATTTCTGTAGATGTAACCAGAAAGCCAGATATTAAAACCCCTTATCTCATCATTAAAAAAGAAGGAAAAGGATATAACTTCCCCATCCAGATGACAGTTCCTGTAGAAATTGTGAACAACAAAGTATTACTTCCCAACTACATCAAATATCCATACGAACACAGATTCAGAGACTATAGTTTAAACTATGAACTTGTAGTTCCGCAAAAAGCAGTTGTTTTATCCATGAATAAAGATCGTATCCATATGGATGGAGACCTGGACGGAGATGGTATCAATGATGAAGATCAGGACACAGACGAAGACCACAACGGTGTTAGAATTGAAAAAAATAAAATCACGGTAAACGGTTCAAGTATTGAATTTAACTCTGATGATAAAGACAGCATCATTGTAAACGGTAAAAAAGTTCCGAACAACCAGGCAAAGAAAGTAATTGATTCTGCAGTGTCCAACATCAAAAAATCTAATAAAGATATGGACATCAAAATCAAAGACGGGAAAAACGAAATTTCCATACAAACTAAATAATTAACTTCAGAGAGTGGTAGAAGGTGTGAGTGAAAGACAACCGTTTGAAATTCACACCCTTCTTCTCTCAGAAAAGTGAAAATAAAGCTTTATTTAGTTTCTTATGTGGAAAAAAAGTTTTAATTTCGTACAACTAAAATTTAATAACCAATCAACCAAAAACACATACTTGTCATGATACAATTTGCAATGGAATTCGTAATGAAAATCGTAGATTTAATTAGCGGTTTGTTTTAAGAGCGATAATATTTCAATATATTTGTAAAGTATAACCAAAGTTTGGTTATACTTTTTTGTTTTTAATCCAAGAAATCTATGAAAAAGCTGATAGGCAAAGCAATGCTAAAAATATTAGGTTGGAAAGTTGTTCTCCAGGGCGATGTCAACAACCTGAACAGGTGTATCCTTGTGGTAGCGCCACATACCCATAATATGGAATACATTTTAGGAAACTTCGCCTATTGGTCGCTGGAAAAACCTTTAAAAATCATCATTAAAGACGCTCACACCAAGGCATGGTACGGTGGTGTAGTAAAAGGACTTGGAGGTATTGGTATAGACAGAAGCCAGAAAAATGATCTGGTCAATTTTGTAGCCAACCAGTTTGCAAAAGAAGATTTTAGCCTTGTAATTACTCCGGAAGGTACCAGAAGCTGGGTTCCGAAATGGAGAAAAGGTTTCTACCACATGGCACTCGCTGCAAAAGTTCCTATTGTACTGGCAGCTGGGGATTTCAAAAGGAATATTGTGTATTTGGGCTATACAATCCCCTACGAAAGAATAGCTTCTGTTCCTTTTTCAGAAATCATGCAGGAAATTCAGGACTATTATGTAAAAAATGACATTGTTCCTAAAGTTCCTGAAAACTGGAATCCTAATATTATGGGTACTGAATAGAATTAGATGCTAGATGCTAGATGCTAGATGCTAGATGCTAGATGCTAGATGCTAGATGCTAGATGCAAAATTAATTATCAATTATAAAAAATGAAAGGTCAGACAAAAGAAGAAATATTAGCATTCATCAATAACTGGGGAGATGTAACGCTTGCCAAAACCCTTGAAATAAAATTCATAGATATTGATCTCGAAAATGAAACCCTTACCGCTACGATGCCGGTTCTTCCGAGAACTCATCAGCCGTTTGGGATTATGCACGGAGGAGCGAGCTGTGTTTTGGCTGAAACTTTAGGGTCAAGCCTGTCTAATATCTTTATTGATGGTGAAAAATATTACGGAGTGGGAACCAATATCAATTCGAACCACTTAAGAAGCAAAAAGGACGGAATTGTAACTGCTACCGCACGTTTTATCAGAAAAGGAAAAACAATGCATGTATCAGAAATTGAAATCCGTGATGAAAAAGGTGTTTTGATCAATCATACCACAATGACGAACAATATCATCAACAGATAACTTATCACAACATAAAAATAAGGAGCTTAAAGTAAATTTAGGCTCTTTTTATTTTGACATTTTTAAGACTAATAATACCTTTGTAGAAAGGAAAATTACCTCTGGAATTAATACTAATATTTAGCGATAATTTTTCAAAATCCCTTCTTAGCTCATGATTTATTTCAAACTCCCTTTCGACGAGAGATTACTGTCTGCAGATGAAAAAAATGCTAAAAATGCAGTTCACTTTATTTCTTATAACGGTTTAGATCAAATCAGCTTCAACGGAGATATTTTTGAAATAAATCCTGCTAAATTTGATCAAACTCTCATCACCAGTGACGTTCTGAAAGATGACACTACAAATTCTTCCGCGGAAACCAAAGAAGAATACTGCAGTACTTTACAGCAAGTAATTGAAGTCATTAAAGAAAACAGCTTACCAAAGCTTGTCTATTCAAGAAGGAAGATCTTTGCAGACTTTAATACTATCAATTATACAGAGAGTTTTAAGAACTTATGTACATCTTATCCCAATGCTTTCAGATATCTGTTTAATGATGGAGAAAATGCCTGGATGGGAGCTTTTTCCGAAGTTTTAGGAAAGTTTAATAAATCAACTCACGAGTTTGAAACCATGGCTCTTGCCGGAACTCTTCCCGTACCTGAAGCATGGTCTGAAAAAGAAATAGAAGAGCAGAAACCCGTAACCTCTTATATTCAGGATATTCTGAAAAATTACTCTGAAAATGTAGAACAATCGGAAACCTACGATCACATTTCAGGGAACATAAAACATTTACGAACAGATTTTAAAACAACTATTCAGCCAAGCGATCTGGACAGCATCATTCAGGATTTGCACCCTACTCCGGCTGTTTGTGGAATTCCAAAGGATTTCTGTAATGAGAGTATTCGTAAGTATGAGAAATTCCCCCGCGAATTCTATGCCGGTTATATTAAAGTAGAAACCGAAGAAAGCATTCTTTATTTTGTGAATCTACGTTGTGCAAGGCTTTATAAAGATTCTGTACATATTTTTGTGGGAGGCGGAATAACAGCTCAAAGCAATCCGGGCAAAGAATGGAGAGAAACAGAACTGAAATCTGAAGCGATATTGAAAAACTTGGCTATTTCTTAGATTATATTGTTTTTACATATTAATTTAATCACAGATTGCACAAATTTGCACGGATGTTTGCGTATATTTTTCTTTGCTGAGAACGCCCTTGCGAATGATTTTAAAGTCACTAATAATACCTTTGCGAACTTTGCACGATAATTATAAGTATGGCTAAAGCCAATTCCTATTGAATATGAAATCCAATAATGTTTTTAATAACGGCTCAAATTCATAATTCATAATTACTATCACCTAGCCCTTGCTACCAAAAACCTGCCACCTAAAAAAACAAAAACCTCCTTCAAAATGAAAGAGGCTTTATATCTATAAATGAAATATTCAATTTATTTCTTTAAACCGATTCTGCTCCAGGTATCCATTACAAAAAGCAGGATAAGACCTATTGCGGCAGCTCCCGCTGAGAATGCAAATCTAATGTTATCTTCATCTCCTAAAATATCTGTTGCCTGCCAGTTGATAGCATAAAGATTGATGGTGATGAATACAATAAACAGTACTAAAAATACTTTATAAAACTTCTTCATGACTCTTAAAAATTAATATAATTCTGCACTAATTGGGCAAAATTTGCAGTGAATAATTTAATTGAAATTGCCAAAAGGATGATTCCGAAAACTTTCTGAAGGATCATTAAAGTAGCATCCCCAATTTTCTTCTCCAGCCATTTCGCAGATTTCAGCACCAAATATACGAAAATTGTATTAAGAACAATTCCGAAGATAATATTAATATCATGAAATTCAGCTCTAAGAGACAGCGCAGTAGTTAGCGTTCCAGCTCCTGCTACCAGTGGAAATGCGATGGGTACAATGGATGCAGCCTTTGCTTCGGTTGTTTTATTAATTTCAATCCCTAAAATCATCTCCAGGGCTATGACAAAAATCACAAAAGCTCCGGCAATAGCGAAAGAATTTACGTCTACTCCAATAAGCTTAAGAATTTTATTTCCTACGAACAGGAACACAATCATAATAAGACCTGCAGTGATTGCCGCCTTTCCGGCTTCAATCTGTCCAAACTTCTGTTGAAGGCTTACGATAATAGGAACCGAGCCGATGATATCAATAACGGCGAAAAGAACCATGAAGCTGGTAACGATCTCTTTAATAGAGAAACCATCAAAAATTTCCATCTCTTTGTAATTAAAAATTTCGCAAAAATATGAAAATAAACTGATTATTTGCTAATTTGTGAATATAAATTAACAATTGTTTTCAAAAGTTCCTCAAGAGCGTCAGTAGATTTTACAGGATTGTATTTTTCCATCTGAACTTTCTGCTGCAGTTTGCTGTAGTCTTCTGCTACTGAAGATCCTTTGTGCTTTTCAAGAAAAGTCTTAAACTCCATAGGAGAGCCTTGGAAATACTGACTTCTCACTTCCTGATCCAATTCTTCAAAGGTCACAAAGAACTTTTCATACTCTCCGTTATCTTTAAGATTTTCCAGGTAACCGAAATAATCATTGATATCCGTTTTCATCAATTCCCGGATCTCTTTTTCGGTTTCAGCCACTGAACCTAAGGGTTTTGACGGTACGGTTTCCCTAACTAATGTACGTTTTTTTTGCCAATTTTTAAATAGTAAATAAGCAATAAATAAACTTAGCAGAATGGCAATATTAGTTAAAAGGATATTCCAGTGAAACTTACTTTTTTCTTTTACTTTGAATGAAGTCGTTTTTAAAACCGGAGTATTTACCGTTTCCAAAAGATTGTTGGTATACTCATTTACCTTTTCTACAGTAGAGCGGGCTTCCAGAATCTGATCATGAGAAAATGCATTCACAGCCAATGTTTTCTGGCCAAGATCTACATATTCTTTACTGGATGGATCAAAGAAAGCAAACTGTTCGGTTTTAATGGAGATGGCTCCTGATTTGTTTGGGATAATAACATAATTAGCCAAAATTTCCCCCTTCATTCCTGTGGTTCCCGGAGAAACTTTAGTTGTGATTTTCGGAGCAAAAACTTCGTAATCCGGAGATGCTGCAATTTTAGGAAGTTCCATATCCGGTAAATTCCCTTCACCCGAAACTTTTACTACAACATTCAGCGGTTTTTTGGCTTCCGGCTTTTCTTTGGATGCATTGTATACGTTTACATTGAAGTTTCCAACTGCATTTTTGAAACACTCCGGAGCTCCTTCCGGAAGCTTTCTTACATTGATTTTTACTTTGTTGGAAACAATCTTGGTTTTATTAGAATAAGAACTTACAGCAGCTGATACCCCCGGTACTTCCACATATCCCGCTTCATTAGGAAATACCATAAACATAGCCAATACCTGTGAAGGCATATTTCCGTATCCGGACGGATCTATCTCCGATTTTTCAAAATTGATAGGATGTACATTGATGTTATCCTGTTGAGGAAGATGAATATTTTTTACTTTTCTCAGGTTATCCATGTTTTTGGAATACACTCTGAGAACAGCAATAGTAGGCTGATCCTGATACACATCCCGGTCATCAATCTCCATATTCAGGTAGACATCATTGGATGTATTGGCAGCCAGCGACCTTTTGTCTACAATATCACGGATATTAACATCAAAAGGTTCTGTTTTGTAAATTTTATTATTGACGGTAACCAGAACTGATCCTATTTTTATTTTCCCTTTTTTCTTAGGTTCAAGGGCAATTCTGGAAACTTTTTGGGTAATTAAAGTATTGGTAGCGGGGTCAATTACCGTATTGGTAACAGATCCGCTTCCTATAATATTAAATTTTGAAAGATCCGGAAGCTGAAGACCAGTCTGCTGTACAAGGTCAGTTCCATTAAGTTCAAGAACAATGGTAAGGTTTACAATGTCTTTCCCTGCATACTCAGATTTATCAGCATCCAGAGTAAGATTTACCTGTCCGTAAGTAATTACGGATGCAAGGGTAAGCAATATGTAAATCAATTTGTGCTGCATCACCAATCTTTCTCGTTGCTTTCAGGCATCGAATAAGAATTTTTGTTTAAAATTCTTCTGGCGGTTTCTTTTTCTTTTTCGTTTATTTTATCTAAGATCGCATTTTCAAGATTCTTTGGCAATTTGCCTTCATTATTCTGATCTTGCTTAGGATTGTCACCTTGGTCACCTTTACCTTGGTTTTGTGGGCCACTCCCCTGATCCTGCTTTTCTTTGTCGCCTTTCTGATCATCCCCTTTGTTCTGATCATTTCCGCCACCACCTTTACCTGAGTTATTTTGCTGGTTTTTTTGTTGTTCTTTTTCTTTCTCTTTCAGCTTGGCAATCTCATAATTTTTTCTGGTTACCTCACTGTAGGGATCCTGTTTCAAAGCTTTTTTGTAATAATCTGCAGCCTTTTCCGGCTGATTCATCTGCATATAGGCATTCCCTAGATTATGAAGAGCGGCAGTTTTATCAGGAAGGGTTTGTGAGAGTTTTTCTGCTTTTTCAAACTCTGCCTTCGCTTCTTCATATTTTTTATTTTTATACAATGCATTCCCCATGTTATAGTGAGCGGTAAAATCTTTATCATTAGATTTTATCGCTTCCATAAACTTGGAGGAGGCTCCGTCATAATCTTTACCGTCAAATTTCTGATTGCCTTCGTGAACTAAATTTCTGTAGTTTTCCTGCCCAAACAAAATGCCTGAGAAGGATATGGCAACAATAAACGATAAAAATATGATTTTAGTATTCATTACTTGCAAAATTATTCCTTTATATGTTAAGAAACAGAGTTTTATTTGTTAAAATTCGGTTAAAGTACTTGTAGAATTTCTTCTATAAATAAGGGAAATCTATACATTAAAATCTTTCTTAGGATTAAAAATATAAATTAAAAAGAAAAACAGAAGAGATACTGCAAGAAAATATTGGTAATAATGATTAGCATTCTGAGATTTTACCGTGGTTTCAGCACCTGTAGATTTTTTATTGACAGCATCTACAATTCTGTCCGGAGCTTCGTTCAGATTATTTCCGTCAATATAAGCTCCGTCTGTAGATTCTGCCATTTTCTTTAAAGCTTCCGTCTGTCTCTTTGAAATTACCGTACCTCCGTTTGCATCCGTTTTATAACCCATCAGCTGTCCGAAAACATATTCCGGAACCGGAGCACCTTCGTCTGTCCCTACTCCTACGGAAGTAATGCTTATCCCTTCTTTATTGGCTAATCTGATGGCTGCATTCTCATTTCCTTCATTATCTTCACCATCACTCAGCAGAATCACTTTTCTGGATCCTTTGCTTACATTTTTAAATTTCTCAGCAGCAGCCTGCATTCCTTTCAGGAAGTCTGTCCCCTGAATCTGCATAGAATTGGTTTCAATACCGCTGATATAAGTTTCCGCAGAATTATAATCTGTAGTCAAAGGCATAATAGACATCGCCTGTCCGGCAAAGATGACGATACCTACTTTATCATTATTCATTTTCTTCATAGTCGCCAGCATCAGATTTTTGGCTTCTGTAAGACGGCTTGGATCAATATCTTCTGCATTCATAGAATTGGATACATCCAGCATGAAGATCACATTATTCAGCTTCTGAGTACTTTTTACTTCTTCGGAACCATTCAGAAGATCAATAATAGAGAATATCAGAAACAGTGTTCCCAATAAGTATAATGCAGGAAAAAATTTCGTAAATCCCGAACTCTTTTCGAATAAATTGTCATGAAACTGGCTGACTGCAAAAATTTCCCTCTTCTTCTTTCTCCATTTTAAAAAACGAATCAAAAAGGAAGCTAACAGCGGCAGAAGCAACAGCAAAAATAAATACCAATAATTTCCTAAAGACCAACTCATCAGCTTAAAATTTTATAAAAAACCCATCTCAACAATGCATCCAACACCAACATGCCCAATGCAATCCAAAGGAATATTTTGAAATATTCTTCATAATTGTAAAGTTTGGAAACCTTTACATCAGATTTTTCCAGTTGATTGATCTCATCATATACTTCTTCCAGACTGCTGTTGGAAGTCGCTCTGAAATACTTTCCTCCCGTAGTCTGTGCAATTTCTCTCAAAGTATTTTCATCAATAGTAACCTCCGTTTCGGTGAAGATCAAATCTCCAAAGATGTCCTGCGATGTCGGCATCAGTGCATAACCATTGGTACCGATTCCGATTGAATATACTTTTATATTATTATTTTTTGCCAGTTCAGCAGCAAGCTGCGGAGGAATAGCATTCTGAATATTGCTTACACCATCCGTCATCAGGATGACTACTTTACTTTTGGCTTTGCTTTTAATCAAATGATTCACTGCTACAGAAAGACCTTCTCCGATGGCTGTTCCAGGTTCAAGACCTGCCGAATTCAGGTTTTTAATTTCATCAATAACCACCTGATGGTCTGAGGTAACAGGAACTTTCGTAAAAGCTTCTGCAGCATATGCTACTACTCCTATCCTGTCATTTGGACGTTTCTGAACAAATTTTACGGCAATATCTT
Source organism: Chryseobacterium sp. 7 (assembly GCF_003663845.1). Taxonomy (NCBI): domain Bacteria; kingdom Pseudomonadati; phylum Bacteroidota; class Flavobacteriia; order Flavobacteriales; family Weeksellaceae; genus Chryseobacterium; species Chryseobacterium sp. 7. Next base: position 3,155,322 of record NZ_RCCA01000001.1, read on the forward strand.
TCAAGGCTGTAATTCTGTCGGGAGTAAGATCTTTTGCCAGCATACTCAATGAAACGTCAATAGATAACATAATATCTACTCCTTTTGTATCATCTCTGTCCTGAGAAACGGTGAATGTTCTAGGTCTTGCCATAGCAATAATCAAAGCCGAAAGAATGATGTACTTTGAAATTTTCAATAAAAAAAGCACCCCCTGAATCCCCCCGCTATGATCCATATTTTTTATGGTAGGAACTTTTATCCCTTTTCTTTTGCGTCTCCCGGCATCTTTAATCAACAATGGGATAAACAGCAGAAAAAGCAATAAAAACCACGGATTGTAAAACTCAAAATTAAACATCCTTTCTTAAGTTTTCGAATTCTAAATCTTTGGATGATCTTTTCACAAAATCTCTGATATTGGCAAAATCTCTTTCCATTGTTTCCTGGTCGGGGAATGTTTTGGCAAATTTCACCAAATCTCCTCTAAGGAATACATCTTCTATTACTTTTTCGTTGTCCTGCGAAATGGTATTATTCTTTTTCATGACATCAATAAGATCATCCGTAAGAAGTACGTCTGCCGGAAGGCGGTATTGCTTTGTGATAAAAGTTCTGGAAATATCGATCAGTTCCACGTAAAATGAACGGAAGTTTCCACCTTCAATATATTTTTTCTTTTTAAGAGAATCCAGTTCTTTCAAAGTCTGATTGGTAGCCACTACAGGAGCATCCTTCGCTTTTCTGCCCCATTTTATGAACATAATAATGGCAATAATAAGTGCAATTGCGGCCAATGCTGCCAGAATATAAAACTTATAAAGCTCCCAATAATCTTTCGCCTCCAATTTCACCTGCTTATTATTCATAATATCATTAATCTGATCCGCTTTTTGAGCAGTATTAATGACATCTATTTCGTAAGGAATTGTTTTAAGAATTTTATCGCCCACTTTGAACTCCAGTTCCGGAATGGTAAATTTTCCTTCATCAAAAACTGCAAATTCTATCTTTCTCTCATAAGTATTGGCATTTTGTCCTATGCTGTCTTTGGTTTCTTCAAAATGAAATGGGAGCAGCTCATTTTTGGCAGCTGAAGTTACCTGCTGCTCATTAAGATTATCAATCTTGATGGTAAGACGGTTGATCTCTCCCAGAGCAATGGTTTTCTTTTCTACATTGGAGGATAATATCTGTGAAAAAGCATTCGCACAGATCAGAAAAGATAATATTAAAAGTATTTTTCTCAATGTTACAATAATAAAGGCAAACGCCTCATGTTTTTTTTAGTTACGGGCTGAACCCGATGTTATTTTTTCTGAAAGTAATTATACAATAATTTTGAATAATCTGAACCGGTATTGATATTCATGAAACTGGCAGAGCTGTTGGCAAAATCTTCTTCCAAAGCCCTCAGTTTTTGTTTTTGAGCTTCTGCAAAAGTATAGCGCCATCTTGCACTGGAAGTATTGGCCCATATTTCCTTTCCGGTTTCCACATCATATAAACGGGCATATCCTACATCAGGAATTTCATTGTCTTTTTCATCATAAATCCTCATTCCCAATAGCTGATGTTTCTTTGAGGCCACTCTCAGCATTTTGGAATCATATTCATCTTCAAAATCTGAAAACAGAAACACCAGAGATTTTCTTTTAAAAATCCCCATCATATATTCCATCGCTTTGTCTATTTTAGATTCTGCGGGAACATAATCTGCCGTCAGGATAGTACTGATGATAGAAAGAATATGTTTTCTTCCTTTCTGGGGAGGAATTACTTTGTATACTTTATCAGCAAATAGGATCAATCCTACTTTATCATTATTTCCGGCTGCTGAAAATCCTAAACTGGCAGCAATTTCGGCTACATATTCTCTTTTCAGCTGAACTTTTGTCCCATAATCCATGGAAGCGGAAATATCCACAAGAATCATCATTGTCAACTCCCTTTCTTCTTCCATTACTTTCACGAACGGCTCACGGAAACGTGCAGTTTTGTTCCAGTCGATTCTTCTGATTTCATCTCCAAACTGATACGGACGCACTTCCGAGAAAGTCATCCCCTGCCCTTTAAAGGCACTGTGATATTGCCCCATCAAAGCAGCCTCCGTCTTTTTTCTGGTACGGATTTCAATCTGCTTTACTTTTTTTACAATATCTTTTATCTGCATAGACAATTAAAGTTCAAGGTTTAAAATTCAAAGTTTAATATTATTAATCTTTTAACTCAATGGAAACATTCAACCATTCGTTATCAAACTTTGTATTGTATTTTTTATAAAAATTGATTGCCGGTTCGTTCCAGCTTAATACCTGGAAGACCATTCCGCTGTAATTCTGGATTTTACCATATTCCAGTGTGGCATCAAATAATTTTTTTCCTATTTGTTTTCCTCTTAGCTTTTCCGTTACTACAAGATCTTCAAGATACAATCTTCTTCCCTTCCATGTTGAATATCTGTCATAATATAATGATATTCCCACAATCTTGCCTTCATATTCTGCCACAAAGGCTCCCCAAACAGGTGAAACACCAAAGCCGTCCTGCGTAAAATCATCCAGTGTTACCGTTACTTCATGCAGTGCTTTTTCATATTCCGCTAATTCTCGGATTAAATCCAGCATGGAAGCACAATCCTTCTGAACTGCCTTTCTGATTATAACATCACTCATTACGGTGCCTGGATTTTTGCTAAAATTCTGTTGATGATCTCTTCTGTGGTCACTTCTTCCGCTTCAGCCTCAAAAGTTAAGCCCATTCTGTGTCTTAATACATCTTTTGCCAGTGCTTTTACATCTTCAGGAATCACAAAAGCTCTTCCTTTCAGGAATGCATAGGCTCTTGATGCGATCGCAAGGTTAATAGAAGCTCTTGGTGAAGCTCCGAAACTGATATAATTTTTAAGTTCAGAAAGACCATAATTTTCAGGATAACGTGTTGCGAAAACCATATCCAGAATATATTTTTCAATTTTCTCGTCCAGATAAATCTGGTTGATCAATTCTTTAGCATCTACAATGTCTTGAAGGGCAATCACAGGTTTCACTGTCGGCTGATGTGACGTTGAAACCATTCTCATCACCTGTCTTTCATCTTCGAAAGCCGGATAATCAATAGTACACTTCAGCATGAAACGGTCGCTTTGTGCTTCGGGCAGCAGGTAAGTTCCTTCCTGATCAATAGGGTTCTGCGTCGCCAACACCAAAAACGGTTTTGGAAGCTTCATTGTTTCATCACCAATTGTCACTTGTTTTTCCTGCATTACCTCTAAAAGAGCCGACTGTACTTTTGCTGGTGCACGGTTGATCTCATCCGCCAAAACAAAGTTGGCAAATACAGGTCCTTTTTTTATAGAGAAATCATTGTCTTTGATATTAAAAATCATGGTTCCCACTACATCCGCAGGAAGTAAATCCGGGGTAAACTGGATCCTTGAAAACTCACCATGAACAGCATCAGCCAGCGTTTTTATTGCGAGAGTTTTAGCCAATCCCGGCACTCCTTCCAAAAGAACGTGACCATTCCCAAGAAGTCCTACCAAAAGTCGGTCTATCATGTATTCCTGTCCAATAATAACTTTGTTGATTTCCTGTCTCAGAAGAGAAAATAAGTAGTTTTTTTCCTTTACTTTTTCCGTCAATTGGCGGATATCTTCAGCTTGATATATCTCTGACATAGCTTGATTTAAAATAAGTGGTAAATTTCTGATAAATACTTGCATTAATCAACACAATAAATGCTATTTTTGAGTTAAAGTTTGTTAAATATTCCAGTATTGATGCAAGGTCAAGAACTGCTGAAGTCTTAAAACTCAACAGGATTATCCTATTTTTTCATAAAAATATATAAATTTTGCTTTAATCACCCGCTCAAAAATTGTCATTTCCAGTTTATTAAACTATTTTTGGTGATTAAAAATTTCGCAAAATGAATTATCATTTTCAAGCGCACAGACAGGTAAGAAAGAACCTTTTAGACGTACTTCAGAACACCTCTCATGAAGATCTGATTCTGATTCCGGATGGTTTCAATAACAATATCTACTGGAATATTGCCCATACAGTTGCTACACAGCAGCTTCTGCATTATTACCTGAGTGGAAACCCTTTCCGTATTGATAAATACTGGATTGAAACCTATAAAAAAGGTACTTTACCCAACTTAAATGTTCAGAAATCTGAAGTAGAAGATCTTGAATTTTTACTGACAGAAACTTCTAAGATTTTAATGAAGGATTATGACAGTGATTTCTTTTCAGACTATACTCCATATACTACTAGTTTCGGAATGGATCTGAAAAGTATTCAGGATGCCATTATCTTCAACAACATGCACGAAAGTCTTCACTACGGGTATGTGCTGGCACAGAAAAGAGCAATTTTAGGGGAAAAAGGGAGATAGTGAATTTTGTTACGCAAGTCAATGGTCAAATGTGAATACACATCTGACAGATCGACTTACAAAGAAAATTCACATTTTACAACTCACTATTTAAAATAATAAGATGACAGATAAAAAAGACGATTTTATTTTCGGGCTGCGTCCCGTGATTGAAGCCATTGAAGCAGGAAAAACTATTGACAAGATCTTTGTGCAAAATGCACTTCAGGGTCCTATTTATGCTGAATTAAAAGCCATTTTAGCTAAAAATAAAATCCGTCCCAATTATGTTCCGGTTGAAAAACTAAACCGTTTTACAAGAAAAAACCACCAGGGTGTGGTTGCTTTTATCTCGGATGTACCGTTTCATAAAGTGGAGGATATTGTTCCGCAATTATTTGAACAGGGGAAAACTCCTTTTCTTTTGATTTTGGACAGACTTACTGACGTAAGAAACTTCGGAGCGATCTGCAGAACGGCAGAATGTGTAGGAATTGATGCCGTTATCATTCCGGAAAAAGGGGCAGCTCCTATCAACTCAGATGCTATAAAAACGTCTGCAGGAGGTATTTATAACATTAAAATATGTAAAGAAAACAACCTGGCACACACTGTAGACTTCCTTCAGCAAAGCGGAATTTCTGTATATGCTGCTAGCGAAAAAGCTCAGAAATTAATCTATGACGTGAACTTCACAGAACCATGCGCGATTGTAATGGGAAATGAAGAAACCGGAATTTCCAAGGAAGTTCTGCATCATGCTGACGAAAAAATAAAACTTCCTATTGAAGGAAAAACTCAATCTCTGAATGTTTCTGTAGCATGTGGGGCGATTTTGTATGAAGCGGTAAGACAGAAAATGGCCGTGATACCCAATCCTTAAAACCATGAAAATAAAAACACTTTTACCATTATTTTTTGCATCATTCCTATTGAATGCACAGACAAAAAATACCGCTACAGATAACCGTCTTGTTACAGAACTTGATAAGATGGTTCAGAAAGAAGCTCTTGCCTATATGCAAAGTCCTGCCCGTGTAGGAATTTCAATAGGTATTATTAAAGATGGTAAAAGCTATTTTTATAATTACGGAACCACTGAAATCGGAAAATCTGAACTTCCTACTTCCCAAAGTCTCTACGAGATTGCATCCATCACCAAAACATTTACAGGAACTCTTCTTGCACATGCTTTAGTAGACGGAAAAATTAAAATGGATGATGATATCCGGAAATATTTAATTGGAAATTATCCTAATCTTGAATTTGAAAAGCATCCAATAACAATTGGTAATCTTACCAATCATTCATCAGGATTGCCGCAGTTTTTACCGGATCAGTCTGAGACTTTTAAAAAACCGATGGATTCTGTTGCCATGGCACTGGCCGATTTTTATAAAAATTATTCAAAAAAGAAGTTTTATGAAGATCTTCATCAGGCTAAAATAGATTTTGTACCGGGAACACAATATAAATATTCCAATGTAGGAACACAGATTACGGGAGATATCCTTGAAAAAGTATATCATAAAAGCTACGGAGAACTGCTTTCAGAATATATCACAAAGCCTCTGAAAATGAATCATACCATTGTTGGTACGAATTCTGCACAGCTATTGGCTTGCTATAACGAAAAAGGTAAGGTAATGCCCAGGAATTTCACATCCATTTTTGCTCCGGCAGGCGGAATTGTGACCAATACAGAAGATTTGGTGAAATACATGCAGTACCATCTGAATGAAAGTGACAAGTATGTAAAAGCCTCACATACACCTCTTGTAAAGAGTGAAGGAGATGCAATTGGGCTGTACTGGAGAGTACATACCTATGAAGACGGCACCCAAACCGTTTATCATACAGGAGGTACATTTGGTTTTTCAAGCGTGCTTCAGATTTATCCTTCAAAAAATATGGGCGTTGTAGTATTGTCCAATGAATCGGATGGTGAGTCTCAGGGAAAACTGCAGGATATTGCCGATAGTATATTAAGAAATAGTAGTAAAAAATAAAGTTAAAAAAATCAAATGAAAAACATTGCAGCGCTTGCGCTTATATCATCAATAGCTCTTGTATCTTGTAAAAAAGAAACAGCAAAAATAACAAAAGTAGACCCTAAAACCGGAAAAACAGTAACGGTAGAAGTTCCTGCTGATTCTGTAGCGAAAGTAGCAGAAAATCCGGCAATCAAAGACTCTGCGGGTGTTATCACTCAAACTTTTAAGCTTGAAAAAGGAAAAACATACCCTCTTACAACTTATCAGAGAGATGTAAAAACAATGACTGATCCTCAGGGAAAATCAATCACGGCAACCAGCGAATCTACAGATGAAATGAATTTCGTAGTCAATGATATTAAAGGAAATGTATATGACATGACCCTTAATCTTGTTGCCAAAAGAAACTCTCAGTCTGCACAGGGTAAAACAGTGGTAGTAGACACAAAACTGGCTATTCCTAAAGAAGATGATCTTAAAATGATTTGGAATGTAAACAAAGCGCTTACCGGAAACAAACTTGCCATGAAAATGGATACAAAAGGTAACGTTATTTCTATTACAGGTTTTGATGCTGTTTACACAAAAGTTTCCAATGCAGTAGGCACACTTGTGAAAGATGCCAATCAGAAAGCTAGTGTTGTGGCAAGCCTTAAAGAATCATTCAACGAAAAAGTATTGAAAGATCAGTTCCATAAAAACCTGATGATTATTCCTAAAAAAGGAGTAAAAATTGGAGAAAAATGGTCAACTTCTGAAAATGCAGACCCAAGCGGAAGCGTAAAAGTAACTTCTAATTATGTAATGAAAAGCTTAGGAAACGGAGCAGCAGAAATTGCAGTAACCGGAGGTATTCCTAAAAAAACTGAAAAGAAAGCTCAGGGGCCTATCACCCATAGCCTGAGCAGTGAACTGGTTCAGAATGGAACCATTAAGTTTGACGAAAGCACAGGATGGATTACCAACCAGAATATTACTGTAAAAGCAACACAGATAGAAACCATTTCAGACGGAAAACAATCACAGTCTATGAAAAGCGTTTCCAATTCTTCTGTTATGGTAAACCCATCTGCTAAATAACTGAATTAAATGCATTCAGGGTTTAACATGTAAACCCTGAACTTTAAATTTTAACATTATGAAGTACATTCTTGAGTTAGTACTCTCTGCCATTATTATTTTCTTTGTCTGGAATATTCTGAAAAGAATCTTCTTCAAGACATTTTATAGTTACCGTTTTAATAACAACAATCAGAACAACGGGCAGCAGGACCTACACAACTCGAATAAGAATAACAAACAGAACCTCAACTGGGATGCAGAAACTGTAGACTATGAAGAGGTAAAAGAGAGTAAGGACAAAAGGTAAAAATTCCAAGAAATAAAAGATAATAACCAGCATGGCAAAAAATAAAAACTTAATTTATATTGCGGCTTCATTAGTAGTATTTATAGTTTTAGCATTTTTATATTCTACCCCTGTATTCACAGGAAAACAGCTTTTTCAGCATGATATTGTGCAATACAGAGGAGGAGCAAAAGAACTGCTCGACTATAGAGCCAGTACAGGAAATGAAACCTATTGGAGCGACTCTATGTTTGGCGGAATGCCGACTTATCAGATGGGAAGCCAGTTCAAAGGGGACATCATCAAAAAAATAGACAGCAATCTGAATTTCCTGCCAAGGCCGGTTAATTATCTCTTCCTGCTTTTTGCAGGTTTTTTCCTTTTGGGAATGGTCGTGGTAAGAAACTGGAAGTATGCACTCTTAGGAGCCACTTTCTTTGGACTTTCGACTTATTTTTATATTATTATTGCAGCTGGACATAATGGTAAAGTAAACACCATTGAATATTTTGCCCCGCTGCTGGCCGGAATTTTACTCGTTTATATCAGAAAACAATACATCTGGGGATTCATCGTCACTACCCTTTTCATGGGATTGCAGATTGCAGCCAATCACCCGCAGATGACGTATTATCTTTTCCTTGCATTAGGATTCTTATTCTTGTCTGAACTCATCAGAGCTATTCAGAAAAAGACACCAATGAAGCACTTCCTGATCTCATCAGGAATTATCGCGGCATCATGTATTATTGGAGTTGGAATGAATTCACAGAGAATCATGGCCAATTCTGAATATGTAAAAGAAACCGTTCGTGGAAAGCAGATTTTAGATAATGACAGCCATACTTCAGGAAAATCCGGAATGGATAAAGAAAGTATGCTGATGTGGAGCTACGGACAGCTTGAAACCTTAAACCTGTTCATTCCAAGATTAATGGGTGGAGGAAGCCAGGAACCGGAAGGAAAAGAAATGATGAGCAAAGTTCAGGAACTGGTTCAGGAAAATGTAGGTTCACAGGCGGAAATGGATAGGATTTCTAAAGGTTTTGGCGGAATGACCTATTGGGGAGACCAGCCGGGAACTTCGGGACCTGCTTACCAGGGAGCTATTGTTTGCTTCCTTGCAGTATTAGGCTTTTTCTTTGCATCGAAGAAATACCGTTACTGGATTTTGGGAGCTTCTATCCTGACTATTTTACTGGCTTGGGGAAGCAACTTTATGCCTTTATCCGACTTCTTTATTGATTATGTACCATTCTATAATAAATTCAGAGCACCATCTTCTATTTTAGTAGTTGTAGAGCTATTATTCCCTCTGATTGCTATTTTGGGATTATACAGATTCTTCACAGATGAGAAATTAACTGAGGAATACAAACAGAAAATTCTTCTGTATGTATCTGGTGGAACTTTAGGGCTTTTATTGATTCTTTTGGTTTTCGGAAAATCATTATTAGGATTTTCAACAGAAAACGAAAAGACTTATTTCCCTCCTTTCCTACTCGATTATCTTGTAGATGAAAGATATAAACTATTCAGAATAGATGCGATTAAAGCATTCATCTATGTAGCCATTACTGCAGCTGCATTGTTCCTGACTTTAAAGAAAAAGCTGAATCAGAATATTGCCTTGGTAATAATCGGAGTGGTAAGTTTATTTGATCTTTGGACGGTAAACAAACGTTATTTAAATGACGAAAACTATGTAGATAAAATCTTCGCAGAAAATCCTTTCCAGACAGAAAGTTCAGACCTGCTGGCTGAAAAAGTTCAGGGAAATCCGAATCTGGAATCTATTTTAGCCAATGTGAACATCAACAAAACATTGGAAACCATTGCTGAAAAAGACAAAACGCACTACAGAATTTACAACCAGACGCTGGGTGTAACAAGTGAAACGAATACTTCTTATTTTAAAGCTTCAATCGGTGGTTATCACGCTGTGAAATTAAGAAGATATGATGATGTTCTGAACGAATACATCAATAGTATAGACAGTGTAAAAACCCCTAATGTATTAAACTTATTAAATGCTAAATACCTTGTTTTCGGGGGTCCTGATCAGCCACAGGTAGTTCCAAATCCAAAAGCCAATGGTAACGCATGGTTTGTAAGCGACCTGAAGTTTGTAGATAGCCCTAATCAGGAAATTAAAGCTATCGGAACTATCGACAACAAAAAAACAGCAGTGATTGCTTCATCTGATAAATCGTATTTTGATGGTAAACCTGTTCAGGCAGATTCTACAGCATTTATCAATCTGACAAAATATCAGCCTAACGAACTTGAATTTAAATCCCAGTCGAAGACCCCTCAATTAGCGGTATTCTCTGAAGTGTATTATCCTCACGGATGGAAAGTGCTGGTAGATGAGAAAGAAGTTCCATACATTAAAGCAGATTATTTACTTCGTGCAGTGCATGTTCCGGCAGGAAATCACCACATCAGAATGGTTTTTGAACCTGAAGTGATTGAAAAAGGAAAATGGGTTTCTCTTCTTTCATTCGGGTTATTTATCCTATTGTCTGCATTTGGAATTTTCTGGATGAATAAGAACAAGAAAAAAGAGATTGCATAAATTAAACACACATTTTATGAAAAAAATACTATTGCTGATTATTACTGTTAATTTATTTAACTGCCAAAAGAAAGAGGTACAGTATACTTCTCCACCTCTACCTATGGAAGAGGTAACTTTAAATAATAATATAACTTCAAAACATGTCAATATCCCCAATACTAAAATATATTTTTTGCCTTTTGATAAAAACTATAATTTAAGTAATGGAGCTATGGTTTCTAAAGACAATAATTATTCTATTACTGTAACGGAGTCGGATGGCAATACAGTAAAAAATACTGTTGATGATTTTTCAAAAGAAGACTTTGAGGCAAAAGGAATAAAAGTATTTGATGATAAGTTTATTACGGTAAATGGAGTAAAATCTAAAATTATTTTTCTGCAGGGTCAGCCACAATTAAAAGGAGCAATTCTTTTTATTGATAATAAAACCGAAAAAGAAATGATTACTGCAATGTATGATGCCAATAATACTTTGCTGGAAAACAAAGTAAAAAATATGCTGCATACTATTGTTTATAATAAGGATGCGAAGGTAGATTATTTAGGCAATGCAACTTTCAAAATAGATCTTTCAAACACTAAGTTTAAGTTCCAAAAATACACCTCAAATTTTTATAATTTTACAGAAGATGGTAAAGATGTTGGAATATTAGAACCAACCATTTTAATTTCACAAATACCTAATATTGAAAATCCTAGCTTAAAAGGCTTTTTTGAAGAAGCAAAAAAATCATTACTCAAGTATGGTTTTAAAGATTTGGATGAAAAAAACATAATTGAAACAAAAGATTCATTCCAGGCAGAGGTTTATGGAAAATTTAAAGGAAAGCCGAGTGTATGCTATTATAAAATTATAAAAGATCCAAAAAAAGATTTCATATTGTTTTTAATGGCATCTTCTAAACAGAATTTAGATCAGGATTTACCACAATTCAAAAAAATAGCAACTACATTTTCATTTAAATAAATTGGAACAGAAGAAAATATTAATTATTACCTATTACTGGCCTCCTGCGGGAGGTCCTGGTGTTCAAAGATGGCTGAAGTTTGCAAAATATCTGCCAGATTTCGGCTGGAAACCTGTCATCTATACTCCCGAAAATCCAAGCTATCCATTGCTGGATGAAACGCTGATGAAAGATGTTCCTGAAAACATTGAAATAGTAAGAACCAAAATCTGGGAACCTTACCAACTAGCTGAAAAACTTAATAAAAGCAACAAGAAATTTAAGGCCGGACAATTTGATGTAGGAAAAAATCAAAGCTGGAAATCTAAACTTTCAATTTGGGTAAGAGGTAATTTTTTCATTCCAGATGCCAGAGTTTTTTGGGTAAAACCTTCCGTTACATTTTTGGAAAAATACCTGAAAGAAAATAACATACATACCATTGTAACTTCCGGTCCGCCCCACTCGCTCCATTTGATTGGTTTAGGATTAAAAAGCAAAATGCCGAACCTGAAATGGATTGCCGATTTCCGTGATCCATGGACAGAGATTTCCTATTACAAACACTTGAAATTAACCAAAAGTTCGGATAAAAAACACCGTCAGCTTGAAAGCGCTGTATTTAAAAATTCAGACATCACGCTGGCAACAAGCTATACCGATGCTGAAAACTTCAGAAAAGCAGGCGCTAATGCTGTTTGCATTACGAATGGATTTGATGAAAGTGATTCGGGCGAAAAAGCGAAAGGACAAAAGGGTGAAAATAAATTTATACTTAGTTATATCGGAGTTTTAGAGCAACTTAGAAATCCTGAAAATCTATGGAAAGCACTTGATGAACTGATCAAGGAAAACGCTGATTTTGCAGATGATTTTACATTGAAGTTTGTAGGAAGAATAGATGATAAAATTCTGAGTGCTATTGAAAATTCGAATTTAAAAAATCATATTTTGAATCTTGGATATCTGGCTCATGGTAAAGCGGTAGAAGAAATGGAAAATTCTGACATGCTTCTTATCACCAATTTCCCGAATGAATCTTCAAAGGGGATTATCCCCGGAAAAATCTTTGAGTATCTTGCATCAGGAAAACAAATTCTCTCCTTCGGGCCTGAGAAAGCTGATGTGGCAAAAATTCTTGAGGAAACACAGGCAGGAAAACACTTTAATTATCAGGATACAGAAACTGTTAAAAAGTTTATCCTTGAAAAGTTTGACCTTTGGAAGGCAGGAAGTCTTCTTGAAAACACTCAACATATCGAACAGTTTTCAAGAAAAAACCTTACCCATCAATTGACTGAGGTCTTGAAATAAGACTGGAAGTTAGAGGCTGAAGGTTTATTCACACTTCTAACTTCCAGTCTCTATATTGTCCACTGGTCATTCAAAACTGCAACCAGATAATATTTCCCCTGAAATTCTTCAAATACAAAACGAACCGTTTTCCAGTCCATGTTTCCGTACTTTTCGGTTCCTTTAATATAGTTTTCGGTGAAGTCGTCTTTAGGATAGATTTCCTTTAAATTATTCAGTGAATTACCTCCACCTATGAACTTATTCAGTGAATATTGTGATGTGGTAAAATCTTTAGAAAACACCCATTTACCCAGATAATCATTGATCGTCGCTTTATAAGGATCTCCGGAACCATCATGGGCACCCCATGTAAACAGTGTTTTGGTCGGCTGATATTTCTCAAAGTCTGTTTTAGAAAAATGCTTGTCTTCTTTTACATCCACAAAAGCATACATGGAAAAACGGACTCCTTTTTCAGGGTGAATTAAAGATGCAAAAGTGGTATAATCTTTATCTTTTAAAGCTTTTAAAACCTCATCATTGGCCTGTTTTAAAACAGCTTCTTTATTAATATTATTCTGAACGGCTCCAGCACTGTCAACTTTATGCTGTGCAATGGAATCAATTTGATTGGGAACAGTTTTGCCAGCCTCTTTTTTACAAGCTGTAGCAACACCGAGAACTAATACTGTACTCATAGCTAATAGGGGAAAAATTCTCTTTTTCATATGATAAAATTTGTGGTGGATAAAGAAAGTACCAAAACTGATGCCAACAGCTATAATTCATAAATGATGGTTGATAATTCATAAGTCATCTTTCATAATTTATAATTTCAGTTGTACCTTTGTTGTATGGAAATTTTGGACATTCTCATTATCGGAGCCGGGCCTATTGGTCTAAACTGTGCTATTGAAGCTCAAAAAAATAACCTTAGCCATTTAATCATTGAAAAAGGAACTATTGTTAACTCACTGTACAATTATCCTTTATACATGCGCTTTTTCTCTACAGCTGAAAAACTTGAAATTGATGAAATTCCTTTTATTTCTGCTGCTCCCAAGCCAGGAAGACAGGAAGCGTTGGAATACTATCAGGGAATTGCCCGACAGAAAAAGATCAACATCCATCTCTATGAAAAGGTGTTGAGTGTTTCCAAAAATGCTGAAGTATTTGAGATCAAAACGACCAAATCAACCTATTTTGCTAAGAATATTGTGATTGCAATCGGATTCTATGATATTCCTAATCTTATGAATATTCCAGGCGAAAATCTTCCGAAGGTCAAACATTATTATACCGAACCTTATCCTTATGCAAGGCAGAAAATAGTGGTTGTAGGATCAAGCAATTCTGCTGTAGATGCAGCACTGGAAACCTATAGAAAAGGAGCTGAAGTAACGATGATTGTCCGTCACTCCGAAATTTCAAAAAGTGTAAAATATTGGGTAAAACCGGATATTGAAAACAGAATTGCAGAAGGAAGTATTAAAGCTTATTTTAATGCAGAAATGATTGAAATAACAGAAAACACTGTGATTTTTAAAGATGAAAAAGGAAAAACTAATGAAATTGACAATGATTTTGTATTGGCAATGACAGGTTATCTTCCGGATTTTGATTTTCTTAAAAATTCAGGGATCGAGTTGAAGGGAGACTGCCTTAATCCTTTTTATAATCCCGAAACAATGGAAACCAATATTTCCAATCTTTATCTTGCAGGAGTGGTTTGTGGAGGAAAAGACACGCATCTCTGGTTCATTGAGAATTCGAGAATCCATGCGAATATGATTATCAATTCTATACTTTCCAAGTCTTAATTATAAAAAGCAATACATATTAAAAGCTTCGGGCAATTTCTACGAAATTGCCCGAAGCTTTTTTAAATTCATGAGTCAAAATCATGATATTTCTTATATTACATCTTCTTCCACTTTATTTTTATCCTTAAGCATCCATGGAATGATAAAGTAAAAACCTACGGCAATAGCCACTGCCAATACTCCTGTTCCAATCCACAATATACTGAAGCCTAACTTTTCAGCAATCAACGTTCCTATATAAGGCGTAACAATGAATGCTATTGAAAAAGAAATTCCATTCAATCCCATATAAGCACCTTTATTCTTCTCACCCGAACGTAATGCTGTGATGGTAGACATAAAGGGAAGCGTCCAGATTTCTCCTACACAAAGTAATGTCATAGACAACACAAGAGTAATGATACTGTAATCAAAAGCCAGCATGGCATAGGAAATTCCGCACAGAAAAGTCCCGAACAGCATGGTAAAAGCTAAAGTAAAATATTTTTCAGCAACCTGTACCAATCCCATTTCCAGCAGTACAATCAGAAAACCACTATATCCCAGGATATACCCGATATTCTGCTGGCTCAAATGCGCAGTATCCTTATAAAATATGGTCAATGTACTGAAAATCTGAAAGAAACATATGGCAAAGAACATACAGAACGCACAATAAATCAAAAAATTGCCGTCACGATACGGCGAACTTTCTTTTTTAACTACAATGGTTTCTTTTACCAATTTAGCTTTCTGCTTTGCTAATCTTGCACGGTCTTTAAAGAACCAGATATACATCAACCCTGCCAGCAAAGCAGCCAGTGCATTACTGAAAAACAGAAATTCATAAGAAATAGCAGAGAGAATTCCTCCCAATGCTGGTCCGATAGAAAATCCCAAATTAACGGCCATACGGTTTAAGGAAAAAGCTCTGGTAATATTTTCTGGCTTTGCGTATTTTGTGATCGCCACCGAGTTGGCAGGACGAAAAGTTTCGCTTACAATACTCTGGGCTAAAATAATCCCTGCCAACCCTGCTTCTGTTGTAAAAAGCGGAATCATACAGAATAAAGGCACACTGAGAAGCAGACTCAGGCTCTGTACCCTGTACTCTCCTATTTTATCTGTAATCATCCCACCCAGCCATGATCCGATGACCGAACCTATCCCGAAAAAGCTTAGCACAATTCCGGAATTTTCAATACTGAAATGCAAATGATTCGTCATATAAACTCCAAGAAACGGAAGTACCATAGAACCAGCCCTGTTGATGAGCATTACCAACGCCAGCATCCAACTCTCCTGCGAGAGTCCTTTGAAAGAACTCGTATATACGTTAATTAATCTCACAATAATATTTTGGGGAAATTTGAAAGTGCAAAATTAGATAAAAATAACCCAAAAGCCTTTATTTAAACCCTTTTTTTATCAATAAACTCCTTAAAGCTGCCCCCATTGACTTCATTTTGGAAGAAATGAATCTTTTTGGTATTTAAAGCCGTAGAACTTTTATAAAAATCGTAAATTGCAGTAATAACGATATTTTTTTAAGCTTAAAAACTTAAAAACACAATAAAAATTTAATCAATACGTAAGAATGGTAACCTACGAAAATTTACATGATACATTATCGTTTTACAGTATTGACTGCCGGCAATCTTATTACATTTCTTCAGGAAAACATATTTTCGAATTTCCAAAAGCTCCCTTTAGAATGGATTATTATGCATTATGCATTTGTACCTCAGGAGAAATAAATATTGAGATAGACCAACAGGAATACAAGGTAGATGCTCACAGTTTTCTTATGGCTGCGCCTTCTACCATTGTGAAGTTTGTAAAAACAAGTGATGATTTTAGGATGAAGTTACTGTTCTTCGACAAGAATTTTCTGATTAAAAATATTTCCAATCCGTTTATTATCGAGAAAATGAATCTTTTTTCCAAAGGTTCATACAGCATTGTAAAAACCTCGGCAAAGAATTCTTTGTTACTGCAAAATCTTCTGGATGATCTTGATAAAAAATCAAATAAGCAAGGTAAGTTTACGGATGAAATTATCCGCACTATTATTTTTCATATTCTGCTGGAAACCGCGGAAATTATGGAACAGCAAAATTTTGCAAATCCTAAGAAAGAAGAGGGTAAAAAAGATCTTTATCTGAAATTCAGTAAACTGATCAGAGAAAATATAACCCGGGAGCGAATGGTTCAGTTTTATGCAGATCAGCTTCATGTTTCCAATAAATATCTCATCGAAATTATTAAAAAAGCAAGCGGAAAAACACCTCATGAGGTCATTGATGAAGCCCTATTGAAAGAAGCTTATGTCATGCTTGGTAATCCTGATCTCACTATTTCGGAAGTTGCTTTTGAACTTCAGTTTAATTCCGCCTCGGCATTCGGCCGTTTTTTTAAAAAACATACTGCACTTTCTCCTTCAGAGTATAGAATGAAAGAAAATATTCAGTCATGAGAATTTGGGGATAATAATTCTGAACTTAGGGATATATATTGCTTTGTGAATAGAGGTACCTTTATACTGTTAATTAAAAACAATACAAAATGAGTACGATCAATTCAAAATTCGACAAAGTTTTAAATGCCTCTGACCAGTTCGGGAAAGTAAACCACGAACCGGATTCAAGTAAAGAAGTTCAGATTAACACTCCTGAAAAAACAATGCCTTTCTCCGATCAGATCGGAAACTATCAACGTAATAAAGGTATTCCTTTACAATCTTACGAAAACAGTAAAATCTATATTGTAGGAAGCGGAATTGCAGGAATGTCTGCCGCTTATTATTTCATCCGTGATGGCCGTGTTCCCGGCAAAAACATTATTTTCCTTGACCAATTAAATGTTGAAGGCGGATCTTTGGATGGCGCCGGTAATGCTAAAGACGGTTACATCATTCGTGGAGGAAGAGAAATGGATATGACTTATGAGAATTTATGGGATATGTTCCAGGATATTCCCGCTTTGGAACTGCCTGCACCATACAGTGTCTTGGATGAATACCGACTCATCAATGACAATGACCCGAATTATTCTAAAGCAAGACTGATTCACAATCAGGGACAGATCCAGGATTTCAGTAAATTCGGTCTTGAGAAAAAAGATCAGCTGGCGATTGTAAAACTTTTACTAAAGAAAAAAGAAGAGCTTGATGATCTTACAATTGAAGATTATTTTTCTCAATCTTTCCTCAACAGTAATTTCTGGTTCTTCTGGCGTTCTATGTTTGCTTTCGAAAACTGGCACAGCTTACTGGAACTGAAACTGTATATGCACAGGTTTCTCCACGCAATAGACGGAATGAAAGACTTCTCATGTCTGGTTTTCCCAAAATACAACCAATATGACACCTATGTAACTCCATTGAAAAACTTCCTGGTAGAAAAAGGGGTACAGATCCAGTTTAATACATTGGTAAAAGATCTTGACATCCATATCAATACGGAAGGAAAAACAGTAGAAGGAATTATCACTGAACAAAACGGAGAAGAAGTAAGAATTCCGATTGGTAAAGATGATTACGTTATTGTAACTACCGGATCAATGACGGAAAGCACCTTCTACGGAGACAACAATACCGTTCCTGAAGTCACGATTGACAATAGCAGTGCAGGACAAAGTGCAGGATGGAAACTGTGGAAAAATCTTGCTGCAAAATCTGAAGTATTCGGGAAACCGGAAAAATTCTGCAGCCACATTGAAAAATCTTCATGGGAATCTGCTACATTAACATGTCGCCCTTCTGCTTTCACAGAGAAACTGAAAGAACTATGTGTGAATGACCCTTATTCCGGAAGAACTGCTACAGGAGGTATTATTACCATTACAGACTCTAATTGGGTGATGAGCTTTACCTGCAACAGACAGCCACACTTCCCTACTCAGCCGGATGATATCCTTGTAGTATGGGTATATGCTTTACTGATGGATAAAGAAGGTAATTACATTAAAAAACCAATGCCTCAGTGTACCGGAAACGAAATTCTTGCTGAATTATGTTACCATCTTGGAATGACAGATCAACTGGATAACGTTATAGAAAATACCATTGTACGTACAGCATTCATGCCTTATATAACCTCTATGTTTATGCCAAGAGCAATGGGAGACCGTCCGAGAGTGGTTCCTGAAGGATGTAATAACTTAGGTCTTGTAGGACAGTTTGTAGAAACCAATAATGATGTCGTATTCACTATGGAAAGTTCTGTGAGAACGGCAAGAATAGCAGTTTACAATCTTTTGAATCTTAATAAGCAGGTTCCGGATATCAATCCATTACAATATGATATCAGACATTTATTAAAAGCGGCTCAGGCTCTTAATGATTATAAACCTTTCTTAGGAGAAGGAATTTTAAGAAAAATATTAAAAGGAACTTATTTTGAGCACATTCTGGTCAACCGCCCTGAAGAAAAAGAAGAACATGAATCTTTCTTAACCAGATTTCAGGAATGGATAAAGGGAGTAAAAGATTAAAAATATTAGATTACAAAAAGTTTTAAACTATTAAAATAAGAGCAGGTCTTGTATTAAGTCCTGCTTTTTGTTTATTAAATACCTTTAAATTGATTATGGTTTATATGTATCTGGTGACAAACGCAAAAGTGCAAGATTATTCCTTTCTGATAAAATTGAACACTGTTGATTTCTAAAGTTAAAAAT
The DNA here is from genome assembly GCF_003663845.1 of Chryseobacterium sp. 7. Lineage (NCBI taxonomy): Bacteria > Pseudomonadati > Bacteroidota > Flavobacteriia > Flavobacteriales > Weeksellaceae > Chryseobacterium > Chryseobacterium sp. 7. The sequence goes on from NZ_RCCA01000001.1 coordinate 3,174,335, forward strand.
ATTGATTGATTAGATTGTATTGCACCTGCCGGAAATCTTCGATTTCCTTGCACCTTAAATATTCACAAAGTATAAACTTCTTAGTGCCTTTGCCTTTTCCAACAAAAAAAGCAGAACTTCAATGAAGTCCTGCTTTATGTATTATATATTCCCGAAAAATTATTCAGGTTTAAAAGAATCTTTTAACGTTACTGTACGGTTAAACACCAATGCATCGTCTGTAGAATCCTGATCTTTTGTAAAATACCCAATTCTCTGGAACTGTAATGGCTCACCAACTGCAACCTCCTTCAGGCTTGGCTCAGCAAATCCTTTTACTATTGCTATAGATTCAGGATTGATGAAGTTTAAGAAGTCTACATCTTTTTCCGCATCAGGCTGTTCTACTGTAAACAAGTGATTGTAAGTTCTCACTTCTACAGGAAGAGCATGTTTTGCAGATACCCAATGTAAAGTTCCTTTTACTTTTCTTAAACTTTCCTCTGTTCCGCTTCCGGATCTACTCTTCTCATCATACGTAGCGTAGATGGCAGTGATCTCACCATTTTCGTCCTTCTCTACTCTTTCAGCTTTAATGATATAAGCAGATTTCAAACGAACTTCACCGCCTAATTTAAGTCTGAAGAATTTATTGTTCGCTTCTTCTTTGAAGTCTTCACGTTCAATATAAAGCTCTCTTGAGAATGGAACTTCTCTTGTTCCTGCATTTTCCTGTTCAGGATTGTTCTCAGTCTCTAACCATTCTTCCTTGTCTTCAGGATAGTTTTCGATCACTAATTTTACAGGATCTACTACCGCCATTACACGCTTAGCTACCTTGTTCAGGTCTTCACGTACACAGAAATCAAGCAATTGAATTTCGATAAGGTTTTCTCTTTTCGCCACCCCTACTTTATCAATAAAGTTTCTGATAGAAGTTGGAGTATATCCTTTTCTTCTCATCCCTGAAATGGTAGGCATTCTAGGATCATCCCATCCGGTTACTACCCCTTCAGCTACCAGTCTCTGAAGCTTTCTTTTGGAAGTAATCATATAGGAAACATTCATCCTTGCAAATTCTCTCTGCTTGTTTTTTACCTTTCCATCTTCATAAACCTGATCCAAATACCAGTTGTACAAAGGTCTGTGGTTTTCAAACTCCAAAGAGCAAAGTGAATGCGAAATTTGTTCAATATAGTCGGATTCACCATGAGCCCAGTCGTACATTGGATAAATTTTCCAGGCTGTACCGGTTCTGTGGTGAGGCTTATTCAAAATTCTGTACATAACAGGGTCACGCATATTCATGTTGGGCGAAACCATGTCGATTTTTGCACGAAGAGACATTGAACCACTTTCAAATTCTCCGTTTTTCATCCTTTCGAATAAATCTAACGACTCTTCAACAGGACGGTTTCTGTATGGAGATTCAATTCCCGGTTCTGCAGGGTTCTTTCTTTGCTCAGTAATCACTTCAGACGGCTGCTCATCTACGTAAGCTTTTCCTTCTTTAATTAACTGAACTGCCCAATCATAAAGCTGCTGGAAGTAATCGGATGCGTACAACACTTTATCCCATTTGAAACCTAACCATTCAACATCTTTCATGATAGAATCTACGAATTCCTGCTCTTCTTTTTCAGGGTTCGTATCGTCAAAACGAAGGTTTACGGGAGCATTGTATTTTTCACCAAGACCGAAGTTGATGCAGATCGCTTTTGTGTGACCTACATGCAGATAACCATTCGGTTCAGGTGGAAAACGGAAACGGATCTGATCTCTTTTCAAACCGTTTGCCAGATCATCTTCAATAATTTGCTCAATAAAATTGAGTGATTTTTTTTCTTCTTCCATTAAAGTAGCTTTTATTTTTTAGCAAAAAAAGTTTCACAAAGTTACGGAAAAATAAGCGTTTGTAAAAGTGATAATTTAAAACCCTTATCCATTGTATTTCAGGAATTTTCACTAATTTCGATAAAGCTAAAACCATATAACCCAACATCAATCATGGCCGTTTATATCTTAAGTAACCGGAAAATTGTACGTCATAAAGGGGAGAGCCTGGACTCTTTTTCTAATGACGAATACTCTATTCCCAATTTCAGAATCGCCAAATGTGATTTTGATAATTATAAGGAACCGACTGCTCAGGCCAAAAAGAAAAAAGGCTACACCAACAGGAATATTGTAAATTATAAGCTTTTCTCCGAGCCGGAAAAACAGGGCTATGAAGAAGTTTTGGACGTTTTGTTGAGCGAAAAAGGGATTAAAAAATCCACTCTCACAGCCAATAATCTTGGCGGAACCCAAAAAATGTTTTATGAACTGTACAAAAATATGTCTTCCACAAAGGACAGAAGTGATGTACTTATATTTATCCACGGTTATCTGTATGATTTTGACGATGAATTAAAGGCTATTATTGATCTTAAGAAAATATTCATTGATAATCCGGCATCTCCTGTAGAACATATTTTATTTGTAAGCTGGCCGGCTTCAGGAAGTATGATTCCGTTGAGCTATTTTGATGATAAAGCTTCCAGTATCAATTCCGGTTCCTCTCTGATGAGAATGTTTTACTTCTATACTCAGTTTTTAAAAGATATTTTTTCCAACAGGGATCTGAAACCCTGCAACCAAAGAATTCATATCATGGCCCATTCTTTGGGAAACAGAGTACTTCAAAGCATGCTTTACAGTCTTAAAAAAGAGAATATTCTGCGTGTTATCGACCAGGTTTTACTGCTGAATGCGGATGTAAGCTATAAAGTATTTGAAGATTCTGAAGATTCATACAATAAACTACCATTATTAGCCAACCAAATTTCCATTTATCTGAACAGGCAGGATCTCATTCTGGGAGCTTCTCAGTTTACGAAAAATATCCTTACCCCAAGGCTTGGTAAAAATGGGCCAAGTAATATTGATCAATACAAAGATATTGTGTCTATCATCGACTGTACGTTTGTAAAAGATGATCTGCTGAACAGCTTTAAATATGAAGTTGGAAATCACTGGGGATATCTTTCCAGTTCACAGGTACAGAATGATATCTTTCAGAATTTATACGGAATAGACAGAAATTTAATTACCAACAGATCAAAAGATAACGAAAATATTTTCACAATTATTTCTTAACAAATAATTAAAATAATCCTTAAAAAATGAACTCTATGTTAAAATTAATTCACTTTTATAGTATGGCATAGAGATTGCCAATTCAATCTATAGGGAATTACAATTTTTTATTATGGAACAGATTAAAAAAAGGTTTTCTTATATTTTAAGCTATATAAAGAAGGCCATCTTCGTAAAAGATGTGATTTAACTGAATAAAAACTTTAAAACAAAAAACTATCCGACCCAACAACTACTTTATCCTTTAAACAGAACCGACCTATAATTATTATTCCTACAAATCAAATGCAGGAATATATTTTCGTGTTTATATACCGGAATCAATTCCTCCCATTCTAAATTAATACACTCTTACAAAAAGGCTTTATTCCAACCTGAATGATTTTTGACATAATGTAAAAATTTCACAATTAAGTTAAATAATTCCCAATACATTGTATAATTGAAAAAAAATTTCGACATTTACTTACCAATCAAATAAAATTAATAGCATGAAAAATCTAAAAAAAATCAAAAGAGGAGAATTAAAAACCATCAAAGGAGGAAGACCACCTCTTGGATGTAACAGCTGGAATCCAGTGGCTATGTGCTGCAGATCATGGGGACCAGATTACTGTGGCCAGACTACATGTCCGGATTCGCCACCACCATTATGCTAATTAACTTTTAAACATTATTTTTTGAACCAAAGCAGCTCATTTCTGAGTTCTAAATCAGATTCAAAATTATTGACAAATAAAGCTCCAGTGCCCAAACCTTGAGGCATTGGATTTTTTTTGGTAAATGTATACTGAGCAATAGCATTCAAACCGATATTACTTTCCAGCGCTGACGTAATCCACCAGTCAATATTTTGGTTTTCAGCCATGGAAATCCATTCATCCGAACCGGAAAAACCTCCTACCAAAGCAGGTTTCAAAATAATATACTGAGGATTTATTGTTTCTAAAAGCTGTTTCTTTTTTCAGGATTAATAATTCCGATCAGTTCTTCATCCAAAGCAATCGGAGTAGGTGTTTGGGCACATAATTCTGCCATATCACTCCAGTTTCCGGCTTTAATGGGTTGCTCAATGGAATGAATATTAAGATCCGCAAGCTGCTGCAACACAATAGCTGCTTCATCTTTACCAAACCCTCCATTAGCATCCACACGAAGTTCCAACTGATCTTTGGAAAATTTTTCTCTTAACTTTTGAAGAATTACATATTCGGATTTCCAATCGACCCCAATTTTTAATTTAATACAGTGAAATCCTTTTTCCAGTTTCTCCTGAATCTGTTCTTCCATATATCCTGCATCCCCCATCCATATCAGACCATTGATGGTAATGGCAGACTTTCCCTCAGTAAACTCACTTGGAAAATAAAGACTATCACCATATTTCAGATTCTGAACAGCCTGTTCATATCCGAACCAGATTGACGGAAATTCTTTCAGTTCTTCTTTCAAAAAAACGGAATCCTGATTGATATTTTCACAAAGCCATTTTAGTTTGTTTTCATAATCAGGCCTGTCGTCAAAACTGAGACCTCTGAAAATGGCACATTCCCCTACTCCTTTTTTTCCATTTTCATAAATGGTCAGAATATAGGTTTCCTTATCAAGCAAAACGCCGCGAGATGTTCCACTCGGGCGTTTGAATTGTAATAAATATTGTAAATATTGTGCTTCCATTTATTTCACGCTGTCGATACGCATAAATTCTTCAGCTTTTTCTACCATTTCAATACTTCCGCAGAAGAAAGGAATTCTCTGGTGAAGTTCCGTAGGTTCTATTTCAAGAATTCTCCTGAATCCATCGGTTGCTTTCGCTCCAGCCTGTTCTGCAAGGAAGGCCATAGGATTACATTCGTATAAAAGTCTTAATTTACCATTCGGAGCCTGTGAGTATGACGGATAAATATAAATTCCTCCTTTCAGCATGTTTCTGTGGAAATCTGCTACCAAAGAACCGATATATCTTGAAGTATAAGGACGATCTCCTTCTTCCATCTGGCAATATTTAAGATAATTTTTAACTCCCTGAGGGAATTTGATGTAATTCCCTTCGTTGATAGAATAGATTTTTCCTGTTTTTGGGAAAGTCATATTCGGGTGGGAAAGATAATACGTTCCTAAAGAAGGATCCAGTGTAAATCCGTTTACTCCGTTTCCTGTAGTATACACAATCATGGTAGAAGATCCATAAATAACATATCCAGCCGCAATCTGATTGATTCCTTTTTGTAAAAAGTCTTCCAACTGTACCGGAGTTCCTGGTTCGGTAACTCTTCTGTAGATTGAGAAAATAGTTCCTACAGAAACATTAACGTCAATGTTAGAAGATCCGTCCAAAGGATCGATCAGTACTACATATTTGCTTAAATGACCATTCTCACCGCATTTGATGTCGATAAAATCATCATTTTCTTCAGAAGCAATACCACAAACAACCTCTCTTTGAGACAAAGCCGTAATAAAAATTTCATTAGCAATAACGTCTAATTTCTGCTGCTCTTCTCCCTGAACGTTTTGGTTTCCGGCAGCGCCTGTAATATCTACAATCCCGGCTTTATTTACTTCTCTGTTTACCACTTTCGAAGCCAATCTTATTGCACTTAGAAGACGAGAGAATTCACCTGTAGAATACTGAAAATCGTCCTGCTTATCTATAAGAAATTCTCCTAAAGTCTGTAATGGTTGATTTGACATATTTTTCTTTTTACGTTTTGCCCAAATTTCGGAAAATTTATTGCATTAAGAAAATTTAATTAAAAAAGAGGTTATTAACTGTATTTCAACACGATACAAACCTAACATAGCGTAATACCTAGTCTTTGCAGAAAATTATGCCTCCAAATTTGTTACATCAGACGCATGAAAAATTCAGATTATTTCATTATTTGTTGATTTTAAGGAAATCTTAATTCTATCTCTGCGATAGGCTATTTCATATCTCGTTGTAAATTTATAATTTTGACGTCCGTAAAAAACTCATGTATTTTTTTATCTAACAATTTTATTTTTAACAATTTAATGAAAATTTTCAAGTTTGGTGGAGCATCTGTAAAAGATGCCGAAAGTGTGAAAAACGTGTCTATGGTTCTAAAAAGCCAGGGATTTGCCAAATGCTTGCTGGTAATTTCAGCAATGGGCAAAACGACGAATGAGTTGGAAAAAGTTGTAGAACTTTATTTCAAAAAGGATAACTATCAAACTGAGATTGAAAAGATAAAACGAAAACACATTGAGATTGCGGAAGGGCTTTTTCCTGAAAATCATGCGGTTTTTGCTGAAATCAATCTCTTTTTTGATGATATTGATTCTTTTTTAAGAAGAAATAAGTCTCCTAACTACAACTTTGTGTACGATCAGGTGGTAAGCTGTGGAGAAATGATTTCTACAAAAATTCTGAGCGAATATCTGAATGAAATTCAATTTACGAATCAGTGGCTGGATGCCAGAGATTATGTAAAAACGGATAATTCATACAGAGAAGGTACGGTAGACTGGGCAAGAACGGAAGAATTTATCTCTAATCTTAATCCAGAAATCTGCTATGTAACGCAGGGATTCATTGGTTCTGACGACAATAATTTTACGGTGACGTTAGGAAGAGAGGGCTCTGACTACTCTGCTGCTATTTTTGCTTACTGCTTAAATGCTGATGCGATGACCATCTGGAAAGATGTACCCGGAGTAATGACCGGAGATCCGAGAAAATTCAAGGATGTATCTCTTCTTTCTAATATTTCATACGAAGAAGCGATTGAAATGGCGTATTACGGAGCTAGCGTTATTCACCCGAAAACATTGCAGCCGCTACAACAAAAAAATATTCCTTTTTATGTAAAATCTTTCGTGGATCCTACTAAAGAAGGAACAAAAGTAGGTGCTTCCGACAAAAACCAACAGGAAGAATCTTATATTTTAAAAGAAAATCAGGATCTTTTGAAAATCTCAACAAGAGACTTCTCTTTTATTGCAGAAGATCATATGAGCTTAATTTTCGGATTTTTATCTAAATATAAGATCAAAGTTTCACTAATGCAGAATTCTGCGATCTCCCTGGCGCTGTGCCTTGAGGATAAGTTTAATCATATTGATGAGCTCAACGAAGAGCTTCAAAAAATTTTTAAAACCGAAGCGATTAAAAATGTATCTTTATTCACAGTAAGAAATGCGAAGATGGATCACATTGATAAATTTTACCATGAAAAGAATGTATTGTTAGAACAAATTTCTAAGAATACGCTTCAAATGGTAACACAATAATATTAATTGCGACTAAACACACATGAGTTTAATTTCGAAAAACGATCTGATCAAAGCTTCCGGCTTAAATAAAATTGGGTTTCTCAAGAACCCGGTAGCATCTGCTGTGATGAGCATTGCTAAAATAAATGAAGTAAATAGACTATACGACAAACTAAAAGACAAGGAAGGCAAAGACTTTTTCGACTCATTTGTGAGAGAAAGAAACCTAAGCTATGTAGCTTTTGAAGAGGATCTGGCAAAGATTCCGAAAACGGGACCGTTTATTCTGGTTTCCAATCACCCGCTCGGTGCTATTGACGGAATTCTTATGTGCAAGGTCTTATCAGAGGTTCGTCCGGATTTCAAGGTAATGGGGAATTTCCTTTTGGAAAAAATCAAACCTATGGAACCGTACGTAATCGCTGTAAATCCTTTTGAAAACAGAAAAGAAGCTTACAGCAGCTCTTCAGGAATGCGTGAAACACTCAAGCATTTACAAAACGGAGGCTGTGTAGGTATTTTTCCGGCAGGAGAAGTTTCCAACAAAAACAATCCTTACGGAGAAATTTTAGATAAGGAATGGGAAAAAACGGCACTTAAGCTGATCAGAATGGCTAAAGTGCCGGTAGTTCCTATGTATTTTCATGCAAAGAACAGCCGACTTTTTTATCAGGTGGCCAAACTTCACCCGAATTTGCAGACGCTGATGCTTCCTGCGGAAATGATGAATGACAGGGAAAAACCTATCAGAATCAGAATCGGACGCCCTATTACGGTGAAGGCAATGGATGAAATGGAGACGATTGAGGAATTGGGAGAGTTTCTTAAACGCAAGGTATATATGATGAAATCTTACTATGAAAAGAGAAAATCCCTTGCCCAAAGTATCAATCTTCAGAATTTATCTGTAAAATTTCCTTTACTGAAGGAAGAAAATATTGTTCAGAACATCATTGACGAAACTCCTGTGGAAGACATCATAAAAGATGTTGACAAGCTGAGAGGAACTGATAAAATGCTGTTCAGCAACGGAAATTATGAGATCTACTTCACGACTTACGAAGAAATTCCTTCTATCATGAGGGAAATCGGACGTCAGAGAGAGCTTACTTTCCGTGCGGTAGGTGAAGGAAGTAATCTTCCGTTTGACCTTGATGAATATGATAAACATTACCACCACCTGTTCCTTTGGGATAACGGTGAGAAAAAACTGGCTGGAGCCTACAGAATGGCACTGGGTAGAGAGGTAATGAAAAAATATGGCATCAAAGGCTTCTACACAAGCTCTTTATTTGAGTTTGAACAGGACATTCATCCTTTCTTCAAAAAGGTGATCGAAATGGGCCGTGCTTACATCTGTCAGGAATACCAACAGAAACCTCTTCCACTCTTCCTTTTATGGAGAGGAATTGTGCATGTATGCCTGAGAAATCCTGATCATAAATTCCTTATGGGTGGTGTGAGTATTTCCAACAAATTCTCGGAATTCTCAAAATCACTGATGATCGAATTTATGCGTTCCAATTATTTTGATTCCGCGGTAGCTCAATATATCACTCCAAGGAATGAATATAAGGTAAAGCTTCGTGACAGGGATAAAAACATTTTCTTTGAGGAAATGGAATCTGACCTTAACAAGCTGGATAAAATCATTGATGACCTTGAACCCGAATTAAGACTTCCTGTTCTGATCAAAAAATACATCAAGCAGAATGCTAAAGTAATCGCTTTCAATGTAGATCCAAATTTCAATGATGCGATTGACGGATTGATGTACATCCGAATCAGTGATCTTCCGGAAAACACGATTAAACCGGTATTGGAAGAGATGAGTGAACAGATCAGAAAAGAGCAGGAAAATAATCCGGCTGATAATCAGTAAGTTTTTAACTTTATTCAAAAAAAAGTACGATGGATACTTGCTTTGTATACTAAAACTTACTACTTTTGCATCACTTTAAAACAACGAAGTAAGTCAAACAAAAATATAATGGTTTCTTAGCTCAGTTGGTAGAGCAATGGATTGAAAATCCATGTGTCCCTGGTTCGATTCCTGGAGAAACCACTTTAAAACCTCTAATTCATTTTAGAGGTTTTTTTGTTTTTACATCTAGTACTTTCTTTTGTAATCTTTCTCTTATTTAACGCAAAGAAATAATTTTCTCATTCTAAAATTCAAGGTGCAAAGAAGAGCGACTCTGCCGCTGAATAAGCTTTATGATTATTCATTTGTTTAAAAAAATAAAAAAAATTAATCAAAATTCTGGGAATTAATTTTTTATTTGATAGCTATGACTTAATTTAGTAGAACAAATCACCTTACAAATAAATATTATGAGATTAAAATTATTAGCCGATACTTTTCTGGGTATCGCTGCATTGCTTGTTTTTCAATCATGTGCAGAAAACACTATGGCAGCTGAAGATACTGTTGCAGCACAGAAAAACACCTCAGCATTAAGAAAAGCTTCGGCTTTCAGTGTTCCGGTTGCGGGAAATTCTTTTTTAACGGTAAAACCTTCGGGAGCCAGCGAGGTCATCACCTCAAGTAATCTAGGTAACTGGACGAACTCCAATACTGTGATCAGCACTTATTTCAGGGTAAGCAGTACGGGAACGTTAAACATTGGATTAAAAGCTTCTGTTCCTTCGGGTACAAGTGTTGTAAAAGTAACGGTAGGCGGCACTTCTAAAAATGTTACTTTAACGGGTTCCGGATATAAGGACTATACTGTTGGAGATTTTACTATTTCCTCTCCGGGCTATGTAAAGGTCGATCTTCAGGGTGTCTCTAAAACCGGTGGCTATTTTGCTGATGTGACGAATGTAACTTTCAGTGGAGCCGCTTCTACAGGAACCAATGTTTACAGCAATGATCCTTCTTATTATTATTGGGCGCGTAGAGGGCCTTCCTGTCATCTTAATTATGTAATTCCAACAACCAGCAATGTGAGCTATTATTACAATGAAGTAACAGTTCCGGTGGGAGAAGATAAGATTGGCTCTTATTTTATGGCGAATGGCTTTAGTGCGGGCTATTTTGGAATGCAGGTGAACTCTGCTACGGAAAGAAGAATTTTATTCTCTGTATGGAGTCCATTTGAGACCGATGATCCGAATAATATTCCTCCTGATCACAAAATTATTCTGAACAGAGCCGGTACCGGGGTAACGATTGGAGAATTTGGCAATGAAGGTTCCGGCGGGCAAAGTTATTATAAATATAACTGGGTGGCAGGGCAAACCTATAAATTCTTATTAAAAGGCGAACCGGATGGCACCGGAAAAACAGATTTCACAGCATGGTTTCTCTCACCAGATGCTACAACATGGAAACTGATAGCCAGCTGGAAAAGACCTCAAACCAGTACTTATCTTAAAAGCTTCTACAGCTTTGTTGAGAATTTCAATCCTGAAAATGGATATCAGGGCAGAAAGGCAGAATTTAAAAACCAATGGATAAGAACTTCAGACGGCAACTGGTTTGCTGTTTCAGGGGCAAAATTCAGTGTGGATAATACTTATAATGCCCAACAAAGAATAGATGCAATGGGAGGAACAAGTGGTAATTCTTTCTTTTTGCAAAATGGAGGATTCTTTAATACGATTATTGCTCCCGGAACATCGTTTTCGGTTACTGCACCTACACAGGCTCCGAACATCAATTTTTCTACACTTCCATAAAATGACCACTTAAAATAATTAAGCCAGCGACTTCACATAAGAGCTGGCTTTTTTAATTTGTCTGCACTTCTTCTTTGAGCTGAGATCATTTAATTTTAAATCTCTAAAAAATAAAAAAATTAATTACCCCAAATCATTGATGAACAAAGCGTTGAAGCCAAAAACAGTCTATACCGGTAGATTTATTCAAAAAAATAAAGTAAAAAACTTGCGCGGTGTTATAAAATGTTATACTTTTGCATCACTTTAAAACAACGAAGTAATAAACGAAAACATAAATGGTTTCTTAGCTCAGTTGGTAGAGCAATGGATTGAAAATCCATGTGTCCCTGGTTCGATTCCTGGAGAAACCACTTTAAAACCTCTAATTTATTTTAGAGGTTTTTTTGTTGCTGTATTTTTGGAATTATTCTTAGGATTCTTAATTTAACGGATTATTGTCGCTTTAGTATTCCCCAATAGATTATCAGTTGACAATTGGTCATTTTCAATTTCGTTATTGAGAATGTTAGAAGTGTTTAAACTGAACTTTCCAACCGAACTACTGAAAATAAGCAGAATGAAGTACAATGTGTTATTGCCTATTGAAAGTCTTTGCGTGAAAATAAAGGAGTTCGCACAACATATCCATCAAAAAATTGATACGGAAAACGTGACATTTATTTTTTTGTGTTTTCTTTTGGCTGGTAATCGGGATGTCCAAGCTGCCAGAATGCAAAAGCAAAAATATCTCCTAAATTAGAATATCTTTGAGCAACAGGTACATTACCTCCATGTCCCCCTTCAAAATCTACTTTCAATAAGATAGGATTATTAGAAGCATCATCAGCCATTAGCTTGGCAGCAAATTTCACAGGTTCCCAAACGGTAACTCTCTGATCGTTTATTCCTCCTGTAATAAAAGTAGCAGGATATTCTATTCCTTTTTTAATATGATGGTAAGAATCCATTTCTAGCAATGCTTTAAATTCTTTTGGGTCCTTGATTGTGCCAAATTCTTTTGGCTGACCATTAGGTGTTGTCTCATCTCTAAGAGGATTCATTACACCTACTTCAGCGATAACAGCTTTAAAAAGGTCTGGTCTTTCAGTCATAGCCCTGCCCACTGTAATTCCTCCAGCACTAGCGCCCCAAATAGCAACTTTATCTTTTGAGGTGTATTTTTCCCTAATCAAATATTCTGTACAATCTATTAAATCCCTCCATGTATTGGGTTTTGTTTCTTTATATCCTCCCAAACGCCATTGTTCACCTTTTTCTCCTCCACCTCTGACATGAGCAATTGCCATTATTCCTCCCTGATTTGCCCATAACAAGTAACTCTTAGCAAAAATAGGAGCATCAGATATACCATACGAACCATATGCTTCCATTAATAGTGGAGACCTACCATTTCTAATTAAGTTTTTATTATATATTAAAGATAATGGAATTTCTATCCCATCTCTAGATTTTACGGTAATTTCTTCTACTATTATATCTTTGAATTCAGGGTATTCTGTAATAGGAACAAGATTTTCTGGTTTGAGAGTATTTGTTTTTATATCATATCTAAAACGTTGTTCATCATTTGCCCAACCAGAGCAGACTATCCAAATGTTGGATGAATTTTCTCCTTGGGATTGTAAACTAATATTTCCAGACGAATAAGGAAGTTTAATTGGAATATCTCTGCCATCCTTATATAAATATAATTTGGCTTCCACTCCATTTTTAGTCGTGGTATAATATATACCATCTTGTGTAATTCTGTAACTCTTGATGAATTCATCTTTTTTTTCAGGAACGAGGACGTTCGGATCTTTAAAATTTGGGTTGTTAATATTTGTTTTACACAACTTGTTAAAGGATGAATTGTAACTAGATAGGAAAACAACGTCATCTTTATATAATTCCAAATTTTTTGCTTTATCACCTATATCAGAGAGTAATTTCCAGTTTTTTTTGCCTTTTAATAAATCTTTTTTCTCAATAATAAAAGTTTTCCTGAAATAATCATAATCTACAATCATTCCTATGTAATATTGATCATCCTTTTCAAAATCTAAAATTATGGGAAATTGATCTTCAGCAATATTAAGATCAGGATTATTTCTACGAGAAAAAACATCGTTTATCTTTTTGGGATCTGTACCAATTTTATATAAAACTGACTGTGAATTTTTATAAAAATCCCGAGATTTAGAATTAGATGTAGGATAATAAAGATAGATGAACCCACTATTATCATCCAGCCATTTGATTCCTCCGGAGCTTACAGGGTCAACATTTGTAATAATTTCGGAACGAACTTTTTTTGTTTTTACATCCATAATAATCACTTCCGATAATTCATTACCTTTCTCAGCCATTGAAATTACAATTGTATTTCCATCCCAGCTTGGATTTATATAATTGATAATAAAGTCATGATTATTTTCATTCTTTTTATAATCACTAGGATCATAAAGTAATTTATCTTCACCTAGAAAACCATCCCTATAATATAATTTAGCTACTTTCTCGTTGCCATTTTTCTTCAAATAAAAGTATTTATCACTACTCGTAATTTTCAAATCAGATATAGAATACCCCTGTCTTTTATCAAACTCTATTCTCTTTTCTAAATAATAATTCCTATTAGGAATCAAGTCTAAAATAGAACTTGTATAATCCGTCTGAGACTTCATCCAATTAAGAGTTTTCGGATCATCTAAATTTTCCAGATTTCTATATTCGTCCACTACCTCCGTACCAAAATAATTGTCAGTAACAGGTTTAGATGGTGCCAAATTAATTTTTTGGGCATTCAGAAGAATTACACACAAAGTACTAATAATGATAAATATTAATTGCTTCATTATCATTTACATTTACAACTTGACTGATCTTTTGATAGAAAGAATAGATTCCTGAACTCTATAAGCCCAATTGTACTCATATTAATCTTAATCATTATAACTTTCAAATTTGAAAAATTTAATTGCATGTAACAAATTAAATATCTTTAGATTTAAAAAACTATATGTATAGATTTATAAATTTATAATCTTAAAAAGCTTACATATTAATATATAATGCAATTTTATATATTGAAATTAATAGTTTTGTATTGCACTTATATGAGAATGATGAAACATAAATATCTCTTTTTATTTTTTATAGTTAATAATGCATTTTTTGCTCAAAAGATACTTGAGAATGATTCTCTAAAAAAATATAGTTTCTTAGATCTTAAAGTTAAATTTGATGAGTATTACCATAGAGATAAAACCCGTGAATCTAAATTAATCGCTAAATATTTTCTTCAAAAGGCAAAAACTGAAAGAAATCAAAGTCAAATAGCAGAAGGGTATATGCTTATGCAGTTTGACGCAGGATTTACCGATGCCTTGAAGTATATTGATAGCGTAGGAATCTATTCTAAAAGTTTAGACAAAAAAATATACCCCGCAAAAATTTATTTACTACGTGGAAACTTATACTTTAAATTTGATTATTTAAAACAAGCACTTGATAGTTACATTTTGGCATTAAAATATGCAAAAGAAAATAAAAACGAAAGACAAATTGCTTTTACAGAGCTCAATATTGCTTTTTTACAAAACTATATTGGAAAATATAAAGAGGCAGCAAAAACTTTTAGACATTATTTGTATAATGGTAAGTCCTTATACAGTATTGAACGGAGCCAGATACAGCAGAATTTAGTGGATGCCTATATAGTTCTTAATGAGTTAGATTCTGCAAAAGCATTAATTCAAGAAGGAATTCAATTTTCTTTAAAAAGTAAAGATAAGTACAATTACTATAAATACTTATCTCAACAGGGCTATTATAATGTTAAAACGAAAAATTACACGAAAGCAGTCAGCGACTTGCAGCTTTGTAAAAAATACTTTTCAACAGATTCTAGTGATTTAAATACTAACTATACCTTATTTGTTTTGGGTAAAGCTTACGTAGGATTACATGAAAAGGACAAAGCAGTTCAAAATTTTATAAAGATAGATTCTAATATACAGAAAAGCAATAATACTTTTCCTGAACTTCGAGAAGTATATACCTATCTCATAGATTATTACAAAGAAAAGAACGATAAAGAAAAACAATTGTATTATATTGACCGTTTTTTAAAAGTAGACAAAAAACTTGATGAGCAGTTTCAATATTTGTCCACAGAACTGCCCAAGAAATATGATACCCCTACCCTTTTACAGGAAAAAGAAGATATCATCAACGATTTAAAAAACAGGAAAACAATTTTATATGCTTCAATTGGTATCTTATTATTAATTCTTTTCTTGATTCTTTATCTTTATTATAAAGCAAAGAAAACAGCAAAAGAACAACGAAAAATTGCCCAGGAACTGATTCATAGTATTGAAAAAAGAAATTCTGAATCTACTACAGATATTAAAAAAGAAATTCCTGAGCTGTCTCAAACTCCTGAACATGCTGAAACAGAAAATATAATAACTAAAACTGTTCCAGAAGAGGTTACTCTATTTATTCTAAATGAATTGGAAACTTTTGAAAATAAACAATTGTTTTTAAAAAATGGGATTACATTAGCCAGTCTGGCAAAAAATATAAAAACCAATACGTCTTATTTGTCTGAAACGATCAATAATCATAAAGGCAAGAATTTCACTTCCTATCTTAATGACCTGCGCATTGATTACGTCTTGGAACGGCTTGTAACCGATAAGAAATTCCGGTCTTATAAATTACCGGCTATTGCCGAAGAAATTGGTTATAATAATGTGCAGGCATTTGCGGCTGCATTTAAGAAAAAAACCGGAACTACCCCTTCAATTTACATTAAAGAAATCGAGACTCAACAATAATTTAATCAACTGATTTTCAATTGTTTTTAATTTTAGCAATTTATAAATTCATAATATGAATTTATAAATCCTGATACCTATTATTTTTTTATGCTCAACTCTTGCCTAAGTTTGTCTCAGGTAAAAACACAAGTATTTTCTTTTCGTAATGCGCAGTATGAAAAGTATAAATAGAGCTGATCAGCAAAAATCCCATGTCAGGGATTGTATGACAAAAACATTAATCATCTAAAAAAAATTAAAGCAGATGGAAAGACAAACAAAAAAATTAAGCTTAGATGCCTTTAAGGATATGGCAGAAAAAGTACAAACAGAAGAAGTAATGCAAAAAGTCGAAGGAGGCGATTTCAGTGAATGCCACGGTACTACAGGGCAAATTGCTAAAGCTATCATAGCCATAGGAAAAGAAATTTTCTTATAGAATGTAGAGTTTATAATTCAAGGAAGTGCAAAAGTTCTTCCTTGAATTTTTATATAATATCGATTACTATACAAAACTAATGGTTTATATTAAAAATTTATTTTATTTTTATTTTTCCCCCACCAAAGAAACTGTATCTTCCTTACCTCTTTGTTCAAAAATTATTAATATTTTCAGTTTTTTGCTATTACAATATTTATTTATATTACTAATTACGGGAATTAGAATTCTTTTACAAATCAAAGGCATTTTAGAACCTCTAAAATATGATGGAGAAATGAATACATTAACAAATTCCTTATTTCTTTCGGTGCTTTTAGGTCCTTTATTAGAGGAGATTGTTTTTAGATTATGGCTTATATATGATAAAATAAATATATCTATAAGTGTTGCATATATTTTATTATGGGTAAGTGCAAAAGTTTTTGGAGTGCATTGGTTCAGTAGTATTCCATATGTATTAATTTTCGTTTTAGTATTTATTTCAATTTTTACAGCATTATTTTTTCTTTTGAAAAGATATGAAAATCAGAAAATAATCAGTTTTTGGGAGAAGAATCAAAAATTATTTATTATCATATCCTGTATTTTTTTTGGTGCTATTCACATAGGAAACTATACGACAAATAATAATTCTATAATTTACTATTTTATAACTTTTGCTCCTCAAATTTTCTTCGGATTCATTCTATGCTATATAAGAATAAGGATGGGATTTGGAGCTAGTGTTGCCACACATTCTATAAACAATTTTATACCACTGATTCTTTCTAAAATAATATGAACAATCCATTACAACCAATATTGTTGCCTTTTCTAGAACAAGGATTGGAAACACAAAATCAAAATATTAAGCTTTTGCTTTACAAAAGAGATGTGAACATTTTTAATTCTTTAGATTTTGAAAGTGAAACAATTTATCAAGAACCTTTATTTTTCTCTTATTTTAATAGTAGTGACAGTAGTATTGTGCCATTAGAACAAATCTTGGCTGGATTTTCTAGTGAGAATAAATTTCGAGTGCAAACTGACAATTTTGGAAGATTCTATATACCGAATACAGGCTGGATCATTACTAATGAAAAAAATACTCGTTTGGTATTTCACAAGAAAGAAATGCTTTTAGAAAAAGAAGGCTTAGAGGTAGATTTTACTATAGAGCATCTTTCTTTAATAGAAAATACTTCTATAGAAGTACTAAAGTATCCTATTCCACTTTTGGAACAATGTTTTTTTAATGTTGATAAGAAATTAATAGAGGTAGAAATAGAGAAAATAACAGAAAAGCATTTAGTACATCTTACTAAAGCTTATCAACTCATTAAGAAGAATATACCAACGCAATTTCAATTAATTGAAAAATATGCTAATAAATGTATGGTTTTCAATGTAGACACCTATGAAAGAAACTCTTTTGCTACTCCGAAAGCGGTCGGCATAGGGTTCTATAATGCTTACCAAGAAAATTATGATGAAGTGTTTTTTGTAGATGATATTGCACATCAGACAGGTCATGTCATCTTTTATACTTTACTTTCCAACGTTGAAGATTTTTTCAAAGTTCCTAAAGAAACAGTTTTAGAAACTATTAAATTGCCTAACGGAACTTTTATAGAAAATAGAGATTTGTACGTATTATTCCATGCTTTTTACACTTATTATACGAGCTTTACTTGTCTAGATGCATGTCTAGATGCAGGAGATTTTGACAAAAGACAAGTTCATGAAGCCAAAGGAAGAATTGCGTTCTATATCAATAAATGTTACAATGATTTTGTTCTAATAGATAAAGAACCATTTGCAACAGAAGAAAATGCATTAAAATATTTTACTGAAAATGGTTTAAGTATATACAAAGAAATTAAAAACACATGGTTAGAAATGTCAAAAAAATGGTTTGATGAAGTTAAAGTCTATGATTTAAGCAATCAACCCTATAATTTTACCTATTCCAAGTTTATAGAGCTAAATCCATTAACATAATAAAAAAAACTTAATGAAGATAACAGTTTTATTTTGTCTTTTTATGTTTTCTTTATTTTCTTCCCAAGAAAAAGATGCAAGACAAATTTTACAACAGGAAATTATAAAAGAACATTTGGAAAATGGTGCATGGAAGTATATGCTTTTTTCTAAAGAATGGCAAGATAATATTGATGCTGGTCTGAAAAAAGACAGTACTATTGCTTACCTCTGGCAGCAAAAAGCAATGCCTCTGTTTAAGCAAAGAAAATATGAATTGGGAATGCCTCTTATTGATAAAGCAGTATATTATGATGAGGAAGCTTATCTACCATATCGAGCTTTTATCTTGTGTATTTTTGTCAAAAATTATTCTAAGGCTATAGATGATTTTAAAGAATGTGTAAAAAAGTATGGAAATCAATATGAAATGGATCACACTTATAACTTTTACATTGCCTTGTGTTATCTTCAGTTGAATCTATTTGATAAAGCAGAAAAATTACTCTCGGATGACATTAAGTCTACGGTTAATAAAAACGGTGAAGATTGGGTAAATCCAGTTACTTTATTTTATTACGGTATTGCGAAATATGAACAACAAAAATGGAAAGAAGCAATTGTAGAATTTGATAAGGCTCTAAAACTATATCCTAGATTTTCAGATGCTAAATTCTATAAAGCTATATGCTTAAAACATTTGAATGATACTATTAAAGCTAATATTCTTTTAGCTGAAGGTAAAAAAGATGCAGAAGAAGGTAATACAATTAGTGAAAGTAATGCTATTTATGAAAAATATCCTTATCAGGTAATATGGTGATAAAAAATAAGTTCCCTTTTTATAAACAACTAGACAGTAGGGATTGTGGACCTACTTGTTTACGAATGATTGCTAAATTTTATGGCAAAACATTTTCTAGAGAGTTTTTACGAGAAAAAGCCAGCATTACAACTACAGGTGTAACAATGGCAGGCATAGCAGAGGCTGCGGAGGCTATTGAATTGAGAGCTTTAGGTGTGCGAGTTTCAATGGAAAGCTTAGTTAATGAAGCACCGACTCCCTTTATTGTGCCCTGGAGACAAAAGCACTTTGTAGTTGTATACAAAACTGATGAAAATAAAATTTCTGTAGCAGATCCAGCTCAAGGTTTGCTAAGTTATTCTCATGAAGATTTTAGATTAGCCTGGACTAATGCAGCAGATGAAACTGGATTTTGTCTTTTATTAGAACCTAATACAAAATTCGATAGTCAGGAGGGCGAGAAAATACAAGCAAAAGGCTTTTCATTTTTATATCCTTACTTTAAACCTTATAAAAAACTGATTAATCAGCTATTTATCGGTTTGCTGGTGGCTACTGTTATTCAATTTATTTTACCTTTTCTAATGCAGACGGTTGTGGATGTTGGGGTAAATAACAAGGATATTCCATTTATATATTTGATTTTAGCATCACAATTCATTCTTATATCAACTCAAACCTTGGTCAGTATTTTTAGAGAATGGGTACTTATACATATAACAAGTAGATTTAATATCAAAATGATTTCTGATTTTTTGTATAAAATGCTTAAACTTCCAGTTAATTATTTTGATACTCGAAATGCAGGAGAACATTTACAAAGAATCAGTGATCATACTCGTGTCCAAAACTTTGTTTCTTCTTCCACGCTTAATATGCTGTTTTCGATAGTAACTTTTATTGTTTTCAATGGTATTTTAGCATATTATAGTCTTAAAATATTTTTAGTTTTCCTAGTTTCTGCCATTTTATATACAGGTTGGACTTTCTTTTTCTTAAAGAAAAGGGCAGAATTAGATTTTAAGCGTTTTGACCAAACTTCACAAAGCCAAAACAATCTATTGCAAATAATTAGTGGCATAAAAGAAATTAAACTAAATAATTCACAACGTAAAAATCGATGGAAATGGGAATTTACACAAATTACATTATTTAAAACTTCCTTAAGTTCTTTAAAGTTAGCACAATATCAAAGTGTTGGAGCAAGTACGATTAATGAATTTAAAAATATTTTCATCACTTTTCTTTCTGCAAAGGCGGTAATAGATGGAGATCTTACATTAGGGATGATGACTTCGATACAATATATAGTGGGACAACTCAATGTTCCACTTACTAACTCTATAACTTTCATCCAAAATTGGCAAGACGCTAAAATTAGTTTAGAAAGACTTTCTCAGGTACATACAAAGGAAGATGAAGATGTAGTATCTGAAAATAAGCTAAAGGAGTTGCCTAAAGATAAAAGCATTATTCTTCGAGACGTATCTTATAGATATGGAGGTAAATCTACACCATTTGTTTTAAAAAATATTAACTGTATAATTCCCGAAGGAAAAACTACAGCAATTGTAGGTGCTAGTGGAAGTGGCAAGACAACTTTAATGAAGCTTTTATTAAAGTTTTATGATGCTACACAAGGAAATATTGATATAGGTAGTGTTGATTTAGCGGGTATAAATAATGATTTTTGGAGAATGAATTGTGGAGCGGTAATGCAAGACACTTTTATGTTTAATGATACTATTGCCGGTAATATATCTGAATCCGAACAAAATGAAATTATTGATAGGGAAAAACTATATCATTCTGCTTTTGTTGCCAATATTGATGAGTTTATACAAACTTTACCCAATAAATACAATACTGAATTAGGAACATCTGGTGTTCGGCTAAGTGGTGGACAGGAACAAAGAATGATGATTGCAAGAGCTGTATATAAAAACCCGTCTTATGTTTTTTTTGATGAGGCAACATCTGCTTTAGATGCTAATAATGAAAAAGTAATTATGGAAAACCTCAATCAATTCATCAAAGGAAGAACATCAATTATAGTGGCTCATAGATTGAGTACCGTAAAAAATGCAGATCAGATTATTGTTCTTGAAAAAGGAGAAATTGTAGAACAAGGAAATCATGAAGATTTAGTTTCAATGCGTGGTAAATATTATGAATTAGTCAAAAACCAATTAGAATTAGGCAATTAATATGGACGAAATAAACGATGGTCTAAAAATTTATAGTGAGGAAGTCAGAGATATTTTGACAGATCCCCCAAAAACTATTTTGAAGTGGGGGAATACAATATTATTAAGTTTTATAATTATTTTACTTCTTATTTCTTGGTTTGTTAAGTTTCCAGATATTGTATCTTCTCAAATTATTATAACAACGGAGACTCCGCCTCAAAAATTAGTTGCTAAAAATTCAGGGAAAATAGATGCTATACTTGTAAGAGATAAAGAAGCTGTTTCAAAAAATACTCCTTTGGCCGTCCTTGAAAATTCTGCCAGTTATAAAGATGTTTTTTTATTAAAAAGTATTGTGGACACAATTAATTTAGATAAATCAAATTTCCCTTTTGAAAAATTAAAATCTTCACAGCTTGGAGATGTTGAAAGTGCATTTTCGTCATTTCAAAAAGAATACATTACTAATCAGCTCAATACTAATTTTAAACCTTATAGGGTAGAAAATAATGCACAAAGCTATGAGGCTATTCAACTCAAAGAAAGACTAAGTTTATTGGAATCTCAGAAAAGTATTAATGAATCTGAATTGAAATTAAAACATAGTGATCTTACCAGAAGTGAATTATTATATAAAGAAGGAGTGATTTCAATGCAAGAAATTGAGAAGCAAAGAGTTTTATTTCTTCAAGATCAAAAAAACTACAAAAATGTATTAAGTAATATATCACAATTACGATCATCCATAAACGAGCTTAATAAAAATAATAAAGTCACAATTATAAATGAAAGTAAGGAAAATATAAATTTAGAAAGAAATGTGCTTCAATCTTTTTATCAATTAAAAAAATCTATAAAAGATTGGGAATTAAACTATGTTCTTCGCTCAGCAATAAATGGTAGGGTTAACTTTTTACAATTATGGTCAGTTAATCAAAGTATTAATATTGGTGATAATGTATTTTCAATCATTCCTATTGGAGGTAATCAGTATATAGGAAAAGTAAAAGCTCCTGCACAAAATTTTGGAAAGGTTAAAGTAGGTCAAACTGTTAATATTAAATTAGCTAATTATCCCGATCAAGAATTTGGAATCTTAGAGGGTGTTATCGATAATATTTCTCTGACTCCTGACAAAGATGGTAATTTGCTACTTGATGTCTCTTTACCAAAAGGACTACAAACATCTTATAAAAAAAGAATTGCATTCCAGCAAGAAATGAACGGTCGTGCTGATATAATTACCGATGATTTACGTTTGCTGGAAAGGTTGCTTTATCAGTTTAGAAGTATATTCAAAAGATAATATAAGGTTTGCTAGTTGAGTCACTTCAATAAAAGAGCATTAGGTAAGAGGATGGCGGTTGAGCTCGAAGCCATGATAAGTCTGTATACATCTTTTGTTTATAGAAATCTAAACAGAGCATTGAAATGCTTAGATGAAATGACAGAAGGATTTGAACTATGAAAGAAGTTTTAAACTCTGCTTTGGAAGAACTTCTAATTTCTAAATATAATAATAGACCTTGAATAATATTAGTGTCAAGGTTCGATAATATTACTAACCCTAGCTCGGTTAGCTATATAAAAAAGATATAAAGCTTCATCAGCGATAAGTCTCTTCTCGTTAGTAACCCTACAAATAGGATGATAATTATACAACCTTTTAAACGCAATTAACTATTCAGCCAGTTCAGGCATTCAGCAATCTGCATTTTACTGATAAAAACTTCTGCATTCACTTCCGGTTCCGGAGAAAGCCTAAGTTCTACTTTCTGACTGGAATGTTTAATAATCTCAGAAACGGCTTTTTTATTAATGATAAACTTACGGTTTATTTTAAAGAAAATTTCAGGATTCAGCTTCTGAATAATATCTTTAATGGTATCATCATAAATATAGGTCTGATGGTCTTTTGTGGTCAGAAAAAGATATTTTCCTGAGGCGAAAAAGTAAGCCGTGTTATGCTCGTCTATAGATTTGAGTTTATTCCCTTCTCTTACCATAAAACGTTTCATCATCTCATCATCCGTCTGTCTTAATGAAGAGATGGATTTAAGAACCGGTTCGGGATCAAAATTGTTTCTTATGGAGATAAATTTCTGTAAAGCTTTATGTAAATCTTCTTCTTCAAAAGGTTTCAGAAGATAATCAATAGTGAAATGCCTGAAAACCCTCATGGCATATTCATCAAATGCAGTAATGAAAATAATTGGGGTGAAAAGTTCCACATGCTCGAAAATTTCCAGGCTCATTCCATCGCCAAGATGGATATCCATAAAAATAAGGTCTGCAGAATCTTTCTCAAAAAAATCGATTGCCTGTTTTTTGGAACGAAGAATAACAGTCTCTGTAACAGGGACAATGCTCTGTGTATCTAAAAGGTTTTTCAGATAATTCACAGCCAGCAGCTCATCTTCTATAATGGCAATTTTCATAACGGTGCAAAAGTACAAAAAAACCGCTAAAACAATTAAGTTCAAGCGGTTTCCTCTGTATTGAATTTGATATGAAGTTTTATAAATTAGGGTTATTCTTCTTCGCACTCATTGGATACTCAATGGTATATCGCGGATCATTCTGCTGAAGAATATACTCTTTGCCACTGATGGTGTGGCTTATTTTTTTCTGATTCGCTCTTCTCAGGTCGAACCATCTTTGTCCTTCCAAAGCAAATTCTCTGAATCTTTCATCCAGAATAAAGTTCATCAATGCTGTAGATTCCATTGAAGATACTGCATTTTGCACTGAAGTGTATCCGTCCGGAGTATATCTTTTTTTTAAGACTTTCAGAAGTGTTTCCTTAGCTTCAGCCAGTTTATTCAACTTTAGCAATGCTTCAGATTTTATAAAGTACTGCTCTGCTGTTCTGAAAGACACTTTGAATTCTAAACTTCCTCCTTTGGTGACTTTATACTTACTTCCATTCTTTTCAAAATACATGCCAAACCTTTTATCTGCGGTAGTATTGTATGAAGAAATCAGTTCAGGAGATGCAAAACATAAGTTTTTGATAGAATTATCCCACGTATTATCCAGGGCCATAATAGATTCCGGAGAAGCATAATGGTTAGGAACTGTATTTGTGGTATTCAGATTGCTCAAATCACTTTTTACTGCCAGCACCTGATCTGCATAATTTAAAGCTTTGTTCCAGTCTCCTTCGTATAGGGCTGTTCTTGCTTCAAAAGCAAACAATGCTGTTTTAGAGAATCTGTAATTAACTCCCAATGCCTGCTTTTGCTCAACCATCAATTCCTCTGCTTTTTTAAGATCTGCATGGATCTGATTGTATACTTCCTGTACGGATGATGGCTTCAATACCTGTTCAAGATCAATTTCTAGATTAATAGGAACTCCTCTATCTGTAGAAGCTGTAGCACTGTTGTACGGTTTTCCGTATAAATTCACCAAATCAAAATACAGGTAAGCACGAAGGGCATACGCTTCTGCTAAAATCTGATTCTTCTCCGGAGAATCCTGCATTGTTTTGCTTCCTTCATTGATAATCTGGTTCAGGTAGAAATTAACAGAATAAAACCTTAGCCAAGGAAATTCATTAGAAGTTGGGTCGTTATTTGAATCTTTCCACATTGCCATTTCACGATAAGAAACAAAATCTACTCCATTGTCATCAATATTCACCTCATCGGTACGAAGTGCTACCAGCGATTTGTGAACCGGATATTTTGAATAAGCAGATGTAAGTACCTGTCGATAATCTTCAGCGGTAACAGGAATAACTTTTCCTTCAGGCTGAATATCTAAAAACCTGTCACATCCTATATTGATAAGGCTAATTGCTGTAAGTGCTATGATTGTTGTAATTTTTCTCATTGTTCTCAAGTTTTAAAAAGAAACATTAAATCCTACGGTTACTGACTTGGTGATAGGCTGTGCATAAATATTACCATAGGTCTCCGGATCAAAGTACCCGCTATATCCGTTACTGAATACAAACAGATTACGTCCTTCAACACTCAGTCTCAAACTGGAAATCCCCATAGGATTTGTAAATTCTTTAGGCAGTGTATACCCTAAACGGATGCTGCTGATTCTTATATAGCTGATCTCTTTTGCCCATATATCAAGTAAACTATATGCATTGGAACTGTTTCCTGCAAACCATTTATTCGCCATCCATCCGTCCGGATTAGCGTCCATATCAGGACTTGTGATACCCGGAAGCGAACCTCCTGCCTGATAGATGTCTCTTGTGTAGTTTCTTCCTCTATCCAGATCCATACCCCGGTAAGAAGGTGTTCTCATTACGGTCTGCTTCAGATTGAATGTTGCAGAGATGGTAAGATCAAAATTACTTATCTTAAATGTGTTGATAATACCTCCAGTAAACTTCGGATCTCTGTCTCCTACATAAGTAAACAGGTTTCTTAGTTCAGCACTTGAAAGTTTTGTGTCTACAAGCTGCCCCGGAAGGAAATCCGCATATACGTCATATAACTTAAAGAATTCTGCTGCTGATATTTTTTGATCTCCTTTCCAGAATAATGGGTTTCCGTGTTCATCCATTCCGGCAGTTTTCAAAGCAAAAACAGCATTCACAGGCAGACCTTCTCTTGAAGGAAGGAACGAGTTATCACGAGGCTGCTCGCTCAATACTCTACTCTTGTTGTGTGCAAAGTTGATGGTAGTAGTCCATTTGAAATTATCATGATTAATGTTTCTGGTAGATAATGCCAATTCAAAACCTTTATTGGTCAAGCTTCCCCAGTTCATCATGGTATATTCAAACCCTGTCTCAAGAGGGGTTTCTCTCATGCTGATCATATCTGTTCCTTTTCTGCTGTAAACATCAGCAGTAAGGCTCACACGGTTATTGAACAATCCTAAATCAAGGCCAAGGTTCGTGTTGGTAGTTTTCTCCCATCTTAATTTATCGTTTGGAGGACTTATTACAGTAATAACTCCTTCTTTTACACCTGGAAGAATTGTTGCATCATTATATTCTCCAATAAAGAATGGTGAAGTATTTCTGTCGATATTCCCTTGAAGACCATAAGATGCTCTCAATCTAAGGTTAGATACGGCAGTAATATTTTTCATAAAGTTCTCCTTCGTTACCAGCCATGATCCTGAAACTGCCCAGATTGGAAGGTATTTATACTTTTTATTCACCCCAAACAGGTTGGTTCCGTCATATCTTACACTTCCGAAGAATGTATATTTCTGATCATAAGTATAAGATGCTGTAGCAAACATAGAAGCGTAAGCATTCTCTATTGGCGGGTTTTCACGATAAGTTTCATATTTTTTATCGGATGCGAAATCTGAATTCGGGAACACAATGGCCGTACCTCTTCTTGAAGTGGGATCATATCCAAAGGCTCTTGTGATGGTTGTATTATCCTCTGTTTTGCGGATTTCTGTTCCTGCCATCAAATCAATTTCGTGTTTTGAATTGATTTTCGTGCTGTATGCCGCCTGCAACTTCCAGTTGTATTGAAAGAAATCATTATCCCAGTTTTGCTTTACAGCACCTGCAGGTAAAAAGTAATTGTACTTACCGTCTTTATAGTAACGGGTACCTTCTCTCATTTTTCGGGTGGAATAAGTGTTCTGTCCTGCAAATTTCTCAGTTTTATTAGCATCATACTGAATACCTAACTGAGAGGTAAATCTTAAACTTTTTGAAGTTTTATATTCTAAATCTAAAATCGCTTTCAGAGAATTATTTTTTAGAGAATAGCTGGTATTTTCTCTTTCTTCAAGGAAGTTGAAAGGAACATATAAATCCTCAAAACCGTCTATATCTCTATCATAATTATAGCTTCCGTCCGCATTAAAAGGCTTCAGGTAAGGATTGGCGTTTCTTGAATAATTAATAGGATTGATTGAAGCATCAGCATCCGTTACAAAAGATGTACGTTCGCTTTGTGTTCCGAAAATAGAGATTCCTGCATTTAACTTATCGCTTAATTTATAATTGTTTTTTAAAGTCAGGTTATAACGTTTAAACCCTGTACCAATAGTTGTTCCTTCTTCATCATAGTATCCCAGGGAGAAATAGTAATCTGCGCGGTCACTACCTCCGGAAACACTTAATCCGTATTGTTTGTTGATGGCATTTCTGTACAACAGTTTGCCCCAGTCTGTATTGTTATTTCTTAAACCGTTAATTTGTTGGCGTGTGAATGAATTCAGCGCATCGAAACCTCCGTTTCTGAAAGCATCAAGCTGACTGTTCTGAGTCAGAATTCTCATCACTTCTCCTTTATCTGCCCGGTAAATAAGATCTGCACGCTTGGCAAGCATCAGTTCCAGGTCTACTTTTTCAGAAGCATTTAAAAGATTCAGTTTATCAAAATCAGGGCGTGATGTCACGAAGGTATCAGCTGAAAAGTTCAGTTTTAAACTTCCTTTCTTTCCTTTTTTAGTGGTAATGGAAATTACTCCGTTTGCTGCTCTTGCT
The DNA here is from genome assembly GCF_003663845.1 of Chryseobacterium sp. 7. Lineage (NCBI taxonomy): Bacteria > Pseudomonadati > Bacteroidota > Flavobacteriia > Flavobacteriales > Weeksellaceae > Chryseobacterium > Chryseobacterium sp. 7. The sequence goes on from NZ_RCCA01000001.1 coordinate 3,202,011, forward strand.
CCATAAATAGCAGTTGCAGCGGCATCTTTAAGGATGGTAATATCTTCAATATCGTTAGGGTTAAGCCCTGCAATAGAGAAGTTCTGAAGCTGGTCAATATTGTCTTTATCAGTAAAATTAGGAACATCATTTCCTTCTAACGGAAGGCCATCGATTACCCATAGCGGATCCTGAGGACCGGAAAGAGAAGCTGTACCTCTGATTCTGATCTTCGCCGGACTACCGGGAGCACCGGTTTCGGGAGTTACTGCCACACCAGCAATCTGCCCTGCCAGCATTTGGTCTACACTGGCAACACCAGCCTGGCTGATGTTGTCCATTTTTACTGTAGAAACCGCTGAAGTCTGCTTACGCTTTTCAATTTTCTGGTAACCGGTGATGATTACTTCCTGAATTTTATTTTTATCTGTTACCTCAGAAGTTAATCTGATAGTATAGTTTGTCTGTCCTTCATTAAGCTGAATCACTCTGGATTCATATCCTGGATAACTTACCGATACGGTTTTTGTATCGGCTGGAATTTCTAGTATAAATTTCCCGTCCTTATCGGTTACTGTACCTACTGATACACTTTCGATAATTCCTTCTAATTCTGTTTTTGTAGAGACCGACTGTGTCTCAATTTTTATAGAAGCACCGGTAATGATATGAGAAGTATTTCCGTCTTCTATTTTTCCGGTGATGGTTTTCTTTTGCTGGGCCATTGCTATATTAGCAGCCAAAAGAGGTAAAAGTATTAGAGTTTTTTTCATTGCCGTTTATTTGTTTAAAGCCTCTTGAATACGAATGATTAAATCTGTGTAATGTGCTCTGGAAGCATCATCTCCTCTGTATCTTGTTCCGTTCAATAAGTCCAGAACCTTCTGAAGTTCTGCTCTCTTGTAAGTAGTGACCTCAGATACTCTCTTCATGGATGAATAATTGATATTCCTCAACCCATGATCCTCTTCATGGAAATTACAGATGGTCGGAATGTTCAGATTATCATCTGCTTTCAATCCTTTCACTGCTGTTTTTTCAAATAATTTGTTTACCGAAACAATCAGGGCATCCACATAATTTTTTTGAGTCATTTTTTCAAGCATAGTAAGGCTTCCTTTTTTGTTGAAAATGGCTGTTCTTATCTGATCAAATAAATTTTCAACGGTGTAGATTTCTTCTTTCGATCCTGAGACCTGGTGTTTCATCTCGTTTTCAAGTAACCTCAGCAATCTGTCATCCATCAAAAGGGAATAGATATTCGCATACTGCATTCCTCTTGCCAGGGTATACGGCGTCTGCTCGAATGGTCCTATTGGTGAATCTTTAACCGGATATGTTTTTTCTGTAATCGGATTAAAGAATAACCATTCCGGAAGGTTGATGGCATTTTTAACAAGATAATCAACGGCTCTTCTCTGAATTTCTGCAGGTACTGCTTCATACGCTTTCTTCTTATTACCAAAAACAGTATTATTCAGATAAATCCCTCCTACATTGGCCATCACATGGCCTGTATACAGATCCCACTGCCCGATAACTCCCAAATACAGTTTTCCGGCATCTGTGTATTTTTTACCATCTTCATATGTCCATTTCAGGAGATTATTGATGACAACTTTCAGGTTTTTCATTCCGTACTCGCTGGCTTTCATTGCATCATCCCCTAAATCTTCCGACTGCGAACGCGGATCAATGGTTTCCAGATAGCTCTGTTGCTCCCCATAGAAATACATCGGGTCATCTTCGTGCTTTTCAATTAAATTTTTCAGCGCTTTTTTCTCTACAAATTCATCCGGATACCAACGGTAGCCCCAGTCTATGGCATATTTATCGTAAAGACCAATTTTCGGAGTGATTGCTGTAACGCCATCTTCCGGCTGAGCTACATAATTGTAACGCGCATAATCCATAATGGAAGGTGCCGTACCACCCATTTTGTCTGTAAATTCTTTAGAACGAAGCGACTCTACAGGGAATGCAAAGGATGCTCCCATATTGTGCTTCAATCCAAAAGTGTGTCCTACTTCATGAGATGAAACAAAACGGATGGCTTCTCCCATATGTTCATCACTGAATTTATTCCCTCTTGCTTTTGGGTCGATAGGCCCTGTCTGAATTCTCATCCAGTCATGAAGAGAAGTCATTACATTATGCCACCAGATAATATCTGCTTCGATAATTTCTCCACTTCTCGGGTCTACCACAGAAGGTCCCATTGCATTTGACTTTGGCGACGCGGCGTAAGTAATCACAGAATATCTTACATCATCAATATCAAAATCTTCATCTTTTTCGTCCGGCATTTTCGCAATCACTGCATTTTTGAATCCTGCCTGCTCAAACGCCGCCTGCCAGTCATGTACTCCGGCAATGATTTTCTCACGCCATTGTTTTGGTGTTGCCGGGTCTATATAATAAACAATCGGCTTTTTTGGCTCTACCAGCTCACCTCTTAAGTATTTTTCTTTATCTTCATCTTTGGGCTCAAGATTCCATTTGGTAATGAAAAACTTTTCGTCCATTTTTTGCTGATTGTCATTAAACGACCAGTGTTTTTCGGAGAAAAATCCTACTCTTGAATCCGCTACTCTTGGTTTCATCGGTATTTTAGAAAGCAGAACCAGATTGGTCGTAACGCCTAATGTTACCGCAAGATCTACTCCGCCTTCATTGACAGAAGTAGACAATTGAGACTTCACCACAAGGTTTTTAGGAAATGTTTTTACTCCTTCTATATAAGAAAGGCTTGACTTCACAGACCCTCCTAATCCTACATTGCCCAAAACATCATTAAAGCTTTTCTGATTTCCATCAAAAACTTTGTTCACTTTAATGGCTACCGCTGTAGAGTCACTGTTTTGTGCTTCAATATCAAAAACTTCAATGACAGATTCTGAAAAGTTATCTTTCACCGATTTTGTAATGGCATCATTTTTTGGTGATGACACTTTAGGAACCACCGTTTTCACCCATACTTTTTTAGCTACAGGATCACGGTGAAAGGAGATGACTTTATTTTCATAGTTCATTCCTTTGTTCAAACCTGCCTCATTCACCTGCATTGGCACCTGAGAAAGTTTGTTAACCACCAAAAACTGACGTCCCATCAAACTGTCGGGAATTTCAAAATAAATATCCGTTTTTACCTGAATGGTATTAAAAAGTCCCTTTTTATAAGTTCCTTTCTTAATCAGGTCTTCAATTTTTTTTGTTTTCTTTGAGGAAGAGGTCTCTGTCTTATCCGTTTTTTCTTTGTTGACCTTTACCGTATCTTTATCTTTTTTCTGTGCTACTGCCATTGGTGAAGCCATAGCAAGACCGAGATACAGTGCGAGCCTGTAATTCTTCATTAAAATAGTCCGATTCATTCCAAATAGTAAATATCTTAGTTTCAGCCGCAAAGCTAGAGGTATCATGAATCATATAAATAATATTAGGGAGTGAATGGTGCTAATTCGGGAGTGAATGGATTTTTTATTTTCACTCCATTAATGGCAAAAAACATATGAAATATTCACCATCTACAGAAATATGAAGAAGATTATTCTTAAAATACCCATAAACCTGGTTCAAATAATCAATTCCGAATTTCTCTCCCTGTACCGGTTCCGTTTTAGGCTGCCAGGTATTCTTCACTGTAACGCCTTCCACATCTACCGTAATGATAATTTCCAAAGGTTGATCTATCGTTGCAATATTGTGTTTTACAGCATTTTCTGTAACGATCTGCAATGATAAATACGGAATTCTTTTTTCCAGACTTTCACGATCATTAATAATCATTTCAAACCTGATCTCTTCATCAAACCTGCTTTTCAGAAGTTCCATATATTGTTGTATAAATTTGATTTCCTGCGAAACCGGAACAATATTTTCTTTCGGAGGCACTATCAGATATCTGTAGATCTTGGAAAGATTCATAGTAAACTTCTGTGCATTCTCTTTATTGATCCCGATCAGCATGTAAAGGGAATTCAATGAATTGAAAAGGAAATGCGGATTGATATTATTTTTAAGCTGCTGAAGCTGATTGATCACTTCGGCTTTGTGCATCTTTTCGTTCTCTATCAGTAATAAATTCTTCTCAGTCTGTATTTTTTCTTTTTCCTGATACGCCAGATTAGTTGCCCTCTGGAATAATATAAAGACCGTTACAATAAGAAATAGCGCTGCCAGAAAAATATAAACAGTATAGGTTTTTATCTTGCTGATGTTTTCATCGATGATAAAATTCACGTGGTTTACTACTGTATATCCGTCAAAATTATCGGTCTTCAATGGTTTTATAAAACGTGTTACTTCTACTCCCAGATATTCTGATAAAGCTGTTCCTTTGGTATATCCCGCTTCAGTTTTGCTGGTCAGCGTATCATTAGGCTTAATATCCGTAATGTCAAAAATATTCTTTCCGATGTATTTTTTCTCAGGATGGGTAATGCAGATTCCTTCTTTGGTAAAGACATAAGCGTAGGTATTGGAGCTTTTGTCAACATTGATAAAGTATTGATGAAGATCATCCAGACTTACGGTAGAACCGTAGTATAATTTGTTTTTATCAGGCAGCATCATAGAATCATAGCTTATCCAGTACATACTGTCTTTTCGGGTAATCAAAAGGTCTTTAAAATGCCCCGGACCGCTATTTTTTATCGCAATAGATTTCTCCTTATTATCAGTCTTTTTAAAAATATCAGATAAAGGATTATTGCTGTCCGATTTTCCCGAAGTAGTATTTTCATAATAATACCAACTATAAGGAAGAAGATTTCTTTTTTTGTTTAAATCATTTAAAACTAAAGAATAGTCTTTGTAATTTTTTAAGCCATCTTTCTGAATCAGAGCACGAAGCAGATATTGATAATCTTCTATATTTCTGAATTCATGTTCTATGGATTCATATTTTCGGAAGAAAGTTTTCTTTGCAAAATCATCGGTATTTTTCCGGCTGTCTTCGGTGATCAGAAGACTCAAAACAGCAAATGCTGCCACAGCAATCAGACAGGCAGATAAAGCGGTAATATAAATGGACTTTTGGGATAAAGCGTGCTTAAAATTAACAATCAAATTCTCTAAATTATGGGATCCTCTACATATAAATTATTCGTTTGCAAAGATATAACAAAGATTCCAGGACTATAAAGTGAATTAAATTTAGATTTTATTTTTTTAAGAAAATCACCAGACAAGGTATATTTATGCATTAAAAATGGGATTCAAAACCTTATTAATTTCTTATTTTTCAGCAAAAAAACTAAAATTATAAAATCAAATTAAGTCTTAAAGTTAGTTAATATCACGATTCAGTCAACACATTCATCACGCTATATTTTGAAAATTAATTATCTTCGCCTACAAATCTTATTTTAAAATGAAGAAGATCATCTCTGGGATATCTATTTTTTGTACCATCATTATTTCAGCTCAGGAAGCTATACAGTTTCAGGATCTGACTTTCAAGGATATTATTGCTAAAGCCAAAAAGGAAAAGAAATTGGTTTTTATTGATGCTTATGCATCATGGTGCGGTCCCTGCAAAATGATGGAGAAAAATGTTTTTAACCAAAAATCGGTGAGTGATTATTACAATAGCAATTTCATTAATGCAAGATTTGACATGGAAAAAGGAGAAGGCAGAGACATTGCTTCAAAATTTGGAGTACGTTCCTATCCTACTTATCTTTTTCTGAACGGTGAAGGCGAACTTGTTTCCAGAAATACAGGATATATGGAAGAAAGCCTGTTTGTAGCCATGGCGCAGGACATTAATTCACCCGGAAATAAAAAAGGCTCCCTGAAAGATCGCTTTGCCAGTGGTGAAAAAGATCCGGAATTCCTGATAAACATTATGAAACTTAATGCTAATTCAGATTATGACTTTGCTAAAAAAGCTTCCGAAAGATATTTTCAGAATAAAAAGAAAACTGAAGAACTGACCAAAGATGAAATCGGATTTCTTCTCTATTTCGTAAAATCATCAGAAGATACCAATTATAATGTATTTGCATCCAGAAAAGCAGAAATCATTAAATATCTTCCGGAAGAAACTTATAATGAATTTGATGCTCAGCTGAAATTAGGAAAAATAGTAGAACAGTCTATTGATGATAAAAATAAAAGAATCAACGATGACTATTTCATGAAAACAGCTGAACCATTGGTAGGAAAAGAAGCGGCTCAAAAAAAACTGAATCAGACGAAGCTAAGCTACTACGAGCAAAACAGTAATTTTCCGGAGTACGAAAAGGCAGCTTTAGAATATTATAAAAATTCAGATACATTTGACCCTAATGAGCTTTTAAGAGCGGCATGGGTATTTGCAGATCATGTAAAAACCCCAGCTTCATTAAAGAAAGCAACAGAATGGGCAGAAAAGTCTGTCATGAGAAGCGAAACTTCAGAAAATACTTACATACTTGCCAAACTCTACTACCTTACAGGAAATAAAGAGATGGCAAAAAACTATGCTGAAATGTCTAAAAATATTGCAGCTCAGGGCAATAATGATTCTCAATTAGCAAATGAACTATTAAAGCAAATAAAATAACAATACATACCGGATGAAATATAAATTATTAGCAGCAGGCATTTTAGCTTTCCTGTCGGGAGGTACATTGAGTGCTCAGGAACAGGAACAAGGAGGACAGGATAAAAGTTTATACATAAAAGGCAATGCATTATTTGCTCCGATAGGAATTATAAATCTCGGAATAGAAAAACAGATAAGTCCCAAATATACTCTACAGGGAGATGTTTTCATTTCACCATGGAAGTCTTTTGCAGGACATGAATTACAGATGTATTCACTTTCTATTGAAGGAAGATATTATTTTAAGGAAGCCTTTAAAAATTGGTATATAGGAGCCAATATTGGTGTATCAGCTTATAATCTTCAAAAATGGAATTATTGGAATAATCATACAACTGGTCAAAAAGACGATGGAGAGATTGTTATGAATTCAAATCTTTATCAGAAAGGATATTCTCTAATGTTGGGTATTACAGCAGGATATCAATTCCAATTATCAGAAAGATGGAATCTTGATATTTACGGAACAGTTGGAACATCGCAAGGATTTTATAAAGGATATGATCGTACAACAGGAAGACGTTATGATAATGCTGAGAAATTTAACAAAAGTGGTGAAATCATTCCTTACAGAGGAGGTGTAATGATTTCTTATAAATTAAAATAATACAATGAAGCCATTCGGAAGAAATCATATTATTATTTCTGTGATCACTTTTGTGATTCTTTTTTTGATGAATTATATCGGCAACGATCTGCCTGATAAACTACAAAGAGCTTTAATGACTGCGTTTGCAGGTGTTGTGGGACTTACTGTCGGGCTCTTTATACTAAACAAGGGTAAAAATGATAAAAATCCACCCCAAAATTTTGATTAATTAATCTTCATATACCACATATCGGGTCCTGATCTTTTCGAAACTTTCCAGATCTTTTTTCCACGAAGCTTTAATTTCTGGAATTGACTTTCCGTCAATGATCTGTTTTCTGAATTCATCAGTTCCGGATAGGGTATCAAACCAAAGATTTTTCAGGAAGAAATCCTGCTGAGGGTTTTTATAATTCTGATAGGCCTTGATAACCCATTCAAGATTCAATTCTCTTAAATCATTAGGATAATTGGAAAGATTTTCACCATAACATAATTTCCCGTTCAGGAAAGGGTCTTTTGCACCATAGCTTGGTTTTGGCGTAAACTGATACGGCAAATTTTCTGTCCATGGGGAACCATAAATCTGAAATGGAAGATCTGTTCCTCGTCCTACAGAAACCTGAGTACCTTCAAAAAAGCACAGACTTGGGTATAAGTTGATGGCTTTATCATTCGGTAAGTTAGGAGAAGGTTTATCAAGTATCGGATAACGCTGTTTTTTGTGATAATTCTTCATTGGAATAAGTGTATATTTGGCCTGAACACCATTTTTCAGCCATTTCTCGCCATTCACCATTTTTCCATACTCACCTATTGTTAACCCGTACACTACAGGCACTTCATGCAATCCTACAAAGCTTGTCCATCTTTTTCTCAAAACAGGTCCATCAGTATATCCATCATGTGGATTGGGACGATCCAGTACCATTACCTCCACATTATTTTCAGCACCCGCTTCCATCAGGTAAGACAATGTGGAGATATAAGTGTAGAATCTCACTCCCACATCCTGAATGTCGAAAACAACAATATCAATTCCAGAAAGCTGTTCCGGTTTGGGTTTTTTATTATTGCCATACAGAGAAACAATAGGAATTCCAGTTTTTACATCTACTCCGTTTTTCACTTTTGCACCTGCATCGGCATCACCTCGAAAACCATGTTCCGGAGCAAAAATTGATTTGATTTTAATCCCGTTTTTCACCAGAAAATCCACCAAATAAGTTCTGTCACTCATCAAACCCGTCTGATTGGTTACCACTCCTATGGTTTTACCTTTTAACAATGGCAAATAGAGTTCAGGCTGGTCTGCCCCCGTTTTAAAATCCGATTGAACTTGAGTCTGAGAATAATATTGGTTGAATACTCCTAAAAAAATTAGGCAAATCAGAAGTAAATTTTTAATTTTGAAATCTAAATTCATAAGCTTGAAATTTCCTTTATATTTCTCTAGAAAAATAGCATTTTCCAAAGATAACAAAAATAACCTTTCAAGGGTTATCATCTTCATTGGCAGGCTTTCCGTAGCATTAGGAATTATTGTTTCCCTAATTACCGTAGCCACTGGTTTTGGTTCCAAAAAAGCTATCAAAGAGAGGCTGGCAGATTTCAGCGGACACATTACAGTGAGGTCTACACGATCAAATTCTTCATACAATACTTCCGTACTGGATAATCAGGGGCTGAATATTGCCAAAATAAAAGAACTTCCCGATGTAGAAAGCATCCAAAAATATGTGACGGTGACCGGAATTATGCGTAATGAGCACAATTTCGCAGGAATCATCTTTAAAGGAATCGGGAAAGATTTTGACAGTTTAAGATTCAAAAAATTCCTTATCGCGGGGACGACACCAAAAGTAACGGAAAAAGGGTTCAATAATGATATTGCTATTTCACAAAAAGTAGCCAAAGACCTTCATCTTAAGCTGAATGACAGTATTGTTACGGTATTTTTAAAAGCAGATCAAAAACCGCTTTACCGTAAATTCAGAGTGATTGGTATTTACAGAACAGATATTAAACTGATTGATGAACAGTTTGTTATAGGAGGAATCAACCATGCGAGAAAAATTCAGGATATGAAACCTGATGAAATTGGCGGAATTGACATCTTCCTGAAAGATGTAAATGACATCGACAAAGATTTTCCAGACATTGAAAAACTGATCGGATATAAAAACTACGCTGAAAAGGCGACTGAAAAATTTCCTCAGATCACGGACTGGATCAGTATTTTTGACACCAATATAGCCCTGATCATTATCATTATGCTGATTGTAGTAGTAATCAATATCATCATGGTTCTCCTGATCCTTATTATTGAAAGAACCAATTCTATTGGGCTTCTCAAAACATTGGGAGCAAGCAATTCACAGATAAGAGCCACTTTCATTAATTATACTTTGATTATTATGATTCCGGGACTTTTGTATGGAAATGCTATCGGGCTGGGACTTATTTTGATCCAGAAATTCTTTGGAGTGATCAAACTTAATCCGGAAAACTATTACGTGAGTACGGTTCCTGTAGACCTTAACCCAATTGCGATTATCTCTATTTCTGTAGGAATTCTTTTTATCTCAGGACTGGCTTTGATTATTCCAAGTTACCTGATCAGTAAGATTTCTCCAGTGAAGGCGATTAAATACAATTAACAGGATAATTGATAATTGATAATTGATAATTGAAAGTTATTAATTGTATATCAATTGATTTCAGTGTTATCCACAACTTATCCACACGTTATCCACAGTGCAGATAATTTTAAAAGCCTTATCTTTGCGCTGCTTATAAAACATTTATGAAATACGCAAAAAATATCCTTGAAACGATAGGTAACACACCGCTGGTAAAGCTTAACAAAGTATTAGGTGAAGATTTTCCGGCATTAGTATTAGCAAAAGTAGAGACCTTCAATCCCGGAAACTCCGTAAAGGACAGAATGGCTCTTAAAATGATAGAAGATGCCGAAAAAGACGGCAGATTAAAACCTGGAGGAACTATTATTGAAGGAACTTCCGGAAATACAGGAATGGGATTGGCATTAGCTGCCATCATCAAAGGGTACAAATGCATCTTTGTGACGAATTCAAAACAGTCTAAAGAAAAATGTGATATTCTTCGTGCTGTAGGTGCTGAAGTAATTGTTTGTCCTACGGACGTAAAACCTACCGATCCACGTTCTTATTATTCAGTTTCCAAAAGACTGGCTAAAGAAACAGAAAACGGATGGTATGTAAACCAATATGATAATTTATCCAACAGAGCAGCTCATTATGAATCTACCGCTCCGGAGATCTGGGAACAGACTGAAGGAAAACTGACTCATTTTGTAGTAGGAGCCGGAACAGGAGGTACCATCACAGGATGCGGAACGTTCTTTAAAGAAAAAAATGCTGACATCAAAGTAATCGGGGTTGATACTTACGGATCTATTCTGAAAGAATTCCATGAAACAGGTGAATTACATTATGATCATGCCTATACTTATATTACAGAAGGAATTGGAGAAGATATCATTCCTGAAAACTATGATATGTCTGTAATTGATCACTTTGAAAAAGTAACCGATAAAGACGGTGCCATCTACGCGAGAAAACTGGCTAAAGAAGAAGGAATTTTCTGCGGATATTCTGCCGGAAGTGCTATTGCATCTTTGATTCAGATGAAAGATCAGTTCACGAAAGATGATGTAATTGTTGTGTTACTTCACGACCACGGTTCAAGATATGTAGGAAAAATCTACAATGACGAGTGGATGAAGGAAATGGGCTGGCTGGAAGAAAGCAAATAAGCTAATTTGTAAATAATAAAAAAACGGAGCAAAATTATTTTGCTCCGTTTTTTGTTTTTATTGATCGATTTTCACTTTATCTTTTAGCGTATTCTTGAGAAAACTGTACTCTTTCTCACTCATTGCTTTTCTGGGAAACATATAACTGTATTTTCCTTCAAGAGAAATAAACTCGTTATTGCTGTCAGCATATTCAAAATCTTTCCATTCGCTGGTTTCTTTTTCACCATCAATATTGACTGTGAAAAAATTCTGGTCAAATCTGATTTCGTAAATTTCACATTTCTCTAAAACATTCAGATAATGATTTACCTGTTTTTTCCATCTTGATACTTTATTAACGCTAACGGATAAAAAAACGGCACAAAGCAAAAATATAAAACTCAGGAAGTATAAAACACCTGCATTCTCTTTACTCAGAAGATCTTTTAAAAGAAAAACGATAAAAACAATGACTGCTGCTGCAATGGTGGCAATCGTTTTACCTTTTGTAGTAGGTGAAAAAAGCAGACTTCCCTGATTACCACTAAAATAAATATCTTCAAAAATCTTTCTGTCTGGTTTTAGTGTAATCACCTTTTCTTCATTCATAATTATAGAGTTTGCTTTAAAAACCTACAAAACTAAACTAAATATCTTCATATTGATCACTTATTGCAGAAAGTTTGTTCATCAGTTCTCTGTTTCTGCGGTTCAGCGCATCCAGTTTTTTCAGCATATTATGAATCACTTCAAGGCCTGGCAGATTAATTTCAAGATCATAATGCCAATTTGCAAATTTTTCCAGATTGGGCAGGTCTTCATACATCAGGTAATGAATATTGTCTTCAATCTGAATATTCAGCAGCCCATAGTCAACAAGCTCATCAAAAAAAGTGATTTCTATATTATAGATTTTTACGAGTTCTTCCCGTGATATTCTTTCACTCATAGCTTAGGAATTTTTTAGTTGTTCAAAAAGTTCTTTCTGCTTTTCAGTAAGGTTGGTAGGCAGTTTCACTTCGTAGGTTACAAAAAGATCTCCGTGTTCGCCTTCTTTTTTATAGACAGGGAAACCTTTGCCTTTCAGCCTTACCGTCATTCCGGTTTGGGTTTCCGGTTTTACTTTAAGGTTTACACTTCCTTCCAGCGTGTTTACTTTCACTTCTCCTCCTAAAACGGCAGTGTACAGATCAACCACTACTTTGGTTTTCAGATCATCACCAATTCTTTCAAAATCCGGATCGGCCGGAATATTGAAGGTAATGTATAAATCTCCGCTTGGACCTCCGTTTGCTCCCGGATTTCCGTGTCCTTTCAATTTAATCTGCTGCCCGTCATATACTCCAGCCGGAATAGTAATTCTTACTTTCTTGCCATTGATTTCAAAAGTTTGCGGATGAGTTTTTGCGGCGTCTCTTAAGTTAAGATTCAGTTCGGCAGTGATATCCTGTCCTTTGAATTTTCCTGAAGCTCTTCCTCTAGAACTTTTACCAAATCCTCCGCCAGCTCCACCAAACATATTTTGGAAGAAATCTGAGAAGTCTTCCCCCTCACCAAAGTCTGCTCCGGAATAACCTCCGTTGTAGCTTTGCTGCTGATACTGTCTTTGCTGTTGCTGCTGGGCTTTTTCGTATTCTTCGCCATGCTTCCAGTTTTCTCCGTATTTGTCGTATTTTGACCTGTTTTCCGGGTTACTGAGCACTTCATTAGCTTCGTTCAGCTCTTTGAATTTCTTTTCCGCTTCTTTGTCTCCGGGATTCAGATCGGGATGATGTTTTCTTGCCTGTTTCCGGTAGGCTTTTTTAATATCATCCTGAGTTGCGCTTTTATCTACGCCTAAAATCTTATAATAATCTATATAAGCCATAGAAATGAGGTTTACCCAAATTTATGAATTTTAGGTCTGAAAATTGTATAACAGAATGTTAAAAATAAACCTATCTTTGATAAAAAGCACTACATGAAAGAGGTACTGAAAAACTACTCCGGAATCATATTTTTACTTTTGGGAATCACTATTGGAAGCATCATTGGAATTGTTGCGCCAGGTATTGTGGAATACATTAAGCCTTTGGGAGATATTTTTCTGAATCTTCTTTTTGTGAGTGTAGTTCCTTTGGTATTTTTTGCCGTTTCCAACTCTATTGCTTCTCTGGAGCAACAGTCTAAATTTGGAAGAATCATTCTTGTGATGGCACTTACCTTTTTATTTTTTATTCTCACTGCAGCAATTTTTACGATTTGTGCAGTATACCTTTTCCCGGTTTCAGGAGTTTCCGGAAGCTCGGAGATTATGAATGAAGCGGCTAATGAAGATAGCTGGGGCAACAGAATTGTAAGTTTCTTTACCGTAGGGGAATTTACGGAGCTTTTCTCAAGAAGAAATATGCTGGCACTTTTGGTATTTGCATTCCTAACAGGATTTGCTGCCAGAAAAACGGGTGAGCAGGGACAGCCTTTTAGGGTTTTCATTGCTTCAGGATATGAAGTGATGAAAGAATTGCTTTTGCTGGTGATGAAGCTTGCACCTATTGGTTTGGGTGCCTATTTTGCTTATCAGGTAGCGACTTTAGGACCACAGCTTTTTGGGTTTTATGCCAAGCCTTTAGGACTTTATTATATTGCCGGAATTATTTATTTTCTTGTGTTCTTTTCTATTTATGCTTTTATGGCCAATGGGCAGAAAGGAGTTAAAAGTTTCTGGACGAATGCGATCTACCCTACTTTAACTGCAATAAGTACCTGCAGCAGTTTCGCAACAATGCCAGCCAATTTACAGGCGGCTTCAAAAATAGGGATTCCGAATTCTATTGCCAATCTTGTAATTCCTATTGGAACTACTTTGCATAAAAACGGATCTTCTATGTCTTCTATTATTAAGATCTATGTAGCTTTTTTAATTATTGGAAGAGATTTTTTTGATCCTGCCAACCTGCTTTTAGCTTTGGGAATTACCGTTTTTGTGAGTATTGTAGCGGGTGGAATTCCTAACGGCGGATATATTGGTGAGATGCTGATGATCTCTGTTTACAAATTACCTCAGGAAGCCATTCCTGCAGTGATGATTATCGGAACTTTGGTAGATCCTCTGGCTACAGTTCTGAATGCTGTAGGAGATATCGTCGCCGCCATGTTTGTGAACCGGTTTGTGAAGGTCTGACCATAGTTTAACCATTTTTTCTCTTAACCATGAACTCATTTTTCAAAAGTATTGGCTTATATAACAATTTGAGTGTTGATCTCGATATCAACAGCACTGAGCTTATACAAAGATTGTGGAAAATAACCTACAAAACCAATAATACTTTCATATCCTGGGAAAAGGATTCTTCCATTCCTACACGGTTTGAATACCGGGGAATGATTGAATCAAACCATTTTAAGATACGAAGAAGAGCAAGACTCTTTGACATGAATAAAAACAACCCCATATTTCAAGGAACTATTTCCGATAAAAATGGAAAATCATCTGTTGCTATCGAATTTTTCCCATCATGGCTTCAGATTCTGAATTGGTTTTTCATTCTGTGCTTTTGCTCAATTCTAATTTTTGCCAATACAAGAGGAGACCAAAAGGATTTCATGTTCGTAGTAATTGCTGTAGCGATTACTGTGACTCAGTATTTCATTTTAAAAAGAGGGATTTCAAGAGGTAAATATGAATTTGAAAGAGAACTTATTTATATTACCCAAAAGCCTTAACTATTTAATCTTAAAATGCTATTCACTGCGTTTTACAGGTTCCAGATTTTCATATTCATCCGGAGTGAAAAGCCTGTAATGAACTTTAAAAGTTTTTCCTAAAGGGGTTTCTAATGAAAAGCCACCAGGTCCGAAACCATCAGTAACATCCAGGGTAAAATGTGAATATTTCCAGTATTCGAAAAGATCGCGGTCTATCCAGAACTCATATCCGTTAATGGTACCAATCATAGCATCATTCATTCTGGGAAAGAATCCTCCTTTTTCGAAGCATTGCGGCTGGGTTCCTTCACAACATCCGCCTGCCTGATAGAACATCAGAGGACCGTATTGGTCTTCCAGCTTGCGTATTACCTCAAGAGCCTGTTCTGTTGCGGAAAGTCTTGATATTTTTGTTTCCATTGTTTATTATTTTGGCTTAATACAAACCTTATATTGATAAAAAATCCCGGTAAAATAAATTCTAACCGGGATCCCACAACACATCATCAATTAATTTGAACCGGCAATATCTAAAACGATTCTGCCGTCAATTTGACCTTTTTTCATTTTATCAAAAACATCATTGATGTCTTCTAATTTTGCGGAAGTAACCGTAGCTTTTACCAATCCTTCATTGGCAAAATCCAATGCTTCCTGCAAATCTTTTCTTGTTCCTACAATAGAACCTCTCACGGTGATTCTTTTTAAAACTGTTTCAAAAATAGGAAGTTCGAAAGATCCGGGTGGAAGGCCATTCAGAGCAATCGTTCCCTTTCTTCTCAACACATCTATTCCCTGTTTAAAAGCAATAGGTGAAACGGCTGTAATTAATGCGCCGTGCATTCCCCCGACTTCTTTATGTAAATATTCTCCAGGATCTGTGTTTTTTGCATTCACTACAAGGTCTGCACCTAATTTTTTTGCAAGCTCAAGCTTATCATCTGCTACGTCAATGGCTGCTACATGCATTCCCATTGCTTTTGCATACTGAACGGCTACATGCCCCAGTCCTCCTATTCCTGAAATGGCAACCCATTCTCCGGGTTTTGTTTCTGTTTCCTTCAATCCTTTGTAAACCGTTACTCCGGCACATAATATGGGAGCAATTTCAAGGAAATTAACATCTGATTTTAAATGTCCCACGTATCTTGAGTCTGCAATAACATATTCCGCAAATCCGCCATCTACACTGTAACCTCCATTTTTCTGTGCTTCACAAAGGGTTTCCCACCCTGTGATACAATAATCACAGCATCCACAAGCACTGTACAACCATGGAACTCCTACAGCATCGCCTTCTTTTACAAAAGCTTCGGGGCCACAGGCTACCACAATTCCTACTCCTTCATGTCCGGGGATTAGAGGCATTTTGGGTTTTGCAGGCCAGTCGCCATCCACAGCATGTAAATCTGTATGACAAACTCCGCACGCCATTACTTTGACAAGGACTTCATATCTTCCAGGTTCTCTTACAGGTACTTCTTCTATTTTCAGGGGTTGACCGTAGCCCTGAACTACTGCCGCTTTCATTGTTTTTGGAATCATATCTTATTTTTTGGATTGAGTTATTTGGGTTATTAGTTTTTATCTCCACGTTTGAACAGATAATTTCTCTGCGTGAGGGATAGAAAGGGCGGCGAGGAACGAGCCGGTGCGAAATGCAATGAAGCACCGAAACGAAGTGCAGCCCTGCATAGCCCGACCGTTGCCCTGGATAAAGCCAAGGCAAGCGGGCACGTCCTAAATAATATTAAAAGAAACCTAACTTATTCTTGTTATAAGAAATCAGCATGTTTTTGGTTTGGCGGTAATGATCAAGCATCATTTTATGATTTTCTCTTCCGATTCCGGATTGTTTGTAACCTCCGAAAGGCGCTCCTGCAGGGTAAGAGTGATATTGGTTTACCCATACTCTTCCCGCTTCTATCTGACGGGGAATATTGTACAGTTGGTGTGCATCTCTTGTCCACACTCCTGCGCCAAGCCCATAGATGGTATCATTGGCAATCTTCACTGCGTCTTCTTCATCCTTGAAAGTGGTAAATGCCAGCACCGGACCGAAAATTTCTTCCTGGAAAATTCTCATCCTGTTGTTTCCTTTGAAAATAGTAGGCTGGATGTAATATCCTTCTTCCAGATCTTCTCCCAAATGGTTTACTTCTCCTCCTACAAGCACTTCTGCGCCTTCTTCTTTTCCAAGCTGAATATAGGAAAGGATTTTATCTTTCTGAATCTTTGAAGCCTGTGCTCCCATCATTACGGTTTTATCCAGCGGATTTCCCACTTTGATGGCTTTCACTCTTTCGATGACTCTTTCGATAAAGGCATCTGCAATACCTTCCTGAACAAGAAGTCTTGACGGGCATGTACAGATTTCTCCCTGATTAAGGGCAAAAAGCACTGCTCCTTCTATAGCTTTATCTAAAAACTCATCATCTGCATCCATTACAGAATTGAAGAATACGTTTGGCGACTTCCCTCCCAATTCCAGGGTTACAGGAATAATATTTTCTGTGGCATACTGCATTACGAGACGTCCTGTAGCGGTAGATCCGGTAAATGCTGCTTTTGCAACTTTCGGATTAGTCACCAATGCTCTTCCAAGCTCTGCTCCGAATCCATTGACAATATTAATAACTCCTGCTGGTAAAAGATCACCAATAAGCTCCATTAAAACCATAATGGAAACAGGGGTACTCTCTGCCGGTTTCAAAACGACACAGTTTCCTGCTGCTAATGCCGGAGCCAGTTTCCATACAGCCATCAGGATTGGAAAATTCCAAGGGATGATTTGTGCAATAACTCCAAGAGGTTCGTGAACAATCAGGGATACAGTATCTTTGTCCAGCTCGTTATGGGAGCCTTCATCTGCACGGATTACAGAAGCGAAGTATCTGAAATGATCAATTGCTAAAGGTAAATCTGCTGCTAATGTTTCTCTTACGGCCTTACCGTTGTCTATTGTTTCTACGGTAGCAAGATATTCCAGATTCTGTTCTATTCTGTCAGCAATTTTATTCAGGATGATACTTCTTTCTGTAGAGGAAGTATTTTTCCATGTCTGAAATGCTTTTTCTGCGGCATCTACAGCCAGTTCCAAATCTTCTTTGGAAGAATGGGCAACCTGAGTAAAGTTCTTCCCATCTACGGGCGAGACTACGTCAAAATACTGCCCTTTAACGGGTGGCGTGAATTTCCCGTCAATATAGTTATCATATCTGCTTTTGAACTCCGGACGCTGTAAAAGCGTAGTTGATCTTGGTTCTGTAATAGTGCTCATATTAGTATTGTTTTATTTTTCGATACTGCCAAATTACACTTAGAAGCCAAAAAGAGTATAGCACAATCCTATAAAAAAAGTGTAAAATAGTGCAAGGGTTCAATTTTAGTATTTTATTAACAGCAATGTACTCTCAAATTTTCTATATTTGAGTTACTTCCGATTCAAAAAAATTTAGAAATGAATAACAATAGTAAGATATTATTAAATACTCCTGAATTACATAAGGAAAACCAACTATTGAGTCTTGTTGAAAACCAGACGAAGTTCAATCTAAACAATTGTGAGTTCAGCATTTATGAGACCCATAAGGCGGCTTTTGATGTAAAACTTCATTTTGAGAACATTGCATTTACCGCCATGTTGAGAGGCAAGAAGCATATGAAACTGGATAAAAAGACCAATTATTTTGATTATTATCCGGGAGAAAGCATTCTGGTTGCGCCGGGAGAAACGATGGTAATTGATTTTCCTGAAGCGGATGAAACACCTACTCAATGTATTTCTTTAAGCCTTAATCCGGACTTTATTGAGGATTCTCTCAATTACCTCAACTATAATCTTCCTAAAGTGGATGAGACCTCACAATGGAATATTCAACTGGATGAATATTTTCTGTTTAATAATAAAGCGCTTGCTTCTGCTACCAACAATATCATGAGAATTGCCATGGATGATAATTCGCAAAAGGATATCATGGCAGATTTTGCATTGAAGGAGCTTCTGATCAGATTAATGCAGACTCAGGCCAGAAGCATGGTGGAAAAGAATATCGTTAAGAATAAATCCAGGATAGGCTTTGTAGTAGATTATATTAAAAGAAATCTGCACCAGAAATTGTCTATTGACAGCATTGCGAAGCTGGCGTATGTAAGCAAATCGAATTTCTTTAAAATGTTCAAAGATGAGCTGGGAACTTCACCTAATGATTTTATTCTGCAGGAAAGAATTAACAGAGCAAAAGAATTGCTTGCGAGCCAGATTAGCATCAAGGAAACTGCTTTTCAGACAGGGTTTTCAGATACTAATTATTTCTCAAGGGTATTTAAGCAGCTGGAGGGAGTAACGCCTAAAAGCTATCAGGACGGAACCTTTATCCGATAATACTATGTACAAAAAAAGAGCCCCGTTTCTGGGACTCTTCTTACGTAAAAAACAATAATTACAAAATTAGTAACCTTTGTTTTGTTCAATATTCGGGTTAGCCTGAATAGCAGTGATAGGAATTGGCCACTGCCACTTATCACTTCCTACAGGAAGGCTTTGTGCTACTGCAGGTGTACCTGTACCATCAAAAAGGTCTCCTTTACCTGATCTCTGAACTGCAAGTCCTAACCTCTTCAATGTATACCATCTGTCATTTTCAAAGGCAAGCTCCAGCCTTCTTTCTTTCAGGATAGCATCTAAAAGAGCCTGTCCTGTTTCTGTACCAGGAGTAAATGATGAATATCTTTCAGCTCTCAATTTATTTAATAGAACTAAAGCCTGTGCACTATTACCTGTTCTGTAATATGCTTCAGCTATATTCAATAATACTTCAGCAGATCTAAGATATTTAACCGGTACAATATTAGAAGGACCTCCATTACCAGAATATTTTGTAACGTGGTTGTATTTTTGTCCGCTATATGTACCCACAGTAAAGTAAGCTCCTTTTCTAACATCATTTGATGTATAAGCTGTATATAAATCGTAATCTACAACAAATTCTGATCTTAAAGCCGGAACTGATTGATTGTAAGCAACTCCTACTGTATTCTGTTCAGCTGGCGAATTCGATATCTGGAATAAAACTCCGTCAGTAATTCTGGATATACCTTCATTTTCTTTCCAGATTCTGGTAAAGTTATCCAATGTTGTGATACTTGGAGAAAGTCCTAATGCCAATTCACCATATTTGATGGTATTAGCATAGTCTCCTCTGTAAAGGTCTATTCTTGATAATAATCCATATATAGCAGCTTTGCTTAATCTTCCTTTATCAGCATCATTCTGAGTGATATTATCCGCAGCAAATAACAGATCTGCTATAATTTTATCATATACCTGATCAACAGTCAGATTTCTGGATGAAGTATTATTTAAAGGAGAATATGTTTCTGAATAATAAATTCCGATCATATTTTTAGCTCCGGCAGATTGAGTTGGGATTTGAGAATATGCTCTTACAATATCAAAATGAGCTATTGCTCTTAATGCTCTTGCCTCAGCTTCCAAGTTTGTTTTCTGTGTTCCAGATAATACTCCGTTATTGATATATTTCAAAACAAAGTTAGCTCTGCTGATTACAAGATAAGCTGCACTAAACAAACCTGTTGTCTGTGAGTTATCTGATGAGAATTCGAAGTTTGATGCAGCAAAATTGGAATTTCTTCCTGTAGTTGTACGAACCAGGTTATCCGTGGTAAGATCACCCATGATAAGTTGACTTCCTGTATCACCTGTATAATACCCAGCTCCTTTAAGAGCTGTATAGGCACCATCCATAGCCTGTCTGAAGGTCTCAGGTCTGGACATTGCCTGCTCCTGATCTTCATTGATTGATGAGATTTGATCTAAATTTCTGTCGCAAGACGTTAACGAAACAAAGGCAGTTAACGCAGCTAAACTTATTTTTATTATATTCTTTTTCATAAAGCTATTCGATATTAAAATTCTAATTGCAGCCCTACCAGGATTGTTCTTACAGCAGGGTAAGTATAAAGATTGTATGCTCCAGGAACAAATAATGCTGTTGAGTCAGCAGATCCTAAAGAAACTTCAGGCTCTCCGTGGAATTTAGTCACTGTAAATAAATTCTGCCCCTGCACATATGCTCTAAGTTTATTGATAGGTGATCCTTCTCCAAGGAACGCTTTATCAAATGTATATCCTAATGTAAGTGATCTTAATCTTAAATAATCTGATTTTTCAATCCACTGATCAGAATCACGCATACCATTTGAATCTACTTTTTGGAATACACCTGTATCACCAGGGTTCTGCCAAATTTGAGCAGCAGCCTGCGCCATGTTTCTACCTGCAACAGCCAACGTTGGATCAACAGCTGCTAAGTACATATTATTATAAGTATATCCCCCTAGCTTAAATGCGAAATCTGCACTGAAATCAAGTCCTTTATACTGAACTGTAGTACCAAATCCACCGAAGCTTTTTGGGAATGGAGATTTATCAGTAAGCGGAACTGCATTAGATGCGCTGTAAACATCAGTAATATTTCCTGCTTTATCATAGTATAAAGCCTTTCCGTTACTTGGATCCACTCCAGCAAATCTAACATTATAGAATACGTAAGGAGTTTCTCCTACTTTTAGATAAGTATCCCCTAAGTTTCTTTCAGTCTGGCCATCAGCTAGCCTGTCAAGAACAGACTTCTGGAAAGAGATGTTAGCATGTAGATTCCATTGGAAATCTTTTTGCTTGATCACATCTACACTAAGTTCAACTTCAAGGCCTTTCTGAGACATATCTCCTGCATTGATATATTGGTAGTATCCTCCTTCCTGTTTATCCAAAGGTACAAGCTGTACGAAGTCTTTTCTCTTATTTTGATATACTTCCACGGATCCACGAACTCTTCTGTTCCACATCGTAAAATCAACACCTAAGTTGGTAATCGCATTAGACTCCCATTTAAGATTGTTGTTACCAATAATATAATTACCTTTTGAAACTGTTCCTGGGTAAGAAGTACCATTAGTACCATATAAACCGTAGCTGATATTATTGACATTATAATAATCAGGTAAAGTACCATCATTACCTGTAGTACCATACGATCCTCTAAGCTTTAAATCATTAATAAAACCTCCTTTCATAAAGTCTTCCTTCGCGATATTCCATGCAGCACTTGCAGACCAGAAAATACCACTTTGGTTATTGGCACCGAATCTCGATGAAGCATCTCTTCTCAGGGATCCTGTTACCAGATATTTACCTTCATAGTCATAGTTGAGTATACCTGCTAAACTGAATAAGGTATTTCTTACCTTAACTCCGGTAAAAGTATTTCTGTCAGAAGGTGTTGTAATAGATGGAACATTTATTACCGGAGATTTCAATCCGTAAGCCCCCCCATTCATTGTTTCGTTATAGTTATCGTTATATTCGATAAATCCTAAGAAATCAAAGTTGTGACCTCCGTATGATTTTTTATAATTAATGGAGTTATTCCAAGTATAGTTAAACGTGTAGAACGAATTCTTGTTCAATGACCCTGTAGGAATTTTGTTGTTTAACGTTAAATCAAGGTTTGAACCTTTCTTCAACCACTGAGTTCCCATGTACCAATCGAAAAGTCCGTTAAAGTTTGTTTTAAACTTCAGACCATCAATAATTTTATATTCTGCGAATAAAGTTACCGGGATTCTTAACCTCTGATCATCCAGCCTGTAATTACGGATCTGCTCAACAACGTTAGAACCAGCCCTCATTGTTTGATTATAGCTACCATCAGCATTATAAACCGGCTCATATGGAGCATATTTATACATTGCTCCAAATGGGTTCTGCGTATTGTTTCTGTCCATAAAATTCTGAGTTTCCTGATACTGAACTCCAAGATTGATTCCAACGTTCAGTTTTTCACTCAGCTTATTCGTAAATCCGAAATTACCTGTATATCTTTTAAGTCCGTCGATATCTCTGATAATCCCGTTATCAGAATCATATCCTAAAGAGTAATAGAAAGTACTTTCTCTGGAACCTCCCTGTGCACTGAATAGGTAAGATTGGATGCTGGAAGGCTTCAAAAGATCTTTTTGCCAGTTATGATCATAGGCTGCAAGTCTGTCGATTTCCTGCTGAGTTCTTGGCTTAAATCCTAGATATCCCAATTGGTTCTGAAAATCCAGCAACTCTCTGGAATTCATCATGGTGTAGTTTTTATCTCTCAGTTTTTCACTGAAGCCAAATTTAGTTTCAAATGAATAATGAGTTTTTCCGGCTTTTCCGGCTTTAGTAGTTACTACAACTACTCCATTTGCTCCTCTTGCACCATATTGTGCTGTAGCAGCAGCATCTTTAAGAATTGAAATAGACTCTACGTCTGCAGGGTTAATGGCACTAAACTGTCTTGCATTCATATACATCCCATTTACTACATAAGTAGGTTCGGAAGAACCACCAACACCGGCAACCCCTCTTACCTGAATTGTAGCAGCAGCCCCTGGCTGCCCCGTAGTACTTTGTACAAATACCCCTGAAGCTCTACCCTGTAAAGAGTTTCCGATAGAGGTTGTAGGAGAGTTTCTTCTGATTTCATCACCACCAACAACAGCCTGAGCCTGGGTAATTTCATCTGCTTTTTTCTTCTGGTATCCAGTAACGATTACTTCATCGATCTTATTCTCCTTCAGAACAGAATCATTCTTAGATTTTTGTGCAAAAGCAGCTTGTCCTAAAAAAAACAAAGCTCCTGCACTTAATACATGTAACTTCACATTCATATTAACAGATTTTAATATATTCAAGCGACAAATATGTCGATAAATATCTACAACATCAATTCGCTAAACGCTGAAAGCAAGCTTCCAGAACGGAGTGATTCACATTGATCTTAAAAAAATGATGGAGAATTATTTTAAATGTATTTAAAAAATTAACAAAAAATAAGTCAATTTAAACATTAACGGAATTTTAATAAATTTTAAAATTAAAATCAATTTTCATTAATTTAAAATATTTAGTTAAATAAATAAACAATAAAAACAATTACAGCGAAAAATATAAAATAAACAAATGTTAAATTTTGAGGAAAATGAATAAAAAACGATCTTTTTTCTTAAACTTTATATAAAAAATACATCTTGAAAACGATACTACTCTTCTTTTAAGACAACCTTCACAAAATTAGAATGAAAAACCAGTCATCTACCATATCCTAAATCCGGTTAATTTTAATAAAATTTAAATGCTCATTTCAAGTAATTTTTCAGCTATTTTTTATTAAACTTAAAAAATAATTCAACCTTACTTATAATTTACATCTGCTTTGTATTCATAAAAAGTAAAGCATCTCAAAATATGAGATGCTTTATAGAGTAAACAAGAGTGATCTTATTTCTGATAACTGTAATACCTGGCTCCAATCAGGACCGGATTTTCAGATTCTACAGAGACAAGCCCAAAACCTTTATACTGATTGGTTACAGATTTCTTCAATTGCTTTCTGTGAAGTTTCTCATACGTGTCAAAGTCTACAGCAGTTCTTTGGTTCAGGGTTTCAAATAAATTCCATTTCTCCACTACTTTTCTCCAGTTTTCAGAAACTTTTCCGGCAAAAACTTTTGATTTTGAACCACTTCCATAGCCTACAAAACCTATTTCTTTTCCGGACAGGTCTTCATTTTCATTAAAAGAAGTTTGTAATGCAGAGAGAAAAGCCATAAAAATAGAAGCAGTGTACATGTTTCCTATCTCAGAAGAAGCTCTTTGTGTCTTTTCTATTTTATCACTGATTAGTTTCAGATAGTTTTCAGATTTGGCAACCGCCTTCTGCTCGTCTGCTGTTTCATAGGAAAGACCATTCTCCAGGCTGTAAATTTCTGTAAAAACCCTTTTCCCATGGAAAGCATACGGAAGATGAAAGATAATATACTTCCAGTTTTCATAAGGTTTTTCCTGCCCTGTTATTTCTTTATAATGTTGGTAAGCTTCTTTTATTCTATCCTGGTAGCATTGGTTAGAATATTGTCCGTCAAAAACAGGCTCATCCGTAAAAATTTCTATTTTTTCAGGATAATTCTCTGGTGCACCTTTCAAATCTTCTTTAAGGTAAGATCTTCTGGGTTTGAAAAAATCAAATACACTTTCTGAAGCAACGCCCCAGTTATTTTCTATTTCAAGAAGATTTGGTTTTGATGAAACCAAAAGTGCTACAGCGCCGCCTCCCTGTGTATATTCTCCCGAAGAAGCTAATTCATACTTCGCATAGTCGCTGGCAATTACTACTGCTTTTTTATCGGGATTCACCCTTACAAAGTCTAGAGCGTTATGCAAAGCATCCACCGCTCCTACACAGGCAAATGTCATATCTAGTACATCACAATTTTTGAAACTTCTTGTTCCAAACTCGTTTTCCAATGCTTTTTCCACCATCTGTACCGCATAAGAAGCTGTAGGTTTTGCAGCGTCCACAGCACTTTCTGTTCCCAGATATACTCTTGCTATTTCCTTAGGATTGATATCGTAATCTTTTATAAGCTTCAGTAATGCTTCTGCTGCAAAGGTGGCAGCGTCTTCGTGAACATCAGAAAGTCCCATTTTATGAAGACCTAAGCCCTTTTCCAATTTCGCCGGTTCTATTCCTCTTTTTTCTGCTAAATCCTTAATCTCCAAATATAAACCAGGCACATAATAGCCCGCTGCTTCAATTCCAAAACTCATAATTGTCTAAATTTTAAACGAATTTATGAAAGATAATGCAAAAAACACTGGTAAAAAGTGCTGATTTTTGTAACATCATTAAAAATCAATATATTTTAAAATTTAATATGCCAATTTAGGGTATATCATATTAAAAAGAAAGCCGACAGATTTGCCGGCTTTATCTCTTTATTTATAGTTTTCAATTGCTTTATTGAGGACATCAATCTGCTTATTGATACTTGCTGCATTTTGTGGATTCTGTTTCAACAGTTCCATTTTTTTGCTTAACCCGTCTTTCAGTATCTGAACCATCATCATTTTAGCCTGTGGATTGTCTCCCATCTGGTTTTTGGCATATCCTGCTATTTTTGTAATGCTTTCCGTTGCTTTCAGGTTATCGGAAGTCATAATCCAGTTGAAACCATCTTCTGCGGATTTTCCTAATTCCGGATTCTGGAATTTAATAAATGGATAGAAGGCAGCAAGAGGAGCTATATTTTCCATCTGAGACGTGATTTTATTTTTCACAATAATTGGAAGCAACTGTGCCTGAAGCTCATCTGAAGCTCCTTTCATATCAATTTTATCAGCCAAACCACTGGCTCTTGAAGGATCAATAGAAAGAATGGCTCCCATTGAACTTCCTCTCACAGCGTTGGAAACCGC
The DNA here is from genome assembly GCF_003663845.1 of Chryseobacterium sp. 7. Taxonomy (NCBI): domain Bacteria; kingdom Pseudomonadati; phylum Bacteroidota; class Flavobacteriia; order Flavobacteriales; family Weeksellaceae; genus Chryseobacterium; species Chryseobacterium sp. 7. The sequence continues at coordinate 3,227,947 of NZ_RCCA01000001.1, forward strand.
ATTCACTCCTTTTTCAAATAGCGGAAGATATTTTTTGTCTTTTGTTTTTCCCAGAGCACTGATAGCAGCAGCCTGAGTTAATGTTTTAGGATCGTTGGAAGCTATTTTCTCAACATCAGCGCCCAAAGCCTTCATTTGTTCAGGATTGGTAAGATCTATTAATTCCAAAGCTTTTATTCTTACTCTAAAGAAGGGATCTTTCAGTGCGGCAAGCAGCAATTTTACAGCAGCAGGGTTTTTTCCAACCTGATCTTTGATTCCGGCTAAAGCCAGATATCTGCTTTTAAATTCCTTAGAATTGGTAAACTGCAAAAGGTTCTGCTCCGGAGTTTTGGTATCTGTAATTTCTGCCAATAAAACACCATCTGCATTAATATTTACCAGATCCGGAGCCTTAGAAACGTCAAAACTGAATGTATTTTTAGCTTCGGCATTTACCCAGACATTGTATCTTTTTGGTTTTCCGTTGTCATACACATCTATAGCCAGAGGAAACTCAAATGGTTTTTCCTGGGTTTGATTAATGGTGACTGTTACCTGTTTTTTCACAGGTTCAAAGGTAAATGACGAGTTAATTTTTGGGTTCCCGCTTCCGAAATACCATTGATTAAAGAACCAGTTTAAGTCTTTCCCGGATACTTTTTCAAAAGAAAGTCTTAATTGGTGTGCTTCTGCATTCTGATATTCGTTGGTTTTCAAATAATCATTCATTCCTCCAAAGAAAGCATCATCTCCGAGATAGTTTCTCAGCATATTTAAAATTCCGCCTCCTTTCTGATAGGTTACCAGATCAAAAACATCTTCACGGGATTCATAATTGAACCTTACCAGATCTTTATTAAAATCCGATGGATTATGAATATACTGATTCACGTCTGTCATCAGGTGATAATCTGCCTGGTCTTTTCCGTATTTATATTCATTCCAAAGGTATTCGGAATAATTAGCAAAAGATTCATTAACGGTAAGATTGCTCCAGCTTTCTGCGGTCACCAGATCTCCAAACCAATGGTGAAAGAGCTCGTGAGCAATAGTATCTTCCCATGTATTTTCATCGATAAGCCTCCCCGGTTTCTGAAGGATATCACTTCCATGAAGAGTCGCAGTGGTATTTTCCATTGCCCCGCTTACGTAATCTCTTCCTGAGATCTGAGCATATTTTGCCCATGGATAATCGTAGTTCAGTTTTTTGGAGAAAAAGTCGATCATTTCCGGAGTATTTCCGTAAATCTGCTTAGCATAAGGTTCATATTCTTTTTCAATATAATAGTCAACCGGAATATTTTTCCACTTGTCTTTTACAATGGCATATTCTCCCACTCCCATAAAGAAAAGATAGGTAGAATGCCTTTTATCCATCACCCAATGATCGGTTCTGAGTCCGTTTGATTCTTTTTGTGATTCTTTCAGAAGACCATTGGAAAGGGTGACATATTTATCAGGAACTGTCATATAGATTTCCTGTGTGGTCTTTTGATTGGGTTTATCAATGGTAGGAAACCATGCGGAGGAAGATTCTGTTTCCCCCTGCGTCCAGATTTGCGTCGGCTTATCCGGGTCCGTTCCTTGAGCATTGATGAAATACAGTCCTTTTGCATCATTAATTGCCATACTGCCCTGCTGTTTCACTTCGTTCGGGCGGGATGTATATTTGATATAGACTGTATAATCCTGATTTTTCTGGTAGGTTTTATCCAGACTAATTTTCAGGATATCATTTTTATAGTCATATTTTAAAGGCGTTTTTTTACCGTTATTATCAAGCGCTACTTCATGAATCAGCATTCCTTTTGCATCAAGTGTCAGTTCATTGGTAGCATAAAAATAAGGTGAGGCAGTAAGCCATTCTTCCCCATTCATCTGTTCTTTCTGATAATCGAAATTTACTTTCAGCTTGGTGTGTTTAAGTTCTGTTACTTTGGTAGGTGTAGCTCTGTATACTTTTTCCCTTCCTGAAGTTTCAGTCTGTGCTGATACGTTTGCGGAAAATAAAATCCCGAGTATAGCAATTGACAAAATGGCCTTTCTCATTGGTCTACTTTATTATTTTTTAGAATTATTTTTTAATGATTATATCGAAAATATCATTCACTAAGGTTTCATAGTCACCTGTTTTAAGCTGCTCTTTGGTTTTGGCAAAGGCTTTTTTCAGTTCGCTTTCAGGGTTTTCATCATCTACTATTTCTACTGAAGCTACTCCTTTCAACTGAAGTATGACATTCTTTAGCACTTCTACATCTGCATTTTCTTCGATATTGATTTTTAAATACTTCATAATATATTTTTAAGCATTTGAAATATATGATATACAACTTCCCACGATTCCTTTTCGAAGGATTAATGAGCCGGAGTTGTTCTTTCAAATGTAAGAAACAATTACCAAAAGAAAGTGTGCTGAAGAATTTATCTCCGGATAATTTGTAATGAGAACTATTTTGTACGGATCATTTTTCCGTTTTTGTAAAGAAATGTTGCGCTGCAGTTTTTTTTATCAATGATATTATCTACGTGAATTTTCAGAGGATCAATACCATTCATCCTGCATAACTGAGGGCTTTCCCATCTTTTATAGAAAATAGGTTCTCTTAGGGTAAAATTAGGATTGGATTTAAGTTCATCAAAAACTCCATATTCCAGGCAGATTTCTCCTCTTTCAATATTATTTTCTTTGAGCGCCGTATTCAGTTTGCTGAACAGTTCGTTATTAAAATTTGCCGCATAAATCCATGAATCCTTCACACTGATATTGGTAATAACCAGAAAAAAGGTAATCACCGACAGAAATATACTGATTGTTTTCTGCTGTAATTTTAGTTTTACTGAAAGCCACATTACTCCTGAAATAATAAACAGGGTATAAAAAAGTCTTATCGCTCCCAAATTTCTGTTTTCAAATCCGAAAAGTGTAGGAATATAAGATGACAGGAAATAGATACTGAGCCCCAACATTACAGAAACCAGCGAAATAACAGTCAGTTTTCTTAAATCCTGGGCTTTGCTTTTAAAATCGTAGTTATTGAATAATTTATAAACCGCCAAAGGTAATAGTACTGATAAAATCATCCCAAGAACATCCATTTTTCTTAGATGCAGTATCCCTTTGTAAATCCCAACGAAAAAGTCATAAAAAAACATTTTCAGGGAAAGAATGATGACAAACAGTACTCTTTTGATATCTAAAACTTTACTAAGCTCATCTCTTTGATAAGAATGCACAAATACGGCAGGCTGAATGACTTTCCTGAAAACAACAATGGCTCCCAATGTAAAAATGGTAAATAAAAGCCGTTTTTTGTTTTCTTTAATGAGAAAAAGATTCAGAAGTACCAGAGGAAGAAAAATCTCATAACTCAGTACGGAAGCTATAAAGCAAACAGAACTTATTACAATATTTTTCCGTACGTAAACAAAATAAATGCTCAGGGAAAAGAAAATAGTGGCCAGGCTTGAATTGAGCATCATGGTTGAAAACTGAATACTTGTTCCTATTAAGGAAACAGAATACAGCAGGGTAAGTAAAGAGGCAAGTTCTCTGGAAAGAATCTTACTGGCAACCCAATAAATAACCATTAATGAAAGTGGAAAAAAAAGAAGCCCGAGAAAATAACCAGATTCATTATTCTTTGTTAAAAAGCATAATGTGGCTGTTACAAATCCTGATACCGGGCGGGCAGCCATTGTTTGGGAATCCAGATAAGTATGTAAAAAAGACAGATAAGAACCCGAAATGGTTTTTAACCCATAAACGCTGGCTAAATCATCTGTCAAAACTGCTCTTTCTTTAAAAACAGAGAGCACTATATACAAATGGTAAACAACTATCAGAATATTCAGTAATATCTGATAATTATTTCTTTTTTCTTTCATAAGTGTTTCAGTTACTTTGGTTATTTAACTCCGCCAAAAGTAATAGAAATATCAGAATAAAAAAAATATCGTAAAAAATATTAGATTGCTACAGGAGCTTTAATTCCCGGATGCGGATCATAGTTTTCTAATGTAAAGTCTTCAAAATTAAAATCGAAGATATCTTTAACGTCAGGATTCAGCTTCATGGTCGGAAGTGGTCTCGTTTCTCTTCCAAGCTGTCTGTTTACCTGCTCAAAGTGATTATTGTAAATATGAACATCTCCGAAGCTGTGTACATAATCTCCTACTTCCAGATCACAAACCTGTGCTACCATCATCAACAACAGAGCATAACTTGCAATATTGAAAGGCACCCCAAGGAAAACATCTGCACTTCTTTGGTATAGCTGTAAAGAAAGCTTACCGTCTGCTACATAAAACTGGAACAAAGCGTGGCAAGGAGCTAAAGCCATATTAGGAATTTCTGCAACATTCCATGCAGATACAATCAGTCTTCTGGAATCCGGGTTCTTTTTTATCTGGTCGATGACTTCTGTGATCTGATCTACAATTTTTCCGTCTGCGCCACTCCAGCTTCTCCACTGTGCTCCGTATACCGGTCCCAGATCTCCATTTTCATCTGCCCATTCGTCCCAGATGCTTACTCCGTTATCTTTAAGGTATTTAATATTGGTATCCCCTTTCAGGAACCAAAGTAATTCATAGATAATGGATTTCAAATGCACTTTTTTGGTAGTTACCAAAGGAAATCCTTTAGACAGATCATATCTCAGCTGATATCCGAACACACTTCTTGTTCCAGTGCCTGTTCTGTCGGTTTTATCAGTTCCGTTGTCTAAAATATGCTGTAAAAGATCCAGGTAGTTTTGCATTTTGAATGAGATTTTAAGTTCCAAATTTAGTAAAAACCAATAAAAAAAGCACTCATTTTTATGAATGCTTTTTATAGTAACGATGTCTATTTTCTATTAAACAACTGTATATCTGTGTTCTAACAGACATTAATTTTTACCATATATTTTCAATCGTCTGATGAATGGTATTCACTGTGAAAGTTTCTCCTGCTTTTTTACCATACATTATTTTTACCAAAGGTGATTCTGCCGAAACGGTCATTATTTTCTGATTCTCAAAAACAATTTCTCCCATAGAAACAGCAATATAAAACAATCCTTTATTGGTTTTCACCAATGCTCCGTTCTGCACTTTTTCTGAAGGATCTGATGTTATTTTCTGTAAAACAGCCTGCTGGTTCAATACTTCATTCAGCTGTCTCTGAAGATTATTGATTTCCTGCTGAAGCATTTCCCGGCCGGTTTCATATTTATCACCCATTGAGCTTTTCGTATCATTGTTGGAAGCTCGTGTTTCGGCGATAAGGTTTTCAAAATACTGGATTTTGCCGGCAGCTTTTGCTTTAATAATATTGATTATTTCCTGTTTGTTCATTGCATGATCGTTGTTTTTGGTGGGTGATAAGAACCACCCCGTCAAAATCATAGATTTTGACACCCCACCAGCGGAGGGGAATTGAGTACCTTTAAAGACTAATTAAGATTCTACTGTTTCAGCCAGAATTTCAAGGGCTTTATTGTTTATTTTTCAAATACGGCATAATCTGAAACTTTGAAGCTGAAGTCTTTTCCGTTGCTGAAATCTCTTTTCGTTTTATCAAAAATATTTCTGAATGTTCCTGATACGTGTTCGTCTTCAATGGAAAAGTTAACGGGCTCTTTAGACATGTTCAGTACTACCAATACCTCGTTTTTTCCATTTTTCCTTACATAGGCCAGGATTTTGTCATTTGCCGTTGTATTCAGCAAGTATGTAGTCACATTAGGATCTCCTCCTTTTAAGGCAGGGTTTGAAGTTTTTAAATCTAATAATGTTTTATAGAAACCTGCCAGCTGATAAGTATTGGTCCACTTGATGACATCTTTCTCGAAAAACTCCAGTCTTTTCATATTGGGAAGTTCCTGCCCGGAGTATAATAACGGTACACCATTCCATGTAGCGGAAAATACAGCCATTGGTTTGGTAATCACTCCGTATTTTTCATATTCTGTTCCATTCCATGAATTTTCGTCGTGGTTTGCAGTAAACCAAGCTCTCATAGAAGTATCTCCAATGTCAGAATATTGTCTCAGAAGATCTTTCAACTGCTGAAGAGGTTCATTTTTTTTGTAATAGTCAGCCGTTTTATGCATCCATTTCCATGAATAGCTTGCATCAAAAACTTTTCCGTACTCAGGAGTTTCTAATTCATCAAATTCTCCCAGCCAGAAAAGAGGTTTCACTTTTTCTACTTCAGGACGTGCCTGTTCCCAAAAGTCTACTTCTACCCATGAAGCAAGGTCACATCGGAAACCATCAATATTGGTTTCTTTTACCCAGAATTTCATCGCGTCAATCATTGCTTGGCGCATTTCCTGGTTTTTATAGTCGAGTTCAATAATATCGTCCATTCCCGAAGCGATATGAAATTTACCGTCCGGATCTTTCAGATAAAACTCAGGATGTTTTTTTGTCCATACATGATCCCAGCCTGTATGGTTGGCCACCCAGTCTATGATTACTTTGAATCCTAATCTGTGTGCTTCATTTACCATATCTTTAAAATCCTGCAAAGTCCCGAATTCAGGGTTAATGGAAGTATAATCTGCTGCTGCATAAGGACTCCCCATACTTCCTTTTTTATTCTGCTGGGCAATTGGAGTAATGGGCATAAACCAGAGTGTTTTTACTCCCATAGATTTCAGGCGGGGCATTTCTTTTGCAAATGCTTTGAAAGTTCCTTCCTGAGTATATTGTCTTACGTTTACTTCATAGATATTTGTGGTTTGTTTCCAATCTTTTGGCAGTTCTGTCATCTTCTTTGTATTTTTTTGAGTGGTACAGGAAACAATTCCCAGACCAATTACAGCTAATAAAATTAATTTTTTCATCAATCTATTTTTAACAAAAGTAAGGAATGTTTTTTGGGTGGAAAGGAGAAATAGCAAAATCAGCTTATTTGTAAATTACCTTTTTTAGTATTTCATTTTTCGTCATAAAAAAGCCCCGGATCAAAATCCAGGGCTGATATATTTTTGTTGACTATCTTTCGTCATCATTGTCATCTTCATCATCAAAGACATCGTCATTGTAGTCTTCTTCTTCCTCATCATCGAAGCTGTCATCATCTTCATCTGAAAAATTACCTCCTGCTCCAAAATCGTCATCAAAACCAAACTCATCATCTGCCAAAGGCATTGCTGATTTCTTTTTAGATCCTCCGGCACTTCCGTTTTTGCTAGGTGCTTTCAATGGAACGTTTCCAAATCTGTATACTGTGATAGGATAATTAACTCCTTTTGTTTCTTCAATTACTTCCACAAGCTCACAGAAGAATTCCCAAAGATCAAGAAGCCCATACTGGAACTGTGCTTTGTCTCCTACATTTGCAAAAGCTTCATCAATGTAAACATCTGACATAATCTCACCATCACCATCATCACTCATATCTTCTAATGGGACACTTTTTACGATTGTTCCGTCATCTTCTAACAGATTAAAAGTAGAAAGTTCATCTCCCTGCAGACTGAATGCACTTTTAATTCCTAAATGTAAGTTCCATAACGTTTGCTTTCCCTTAACTTCGACATCACGGAAAATATCCTCTTTCGCATCTAATATTACGCGGATTTTGTAAACCATATCAGTTTCTTAAATTACTTTTTTGCCTTTATAATTATGATAAATCTCTGTTGCAAATATATAATAAATGACATGTGACAAAAAAATATTTCAGGATTTTTTAAAATATTTTTTTTTCTTACATTTTGCAGGAATTATTTACTTTTTTCAAGCATAAAACTAAACTTTGTGCCTTCAAGGTACACGCTTTCTACGGTAATATTTTCGTTATGTGCTTCCAGTATGTGTTTTACGATAGCCAAACCAAGCCCGGAACCTCCTTCTCTTCGGCTTCTGCTGGTTTCTACACGGTAAAATCTTTCGAAGATTCTTGGAAGGATTTCAGATTTGATCCCCATTCCGTTGTCTATCACTTCTATCAGCACCTTATTTTTCAGGACGCTGGTTTTTACGATTACTTTTGCTTCCTGTCTGTTAGCATAATGAATTGCATTGGAAATAAGATTTATGAAAACCTGAGAAATCTTTTGTTTATCAGCCTCCACAAAGATCTGCGGATGAAGGGTCTGAATCTGTAATGTTGTATTTCGTTTTTCAGCTTCAAGATCAAGAAGGTCAAAAATTTCCTTGATCAAAAGGTTGACATCAAATTTTGAAACGGTAAGATTAATTTCTCCTGCTTCCAGCCTGTTGATCATATCCAGATCTTTCACAATGGCAATCAGTCTTTCTACTGATATATCAATTCTTTCCAGATATTTATCACGGATGGTAAGATTGTCTACCCCACCATCTCTTAGAGTTTCCACATATCCCTGGATAGAAAATAAAGGAGTTTTCAGCTCATGGGAAACATTTCCGATGTATTCTTTACGGTAGCTTTCCATCTCTTTCATCATATCAATTTCTGATACCTGCTGCTGATTGAGATCTGAAAATCTTTCTCCTAATTCTTTAATGGTTATATTTTCGTCGTGATTCTGTACTATTTCCTGCGGAAGAAATCCTGAAAGACCTTTTACCTGTTTTCTGCTGTAGTAATTGAAAAGGAGTTCCAGCACGACACAGTTAATCAGAAAGATCAGGACAATACAGATGAAAAGACCCGTTTTAAACAAAGGGGTCTCATAATAGATATCTTTCAGTGAGTCGAATACGACCACCAAAAGGAACATTACCAGTGTCAGCAGACAGGAGGCAACAAGGGTAAGTCTGTAAAATTTCAATTTTACAACGTTTTAATGATTCAACGTAAAGTTAAGATTTTTAGCGAATTAAACGATCAGTTTATACCCAATCCCTTTTAATGTCTGAATCGTATTGATTCCCAGCTTTTCTCTCAGCCTTCTGATGTGAACATCTATGGTTCTCTCCCCTACAATCACATCATTACCCCAAACTTTTTCCAGAATTTCTTCTCTCTTAAAAACCTTTTCAGTATTGGAAGCCAAAAGGTAAAGCAAATCAAATTCTTTTTTGGGAAGAAGAAATTGCTGTCCGCTTTTGGAAACTCTGAAGTTATCTTTGTCAATAACAAGGTCTCCGATTTCGATTAGTTTTGCATTGTCAGACACCTGAGAGGTAAGCTGTAATAATGCGTTTACTTTAGAGATAAGGATTTTCGGTTTGATCAGTTTTACGATATAATCATTGGCACCGGCCTGAAAACCTGCTAACTGAGAAAATTCTTCGCTTCTTGCAGAAAGGAACACAATAAGTGTTTTTTGAAGTTCTTTCACTTTACGAAGTTCCTGACAGGTTTCTATACCATCCTTTTCAGGCATCATGACATCTAATAAGATAAGATCCGGAACAATTTCCTTTGCTTTTTCTATCCCTTCGTTACCATTGGTAGCTGTATAGATATCATACCCCTCCTTTTCCAAATTGTAGGACAGAATCTCTAAAATGTCCAGTTCATCGTCTATTAAAAGAATTTTTTTGCTCATCTTCTAGTTTAAGAATTCCCACAAAATTAATTATTTCAATTGATTTCATCTATCTGCCAAATGTTAACTAATTATTAAAAAATTACATTTTAGCTTAAAATTACAAAATCAATAAAAAAATTAACAAATAAATACACACAAACCAAATATAAGGAATAATATTTAAAATTAAAACAAAAATTATAATTATATAAATAAAACATCGATAACTGTAAAATCCCTCCAATCGTTAATACAAACTTCACAATTAATTAAGATTATCCTAAAGTTTTCCTAAAAACTTAGCCTTTATTTTGCCCTTGAAAAAGAAGTAAAAGAAGTAAAATGAAAAAACAACTCCACAAGAGCATTGTGCTACTTGCCTTGTTTTCTGCTGGCTATGCTTTTGCACAAAGCCAGATTTTGGAAGGTAGGGTATTGGACGAGAAAGATAATACTCCTATAGAAGGGGTAAAAGTAAAAGTAAATGGCCAGGAGGTAACTACTGACATTTCCGGATACTACTCTATCAACCTTTCCCCTGGTGCCAATTACATTGTAACAGTAAGCTCCAATGGGTACAACAGAAAAGAGATCAGCGAGGTTATCATCAAAAATGAAGGTAATACTCATCTTGACATCGTTCTGGACAAGCCTTCTACGAAAGAAAAAGAAATTGAGGGAGTTGTCATAAAATCTAATGCAAGAAAAGAAACCATAGCCTCTACAATCGGTTTACAGAAAAACGCCGGTGTAGTTTCTCAGGTTATCGGTGTTGAAGCCATTAAAAGAAGTCCGGACAGAAACACAGGGGAAGTTCTGAAGAGAGTTTCCGGGGTGAGTTTATCTGAAGGAAAATATATCGTAGTAAGAGGTTTATCAGACCGTTACAATCAGGCGATGCTAAATGGTATTCAGTTATCCAGTACGGAGCCTGACAGAAAGACTTTCTCTTTTGACCTTTTCCCTGCTAACGTTATCGAAACTCTTGTTATCAACAAAACTTTCATTCCTGAATATACCGGAGAATGGGGAGGTGCTTTGATTCAGGTAAATACTAAGGATATTCCTAATAAGAATTTCTTCAACGTACAGGTAGGTGTAGGAGGAAATACCGCTACTATGGGACAGGAGTTCCGTATGCAGAAAGGCGGAAAATGGGATTTCTTAGGAATTGATGACGGTTACAGAAAACTACCTACCAATATGCCTGCAAAAAATGCTTTCAGTATTCTTACTGAAGCTCAGAAAACAGAGATTGGTAAAGGATATACAAAGAATTTGGGATATAACAGTATTGGTTATCCTGAAAATATCAGTTTACAGTTAGATGGTGGATTTAATACAAAAGTATTCGGAAAAGATTTAGGGGTAATTGCTGTTTTAAATTACTCTAACAACAAAAGAAGAACTGAGTCTACCAACCGTTTCTTTACCATTAACGACCAGCTTGCTGATACCAACTTCGATTATTATACAGAAAAATACAGCAATGATATTATTTTAGGAGGAATGTTGAACCTGGCTTTAAAGCTGAACAGCAACAATAAAATTTCCCTAAAGAATATCATCACCAACAATACAGTGAATCACATGTCCTTCAGAACAGGAAAGGACTTTGAGTTTGATCCTATCAACGGAACAAACATTATGGCAAGGGAGATTGGATTTAAAGAAACTACTTTCTACAACTCTACCCTTACCGGTAACCACAAAATTGATGTTCTTGGCGGCCTTACCGTAAACTGGTACGGAAGCTTCGGGATCCTTGATCAGTATATTCCTTTGCTGCAGCGTTTGCAGTATAACCAATATACAAACATGACAGGAAGCCCTTATTTAGCATTGATTTCTAATGGTCTTTCTCAAAAATCAGGAAGTGTATTCTACTCTACTTTAAGTGACTATCTATATAATGCAGGGGGGGATGTTTCCAAGACATTTACGATGTTTGGTCAAAAGCAAACCATCAAGGGAGGTTATTTATTCCAGGTAAAAGACAGAATATATAATTCCAGACCTTTCTCAGTAAGACTTGAAAACTTCAACCAGGGATTACTTTCCCAGCCTTTCGAAACTATTTTCAATCCTGAGAATTTCGGGGGTAATGGTGGATTTACATTTGATGAAATTGCAGGAAACCAGTACAGATATATTGCCAACACCATCCTTAACGCAGGATATTTACAGTTTGACAATAACTTTACACCATGGCTAAGAGCAGTTTGGGGATTAAGAGTTGAAAACTTTGACCAATTGGTGGGAAGCACAAAGAAAAGCGACGACCGTTTTGTGAACACACGTGTTACAGACTTCTTACCGGCTGTTAACTTGACATTCAAGGTAAATCCTAAAATGAATATCCGTGTTGCAGGTTCACAAACTGTAGTAAGACCTGAATTCAGAGAAGTTTCTCCTTTAGCATACTATGATTTTGATTTAGGAGCTACTGTAATCGGTAACAAGTCTATTGAAAGAACGAAAATCACGAGTGCCGACGTTCGTTGGGAATATTACCCAAGAAACGGAGAAATTATATCCGTAGCAGGTTTCTATAAAAACTTTAAAAAGCCTATCGAATTATACTTCAACCAGTCTGGGGTAGGAACCAGTAATACCTTCAACTACCTTAATGTAGATAAAGCTGATGCTTACGGGGTAGAATTGGAAGTAAGAAAAAAACTGGATTTTGTAAGTGCTCTTAAAAACTTTACCCTGGGTGGAAACGTAGCTTTAATTAAAAACAAAGTAACAGACGAAGCTACTAAGATTGACAGACCAATGCAGGGGCAGTCTCCATATACTGTGAACGTAAGTCTTCAGTATGATACTGAAAAATCGGGATGGTCTTCTACAGTTTTATTCAACATGATCGGAAGAAGAATCCTTTATGTAGGAAACGATCAGGTACCACCAATCTGGGAAGCACCAAGACCTCTTTTAGACTTCCAGCTTGCTAAAAAGATCTGGAGCAACAAAGGAGAGATCAAGCTGAATGTTTCAGATATCCTGAACCGTCGTGCTAAATTCTACCATGACCTGAACGACAACGGTAAGTATGATAACAAAGATGCTCTTGCTATCGAAAGACTTTCAGGAACTAATATCAGTTTAACACTGGGATACAATTTTTAATTCACTCAACAAAATAATCTAATAAATAATTTAATTCTTTATAACATGAAAAAGTTCGTTTTATATTCTTTAATGCTTGGCGCTCTAGTATCAACTACCGCATGTAGAAATATAGAAGAAGATGGACCTACCATTATTCAAAATGGAGGTAACGGAAACGGAGATTCTGAAAACCTTATTCTTTCAGGAAAGATCACTTCCAGCCTTACGCTTAAAGCCAATAAAATCTATAAGCTGAGAGGACTTGTATATGTAACTAACGGAGCTACTTTAACTATCGAGCCAGGTACAAAGATTGTAGGTGAAGCTGATAAAAACGGAGCTTTGATCATTACAAAAGGAAGTAAAATCATGGCAGAAGGTACTGCTGCCAATCCAATTATCTTCACTTCTGAAAAACCAAGTCCTAAAAGAGGAGACTGGGCAGGTGTAGTAATCTTAGGAAATGCTCCTACCAATGCTTCTTTCGGTGGAGCAAACGGAGTTGGAGAGATTGAAGGAGGTATCAACAACTCTGAAGGTCTTGGACTTTACGGTGGAAATAATGCTGCTGACAACAGTGGTGTATTAAAATATGTAAGAATAGAATATGCAGGATATGCATTCTTACCGGATAAAGAGATCAACGGTCTTACATTCGGGGGTGTAGGTAACGGAACTACAGTAGATTACGTAGAAGTTGCCTATGCTAATGATGACAGCTTTGAGTGGTTCGGAGGAACGGTAAACTGTTCTCACCTTATTTCTTATAAAGGTCTTGACGATGATTTCGATACTGACAATGGTTTCTCAGGAAATATTCAGTTTGGTATCGCAGTAAGAGATTCTCAGGTAGCAGACGTTTCGGGTTCTAACGCATTTGAATCTGACAATGATGCTAACGGTTCTACTTTGACACCTCAGACATCCGCTACGTTCTCTAACATGACGATTATCGGGCCAATCAACTCTGCGGCTCCTGGATCAATCAATGCATTATTCCAGAATGCATTACAGATCAGAAGAAACTCATCTATCTCTGTATTCAACTCTGTATTCACAGGATTCCCTGTAGGTTTATTCATTGATGCTACGAAAGGGGCTCCAACGGATAACAATATTGTAGGTAACAAATTATTCTTTGAAAACAACGTTTTAGCAGGAAACCAGACTCCTTTAAAATTCGGACCATCTACTTCTACTCCTACAACGTATACATTAAACGATCTTACAACTTGGTTTAATGCTAAAGGAAACACCATCCTTGCTTCTACAGCGGATGTAAAACTTGCCGGTGCATGGGCTCCTGCAGGAACTACCCCAAACTTTACTCCTAATGCTGGTTCTCCGTTATTAACTGGAGGAGCATTTACTAATCCTAAATTAGCAACTTGGTTCACACAGGTTACTTACAGAGGTGCAGTAAAAGATGCCAACGATACGTGGTATGCAGGATGGACTAACTTTAACTTATAACACATCATATAAGTACTTAGATTTAATTTCAAATAAAAGGCCTTCGGAAATTATTTTCCGAGGGCTTTTTTAATGGTAATTATTGAATATGGTAGTTATCTCCCAAAATTAATATTAAGCGTTGTTCACATTGTGAAAATTAAAAACTGTAGTTTGAACCGTTATTTCTTTTGTTCGACCACAGATTTTCGCAGATTATCACAGATTTTTTAATAGATTTTGGCTAAAGCCGGAGGAGTTTTCATCAGGTTTAACGGGCTCTCTTCGACTATGCTCAGGATAATAGCCCGTCCCTATTGAATATAAGAAATCATAAAATGGATATTACAGCATCACAAATTCTCAAATCACGTATCTCGAAACCCGAAACCTCATCATTCATCATTCATCATTCATCATTTATAATTCATAATTCAAAAAAAAGCCACCAGAAAAACATCCGATGGCGATTACAAAAAACAAGTGTATAAAAAAATATATACTTCACATTAATTTCTCCAGAATAAATTCCCGTCATTCATAAGGGCTTTTATTTCGGACATTCTGGAAACCGCTTCTGCGGAACATGCAGCGTCTGTCAAAACAATGGCAGCTTCATCACCGGCTTTTGGCCATTGCTGCTTTCCCTTTTCATCCAGAGGAAGAATACTTTGAGTAGCAAACTGCAAAGCTCTTGACAGCGCATATTCTGTAGCATAACCATACAGTTCTGCAATCAGATTGGCTTTTTGCAGCATATTTCCGGATCCGAATGTACTCCAGTAATCCTGTACATTATCGTTTCCTATCAAAACATTCACACCATATTTTTTCAGTGTTGGTATTGGCATCACCATTCCTTTAAAAGGGACGGAAGATGCAATTCCTACTTTTCCTGCTGCCAATCTTTCTGCAATCTGCTCAGTTTCTTTAGGTAAAAGATGTGCTAAAGCAAACGCATGGCTTACAAACGTTTTTCCCTGAAGTGCCGGATTTTCGATGGCTTTATCAATCAGATAATTGATGATTTTCATCCCGGACTCTCCTACTTCGTGCAGATGAATATCAATTCCTTTATTATGATCCAAGGCCAGCTGAACCGTGAAATCCATTACTTTCTCAATACTTCCGTCAATACTCAATGGATCCAATCCGCCTATGAAGCTCACACTTTTCAGCTGAGCGGCCTCTTTCATCAGGGGAGCAGATTCCGTATAATAAACTCCATGCTGCGGGAAGGCTACCAGTTCAGCTTTGAAAGAATCTTTTTTATTGTCAAGAGCCTGTTCAAGATGCTCCAGAGATTTCAATCCTGATGTAGGGTCAATATTAAAATGAGTCCTTGCAAAATGAGTTCCGTAATGCTGCTGCAGGCTGATTAGCTGTTCTGCCCTGCTCACGGAAGTTTTCAATAATTCCGGAATGATTTCCTGTTCATAAGCAATCATATCTTTCACCGTTCTTCTTTTCGGAGAAAGCGCCTGCCATGGAAGCCCGTATAATGTTTTATCCAGATGGATGTGCATATCCCTGAAAGCCGGAAGCATCAGATACCCTTTAGCATCTATTGCGTTGGAAGCAGAATCATTAGTTTTGATTGTTTTTATTTTTCCGTCTTCAATTTCAATACTGAAAAGATCAGTTTTTGTTCCGGTAACTTCTTCATTTTCGTATTCAAAACCTGTTTCCAGGCGGACATTTTTAAGGGAATATGTTCCTTTTGCAGTTAATTGATAGGGAAATTGCATGATTTTAAATTTAACAATACAAAATTAACCCAGCTTTAGAGTAAAACCGGTGTATCAATCATGTCTTGTTTTGTACAGATTATTCTTTGAATTGGGAAGGCGTCATCCCCGTCTGAGCTTTAAAGAATTTTGAAAAGCTGGCATGATCATAGAAACCGAGATCATACACAATATCTTTTACAGACATTTCGGAAACTTTTAAAAGCCTTTTGGCTTCCAGTAAAATACGATCCTGAATAAGTGATGAAGCCGAGGCATTGAGATTCTTTTTGCAGACAATATTCAGGTAATTGGCAGAAATATTCAGTTTATCCGCATAGAAAGAAACGGATCTTTCTGTTTTGAAATGTTCATCAATAAGATGCAGAAATTTTGAAATAATAGGATTCGAATTATAGATTTCAAAGTCTTTGAAAGCACCTTCCATCGATTTACTTACCAGCAACCCGATCAGTTCACTTCTTTTCTGAATCAGTTCCCAAAATATTTTTTCTCCGCTCAGTTCTTTTTTGATTTCCTGAAATTCATACAGGAAAGTTTCAAAAACGTCTTTGGAAAGATTGATCACCGGATGATTCTGGTAATAGGATGCAGAGAATCTTAACGAGGGCAAAAAACTTTCAAACCAATCTCTGCTGATCATCAGCTGATAGCCGATGGTTTCCTTTTCAATCACCCATTGATGTACCTGATCCGGAAAAACAAGATGAATCTGATAGTCTTTCACCTGATATTCTGTGAAATCTATGGTATGAGAGCCGGCTCCGTACTCAAAAAGGTTAATGATAAAAAAATCATGTTTGTGAGGATCATCAATAGAACGTGCGCCGGAAAGATCATTGAACAGCAGATTACAGCCGCTCAGCTGATTTTCACTAAATTCCTGAATTCCTAAAATGGGAAAATGATCCGTATGGCTGCTCACTCTGCCTGATTTTCTCCTAAAATTACTAAAATTTGTGAGAGAAAAAATTAAAATAACCACAAAAGGAACAAAAGTTTTATCTAAGCCACCCTATCTTCTGCTTCTATCTGCATTCTTTGGCTTTCTCTGAAAATTTTAATAAATTCTCTGGCTTTCCCCGTAAAACGTTTATACCCTTTGCGGTTACAAAAAAACACAACTAAAATATATAAATTTATTTATTGCTTTGTAGGTTGAATTAAAAAACAACGTTTCCATCATGTACTAATGATTCTACGTCTGAAATTCTCGATACTGCTTCTGCAGAGCAACTTGCGTTGATCAATACAAAATCTGCCTTATCTCCGGACTTCGGCCATTGCCTGATTCCTTTATCATCCAATGGCAGCACATTTCCTGTTGCCAGTTTTAAGCTTCTTGACAGTAAAAACTCTGTGGAATATCCATACAATTGCGCCATCAAATTGGCCTTCTGAAGCACACTTCCTGTTCCGAAAGTATTCCAGTGATCGACAATACTGTCATTTCCGGTAAGAACAGTTACATTATGTTTGTAAAGCGTTGGGATAGGCATAATCATTCTGCCGAAAGGGACTGTGGAGACAATTCCGATCTGTGCTTCACCCAATTTCTCAGCGATTTCTTCCTGTTTTGCTGCTTCTAATTTAGCCAGAACAAAACAGTGGCTTAAATAGGTTTTTCCTTTCAGAGAAGGATTTTCGTTTACTTTTTTAATCAGATATTCAACTGTTTTCAATCCGGAATCTCCGGTTTCGTGCAGGTGAATATCTATTCCTTTTTTATTATCAAGAGCAAGCTGAACGGTAAAATCTACTACTTTTTCGATGTTCCCATCAACGTTGAATGGATCTACTCCTCCAATAAAATCAATATCCATCTTTGCAGCTTCTTTCAGATAAGGCACAGAATCTGTATAAAACACTCCATGCTGTGGAAAAGCTACCAACTCAGCTCCAAAACCTTTTTTCTTATTTTCTAATGCTTTCTGTAGATTTTTTAATGACTGAAGTTTTGAAGTAGGTTCAATATTCACGTGGCTTCTTGCGAATGAAGTTCCTTTTGATTGCAGTAATTCGATTAGTTTTTCCGCCTTGAAAGTTGAATTTTTCAGCATCTCAGGAAGCATTTTCTGCTCCAGTTCTATCATTCCTTTGATCCCTCCGGTTCTTTTTCGGACAGCCTGCCACTGGTCTCCATAAAAGGTTTTATCAAGGTGAATGTGCATATCTTTAAAAGCAGGAAGCATTAGCAGACCTTTTGCATCTACAGCTTTAGCATTAGGTTGATTGGGCTCAATCTTTGTAATTTTTCCGTTTTCAATTTCTACATAAAACAGATCAGTTTTGGTAGAGTCTACTTCCCCATCCTTGTATTCAAAACCTGTTTCCAGACGAACATTTTTCAGGCTCATTTTTCCCTTTACCGAAGTATTATTTTGATCAAAGAAAGGTGATGCATTCATCATATTGGGTATTAAGGTGAGCCCCGCTACAGCCAAAGCCGAATTCCTGATAAAGTCTTTGCGGGAGATGTTATTGTCTGAGGTCTTCATTTCCAATCTATTTAATACAAAATTAAAAAGAAGTGTTCTGAATGAGGTGTATGGTTTATTACAAAATCTGTATGATTTATGCTTTGTGAATGATCAGTAAAAATAGTATGGCATAAAAAAACCGGATAAAAATCCGGTTTCATTATTATTTATTGGAATATTCAAATTTTCTTACTGCTTCCAGTGTCATATCAATTTCTTTATCCTTGATGGCATCACTGATGAAGTAAGTTTCATAGCCACTTGGTGGAAGATATACCCCGTTCTGAAGCATCTGGTGGAAGAAATTATTAAACAATGAATGATTCGCTTCCTGCGCCTCATCAAAGTTGGAAACGCTGCTGATATGGAAGAATACTGACATCATAGAACCTTTTCTGTTGATTCTGTGAGCAATTCCTTTTTCATTCAGAATTTTCCCGATTTCAAAATCTAATGTTTCTGTTGTCTTCTCTAATCTGCTAAAAAATTCCGGATCATTTTTAATAAGCTGAAGTGTTTTTAATCCGGCTCTCATGGCCAAAGGATTTCCACTTAATGTTCCAGCCTGGTAAACCCCACCTTTTGGTGCAAGATGATCCATAATTTCATTTCTTCCCGCGAAAGCTCCCACCGGAAGCCCTCCTCCAATTACTTTTCCGTAAGTCACTAAATCTGCTTTTACATTGAAAAGCTCCTGCGCTCCTCCGAAAGCTAATCTGAAACCAGTCATCACCTCATCAAAAATTAATAAAGCTCCATTTTCATCACAGATTTTTCTCAGCTTTTGCAAGAAATCATTTTCTGGTAATACACAGCCCATATTTCCCGCAACCGGCTCTATGATTACCGCTGCAATTTCTCCCTGATTGTGACGGAATAAATCTTCAACCTGTTCAAAATCATTATAACGGGCTAACAAAGTATCTTTAGCTGTTCCAGCTGTTACGCCCGGAGAATTTGGATTTCCGAATGTAGCTGCTCCACTTCCGGCTTTGATAAGAAATGAATCCGAATGTCCGTGATAACAGCCTTCAAATTTTACAATCTTATCTC
Source organism: Chryseobacterium sp. 7 (assembly GCF_003663845.1). Classification (NCBI taxonomy): domain Bacteria; kingdom Pseudomonadati; phylum Bacteroidota; class Flavobacteriia; order Flavobacteriales; family Weeksellaceae; genus Chryseobacterium; species Chryseobacterium sp. 7. The sequence continues at coordinate 3,247,231 of NZ_RCCA01000001.1, forward strand.
TTCCTGTATATCCTCTTGCCAGTCTGATGGCACTCATACATGCTTCTGTTCCTGAAGAAACCATTCTGATCTGGTCAATATTCGGGACATTTTCAATGATAAATTTTGCAATTTCTGTTTCCAGTTCTGTAGGTGCACCGAAAGAGAATCCTTTCTCTGCCTGGATCTTCAGTTCTTCCAGTACTTCAGGATGTGTGTGTCCTAAGATAGCAGGCCCCCAAGAGTTGATATAATCGATGTAAGTATTGTCATCTGCATCGGTAAGGTAAGCCCCTTTTGCCGATTTCATAAAAACAGGCACTCCTCCTACAGATTTGAATGCTCTTACCGGAGAGTTTACGCCTCCCGGAATGTATTTGTAGGCTTCATCAAATAAAGCCGAACTTCTCTGATACTTCATATATGTTTAGTTGCTGCTGACAGCTGCGGGTTGGCAATAAACTGTCAACGGTAGACTCTCAACAAAAAATTAAATTAGTTTCGTGGTTTTTTGTCTATTAAATAAATAAGCTGTCCGGCAGAAGGCTGCTGTCCTTCATCCATTCTGTTTTTAGCATATAATTTATTTAATTTAATTCCGAATTTCTGTGCAATATCATGCATGTCTTCTCCGGATTCAGCTTTATAGATAGCTGTATTTCCTGTAGAATTTTTAGACTCAAGGAAAACGATATCATTTTTCTTTAATGTTTCATTTTCCAGCTCATTCCATTTCATCAGTCTGCTTTCGCTTACTTTGAATTTATTGGCAATGAATTTCACATCGGTATCTTCAGGAATGACGATATATTTCAGCCCGTCGTTAGGGTGACTTTTGATAAGAATAGAGTTAAGAATTTCTGCTTTCGTTTTGATTCTTTCTACTCTTTTTTGCTGTTGAGCATAAGAAGTCTGCTTGTAAGGAACTTCTACGGTAACCGGTTCTTTAGCTTTTCTGGTGACTTTTGAAGGTTCCAACTGTGCCATGAAAGTTCTGTCGTCTTTCAGATCCGGGTACATTTTAAGAACAGCGTACAATACTTCATTAGAATTGGTATTGTCGTATTCGTATAATTTATACTTCTCAATTTTGGTGATAAGAATGGAAGCATAGCGTGGATTGGTAGCATAACCTGCTTTTTTTAACCCGTACGCCCATGCTTTGTAATCTTTCATATCCAGATTGAAAAGATTTGTATAATATTTTCTGGTCGCTAAAAATATGGAGTGGTCTTCGTAAGACTGTTTTGGATCTTCATACACACGGAAGCACTCATTGGGTGCATCATCGGTATGTTTCATTGTTTTACCGGTCCAGTCTTCTTTACATTTTATACCGAAGTGGTTTTTACCTTCCAGTGCCAGTCTGCTCTGTCCTCCTCCGGTTTCCAGTAATCCCTGGGCAAGAGTAATAGAAGCCGGAATTTTATATTTTTCCATTTCTTCTACGGCATATTTAGCAAATTTCTGAATATACTGATCTTCGGTTGCCCAAGTCTGGGCAGAAAATTTTGATAAAACTAAAAGGCTTATGGATAGGAAAAGTCTTTTCATCTTATATTTTTTATTGTTTTAAAATGAAAGATGGAACACTAAGTGTTTCATGTTTTTCAATTTTACTTATATAATTAAATTTCTGTTCTGTTTTTCTAAAAGCAGATTAGCTCCCTCAATCCCCTGCAATCCGCCAGTGTGAAAGCACAAAATCCTGCTGTCTTCAGGAAAATAATCTTCTTCTATTAGTTCAAATACCTTCTGCATCATTTTTCCTGTATAAATCGGTTCTAAAGGAATACCATATTTCTCTTTGAAATCATTGATAAAACAGATGTTTTCATCATTTATTTTACCGTAACCTCCAAAACATGAATTTATTAGATTAAAATTCTGTCTTAAAGTTAATTCAAAAATTTTATTTTCCAGTGAAGCATCGTCAACCACCTTAAATCCTATAACTTTCTGATTATCTTCACAAAATTTGGAAATTCCTGCAACGGTTCCTCCGGTTCCAACTGCGGTGCAAAGATAGTCAAAATCTTTTGTTTGTTCGTTGAGCATCATTTTCACCCCTTCTACAGCTTCTTCATTAGTTCCTCCTTCAGGAACAATTAATGCTTCCGGAAATTCATGCTGAAGGAATTCTGTTAGTTTTTCTTTGTGGCGGTATTCTTCACGGGTGACAAATTTCAGGTTCATTCCCTTTCTTTTTGCAAAAAGCAAGGTCGGATTATCACGCCATTTATGCTGTAGCTCTTCTCCTCTGATGATCCCTAATGTTGGAATATCTGCCATATTCCCAACTGCTGAAACAGCGGCTATATGATTAGAAAAAGCTCCTCCAAAAGTAATAATATAAGGATTACCGGGATTCTTTTCCAGATAATGATTGATATTGTAAAAAAGCTTCCAGTATTTATTCCCTGAAATCAGCGGATGAATCTGGTCTTCCCTTTTAATGAACAGTTTTATATTTTTTTGAATAAGAATTTCCTGAATGGAAACAGGTTCTGTGGGAAGTTGTAATAGCATTTCAGTTTTGACGACTCAAGGTTTATTGTTTGCAAAAGTAGGAAAAGATTTAATGTTATGAGGGTTTTCTTTTTCTCCCACAGATGGCACAGATTTTCACAGATGATGCTTTTGATTTTTTTGTGATGCAGATTAAAATGTTTCTATTGAATATAAAAAGGCATCAAAATTCATAATCCGAAATCCATCTCAAATACCAAAATCATCATTCATCATTCATCATTCATCATTCATCATTCATCATTCATCATTCATCATTTATAATTTATAATTTATTAATGCTTCATTTCAAAGATATTTCCTGAAGCTCCAGAATTTTCTTTTTTTAAGGTAATTCAGGTTCTTTTCATTGGTGTAAGCTTCTTTTTCAAATGAGATTCTTCTGTAGGCCAGATAGCTGTCTTTAAGCTTGAAAAACCAGTAATAATATTCAATAACATAGAAAATATAGAAGAAAATAATGAGCATTTCCAGCTGCTGGCGTAAATGGATTTTTTCGTGATTGATCAATACATTATTTTCCTTATCTTCGGGTTTCCTAATGAAGATAAAGGGAAAAAGAGCAATGCCATTAATTTTTAATTTTTTTAAGGGCTTTTGGCATACAATTATCATACTAACAAATATAAAAAGTTTTTTGACTAGCATTTAACTTATGGCCCATTATGATATCAAAGAAGGTGAAGACTTCTACTATAATGAACAGGGGTACAAGGTTTTTACGGAAAAATTCCATCTAAAAAGGGGATATTGCTGTAAAAGTGGTTGCAGACACTGTCCTTACGGGTACGATAAAAAGACTGATACATTCATTAAAAGTGATAAAAAAAATAAATAAAATGAAAAAATATATTTTTATCTTGTTGGCATCTGCTACTTTAGGTTTAACTTCATGTAGCCCTTTTCAAGTGCGTTCAGATTACGCTGATACAGCCAACTTCAATTCTTTCAAAACATATAAAATAAGAATTGATGATCTAAAATTGAATGATATTGATAAAGACAGAGTGCTGAACGAACTGTCCAGACAGCTTCAAAGCAAAGGTCTTCAGTCGGGAGAAAATCCGGATCTGATTATCAACGTAAAAGCTAATCATAAAAAGGTTACTGATATCAACTCTTCTTCACCTTACGGAATGTGGGGATGGGGAGGCCCATTCGGATGGGGTGTTGGTATGAACAGAACCTGGACTACGAATTATAACGAAGGTGCTCTGATTGTAGATTTAATTGATGCAAAAACCAACAAATTGGTTTGGCAGGGTATCGGAAGTGGAATTTCTGTAGATTCTCCAAAAGCGAAGCAAAGACAAATTCCTGAAATTATGGCTGAGATCATGAAAAATTATCCGCCACAAAGAAAATAAGATGTAAGTCATCCATTATATGAGCCGGTACTTTTGTACTGGCTTTTTTTATGGGTTATTCGTTTTTCCTACAGATAACACGGATTTGCACAGATACTTTTTTTGATTTTTATGAATTAAATTTGGTTAAAGCCGGATGTTTGGAATTATAATTTATAAGGCGGGTTAAAGCCTACCCCTATTTAATATTGGAAAATATTGAGATTCAAAACCAAAACGCAAAAATTCGAAACTCGTATCTCACAAACCCGAATCCCGGAACCCCATCTCTACCACTTCTTACATGCAGTACATTTTAAAATTAACGATTCCGTAATTTTTTATTCACAAAAATGTGGTATTCTTGTTGAAACTTGTATTGATATGAAAAAAATCATCTTATTTTCTGTATTTGCAGGCCTTGCACATGCTCAGGCTCCTGCCGGATACTACAATTCTGCCAACGGGCTAAGTGGTGCAGCACTGAAAACTGCATTAAGCACTATCATCACCAACGGACATCAGGATAAGGGTTACAACGGTTTGTGGACAGGCTATAAAACAACGGATATTGATAAGGATTATGAAAATGACGGTTCCATCCTTGATATCTATTCTGAAAAACCTAATGGTACTGATCCTTACAAATATACTCCGGGGACTAACCAGTGTGGTACGTATTCTACGGAAGGGAATTGCTATAACAGAGAACACGTTGTTCCTCAAAGCCTTTTCAGTGAGGCTTCTCCAATGGTTGCAGATATTCATTTTATCAGAGCTACGGACGGAAAAGTAAACGGAATGAGAAGCAATTATCCTTATGGAAAGGTTGGAAGCGCTTCTTTTACTTCAATGAACGGATCAAAGCTTGGAACTTCTGCTTCTTCAGGATATTCTGGGACGGTTTTTGAGCCGATTGATGAGTTTAAAGGGGATGTTGCCCGTATGATTTTCTATTTTGTAACGCGCTATCAAAGCAAGCTTTCTTCTTTTTCTTCAGGAAATATGTTGGGAAGTTCTACCTTCCCTGGATTGCAGACATGGGAACTGAATGTTCTTCTGGCCTGGCACAATCAGGATCCGGTTTCTCAGGCTGAGATTAAGAGAAATAATGCGTCTTATGCTTATCAGGGAAACAGAAATCCGTTTATTGACAATCCTAATTATGTGAATCAAATCTGGGGTTCCCAACAGCCGGCAAGCGATACTCAGGCTCCAACTGCAGTAACAGGCCTGAATGTTTCAGGAAAAACTTCCAGCAGCATTTCTCTTGCATGGACTGCTTCTACAGATAATGTAGGCGTTACAGCGTACAATGTCTATATGAACGGTAGCCTGCAAACTACGGTTAGCTCAACTTCAGCAACCATTTCAGGTCTTACTCCTTCTACCGCTTACAGCTTTTATATTGTTGCAAAAGATGCGGCAGGAAATTCATCTTCGAATAGCTCTACTGTTTCCGGTACTACCAACTCGGGAACTACTACTCCGGCTACCAATTGTGTAAATGAAAATTTTGAAACGATTCCGGCTGCCAGCGCTTCTTATGCAAGCAGAACGTGGAGTAATAGCGGAATTTCATGGACGGCAACGGATGCAAGAACTGATCAGACTTTAAATAATAAAGCAATTACGGTAAGAAACGGTTCTTTAACTTCTGGCAGTTCTGCCAATGGTATCGGATCTTTGACGGTTACTACACAACTTAAATTTACAGGAAGTAATGACACTTTCGATGTAAAGGTAAACGGAACAAGCGTAGGAACAATTCCTTACAGCGCTTCAGCGGCAACTACCACCATCAATAATATCAATATTTCCGGAAATGTAACGGTAAGTCTTGTGAATAATTCAACCAGCAACAGAGTAGCTATTGATGATCTTTCGTGGACATGCTATTCCGGTTCTTCAGCAAGAATGGCTCAAAGTATGGCTCCAGAAACAGCGTCTAACAGTTTTAAAATCTCTCCAAATCCTATTACGAATCAGGAGATTTTTGTGAAAGGAGATCTTCAGAAGATAAAGAAAGCTGAGATTTATAATCTTCAGGGGAAAACTCTTCAGACGATAGATCAGCCTTTCAGAAATGGCAATTCTATTAAAACAAGAAATCTGGGTCAGGGAGTGTATATTTTGAAACTGGATCAGGTGACGATGCAGTTTATAGTGAAATAATTTGAACAATCATTTGATATAAAAAATGCCGGTCTTTTCAGACTGGCATTTTTATTTTTTTGCAGATTAGTGGTTATTTTTTAACGCAAAGGTTTTTATTTTTCTAAAGTTTTATTTTAGGGAGCAAAGTGGAATCAGCAAGCTGATTGGATTAAGCGAATGTTTTGTTTTTTTGTTTGTTTTTATCGTAATTCAACGAATTTTATCCAGATCGGGATATCCGGATCCTTTCAGAAGGTCTTTCCATTCTTTGTTTTTGAATACGAAGAGATTACAGCGGTATTCATCTGGTCTGTTATCTATTTTGGTTTCGCAGTAGTAATAGAGCATATTTTTGTTTCTCCAGATGGCTACTTCCTGTCTGAGTTTATTATGGGTCTGGATGATCTCATTATCTTTCACTTCTGATTCAAATCCTTCACGGATGGTATCAAAGCTAGGTTTTTGCAATGTTTTGTTCAGATTGTCCAGAAGTGCGGTTTTTTCTTCCTCTGTATAAATATCAAGCTGGTACATTCCCAATTCGTCTTCTTTTTCATTGGCAAGAGGACCTATTTCCTGATCTACTTTTCCGAAGTGTAAAATGACTTTATTGGTATTTTTATCATTTTTCCCTTCCAGATCTATTCCATTGAAGTGTAATAATTCTTTGGATGAAAAGGCCAGTTTTTCATTTCCGATCAGGGTAACTTCATTGGTACGTACGGCTTCTTTTGCTGTAGCTCCGGCAGATTTTAAAATTTCGTTGATATTTTCTCCTACCGTAATTTTAGCAAGATTAAAGGGTTCTGTCTGTGTACTCCCCTGTGTTTCAACAACAGATGCGGGCGCTTTATTTTTTTGATCACCGCATGAAACAAAAGTCAAACAGATTATTGGTAGTATATATTTCAATCTTTTCATAATGTTAGTGTTAGCATCAGGTTATCAATAATAGAACAGAAAAACAAGGATTCAAGTATACGGAAATGCTTTTTTATTTGTTTTGTTCTATTTTATCTCTGTTTATTTAATTCATATACTTATACCATGGAGAGGCAGGAGGCGCAGGATATTTTAATCCAAAAACTGCGTTATTATGATAGGCATCTTTGGTTACAGAAATGTATTTATTTCTTATTATCCCATCATTTTCAATAGAGATACTTAATATAGAATAGCTTTTCCCGTCATCCCAAAAGAAAGAAGCAGGATATGTAAAGGAATTTTTATCATTTTGATCCCATGACACTTTTTCCGGAGAAAGTTTTTTAAGCTTTTCAAAAATAGGTTTTGCCAGTTGGGCATCTACAGTTGCTTTATCTGTAATAGAAGCAGTAGGATTTCCATTCTTTTTTACTATTTTTTCTACAAATTCCAGCGAATATTTTTCGGCAGCATTGGTGTCTAGAGCTCCTACTTTTCCTTTGTATACTGTAATCCTTGTACCCATCGTATTATCTAATGGTATATTTCCGTAGGCTACTCCTTTGTTTTCATCAGCATAATATTGAATAATATCGGTTTTTGATTCATCTTTCAGAAATAAGTCTTTGTTTTCAAAATCATATTTTTCTGCATCATCGCCCAAGGAAACTGAAGACAGATCAAATGATTTATTTCCACAACAGATATTAATTAATACTGCAAAAATCAATACCAGCACTCTTGCTTTTTTCATCATGCTAAATGTTTTTTCAAAATTACTGATTTTCTTTTTCTTTAATTAGTTTAGACCAATCGGTAAACATTTTGGTAATGGTATTGGCATTGATCAAACTGAAAAAGAACATTCCGGCAAAGACTGTAAGCCAGCAATAGGCTAGTTTTACTCCATTTTTATCGGTAATAAAAAAAGTATAAATAGGGTGAGTGCTCCTACTATAAATGTAAAGAGCAAAGTATACATCAATACATGAATGATATACATGTTGAATTTAAGCTTTCTGAAAATCCATCCTATTACTGCCATCGGAATAAACAACAGAAGCGGCAGAAACATAGCTCCGAAAATGGTTACTTCCGGGTAATCCGCTATTTGATCTTCTAATCCGAAAAAGGTATTAAAACTGAACTCCGTCATACTGTTTTTCTGCGTTTGTAATTTCCAGTAACGTTTTGTCTTTATAGCCTAACATTTTTGCCAGTATCACATTGGGAAATTCATGAATTCCAATATTGTACAGGTTTACACTGTCATTGAAAAACTCTCTTCTGTCGGCTATTTTGTTCTCAAGATCAGAAATCCTTTTCTGCAATTCAAGGAAATTATTATTGGATTTGAGTTCCGGATAATTTTCTGAAACGGCAAAAAATGAGGAGAGTGCTTTTGAGGTTTCATTGGCAATCCCGGTTCTTTTATCGGCATCAGTACTGTTATTGTAAAAAGTTCTGAGTTCTGTAAGGCGGGTAAGAAGCTTTTCTTCGTAGTTCATAAAGTGCCTGGCAACGGTAACAAGATTGGGGATCTCATCTGTACGCTGTTTCAGCACTACATCAATATTGCCATAGGCTTTATCAACATTAAATTTAAGCATGACCAGCTTGTTATAAAGATTGATCAAAAAGCTGATGATAACCACTCCCAGCAGAATAAGTAATATGATTGCGACCGTCTGATTCATTATTGTGTAAGTATATAAATAATTATTAAAAGGATGATGGAACAGGTAAACATAAATGACCTCAGCAATGGCTGGTATTTATTCCAAACTGTGATTCCTGATGAGGAAGTAATCCCAAGGACTTTATAATGTTCATCTTTTCTCATGAAAGGTATTCCGTTTCTGGAATCGGCATAGCCTACCAACAACATCTTCTGACCATCTTTTAGAAGGGTTTCTTTGTACCTTTTACCGCTATGACTGCTTATATTGGTTTCTTCTAATAAAACCAGCTCTATTCCTTCCGGCTCTACTTCTATGGTTCCTGTATCATCTTTCATCTGAAAGATATTGCATTTTGTTTCCCGGTGAATGGTTCTGTAGCTTTCTTTACCGTCTGAATCCCTGTCAATATCCTCAATAGTATAATAATATCCTATGCAGGCTTCATTATTTACCGGTGAGAATAAAGGAGTTTTCATCACCAATGTTCCTTCAATTTCTGCCAGCCCTTTTGCTACAGAATGGATCTTCGAGGTGGGAAGTGATGACTGCAGGCGTAAAAAACGTTTGGCAGCATTCGGCTTCATTAATATGATAAAGATGAAGACAAAAAAAAGTAGAGGAAAAAAAACGATCGCTTTCTCTGCATAGCTGTCATAGTTATTGGAGATTTCAGAAGCATATTCATGCAGCGGCATTTTATCTTTGAAAATAATCCACAGAATAAAATAAATAAAGCCTGCTGCTATTATTCCTAAAATACTATATGCGATGTATGATCTTTCCTTTTTAACTCCCATTTATTCTGTTATAAAAACTGGTGGAAATACCTAGAGCTTATTTCCAGTGTTTTTTTCTTTTAAAGATTGCTATATAATCTCAAACTCATCTTTCCCTTCGGGAATATAAAATGTTATGGGCAGAACTAATTCTTCCTCACTTTCCGGATTTTCCAGACGTAATGCAGACATCATATCTGTACATTTTAGTGCGGCCAGCTTGCCGTATGCTGAATACTCTACCTGAATATCATCCGGAAGGCTCCGTGCTTTATATCCATTCTGCATATCGGAAATAATACCCTGCATCCTGGCTTCTGCCTGACTTTTGCTAAGATACATGGCTAAAGCGTTATTATTTTCTCTTTTTTGATATTGATCATTGAACGAACTGTAATTGCCTCCATTGATCAGCTTTATAATTTCGTTATACTTTTTGATCAGTTTTTCTTTAACGTCAAACTTGACGTCTTTAAGATTGATTCCTTTTTGCCATGCCTCCAGCTTATAAGGTACATCTGCCTCAAATGTACTTGCGTGTGCTATAAGAGGTATATTTTTATCCGGTTTCTTGGTAAAATATTCATCAAACTGTTTTACAAAAGCGTATTCTCCGGAGGCCATATCATAGAGATTCACTCTATATCTTATGTAAGAATCTTCGTGCAGCTCCTGATGTCCATCCATAGGTAGTCCTTTCACTTCAATTGTTTGTTTACCTCCTTCCAGAATAAGATGATTGATGGGAAAATCTGATCTTGTCTGTCCCTCAATACTCAATGAAATTAATTCCACATCATTAATTCTGATCTGAAAAGAACACATTACCGCACTAAAATCTATTTCGTAATAAGGTTTCATCTTTTATTTTTTAGGATAAGCAAGGGTAAAGCTGTCTAAGATAGAGAAAGTGCCGGCATCTGAAGAATTCTCCACTCTGGTCCCTTTTTTTACTACAATCAGTTTGGTATTGGTATATTTTGTATTGCTTTGGGTCAATTCCTGGGTTTGGGTTAAAAACAGCCATTTATTTTTAGCTGATGCATCCCAAAAATAAGCAACTCCTGTTTTATCCGTGGCTCTTTTTTCCGGATTACCGTATGTTTTAGTAAGATAATCGATCAGCTTTTTTCCTTCGTCTTCTTTAGCAAGATTCAGTATAAATCCCAGATATTGGTTGTTCTGATAAGAGTTTACAAATAGTGCCAGATTATTGTTGGAATAATCATACCCTTTAGGCACGGCGTATTCGGAAAATGATACTGTTCCCAGCTTATAATTGCTAATATTAGCCTGTTTATAAGATAATAATCCGTAATTGGCTTCTGTCTCCTTTTCTCCTTTCATGCTGTTATCCGGCAGTTTTTCATCAAATTTAAAGGATTCCAAATCGGTCTGTCCATTGCAGGACACGATAGCCAAAAAGCTAAATAATAAGATAAGATTTTTCATTGTATGAATATTAATCATTTTTAATCAACGGAATATTTGCGCTTATTCCAAATAAGGATTCTAATTCTTTTATGACATCAAAAGGAGGAATTACATTTTTAAAATCACCTTTGGCAATTTCATATTTTCCATTTCTGCTTTCCTCCACTTTATGTTTATTTTTCGCAATTTTAATAGCAAGGCCTACACTTATACTGACTACATATTGAGCATCAAGGCCGTCAAATCCGAGAACAGGACGGTAATATAAACCTTTTTCATCGTAGTTGATACCATGCCCGTAGGTTATGGAAGCGCTTCCGGATGCTGATGCTTCAAAATAAGCTTCTGCTTTGATGACTGCCAGTGAAACTTCTCCCTGAATTTTAACTCCTACTTTTAATTCCAGCTTAAGTTTACTCTTACTGGAGACTTTAAATTCAGAATCTTTGAGTTTTCCGGCAGTATTAAATTTAAATTCAGATTCCACTTCTATGGTGCTGGAAATAATAAGATCCATAAAGATATCTACAGATGCTTTGAAACCAACATTATCATTTCCTACATCTATTCCGGATTTCAGTTTCCCCTGAATTTCCTGATACAGTCTTGTGACTCCCGGCGCAGCTGTTCCTCCGCTTACCGCTCCTGAAATACCAAATACCAAGGCTCCCAGAAGGTCAACTGTCATTTCCAGACCAATCAGCGGATTTGCTTTCAAACCTATAGCTACATCTGTACCAAGAATGGCATTATTATCTTTAGGATGCTTTAAAAGCCAGTTACCAGACAACTCCATATTAGGAGGCTTCACGGCAAAACTTACCGGAATTCCTTTAGGAGAAATGGAACGTACTTTTCCTTTGGCCTGATTAAGAACTCCATCTGACAATGCTCCTATGGCAGCAAATGTATCATATATTTTTTTAAACTTGGTTTCGTATTGATATTTTAATTCCTTTTCCTGCTTATCATTATTCCATTTTGCCTTTAAACTAAAAGCCAGTGAAGCATCTTTCTGTTTCCATCTTTTTTCAGCGCCCATTTTGCCTGCTCTTTTCTGCAGTTCTTTATGCTCATGGGGATCCATATTCATCCATTTTACGCTGAGATCATTGGTAAGGTTTAATGTAAAACTCAATGTCCAATTGATATCCGGGTAGGCTTTTATTAATACTGTAGTTCTTTTCTCATTACTGTAGTATCTGCAGGTATGAACATGCAGATGAAACTGATTCGGGTTTGTTCCGGCCGGCCAGATATATTGTATAGGGAGAGCATTGAATTGAGATAAATCTGAATATACTCCATAAGTAAAGGAAGGTGTGGTAAATGTTTTTACCGTATCTCCTTTATCGATTGCCTGTCCTACATCTACAACCTGAATCTGTTTCTTATGCTTCCCTTTGCTGTCTCTGAAGCATTCATTGGTCTGAAAGCCTGTGACATCAATGATCAGGTTTTTCTTTGTAGAGACATCTGGTGCTGTTACTTCATAATGAATAGTTTGTGCATCATGGGCATTGAAAACAAATGAGATATCTACTCTACGGTTGTTTTCATAATCTTTCTCATTTTTGTACTTGATATTATCTCTTCCCATTTTATCATCGGTAGGATCTACTTCTCCTTTTCCTACGGAGATTATTCTTCTGGGATCTAATCCACCATCAGCAAAGAATTTTTTGACGACGTCTGCTCTTCTTTGGGAAAGTCCTTTGTTATAATTTTCTTTTCCTATCACGCAAGCATAGCCGCTGAGATTCATGGTGGCATCTTTATGCTCCAGAAGGAATTTGAGTACATTATTAAGAATAGCAACACCGTCTTTATCAATGACTGTGGAATCGAATTTATAAAAAATTGTTCTTTGAATGTATTCCTGTAAAGCCGCTGATTTTATGAGTTTAACACCGTTCCCATTGTCAAAGACTTTGACTGTTGTATTGCTGGCTTTTCCATCCTTTGTCTCATTTTCTGTGATTTTGATGACTTCAAACTTACAGGGTTCCAGCCTTACGGAGTTTACATCCGGCTTGTATACTTTGGTCGGAGTCTGGTTCTGGGCTCCGTTAGTATTAGTTGTAACAACTTTATTTTTTACGTTCAGATAGATGGCATGAAGATCATCGCCCAATTTATCTTTAATATATTGTTTGGAGGCTGTATCTTTTACTTTAACATAGAATTCTTCTACATTCTGAATATTGTCTACATAGGCCATCCAGGTAAAAGTGTTTTCTATTTTCAGATTGACTTCTCCGTCTATTACCTGTACATTGTTGTAGGTATGCACCAGTTTATCTGCTTTTGCTGTCTGCTGATTCCAAAGCTCAATACTGACTGTATTTCCGTTCAGCCCTTCTGTCATCAGGTTAAGGTGTACAATGTGTCCGTAGGAAATGTATTCGTTCTTTTTATTGTTTTTGATGCTTTTGCTGTTTTTTTGTGTAGACCACTTGCTGCTTACAATGATGGGATCACACCAGCCTTTTACAAATATTCCTGTATCACTTTTAGTATCTCTTACCCCAGAAAGACTGGCTTCAATATAAAACTGATAGCTTCCGCAGTACTGCTTTCCTATTAAAAATTTATATCCGGTAGCAGAGGTTATCTGATTGATGATAATTTTTTTGCTGCTGTTCTGCCTCATCCAGGTAAGAGGTTTCTTTTTCTCTGCATCTGTGGTATCCGGCAGCCATTCGCCCACGCCAAACTGCACCCATTGATCTGGTTTTATGGTAATCCTCTGCCCTAATACAGACATTTTAGGATAATACAATCCGCTTACAACTTTTATTTTTTTTACGCCTTTTGCCATTTTCTTGTCATTTAGATTGCACCATCCTGCCCTCCTCCTGAAGGTTGCTCGTTATACATTTCCTCTGAGTCCACCAACGGATTGATCTGCTTCTGAACGTCTTTATCTGCATTTTTAAAATTCTGCTGGCTGGCCTCTGCTCTCTGTCCGTGGTCTATAATTTCAATGCATGGAGTTCCGGCAACCGCACATACTGCTTTGCTGTCTTCTACAATGATGTATCCGCCATTACTAAGCTGTACTTTATCATAAAACTTCTGCCATTCTGTAACCATAATTTTGCAGGGTGGCGGCGGACCTCCCATTTTGGTACAGTTTCCGAATGTATTTTTTTCAAAGGTGGCTCCTCCTATTTCTTTCGTTGTGACGATGAGTTTTTTGGAACCGCTTTTATCATTGGCATATTCTTTTTGGTGTGTAAGTACTTTCAGCTTGTCCGGAGCCTGCCCGAACTGGCATTTGCACATAGCGCCCTGTACTACAATATGTTTTTCTGCCATATTAATTTTATCTTTAGTGAAATGGTTTTTTATTTTTCATCAATTCCTGATACTGATACTGAAATCTTTTTCTCTTCCTGCAGCATGATACTGCATTCCAGATAAAGTGACTCCGGAAGTGAGGTTTCTCCTTTCAGGTAGCTTATGATTCTGAAATTTCCTCCTTCATTCATCACAGGATCGTCTTCTATAATCAATGAAAAGGGTGATTTTCTTATAAAATCATCTGTATCTCTTTCTTCATATAGCTTTCCTGAACCTTCTATGGTAATTAAACCTGTTTCTTCTTTCAACGGATCTGTTTCCAGTATCAATTTATATCTGGGTTCTATTGCGTTATCCACTACTGGAAAACTTGTCGTTATCTCTGTTTTATATTCTTTTCCGAAACCCTGGTATATTCCAAAGAACAAAGCACGGATGAAGTAATCGTTTTTGATGTAAAGATTGATGGCTTCAGGTTCACTGATTACTTTTTCAATCTTTCCGCAGTATTCATCTACGGTTTCGCCTTCAAATTCTTTATATAATTCTTCTTTTACGACCGTCCATCTCTTTGGAAAAACCTCAGCATTTTCTATGGTTTCAAATTTCCCATGTTCATCTGTACTGATCTGTAAGGGATATAAAACCTTCGATGTTCTGTAAGCAAGCAGATCTGCAATTTCATTGACTTCTTCTTCGTTGATATAGAGGTTGGATGTTCTGTCTATCTCAAAAAACTGATATCCTTTCTCTGTTTTCAGCCAGCGGACTGATGTTTCATATTTTAATTCGTTTCGAACTTCTCCTTTTTCAATGGTAATGACTACGCTGTATTTTCGTAGCGCATTTTCCGGCTGAAGCGTAAGACTGTTTCCTTTTCCGAATTTTACTAAACTATTTTTATCCGCAACAGCTGTTCTGGGAACAAAAAGTTCTTTCTGCCCGTTAAGATTGATCAGGATCATATCCTTAACAGTACAGTGATTATTATGGAAGAGTTTTAATTCATCTTTATCCAGTCCATACAGCGAGGCTATACTTTTTAAAGTTTCATCTTTCTGAATGATGTGTTTGTTGAATTTCTGCATAAAATGTTCCTACTTCTTGTTTGATCTTTATTATTAAAGATTCAATTCTAATGTACCACCCTTTTTCTGTCTGACCTTGGATCCATTCCTATGGCATATCGATCTGCTGACCAATGGAGATATTTATTTCTTAAATCTCTGAGGTCTTTTTGTTCTTCCAATTCTTTTATATAATTCGGATTGCTTTTATCATTTTTATATTTTTTATCTAAATCGGCAACCCATTTAAAATCATAAGGCCTTCCATTTTTAAAAACATATTCCCTCAGCTTCTTTTCAACGCGAACCAATAAAACATCTTTAGAAAAGTCATAACTTTTCTTTATCTTCATCATCGAAAGCTGTTCACATTTTGCATCATTTGCTTTTTCTGTCATAAATGTGAGAGGGATATAACTGTAAGTATGTAATAATTCTCTAACTCCTTTTAATGCAAAGTATGCATTACCTCCAATGTAGGAGAGTTGATTTCTGTTATACCATCCTTCGGCAACAAGCCTGTCTTCAAGAGGTTTAAGATCCCTTTTATCGGTCCAGTCTGTTTCTATTTCTCTTACCCATTCTGTTTCGGATAAATAACTTCCCCCAATGTCTGAGTGCACTCCTGGAAAGGTTTTTTCTTCACCGTAAAACACAGGAACCTGCTTTTTCCCTCTCGCATCAGTATCATAAGCCACATTGGTAAGGTCAAAATTTTCTCTGTGTTCATCAGCTGCAATAAAGTGTACTATTTTTCTTGCAGAGGTTATATCATCAAGATGTAACTCTTCTATATCATTACTGAAGTTTGGCTTTACAGAAAAATTGGGATGATAAGATGATACGGTGTCATAAATTCCCAAAAAGCGAACGACGATCCGCTCAACGGTAATTCCTGCTTCTTTTAATTTTAATCCTAAATGTCCTCTTGGCGGTAATTCTTTAAGAGGAATTTCTTTGCCATCATCATCACTGTAAAAGGTAACGCTTACTCTTCGTTTTGTATAAGTTTTTTTATGAGCATCATATTTTCTCTTATTAATCTCATAGACAAAGTTACGGGCGGCAGCAGCTCCCCTACTAAATCCGTAAGCATCTAATGTCAGCACCTCAACAGTTGTTTTATTGCCCAGTTTTTCCTTTATTCTTTTAACGACCTCTTCACATCCTTTTCTCACTTTCCCGCGAATACCAGTATCACCGCTACCAAATGCAAAGCCTCCATTTTCATCTTCTTTACGGTTGTCAGTTCCTATTCCTTCAATATAAATTCCATAATCTTGATTACAAGCTTCTGACATGCGGGCTACATTACTCCAGCCATTATCATAACTGGTGTCTTTTTTTTCACTGAGTTGTCTTTTTGACCAGGTTTTTATCCCATTTTTTTTATAAATTTCGGTATTGTTTTCCCGTTCTTTTGTATTGACTTTATTATTAAGTGTACCATCAAAGAAAACTCCCAAAACAACATTTATAGAGTCATTTTCCACATATTCAGGTGTATAATTTCCAAAAACTACATTTGACATATGCTTCTATTTATCTTGTATTACATATTTATCCATCTGTTTTACCGGATATTTTTTCCCATTCTGTTCTATGTATACTTCTGCATTGTTTCCACTGCTTATATCAATAACAATATCTGTAGGAGCTTCTTTGTCTAATCCACCAAACGTTTTAAACATATCCGTTTTTTCAAAATCTAACGGAAGAAATGTACCATTAGAAATTTTACTGGTCTGTTTTATATATTCAGGATTACCTGTAAATACAATTTGTGAACTCTGTTTTTTTCCGTCTTTATTTTTCCATTGGAAATAAAAAAGATAAGGTACAGCCCTCTTTTTAGATGGTAAAGCAGCAGCAGGATTATCCTGTAGTGTACTTTCACGCTCTCCATTAGCCATATAAAAATTTCTTTTCTCAAGGGTACTTCCTGCCGGTAAAATAAGCTTAGGACTCCAGTTGAGTTTTTCTCTGAAAGTTTCATACAAATTGTGGTCCGGATATCCTTCTGCTTTTATTTTATTGGCCACAATAGTCTTTACAATTCCAGGATCATTGAGGATATCTTCTCTGTATTTTGGTTCAAATACATATTTAAATTTGTCATAAGCTTCTTCTTTGGTAATTTTAATTTCTTTCCCTTGAAAATTTCCTACTTCCACCTGATGTCCATTTCCATATAACCAAAGTATCAATTTTCCTTTTGGTCCCAAACCTATCACAAAGGTATCGTAGGTTCCTTTCTTTAGTGAATCAAAATAAGTCTGGCTAAATCCTTCATTAAATAATTGGGTAATTTTCTTAGTATCCAGCTCCCAGTGCCCTGCATAAAATTTATCTTCCACCAGAGAATACCAGGTAAATTCTAAAGTATGAGGAACTTTTACAAGGTTATCAGTTCCATCACCAGACTTACCAGGTTCTCCCCAACCTCCATCGGCAATTCCCCAGATATCGGAAAATGGGAATTGATAATCATCTGCTATAAGCTCTCCGTAATAAGCCTGCATTGGATATTCATTAGGAGCTGATAATGTTCCTGTCCATTTAAATTTTTCTTCCATTTTTTTATTTTGACAACTTACTAATGAGAAACTTCCTATGATGAAAAAAATCAGGATTTTTAATTTATTTATTCCCATGAGACATTATTTTTTTATTACTTGCTAAAACCAGATTATCTCTGTGAGCTTCCACATTGATTTTCTTTGCTATTTTCTCCACCTTTTTTCCTACACTAAGATGATAAGAATCTTTGACTGTGATGCGCAGATTAGTTGCTGTTTTTATGATGGCCATACTAGAAAAGTTTTGATTTTTCAGCACTGTTGAATTCTACAATTTTTCCACTTTGCATAGTCATATTTTCCAGTTCGCTGAACATGGAAATTTCTCCTGCTATTTCATTAGATGTTTCAGATTGTCTTTTGAATTCTTTTTCAATCATTTCTGTTCTGGTATCGGAGGTTTCCGTAATGTCGCCTGATGCTGTAAGTTTCATATCTTTTCCTGCTATGGAAACTATATTATCGTTGGCTGTGCTGGTAATGCTTGCGCCTGCACCTATCGAGATTTCTTTTCCTGCGGTGATATTGATATTGTCACCAGCATTTAAAGTAAAGTTTTTAGGGGCTTTCATGCTGATATTCCCCTGCCCGTCCATGAAATAGGTATTTCCGCTTGGATCAAGAATGGTTACACTTCCTTCTTCGTCATTCATTAAAATTCGGATTCCGCTTCTGGTCTGGATAGATTTCAGGTGATTGTTAACACCTCCTCCCAAGGCAATTCCTCCGTGGAACATCCCTCCCATTACGAAAGGTCTGTCCGGATGGCTGTGCACAAAATTCACCATCACCTGATCTCCCACTTCCGGAATGGCTACATAACCACGGTTTTGGGTGATCTGATCTGTTCCTCCGGCATCCGGGCTCATCATACGGATAAAATGGGTGGTATCATTGGTCTGCCAGTCGAATCTTACCTGTATTCTTCCCTGTCCTTCAGGATCTGTGTTGGAAATTACAGTGGCAGTCTGTGGTTCAGCCTTTGGAATGGTAAATTCAGGTTTTGGAAGAAATCCTGTATCTGCGGCTATTCCTACGAAGTTTCCGGTATAATGACCTATGGTGTCAAATTCATGTTCTGCTTCTGTAATCATGATTCTGGTGAAATAAGAAGTTTCATTAGAATCCTGTTTACGCATCTGTACATCTGCAATACAACCCGGATGCAGAAAAGGAACGGTTGTATTCCCTGAAACTGAAAAAACATTCACCGCTTCACTTCCGGAAGCACTTTTCTGAGAGTACTCTACGTCAAGATGGGTCGTAGCTTTGATGGGTGCCATCTTTAAAGCCGGTGTTTTATAAATAGTTTCGTTATGATTGTAAGCTGTTTTTGCCAGGTCACCCACATGTTTGATGGGTGTGGAACCTGAAGTCAGCTTTTCATTTTTATTGCTGTTATATCCGTAGAATTGAGGCTTTGTATGGACCGCTTTCAATTCAACTTTTATATCATTGGCGCTGCTTCCGTAGGTAAGAATAATAGGTTTGTTCTGAGCGGGAAGCTTTCCAAAGTGTAAGACTTCACCATCATAGAAAAACTGTTCACCATAAGCTTCTGCCATTCTCGCCAGATAATTATAATGGGTTTCATCGTACTGGCTGCTATAGATAATCTGAGAGAAGTTATTAGCATCTACTCTGACATCAAATCGGCTTTTATCAATTCCCTGTTTAATCACTTCTTCGGCAATAATGCCAACATTAACAGATTGAGCACCTCCAAAGCTCTGAATGTGCGGGGCTCCGTCAAGAAGAATGGTAGGACTGTACCCTGTGAGTACAATATTTCCTAAGCTCATGTGTTCCTGGCTGAATCCTACTCCGGTAATTACTCCTACGAAAGTTCTCTCCGGACTGTTGTCTATATCTTTATAAGAAATAACGGCTGTAAGTCTTTTTCCAAGAAATTTGTTGGCTTCTTCCAGAGAATGGGTCTGTCTGTCCCCCAAAGTATCGTGTGCCAGCGTTAATGTAAATTCGTGATGTCTTCTGGTACTTTGTTTAAGCTTGAAATGTTTATAATACTTTATAATTTTCCCTTCTATGACAAGAGAAAGTTTTACAAGACGGTTAATACCTGTATGATGACTTGCTGAAATACCATCTGCATTCTGCGTCGGACGAAAAGACGTCGATTGTGAGTTTCCAGGTGTATTTGACATATTATTTAGTGATTTGATTAGTTTTTCAAACGATTATTCAACAGGCCGGGAGTTTAAAAATAAACACAAGAGATCCTGCAGAATATAGTTTTAGGTAAAAAAAGACCGTCTTATGAGGGACAGTCTTTTATTTTTAATTGATGAAAGACTTAGCTCATTGGCCAAAGTCCGTCATAGAATGAATTTCCATATGTAATGCTTTCAGCACTTACTACAAAGCTGATCAGCATGTTATTGCTGTCTATGGCATCAAAGTCTACTTCATGCTGAATGACATATCCATTTTCCCACTTTAAAGAGATTAGTGTTCCTTCTTCGTGAGATTTATTAAACTGGATTTCTCCGTTTGTAGGTTTATATTTGCTGTTTAATAAGCTTTCTAAAACATCAGATTTTTCTGTTGCTTCTATTGTTACTTTAATCAATGCGTTAGACGGATCAGACGCTACACGTCCTGATACATCTGTAGATCTTGATACGCTGTAATTAAGCTTTAATAACTTCTGACCTTCACCTCCATTAAATTTTAAGATTCCTCTTGAATTTCCTGCCATATTCTTAATTCTTATATTTTAATCATTTACTAGTGTTTCCTGATATCGGATTTATATAACAAAGATAGACTTCATGTTCTAATGTAAAAAGTTTTTAGCCTACTCTTTCAGAAATTGTAGTAGTTCTACGACATTTTGTAAAATCCCGATTTGAAAATCAATTATAGAATTTTAAACTAATTTATTTTATTTTTTATTGAAAATTTTCTTTTTGAAATTTATTCAAACAGGACAACAAAAAACCAACACTTAACTTATTACCCATGTAAATCAATAATGTTTGTACATATACCCGATTACCATAATAATCAGATTAACGATAATCATTATCATTAAAATATTACCGTATTTTCTTTTTTTATCGATAAAACTAAGACCAAGAGTAAAAAAAAATAACAATAAGGTATACACAGCAGGATACATTTGAAAAGCTTCCGCAAACTTTCCTTCAAATACCAATACAATAGCACGCTGGGCACCACACCCAAGACATTCTACTCCCAGGAATTTCTTACTGGGACAGGTAAGCATGAAATCATTAATATCCATTTCTGAGTTTTATGAAGGTGTTTAAGAAGAGATTTTGGCTCTGGTATACTGATGTGGGAAAAAGCATTCTTCTTTCATCTCAAAAGATCCCTGAACAGCAATATATGGATTTCTTAAAATCTCTCTTGCCACAAAAATAAGGTCTGCATCTCCTTTCTGAAGGATTTCTTCAGCCTGTTCCACTTTGGTAATTAAACCTACTGCTCCGGTCTTCACTTCAGCTTCATTTCTTACCTGCGATGAAAAAGGAACCTGATAGCCATCAAAAACCGATATTTTCGCCCCATGAATATTTCCGCCGCTGGATACATCTACAAAGTCTACAGCATGTTCTTTTAAAATTTTTGCCAGCTCCACACTACTCTGAATATCCCAGCCACTCTCTGCATATTCGGTTCCTGAAATTCTTACGAAAAGGGCTGTATTTTCATCCAGTTCTTCGTTAACAGCATCTACAATTTCGATCAGAAACCTGATTCTGTTTTCAAAACTTCCTCCATATTCATCTGTTCTGATATTGGATAACGGCGACAAAAACTGATGGATCAGATATCCGTGCGCCCCATGAATTTCGATCACATCAAAACCAGCATCTACTGCTCTCCGGGCAGCTTTTTTGAAATTCTGCACCTGTTCTTTTACCTCATCTGTGGTAAGTGTATGGGGAATTCTTTCTGTTGGATGATAAGGAATAGGACTCGGTGCAACGGTTTCCCAGCCTTCTTCCAGAGAAATCTGCAGGTTATTCCATGTAGAACCTTTTCTTCCGGCATGCGCCAGCTGGATTCCTATTTTACTTTCTGAATTTTTATGAACAAACTCTACAATTCTTTGCAATTTCTCTGCCTGTTCATCATTCCAGATTCCCATGCAGTGATTGGTAATTCTTCCTTTGGGTTCTACTCCTGTAGCTTCTACGATTAATAATCCCGTACCACCTTGTGATCTGCTTCCGTAATGTACAAAATGGAAGTCGTTAGCTTCTCCGTTTTCACATGAATACATACACATGGGAGACATTACCCATCTGTTTTTTAATACTACATTTCTGAATTTTATTGGTGTGTATAACATTTTAGTATTTAAAAAATTGAACTTTTTATTGGAAGAATAAAATATTGCCCACTTCATTAAAAAGAACTAATTTTACCCCCCTTTTTTAGTCTACAATATATGAAAAAAGACATACAGATCAGTTACGAATATTTTAAAAACAGCAGTGAACTGAGCGATATAGAAAAACAATTATTTGAAAGAGCCAAAGAGGCTCGCGAGAATGCATATGCGCCTTATTCTCAGTTTTTGGTAGGATGTTCGGTATTATTGGAAAATGGAGAAATCTATTCCGGGAACAATCAGGAGAATGCAGCTTATCCTTCCGGACTTTGTGCAGAAAGAACAACTGTTTTTTGGGTAGCCGCCAATTTTCCAGATATGAAAATAAAAAAGATCTTTGTAGTAGGAGGTCCTAAAGAGTTTCATGAGAAAAATCCTCCGATTCCTCCTTGTGGAGCCTGCCGTCAGAGCTTGATTGAATACGAAACCAAGCAGAATGAAAATATCGACCTTTATTTTTCAAGCATGAATGAGGAGGTTGTAAAAGTGCATGCGGTGAAAGATCTGCTTCCCTTTTATTTTGATTCTACGTTTTTGTAATCGAACAGAAATAGCAAATTTGCGAAATTTTACCTTTGTTAAGGTTTAAGGGTAAAAGAGTGCTCAGCGTAAAAAAAGCTGTTTCAACACATGAAACAGCTTTTTTATTATTCTTCAGATTCTACAGCATCATCTTCGTCTTCGTATTGCTCAAGATAGTAACTGAAACTAAATTCTTCCACTTCTTCTTCCGCATCTTCCAGTGTTGTCAGCAGATCTTCAAAAATCTCAAGCTGATCTACCGTCATGTTGACGAATTCTAAATGGAGAGGCATTTCCAGTTCTCCGGTGATGGTATCAAAAAGAGCATCAAGATTGTCACCGAAATGCTCAGGAAGCTGAATTTTCTCCTTTAGCTGGGTGTAAAAATCTTCATAGTCACCTATGTCTGTAAAATCTATATATACTGTCTTCATATTGAACTAAATTTCCAGTTTTTATTAATTAAAAAAGTTTTGCATTTTTTGCAGAAATCCGTTTCTTCATTGGTAGGATTTTTACCTTCCGCATCTCTCATAAAACACATTTTTTCCGGGCAATGCGGCAGCCCTTGTGTATGTCCCAACTCATGAATGGCTATCTTGAAAAATTGCTCATCCTTATTTTCTTTGCTTAGTCTGAAATTTGAAGCCACACAAGCTTTCCCGGGTGTATACCCCAATCCCATAATTCCAAAGTCTTTTATCTTTCCTCGGGTAGCACTGATATCTTTAGTGGTAAGACCTATTGTAACAAAATCTCCCTTTGTTTCCTTACTTAAAAATTTAATGATAGAATCGGCTCTATACCGGTTTCTCTCTTTATAATACGCATTTTCAGGAAAATCTATGGCATCCAGAATTTTTACATTCGGGTACACATTTTTTATTCCTTCAGCTACTTTTGCTACAGTTTCTGGTTTAATATCTTTAAACGGCTGTATGAGTATTGTTATGGCTGGTTTTTCTTTCTTTTCCTTGACTACATCTTTCTTTTCCGAGCATGAGTATGTCAGAAGCAAAACAAGTAAAAGGTAAAGAAATCTACTATTTTTCAAAATTAATATTTATAACTATTTAAATGCAAATTATACATTAGTCATTGCGAGGAGCTCTGCGACGAAGCAATCTCAGAAAATATCCATAATATTCTCAATGTCATCTGCAAGATCTTTCCAATCAGGATTTATATTATTGATTAAATCCAGTTTCTTTTGTCTGAGCCTGCTTTTATCTGTTTTTCTCTAAATATAGCATCACCTATTTCCTGAAAGGATTCCCAATACACAAGTAAATACAAATTATATCTTGAGGTAAAACTTTGAGAATAATATGATTCTTTATGCTGTTGAACACGTTTAGGCAGATTTGAAGTAACTCCTGTATAAAGAGTTGTGCAATTCTTATTAGTCATGATATAGACAAAACCTGGTTTCACCTGCAATTATTTTTTTAGAGATTGCTTCGTCGCTTTCGCTCCTCGCAATGACTAGATGTTACTGTTTTTCAAAACTTTTATAATGATTTTTGGTAAGATATACGTCGCCATTCTGAGTGTAAATGATACGATCAGCATTTCTTCCGCCACAATGATAGTTTACATCTGCTTCAAAATATTTTTCTCCATCCGGCAGGCGCCCTTCCCTATTTCCAAATTTATCTCCACCAATAGCTTTTCCGGGAAGTATTTCACAAAGATTTCCTCTGGAAGGATCCCATCCCTGTTTTCTTGCTTCATTTTTAGTGATATAATACTCCGGAAGTTTATGATTTTGCTTCACATAACTGATCACCGTTTTTTCTTCCGTAAGCTGTTCTATAGAAACCTGAGCAGATGAATTTCCATCTGAAGAGGTACTGCCATAGCTCACTGTTTCAGTCTTTACAGAATCCGCATGATCTTTCTTATCCTCAATAAAGTTTCTGTAGACATACATTACACCCATCCCGAAAAGAAGTCCCAGACATATAAAAAATACCGATCTTATTTTACCGTTCATAGCTCGTATTTTATGGAATAATATTTTTTAAGCTCTCCACTCTTCAGGAATATCACAAACCGGAATTGGATCCATTTTATGTTTTGCTGCTTTATGCATTCTGTCAAAGATCAGAAACACTTCTTTATCTCTTCCTTCATAATCTTCGGCAGTTTTCGTCCCATATTCTTTCTGAATTTCTTCCAGTTCAGGATAAGTAGCACCAAGCTGCTGCTCATCTGTTCTGTCTACATCCCAAAGTCCATCCGTAGGAATTGCTTCCTGAATGCTTTTAATTAAATTAAGCCCTTTGGCAAGTTGATACACTTCAGTTTTATAAAGGTCTGCAATAGGAGAAACATCTACACCGCCATCTCCGTATTTTGTATAGAAACCAATCCCGAAATCTTCCACTTTATTTCCTGTTCCACAAACCAAAAGTCCGTTCAGCTGTCCGTAATAATATAGCGTAAGCATTCTCAAACGGGATCTTGTATTGGCAAAAGCTAGTTTTTCGTTAGGGTACAGATCATCTTTTACATCAAAAGTTTTATACAATTCCTCAAAAGCGGGTGTCAAATCTACCGACATGGTTTCTACGTTAGGGAATCTTGATTTAAGGTCGTTCATATGATCCTGTGCACGGTCTACCTGATCTGCTTTCTGGCGGATTGGCATTTCGATCAACAATGTTTTCAGCCCAGTCATTGCAGCCAGTGTAGAAACTACTCCGGAATCTACTCCTCCGGAAACCCCTATTACATAACCATTTACTCTTGCTTTTGTTGCATAATCTTTTAACCAGCTTACAATATGATCTATCACTTTTTGTGTCTGCATCGTTTATATTTTTTAGTCTATTCCAAATTCTTGAGGGTATTTCACTACTCCTTTTTTATCTTTTAATCCGTCTTTTACCAATTCTATTGCCATTCCGTTTTCTTCCGGAATATCAAATGGAAAAGAAATCCCAAAATTACTCGTTTTTTTGTAACCAAAGTGCGGATAATATTTTTCGTGCCCAATTAATATCACTGATTGATATCCCAGTCCTTTTGCGATATGATGTCACTTGCTTTCTTCTTGTCGTATTATGATCATTTCTTATATTTTTCACGCTTCAGTTCGTACCAGAAGCAAATTCCGTCCGGTTCTTCAAATTCTCCGGTTTTTTCGAATCCTAATTTTCTTAAAATATGATTGGAAGCATCATGTTCAGAATGAGCATAAGCATAGATAACTTCCGCATTCAGGTCATTAAAACCATAATCCAGAGAAGCTATTCCAGATTCTACGGCATATCCTTTTCCCCAAGCTTCCGGAAGGAAACGATATCCCAGTTCAAGTACATTTTTATAACCATTGGTTTCATGGGTCAGTAATTTTAATCCGCTCCATCCTATCAGAAGCCCGCTTTCTTTTTCCACAACACCCAATCTTCCCACTCCGTTTTCCTTATATTGCTTCTGAATCATATTTATAACATTTTTTGATTCATTGATATCCGTTAAAACGGGTACACCAATATATTTCATCACTTCAGGACTGGAATCCAAAAGAAAAATGCGTTCAAAATCTTCATCTTCAAGTTTTCTTAAAATCAGTCGTTCTGTTTCTATTTTCATACTCATTAGTTTTTATTCTCCAACTCCAAAAATGGTTACCTCCGTATTGGTTCCTTTCTTAATATCCGTTTCTTTTATTATATTTCCACTGATGTTCAGAGTTTGTAAGACAGGATTACAGGAAATATCAATTTTTTGAAGCTTGTTATGTTCCAAGTTCAGCTTTCTTAATTTTTTAAGCTGGGTTACATCAATTGTTTTTAACTGATTTAAAGATAATGTTAATTGTCCAATTTTTGGAATCCCCATCAGCGAAATGCTTTCCAACAAATTATTATCAAGATATAATGAAGTTAAATTTTTAAGATTTTCTGCTTTGAATGATGAAATTTTACATCCCGTACACGAAAACAATTCCAGCTGATCCAAATTGCTTACCATCATATTCGAAATTGTATTATCATCCAGAATAACCATTTTTACATTTTTAAAAAAGCGCAGGTCTTCTGTGGAAGTAATTCCTTTCTGAACGAGGAACAGATTGGTCACTATGCCTGCTTCCTGAGATTCAAGGGTTCCATTTTTATTGAGGTCAAAATTTTCGAGTACTGCTTTTTCAAAGCTTTTATCTTTAAATTCAAGCTTTTGTCCATAGAAAAAAGAAAATCCTGAAATAAGGAAAAGGGTGGTAAATATTTTAATTTTCATCATGAATTGTGTATTTAATCCTTATTTTTGTAAACTTAAATTCCATGTAAAAATAATGAAGATTTTTAGATATATAGCGCTTTCTTCTATTTTAGCTGCCGGACTTGTTTCCTGCAAAAAAGAATCTGAAAACCAATGGAAAGTAGAAGTAAAACAAACTGCCGAAAAGGTTAACGTTACAGATATTTCCAAAGAATTTTACAACCCGAATATTCCTTTGGATCAGTTTAAAGCTCAATTCCCATGGTTTCAGGGAAGTGTTTCTGATGCTGATTTCGGGAAAAGAAGAGCTGATGCTGAAGAGATAAAAATCTACAAGGAAGCTATTGGAAAAATAAATGAGGCAAAATTGCAAACGGAGCTTCAAAGTTTATTTTCACATATTAAATATTACTTTCCACAGTTTAAAAATCCAAAAGTATATTTGTTCTCATCTGCTTTACAGATGGTTCAGGATCCTATATTTTATGATGAAAAGGGCAATCTTTTATTTATAGATGTTACTGGTTTCATGGGAGACGGAAATGCCAATTATAAAGGATTGGAACTGTATTTCCAGAAGTCGATGAACCCACAGAATATTGTTCCGAAAGTATCCCAGCTTTTTGCGGAAAACATTGTAACGGAATCTCCTGACCACCAGAAATTCATTGATCAGATTATTCTGAACGGGAAGGTTATGATTCTTCAGGATGCTTTTCTTCCTGATACTCCTGATTATTTGAAAATGAATTATACTCAGAAGCAGTACGATTGGGCAAAGAGCAATGAAGCTAATATCTGGAATTATTTTGTAGAAAGCAATCTGATTTTCGGAGATGATCCAAGATTGGGAGAACGTTTTATTTCGCCGGGACCATTCTCAAAATTTTATACAGAAATTGACAATGAATCTTCGCCACGAATCGGAATTTTCACAGGATGGCAGATCTGTAAGGCATATCTGAAGGAAAAACCTGAAACGAAGTTAACAGAATTTCTGAAGATGGACGCTACCACAATTTTTAACCAGTCGGGTTACAAACCAAAGTTAAAATAATTCTATAAAATTAAATATTTAAATCCTTTAGCATAAGCTAAAGGATTTTTTTAAAGTAATATTTAAACATACATACTACTTTGCATTGCATGCTACCTTTTTATTACATAAATTTGCATTAAACAAATCACACAATGAAAAACATTATTGAAATTCGAAACTTAAATTATGGATTTTCACAGAAGAAGAAAATTCTAAAAAATCTCAGTATTTCGATACCGAAAGGCAGTATTTTTGGTTTTCTGGGAGCCAATGGAGCAGGAAAATCTACAACAATGAAGATGCTTATAGGAAGTATTCTGGACGAAAAGAAAAACATACAAATTTTCGGAGAAAATCTTTCAGTACTTTATCCGGAGGGGTTTAAAAGAATCGGAAGCCTTATCGACACTGCTACGTTTTATGATCATTTATCCGGCTGGGATAATCTGATGATCATCTCTCAATTAAGAAGTCTTCCAAAATCAGAATGTGAAAGAGTATTGCATCTTGTAGACCTGTGGGAAAGCAGAAATCTGAAAATGAAGAAATATTCCTTAGGAATGAAACAAAGACTTTCCATTGCGATGACTCTTTTGGGGAAACCTGAACTGTTGATTCTGGATGAACCCGTCAATGGTTTGGATCCTAATGGAATGATGGAAATCCGTGAATTATTGATAAAGCTTAATCGAGAAGAAGGAGTAACGATATTTATCTCAAGCCATTTGCTGCAGGAAATTGAAAAAATGATTACTCATCTTGCTATTATTTCGCATGGAGAAATAAAATTTACTGGAAGTATAAAAGAATTGAATGAACTGTACCGATACAGCCACATCAAAATTGGATTGAATGATGCCCAAAAGCATATAAGTGAAATCCCGGAGAATTATTCTCCGAAATTAATTGATGAGAATACAATAGAAGTTACTTCCAGATCAAAGGAGGATATTATTGACCTTGTGAGAAAGCTGGTTTTAAACCATGCTGAAATTTTTGAAATCAAAAGCGGTGCAGGTTTAGAAGAATGGTTTATGGAAATTACAAAAAATTAAATTACACACATGAAAAAATTAATCACTGCCATCAATATAGAATGGCTCAAAATAAAAGGTTTAGGACTCATTTACACGGCAATTATCTTAGGAGCTTTAATACCGCTCATCAATTTTATTCCGTCTTTTTTCAAACCGGATCCAATTACTAAAGACGCCCTTCAATATTCCATTTTTGAAGATGCGATTGGGGGAAGCCCTTTGAAATATTTTACATTTTTCATTTTGCTTCTATTCCTGATCATTGCAGCAAACAGAATTGCACAAACTGATCATAAAAATAACGGATGGCAACTGATGGAAACACAGCCTGTCAATAAATTTCAGCTTTATTTTTCGAAATATATTATTTTACTATCTCTTAGTTTTATTTGTATTTTCTCCTATTTTATTTTTAATATAATTTTATCGCTAACAGAGTATTATATGTATCCAAATCCTGCAAAATTATTAACTTTTGATGTGGTATGGATGCTCAAAACCTATACAAGAATTATCGCTGCTACTCTAGGAATTGCTGCATTACAGCTTTGTTTTTCTGTAGTTTTCCAGGGGTTTATCTGGTCATTTCTTATTGGTGCATTAGGATTGGGATCCAATATTTATTCAATAGTCGAAAAAAACAGTTTCTTCTTTAATCCGTACAGTTCATTATATACATTCTGGAATGCTCCGGAAATAAGGGATCTGAATCATTTTATTTCTCACTCAGAGTATATGAGTTTTTTCTGGATGGTTGTCTTCCTGGCTATTGGATATTTCTGGTATAGTAAAAAAGGGTTTAAAAATGCTTTCCTTAACAATAAAAAACAAATTGGTATTTCAACGGTTCTATTAATTGCAGGAACAGGTCTACTTTATTGTATACAAAAACCAAAACCTTATGTAAGCGGTGGGTCAGAAACTTCAATCACAGGAAAATTAGAAACAGATCTTAAAATTGATTCTGTGAAAATTGTTTCAAAGGAATTTCATAAAAAAATCGGATCTGCTGCAGTTAAAAACAATTCTTTCAGCTGGTCTACTACCCAAAACCTTCCTTTAGATGAATATATTCTCGAAATCGGTAATAAAAAACTTGAGGTTGTCATGGGCAATGGTGACTGGTTTGATTTTGATATTAAGTTAAATAGCACCAACATAGCATTTAATTTAAAGTCAAACAGAAAATCTGATCAGGTTTATAATAAGACTGAGAGTTCTTTCGGAATGGAATTTTGGTTTGCCCTGAAGAACCAGAATTTAAATAATAATCCGGAAAAATTTTATGAATTAGCCATGTCTGACTGGGAAGACAATAAAAGAATTTTAGATGACTATGCAGATGCCGAGAATAACGCACTTTCAGAAGATTATAAGGCATATAGAAAACAGCTAATGGCGGTTAAGTACCTGAATGAAATAAATAACTACAGAAAAATGACTTCGTGGTCTGATCCTAAATTTGCTGCCCCAAAAATATTTCTGAATGAACTGAATGAAAATATTTTGAAACCCACTCCGCTTTTGAGTAAAAATGATGATTATCTCCAATTTAAATTGGATCAGATGCTTACAGATGATGATCAGCGTTCTAATCCGGATAGTATTTTATTTGCTAAAATCAATTTGCTTCCTCAAGGAAAAACGAAAGATCAGTTATTATCAAAACATCTATCTAAAAGCATTGAAATACAATCAGACAGTGCAGTCAGAAGCAAGCTTTTTGCAGCTGAGATTAGCAAGATAAACGGTACTGATTATAAACAAAAGCTTTATTCAAAGCTTGAAGAGATCAATATTTCACAAAAAGGGGCACCGTTCCCAGATCTGAAACTTCTGCAGGATAATGGAAGTTTTCAAAATCTTTCAAGATATAAAGGAAAATATATTGTAGTAGATTTCTGGGCAAGTTGGTGTGGTCCTTGTAAAAAAATTCGTCCTGTATTTGAAACAAGAAGTTATCAATATAGAAATTATAAAAATATCCAGTTTATTTCAATCAGTCTGGATCAGGAAAAATCAAAATGGTTGAATTATCTCAAGACAAAGCCTTCAAATATTCCACAATACTGGCTTGAAAATGCGGAACAATTCATGAATAAATACAAAATACAATATATTCCGAGATTTATCATTATTGATCCTGAAGGTAAAATATTTAACTTTAATAGCCCATTTCCTGATGAAGATAATTTTGTAGAAGCTTTGGATAAGCTGAAGAAGTATTAACTTTGCACGAAATTAGAAAAAATAGAAAAATGAGAAAGACTCAGATTACGATAGATGTAGAGCTTGATGAAAATCACGTACCGGAAAACATCACATGGAACGCTCAGGATGGAGGTATTGAAAAACAAGATACTAAAGCAACGATGATTTCTGTTTGGGATGAAAAAACAAGAGAGGCTCTAAGGATAGACCTTTGGACCAAAGAAATGCCTGTAGACCAGATGAAAATGTTTATCCACCAGATTTTAATATCTTTAGGAAGCACGTACCAGAGAGCAACAGGTGAAGAGGATGTAGCACAATGGATGGAAGAAATTGCAGAAGAGTTTGCTGTGAAATCTGCCATTAAGTAAAAAAAATAAATATGCAATAAGCTTTAGGCAGCAAGCGGTAAGCTTTTTGCATTCAGCTAGAGCAAATTTTAATAAAAACAATTAGTATCAGGCAGTAATTTTATTGTTTAATGCTAAAAGTCTAAAATCAAAAAATTATGAATTTTAATACAAAAGTAATTCACGGAGGGCAGCACCATGAGTCTGCAACAGGTTCTGTAAATGTACCTGTATTTTTAACCTCTACATTTGCACAGAAAAGCCCGGGTGTACATTCCGGATATGAATATTCAAGAGCTGCCAACCCTACAAGACAGGCTTTGGAAGACTCTTTGGCAAGTATTGAAAACGGAGCGAGAGGTTTAGCTTTCGGTTCCGGTCTTGCAGCCATCGACTGTGTTTTGAAATTATTAAACCCAGGTGATGAAGTAATTGCTGTAGATGATCTTTATGGAGGAACTTACAGAATGTTCACAAGACTTTTCGAAAAATATCAGCTGAAATTTACTTTCGTGAATTTTGATGATGTTTCTAAAATTGCTGATGTAATTACTGATAAAACAAAACTGATCTGGGTAGAAACTCCTACTAACCCATTGATGAAATTGGTAGACATTAAAGCAGTTGTAGATATAGCGAAAGGAAAAGATATTTTAGTGGCAGTAGATAACACTTTTGCAACACCTTATATCCAGAGACCTATTGATTTAGGTGCTGACATTGTGATGCACTCTGCAACCAAATATTTAGGCGGACACTCTGATGTGATTGCCGGAGCGCTTATTGCTAAAGATGCTGAGCTGGGAGAAAAACTTCACTTCATTCAGTTTGCGAGTGGTGGTATTTTAGGACCTCACGACTCTTACCTTGTATTGAGAGGAATCAAAACATTAGCGTTAAGAATGCAGAGACACTCTGACAATGGTCTTGCAGTAGCAAAATATCTGGAAACTCATCCTGCTGTAGATAAAGTAATTTATCCAGGATTGGAATCTCATCCTCAGTATGAATTGGCAAAATCTCAGATGAAGGAAGCTGGAGGAATGGTTTCATTCACTTTTAAATCCGGAAAGAAAGAAGATGCTATTAAATTCTTAGAAAAAGTAAGAGTATTCACCCTTGCGGAATCTTTAGGAGGTGTAGAATCTCTGGCTAACCACCCTGCTCTGATGACACACGCTTCAATTCCTGCAGAAAAACGTGCTGAACTGGGAATCACCGATGACCTTGTTCGTTTAAGCGTAGGTATTGAGGATGCAGAAGATCTTATTGCAGATTTAGAGAAAGCTTTTTCTTAATAAACCATACAAAAAATGAGAAGGATTATTTAATCTTTCTCATTTTTTTATAATCATGAAATTACCTATGAAAAATACAAGAAAAGCAGTTATTTCCGACTTACCGCAATTGGCGGAATTATTTGATCAGTACAGGGTATTTTATCACAAAACATCAGATATTCCTGCTGCAGCCAATTTTCTTCAGGAAAGACTGGAAAATAAAGATTCTGAAATTTTTGTTGCAGAAGAAAATGGAATTCTGACAGGTTTCGTACAATTATATCCTATTTTTTCATCCACAAGAATGCAGCGCTACTGGCTGTTGAATGATCTTTACGTGAATGGAGACCATAGAGGAAAAGGCTATTCTAAAGAACTGATTGAACAATCTAAAGAACTCTGCCGTTCATCAAAAGCATGTGGTATTCTTCTAGAAACTGGAAAAAGCAATAATATCGGAAATCAGCTTTATCCAGCCTGCGGATTTGAGCTTTATAATTCTGTCAACTTCTACGAGTGGACCAATCATGAGCAATGAATAATAAATAATGAGTAATAAGCAATGAGTAATAAATTACTTACGCATTACACTCACTACCCGAAACTCGAAAACCCGCACCCAAAATCACCCCTAAAAACCAAAAATGATATGACCGAATTTCAAAAATATATCCAAAGATACTTAGATCAGATCCCATCAGGGGACTGGTTAAACGAATTAAAAATATCAGCTGATAAAACTATAGGAATTTATTCCAACCTTACAGAAGAACAGTCCAATTTCGCTTATGCAGAAGGAAAATGGACTTTAAAAGGACTTCTGCTCCACCTTTCAGATACGGAAAGAGTTTTCCAATACAGAATATTAGCTTTCGCCAGAGGAGAAAAAAATAATCTTCCCGGATTTGACGAAAACGAATATGCAGATCAGTCTTTTGCAAGCGAAAGAACACTGGATTCTCTTTTGGAAGAATATAAACTGGTGAGAAAATCTTCTCAAATTCTATTAGAAACGCTCCATCCTTCCGCTTTACAGAATAAAGGTACAGCCAACGGCCATGAAATTACGGTAGAAACCATCGGAAAGCTGATTGTAGGACACAATTACCACCACCTGAATATTATTGAGGAAAGGTATTTATCGAAATTGGGATGGATGTAGAAATTTGAAAAGAAGTTTAATTCCAACAAAATGAGGTCTCTAAAAAATTTAAGAATTACTGACATAACCTATAAAGCATGAAACTTATTTTAATTCATTTTTTCACGGATTATAATCTTTTATAAATTGAGCATTTACCTATTCATCATTTGCCCAAAATCCTTATATTTTCTACCTTTATCCCCTCTTTGAACTCATATACAATTATGGAACATATTATCGAAATATTAAAATCCGGCGGAACGATTCTTTATCCTACAGATACCATCTGGGGAATTGGTTGTGATGCGACCAATATAGAAGCTGTCAACAAAATTTTTGACATCAAAAAGCGCGAAAAAAATAAATCCATGATCATCCTTGTGGAATCTGAGAAAAGACTTCAGGATCTGGTAGATGTTCCTGAGATGGCCTGGGAAATTATTGATCTTAGCGAAAAACCGGTAACGATTGTTTATGAAAATCCAAGAGGCCTGCCTAAAGAACTTCTTGCGGAAGACGGAAGCATCGGAATCCGATTGGTAAAAAACGATTTCTGTAAAAAACTGATCACAAAACTGAACAAACCTCTGGTATCTACTTCTGCCAACTTCAGTGGTGAGAAAAGTCCTTTAAAATTCTCTGATATTTCTGAAGAGATGATCAGCCTTGTAGATTATGCTGTGGAAGAAGACAGAGAAAGGGTTTCAAAATATTCAGGTTCTTCTGTAATCAAAATTT
The DNA here is from genome assembly GCF_003663845.1 of Chryseobacterium sp. 7. Lineage (NCBI taxonomy): Bacteria > Pseudomonadati > Bacteroidota > Flavobacteriia > Flavobacteriales > Weeksellaceae > Chryseobacterium > Chryseobacterium sp. 7. The sequence continues at coordinate 3,281,945 of NZ_RCCA01000001.1, forward strand.
GGAATGACAACAGAATAAAAGTGCTTCGGGAATAGAAATCCTGAACTTTTATGTTTATTTTTTAGAGTCTTGCCCGTTCATATCGGCAGGATTTCTTTTTTTTAGTTTTATCTTTGCAAACTCAACTCATAAATTATTTGCTATGAATCATCTGGAATTTGCTCAAATGTGGATTAATGCATGGAACTCTCATGATTTAGAGAATATACTCACCCATTATTCCGATGATATTGAGATCACAACTCCTATGATTGTTTTGGCTACAGGCGGTAAAGAAAGCTCTTTGCAAGGAAAAGAAGCCGTTCGTGAATACTGGAGAAAGGCGTTGAACAAATTTCCGGATCTTCATTTTGATCTTATTCATTCTACAGCAGGAGTAGATTCGGTAGCATTATTTTATAAGTCGATTATGGATAAACATGCTGTTGAAGTCATGTTTTTTAATGAAGAAGGAAAAATTAGTAAAATGTATGCCCATTATGATTAATGGATCGCATACGTAGAAATTGTCACTATTATTAACGATGAAAATTAATCTTAATCAAAATAAGAATTTAAAACTATTCAAAATCATTTCTGAAGCAGCAGAAAGGAATAACCAGTCCGTGTATATTGTGGGCGGTTATGTACGAGACCTTCTGATGAACAGAAAAGCGTCTACAGATATAGACTTTGTAACGGAACAAAGCGGTATTGAGCTTGCTCAAAATGTAGCTCAGGATATAGATCCAAAATTAAAGGTTTCTGTATTCAAAACATATGGAACAGCAATGATCAAGTATAAAGATCTTGAATTGGAGTTTGTGGGAGCAAGAAAGGAAAGCTATACTGAAAACAGCCGGAAGCCGGAAGTGGAAGGCGGAAGCCTGGAAGACGACCAGAAAAGAAGAGATTTCACCATCAATGCGATGGCTATTTCTTTAAATAAAAATAATTTCGGAGAACTGATCGACCCTTTTAATGGGATTGATGATCTTGAAAAAGAAATTTTAAGAACACCTTTGGAACCAGCCCAGACGTATTCTGATGATCCATTGAGAATGATGAGAGCGGTACGTTTTGCGTCCACTTTAAATTTTAAAATTGAAGAAGAATCTCTGAAAGCCATTCAGCAGGAAGCAGAAAGAATCAAAATTGTTTCTATGGAAAGAATCATGGTGGAATTCAATAAAATCATGCTTTCTGAAAAACCGTCTATCGGATTGAGACTGATGGAACAAACCGGGCTTATGAAACTGATCATTCCTGAACTGATTGAACTGAAAGGTGTGGAAGAAGTAGAGGGACAAACCCACAAGGATAACTTTTACCATACTTTAGAAGTTGTAGATAATATTTCTGTGAATACGGATAATCTTTGGCTTCGTTGGTCTGCCCTGCTTCACGATATTGGAAAAGCGCCTACAAAAAAGTTTGTGGAAGGCACAGGATGGACGTTCCACGGACATGAATTTTTAGGCTCAAAAATGGTAAAAACCCTTTTCCAGAGATTAAAACTGCCTTTGGGAAGTGACATGAAGTATGTGCAGAAAATGGTAAAGCTTTCCTCAAGACCTATTGCTTTGATTACTGATGATGCTTCGGATTCAGCATTAAGAAGACTGTTATTTGATGCCGGAGAAAATCTGGAAGATCTTTTTACACTTTGTAAGGCAGATATTACCACCAAAAACTCTAAAAAGCAGGAAAAATTCAAAAGAAACTTTGAATATGTAGCGGTAAAGATCAAAGAAGTAGAAGAAAAAGATCAGGTAAGAAACTTCCAGCCGCCTATTACCGGTGAGGAGATCATGGAAATGTTTAACCTTAAGCCAGGCCGTGAAATTGGTATTCTGAAAGAGAAAGTGAAAGAAGCCATCTTGGAAGGCGAGATTCCAAATGAGAAAGAAGAAGCCACAAAATTTGTGATTGCAGAAGCTGAGAAACTGGGACTAACCATCTGATTCAACAAATAAATAATACAAAATGCCGGCGGGATGTTCCATCCCGCCGGCATTTTTCTATATCCATCTATAAAAACAAAGCCGGCCGGCTTCAAAAGAAACCGACCGGAAAAAAACACAAATGATGAAAAAATAAAAAATTATATTTTAGACGTAATATATTACAGGTTCAGGAAAGTTCCGTTAGCACCAAGGCCTCCTGTTTTCAGCGTTACCATTTTGCTGCCTGTAGCTGCTGAATATATTATCATTTCACTTTCTGCTGTAAATTGCTTAACATCTGATGCAAAGATTCTTCCATCAATAACGTTAAACCCGTAAAGCGTAAAATAAGGCCCGCCGTCTGCAGCTGTTAACAATGGAGCTGTAGGAATTGCAGGCGTTGCTAAGCTTGTTGTATACACTTTATTTCCGGAGCTGAAGTAGATTTTATCGTTATCAATCTGAAGATTTGTAGCACTTGGAATTCCTGTAAGTGTAATTACCGGAGTCATTGCTCCTGTGCTTGAAATCTTATAGATATAAGAATCTGCAGCTGTAGAAGAAATAGTGTAAACGTTAGATTTGTATGAAATAGTATTTCCAATCTGACCGTTTGGAACCGTAATTTCAGTTTTGCTGTCGTTGGAAGTATTGATATAAGTAATCTTATTTCCAAAACCTGATGAAGCATTCTGTACGAAAACATTTCCTCCCGCTTCTACTGTTTTGTCAGAAACGTCAGTCATACTGATTTTGCTTACAAATGAGTAATCAGAAGCTTTATATTTCGTTACACTTTGAGTGTGTGCTGTGAAATTAGTGTTGGAAACGTAGATAAAGTCGTTCGCAAAAGTAATTCCTCTTGGATTATCAATCTGATCTGTAATTACTGCTAATTTTTTGAATGTATAACGGTCTACTACTACAATTTTGTTTGAGTTATTCAATACAAGATATGCCTTATTCCCGTTAAGTCCAATCGTTTGAAGAACATCTCCTAAGATCTCTTTATTATTGTTATATCCATATATATCATCCTGTTTCATGCTTAGATCTCTTGTCAGGAATGTTACTTTAGCTCCCTGGCTGTTGAAGTTACCTTCGTTAGAGATAAAATATCCATTCTGATAAGTGATTGGAGAGATTTCAACTTCTGTGGAATCATTTGTACATGAAGAAATGTTAAACAATAACACTACTGCAAATAATACAGTTAAAAGTTTAGTTATTTTCATATCTATTCAATTTTAATTTTTAAAAATTTATTGCGGCATATACACTATAGTTTCTTTTCGGTAAAGGATAGAAAGAAACTGTTTTATAGTAAGTATCCGTTACATTATTCACTTTAAACCCTAAGGTATATTTTTTTGCCAGCGTTGCAGAAACACCCATATTTAAAAGAAAATAGGGATCTATGGCATCTGATCTCTTTTCATCGCTTGTGATATAAGTAACCCCATTCACTAGCGCCTGGGCAAAAAACTTAAAGAAACCATATTCATAATCCAGATTGGCATTTCCTCTGTGCATGGGAACATAAGGTCTTTGCATCTTTGTTTCCTTATCAATAGATTTTGCATAATAATATCCTGCATTAGCACGGATTTTATGCTTACCCAGCTGTTTGCTGAAAGACAGCTGGGATTCCAGTCCGTAAGATTCGGATTTATTGACATTGTATGCCTGCCAGTAGCCTAAAGCAGTGGGAAGCCATACAATAAGATCCGTAATATTCATATAATAAGGAGACAAAGTAAGTTTAAAATCTCCTACTTTGAACTCATTTGCCATATCTACCTGAGTAGAAGTTTCCGGTCTAAGATCTTTATTTCCTCCCGGTTCATAATAAATATCATTGAAGGACGGAAATCTGAAGTTTTTAGATACGTTTACGCTCACATCATACCACTTTGCGGCACTCCATTTTCCGGAGAATGAGTACATCAACGGTGACTTTACATCTTCTACAAAATCTTTCTTGAATCCACCTTCGAAACGCAGATCTTTCGTAGCAAAATACCTCAATAATCCGGAAATAGATCCAACATTTCTGCTGACATCCGATATTCCGCTTTGGTAGCCCTCTCCTTTATTCAACTGAAATTCTCCAATGATATTAAAATTCCATTTTGAATTCAGGAAATAGTTGAAATCATTTTTAAAGATATAATTTTTCCCGGTTCCGCCACTTGATTTTGGCTGGTTTAAAGAACCGAAATACTGAAAATTCTCTTCCGTATAAGCTGCTTTAAGGGAATTACTGAACTTTGCTTTGTTCCAGTCCCAGGAAAGAAGGCTTCTTACACTTTGCGTTTTATATTTCGTTTTTGTTCCCGTTTCCTCATACACGGGATAATGCTGTGAAGAATCAAAAAACTGACTCTGCCACGAAATTTTATGATCGTTCGTTATTTTGTAGGATGCACCTACGTTGAATGTTGTATTGTAATAATTTCCGTTTCTGTTGATGTAATTCAGGTCGCTTACTTCATAATTATTTTCACTTACAGAATAATTTCCGGAAGCTTTAAAACTGAACTTATCATTGCTGTAAGAACCTTTTATAAAATTATTATAGGTATTAAAAGAAGCGACTTCTGAAAATAAAGAACCGTGGAATCCTTTATTAAAATCCAGCGTATTATTGAGGTGGATACTTCCCCCGATAGCCCCACTTCCGTAGATAACACTTCCTCCTCCGGCTTTTATTCCAATCTGGTCATACCCAAACAAGGCAATATTATTGATATCTCCCTGTCCTAAAAAATTGGAATTAATATTGATTCCATTCCATACAAAAGCAGTCTGCTGTGCGGTAGTACCTCTGAAAGATGGTGAAGAAACTGCACCACGTCCATTTTCTTTGATAAAAACCTGTGACTGAAATCTAAGGAGCTCCGAAAGATTGCTTGAGTTTTTCTCGGCATCTTCTGCCGAAATTGTTTTTACAGGATGAAAAAGCTTCACCCTATTCATCTGATTGTCGAAGACAAAAATAGTATCTATGGCTTTCTCTTGTCCAAAAAGAAAGGAGCCATAAGATGAAAAAAGCAGTACTAAAGATCTTTTTATATCCATACTTTTTTACTTTTCCTCCGAAAGCAATATGTTTTTTTAATTACAACTCTGGCAGGTCTCCTGACTTTCGCATTCTGCGCCTTCCCGTTCTTAAACAGTGGCTTTTTGCAGAAACTTTTGATGCGATTTACAGTTGCGGGGACAGTCCGGGGGTTACACCCGATTCCCTTTTCATTCCAAAATACTGGAAACCAAAATTTTTGCAAAGATAGTTTTTTATATGTATTTGCCAAAAAACCATCGTATGCTTAAAAAAACTATCTCTTTAATCAAATAAAAAAGAACAGCCGCTTTCAATATTGAAAACGGCCATTCATCCCACTACTTTACTATTTATATATGTTATTTTTTAATAAATTTATAGCTCTCCTGCTTCCCTCCTTTCAATGAGTATTGCAGAATATAATCTCCTTTTGGCAAGGATGAAACATCAATCTGCGCTTCCACAGTATTGAATGTTTTCACCCTTTGTCCAACCAAATTATAAATTTCAGCTTTCTCTATTTTTTCCGTTCCTTTAAAGTAAAGCATATCAGCTACCGGATTTGGATAAATACCTGTATTGTTTTTCTCTTTCACTGTATCATTCACTGACAAAAATGCTGTAATATCCAGATAAAAAGCAATCATCTGACCTGAAGCATTCGTCCCTGTGCCGGCAATTTTCTTTCCGTCCTGTGAAATGGACAAAGGAAGTCCCATGGTTACTCCATTGGTTGAAATTCCTAAGGACACAGCATAATCGTTCAGATTAATCCTTCCGGTGGATGAATTCCATATAAAACCTTCTCCCGACATAGGAGGTGCACCGAATGCTCTGTAATAGCCAATCACCGTTTTCCCGTCTGCTGAAATTCCCGTTGCTCCTCCTTTAAAGCTGAATGAAGCATTAGGGTGTGTTATGTAAGTAAGTCCGCCGATAGCATTCCACACATAAGGATTAGGATTTGCAGATCCAATGATGGTACTTCCGTCAGCAGAAATTCCGCCTGCTTCTCCTACATTGTTTCCGTTATTATCTGTAATAAAGCTTTCTACACCGTCCTGCCATTTTGCACCACTCCTGGTACCTGTCGGTTCATCCTGCCATCCTACAATTACTGTTCCTGCAGCATTGATTGCATTGGCTCTTGAACTACGTCCGGGAACCATACTTCCAAGATCTATCATTCCGTTTGCTTCATCCCATTTCACGGCATGTGCATTCGCTGCTGTGAGGTAGCCGAGACCTACAATTGTGCTTCCGTTGGTAGTCATTCCCCAGGTTGAGCTTACACTTCCATCCCATCCGGTGGGAACAAGTCCTCCCCTGTTTACCCAGGTAGAAGCAGCTACATCATAGGTTGATATTTCATTAAATCCCGTTGCGGCATTGGTTATAGAAGAAGATATTTTAGTTCCGTCATTGGAAACAATTGTTCTTCCGGCAGCCGGATATCCATTCGATATTGAACCTATCTGTACAAGCCCTCCGGCCGCATCCCATTTATAAACTCCTCCGGCACTTGTATGCATACTTACCACTCCATTATCCGAAACTGCTCCTACATTATAATTTCCTAAACCTATTACAGTAAGCTGAGCTTCCGCAAAACCAAAATTCAGGAAAAAACAAGCGGCCAATATTTTCATTGACATTCTGTAAAAATTTTTCATATTTTATTATATTTAGGCTTTCGAATTGGTGAAAACAATATTAATACAATATTCACCCTGTCAAAAGAAATTGACTTTCATAATTCGTGAATTTTAAAAGAATTTTATTTTTAAAACATTAATAACCAAACAGATATAAAATAATATTTTGAATATGGATTGTACCCGGATTATTCAAAAAAACACAAAAAACAAATTATTTACTCATCAATTATTTCAGAATAGCGGAAGAATTCTATCGTTTCTCTTCATTTTCTGCTCTCTTATTGCCAATGCGCAGTCCGGCCCGGACTTTGCAATTTTAGCCGATAAGGCTTTTCTTAAACTCTATCAGAATTCTGACGAATGCATTAGTTATACCCAGGGAATTCTCGTCAGTGATCAGGACGCCGAGCACAAAATGATGCTCCAGAATATCATTTCGCAGGCCTATGCTATGAAAGGTGATTATGTACAGTCTGTGAATATTTTTGCTCAACATGAAGATGCTGATCAGGAAACCGGACTTTCTTATTTCATGCAGGTTTTCAGTGATTATAATCTGGCGGATCAATATCAAAATTTAGGTTTGTACAATCAGTCTAAAAGAATTATCAGCCATCTTTTATCTGATCAGCGACTTCTTAAAAGCAGTGATCCGGCTTTGAGAATCACTACGGCAAAACTGTATCAGCTTCAGGGCCTGAACTCAGGAATTAACAGGGATTATCCTACCGCATTACAAAATCTTGATAAAAGCAATCAGTATTTGAGTGAGCTTAATGAGGAAAATGCCATTATAAAAATGGAAAACAGGATTTTCCGATCTTCTTATCTGCTGAAACAGAATAAACTTGTTGAATATAAAACACTTATAAACAGTGTTATTTCAGATCTTGAACATCAAAAAAGTAAACCTTTTCTGTTAGGATTGGCTTATGAAAACCTTTCCCAGTACTATTTTCTAGAACAGGATTATGCAACAGCCATTGAAAAACTGGAAACCGGACTTTCGTTGGTTGAAAACCTTCCTTTTAATAATTTAAAAATAAAAATTTACGAATCATTATCCCGAAATTACTACGCAGTCCATAATGATGCAAAATACCATCAGTACAATAAACTTCACAATGATTTAAAAGCAAAAACAGATTCAAATTCAAAAGAAGGCATACGATACCTTGTAAAGCTTGTTGAAACCAGTCAGAATAAGAATATAGAATTTCAGAAATTCATTCTTCAGAAGTCTTCCTTGTATCTGATCATTATTTTATTATTGATTGTAATAGGTCTGCTTACTTATTTTTTATTCATCAAAAGCAAAAATAAAGACTTAAAAAAGCAGTTTGACTTCTTTGAAAAACAGATCAGCCAGAAAGCTCAACCGGTTATTGTAAACAAGACACAAGCAATAACAAAAGATTCCGGTTCTACGAAAATATCAAGAGAAAAAGAGGATGAAATTCTCCAGAAGCTTGAGGAATTTGAAAAATCTGACGGCTATTTGAATAAGAACATGTCTTTATCTCTGCTTTCTTCCCAAATGGAAGTGAATACAAAATACCTTTCGGAAGTCATTAACAATAAGGAGAAAAATTTCAACGGGTATATTAATAAACTCAGGATTAATCATATTGTACAGCTATTAAGAAACGATGCTGCATTTCTTAATTATAAAGTGAGCTATCTCGCAGAGTATTCCGGTTTTTCATCGCACAGTGCTTTTACCACCGTTTTCAAATCTGTTACCGGAATGTCTCCTAACGTTTATATTCAGGAAATCAGTAAAACTAAAGTCTTATGAAATCATTTTTAAAAATACTTTATCTAACCCTATTTTGCTTTATCACTTTCGCGCAAGCACAAAAGACACCAGACAGTGTGTTAATAAAAAAAGCAAAGCTTGAAATTTATGACAATCCTGATAACGCCATTAAAATAGGAGAACAGCTGTTAAAAAATTCTCCTGACGTAAAGACGTCTATTAATCTTTATATGCTTCTTTCCACGGCTAATATTGCGAAAAGAAATTTTGAAGAATCTTTACAATATATTTTAAAAGCGAAAGAACTTTCCCAGAAAATCAATGATCCTAAAAGTCAGGCGGGTGTTCTTATTTCAGTGGCTATCCAGTATCAGCAAATGGAACTTTTCAGTAAATGTCTGGAAACACTGAATGAAGCTGATCTGTATATTGCAAAAATTCCGGAAAAGAACCCCGAAAAATATATTGAAACTGCGGCAAGCTATGCGATAAGAGGAATGGTTTATAAAAGCCAGTCTAATTCGGAAATTGCTTTGGAAAAGTTACTGATTTCGATACAGAATTATGAAAAAGTTCCGGTGAAAAAAACGACTTATTCCAATATGAGTGTGGTGTACTATAATATTGGCTATTGCTACCTGAATCTCAATCAAATTGATAAAGCACATGAAGCTTTTTCACAGTCTATCAATTATGCCCGAAAAAATTATGCTAAAAGTCTGGAAGCATTCGCCTTGAAAGGAATTTCTGAAATCCACAAACAAAGACATGAAAATCAGTCTGCCATTAATCTTTTATTAAAAGCTGAAAACCTTTGTAAAAACACAGGAGATATCATCCTGAATGAAGGACTTTACAAAGAACTAGCCGATAATTATCTTGCGATAGGACAACAGAATCTTTATCAGCAGTATAATAAAAAATACCTGGAAATGCGTTTCCAAAGAAAACAGAACGAGCTGAAATCCATTAACCGGGTAATCAACAATCACAATAAGGAAACGGCTTTAAAAAAGGAAAAACTGAAGTCTTATTATCACTACATTAAAATGGCTTCTGTTCTGCTGGGATGTATTTTTATAGTTATTCTTTTATATTTTATTATCAAAATCAGAAAACAGAATAAGAAGTTTCATCAGGAGATACAGCACATGATAAGAAACTCATAAGTTTTGAAAATAAAAAAACATTCCGGAATGGAATGTTTTTATATTGAATGTGTTTAAAAATTTCGAGAACCATTAAGAAGATTTTAGAAATAAAGTATAGTTAAGATTAATCATTCTGATTTTTAAGCTTAAAGCGGAGCTTGTCTTAATACTCTTAACGCCTTAATACAACCTTAATGGTTCCAAAAAATAAACATTTAAACAGATTTGTTCTATAATCATTAATTTATCTGCCAATAACTTCCGTAATCGGGTTTCCAACGTTTCCGCTTGGGAACTGGATTTTCAATAAAGAAGATACTGTAGGAGCAATATCTGTCATATGATATTCTTTGTTGCTTTCTCCCTGCTTTACTCCCCATCCCATAAAGATCAATGGAATGTGCGAATCATAAGAGTTCCAAACGCTGTGTGTAGTTCCTGTTTTAGAATATGGCGGAAGCATAGAGTCATGAGAAATTAACTGGATATCTCCACTTCTCTGTCTGTTGATCCCATTGATAATTCTCTGTTTAATCGGCTCCGGAATGCTTGACTCCTGCACTTTGTCTACAGAAACAGCATATAAAACCGTAGGATCTTTTTCAATTTCTTTTACGGCAAAGTTTCTTACATCATCCAGCTCAAGCTTGCTGTCTGCCAATACCTTTCTGTCGAAATAAACCTGATAGTTGTCAATAGCATTAACCAATTTATCGGCTCCAAATTTCTCTTTCAGTTTTTGGTTTAGATTCTTTTCTGCATCTTCACCGAAGAAACCTGTCGGGATTTTATGTTCTTTAAGGAATCCTACAGAATGTGCTCCACCATGGTCAGCAGAAAGGAAAACAGTGTACTCCCCTTTTCCAACTTTTGAATCCAGATAGTTGAAGAATTCTGCCAAATCCTGATCTAATCTGATATAAACATCTTCTACTTCAATAGAATTAGGCCCGAATTTATGTCCGGCATAATCTGTAGAGGCAAGATTGATCGCTAAGAAATCTGTGATATTATCTCCACCCAGTTTTTCACCTTCTACCGATGCTTCTGCAAGCTTCAACGTCAGTGTATTTCCAAAAGGTGTATAACGGATATTGTCTTTTTTAGCCTGATAATCTTTTGCTAAATTGCTGTAAGGGAATGTAGGTGTTTTTGCACTTCCCAGCAGTCCTTCCCACGAAGAATTATCCGGTGCACTTTCTGTATATTGATTGATCGGAAGTAAAGTATTCCAACCGTTGGCTACTAATTTTTCAGGAAGATTCTGAGAGTTGAATGATTTTACCCACTGAGGCAGATCATTCATATACCATGTACTGGTAATGAAATTTCCTGTGCTGTCATCAAACCAGAAAGCTCCGTTTGGCGTGTGCCCTGCCGGAAGAATAGAAGCACGGTCTTTTAAAGAAACCCCCACTACTTTTCCCTGGAAGTTGGTAGCCAGTCTCAATTCGTCAGTGACTGTAGTAGACCAAAGGTTTTTCGGAGAGTGGCTTCCGATTTTTGCATTGGTAGTTCCTACAGGCTGAACGCTCTCATCCGCTGTACAGTATACTCCTTTTCCTGTTTCTTTATCTGTCCAGTCGTTTCCTGCAATCCCGTGAATAGCAGGCACAGATCCTGTATAAATACATGTATGTCCCAAAGCCGTAATGGTAGGAACATAAGGAATATGTACATTATTTAAAGAATATCCTGTGTTCAAAAGCCTTTTGAAACCATCATTCCCATACTTACTATAAAAACGGTACAAATAGTCCCAACGCATCTGGTCTACTACCAGACCTACGACTAATTTGGGTCTTTCCAGTTGGGTATTTCTGTTCTTCTGTGCATTGATTGTAACTACGGACAATAAAGTAGCTGCCGCAATTGAAATGTTCCTAAGCATCCAAGTAAATTTTTATTGCCTACAAATTTAAGGGTTTTGAAAGTTTTGGAGTGTGAAATTTTATTTAAATTTGAACAAATCATTGATTTAATGCTTTGGAAAGAACTACTCATGTAATAACTGCAAAATCAATACAAGAACTTCCTAGTATTGATTCCCTCAGAAATATCCCGCGTCAAAAAACAATCAGAATAATTTTTGATCATCCTATCAGCCACATTAGAGAGGATTATGGCGAGCAATTAAAGAAAAACCTTCCTCATTTTCAAATTGGTATTCATTCAATGGAACCTAAAATTGAAATAAATAAACTGATCACCAAAGAAGAAATAATTGCCAATCAATTATTTTTTGTACAATGTGCAAAAGACTACAGAAAACTCGGAGAAGAACTGATACGTTTATTTATTAAAAAGAAAAAAATAATACTCAATGAAGATTTTCCATTTCTGGTTTTTAATTATTTAAAAGGTAGAAGTAGAAAAAGCCAGCATGGGAAAGTAGGGAATTGGGAGTATTTCCTTCATGGTTATCATTGTCACTTTCAAAATGTAATCACTAAACAGCAAATTGAGGTTCCTTTTATGTTTGGGATGGAGTTTGGAGACCTTGATCCTTACTTTTTTTCTCTTTATATTAAATCTACACCTGAGTACCAACCTCTTCCTGTTATTATTTATGAAAATTTTGCTGATGGAAAAAGAATATTAGATGTGATGCTTCAATTGGGACTATTGGAACGAATTAATTCAAACCTTGAAAATCATTCCGGACTTGTAATCAAAGACAGAAATAAAGTAGAAGTTAAAATATATAATCCTGATAAAGATTATGAAAAGCCTAAATTTCAATTCGGACTATTAAGACTTATTCAATTCTTTAACCTCTAAATTAATTTTTTTAAAAATATTCTAACTGTATACTAGAAAAAACAGTAAAAACATTAACACTATCGGTTAAAAATCTATTCAAAAATTCAGTAATCTTAAAATATATAATGTGGAAATAAGAAAACTACAAAAATTAACTTCTAACCCAAGTATAAAATGGGGACTTAACGGCTATACAACAGAAATCATATATTCTGTTTCTTCTATTGAATTGGGTGGTTCTTTTGAATTTATTTTAAGGGAAAAATCTTTGCTTTATACAAAAGTCTGGGAAACAACTTCTGAAGATATTGAAGAGCTCAATACCATTATTGAAAAGGAAAATTCTTTCGGAGCTTATGTGAATGAAGAACTTGCAGGCTGGATCATTTGCAAACACAGGACATGGAACAACAGCTTTTACATTGAAAATATCCTGATTGACGAAAAACACAGACGGGAGGGAATCGGTATTATGCTGATTAAAAGCGCCATTAAAGAAGCCCGAAGGCTCAACTGCAGAGTTATTGAACTCGAGACCCAAAACACCAACTATCCTGCTATACAGTTCTACAGAAGAATGGGTTTTAATATAACAGGACTGAATACAAGGCTTTATAATAATTCAGAGGAACTCGCTCTTTATATGACCTTAGATATGGATTAAATCTGGTATTATTTTACAATCTATTACTTTGCTCTAATTAAAACACTTGCAGGTGTGCTATTTTTTCTATACATTAGTAATCAGCAAATTAAAAAATATTACTATGAAAAACTTAAAAAAATTAAGGAGAAATCAGCTTGTCCTGATCAGCGGTGGTGATACTCCGTATGCAATCTGTGATATGGATGGAAATTGCCCACCAACAATAGGTTCTTACTATTGTAGTGATGGTACCTGTTACAGAGTTTCCGGAGGTGGCGGTGGCAACCCTGGATGTAATGAGCCCATGCGTCTTTGCCAGGAATGGGAAACCGGATGCGGATGCGTTTATATGTAAAATATTTTTGTTAGATAAAATTTTGTTGAGGGCGGTTTTTACCGCTCTTTTTTGTACTAAGCCTGAGCATTCATTATCTTGTATGTCATAATAAAAAATATCAAAGAATATCATTATGAAAACATTGATCTGGAAAGGAATATTTTATCAGTCTCTTGAATATTTCAGTTTACAATCAGATAATAAAAACTATACTGCAAAATCCAAAATAATAGGATGTCATAAAGCTAATATATATACTGTAGAATATAGAATCCTTATTGATAAAGACTGGTTTGTTCAGGATTTCTTGATCAAATGTGAGATTAATACAATTAAAAGAATCTTTTCAGGAAAAAGAAATCAGAACCAATGGGAAATCAATGGGGTTGTAAATTCTAAATTCAATAATTTCAAATTCATAGATATTTCTCTGACTCCATTTACCAATACACTACCAATCAACTACTTAAATATTTCAGAAAACAATTCTCAGAAAATTGACGTTTTATATATTGATGTTTTAAAACATCAAATCAGACCGGTTCAACAGCAATACACGCGAACAGCTGTTAATAAATATCTGTATGAAAATATTGAAAATGATTTTAAAGCTGAAATTTCAGTAGATGAAATGGGATTAGTTACCAGCTACCCAGAATTATTTGAGAAAATCGCTGAAAATTGAACTCATCAAAGAATCAATATAAATAATAATAAAATCAAAACCAATCACTTACCTTCATAGTACTGTAATAATCTTAAGAAGTCCCAAAGCAAAGAAAGATAATTTCTAATCTTGGTAATAAACAGCCCCTTACAACTGTTATTACTATATGAAAACAATCTCTCTCTTATTCTTTTTGTTCATTTCCCTGGCTGTCGTTTCAGCTCAGAATAATACTTCCGAAAGTTTCTTTGAAACCTCAGATCATGTAAAGATCAAATATAAAGTTGCCGGAAAAGGCGAAGCCTGCCTTTATATTCCCGGAGGTCCCGGACAGGGATATCCTTCTTTTGAGCTGCTGGGTGGAAACAGCCTGGAAAAAAGCATGCAGATGGTTTATATGGATCAACGGGGCTCCGGCAAATCCGGAACTGCTGAAAATTATCATCTTGACAAAATGATTCAGGATATTGAAGAACTGAGACAGCACCTCAAATTGAAAAAAATCTTCCTTTTAGCCCATTCTTTTGGCGGAATCATAGCGGCTAATTATGCTAAAAAATATCCTCAAAATACCAAAGGACTCATTCTTGCCAATGTCACGCTGCATTTCCTGAATGATGAATCTGTCAAAGAGCAAATTGAATATGGTAACAGCCTTTTACAGATAAAAAACAGAGAAGTCTCTAAAGACAGCCTTTCTTCTGAACTTTCAAAAGTCAGCAGTGCTTTAAGAAAGAAAAGAATCGGGTATAAATTCCTAACTGAAGATATCGAAACTATAAAAGAAATGGACAAAATTGATTCTCTTCATCCCCGTATCATTGATTTCGGAATGGCTGTCATCTCAAAACCTAAAGATTTCCCGGAATATTATGCCGATTATGCTCCGATGACAAAAGATATCAAAGTTCCTGTGCTTGTCATTACAGGAAAAAGGGATAAAGCAGTCGGAACTCAGCATTATAAAACCTTTCGGTTTCCTAATCAGAAAGTAGTTTCCATTGATGGCGGACACCTTTTGTATTATGAAAAAAATAAGGCCTTTGTGGATACTGTAAATCGTTTTGTGAATACAGCGAAGTGATTTGGTATTGAAAATTTTGGTTTTAGGGCTTCGGCGTGGCCTGCGGCCGCGCCGAAGCCCTAAAACCATTAAACTTAAACATGGTTTCCCGTAACGATCTCTGCTGGCGAGAGCGTCTAGCTCGTGTCCTCAAAACAATAAACTAAATTTGTATTGCTATAAAAAACAACCCCGGCTGTTTCAAAGAAACAGCCGGGGTTTATAATTCCTGCTTAAAGCGGATAGTTATTAAAATTTAAGATCTCCATTCACCTCTCTAACTGCATTAGCAGCTTCAGCGAATTTCAATTGCTCTTCAGCAGTCAATGTTACGTTTACAATTGATTCTACACCGTTTGCTCCGATGATAGCAGGAACACCTAGGCAGATATCATTTTGTCCGTATTCTCCTTCAAGCATTAAAGAACAAGGGATCATTTTCTTCTGGTCACATGCAATAGCCTGAACCATTACAGAAACTGCTGCACCTGGCGCATACCAAGCTGAAGTTCCTAATAATTTTGTAAGGGTAGCTCCTCCTACTTTAGTTTCTTCAATTACATATTTTTGTTGCTCATCGCTTAAGAATTCAGTTACAGGAACCCCATTTCTTGTCGCTTTGCTCAATAATGGAAGCATACCCGTATCACTGTGAGCAGCGATTACCATTCCGTCTACATCAGAAATTGGAGCTTCTAAAGCTTCAGCCAATCTGTATTTGAATCTTGCAGAGTCTAATGCACCACCCATTCCGATGATTTTGTGCTTAGGAAGACCTGAAGTTTTGTGAACAAGGTAAGCCATAGTATCCATTGGGTTAGAAACCACGATGATGATTACTTCCGGAGAATGTTTTACTAAGTTTTCAGTAACTTCTTTCACGATACCAGCATTGATACCGATCAATTCTTCTCTTGTCATTCCAGGTTTTCTAGGAATTCCTGAAGTGATTACTGCTACATGAGAACCTGCAGTTTTGCTGTAATCTCCTGTTGTACCCGTAATTTTTGTATCAAATCCGTTAAGAGATGCTGTCTGCATCAAATCCATTGCTTTCCCTTCAGCAAACCCTTCTTTAATGTCTACCAAAACTACTTCTGAACAGAAGTTCTTCATTGCGATGTATTCTGCACAGCTTGCTCCTACAGCGCCTGCACCTACTACAGTTACTTTCATATTGTTACTTTTTAAAAATTATTTTTTGTTAGTTAAGTTTAAATTTGAAACTCCCCAAATTTAACAATTCCTGAAAAATTGAGCAATTTTTCAGGAATTTAATTAGAATTAAAATAAATTAGTTGACGTTCAGTAAAAACGTATATAATTTTTTAGCGCCGGAAAGCACTTCATTGTAGTTTTCTTCCGTTACTTCTGTATCCAGAACTTCTTTGAAATTCTTCCACATAGAGCCTGTACTTTCCTGGTAACATCCGAAAAAGTTGAAGGTAACCTCATCAAACCCTTCCGTTTTAGAAAGTTGTTTTGCAATTACATTTCCACCAAGTGTAGAACCTTCAATCACATACATTGCTCCAAGTGCTTCATGTTCATTACTGAATTCGAGAGTATGAGAAACTTTCTGGTTTTCCAGAGAAAGACTTTTCAGATCTTTTTCAATGAGAGAAAGTTTTTTTCTCGCATCCAGCTGAAGCTTTTCCGCATATTTATCAGAAAGGTTACTGAAAATTTGATCTTCACTGTGAAGAAGCATCAGGTAATTGGTGTGAATTATCTTTTTATAATCCTCTAAAGTGAAAGTTTTATTAAAAATCTTTTCAGAATTAAAAAGTTTTTCTGCCGCATCGTGATAATCTGCCGTATTCTGTTTAAGATATTCTGATACCATACATAACGTTTTAAAAGTTTCTCAAATATAAGGCTTTTTGAACGTTAAAATAAAAGAAGTACCCTCTTCATTGCTTTCAAAATCCACATTTCCACCAATTCTTTTCATGATACGGTGTACAATAGACAATCCTATCCCATTCCCTTTAAATTGTTTGGCATTATCCATCCTGTTGAAAATTTTAAACATCTTATGCTTTTCTTCTTCGGGAATACCAATACCGTTGTCTGAGATCCTGTAAATAATAGTCTGCCCATCTTCCGTTCCTTCAATTTCCACTTTTGGATGATCTTTGTGAGAAGAATATTTTACGGCATTATTGATGATATTAAGAAATACCTGATGAAGCATGGTTTTATCTGCTAAAACATCCGGACATTCTTTAATAATAACTTCACTGTTTGAACTACCATAGGTCATCTTAGCATTTTCCGAAATTTTGTAGATTGTAGAAGCTGTTTTCAGGCTTTCAAGCTGAACTTCACTATGCTTGGCACGGCTAAGCTGTAATACATCCTGCATCATTTCAGCCATACTGTCAATTTCTTCGATGATCGTATTAATTTTCGTCTTGCTTTTTTCAGTATCTCCGGCAAGATTTCCAAGAAGCATCTGAGCATTCAGTTTCATAACTGTCAAAGGAGTTCCCAGATCATGGGAAATGGTATAAGAAAAACTATCCAGTTCTTCATTTACCTTCTTCAGCTCATCATTAAGACTTTTGATGGCATTATAGTTTTTGTGTGAGGTCTCTAAAATCAAATCCCGTACAGCATGCACCGCACTTATATTCCGGGAGTTCCATCTTGTGGAATACCCTTTAATATTTTCTGTAAAAATGTGGAAAGAAGTTCTGGGTGATATCATTTGTTTTTCCTCTCCGTTTTGAGAAAAAACAGTTACTTTTTTTTCAGGATTTCCTGCCCAGTCAATATGTTCATCAAACTCTTTACGAAACCAGATCAGCATTTCATTTTTATCCCTTTCTATGAAATAAATAATGACTCCGGCAGCATTTTTAGACAAATTCAGCTCCTCACCATAATCTTTAAGAAAGCTTCGGCTCACAAAAATACGGTCATTGGTATGGCCAAGTCCCCATTGCACAATTTTAGCAATGCTTTCCATATCCGGTGTACTTCCCGATGTGATAATGCTGTCATCCGAAACAACGGCCATTCCGTCTGCTTCCGGCAATCTTTGTATCTCTGTTTTACTTTCAATAAGCGAATCAAAAAGATGATGATGTTTTAAAAATTTAGTTTTTAACTCTGCTATTTTTTCATTCAGTTCCAGGCGATAATTCAGTTCTCGCTTGGATTTAAAAGAAGAATAGGCATTAGCAGCCAATGTTGTAAAAATCCCAGCCTGTACCCTGTCTTCAAGGTCAATATGCTTCGGTTCTACATTCTGGCATGTTACCAGCCCCCAAAGGTGATCATCAATGATAATGGAAACACTGAAACTGGAAGCTGCTCCTGAATTTTTAAGATACTGCCCATGAATAGGTGACATTCCTCTGGATGCCGAAAAAGTAAGGTCAATACTTTCAGCACTTTTGCTTAAAATAGGAACGGTATCAGCATAAACGTTGCTGAAAATTCTCTTTCGTTTTTTCAGATAAAGATCCCGGGCCTGCTTGGGAATATCGGATTCCGGATAATGAAGCCCCAGAAAGCTTTCCATGTTTTCATTTTTCTTTTCTGCAATTACTTTTCCGGAACCGTCCATCATGAATTTATAAACCATCATTCGGTCATAATTCACCACCTTTGTCAAGGTTTCCAGCAAATGATTCCAGAGCTCCTTCTCATTATCGATGATGTAAAAATTATCATATTTATTGGAAATTCTTTTGTCAGGATTGATCAATACTGCTTCAAATTCAAGGAAAATATAAGCTTCACTTTTGAAAACAGAAAAATGATACTCTTTTTCGTTGATAAAGATTTTGTCAAAATAGGTTTCGTTTTTACGTCTGGTAAACCTTTCCAGAGAAGTGTATATTTCTGAATTGATAATGCTCTGAAAGCTTTCCGGAAAGTCTGTAATCTTCCTTTCGAAAAGTTTTTCCGGACTTTCGATGGTAAATATATCCGAGATATTCCTACTAAAAAAAGTAATGGTATGGGACTCTGCGTCAATACCAATCAAATAACCAAAACTTTGTATAGAACCCGGAATATGGATAGGTTCTTCATGACATTCTACAAAATTCATATATCTCTTCAGTCTATTAATCAAATATAGCGTTTTTTTGAATGGTTTTCACTTTTGTGGTATGTAATTTCAAAGTCCACTCTACCAAGCATTCATGGAGGAATCCTACAAAAAGGGCATCAAAAATACATTAAACTATTCTTTATTTTTCTCCCTTTTTAATGCTATATCTCTAAATATACAAAAAAATTTCCAATAATGGAGTTATTCTATCTTTAACCATGATTCATAACATGGATTACACATTATTAATCTTAATAATTGTTTTATTTAAACAAATTTTGCTAAATTTATATCACCAAATAATGAATATGATCAAAATTCTTTGAATTATTCACAATAAATTCAATACAAAATTTAAATTCAAATAATACTATTATGAAAAAGTTCCCATTAATTTTATTTTCTATGATCCTTTCCGTAGGATTATGGAATCCGTCAGAAGCCTGTACAAGGGTGGTTTACAAAGGACCTCAAAATACCGTTATCACAGCCCGTTCCATGGACTGGCGAGACGAAATCCCTGCTAATTTATGGGTTTTACCTAAAGGAATAGAGCGCAACGGACTGGTAGGTGCCAAATCTGTAAAATGGACAGCCAAATACGGAAGTCTCATAAGCTCTTCCTGGGATATTGCTTCAGCCGACGGCATGAACGAAAAAGGATTGGTTGCCAACCTGCTTTGGCTAGGAGAATCACAATATCCAAAATTTGACGGAAAAGGAAGTAAAAAGGGAATTGCCATTTCATTATGGGCACAATATTATCTTGATAATTTTGCCACTGTAAAAGAAGCTGTAGAGTATTCACAAAAAGAACCCTTCGTGATTGTAAGTGATTATATTCCGGGGACAGAGAGATTTACAACCGTACATCTTTCTCTTTCTGACGCTTCAGGTGACAACGCTGTTTTCGAATACATCAACGGTAAACTGGTTATCCATCATGATCCTTCTTACACTGTAATGACCAACTCTCCTATTTTTGAAGAACAGCTTGCTCTTAACAATTACTGGAAAGGAATTCCGGGGACTGTTATGCTTCCGGGAACCAACCGCGCTGCAGACCGTTTTGTAAGAGCTTCTTATTACATCAATGCCATTCCACAGACGGCAGACACCCGTACCGCAGTAGCAAGTGTTTTCAGTGTGATCAGAAACTGTTCAGTACCTTACGGAATCACTTCTGCAACGGAACCTAATATTTCTTCTACAAGATGGCGTTCTGTTTCCGACCAGAAAAATCTGGTGTATTATTTTGAGACGGTTTTCACTCCAAATACTTTCTGGGTAGATCTTAAAGATTTCGACTTAAGTGCCAAGGGAAAAGTAATGAAACTGGATCTGAGCAATAATAATACTTACAACGGGAAAGCCAATGCCAATTTCAAAGAATCTGCACCGTTCACATTCTTAGGATTAAAATAGATATTTCACCACAAAGATGCTTACCTGAAGTAAATAATCTGCTCTGGCAGAGGAAAGGATTTAAGTATGTCAAATGATGATATCAAACCACTGTCATCAGGTAAAAACTTTATGGCAAAATAAAGTTCCACAATAAAAAAACAAAATAGATATGGCCTTTTTTTCGATTAAAAAGAAAAGCCTGATCCTGTGCATGCTGGCCTGCGGGTTATCAGCTTATGCACAAAATCAGGATTCTCTGAAGACCACACCTCCTCCACAGGAAGAAGAAAATGTAAAATATCCGCAGCTGCAGATCAAAGGCCTCTTTCAGGCGCGTTATCTGGTAGGGATGAGTAAAGATGTTGATGTAAACGGACTTCATCATGCCGATGGTTCCGGAACTGATAATAATTTCATGCTCAAATACATGAGGGTTCAGGTTCGGGCACAGATCAGTAAACGAACTGAAGTGGTTGTTTTGGCCAACCTCGCTGATTTTAAAAATGATCCCAAAAGCAGAGTTCTTGAAAATGCTTATCTGAAGTACACCTTCAATCCTAAATTAGCGATTACCGTAGGACAATTCAGACCTTGGTTTGGTATTGAAGAGACTTATCCAATTGACATTATTAAATCTTTAGACTGGTCCAATCAATACACAGAATTCGGAAAACTGGGCTGGACAAGCTTCCAGATCGGGATGTCTGCAACAGGACAGCTTCAGTTGGGAGAAATACCTTTTCAATATGCAGTTTCTATAGTTAATGGGAACGGAAAGAATCAAATCAATGACAACGATAACGGAAAACAATATTCTACCCGTCTTGTTTTTGGATTATCAAAAAAATATCACTTTAATATAGGTCTGAATGGAGGTACAGGAGAGGTTTTCAGCAAAAAAGTATACGCTTTGGGAGTAGATTTGAGTTCACTGATCGAATTTAATCCGAAATGGAGTCTTGACATGCAGCTGGAAGCTAAACAGGCAACCAACCACGTTCTCTACAATTCTATTGCCCCTGAATTAAGACCTGATAATCCCGATCAATACCTGATTCGCGGTGCTTATTTCCTTCCGAATTTAAGATACGAGATCAATCATAAAAACCTGAGTGCCTTCGAATTATCCTGCCGTTACGAATATCTTGATGCCAATTTCAGAATGGCTTCCAACCCAAGACAAACGATTACCCCAATGTTCGGCTTGGAGTTCCTGAAAAACTATGGTGCGAGAATTCAGCTGGGTGTACAGTTTGACCGCTACAAATATCAGGTTGAAAATACATCACAATACAATAACAATCTATTCATTGTACAGGTACAGAGTAGGTTTTAACGATTAAACAGTTAGTATCATGAAAGAAATTAATATCAAAAACATAGCGATCACATTTGTTGTTGCGTTAATCATATGGCTCATTCCGGCTCCGGAAGGTGTTGCAGAGAATGCCTGGCATCTGTTTGCCATCTTTGCAGCCACCATTTTAGGAATCATTCTAAAAGCTGCTCCAATGGGAACCATGTGTATGATGGCCATTGGTTTTACTGCCCTTACGCAGGTAGTTGCTCCTGGGGATGCAGGAAAATCTATTACCAAAGCACTTTCTGGTTTTGGAGACAAAGTAATCTGGCTGATCGGGATTTCATTCTTTATTGCCAGAGGATTTATCAAAACAGGATTAGGAAACCGTATTGCCTTTTTATTCATCAGAGTTTTTGGTAAAAGTTCATTAGGATTGGCTTACGGATTAGGACTTGCCGATGTTTGTCTGGCACCTGCTATTCCAAGTAATACTGCAAGAGGAGGTGGGATTATCTACCCGATCATGAAATCTATGGCCATAAGTTTTGATTCCGTTCCTGAAAAACCGGAAACCCATAGAAAATTAGGCTCATTCTTAACGTTGAACAGCTACTACATGAATCTCATCGCTTCTTCCATGTTCCTTACCGGAACTGCCAGTAACCCGATGTGTCAGAAATTTGCAGCCAACCTTGGTATTGATATTACCTGGATGTCATGGGCTGCGGCAGGTTTCATTCCTGGTGCAGTAGCCTTCTTTGTGGTTCCTTTAGTTCTGTACAAATTATATCCGCCTGAATTGAAAAAAACAGGGGATGCTCCGAAAATGGCCGCTCAGAAATTAAAAGAAATGGGACCTATCTCCAGAAACGAATGGCTGATGCTATTGGCATTCTTCATTCTATTAGCTCTTTGGATATTCGGTGGAGCGCTTTCTATTGATGCAACGACTACAGCCTTCATTGGGTTAACCTTATTGCTGTTAACTTCAGTATTAACCTGGGAAGATGTAAAAAGTGAAAAAGGAGCATGGGATACCATCGTTTGGTTCGCTGTACTGGTGATGATGGCAAGTTCTTTAAATGAATTGGGATTCATTGGCTGGTTCAGTGACCTTATTAAGGTGCAAATTGGAGGTTTGAGCTGGCAGGTAGCTTTCCCTGTTATCATTCTGGTTTACTTCTTCAGTCATTATATTTTCGCAAGTGCCACCGCTCACGTAGCAGCCATGTATGCTGCATTGCTTGGTGTAGGTGTTTCTTTGGGAATTCCACCTATGTTATTGGCGATGATGCTTGGTTTCATGGGTTCAATTTATGGAGTACTTACTCATTATGGGCACGGTCCGGCTCCTGTATTCTTCGGAAGTGGATATGTAGACCTGAAAGCCTGGTGGGTAAGAGGTCTTGAAATAGGAATCGTTCTGTTGATCATTTATATGGTTGTAGGAGGATTGTGGATGAAAGTCTTAGGATATTATTAATCAATAAATCAAAAATATGTTATCAACACTGTCAAGAAAAATGCTGATGTGCCTTACAGGACTCTTTTTGGGATTCTTCCTGTTGATTCATTTCCTTGGAAACCTTCAGCTTTTCCTACCACAAGAGCAGGCGCACCTGCAATTTAACGCGTATTCGCATTTTTTATCAGGAAATATCATTATTAAAATAGTTTCTTACGTTTTGTATGCCAGTATTATTCTGCATGCTGTAGACGGATTGATTATTACTTTAAAAAACAAAAAATCCGGAGGAGATTATAAGACCGACAGACGTGGAAGAGCCAGCAAATGGGCTTCCAGAAATATGGGAATTCTCGGAACATTAATTCTTATTTTCCTGGTGATCCATTTCCAGAACTTCTGGTATATCTACAAATTCGGAAATCCCCCTTTGGATGAAAACGGAAATAAAGATCTCTACATTCTGGTCGTGAATGTCTTTAAAGAATGGTGGTATGTTATCATTTATGTGTTATCAATGATCGCTCTGTGTTATCATCTTATTCATGGGATACACAGTGCTGTAAGAACCTTGGGACTTTACCATCCTAAGTTTGTAAAATGGTTTAAGACTGTTGGGATTGCTTATTCAATCATTATCTGTGTAGGTTTTGCATTGATGCCCATCTATGTATTTTTTACTTATCAATAAACAGAACGATCATGATTTTAGATTCAAAAATACCACAGGGCCCATTAGAACATAAATGGGAAAATTATAAAAAGAAAGCAAGACTCGTTAACCCTGCCAACCGTAAAAAGCTGGATGTAATTGTTGTAGGCACAGGATTAGCGGGAAGTTCTATTGCAGCTTCTCTGGGAGAAATGGGATATAATGTGAAATCATTCTGTTTCCAGGACAGCCCGAGAAGAGCCCACTCTGTGGCAGCACAGGGAGGTGTGAATGCTGCAAAAAACTATAAAAACGATGGCGATAGTGTCTACAGAATGTTTGTAGATACCTTGAAAGGAGGAGATTTCAGAGCCCGTGAAGCCAATGTATACCGAATGGCAGAATGTTCTCTGAACCTCATCGATCAGGCAGTAGCACAAGGTGTACCTTTTGGCCGTGAATATGGAGGATATCTGAACAACAGATCCTTCGGAGGAGTTCAGGTAAGCCGTACATTCTATGCCAGAGGACAAACGGGACAGCAGCTTCTTCTGGGCGCTTATCAGGCATTGATGAGACAGGTTGGAAAAGGCTCTGTACAATTGTTTTCGAGACATGAAATGCTGGATTTAGTTACTGTTGATGGAAAAGCTAGGGGAATCATCGTAAGGAATTTAGACACAGGAGATATTGAAAGACATGCAGCACACGCTGTAATATTGGCAACGGGAGGATACGGAAAGATCTATTATCTGTCTACTCTTGCCATGGGATGTAATGGCTCTGCAATCTGGAGAGCTCACAAAAAAGGAGCGTTGATGGCGTCCCCAAGCTGGATTCAGGTGCACCCTACTTCTCTTCCGCAATCCGGAGATTATCAGTCTAAGCTGACTTTAATGTCTGAATCATTACGTAATGACGGACGAATCTGGGTTCCGTTGAAAGAAGGTGAAAACAGACCACCCAATGATATTCCAGAAAATGAAAGGGATTATTATCTGGAAAGAAGGTATCCTGCTTTCGGGAACCTTGCTCCGAGGGATATTTCTTCCCGTGCAGCCAAGGAAAGAATTGATGCAGGATTCGGAATCGGACCGTTGAAAAATGCGGTTTATCTTGATTTTTCAAAAGCAATTCAAGAGCAGGGAAAAGGTAAGATTCAGGAAAAATATGGGAATTTATTTGACATGTATCTTAAAATTACAGGATACGATGCGTACAAAGAACCCATGATGATCTCCCCTTCCGCACACTTCTCCATGGGCGGACTTTGGGTAGATTATGAACTGATGACTACCGTTCCGGGATTGTTTGCTTTAGGTGAAGCTAATTTTGCCGATCACGGAGCGAACAGATTAGGAGCCAACTCACTTTTACAGGCTTCTGTAGACGGATATTTCATTGCTCCCTATACGATTGCCAATTATCTGGCGGATGAAATCCATACCGGAAAAATTTCACCGGATACTCCTGAATTTGAACAGGCAGAAAAAGCGGTTAAAGATCAAATTAATGACTTCGTCAATATCAAAGGAACCAAAACCGTTGATTATTTCCACAAAACATTAGGAAAACTCCTGTATGATTATTGCGGACTGGCCAGAAATGAAGAAGGATTGAAATATGCCATTCAGGAAATCCGAAAACTGAAACAGGAATTCTACAAAGACGTAAGAGTTTCCGGACAGGGAGATAAGATGAATACCGAACTGGAAAAAGCAGGCCGTGTAGCCGATTATTTTGAAATAGGTGAACTGATGTGCTATGATGCCTTAACTCGTAACGAGTCCTGCGGAGCCCATTTCAGAGAGGAATTCCAGACTCCGGACGGAGAAGCCATGAGAAATGATGCGGAATACCAATTTATCTCTGCATGGGCTTGGGCAGGTGAAAATACTGAACCTGAATTAATTAAGGAACCTTTAACCTTTGAAGAGATTCAGCCAACGGTAAGAAGTTACAAATAAAAAAACAGAAAATTATGGATTTACATCTTAAGATATGGAGACAGAAAGATAGAAAAAGTGAGGGGAAACTCGTTGGTTATGACCTGAAAGGATTGAATTCCCATATGTCTTTCTTAGAAATGCTGGATACGCTGAATGAAAAACTAATTATTGAGGGCGATGAGCCTGTAGAATTTGATCATGACTGCCGTGAAGGGATCTGCGGACAATGTGGGATGATGATTAACGGTATTGCCCATGGTCCATTGAAAAATACGACTACCTGCCAGCTTCATTTAAGGTCTTTTAAAGATGGTGAAACGATTCTGATAGAACCTTTCCGTTCCGAAGCTTTTCCGGTGAAAAAAGATTTGAAAGTAGACCGCTCTGCTTTTGACAGAATTATATCTTCAGGAGGTTTTGTGTCTGTCAATACAGGGCAGGCTCCTGATGCTACAGCCATTCCGGTAACCCATCAAACAGCTGAAGAAGCTTTTGATTCTGCCGCATGTATCGGATGTGGAGCCTGTGTTGCCACCTGTAAAAACGGAAGTGCAGCCTTATTTACGTCTGCAAAGATTACCCACATGGCACTTCTTCCCCAAGGAAAAGAAGAACGAAGCAAAAGAGTGCTGGATATGATTGCCCAAATGGATACGGAATTATTCGGGCACTGCTCCAATACGGAAGCCTGTGAAGTGGAATGTCCTCAGGGAATTTCTGTGCTGAATATCGCCAGAATGAATTTTGAATATAACAGAGCTTTGTTTTTCAGAAAGAAAAATTAGCCTGAGAAACAATAGTAATAAACAGAATGGCGAATTTGAAAATAATCAAATTCGCCATTTTTATTTCTTGGAGGTCAAAAATTCACATTCCTATGCATCCATCATCGCTACCACTCTCACCGGAGCAGCAGAACCACCCACAATTTTAAGCGGAAATACACAGATTTTAAATCCTGATGGGGGCAGCGCTCTCAGATTGGTTAGCTGTTCGATGTGCAAATATTCTTTTTCGATACCTACACGGTGACCTTCCCAAAAGAATTCGGGATCATTAAGTTCTTTGGCTTTCTGAGCCATATATTTCAGAGGAAGATCCCAGCCCCATTGGTCAATTCCCATTACTTTCACGCCCTGATCAATCAGCCATTCTGTAGCTTCTTTGCTCATTCCCGTTCCTTTTTCTACAAAATCTGATGTTCCCATCATCTTATCACGATCGGTTCTGATCAGTACAATATTTCCTTCCTGTATGGTAATTCCGTTTTTATCAAGATCTTTTTTAAGATCATCTACGGTGATGGCCACAAAATCTTCTTTATGGGTACAGTCGATCACAATTCCGTCTCCATAGCACCACTCCAATGGAATCTGATCTATTGTTTTGGCAGGTTTTCCCTCTACTATAGGACCATAATGCCATGGTGCATCTATATGAGTGGTGGCATGAAGCCCCATATTTTTAATGGTGTCATCTGCCCAGCCTATCCAGTTTTTAGGAAAAAGTCTTGACGGAAGTCTCAATGCCAGCCTAATCAACCAATGCGATTTCCTATGGGCTTTATGTTTGATTTTTACCCGCATGAACCATGGGTCTCCTACATTGTACTGAATCGGTTTTGTTAAATCGACAAGTATTGTTTTCATATGATTTAGCTAAGGAGACAAAGATAGTGAAAGGCAAAAATAATTTAGCATTTTCCACCTTTTTCATTTTCATTTTTCTGATTTAAATTCCTTTTGGAATAATAATTTTCTTTGGATTATTTTCGTCATACATAATCTCAACCTTTCCCTGCTTCGGTATGGAAGAAAGATTCAAAAGGCCGACAACTTTCTTATAAACGGTAATATGCTCAGTTCCTCTGAAATCTTTGAAGCTTACCTGAAACATAATCTGAGGCTGATCATTTACCATAAGGCCAGTCTGGCTTACACTGATGATATTAGCTTCCGCACTTCTTCCTGAAAAGAGAATCCGTTCTTCTTTCTTATTTTTAAAAAGCTTACTGATCAGCAATTGAAAAACCAATATATAAATCAGGGTCATCACTCCACTGAAAATAACCGGGTGCATGAAGGTCAGAAACCTCCAGCCAAAATCGAAGGATTCCCGCATGTAGAAATAATAATATAATCCAATCACATAAGCAATTAAGAATACAATGAATGCAATTCTTAAAATGATTCCAAAGGAATTAAAACCAACCTTCTGATCACTTAAAATAAAATAAGGTTCCTGTGATACTTTGGGATTCAGCAATACTTTCACCTTATTTCCCACAGCAAATCTTTTTTCCTGCGGTTTGGAATCGTGAAACATCATTTGATGTTCAATTAATGTATTTCTAAGATTAGGAAATGAAAGAACGATCTGAATGACATTCATATTGGTTTTCGGAATATATTTCAGCAGTTTATAATCAACGATTTTTCCTTCTCTCGGAATTCCGTTCCTCAGTATAGACTGGATGGTACTTTTCTCCTTAAAAGTTTTGATGAAAAGAATATTAATAAAGAAGGCAATCACATACATCCATATGAGCAAAGAAAAACCGAGATACCCATAGCTCACGGCTAATGAATTTCTCGGTTCTGTTGCGAGTTCCTCCCCCATCATATAAATGAAAATAGGAAAAGGAGCGCAGAAAAAAAAGAAAAAAGCTCCCCAGAAAATGATCATAAATTTCATAGCTGCTATTTTGTAATCAGTATAAAGTTATGATATTATTATGGAACGGGAGACCTCTTTTTACACTTCTTTTTCGAAATAAAGTCTGTAGTATTTTCCTTTATCATCTTCACCCATTTCTATTTTCTGTCGGTCTCCGTGGATGTAGATGTGGAAGTTTTTATCCAGTTTAATGATGCTTTTAAAGTGTCTCTGAGTCTTTTTTACTGCTGCTTCACTAATCGGGAATTCTTCAGCAATATTTACCTGCATGTCCTGTTCGTAATCAGTTTTGAAGTTGACAAAACTTTCAATCACATGTTCGTCACCCAATACTTCACTGGCAAATTCATCCAGCTTAAATTCTTCTTTTTCTTTGAAGAAATTGATAGACTTATTCAGGAAATCTGCCTGGTCAGCTTTGGAAACTTCAAATTCCTGAGGAAGCTGTTTTGTGATATAGTCTTTATAGACCATCAAAGCCTCCTGCGTGTGGAAATATTCATCATCACGCTGTTTTACTTTCAGGAAATCTTCGAACCAGTAGTACATATCTCCGTTTTTGTTGTTATCAACTACGGAAAGTACATATCCTGTTTCTTTATTGTTGTTGTAGATCAAAGCCGCTTTATCAATTTTAGATAAACCAATTCCCTGATCTTTTTCAATATCAAATGTTTCTTCGGAAGGATTGATTTTCAGGAAAGATTCTCTTTTCTCTGTTTTAAAGATCCCGATTTTATCCACTCTGTCAGGACGGTCACTTTCGTCTTCAAAAAGTACGATGAAAAGTTCTCCACTCTGAACTCTTGGGTTTTCTGCAGCTTCGAAAAGGTGTTTTGCAATATTCTCAGATTCCCAGATAAACTTAGCTTTATCATCGAAAATTTCGGATACAGCACTGTAAACTGGATTATTCACCAGATACGTATCACTATAAAAATGGAATGTTTCTTCTGATTTAAAGGAACCTAGAAAGTAGTCTTCAAGCATTTCTGCCATTCCTTCTTCCAGCTTCAATTCTTCCTGGGAAATCGTCAGGGAATCCCCGTTGATCTTATTTCCGACTCTGTGTACTATTATTTTTGAAAACATTTTTCTGAATATTTGGACTGCAAAGATATTCATTCTTATTCTTTCTGCGAAACTTAAAAAATGGCATTTTATACTACTCTCTTTTGACTATCCTCTGTCATTCTGAATGAAATGAAATGTAGTGAAGAATCTCATAGAATTGAATTTCAATAAGATTCTTCCTTCGTCAGAATGACAAAGACCAAATAATTTGGTCTTTGAAGGAGAGGAATTCTCAGTCGTTCACTGGTGATGACAGATAGCAGAGGCTTTTATCTTTTATTTTCAAATTGATAAAAATCTTATCATTTTGACATGTTTTTTTGTTTTAAAAACACTACAATAATTCAACAAAATACTGTATATCAATATTTTAAATAAATTTAATTTCCAACGGAATACCATTGGCATCATAATTTGAAAACATAGAAAATGGACTTAAAAACATTAAACAGAATAGACAAACTCAGAAGGTTAAAAAGCAAAGGGCCAGAGACTCCAAAGTGGCTGAAACCTTATCATATGCTCTTTTTCGCTTTTTTAACCATTTTCATTTTTGGTGCCATCATCAAATTGCTGGAAAACAATCACATCTAAAATATAATACTATGAATTATCTGCAAGCCGTAAAGGAAATCACAGACGTGGTTCCTGACTTTGAAAAGGAAGTAAAAGAAATTAAAATTCAAAACTCATACAGCATCATCCGGACTTTTACAGAGCGTATTAAAAATATGATCCGCCAGAATGACAGAAACCTGCTGTTCCGAAGTTTACATAAAATGGACAAAATTTACACTGACGGTGATACGGTATTAAAGAATGCTATTGAGACTACTTTTATCTATTCTCTGGACAATTGTACCGCTTTCTGCAGTGAGGAATACAGAAAAGCGATTTTCAGTCACATTTCTTCGAATCTACAGAAGGTGTATTCAAAACAAATTTACAGCCACGGTATATAACGGTTTTATTACATTATTGAGCCGTTTCATTACAAAGTGTTTAAATTAAACAAAAATTAAAATAACTCACAATCAATAGATTATGAAAAATAAAATAAGAAGAATTTCCGATTGGAAAACGTGGAAAACCACGACTAGCAGACACAATGCAGAGATATTACTCACTCACATTGCAGTGATCTTAGGTGTATTTATTTTTGCAGCCTGTTTATAAATTTTGGTATACATTTCGCTGCATTAAAAAGTGTTTGAAAAATTATTAATTATGATGAAAGAACAAATGCAAACTATTAATCAAAAATTAGCTGTTGAGTACTTAAAATTTTTCTATCCGCCACTTCGCAATGAAATCATACAGTTGTCTGTTCAGGACAATTTTGCAGGAATCATGCAGGCAACCGTAAATTATTTAAAGAACCTGTTACAGGAATCTAAAATCAGTATTATAGCCCATCATATTAAGCTGATGGACTGGCTTTACAGAAATGGGAATTCTTATGTAAGAGACATGATTGAAAACATGTTTGTAAGATCTTTCGAAAGCTTCAAAAAGCACGCAAAAATCCAACATTGGAAACTCCTTTACCAATATATGCCGGTAAGCTTCCAGATCATTTATAATGAGCAGCAGAAGCAGGATCAGATCTATTTTGGGAAATAAATTAAAGTAAAAAGGCGGAATGGCAAAACAAATTGTCCTTTCGCCTTTATTTTTTTCATTTTTCACTCTATGAAAAACAACTTCCACCCTATTTTATTTCACCAATACCTTTGAAACCACTATTTTTGCAAAAATGTACCCATGAAATATCCCTTTTATGCCCTGATGGCGGCATTGTCACTCATCTCCTGTGAAAACAATGACAATACCCATGATGACCCGAGACCGATTGATAAAGAAATGTATCAATTTGAATTTAAAAGCTACGCTGTAAAAAATACAGTTTTGTATAAGGGATCCAATGGAGAAAAATCTACACCGGATGAATCCTATCTCAATGACTACTGGAACCAGTACCAGCAACCTGCTTGGGAAAAAATAAGCCTTGATCTTACCAACAAAACCATCAGGCTGATTTCCGAAAATTCATCTACAGATTTCACTTATAGTTTCACCATCGTCAATGACTCCGTACTCATCAAAGAAAATAATACAAATAAACCGTCTTACATTGGTGATTTCAATAAAGGTACCTCATCATTTACGTTAAAAAGAACGTACAGATATATAAAAAGAGTTCCCAGAAATGATGAAGAAGGGCTGCTGATTACTAAAAGTGCACATTTTGGAACTACCCAATATGAAAATGTTTTTGGAAATATTTTTTCCAATCCTTCTCAAATGGTAAAATCAGGAGATCAGGTTTTATGGACTAATATTGAATACTACTATAAAAAGCTTTAATCAACAGATTATATAATACAAAAAATCCCCCCAATACGTTTATTGGAGGGATTTTTTATTTTTCATCTTATTTCTTAACAAATATCTTCTCGATGGTCTGTGCTTCTTCATTACTTAGCTTTGAGGCTTTTCCCAGCTTGGCAATGAAAGTAGTAACTTCTTCCGGAGTAGCTGGTGATCCCAGGTTTTCTCCTTTGGCATCAAAAGAATCTGCCAATACTTCTCCTTTTAGATTTAGAATCACCCAGAACGGAAGCCCTGCATTTCCACCTTTATATTTATTCATCAGCTCCTGTCCGCCAGGGTTTTCAAGGCTTTTTTTATCCCCTCTCTCCTGAACGTCTACATATGCTGTGACAAATCTTTTATCGAAAATGGGCTTAGCTTCAGCAAGGTCCATATTTTTTTCCATCATCTTACACCATTTGCACCATGAAGCATGAAATACCAGTAAAACATTTTTCTTACCTGCTTTAGCTTCTGTGAAAGCTTTATTTAATACAACATCTGCTTTTTCCTGTGCTGCTCCCAACTGAAACAACAAAAGGGAAACAATGACAATAATTTTAGAGTATTTCATTCTGAATTTTTATTTTAAATCTACACGAATTTAGGTATTTAATCGTTCAATTATTTTAGAGCCTGTTTAAATTTTCGTAGAAAATTTTGTTAAGAGGCTTTCAGAGGTTGGATATTTGAAAAAAAAAAATGAAATACCCAACCGATTTAACTGAAAACCAGTGGCAATATATAAAGAAAACGATGAACCTAAAAGAGAGAAAGAGAAAATATCCTCTTCTTTTGATTTGGAACTCCTTAATGTATTTGATAAAAACAGGTTGCCAGTGGCGTATGCTTCCTAAAGATTTCCCCAAATGGCAATTGGTTTATTACTATTATATCCGTTGGACGGAGTTGGGATATTTTGACTTAATTCTAGAAAAGCTACGAATGAAAGTTCGTATAAAAAAGGGTCAGCGAGCAGAAGCCTCCTTAGGAATAATGGATAGCCAAAGTGTACGCTGGGGCAATAATAGAGGTCTTCATGGCGTAGATGGAAATAAGAAAATAAAAGGAATAAAACGCCATGTGCTAGTAGATAAGAATGGATTTTTAATCGCAGTGATGGTTTGTGTAGCCAATATTCATGATAGTAAGGCTGGATTGCTTTTGCTTAGATTACTCAGGGAAGAGCTGATGAATTTCAAGTGTATTCTTGCTGATGCAGGCTATAGAGGAGATTTTCTAGATAAAGCTCATAGCCTTTATTCATACCTGGTAAAAGTGGTAAGTCGGGATAAAGAAAAACAAGCTAAAAAAGAGTTTAAACCCGTAAGTAAACGATGGGTAATAGAAAGAACTTTTGCTTGGTTTGATAATGACAGAAGGCTTTGTAGGAACTATGAACTACTGCATGAGTCTTCCGAAAATATGACCAAATTATCCGCTATAAAATTATTACTCAATAAAATTTAAACAGGCTCTTATTTAACTTTAAATATTTTGTAAATAATGAGATATAAATATTTTTACGTTTTCCTTCTTGTTCTCAGTTTTATAGGATATAATGCTCAGGTTTCTGATGCCGTAAAAAAGCTGGCAAAACCTTTAGAGAATATTTCTTATGCTGAATCATCTCATATCGGAGCTGGAGGAGATGAGAGCAAAATTTATAATCAATTTAAGAAAGTTGCCCAAGCTGCAAATAATGAAGAACTCTATTATTTTGCGATGAATGGCAGCAATGCACTAAAAATATATTCCGGAAAAGAATTGTTTAAACGAAACGATAAAAGATTTTTAGATATTTATACATTCTATTCCAACAACCCTTTAATCATGAAATATACTCTAGGGTGTGTTGGAAAAAATAAAAATATTGCAGAGTTTTTGAAAGATGAAGTATATTCTGCACCATTCTATATCTCGCTAAGGGATCAGTTATTAAAAAATGAAGACAAACAAGATGAAATAGTAAAAACCCAATTAGCACAAATTAAAGAAGAGGGCTATGGTAAACTTACGGAAGAAGATGTAGAGTCAGTAAAAAAACAGATAGAAGAAATAAATAAGAAAAAACAAAAACCACAGTAAGTTTTTACTGTGGTTCATCATAATTTAAAAAAAATAGAATTGGAGTTATTTTAAAGCTGTTTTGTTTGGTGATATTGGTCTGAAATCAATTAAAGTTTTTTTCTTTCTTATAAGATCCATCAGAGTTTGTACTGAAAAAGTGAGAATAATATACAGTACAATGAGTACTGATACATAGCCAATTTCATGCTGTCTGTATCCGAAAATTCCTTTTCCCCATGAGATCAGAATCCATTGGATCATGTACATTGAGGTCAAATTTTTACTGCAGTATTTAAGAACACGCATAAAGCCATTTTCTTTCACGTTGGCCGTAATAGTATTAATCAGCCATAAAAAGAACAACGTCCAGCCCGCAAAATAAATAACACCACCAGGCCCCATATGGTAAAAACCGTTATAATTATAGTCACCATACAGAAAAACCAATGGTGCCCCTATTGCAATGAACAAAAGTCCCACATACAGCATCTTTCTAAATATCTGTTTGGTATCGTAATTCAGTTCCTGAAACCATTTCCCGAAAAACATTCCGATAATAATAAAAGCCATCCATGGGAAAACAGGGAAATAGACATAGGCCGGATAATCTGTATTGAAAAGAAGATCCAGAATATAATTGATCACAGGATAATCCAGATTGAGTCCGCTCACTTCTCTGGATATCAGTGCAACGAATAAACCTATAGCCAACATGACATATTTATTTTTCACATATTCTCTGATAAACCCAACGAACAGTAAAGACATCCCAGCCAGCTGTAAAATATCTCCCAGCTGTACCAAATATACATACTGCTGTTCTATTGGAGCATGCCAGCCGTATTTTTGCATAAAATTATCGGGAGCAAAATTAAAAATCACAGGGATCATAAACTTCATGAAGTTCATAAATAGTCCTGCAAATACCAATAAAATGCCTCGCTTTAGGGCACTTTTAAGACTTTGATGACTGGAGGTCATGAAAGTAATTCCCATACAGATCAGGAAAATGGAAGTTCCTCTTCCGAGAAAAACAATAAAACTGCCGATGGCTGTTTCATATTGTGATTTTACATTGGCATACACCAATAAGGTATGGATAATGATCATTCCGATAACGCTTATACCTTTTATTAAATCCAGAGTGAGGATTCTTTTGTTTTGTTGTTCCATAGTTTTTTTAGTGAAAATGTGGATTAGATGGATAAAATTGTAATCATTAATTATTTTTAAAACTATATTTTTATTTATTCTAAATAAAAATCAAATATACGAATTAAAACCACTTCTCATAATTCATAAATTAATTTTCATAAAATATAAATACTTAAAGATTTATTCCAGCACTAATAGATAATTATGACAAAATATTTACACTTATTACAACCAATAAATGACTGTGGAATCTGACAAAAATGAAATGATTAATTTTTTATATAGCAAAACTCTCCCGACTGGAAGAGTTTTGCTATAACGATTATGATTTAGGTAATTCTGGGGGACGCATTTTGTATTTGTAACTGTTCAGGGTTTTCAAAAATGCTACGATATCAAAAACTTCGTCGTCTGTGAGATTCAGTTTTTCTACCATTCCTGATTTGTGTGGAAATTTAGGATCATTGATCTGATCTGCTTTTGGTGTTTCTCTGCCCATTCCTGCATTGTACATCATCACAATGTTGGCCAATTCAGGGAAAAGCCCGTTGTGCATATAAGGTTTATTCTCAGAAACCTCTCTCAGTGTAGGGGTTTTGAATTTTCCTACATCTTCATTTTTCTTAGTAACAATATACCTTCCCAGATCTTCGTATTTTCTTCCGTAATACGTCAGTCCAAGATTATGGAATTTCTGATCAGAGAAATAAGGAGTATTATGACAATTGATACAATTGGCTTTTGTCCGGAATAAATGAAGTCCGTTGATTTCAGAATCCGTTAAAGCATCTTTTTTCCCGGAAACGAATTTATCAAACTTTGATGGCGGACTGATCAGAGAGCGTTCAAAAGTTGCAACAGCTTTTGCAATTTTCTCTTCCGTCACTTCTCCATTCCCAAAAGCTTTTACAAAGAAAGGTTTATAATCTTTAATTTTTTTGATGTTTTTCGTTGCCATAGACATATGGAGATTCATCTCTACCGGATTTTCGATAGGCGCTTTCACCTGCTCTTCCAAAGTAGCTGAACGGCCGTCCCAGAAGAAAGTTTTGGCATATCCAATGTTCACCAGTGTAGGTGCATTTCTGGTTCCCGTCTGCCTGTCATGACCAAAAGAAACTCTGCTTCCGTCTGACCATCCTATTTCAGGGTTGTGGCAGTTAGCGCAGGAAATTTGTCCGCTTTTGGAAAGTCTTGGATCAAAGAATAACATTTTTCCCAATTCCATTTTGTCTTCGGAATAGGGATTATCTTCAGGAAAATTCATTTTAGCCAAGGGCCCTATATCCTGAAAACCTTCTTTAGCTTCATCAAATAAATGAGGAGCCGGCCATTTGCTCTGATCTCCGCTGCTGTACAATGTACGAAGTTCCTCCACGGTATATCCCGTAGGGTTGTTATGAGAGGTATAACTTAGTAAAGATATTATTCCGGCCAGTGCCAGAAAAGCAATATATCTGTCTTTCATTATTTTTAATAATAAACATTCAATCCTACCAGGGCAACATGATTAGCTCTGCCATTATAGTCTGCCTGATTTTTATAAGTACTGTTCATCAGCCATGTCTGAGAAAAACTTCCGAACAGCTCATACCTGATTTTATTTTGGTCAAAGATATAACTTGCATTAAAATTAAGACCAATTTTAGGCGTTGCATCATAGGCAAAGTCCTGCTGAGCGATCTTCGTGGCAAAGACATTCTCTTTCGTACTCTGATAAGGCTGATAATTGAATTCTTTTCACCTTTAAGAAATTAGTAACTAATTTAAAAAAGAGTCCTGTATTCACAGAACTCTTTTATCTTTATATTAATTTTAACACTTTTACAGTTTATAAACAGTACCTACAGGGTCATTTTCTATCCAACAATCCAAATATCTAGCTGTACCACCATCAAGATAGGGAAAGTTTACCAATGTAAAACGTATAATGTTAGTATTATCAACCATGTACAATCCAATTTCATCCTGATCCAATTCAAAATCAGTGGCATAACCACCGTTACATGCATCAATTGCACTGCCATCACCAAT
Source organism: Chryseobacterium sp. 7 (assembly GCF_003663845.1). NCBI lineage: Bacteria > Pseudomonadati > Bacteroidota > Flavobacteriia > Flavobacteriales > Weeksellaceae > Chryseobacterium > Chryseobacterium sp. 7. Next base: position 3,319,205 of record NZ_RCCA01000001.1, read on the forward strand.
GTAAATCTCACTGTTAATCCAATAACTTCCACTCTTTTTAGCAGATTTATCTTTATCTTTTAAACTTGTATAAGTTAATACTCCATTTACATTAGAAATATAGCCTTTAGAAAGTGAAAATTTCTCTTTAAATTCAATATTTCTACCTGAAGTTTCGCTAACTAAAAATTTTCCATCTTTCTGAACAGCTTTTAGCTCAATATTTTTCTTTTGCTGGAACTTGTTGACTGTTATTGGATTTTCAACATCATCAGAAGTACATGAGTTGTTCATAATAAAAACCCCTGTGATAAAAATACTTTTTAATAAGCAAGTAATTGTCTTTTTCATGAATTTATTAATTTTGTTAAATATAATTTTTATGCTAAAAATGTCCTTATAATAAAAGTCGACCAATAAATTCATAGTAATTAATTGTTTAATAAACTTACTAATGACTTTCTTTCAAGGATGTAAAATATTAATATTAATATTAATATTAATTAAAAAGTGACCTCTTAGAAATGTATATTATTTAATAACCGATTCTATATTTACTTCTTTAATAAAATTAATAATCTAACAAAATCCAGCTCTCCGGCAGCCATTCTGCAATTTCTTCAATAACAGGAGTTGCTTCAGAAAAATATCCTGCTTCTATAGCAAACCACTGTCCAGTATCCCTTCCTGCGCCCCATATTCCATAACCCTGCCAAGTACCTCCGCTCATTTCATCAAGATTAACGATACCTGCACCAGGAATATCTCCACAATCATCATCCGCAGTTTTCCCAGTACTATCTGCCATGGTAGCCATACCACTACAAATACAATCTAAAGAATATACATAATAACCACCGTCTGTCTTCTTCTGTACAGTACCTTGTCTAGAAAAAACAATATTTTCTTCTTTTTGATTCTGTAGCTTTCTTAAATATACAATATAACCTCTTCTATTAAAATATTCAAAGCGAGAGTCATTCTTTATTGCATTAAAACCAAATTTTTCAGGATTTGCAAATAGAGTTTTATACAATTCATTTCTTTCTTTCTTAGTCATTTTATCATCTAAATTACCAATTCTCTCAGTCTTCATTTTTTGCTCAAGAAGGGTAAAACTTTCATCTTGGTAAATATTTTCATTACTACAGGAATCCAATGATAAAAATATTACCAGAAGAATTCCCAAATTCAAAATTCTTTTCATGTTTACATAATTTTAGTTTATTATTAAATACTTTTCTATATTATTTTAATTGCACACTATCAAGTGTTCTTAACATTATTATAAATCACAAATATAGGAAAAAATATATAACCATAATTAGTCTTAATAAAAATAATAAAATCAAAAAATTTTCTATTTCTTGGTCTTTTTTGAAAAATATATTAGGATAATTATTAAAAAACGAAGAGATCCTCTCAAAAGAGCACATTTTTTATGATCAAAACATCGAGTTTTTCAATTCTAAAAATAATTTATTTTTTTAGTTTTCCAGCAGTTTATTATTGAAAAGCAGTTTTTAATCCTGCCAAAGCCAGTTTTCTTAAATTATGTGCAATAGCAATCAAACCAGTTTCTATTTCGACCTTAATTTGACCTCTGAGAAAGAATCTTTTAAATCCTTTGTTATACTTGATTTAAGCAAAAACAGGCTCTACATCATGGCATCTCTGTTTTCTAAGCTTTATACCAAACTTTGCATTGAGAAGCTTATGTACTTTGTGCCGAAGCTTTGAAAGTTTTGGATTAGATTGTGAAGATATTATTGTCTGGAATTTCTGGTCTTTATCAAAATAATTATACTTGATATAAGCTTTGATTTTTTCTTTTAAGAAAGTGATAATTCTCTTCTGATCCATATTCCGCATCTGTTACTATTTCTTTTATGCAATTCCCCAAATAAAGAATGAAACAACAATGTAGATTATTGCTAACAGAGCTTTCTACGTGTACATTATAATGATTAGGTTTATAATTCTAAAAAAGATAAATAAAAACCACTTTCTATAGTTTGAATGTGGCTTTATTTAACCTGAATAATCAATACAATTCTGTTTAATGCCAATAAAATACTAGACTTTTTTATTGTAAAGATGTTGCTCAAAGCACTTTATTGTCTCATTTTTATCATTTATAGCAAATGGTTCTTGGATGATTAGCTATAAAATTAAACTGAATGGCATTTTCAATCTAAATCATATTAATAAAAAAACGACTCTTATAATAAAAGTCGTTTCTTGTTTTATTTTTCAGAAAAATTATTTTTTAAAATCTGCTTTTACATCTTTATAACCATCTGAAACTGCACCTGCTTCTTTTACAGCAACATTCTTAACACTTGTTGCACCTTTGGTAGCAGTTTGACCTACCCATTTTGTACCGTTTTTAACACCCGTTTTTGTAGCTTTTGCCCCTTTCCGAGTTTTATCTCCAACCCATTCTGCACCATTTTTCACTCCTTTTCCTGTTGCCTTTACTCCTCTCTGAATGGCATTGCCTACATTTTTGGCATCCTGTTTTACAGTTTCCTGAGCATTAATAGCTATTGCGAATAATCCAAAAGCTAGTAAGGCGAATAATTTCTTTTTCATATTGTCTTTTTTTAATTAACTTGGTGAGTATAGCATAAAATAAGCCAAATCTTTACCATCAAAAAAATTAATAAAAGCAGCTTATTACTTTGCTATCAATACCATATAAAATTTTTCAGCCTGAAGAAAACATAGCTTAAAATCATCAGCACATATATGATTCAAAGGGTGCATTCTGTAATTATAAGAGGATTAGGAATAAAAAAAACCAGCAAACAATGTTTGCTGGTTTTTTATTTATATTGAAATTAATCAATCATTATTTTACTTCTTCGAAGTCTGCATCCTGTACATCTTCAGCTCCGGCATTTCCACCTGCATTCTGAGCTCCTGCACCTGCATCAGCTCCCGGCTGTTGACCTGCTGCATATAATTCTTCAGAAGCTGCCATCCATGCTGCATCTAACGCTTCAGTTTTAGCTTTTACATCATCAGCATTTTTAGCTTCGAAAGCTGTTTTTAATTCTGCGTGAGCTGCTTCGATTGCTGCTTTTTTGTCAGCAGAAAGTTTCTCACCGAATTCTTTCAATTGCTTTTCAGTCTGGAAGATCAATCCGTCAGCTTTGTTGAAGATTTCAACTTCTTCTTTTCTCTTAGCATCTGCTGCAGAGTTTTCCTGAGCTTCTTTCTTCATTCTTTCGATTTCTTCGTCAGAAAGACCTGAAGAAGCCTGAATTTTGATAGACTGCTCTTTACCAGTTCCTTTATCTTTAGCAGATACACTTAGGATACCGTTTGCATCAATATCGAATGTTACTTCAATTTGAGGAACTCCTCTTGGTGCTGGCGGGATATCCTGAAGATCGAATCTACCGATTTCTTTGTTATCGTTGAACATAGATCTTTCACCCTGTCCTACTCTGATGCTTACAGCTGGCTGGTTGTCAGAAGCTGTAGAGAATACCTCAGATTTCTTAGTTGGGATCGTAGTATTCGCTTCAATTAATTTAGTGAAAACAGAACCCATTGTTTCGATACCTAAAGAAAGTGGAGTAACGTCAAGTAATAATACATCTTTTACATCACCTGTCAATACACCTCCCTGAATAGCTGCACCAATTGCTACAACCTCATCCGGGTTAACTCCTTTAGATGGTTTTTTACCGAAGAATTTTTCTACTTCCTCCTGAATGATCGGGATTCTTGTAGAACCACCTACCAAGATTACTTCGTCAATATCAGAAGTTGATAAACCAGCATCTTTTAAAGCTTTAGCAACAGGCTCCATAGATCTTCTTACAAGATCAGCAGATAATTGCTCGAATTTAGCTTTTGTTAAACTCTTTACTAAGTGTTTAGGACCTGTAGCAGTAGCTGTGATATATGGTAAGTTGATCTCAGTCTGAGGAGAAGAAGATAATTCAATTTTAGCTTTTTCAGCTGCCTCTTTCAATCTTTGAAGAGCAATGGCATCAGATTTTAAATCTACACCTTCTTCAGCTTTGAACTCATCTGCCATCCAGTTGATGATCACATCATCAAAGTCATCACCTCCTAAGTGTGTATCACCGTTTGTAGACAATACTTCGAATACACCATCTCCTAAGTCAAGGATAGAGATATCGAAAGTACCACCTCCAAGATCATATACTGCAATTTTCTGATCTTTATGGTTTTTATCAAGACCGTAAGCTAACGCTGCAGCTGTAGGTTCGTTGATAATTCTCTCTACTTTAAGACCTGCAATTTCTCCGGCTTCTTTAGTAGCTTGTCTTTGTGCATCATTGAAGTATGCAGGAACAGTAATTACCGCTCTTGTTACTTCCTGTCCAAGGTAATCTTCAGCAGTTTTCTTCATTTTCTGAAGAGTCATTGCAGAAATTTCCTGTGGAGTATATTCTCTATCATCAATTTTTACTTTTACTGTATCGTTTGGTCCAGCAACTACTTTATAGGGTACTCTTGTGATTTCAGAAGCATCATCTTTAAAGTGCGTTCCAATAAATCTTTTGATAGAATAAACAGTTTTTGTTGGATTCGTTACAGCCTGTCTTTTTGCAGGATCACCTACTTTTCTCTCGCCATCTTCCGTAAAAGCTACGATAGAAGGGGTAGTTCTTTTACCTTCAGCGTTAGGAATAACAACAGGGTCTTTACCCTCCATCACAGCAACACAAGAGTTGGTTGTTCCTAAGTCAATTCCAATTATTTTACTCATAATATTTTATATTTTTTCTATTTTTAATTTAATTTACACTCTCAATTTCTCAATATCTGTACCATTCGAAGAATTATGACAAAATGACACAATAAAAATAAAAACCTTGATAAATCGAGGTTTTGTATGATTTAATATGGAAATTTTTTCATGTAAATAGTACCGGAATGCCAAATATCAGCATCCATCTTGTTTTTAGAAGCCACTTGAATTTACACTATTCCCTTCTTTCTTTATATCCGATAAAAATTACCATCATTAACTAGATATATTTCTGTTTCTTAACTATTAAATTCATAAAACAAACTGAAAATCAATACAATTATTATCAACACAGCAACTTAATTCACCAATATTCAAAAATTAATCAAAGTTTAACCTAAGAAATAGAGGAAGAATCTTTACGAATCATTATTTTTGATAAAATATACACATTTAGAATGTCAATACACTTTAATCCAAGAGATATCACATGGCTTGCCTTTAATGAAAGAGTTTTGCAGGAAGCCATGGATGAAAAAGTTCCCTTACATTTAAGAATACGTTTTCTCGGAATTTTCTCCAACAATTTAGATGAATTTTTCAGAGTGCGTGTTGCCGGATTAAAGCGTGCCATGGATTTTAAGGAAAAAGTGATTGCTGAGTCTTTTTACCAACCGCCTTCCAAAATTCTTCAGCGTATCAACGAAATTGTGATGAGACAGCAGCTGAATTTTGATAAAACCTGGAAAAAAATCCAGACTGAAATGGCTGATCATAAGGTTTCCATTAAAAATTCCAAAAACCTGACCATAAAACAAAAGGAATTTGTTCGCCAATATTTCGATGAAGTGGTAGAATCTAATGTGATCCCGATTCTTCTCCACGAAAATACGCCGATGCCTTATATGAGAGATAAAAGTCTTTATCTGGGCGTTGCGATGAGAAAGAAAGACTGGCAGTATTCCAGCAATTATGCCATTATTGAAATCCCGTCCCGTTTTGTAGGAAGGTTTGTATTGCTGCCTACAGAAGATCCGGAAGAAAAAAATGTAATGCTTTTGGAGGATGTCATTACTTTCAACCTTCCGCATATATTTTCTTATTTCGGGTATGATGAATTCTCTGCCAATGCATTTAAAGTAACGAAAGATGCCGAACTGGATCTGGATAATGACATCAAAACCAACTTCGCTGAAAAAATAGAAAAAGGACTCAAAAACAGAAGAAAAGGAAAACCTACCCGTTTTGTTTTTGATAAAGATATGGATAAAGCTTTGCTGGAGCTTCTCATCAGAAAATTGAATTTAACCAAGAAAGACAGCATTATTCCCGGAGGAAAAATTCATAATTTCAAGCATTTCATGGATTTCCCTGATGTTTTTGAAAAATATGAACGTCCTGTGGAAAGAACGTCTTTTACACATCAGGCGTTTGAACATGGAGAAAGGGTGACGGATGTTATTTTAAAAGAAGACGTTCTTCTGACTTTCCCTTACCACAAGTATAATCCTGTGATTGATCTTCTTCGTGAAGCTGCTATGGATCCGGATGTAAAATCAATACAGATTACCGCTTACCGTCTGGCGAGCAGCTCAAAAATTATCAATGCCCTGATTTATGCGGCCAGAAATGGCAAAGAGGTGACTGTAATGCTGGAGCTTCAGGCGAGATTTGATGAAGAATCCAACCTGGAATGGAAAGACATGCTGGAACCGGAAGGGATTACCGTTCTTGTAGGAATTCCAAATAAAAAAGTACACGCCAAACTTTGTGTAATCAAAAAGAGAGCACATAATAAAACCATCCAGTACGGGTTTGTAAGCACCGGAAATTTCAACGAAAAAACAGCTAGAATATATGGTGACCATTTGCTGTTGACAGCCGATAGAGGTATCATGGCAGACATTAATAAAGTATTTAATGTGCTTAAAAAACCTAAAGATGATTTCATTCCGATTTTGAAAACTTGTAAAAATTTATTAGTTTGCCCTCAATTTATGCGTGAAAAGATTGTTCACCATATTGATAAAGAAATTGAAGAAGCCAAAGCCGGACGAGGAGCAGAGATCATTGTAAAGGTAAACTCTATGAGCGACAGACTGTTGATAGAAAAGCTGTATGATGCTGCCAAAGCCGGAGTGGTGATCAGATTAATCGTAAGAGGAATCTATTGTGCCGTTAACCAGAAGGATTTTAAAGAAAAAATAAAAGCCATCAGTATTGTAGACGAATATCTGGAACATGCCAGAGTAATGTATTTCTACAATAAAGGTTCTGAAGACATGTACATTTCTTCTGCTGACTGGATGACCAGAAACCTGGATTACAGGATTGAAGCAGCCGCTAAAATCACTGATAAAAACCTTAAGAAAGAATTAAAAGATATTCTTGATATTCAGCTTAGGGATAATGTAAAAGCCAGAATTCTGGATAAAAAACTGAGCAATGAATATATAAGAAATGATAAAAAAGAATGCCGATCACAAATAGAAACCTATAAATATTTAAAAGCTAAAACAAGCAAAAAATGAAGATAGCAGCGATAGACATAGGGAGTAATGCAGCCCGCCTTCTTATCAATGAAGTAAAGATTAACAACAGAAAGCCTGAATTCATCAAGCTGAACCTTCTCAGAATTCCCCTGAGACTGGGAATGGATGTTTTCACCATTGGAAAAATTGGCCCGGAAAGAGAAAAAATGGTAATTGACTCCATGAAAATCTTCAGTGACCTTATGAAAATATACAAAGTAGATCATTACAGAGCCTGTGCTACCAGCGCCATGCGTGATGCCTCCAACGGTAATGAAATTATTGATCTGGTAAAAGATACGTCAGGAATTGATATTGAAATTATTTCCGGTGACGAAGAAGCTACGCTGATCTATGAAAACCATGTAGCAGAAGGTCTCGACAAAGAATTTGCCTATTTATACATTGATGTTGGCGGAGGTTCTACCGAGCTTACTTTTTACGAAAACGGTAAAATGGTCTACGAAAAATCGTTCAATATCGGAACCATCCGTCTTCTCAATAATCTGGTTACAATGGATAACTGGAAAGAAATGAAGGATGAAATCAAGGAAAATATTGTCAGCAAAAAACCAATTGTAGCCATTGGATCAGGAGGAAACATCAACAAAGTATTCTCCATGAGCAAAACAAAAGACGGAAAACCCATGTCTCTGGCTCACCTGAAAAAGGTTTACAAAGAATTCAATGAACTTTCCGTGGAAGAAAGAATGACGAATTATAATTTGAGAGAAGACCGTGCGGACGTGCTGGTACATGCCCTGAGCATCTTTAATCATGTAATGTCATGGTCCGATATCAACAGGATATTTGTTCCTAAAATATCTGTAGCAGACGGATTGATTCATAATATTTACAGCCAGCTACAACATAAAAAATAACAACATCAACAATATTAAAAGCCAGCCATTTTTGAGCCGGCTTTTTCTTTGAGAAGCTGTTTCCCGCATTGTCATTGCGAGGAGCAACGCGACGAAGCAATCTCTATGTACTCTCATATTATTAAGTTTCGGCTAAAGCCAATAGATAAATAATTTATTTTCAGGAGGGTTAAAACACACCCTCATTAAATTTTAATACCATCTCTTTTACTTTTTAATAAAAATTTTTCGGAATTTTAAAGTAAAATCTTATCCTCATTCGTCATACAACTATCAATAGCAAATCAATGAACCCAATCAAAATAATTCTTACAGGAGCTACAGGGATGGTAGGCGAAGGTGTTTTAATGGAATGTCTTGAAAACCCGAATGTTTCCGAAATCCTGAGCGTAAGCAGAAAACCATCCGGAAAAACACATCCAAAGCTGAAAGAATATCTTATCTCTGACTTTTTATCCATCGATCTTCATGATGAAAAACTGAAAGGGTATGATGCCTGTTTTTTCTGTGCTGGAATCAGCAGCGTAGGGATGAATGAAGAAGATTACTCCAAAATCACTTACGATACAACCATTCACTTTGCGAAAGCTGTTTTGAACCAAAATCCGGACATGGTGTTCAGCTATATTTCAGGCGCAAGTACAGACAGTACAGAGAGTGGAAAACTGATGTGGGCAAGGGTAAAAGGCAAAACAGAAAATGATCTGAAAAAGATGAATTTCAAAGGTGCTTATAATTTCCGTCCCGGATTTATGAAACCAGTTGACGGTCAATTAAATGTAAAATGGTTTTTTAAACCTTTTATTTGGATTTTTCCTGTTTTTTTTCAGTCAAAATCATTAACTTTACACGAAGTGGGTAGAGCAATGATCAAAGTGACAGAAAACGGATACCCTACATCTACTTTAGAAATTAGAGATATTAAAAATTTAGCGATATGAGAGACATGTTAAAAAGAATTGTTCTGGTTATTTTTGTACTCTTGCTTGTGACTGCTGTTTCAGGATATTTTTATATGCAGAAGCATCCTCTGGAAGGAAATAAATCAGGAACAATTTTAAATTTCTCCGGAAAATCCGGGAAATAATTTCATTCTAAAGTTTCTCATTCAAGCATAATTTTCTCTTTTATCGGAAATAAACCTATTTTTTAAACATTTCTTAAAATTCCATTAAAATAGTTGCGAAACATAAAGTTCATTTTTGCATTTATCTAATTGAAGTAAAAAATGATCAACAACTACCTATTAAAAGGGTCTGTGATAGCCGCATTCTTTTTTCAGAGCGGTCTTTTCGGGCAGACACTGATTCATTACTGGAATTTTAACGATAATACTTCTGCAGCCACAGTTACCACCCCTTCATCTACATTGGTGAATGGTTCTCTTGCGGCTATAGCTGGAGGAACAAGCGTCATTGATTTTGCCGGTGGTACCGGACAGAATTTTAGTACTCAAAATTTGAACGCCAGAAACGGTGATGTACCGGGAACCCATTTAAGATTCAATAATCCGATTGGTGGGGCTTTACAGTTTAACCTTCCCACAACGGGGTATAATAACATTATTACGAAATTCACTACGAGAAGATCTGCGCAGGGAGCGGGAACTCAAACCTGGTCTTATTCTACCAACGGAACTACTTTTGTACCATTCCAGACTGTAAGTCCTCAGGATGCCGATCCACAGCTTGTTACACTGGATTTTTCTGCAATACAGGCAGTCAATAACAACCCTAACTTTAAAGTAAAGGTAGAATTTTCTGCTACAGGAGGCGGAACTGGGGGGAATAACCGTTTTGATAATTTTACGGTAGATGCAACGCCTCTGGGAAATGTTGATACTACTCCACCAACGGTTACTTACCTTCCTGGAAATAACACAAACAATGTTTCAACTACTGTAAATCCTACATTATCTTTTAATGAAAATGTGAGATTAGCCGATAATTCCGCGATCAACGATTCTAATGCACAAAACCTTATTGAATTCCGTCTTGGAAATGCTGCTGGTACTCCAATTCCCTTCACTACTACTTTCAGCAACAACATTATTACTTTAGTTCCATCTTCGCCATTGGCATTGGGGCAGACATATTATGTGTCCCTTAAACCGAATACGATAGAAGATTTCAGTGATAATGGAATTACTACAGTCACTTCCAGCACATTTACCACTGTCGGAACAACGATTTCTTTAGAAAAGAATTTTATAAAAGTGAATGAAAATGCAGGAAATCTTGCATTTAAAATCAATATCACCAATCCATCAACCTCTACGGTTAATCTTGTTGTAAAACCAGCGCCATTCAGTACAGCTGACAGCAATGATTTTACTTTAGCCAATCAGACGATCAATATTACTCCGTCTACAACGAGTTATACGGTCAATATTCCGATTATTGATGACACAGTGGCAGAACAGCAGGCTGAATATTTTGTTGTAAGCCTTGAAAATCCGGTTGGAGCTACTATTTCAGGAGACAATTCTGCAACTGTTTATATTGTAGATAATGATAAACCATCTCCAGTTCCTTCCAATCAGATTCAGCTGAATTATCTCCTGAGTTTTGATCCTTCAGGAAGTAATAACAGTTCTACAGAAATTGTAGTTCATGACCCATCCACACAACGTTTATTCACGATCAGCTCCATTACCGATGTTTTTGATATTATTGATTTCAGTAATCCCGCAATACCATCAGTGATAAAAACAGTAAATATGGCTTCTTATGGCGGAATCACAAGTATTGCTGTAAAAAATGGAATCATTGCAGCTGCATCTCCCAATACGGATCCTCAGCAAAACGGTTCTGTAATATTCTTTGATATTAATGGAAATTTTCTGAAACAAGTAACTGTAGGTGCCTTACCGGATATGGTAACTTTTTCTCCTGACGGGACAAAAGTGGTTACTGCCAACGAAGGAGAACCTAATGATGCTTATACGGTAGATCCTGAAGGAACTATCAGTATTATTGATATTTCCGGAGGTATCGGAAGTCTTACTCAAAGTAATGTAACAACTCTTAATTTCAATAGTTTTGATTCTCAGGCAGCAGCATTAATGGCTACAGGTTTAAGAAAAGTAAGAACAAACAACACACTTTCCCAGGATTTGGAACCTGAATATGTAACCATCAGCGCCGATAGTCAGAAAGCATGGGTAACGCTTCAGGAAAACAATGCTATTGCCGAGATTAATCTGGCTACTAAAACCATTACAGGAGTTTGGGGATTAGGTAAAAAAGACATGAGCCTTCCGGGGAACGGATTTGACGCTTCAGACAATAATGGAGAGATTTTGATTGCCAACTGGCCGGTAAAAGCCTATTATGTTCCGGATGCGGTACAAAATTATAAGGTAGGAAGCACCAATTATATTGTAACAGCTAATGAGGGTGACGAAAAAGATCTTTCAGGATTCAGTGAAAGAACTACTGTAGGAGCAAACACTTATATTTTAGATCCTGTGCTATTCCCTAATTCCAATATTTTAAAGGCTTCATATAACCTGGGAAGATTCAGGGTCTCTTCTGCTACAGGAAATACAGACGGAGATGCAGAGTTTGAAGAAATGGCGGCTTTAGGAGCCCGTTCTTTTTCCATTTTCAATGCAGATACCAAGCAGATTGTTTACGATAGCGGAGATCAGTTTGAACGATATATTACCAATTATCATCCGTTAATTTTCAACGCAGATAATGAGTCCAATGGCGCTAAAAACAGAAGCCGAGCCAAAGGTCCTGAACCAGAAGGAGTTGCTTTAGGAAAAATCAACGGACAGACTTATGCTTTCATCACATTGGAAAGAACAGGAGGAGTTATGGTCTATAACATTACAGATCCAAATAATCCTACTTTCACAGATTATAAACATTCCCGTTCTACATCAGCATACGGAGGTGATAACGGCCCTGAAGGAATCATCTACATCGCCCCTGAGAATACAACTACGAATAAAGGGTATGTGATTATTGCTAATGAAATCAGCGGAACCTTGTCCATGTATGAAGTAGCGATGCCGGCAACACTTGGAACAGGTGAAGTAAAAGCTGAACAGGCGACCTTCAATGTGTTCCCAAATCCTGTTAACAAAGGAAATACTCTTTATTTCAACAGAAAACAGGATTACGAATTGTATGATATGTCCGGAAAATTGATTGGGAAAGAAAAGAATGCTTTAACAATCAATACTTCTACCCTTTCTACAGGCGTTTATCTTGTAAAAACTTCGGAAGGACAGATCAAAAGAGTTATTGTAAAGTAAAATATACTATTTAGTTGATTGAAAAGGCTTCGGATTTTCCGGGGCTTTTTTGTTATCTGGAAATTTAAGATGATTTAACTTTTAAAATTCTTGAAAAAATCATTTTATCTCTATATTTACCTTCAACAAAAACCCAATTCACAATGAAAAATATTAAAATAGCTGGAATTTTAGCTATGCTCTTACTTGGAACAGGAACCGCTTTCGCACAATCCAGAAAAGTAGAATCTACAAAAGGGGTAGAAAAAACAGAAGGTAACAAAGTGGTACATGTAGAAGGTGTAGGTCATACGCTCAATTATGCGCTCAGCGGAGGAACAGTTGAGGTAGAAGGTGGTGATAACAAGCTAACGGTAAAAGGAAGTGCAAAAAAAATTACAGTTTCAGGAACAGGCAATAAAGTATACATTGATAAGGTAGACAAAATATCTCTGGAAGGCGGTGATAACACCGTGTACTATCGAACCTCCGGAACAAAATCCGGAAAGCCGGATGTTTCTATTACAGGAGTTGGAAATAAAGTTGTAAAACAGTAAAAATATTTTCCATATTAGGGATGATATCATTAGAAACCTCACAGGTTTTGAAAACCTGTGAGGTTTGGCTTTCTGCTTCATCTTTATTTTAAACAAAAAAAGACAGGCCTTTAAAAAAGCCTGTCTTTTAAAAATATCTCAGATATAATTTTACTCTACGTTGATTACCTTTTCGATTTCCGGAGCATGTTGTTTAATGGTATTTTCAACACCTAGCTTTAGCGTTGAAAAATTCAAAGAACAACCGGAACAGTTACCCAAAAGTTTCACAAACACCTGATTATCTTTCACATCAATAAGCTCAATATCACCTCCGTCTTTATTCAAAAACGGTCTGATGCTTTCCAGAGCTTCCATTACTCTTGTTACGGTATCTTCGTGTGTTATGTTTGTTTCCATATTTTTCAGTTCGATTCGGTTTTTTCAAATTTATTGAAAGTTATTATTATTTTGCTTTTGGAGAGCATCCTGCCATTGTTGAAATTTTCACTGCTTCAGTAGGCGGAAGATTTTTGTTTCTTTCCACTAAGCTTTCTACCATTTTTCTGGCAGTTTCTGTGTAGATCTCTGCAATTTTAGATCCTTCCTGAAGCGCAGCCGGTCTTCCTACGTCTCCTGCTTCTCTGATACTTTGGATCAACGGAATCTCTCCTAATACAGGAATTCCAAGATCTTCAGCTAAATATTGTGCTCCCTGGTTCCCAAAGATATAATATTTATTGTCAGGAAGTTCTTCCGGTGTAAAATACGCCATATTTTCGACTAATCCAAGAACCGGAATATTAATACTTTCCATCTGGAACATAGCAATCCCTTTTCTTACGTCTGCCAGTGCAACGTGCTGAGGTGTGCTTACAATCACCGCTCCTGTTACCGGAACTTCCTGAATAATAGACAAGTGAATATCACCTGTTCCCGGAGGAAGGTCTATTAATAAGAAATCCAGTTCTCCCCATGCAGCATCTCTGATCATCTGGTTTAATGCTTTTGAAGCCATAGGACCTCTCCACACTACTGCCTGATTAGCTCCTGAAAAATATCCTATTGAAAGCATTTTCACGCCATAATTCTCAACAGGTTTCATCAAGCTCTTGCCATTCACTTCTACAGAAATTGGCTTTTCACCTTCTGTATCAAACATGGTAGGAACTGAAGGTCCGTAGATATCAGCATCTAATAATCCTACTTTAAAGCCCATTTTTGCCAGTGTTACTGCCATATTTGCAGACACTGTAGATTTTCCTACTCCTCCTTTACCGGAAGCAATAGCGATAATATTTTGAATTCCCGGAATTTGTTTTCCTTTGATCTGACTTTGCTGAATTTCACTTGGCTCCGGAGAAACGATCTTAAGTTTTAAATGAACGTCTTCTCCAAACTCACTGGCAAAAGCCTGTTTCATGGCAGCCTCCAGTTTTTTCTTTTCGTGCATTGCAGGTGAATGAGCAGTCATGTCTATATAAACATCATTACCCATAATCTGAAAATTACTCACCAAGTCATCTACTTCTATTTCTTTAAGGAAATCCTGAACCTTTTCTTTCGTCAACATATAAATATAAATTGTTTACAAATTTACGCATTTTTTTGGTAATTTAGAATCAATAAAATCTATAATATCATGTGATAAATCAGATCGTTAAAAATTTCTCATTTCTGTTTTTTTATGCTGATATTACACTAATCCCGGAAAACAATTGATATGAAATCTATACCTTATCCTTCCAAATATGCACAGTCAAAAGGAATCTTTACCGTTGGAAAAACAAAGTTCAAATGGTATGATCTGGCATTAGATCCTGCAGAAATTTCTTCACAGGATATTCATGATGCTCAAAGATGCATTGAAAATGCAGAAGAAAACTTTCAGAATAAGGATGATCTGGGATTCGTTATTATGCACCGATGCGGAGAACAGTATCTTTTATTAGTATGCACCTGGCGAAGTGAAAATGAATTATGGGAAAGCGTTTACTATAATGGCTCCGGCAGGTTTGAAATATGGGACAGAAACAGAACCCACCTCCCGACTTACTGTGTATGGGAAATGGGCATCGTCTATCATGAATCCCAATTCTGGAAGAAATATCTGGGCTCCGGACGGGAAGAAAAAGACAAAGAGGAATATCTTAATGATTTCTTTGAGGGAGAAGTGTAAGTATTTTGCATTGAGATTCTTCCTTCGTTAGAATGACATGAAGCATAAAAATAATTTAAGCCCAAATTATCAGTTTGCTCTGTTTTTTTCATCAAACTTTACATTACGGTCCATTCCTTTTACTTTTTTATTACCGAAATTATAAGTTGCAGACACCATAAGCCTTCTGGCATCGTAATAATTATTATAAGAATGTGTTCCTGTGGTATAATAGATTTCTCCCTGGCTTTTCCCCTGCCTCAGGATATCTGAAACAAATATGTTCAGCTGAAGACTTTTTTCCATAAGGCTCAACTTAAGGCCTGAGGTAAGATTTCCCGCAAATTTCATATAGGAATTCCCGGAATTGGAAGGCAGTCGGAACCAGTAATTCAAGATCAGCTGTACTGTTTTACTTTGGTTGAGTGATATATTATTCTGAAAATCGAAATCATAGCTGTTTCCTTTTCTGGAAAGGGCATCCGTTGCAAAAACATCTGTGCTCATATAAGAATAATTGGCCGAATAATTAGCTTCCCATTTTTTGAAAAAAGTATCTGAATAATTAAGAGAAACTCCCATACTATTCTGATTATAATAATTTTCAAAAGTGCTCACCCTGTTTTCACCTTTCAGATTAGCCAACTGGCCAAATGCATCTACTGTTCTCTGAAAATACGCTGATGCCGATAATTTTCCTTTATAAATATAAGAAAATTCAAAATTATGATTGATAGACGGCTTTAGGAAAGGATTTCCGGTAAAATAAGAATTGATGTTGATATACCAGCGATATGGATTGATGGCACGGAACCCCGGTCTGTTGATTCTTTTGGAGTAATTCAGGTTGAAAGTATGATTTTCATTGCTTTTGTAAGTGATATAAGCTGTAGGAAAAAACTTTCCGTAAGAATTTTCGGTTTGCTGTCCGGAAGTTAAAGAATTTCCGTTCACTACAGAGTATTCGTAACGTAAGCCTGCTTTTGCGGACCATTTTTCATTGAAAGATTTTTCAAAACTGATATAAGCCGCATAGTTTTTTTCGTTATACTCAAACTCATTGCTTTTCAGCGGATCTGTAATATATTCTCCGTTCGTTAGGTTCTGATAAAAGATATTGGAATTATTATCAAAATTAGTGAACTTCACTCCTGTTTCTGTCTTTGCAAACGGATAAGGCAAGGTAAGATCCGCCTGTCCGGAATAAATTTTATAATCTACCATAGAAGGTGATTTTATAACAAACCGATCACCAGAAATTTCCGTAGTGGTAAAATCGATCGTTGTTTCCGGAGTATTGGAAAAATAGTTTCCTGTAATGCTCAGTTTATTGTCTTGTTTCCCGAATTTCAAATCATAGTATGCACTTGCGGTATGTTGCCTGCTTGTAGCTCTGTGCTCCGCATCGGTAAGAAGTGTATTCGTGTAATTACCATTCTGGAAATAGTTTGAAGTATTTGTAATATCCATATTGGAGTGCCCGAATCCAACATCATAGATAAACCCGATATTAGATTTTTTGCCTAGCTGATAATCCAGACTTACATTAGCCCCTAACCCATCATTGAAATCTCTTCTGTTATCATTACTTTTAAGGCCGTCTGCTCCTTCTATCCAATAATTTTCATAAGAATGTTTTTCATTTTTATTCTGTCTTAACTTTAATGAAGTACGCAGTTTTTCATTTTGATAATTCACCGTCACACTATTTGAATTTCCGATATAGGTCTGCTGCTGAAGGCTGGAGGTTAAGCTTCCGCTCCATCCAAGATTCTGATTTTTCTTTAAGACAATATTGATCAGGCCACTGTTTCCCTGTGCTTCGTATTTGGCGGGTGGTGAAGTAATGACTTCAATTTTTTCTATATTTTCGGATCTGAGGCTTTTCAGGTAAGTAACAAGCTCTGCATCTGATAAATTCAAAATTCTGTCATTAATCATTACCGCAACTCCACTTTTCCCAACAATGGAAACTCCTGTGTTATCATCTACTTTTACCAATGGAGTTGTCGCAAGCGCATCTGCTCCGTCCATTCCCTGTGAAGCCACAGAATTGTAAACATTAAAAATCAATCTGTCTGCTTTTCTTTCAATCAGTTTTTTTCTGGCAGTTAGCGTAACACTTTCTATCTGTTTTTCTTTTCTTTTTTCAAGAGAAAAATCCTGCTTCACTTCTCCGTTGATGAGAATATCTCTGTTGGAGATTTCTATACCATCCTGTAGAAGCTTAATATTGTAGTTTCCGTTTTCTGAAAGTTTCAAAGAGTAATTTCCATTTTCGTCTGAAATGACAGTCTGTTTTTTCTGATCTTTTACGGCAATCACCTCAACGTAGGGAACAGCATTTCCGGTTTGCGTGATTTTTCCTGTTATACTTTGAGCAAATGCAGCTGCCGGCAATAGCATGATTACAGCAAGTACTATCTTCTTCATGAATTATATCGTTTTTAATAAGACAAACCGTAAATGTCTTTTATTACATCTCTTTTCCTGTTTTTCAATATCTTCGCTTTTATAAAATTAGAACATGAAAAAAAGGCTGATTGCATTTTCTTTATTTATTACCCAGATCATTTCCGCGCAGAACTACTCCCAATATGTCAATCCATTTATAGGAACCGGAGGCCATGGCCATACTTTTCCGGGCGCAATTGTTCCGTTCGGGATGGTACAGCTTTCTCCGGATACAAGAATTGACGGCAGCTGGGACGGATGCAGTGGATATCATTATTCGGATTCCGTGATCTATGGCTTTTCTCATACCCATCTGAACGGTACAGGAGTTTCAGATTATGGGGATATCATGCTGATGCCCACCATGGGGACTCCAAGTCTGAATAGCAAAGATTATTCTTCAAAATTTTCGCATAAAAATGAAAAAGCAACAGCCGGATTTTATGCAGTCAAATTAGATAAAAATAATATTGATGTACGTTTGACGACCACCAAAAGAGTCGGCTATCATGAATACACATTCAATAATGCAGGGAATGCCAATATCATCTTAGACCTCAACCACAGGGATAAGCTTCTGGAAGGTGAAGTAAAGATTATTGATGATAAAACCATTGAAGTTTTCAGAAGAAGTGAAGCCTGGGCAACCAATCAATACATCTACGCCAGAATTGAGTTTTCAAAACCGATGAAAATTTCAAAAAAAGAAACTAATGGAAAACAGGAAAGCAACCTTTTTACCGGAACAAAGCTTGCCCTGGCATTCTCCACCAATGTTAAAAAAGGAGAAAAGATCAATGTAAAAGTTTCTATTTCTCCTACAGGTTATGAAGGAGCAGGAAAGAATATGCTCGCAGAAGGACAATCCAATGATTTTGAAGGTATAAAAAAACAGGCACAATCTGACTGGGATAAAGAGCTTTCAAAAATTGAAGTAAAATCTGAAGATAAAAATAAATTAGCCGTTTTTTACACCGCTTTGTATCATGTTTTCACTCAACCGAACATCAATATGGATGTTGACGGAAAATACAGAGGCAGGGACAACAAGCTGTATAACGCCAATGGCTTTGATTATTACACGGTATTCTCACTTTGGGATACCTTCAGAGGTGCTCATCCACTCATGACCTTAATCGACAGAAAAAGAACTGCCGATTTCGTCAATACTTTCGTCAAACAATACGAACAGGGAGGAAAACTTCCGGTTTGGGAACTGGCTTCCAACGAAACAGAATGTATGATCGGCTACCACTCAGTCTCGGTCATTGCAGATGCAATGGCGAAAGGAATTCAGGGATTTGACTATGAAAAGGCTTTTCAGGCGGCAAAAGGTTCTGCCATGCAGGATATTTTCGGACTGAACGCCTACAAACAGAATAATTATATCAGCATAGATGACGAACATGAAAGTGTTTCCAAAACTGTAGAATACGCTTATGATGACTGGTGTATTGCTCAAATGGCAAAAATTTTAGGCAAGAAAGACGATTATCAGTATTTCATGAAACGTTCTCAGAACTGGAAAAACCTTTACAATCCAAAAACAGGTTTTATGCAGCCAAGAAAAAACGGAAACTGGTATGAGCCTTTTGATCCGAGAGAAGTCAATAACAATTATACGGAAGGAAACTCATGGCATTATTCATATTCTGTACAGCAGGATATTCCTGGGCTTATCGCAGCGCATGGAGGAAAAGAAAAATTTGAACAATTCATTGATGCCATATTTACAGCTCCGGATAAAACAACAGGAAGAGAACAAGTGGATATCACAGGATTGATGGGACAATATGCTCAGGGAAATGAGCCAAGCCATCATATTGCTTATCTGTACAATTTTGTAGATAAGCCGGAAAAAACAGATGCGAAAATTAAATACATTCTGGATAATTTTTATAAAAATACCCCAGACGGCCTCATAGGAAACGAAGACTGCGGTCAGATGAGTGCATGGTATGTTCTAAGCTCTATGGGAATTTATTCTGTGACTCCGGGATTACCGGAATGGGAAACTACAACGCCTTATTTTGATGAAATTAAAATTCACCTTGAAGACGGTACCATAAGAACCATTACCAAAAATACAGGCAGAGCAGAACTTAAAAAACTAGGCTTCGAAAATGTGAAACCTGTCAAAGATTTTAAATATACCGAACAAACGGCTTCCCCGGTAATTTCAGCAGACAGAATATTTGATTTTTCCACCAAGGTTGAGATCACTCCACTGAATCCTAATGACAAAGTTTATTATATGACGATGGATGACAGTGACAGCAACAAAAGGAAAGCTTTTTCTACTTATAAAGGTCCGTTCGCCGTCACCAAAACCACTCAGGTAATGGCTTACGCTGAAAGAAACGGCGAGAAAAGTTCTGTAACCACCGCTAATTTTAACAGAAGACCTAATTATTGGGATATTAATATCATTTCAAAAGTGACTCCTCAATACAGTGCTACCGGAAAACTGGCTCTTATTGACGGAATCAGAGGGGATGTAAACTGGAGAAAAGGCGAATGGCACGGATATCAGGGGCAAAATTTTGAAGCTGTAATCGATCTTAAATCTCCTCAAAATATCAAATACTTATCTTCTACTTACCTTCAGGACAGCAGAGCATGGATTCTGATGCCCAAAAAAGTAGAATATTACGCTTCCATGAATGGAAAAGATTTTATCCTTCTGAAAACCGTTGACAATGATATTGATCCTAAAGATGAGAAAGTACAGATCAAAGATTTTTCTACAGAAATTCTTCCTACCGAAGCCAGATATATCAAAGTAAAAGCATACTTCTTCGGAAAACTTCCGGAATGGCACCAGGGAGCAGGCGGTGATGCTTATATTTTTATTGATGAGATTGGTATAAAATAAAACAATAACAACACGTATGAAAAAATTAACGTTATTACTCTTTTTACTTTTAAGCATCATAAAAGTTTCAGCTTGTAAATGTGTATATGAAACATTACCACAGAATTATCAAAGTGCTAACTTTGTAGGTGTTATCAAAATTCTGAAAGTATATGATGAAAACACCGAACAAAGAACCTATAAAGCAGATATTGAAATTGAAAAAATGTATAAAGGGACAATATTCAAAACAATAAATGTGAGAGGGCTAATTGGAAATTCTTATTCTGGAGCTTGTGAAGTTGATGTACTACCTAATGAAAGGTATCTGATCTTTTTAAATAAATACGATAACATCTCTTCCATTTCATCCTGTACTCCAAAATCAAAATTGGGAAATAGACCAACAAAAGCTGAAAAATTGTGGCTGAAAAATCAGGAAAAAGTCTTTACCTACTTAGATAATAATAAATTCAGGTTTATGGGCTTACAGTTTACCCGTTGCTATGATGAAAACCAAACTGAATATAAATCTGATTTATCAAAAATCAGTGGATTTAAACCTAAGCAGCCTTTTGCTATCTATAAAGTAAAAATAAATGACAGGTCAAAAATTCAGGAAATTACTCCTGTTACAACTTTTGGAAGTAAGGATAGTATAATCGAAAATATACTGAAAACAAAGATGAAAGTCTCCACGCCAACATCTTTCTGGGATCCTAATCCAAAAGAAGCCTTGCTCTTTCTCTCTTATAACGAAGAAAATATAAATGACCCATACGGTGAAGTCATATCTTGTGACTAAAAACTAGAATAATTCCTTCTCCCAAACCATAAAACGGACCCTTCGAAAATTCGAAGGGCCCATTTTTTATCAGTTCATTCTTTCGGACCACTGAAGGACTTCCGGAAGTTCTATATCAGAAAATTCTATGTGGATTACTCTTCTTTTCTTTCCATTCGTTGTCCGGTTGGATCCGTGAAGCGTTAAAGGTTTCATGATCATTATTCCGCCTTGCTCTACCTTACAGATTTCTTCTGTTTCTATAGTCCAGTCAATAGTTTCCGGTCTGTAAATGCCTTTTGCATGAGATTTTGGAACTACTTTCAGAGCTCCGTTGTTTTCATCGGTATCATCCAGATGGATTCTGATGGTATAGATGTTTTCTAAAATATTCAATGGAGGCTGTACTGCAAACTGATTCTGTTTGGTTGTCCATGGACCAAAATCAGCAAGTTCCAGTTTTTTATCTACAGAAATAGTCAGATCCTGATGATAGGCTACATACCAGTTGGAAGTTTCAGGCTTATCGAAATAAATACTTTTGACAACAAAATATTTCTCGCCAAAGATTTCTTTTATCACTTTTCTAATGTTTTCGTTAAACACCAGATCTTTGATTTCCGGAATTTCTTTTAAAAACTGTCTTATGGCAAAAAGGTCTTCAGACTTTCTGAAATTCTCTTTTGAGGTATCTATATTTTGCAGAGCAAAGTTGATATTTTCGAGTTCTTCCTGCGAAAACACATTATTAATAACAGCAAAGCCATATTCTTCAATATGGCTTTTATGATTTTCTAAGTTATGTAAACTCATAAATATTTAAATTTTGTCTAATGGTTCGGTCAGTTGTCCTTCCCATTTTGAAACAGCTGTAGTTGCCAGTGTATTTCCTAATACGTTCGTCATACTTCTACCCATATCACAGAAGTGGTCAATTGGTAAAATTAAAGCAATCCCTTCCGGCGGAATCCCGAACATTGAACAGGTTGCAACAATAATTACCAGAGAAGCTCTCGGAACCCCTGCAATTCCTTTTGAAGTAAGCATTAATACCAAAAGCATAGTGATCTGCTGTCCGATAGTCATTTCAATACCGTAGATTTGTGCAATGAAGATTGAGGCAAAGGTCATATACATCATACTTCCATCCAGGTTAAACGAGTATCCTAAAGGTAAAATAAAAGATACTACTCTGCTGTTACAACCGAATTTTTCAAGCTCTTCCACCAGTTTCGGGAATACAGCTTCTGAACTCGTTGTAGAGAAAGCGATTAGTAATGGTTCTTTAATTCTTTTTAATAAATCAAAAAGACGGTTTCCTAAAATGAAATACCCTACTAATAAAAGAACCAGCCAAAGAACTGCTATAGCAAAGAAGAAATCTCTTAAATAAATAGCATATACTTTAAAGATTTCAAAACCATTAGTTGCCACTACTGCTGCAATAGCTCCCAATACTCCTAATGGAGCAAACCACATAATATACCCTACCATTTTAAGGATGGCATGAGCAATGATATCAAAAAGCTTTACTACAGGTTTAGAATATTCCTCGCCCAAATTAGCAAGCGCAACTCCAAACATTACGGCAAATACAACAATCTGCAATACTTCATTGGTAGCAAAGGCCTCAAATAAACTTTTAGGAATCATATGCTTTACGAAGTCTTCCATAGAAAAACTTTTACTGTTCTTAAGAAGCTCATCAGCAGAGGAAACATCCTGAATCGGTAATTTGGTAACATGTCCCGGCTCAAGCCAGTTCACAAGGATTAATCCGATAAAAAGAGAAACAAGAGAAGCAGAAATAAACCAAAGCATTGCTTTTGTTCCTACCCTTCCAATCATCTTAATATCACTCATTTTGGCAATCCCCACTACCAAAGTTGTAAAAACCAAAGGCGCAATAATCATCTGTACCAATCTGATAAAGACTGTTCCCAACAGTTTTATGTTTTTGGAAAAGGGTTCTGCACTTTCCGGATAACTCACATGCACAACACCTCCAATCCCTACACCCACCACCAGGGCAATGATAATTGCTATAAAAAGTTTATTCTGTCCTTTCATATATAAGTTTCAATTTGCGCAAATATAATAGTTTTAGAATTGGCAGTATATTTTAAAAATGTTGATAAATTTCACATTATGTATGTCAAATTTTCAATAACTGAAAATTAAAACATTGATTTATAAAATATTGTAAAAAAAATTAAAAACATTTATTGAATTTTTATTCTTTTGGTACAAATTTTATTATTACATTTGAGTGTATAACAACATAAAAATAAATATACAATATGAAAAAAACTATTGCAATGGCTGCATTAGCTGTAGCTGTATCTTTCGGTGCTGTTTCTTGTAAAAAGAAAGTTTCTGATGCCGATCTTCAGACTCAGGCTACAACAGTGGTAACTTCTAATCCCAATGCTTCTGTGGAAGTAAAAGAAGGTGTAGCGCACTTAAGCGGAACTTTTGCAGATCAGCAGTCTAAGGATGCGATGATTGCAAAGCTAAAAGCAATCAGCGGAGTAAAAGATGTAATGGATATGTCTACAATAGCGGCTGCTCCTACTGCAGCACCTGTTGAAACAGCTTCAGCTGTAGATCCTGCTGTTCAGAAAAAAGTTCAGGATGCGGTGAAGGATTTCCCTTCTGTAAAAGTAGAAGTTGTAAACGGGCAGCTTACTCTTACAGGTAATGTTTCTGGTTTACAGGCTAGAAAAATCAAAGAATCTGTAGACGCTTTGAAAATCGGAAAGTATAACAACAACCTAATCGTAAAATAATTTAAGATGAGCGAATTACAAGATAAATATTCAAGCGTAGTTTCAGCGGCTCAGTCTGCAGGAATCTCAAATCTTCAGGTTCAGGAGCAGGACGGTATCCTTTATGTTTCCGGAAGCGCTTCCAATACTGCGGCTAAAGATGCTGTATGGAATGCTTTAGGAGCTATTGACTCTACTTATTCTGCATCAGATATCAATATTGATGTACAGGTTGCAGGTCTTGCTTCAGGAGCTTCTTTAACAGTTGCTACGGAAGATTCTAACCTGAATATCAGACAGGAGCCTTCTACTGAAGCTGCCGTTGTAGGTAAAGCTGCTAAAGGTTCTTCTGTAACTTTAATTGAACAGACTTCTGATGACTGGTGGAAAGTGAAAACTGATGACGGACAGGAAGGATATGCTTATTCAAGATATTTAAGAGCTTAATTTTTATTAAATAATAATAAATTTTCACAAAAAAAGCATAGAAACATCCCAGTTTTGGGATGTTTTTATATTTTTACCGCTCAAAAAAAAACTAATGAAGAAAACTCTGCTGCTATTGACTTTGATGTTCACTGTCATTATTCTGCACGCCCAAAAACTACACATTGACGGAAAAATTTCGGATCCTGAAAAAAAGCGATAGAAAATGCCACCGTTTATCTTTTGAAACAAAAAGATTCATCCATTATCAATTATACTGCTACTAATAAGGAAGGGAAATTCTCGCTGAAGATAGATGATTTAAAAGAACCTTCCATTCTTAAAATTGATGCTGATAAATTGTCTTCTTATTCAAAAAAATTTGAGAAAATAGATCAATCCCAGTCTTTGGGAGATATTCAGCTTGAGAAACAGAATATCGTCAACAATATTGATGAGGTAAAAATCAAAGCATCTCCAGTAAAAATTAAAAAAGATACTATTGAATTCAACGCAGCTTCAATAAAAGTACGTCCCGACAGTAAAATTGAGGAACTTCTGAAGCAGATCCCTGGGGTAGAGATTAATAATGATGGAAAAATTACGGTCAACGGAAAAGAAGTGGATCAGATTATGATCAACGGAAAGCCTTTCTTTGATAAAGATGGTAAAATTGCCCTTCAGAACTTACCGGCAGATATCATCAAAAATATTCAGTTTACTACCACTAAAACAAAGGAAGAAGAATTAAGCGGAAAAGCACCAAAATCTCAGAATACAACCATCAACTTTAATATTGACGAAAAGAAAAATAAAGGATTACTGACAAGACTTACGGTAGGCTACGGTTCAGACAAACGGTATGAAACAAGCGGATTAGCCAGTTATTTTAAAGGGGATACAAAAATTAGTCTTTTGGCTTCTTCCAATAATATCAATTCACAGGGGTTCTCACGGGATGAGGTTTTTGACAGCATGGGGAACGGCCGAAATGCCTGGATGATGCAGGGAGGATCTGTCTCTACGGTAGGAAATGTGACATATTACAACCAGGGAGGCGGAACAAAGGGAATCCAAAGGTCTACAACCATCGGCCTTAATTATAGTGATAAGTTTGGAAAAGATGCTGACCTGGATTCTTTCAGCCTTATGCATACTGACTCTAATACGGAATCCAGATCTAAAGTTTCAAGATCTACCCTTCTACCAGATTATACGCTTCAGACCAATTCTGAAAGCAATGGAGAAAATGAATCCAAACAATACAACGTTGATACTTCAGTCAAAATAAAGCTGGATTCTATGACAAGCATTTATCTTTCCCCAAGATTTTCTAAAAACAGCAGCTTTAGCTTTAATAATTCTAAATCTTCTTCTTTAAGAAATGGCAGCCTTCTAAATGAAAGTAATGCTTATTCAAGTAATGATTCGGAAAGCAATTCATTTAATCCTTACCTGTATTTTTCAAGAAAATTCAAGAAAAAAGGACGTTCCGTTTCAGCTAATATAACAAGCTCAATATCAGAATCTAAAAGAGATAATCTGAACCAGTCTCAGAATACCTTTTACCAGCAAAGCGGCATTACTGTTGACAACAGGGATCAGTTGGCCAAAAATAAAAATCAGAATAATACGTTTAATTTCAATGCAGGATATACGGAACCCATTTCCGATTCATCCAGCGTCAGTTTTGAAGTAAAATATGAAACAAGATCTGCCAGAGATTTAAGGAATGTAAATGATTTTGATAATACGACAGGTGATTACACCAAATACAACCAGCTTTTATCCAACAATATGAGACAGAGAATCAATCAAATTTCGCCTGAACTTACCTATCAGATCAACAAAAACAAGTTGAACTTCTGGGCTTCTGTAAAGCTTGATATTTCGGATATGAAAGTAAATTCTATCTTTAATGGGCAGCAGTATGACCTTCAGAAAAATTTTGCCCTGCCTGAATATAATGTAAACCTTTACTATCAGCTTGGCGAAGGAAAAAACCTGAGTATTTACAACTACGCCAACTTCACTATCCCAACCGCTGAGCAGCTTACACCATATAAGGATGAGTCTAATCCTTTGGCTACCTATCAGGGAAATCCTGATTTGAAAAATACATGGTCAAACAATCTTTCTCTTTATTTCAGCAATTATAACAAAGTAAAAGATCTCAGCTACTACATCAATATTGGTTTTACCTACAGGAACAATGATATCATTAATTTTACAAAATATGATAATGCAGGAAAGCAAATTGTAACCTACGATAACGTAAGTGGAAATAAAAGCATCAATGCAGGCGCAGGATTAAGCAAAATTCTGAAATGGAAAAACAATAAACTGACCATCAGCCCGAGATTCAATATGAATTATGCTTATAACAATGGTTTCATTGATGGGCAGGCTTTCACCAGCAATTCATATAATCTTAATCCGGGTATTAACCTGACGTATGAAATCAAGGATAAGATGACCATCAGGCCTTCTTACAGACTTGGATACAGTTTCTCCAACTATACCAATTATAATATCAACAGGGTAAATACAGCGAATCAGTCATTGAAACTTGAACTCACCAATTATCTATTTAAAGGCAACTTCGTATTGGGAAATGATTTTGAATACAATACCAACTCGAATATTGCTCCGGGCTTTAAAAAGGACTTTTATTTCTGGAATACCAGCCTTGGATATTCATTTTATAAAAAACAGTTTACAGCAAAAGTGAAAATCTATGATGTATTAAACCAAAATCAAAGTGTAAGAAGAACCATCACAGATTCTTACTTCGAAGACCGTGAAGACCTCATCCTGAAAAGATACATCATGTTCTCCATCAGTATGAAACTTAATAAATTTGCAGGTAAAAAGCGCAATAAAGCAACACCATACTTTTATATATATTTTTGATAATGGCCGGATTCTTCCGGCTATTTCTATGAATATCCCAAACTTCAATACCACTACAACTGAAGGTGCAAAATTCCCCTCCCTCGGAGGGGTGGCGAAAATTCAAAGAATTTTTGACGGGGTGGTTCCCCACGAAATATCATCACCCAATAAATACTAATAACAATAACCTTTTTAAAAGAAGATGTATGCATAAACTTGTTTTTATTTTTAAATTAGCGGTAAATTTTTTTTATGAAAATCCATATTTCAGTATTATGTATTCTTTTTTTCATTCTTGGTAAAGCGCAGAAGACGGAACAGAAAGACACTTTCGTTAAAGACAACTTCACCAAGAAAGAATTTTATATTCCCATGCGTGATGGAGTGAAGCTGTTCACTGCGGTGTATATCCCAAAAGATATATCTAACAAGAACAAATATCCGTTCCTGATGCAGAGAACCTGCTACAGTATTGCGCCCTACGGAGAGAATGAATATAAAACAAAGGTAGGTCCCAACATCTATCTTATGAAAGACAAGTATATTTTCGTGTATCAGGATGTGCGCGGAAGATATATGAGTGAAGGTACATTTACCAATATGACTCCGCAGGTAGAGCATAAAACCAAAAAAGATGTTGATGAAAGTACAGATACTTATGATACCATAGAATGGCTTTTGAAAAATATCAAGGATAATAATGGTAAAGCAGGTCAGTTCGGAACCTCTTATCCTGGATTTTATACTGCTGTAGGAACGTTGTCACAACATCCTGCTTTGGTAGCCTCTTCACCTCAGGCACCAATTTCTGATTTCTGGAATGATGATTTTCTTCACAACGGAAGATTTATGCTGGGATATTTCAGGACGTTCCCGGTTTTCGGAGTTCAGAAAACACAACCGGAAAAACAGGCATGGTATATGGATTCCTTCATCAAACAGACTTCTGAAGACGGATTAAAGTTCTACAGAGATATGGGCACTCTGAAAGATGGATATGAAAAATACTACAAAAATAATTTCTTCATGACGGAAATTATGAATCATCCCAATTACGATGAATTCTGGCAGAAAAGAGGTCTCCTTCCTCATCTGAAGAATATCAACCATGCAGTAATGACTGTTGGCGGATGGTTTGATGCAGAAGATCTTTCAGGACCTTTAAATATTTATAAAACCATTGAAAAAACAAGTCCTAAGGCTAAAAACACCATTGTAATGGGGCCTTTCTCTCATGGCGGCTGGTCTCAGGAGCAAGGGAAGCATTTCCACAGTGAAACCTATTTTGGGGACAGTATTGCAACCTATTATCAGAAAAATATTGAAACCAGATTCTTCAACCACTATCTGAAAGGCAACACAAAGGAAGATGCAGGACTTCCTGAAGCACTGATGTATGACACCGGAACTAAAGAATGGAAAGAGTTTGCTTCTTATCCCCCTAAAAATTCACAGAAAGTGAATTTCTATTTAGCTGATAAAACTTTAAAAAAATCATCCGGACAAGGCTATTCTGAATATTACAGTGATCCTAACAATCCTGTTTTAAGTTCAGATCATTTAAAAGATTTTAACGGTTTTACTCCAAAAAATTATATGTCGGAGGACCAGAGATTTGCTGTCGGAAGACCTGATGTATTAACTTTCACTACGGATGCACTGACTGACGACATTACATTTGCAGGAGAGATCATGGCTAAACTGAATATAGCATCCTCTTCTACAGATGCAGATTTTGCTGTAAAATTAATTGACGTTTACCCTGAAGATTTCAAACCTGCAGAAAAGAAAGATGGAGTGATCTATGGCAACTACCACCAGATGGTAAGAAGTGAGATAATGCCTGCAAGATTCAGAAATACAAAAGAAAAGGGAGAAGCCTTGGTTCCGAACCAGAAAACGGCTGTTAACTTCAGACTTCAGGATGTAGTTCACACATTCAAAAAAGGACATAAAATCCAGATTCAGATCAGCAGTACTTGGTTTCCGCTTTTCGCAATCAATCCGCAGAAGTTTATGGATAATCCGAATTATGCCAACAAGGAGGATTACACCAAAGCATTTATTAGAGTTTATGATGACAGCTCTATAGAAGCTGAAGTTTTAAAATAAATTGAAAAAGCTGTTCGTTTGAACAGCTTTTTGTTTTTGAGGATTTGAAGTATATTTTTAGGTTTTGGCTAAAGCCGGATGATTTCTTTATTCCTCAATGGTTCTAAAGGTCAGGTTTACTCTGGGAGTTTTCACTTTTGTGGTGGGAGGAAGTCTGTGAAGCCAGTTGTCTTGAGTAGTTCCTTTCATAATCAATAAGCTTCCGTTTTCCAGGAA
Source organism: Chryseobacterium sp. 7 (assembly GCF_003663845.1). Classification (NCBI taxonomy): domain Bacteria; kingdom Pseudomonadati; phylum Bacteroidota; class Flavobacteriia; order Flavobacteriales; family Weeksellaceae; genus Chryseobacterium; species Chryseobacterium sp. 7. Next base: position 3,348,780 of record NZ_RCCA01000001.1, read on the forward strand.
TACTTCTGCTTTCTCCTTAGTGGTTTTATGTTTAAATAAAAACTTTCTTTCTGCTCCAAAAGTTAGAGAAGCAATGGCTCCATACTTTTTCAGATCTGTTTCACCATCGCTGTGGTAAGCCATACCTTCGCTTCCGTCGTGGTATAGATTTAGAAGGCATGAATTGTAAGTTTCACCAGAAACTTCTTCACATTTTTTCTTCAGTTCCAATAATTCCGGAGTCCAGAATTTAGCATATTTTGTTCTTTTTGAATAGGTATATTCAAAAGCTTTTTCTCCAAACCAGGCTACTTTTCTTTTAGTCAAAATCAGTTTTCCAAAGATTAATGCCTCATCGTTTTCCCATGGAATCTGGTTCAGCAGATAATCATAGTAAAAATCTGATTTTTCTTTTGAAAAAACCTTTCCATAATAATGAACGGTCCCGTCGTTCGGAAGGATATTAAGGGGATAATCGGATATTTCTTCGAAGAGACTCATCATAACCTTCTAATTAAATGTTTTATTACTGTAAAAAGTACAATGTAAAATGTATTTATGACTTTTATTCAAACACAAATTACACCAATGTTTTTCACAAATTACACGAATTTTCACATCAATAGAAATGGACTTTAACCAAAACTGATCAGATATGTTTTATTTCAGGAGTAAATATGTGAACCTTCCCAGCCCACAATCAGCTGTTTTCTTTCACTTCCCCAGCGGTAGCCGCCAAGATGTCCTGTAGACTGAATCACACGGTGACATGGAATAAGAAATGCCACAGGATTACTTCCAATAGCTGTTCCGACTGCTCTGGATGCTTTAGGATTTCCAATTTTTTCAGCGAGATTGCCATATGTAGACAGCTTTCCCATCGGAATGGTCAACAGGCTTTCCCAAACTTTAAGCTGAAAATCGGTTCCTTTTAAGTGTAATTTTATCGTATTGAGTTTTGTCCAGTCTTTATCGAATATGGACAGTGCATTCTTTTGAAGGATGTCTTGCTGCTCAATAAAAGAAGCATTAGGGAACTTTTGTTTCAGTTCCCCAAATGCTTTTTCTTTATCGTCTTCAAAAGCCATATAGCAGATTCCTTTTTCTGTAGAAGCTACTAACAGATTCCCGAAAGGACTCTCAGAAAAACTGTAATGAATATTGAGGCTTTTTCCTCCGTTTTTATATTCTGCCGGAGACATTCCTTCAATCTTTACAAACAGATCATGAAGCCTGCTGGTACTTGAAAATCCTGTCTCATATGCAGCATCAAACAAACTTGCTTTTTCTTCCTTCAATAAATTTTTAGCATGTTCAAGACTGATGAACTGCAAAAACTTTTTCGGACTTGTTCCTGCCCAATCTGTAAAGATTTTCTGAAAATGGGCCGGACTCAAATGAATATTCTCTGCCACTTCCTCCAAACTTGGCTGAAGCCTGAAATTGCTCTGGATATACTCTATCGCCTTAGCAATTCTGTTATAATCTATCTGACTTTGTGTGGACATTTTATTATTATTTTACCTCACAAATTTCCTAAGAATATACGGCAGAAAAAATCCGATTCTTGCGGAATATTAGTTGTTGTTATAAATATCGTAGTAAGCAAGCATTTTGTAATATAGCTTAGCAGAAAGGAAAGCCGTTGGCTTAGCCATTGGAGAATCCATTAATTCTACAATGTCAAATGCTACTACATTACATTTTTCAAATACTTTTCTTAATAATTCCAACGTTGGATACCATTGTAATCCACCTGGCTCAGGCGTTCCTGTAGAAGGTGCAATAGAAGGATCAAAAGCATCTAAATCAATAGTGATATAAACATTTCCTGATACTTTCTCCAATACATCATTGATCCAGTTTTCGTTGTTTGCAATTTCGTGAGCAAAGAATACTCTTCCTTCCGGTAAATATTCCACTTCTTCTACATCCATAGAACGGATTCCCACCTGTACTAAATTATGCTTCTGATTGGCTTCAAAAACTGCACACGCATGGTTGGAAGTAGAACCGTGGAAATCTGGACGTAAATCTGTGTGAGCATCAAGCTGAAGAACCGTAAGGTTTTCAAATTTCTCTCCTACTGCACGGATAGAACCAATAGAAACAGAGTGCTCTCCACCAAAAAGAGTGAATAATTTACCATCATTGTTCAAAAGTTCTTTTGTTTTCTGATAAACGGCTTCCGTCATTGCTTCCGGAGTAGAATTCTCAGAAACTTCACCAGCTAAGTAAACTCCCTGTAGATAAGGTTCTGTTTGAGTTTCAATATCATAAAGCTCCATGTTTTCAGAAGCGTTTAAGAATAATTCCGGGCCTTTATCAGCTCCTTTACCCCATGTTGAAGTTCCATCGTAAGGAACGGTTACCAACATTACTTTCGAATTCTCTAACGTTGCGTTTTCCTCGGGAATTCCTGCGTATGTTCTCATGCTTTATTTAAAAATTTTAATGTTTTAAAATTGAAATATTGGCTACAAAGATACGAAGAGTTTACGAGTTGGAGCGTAAGAGTCTTAGAGAGTTTATGAGTTACAGACTCACCCCTTACTACCTATTATCTGCTACCTGCCACCTATTATCTATCACCTTCCCTTTTCACTCTCAACTCAAATGGTTATTTTTGTACAAAACTCATTATATGCCTTTAAAAGCTGTCCTTTTTGATATGGATGGGGTAATTGTAGATACAGAACCCTTGCATAGAAAAGCTTATTTCAAAACGTTTGATGAACTGGAAATTGCTGTTTCCGAAGATTTATACACTTCTTTCACCGGAGCTTCTACCAAAAGAGTTTCTGAAACATTGATTAAAGAATTTAATTTGAATCAGACTTATGAAGCCATTGCAGGGATCAAAAGATCTCATTTCAAAGATTATTTTTACAATGATGATGAATTTGATTTAATTCCGGGCGTAAGACAGCTGATTGAACATTATTATGAAAACGGAATAAAGCTTATTTTGGCTTCTTCTGCTACTATGGTAACGATTAATATGGTCTTTGAAAAATTCGGATTGGAGCAATATTTCAGCGGAAAGATCAGCGGTGCAGATTTAAAAGAATCAAAACCTCATCCTGAAGTTTTCTTACTGGCTGCCGAAATGTCGGGAGAACCTGTTGAAAACTGCATGGTGATTGAAGATTCTACCAACGGAATTCTGGCAGCTCACAGAGCCAAAATCTTCTGTGCTGCTTATAGAAGTCCACATTCTAAAAATCAGGATTACACGTTAGCGGATACTGTAATTTCTGATTATGAAGAATTGGAACTGGATAAGATTTCAAAATATTTTTAAATAAAAAGCTCTCAGAAAAATCTGAGAGCTTTTGTTTTGTATATACTTTGTCATCTGAACGAGGTGAAGACTTTTAACTTTACTTAATTCTTAATCAAAAACTTAATGGTTAAATTTTAAAACATTAAGTTTTATTTAGTGGTTAAGATTATTAAGGTTAGATTGCTTCGTCACATTCGTTCCTCGCAATGACTTTTATTTATAACCAAGAATTTTCAGGATGTCTTCCGGCTCCTGTTTTTCACGGAAAATTTCGTATTGCAATTCACCGTTTTCATCCTTTTGAATCAGAACGTGTCTCGGCTGAGGCATCAGGCAGTGGTGTACTCCGCCATAACCTCCGATGGTTTCCTGATAAGCTCCAGTGTGGAAGAATCCGATATACAAAGGTTTTGTATCACTGAAAACAGGCAAATAAATCGCGTTGGTATGCTGTTCCGAGTTATAATAATCGTCTGAATCACAAGTTAATCCTCCAAGAAAAACTCTTTCATAGGTATCTTCCCAACGGTTAAGCGGAAGCATGATAAAGTGTCTTGAGATTGCCCATGTATCAGGAAGAGTGGTCATGAAAGAAGAATCAATCATATTCCATTTTTCTCTGTCGTTCTGACGTTTCTGAGAAATGATTTTGTAAAGGTTCGCCCCACTTTCTCCTACAGTAAAGCTTCCGAACTCCGTATAGATATTAGGTTCTTCCACTCCTTCCTCTTCGCAGAATTTCTTGATCTGAGAAACGATTTCTTCTACCATATACTGATAGTCGTAATCAAAGTTTAAAGAAGTTTTGATTGGAAAACCTCCTCCAATGTTCAGAGAATCCACTTCAGGAGCAATTTTCTTCAAACGTGCATATACACGAAGACATTTGTACAATTCGTTCCAGTAGTATGAAGTATCTTTAATCCCGGTATTAATGAAGAAGTGAAGCATTTTCAGTCTTGCATTCGGGTGTTCAGCAATCTTCTGGCTGTAATAAGGAATAATATCTTTATATCCGATTCCTAATCTTGAGGTGTAGAATTCGAACTTAGGTTCTTCCTCTGATGCAATTCTGATTCCGATATTAAAGGTAGAATCGATGCTTTCCGTAAGCTTATCCAATTCTCTGTAGTTATCAAGAATCGGAGTAATATTTTCAAAACCGCTGTTGATCATATCTGAAATCTTTGCCAGATAATCATCGGTCTTAAAGCCATTACAGATGACTTCAATATTTTTATCTACTTTCTCTTTTTCATAAAGAGATTTTACAATATCCATATCATAAGCAGACGATGTTTCTATCGAAATATCATTCTTCAGGGCTTCTTCCAATACGAAATTGAAATGACTGGATTTTGTACAGTAACAGTAGGTATAATTCTTTTTATATTCAATTTTTTCAAAAGCTTCTTTAAACCAGCTTTTAGCTTTCTGAATATTTTGAGAAATTCTCGGCAAATAGCTAATCTTTAGCGGAGTGCCAAATTGCTCTACAACGTCCATCAATGGAACATCGTGAAACAACAAATTGTTCTCAGAAACATTAAATTCCTCTGTAGGGAAATACAATGTCTGATCAATAAGTTCCGAGTACTTTATTTTCATTTCTAAACAAGTGAATTAAGAAATGCAAAATTGCTAAAAAAGTTTCATTTTTAGGTGTTAAAATTATTATAATTTTAATTTAAAAGGCAATATTAAATCGTACAAAAATTTATCTCTGATAATCAATACGTAAACTTTTGAATATACTCGTTTCTTTTGGCATCTGAGATCCCCAATACCTGCTTAATATAAGCATCTGCAGACCCATATTTTTTATTGATCTCCTCAAAAGCGGCATCAAGATATCTTTTTTCTACCCAGCTTAGCTTTTCAAGTACCTTCAAATCCATCTTTGGATAGAGGAAATGCAGATTATTGGCAAGATGGAGTCTTTTCTGAACGAGGTCTTTTCTGTAATTATTAGATAAAAGATATTCATTATAAATAGTCTCCTTATCAAATTTCAGGATCGTAAGAATTAATGCCGTGGTAATTCCCGTTCTGTCTTTTCCTGCAGTACAGTGATAAAGAATCGGATCTTTGGATTCCAGAATTTCTGTAATAATCCTCTTTATTGTTTCCGGATTTTCTGTAACATATTCGCGGTAGAAGTCGATCATTCTTTTATCAGCATCTGAAGCATTTACTTTACCTTTAAGAACCAGTTTTTTGGCCTGAGCCAGCTGATCTCCCTCATCCTCAAACGCTGAATATTTTTTATAACTCATTTCTGAAGGTAACTGGTCCGGTTTTTCGGCAATTTCTTTTGAATTTCTAAGATCAATAATTTCTTTGATCCCCAGTTTTTCAAATTCGTCAAAAGATTTATTTTTAAGCTTATGAAGATGGGCACTTCGGTAGAACTTTCCTTCTTTTAAGGTTCTTCCCTCTACATTTTTGATATTTCCGACAGTTCGGAAATTCGTTACTTTTTTTATTTGAATTACTTTTTCAGTTTCATTTTTTCCATACTCGGGTGTTTCAAAATGCTGTGTTTTGCATGAGAAAAAACAACATAATGAAATGGTGAAAACTGATATTTTGATTAGTTTATTCAATATTTTTAATAAGTTTTGGCTAAAGCCAATTGATTTTATTGTTTTTGTTTAAAACGGGCTGTCTCAAAGTGTCATTCTGAACAAAATGAAATGTAGTGAAGAATCTCATATGTTTGGTTATCACTGAGATTCTTCCTTCGTCAGAATGACAAAAGCCAGATTGTTTGACTTTTGAGACAGTCTCTTCTATGGAAAGGATGATATTTTAATGTTTAGTAGATTGCCGGATATTCTATCTCCGCTATTCCTACAAATAATAAAACAGCTCCAGATTCATATTCCACGGTAATTTCATCATCAATGGCGAAATTCCGGGTTCCAATTCTGGAGGTAATACTTAGGTTTTCATTGGTCAAAGGCCAATTGAGTCCTTTTGTTGTAATATGATTTGCTGATGGAAACGGATAAAGAGAAATCATTCTGTTTTTTACTTCTTTCAGTGTAAAATGATTGGGAATAAAATAATATTCAGAAAACTCATCATAAAATGTAATGTTCATCTGCTCTTTAAATGCATACGCAACAGTAAGGTTTCCCAGAAAATGATCCTGTTCACCTCCGCTTCCTCCCAGAACATCAATGTCTGAAAATCCTCTTTCCTGAATAATTTCCAATGCTTTATGAAAATCTGTTTTTTCCTGATCCAGTGTAAGGATAAATTTTCCCTCATACATATCTTCATCTGATCCGGAGTGAGAATCAAAATCACCGGAAATAAAATCCAGCTTATCCAGAGGAAATCCCATTTTTTTTAAATAATGAAAAGCACCGTCTGTACAGGCAATTAAACCATAATTATCAGGATTGGGTAATGATTTTGGAGCATCTCCGTTAATGAAAAGTAATGCTTTATCTCTCATTCGGGTTCCAGTATTCTTCCGGTTCGTTATTCAGTTTTGAAATATATCTGGCCAATACAAAAAGATAATCTGAAAGCCTGTTTAAATATTTAATCAATTCGGGGCGCACTTCTTCTGATTCATTCAAAAATACCAATGAACGTTCTGCTCTTCTGCAGATGGTTCTTGCTGCGTGTAAAAAAGTAGCCGGTTTTCCTCCGCCAGGCAGAATAAAATACTGAAGCGGTTCCAGCTTTTCATCAAAGGCATCCATCCATTGTTCCAGCTCTTCAATTTCTGTTTCTGAAATAATGATCGGAAGACGTGATTTTCCGTTGGCAAGCATCAACTTATCCACTGGGGTTGCAGCTTCTGAACCTACGGTAAATAAATCGAACTGTATTTTCTTCAGTTGTCTCAACACTTCTTCATCTTCGATATGGCTTTTTGCAATCCCGATGAATGAATTCAACTCGTCTATATTTCCATAACTGTCTACTCTTGCGCTCGCTTTAGAAACCCTTGTTCCGCCGTACAATGCAGTCTGACCTTTATCTCCTGTTTTTGTATAAATTTTCATACTACTAAAATACCTTTTTTTGTACAATTTGAAAAGTAAAATGTAGTAATAACTTTCTGTTCTATCCGAAAAAAATACCTGACATTAATTCTTAATGTCAGGTAATATTTACATAGATAGTTTTTATATCTTTTAAAATTGCTTCCTATTTGTTACATATGATAAAGCAAATGCTCATTCCTTTTATTTACAGGTTAAAATGTATAATTAACATTCAGCTGAAAAACGGTCCCGTTAAATCCAAACTGATTGACCTCCCAAGGATATTTGAACCTTCCTCCAAGATCTGTTACTACATCTCCTTTGCTTTCTATTACATCCGGATAAACATTAAATAAATTATTTACGACTCCGGATACTTTAAGGTCTTTCGTGATTTTATATGTTACCACTAAGTCGGTAATTACTTTACCAGAAAATGTCTGATCTTTGGAAGGATCAGTGGCGTGCTGCCATGTAACAGAACCAAAGTAAGTATTATTAAAGTTAAAATTAAACTTTGAAATATCATACGAAAGACTAAGAATAGTTTTTGTTTTTGGTCTTGCTGTGGTAATTCTGGATTGTTCTTTTCTGTCAAAAAAGTTTTCTGAATACCCATTTTCAGCCAAAATAGGAGGAACAGCAATATTATCTACTATTTTTGTTTCATTATAATTGAATGCAGCAATAATTCCCAATCTTCCTTTGCCAATAGCAGAAGTATTATAATTAGCCACAAAATCTACCCCCTGAGTAACGGTATTTACAGCATTGGTAAAAAACTTCAAAGAGGTTATTTTATTATTATCTAATATTACTTCCACAGGGTTTGTTAGATCCGGACTCCCCGGAGCTCCGGTTTTGTATCCAATATCTCCTGAGAAAAGTACTCTGTCTTTAATTTTTATTCTATAATAATCTGCTGTAATCGTCAGGTTTTTAAAAGGTTTTACGGCAAATCCTCCAGTAATGTTAAAAGCTTTTTCAGCATTTAATTTTGGTACCCCAAGATCTGATCTTACAATTTGAGAGTCATTATTAAAAGTACCCTGATTAGCTACCGTATTCCCTGTAATTTTGGTTTGAACATTGGAATAATAAATCTGGTGTAATGAAGGTGCACGGAATCCTGTAGAAACAGATCCACGGAAAACCAATTTATCATCTAGCAGCTTATATCTTGCATTTCCTTTCCAGGAAACATTATTGCCGAAGTCACTGAAGTTTTCATACCTCACCGTTCCTCCAATTAACAGGTTTTTCGTAACATCCCATTCAGCATTCACATAAGCTCCGATATTCTGACGGTTTTTATTGACTTCATTTTGAGGCTGCAGCCCTGGAAATGATTCTGCACCAGTTCCTATATAAGAGGCTTCCTCTCCTGCTCTTGCTTTATAGTTTTCATTACGAACTTCAACACCAGCTCCTAACACAAACGTACCAAAACTTCGGTTGATGTCTATGTTTCCTATGATATTACTAAACTGATGCCCTCCTGCTCTAAAACGGGTTGGTGAATTGGCTCCCAAAGATGTATTAATGGTATTTGCTACAGCATAATCTACGGCATTAGAGCCAAAGGTCGCACTCCCGTCAAAATTCCATTTTCCAAACATGCCTTTCCATCCGGAGGTTAAATTATAATCATATACATCTGTTTTAAATTGCGGTTGAAATCCGTTATAGGGTTGTCCCTGTGGAGTTAATAAACCAAAATCTGAAGGTACCCAATAAGGTGTTCTATACAAGGCATAGCTGGTTCCATTTCTATACGTTGTTCCTCCAAAAGCATAAAACTTGCCCGTTTCACCTGTTGGCAATTCAAAATTGACAAACATATTGGCAACTTTCGTCTCAGGCTGTCCTATAATCATCCCTAAACCAGGATTAGCCTGCGTCCAGGCATTATCTACACCAAAAAGATCATCTTTTGTAACAGAACCTGCACGGTTAGTTCTATTTTGGGAAGAATAGCCCAATGTAAGGTTCAGGCTTCCGTTTTTTGCAACCCGGATTCCTGTATTAAAATCTGCTCCGATATTAAAGCCGTCTCCTTTTGAAGTAATCCCTGAAAAAAGGTTGACTGTGCTTTTTCCAACACTGTTTTTAAGAATAATATTGATTACCCCTGCAATAGCATCAGAACCATATTGTGCAGATGCCCCATCTCTCAATACCTCTACATTCTGTAATGCGGCAGATGGAATACTTTTCAGATCCGTACCTACCTCACCTTTTCCCGGTGTATCATTTACATAAATTAAAGCACTTTGATTTTTTCTTTTACCATTAACCAAAACTAAGGTTCTGGAAGGCCCCAGTCCTCTTAAATCTGCCGGATCAAAGTGAGCCGTTGCATCAGAAACAGTTTGCTGTGATGAATTAAAAGAGGGTACAGCATAAGTGAGGGCTTTATCAAAAGTAACCTGTCCTGTGGATTTTAATTGTACTGCTGAAATATTATCAATAGGATTTGCTGAGGTAATGATGGTTCTGGGCTTAGTTCTACCCGTAGTAACCACTACTTCATCAATATTGTTTTGTTTTACAGTTTCCTGAGCATATCCCATAGTGCCCGCTCCGCTTAATACTAATGCACAGATTTTTTTATTTAATAATTTCTTTTTCATACCAATTGATAATAATTCAATAAATCTAGTGAAAATATCAATATTAATCATAAAAATAAAACATATAATAACAATTTCTTTTGCTATTAACAAAAATTATATTATTTCATAAAAACAGAAAATTATTTATAAAACACAAAGCGATTTATTAATGATTCGAAAAAAAATTAATCAACAACATCCTATTCGTATAAAAAAAACAATTATTTAACATCAGAAATAAACATGATTTCATTTCTTAAAGGCAAGTAGTTTCCAGTAAATTGGGATCGCTTCTCTTATGGCACGCAATGACAGCGCACAAAAAATGGCCGGGAGAAACCGGCCATATCCAAATTATTTATTTACCTCTACGTATTGTATGATGGTCTGATTTTTTGGGTTGTAGATAATTGTACTACTGTTGGGAAATCTTTTCAGCTTATAATACTGAATGTTTTTATCGGATTTTATATCTTCCAGAATACTGGCATCAAAAGTATTATCAGGAAGGAATTTCGATAGAAAACTTATTTTATCTATGATATTCTGCCCATCAATCTTACGGGCAGTTTTATCAGATTTACTTTCATCGGAAGTTGGCTGGCCTTCCAGAAACGGGAGCAATACCGCAATATCTGCTTTATATTTAAAGATATATCCTTCAGATCTTCCCGGAATCTTAATTTTCTTCCCTTTTTCTTCAGAAACAATAGAAGCTCCGGTGCCACGGAAAACAGTATTAAACTTAACGTCTTCGGAATTAGTTAAAGAATTTATAGATTCATTGACTGTTTTCTTTACTGTTTCTTCTACAGCCTGCTCTGCTTTCTGCTGCACTGTTTCGGTTGTCTTTTGAACAGTCTGGTCAATTTTTTCCTCTATCTTATTGCATGATACTACTAAAAAAGCAGTGACAACAGGCAAAATATACTTCTTCATAATTCTATTAATTGCGATTTTTTTTAGTAATACACTACTCTTCTAACGCAAAAGTACAGCCAATATTTGATGATAAAAAAAATATTTTTTTAAGATCAAAAATCCTACTGACAAACTGTTGTCATAACCCTCTCTTACCTTTGTACCAACAACAAACAAAATAAATAACATTATGACAACTACAGCAACAGCCACTAAACAATTCATGACTTCTGAACAGCTATTAAACGACTGGCAGGGACACAGAAATTTGACAAGAAGAGTGATTGAATCTTTTCCTGAAAAAGAATTATTTGAGTTTTCAGTAGGCGGAATGAGACCGTTTGCAAAACTGGCAGTAGAACTAATCAGCATTGGCGGACCTGCTTTAAAAGGAATTGTAGAAGGAAATATGGAAGCGTACAGTGAAGAAGCATTCAACCCGAAAACTAAAGAAGAACTTTTAAAGAAATGGGATGAGGAAACAGAAGTAATCAATCACTATTTTAATCAGATTTCTGAAGAACGTTTTCAGGAGACTTTCAATTTATTCGGACAGTATGAATTTCCGGTATACCAGAACATTCTTTATTTTGTAGATAACGAAGTTCACCACCGTGGACAGGGATATGTTTATCTGAGAGCTTTAGGAATTGAACCTCCTTTCTTCTGGGAAAGATTCTAATAAAAACAAAAAGGTAAAATTGCAGAAAGGCGAAAACTATAAGAAAAACGATCATTACAATGTCATTGATGAATAATAGTTTTTCTTTAATCTAAACAACTCATATCATTTTTGCGACAAAACAAATTTAGCTTTTTTGTGATTTTGCCTTTAGCTTATTAACCATTTCATTTATTTGCCTCAATGAAGTCTTTAAACCTCAACAGCTGTCTTGTTGGGGTTTATTATTGATGTCTTTCAACCATTTTCACCAGCAACTCTTTCAAACGTATACGAAGACTTTCCGGTTCCAGAACAGTGGCATAGTCTGCAAAAGTGATGACCCATCGTGGGAATCCGTCATTGATCCATTCTGTTTCAAAAGTAAGTTCTACACCATTTTCTGTCTCTACTTCTTCTGTCAGCCCATAGTATTTTTTAGAATTTACCAGATGATTCATTATCTTTTTATCGACCAGAAGTTTGGCTTTGACTTTATTTGCATTTGATTTTTTACGGTAATCATTTACCTGTCCATATTCCTGAAGATAAGGATTCTGCGTTTTTGAAATTTCTAAAATCCTGTCGATCCGAAACTGCCTGAAATCTTTTCTCAATGTACAATATGCCATGATGTACCAGATATTAAATTCAAAAAACATACCGACTGTTTCAATGGTTCTGTTATCTACTCTCCCGTCTACAGTTTTATATCTTATATGGAGCTGGGTTTTCTCTGCGATACTTTCCAGAATAACAGGAATTACATTTTTAAGGGAATCTCCGGAATCTGTATGAAAACTGAAAACATCAATCTGCTTTTCAATATTCTGGATCAGATTCTTATCAGAATGCCTTAATACCGAGCGTACTTTTTCCATGGCCACCTGATAATGACTTCCCAAACTTTGATGAGAAAATTTCTGCATCAGCTTTTCAGCGGTGATGAAACTTAAAACTTCTTCTTTGGTAAACATAATGGGAGGAAGCTTATAACCATCCATTAAAGAATAGCCATTTCCTGCTTCTCCTACAATAGGAATTCCTGCATTTTCAAGGGTTTTCACATCACGGTAAATGGTTCTGATACTTACATCAAACTTTTCCGCCAGATCCTGAGCCCGCACAATAGGTTTAGATTGCAGCTGGGTAAGAATGGCCGTTACCCGATCGAGTTTTTTTAGATAGTGATCATTCATTGTATAACAAAGCTAAAACTCTTTTTTGAGGTTTGAATGATAAATTGTAAAGCTTTTTTAGTTTTCCTTATAAGTATTCACCAGTTTATCAAGATTCAGACTGCGTGCTGAGGCATCAAAAATCTCACGATAGGTTCCTTCTTTGTTGTACAGTTCATCATGGGTTCCATTTTCAACCACCCTTCCTTTTTTCATCACATAAATAACATCAGAATCCAGAATCTGTGACAGCGAGTGTGAAATGATGATCACGGTTCTTCCTTCTTTAATGGCATCCAGCGAGTTTTTAATCTGTTCGGTAGCAATAGCATCCAGACTGGCTGTAGGTTCATCCAAAAAGATGATGGGAGGATTTTTAAGAAACAGTCGTGCAATGGCAATTCTCTGCTGCTGCCCCCCGGAAAGCTGGGTAGCATCATGCTGGTATTTGTCTGGAAGATCCATAATCTGTTCATGCAGATACGCTTTTTTTGCGGCTTCTTCAATTTCTTCAAAGCTGGCATTCATATCTCCATAGCGTATATTGTCTTCTATACTTCCCTGAAAGATATGATTTCTCTGAAGTACAAGACCGAGATCACTTCTCAGAAAAGTATTGTCAAATTCATTGAGATTGACTCCGTCCAGAAGAATTTTCCCGGAATCCGGAAGATAGAATTTACATAAAAGATTAATAACTGTTGATTTTCCAGCTCCGCTTAATCCTACCAAAGCTGTCGTTTTTCCGTTTTCAATTTTCATGGAAACATCATGCAATGCTTTTGTACCATTGGGATATGTGAAATCAACATTTTTCAGTTCAAAAGTTCCTTTGATTTCTTTTTCTACAAAATTTCCGTTCGATTCTGTTTCATTATCTGCATTCAGAATATCGAAATACCCTTCAGCATAGATCATGGCATCGTTCATATCATCATAAATCCTGTGAAGCTGTCGAATAGGTGCAGAAACATTATTAAAAAGCATGATATGAAGCATAATTGCTCCAATAGTCATCTGCTGATCCAACACCAAATAAACGGTTAAAAGGATAATCAGAACGACTCCGAACTGCTCTATAAAAGTTTTTAATCCATCATAAATAAAGTTGGTTTTCCTTGTGATCATCTGGCTTTCCATCAACTCCATCTGAAGATCATATTGTTTTTTTCCTTCAAATTTTTCCCGGACAAAACTTTTAATCACCATAATGGAATTGATCAGGTTCAACAATCCGGATGTTTTTTTTCTCTTTGATTTCTAAGCTGGCGGCGGACTCCGTTCAGTTTCTTTGCCTGAAGCGAACTGATATAGAAGTAAATTGGAACAATAATCGTAGAAACAAGTCCTACATACACATTCTGCATATACATAATGATCAGCGCAATGATGGCATTGGAAAAAAGAGGCAAAATATCAATAAAGAAATTCTGAACCAGCTTTGTCAGACTTTCTATTCCGCGGTCTATCCTGATCTGTAATTTCCCGGACTCATGGTTTTCATCGTTGAAATAAGCAACTCTATAGGTCAGAATTTTATCAATCGCTGATTGCGCCAATACGGAACTTACATTAATCCTGATTTTTTCTCCATAAAATTTCTGTCCGAAGTTGATAAAAATATTTAGAAGTTCTTTTCCCAATAAAATAATAGAAATAATGATGAGAATATGAATTCCTTCTGACATCGGATGCGGAAGATGGGTAAGCTTGGTCACCTCATCCACGGTATATTTCAAAACAATTGGGTTTACCTGTGCTGCCAGAGCTCCCAGAAAAGTAAGAAATAAGGTACCATAAATCATGGGACGATAGGGTCTGATAAAAGGAACAAGCTGCTTATAGATTCCGAATAAAGTTACAGTTCTGTTAAAAGGTTTAGCCATAAATAGAAGTCATTTTAAATGAAAAACGTACCGCTTTCAAAAGAAAAAGGTACGTTTTATTATTATTTTCAGCAAGTAAATGCTTTATATTTTATCCTTCAAACAGATAAGTCGTAAGATAATGCAGTTCTTTTCTGCTGGCTTCTTTAGATTCTGCTTCTGCCTGTTCCAGAGAATATTGGGAATTAATTTCCTTTTTCTGGAAAACAAATGAATTGTTGGCATTTTTATCCACCACATCATTAAAAATATGCTCAATTTCAGAATTTGCTAGTGAAGCAAAACTGATATCTTCAAAACCATACATCAGTCTCAGATCATCAAACATTTTGAAATTTTCATCTACAAATCCCTGCAGCTGAGCTTTAGAATCAAAATTACCTGCCCAGATATTGTATGCGTATTTCTTCTTTTTAGGTTTATCCAAAATACTCTGATAGACGAAGTTTTCACCCAGATATGCTTCTCTTACCTGCGGATCATTCGCAAGATCTTCCGGAAGTCCTTCTTTCAGGATCTTTCCTTCAAACATAATATAGGTTTTATTGGTAATAGCAAGGGTTTGCTGTACGTTGTGGTCTGTAATCAGAATTCCGATGTTTTTGTCTACAAGGCTTCGTACAATTTTCTGAATATCTTCTACAGCAATCGGGTCTACTCCTGCAAAAGGTTCATCCAGAAGAATAAAGTTCGGGCTTGTAGCAAGACAACGGGCGATTTCAGTTCTACGTCTTTCTCCTCCGGAAAGAAGATCTCCTCTGTTTTTACGAACGTGCTGTAAAGAAAACTCTTCAATCAGTTCATCACATTTGATCTGCTGTTCACGCTTAGAAAGCTTAGTCAGCTGTAATACTCCCATGATGTTTTCCTCCACAGACAGTTTTCTGAAAACCGAAGCTTCCTGCGCCAGATATCCGATTCCCTTTTGGGCTCTTCGGTACATGGCATCTGTAGTAATTTCCTGTTTATCCAGAAAAATCTTTCCTGAAGTGGGCTTAACCAACCCTACAATCATATAAAACGATGTGGTTTTTCCTGCTCCGTTCGGACCCAGCAAACCAACAATTTCTCCCTGTTGAACCTGTACAGAAACGCCTTTTACAACTTTTTTAGGACCGTATTCCTTGATTAAGTTTTCTCCTCGTAAAATCATAGGGCAAATATATCAAAAATATAAACTTGTTTATGTTTATATAAACCTGTTTGTATTAAATATAAACTTGTCCATCTCTAAATCATTGTAACTTTTTATTATTTTAATCTACTCATAATAAAACATATCAATCATTTATAAATATTAAGAAATGGAAAATTACGGTTATACAAAAACAGAAAATGTACAAAACCAGCAAAGCAATGTTCCTTACCGTTCGGAAAAGAAAATCCCTGCGGCATTATTGGGAATTCTTGTAGGATGGCTGGCTTTAAATAAATTTTATCTGGGATATACAAAAGAAGGAATCATTCAGCTGGTTCTGAATGTTGTTACTTTAGGAGCTGCTTCCATCATTCCTTTCATTGAAGGTATTTTATATCTCTTTATGAGTGACAAGCAGTTTGATGATACTTATGTGTATGGAAAAAAGGGGTGGTTATAAAATCAATCATTCATACCCTTCATTAAAATAAAACAGGCCGTTCTCATTCGAACGGCCTGTTTCTTTTTATACTGGATACAATCACTCTGGTGGGCAAGCCAAATGGTTGATTGTACATGGATGCCAAACTCCTTTACACCATGTTCCACAATTAGGATCATCAATAATAATGTCTCCTCCTTTGATTTCCTTCAATTGATTTCTCTCAATCTTTTTAAGATTTTTCATAAATAAATTCTTTTGATGTTTTAATGATTTCGTTTCTCGAAATTAGTTTAAACCAAAAATAGCAGTTTTATCTATGTGAAAGTTTCTTATGAAGACTGTTAACCTAACATTAACGTTTATATCCGGATCAAAGATGCTATAGGCCTTATTTATTCAACAAGATAGCAGCTTCTTTCGCAAAATAGGTGAAGATCATGTCTGCTCCTGCTCTTTTGAAACATGTCAGACTTTCAATGATCGTTTTGTCATTATCCAGCCATCCGTTTTGAGCAGCCGCTTTTACCATGGCATATTCTCCACTTACGTTATAAACTGCAATCGGAAGATCAATAGCATCACGTACTTTGGAAACGATATCCAGATAAGGAAGACCCGGTTTAATCATGATCACATCTGCTCCTTCATGAATGTCTTTGAAAACTTCGTTCAATGCTTCGCGGGTATTGTGGAAGTCCATCTGGTAAGTCTTTTTATCTTTCGGAATTTCCAAATCATCTTTCGGAGCGCTGTCTAAGGCACTTCTGAAAGGTCCATAGAAAGAACTTGCATATTTGGCAGCATAGCTTACAATTCCTACATCAGTAAATCCGCTATCTTCCAATGCTTCACGAATGATCTGCACTCTTCCGTCCATCATATCACTTGGAGCCACAAGATCTGCTCCTGCTTCTGCATGAGATACTGACATTCTTGCCAGTGCATCATTGGTAGCATCATTGAGAACCTTTCCGTTTTCAATGATTCCATCGTGTCCGTAAATTGAATAGGGATCTAAAGCTACATCCGGCATCACAATCATTCCCGGAACGGCATCTTTGATTGCTTTGATGGTGTTCTGCATCAATCCGTCTTTGTTCCATGCTTCTTTTCCGGTATTGTCTTTCAGATGTTCTGACACTTTCATGTACAAATTGACGGCTTTTACTCCCAAAGAAAATAATTC
The DNA here is from genome assembly GCF_003663845.1 of Chryseobacterium sp. 7. Classification (NCBI taxonomy): domain Bacteria; kingdom Pseudomonadati; phylum Bacteroidota; class Flavobacteriia; order Flavobacteriales; family Weeksellaceae; genus Chryseobacterium; species Chryseobacterium sp. 7. Next base: position 3,366,082 of record NZ_RCCA01000001.1, read on the forward strand.
CTTACATTCCTTCACTGTTAAATCTATGCTCCGCCTAAAAATTCCCGGCATAGACGGGATTGCCTCCTGCTTGTTTTCGCCCTCCATTACGAAGATCGGCATTACAAAATCATCAGTTGTAAGCACATTTTCTCTTACCAAACTTCTGATAGATTCGTTAATTCTAAGTCTTCTATTTCTTGAATGTATCATTTTGGAATACTTTTTGAATAAGTTTCTACAAATTTAGTATAAGTTCTACAAAAAACTATTGTATGAAATTGTAGAATTTATTACATTTGTTATATATATTCGAGAAATTATAAATTTGATGAAAAAACTTTTACTTTTATTTCTATTTGTAGGCACTTTTGTTGGGTTTTCCAACAATTTAAAAGCTCAGCTTAGAGAGCCGGGTTCCATCACTCAAAAGGCAGATGATGGTGTATTGCTTGCCTATCCAAATCCTGCAAAGGATTTCCTTATCGTTAAGGCAAAAGATCCATCTTTAAAGATCAAGAGTGTGACTTTTTATTCAATTTTGGGTATGCAGGTCGCTAATTATACAGTCAACATGAATTCCGGTGAGATCAATATTGAAAAATTGAAGCCCGGAAAATACATGATACGTTATATTTTAAGTGACAATACACAGAAAGTTACTCAAATCGTAAAACAATAAATTAAAATCCTGATAATCATCAGGATTTTTTCTTTTTACATTAATTCTGTTTTAATATTTCCGTAACTTTCGGGACTTTTTAATACTAACAGTAAAAAGAACAATTTAATGCTAAAAGCTGAATATATTAAAAAGACCTATAATGCCGGAAAAAAGGTCGCACTGGATGATTTCAGCATCCATGTTCCGAAAGGCAGTATTTACGGTCTTTTAGGTCCCAACGGAGCCGGAAAAACTTCTTTTATCCGGATCATCAATCAAATTACTCAAGCTGACTCAGGAGATATCTTCATCAATGGAGAAAAACTGAATCCCAGCCACATCAAAGACATCGGTTATATGCCCGAAGAAAGAGGATTGTACAAAAACATGAGTGTTGGTGACCAGATTTTATATTTCGGGGAACTGAAAGGAATGAGTAAAAGTGATGCTCTGAATGAAGCCAAAAAATGGTTTGAAAAGCTGCACATTGACCAATGGTGGAAGAAAAAGCTTTCTGAACTTTCTAAAGGAATGGCACAAAAAATTCAGTTTGTGGTAACAGTCCTTCACAGACCTAATCTTTTAATTCTTGATGAGCCTTTTTCCGGCTTTGACCCTGTAAATGCAAACTTAATTAAAGATCAGATCATTGACCTTAAAAATAACGGAACCACCATTATTCTTTCTACGCACAGAATGGAAAGCGTGGAGGAAATGTGTGATTATGTTGCGCTGATCAATAATTCTAAGAAAATTATTGACGGAAGGGTTTTTGATGTAAGGGAAAAATTCAAGAAAAATATTTTCGGGGTTACCCTTTCTGAGGTAAGCAATGATCAGTTTGACAATTTCAAAAGCAAGTATGATATTTTTAATTTATCGAATGAAAATAATCTTGTTTCTTTTGACCTGAAAAATGAGGAAAGCCAGAACAACGTTCTTCTTGATCTTGTACAGGTAGGAAAAGTGAGATCATTCGACGAAAGAATTCCCAGTATGAATGAAGTGTTTATTAATGCTGTAAGTAACCATTCTTAATTTTTATGAATAATATTTTTTTAATTACCAAGAGAGAGTTTCTTACGCAGGTTAAGAAAAAATCTTTCATCATATTGACTTTGCTGGCACCGATAATGATTATTGCTTTTGGAGCGGTAATCGGGCTGATGTTTAAAGCGAATGAGTCTCACAGTATCATAGAAGTGGTTGACAAAAGCGGATTATTTATCAATCAGCTGAAATCTAACGATAAATTAAATTATGTTTTTGTTTCTGCTGCAGATGAAAAATCTAAGATTAACAACTTAAAAGGAAATGAATCTCTGGATGGCATCTTGATTCTTCCTGAGCTGAAAAATCAAAATTTTGATTCACTTGAAAAGGAAACAAGATTAGTGATCAACAGTAAAATAGGATTTGACACAAAGCAGAAAATTGTTTCTGACATCAGCAATGTTGTTAAAAAAGAAAAAATAAAACAACTGGGCATTCAGGAGACCCAGCTCAATGATCTTGATAAAAGCTTCACCTTAAAAACCATTAATGTTACGGATAATAACAAAGAAGATTCTGATCTTTCCTTTGGAGTAAAATCCGGATTGAGTATGGTTTTGATGTATGTTACTTTTATGTTCATTATTATTTATGGAGTAAGGGTAATGAGAAGTGTGCTTGAAGAGAAGAACAACCGTGTTGTAGAGATTATTATTTCCTCTGTGAAACCTTTTGAACTGATGATGGGTAAGATTTTGGGAGTAACGATGGTTGCTTTGACACAGTTTATTATCTGGATCACCATGTCTGTAATAGGAGCACTGGTTTTAAATACCGGGTTCTCTCCTCTTCAGAAAAATATTCCCGGCGGAAATGAAGAAATTGCCAGCAAACTGGATATGGGACAGCTTGCGACCCAGATTTCTCATAGCTTACTGGAGCTGAATTTTCCTCTGATCATCTTTGTATTCATCGTTTTCTTCCTTTTAGGCTATATATTTTACAGTTCTATTTATGCAGCCATTGGTTCTGCAGTGGATAACGAAACGGAGACACAACAGTTCACTTTATTTGCAGTTTTACCATTAATGTTAGGAATGTACGGAAGTTTCACGTTGATGAACAATCCTGACGGGCCGTTAGGTTTTTGGTTGTCTATCATTCCATTTACCTCACCGGTTGCAATGATTGCCAGAATTCCGTTTGGGGTTCCTGCATGGCAGATTGCATTATCTATTGCATTATTGCTTGGAACCACCATTTTTATGATTTTCGTGGCTGGAAAAATCTACCGCGTAGGTATTTTGATGTACGGGAATAAAGCGACTATGAAAGAGCTTTGGAAGTGGATTAAAGGATAATTTAATAAAACATATCAACAAAAAAATCCCGGAAACTAAAGTTTCCGGGATTTTCTATTTTGAAATATTCTATTGGAATATATAGCTTAACGTAAGAGCCAATACCTGTTCTGATTTTTTCTTATCAGTCCCTTTTGTTTCTTTCTTAAGACCAGGGTAAGTATCTCCAAGACCTAAGTCATATTTTACAGCTACTTCAAGTTGTCTCTTGTAACTATATCCTATTCCCAATCCTATTCCCCAGTTAAAGCTTTTCGCTTTACCGTTTACACCTGCCGGCTGGCTAGGGTCTGTAACGTCCGGATCATAGTAAGGTCTGCCTACAGGAACATCTTTAACGTTTTGGTTTAGTAAAAAGTTAAATCTAGGTCCTAATAATCCAAAGAATTCTGATTCAGCTTCTGAAAAATATCCTTTGAAATAAAGAGGTACACTTAGGTAATTATTAGCATATAATGCATCATAACCACTCATACCCTTAGAGTCTTTATTTTTCCCTGTTTCTCCAGCACCGTAGTACTCTACTTCAGGTTGAATAAAGAACTGGTTTGTCTTTCCTACGGGGATTAAAGCCAAAGCTCCAGCCTGAAAAGTATATCTTGGGCCCGAAGGATTATGGGCATTGGATACTCTGGAGTAGTTTAAGCCGCCTGTAACACCAAATCTTGTGCTTCCCCATTGCACCTGTGCAAAAGATAAAGCAGAAAGAGTAAGTGCTGAGGCTAATAAAAGTTTTTTCATATGTTTTTGTTTTGTATTATCCTAGAATTTTTGCTACAGTAGCACCGATATCAGCTGGAGAATCTACTACGTTGATCCCGTTTTGTCTCATGATTTCCATTTTTGCCTGAGCTGTATCTTCAGCACCACCTACGATAGCACCTGCGTGACCCATTGTTCTTCCTTTTGGAGCGGTTTGTCCAGCGATGAACCCTACAACCGGTTTAGTAGATCCGCTTGCTTTGTACCATCTTGCAGCTTCAGCTTCAAGACCTCCACCAATTTCACCAATCATTACAACAGCTTCAGTTTCAGGATCATTGATAAATAGCTCTAATGCTTCTCTTGTAGTCGTTCCAATGATTGGGTCACCACCGATACCGATAGCAGTAGAAATACCGTAACCCGCTCTTACAACCTGGTCAGCAGCTTCGTAAGTAAGAGTACCTGATTTTGAAACGATACCTACTTTACCTTTTTTGAAAACGAAACCTGGCATAATACCAATTTTAGCTTCTTCAGAAGTAATGATTCCAGGGCAGTTTGGTCCGATTAATCTGCAGTCTCTGTCTGCGATATAAGATTTTACTTTTACCATATCAGCTACAGGAATACCTTCAGTAATACATACAATTACTTTGATTCCTGCTTCAGCAGCTTCCATGATAGCGTCTGCTGCGAATGCCGGTGGTACGAAAATGATACTTACGTTTGCTCCTGCTTTTTCAACAGCGTCAGCAACTGTATTAAATACCGGCTTTCCTAAGTGCTCGCTACCTCCTTTTCCTGGAGTAACACCACCTACTACATTGGTTCCGTATTCAATCATCTGACCAGCGTGGAAAGTTCCTTCGTTCCCTGTAAATCCTTGTACAATTACTTTAGAATCTTTGTTTACTAAAATTGACATTTTATTGTTGTTTTAATTTATTTATTTTCAGTTTATACGTCAGACAAAAATAATGATTATTTGTCGTTAAAAAAATTTTTAAATCTGATTTTATTCATCATATTTTTTCAATAGATCGATTAAATCCTGTTCCTTAAGTCTGTTATAATTAATATTTTCAATAAGTGGCTCAAGTTCGGGTTTTTCAACCATTAATTGTTTTAATTTCTTCCTGTTATTGACCAAAATATTCAAAGGTTGTCTTATATCTCCTTTGAACAAGACATCTGATACAAGGGTAGATCCATCATAGCCGTGGCGTCTATATGCTTTCACCCATTTTATTTTTTTACCGTCATACACAAGCTCCACCAAAGTTTTAGTTGATTCTAAAGGAAAATAAATGAAAATCCTTGGTTTACCTTTAAGATCTGTAAATTCTATTTTCTGAATTTCAGAAGGCTGGTACTTAATAGCTTTTCCATCTTCCAGAATCTTAACTTTTCTGTCGCTAATCGTTATCTCATCAATCTGATTACTATCAAAAAGATTTGTTATGAAAGGTATTTTAGCATCTACTATTCTGTTGTCGCTAAATGTAACCTTTGATTCAATCTGTGATTTCTGAGCGAAACTTATTGAATATATAAAAAGAAATAGAGCTAGTAAATTCTTCATCACAGTTTTCTCAGCTTTACTTCTTTTTTCAGATACGTTTTGAAATCTTCTGCAAACATCCCGATATAGGTTCCTTTTTCAAGGTCTCTGTTTACTCCTGTTTTTCCCAAAAGTACAGATCCTGCCTCTATTTTGTTCCCTGAAGCGATTCCTACCTGTCCCCATAATGTTACCTCATCTCCAATGATGCAGCATCCTGCAATACCTACCTGAGAAGCGATAAGACATTTTTTCCCGATAATGGTATCATGCCCAATCTGAATCTGGTTATCCAAAACAGAGCCTTCTCCAATGATGGTAGAATCTGTAACTCCTCTGTCAATGGTACATCCATTTCCGATCTCTACATTGTTTTCGATGATCACATTTCCTACCGAAATCAGACGGTCAAAGTTTCCGTTTACTTTTCTGTAATAAAATGCATCTCCTCCTAAAACGGTATTGGACTGGATAATGACATTATCTCCAATTTCTGTTCGGTCACCGATGACAACATTAGGGAAAATAAGGGTATTTTTTCCGATTTTCACGTTATTCCCAATCACGGCTGAAGAGTGAATTTTTGTGCCTTCTCCTATTTCAACATCGTGAAGTTCTTCTGTGAAATTGTATATTCTGGTAAAATGAGTATTGATTTTATTAAAGTCCCTAAAAGGATCATCAGAAACCAAAAGTGCTTTTCCTTCCGGGCACTCTACTTCTTTATCAATTAAAATAATAGTCGCTGCAGAGTTTAATGCTTTGTCGTAATATTTAGGATGGTTCACAAAAACAATATCACCTGGCTTTACCATGTGAATTTCATTGGTTCCCAATACTTCAAAATCTTCAGGACCTACAAATGTAGAGCCTATTAAATCTGCAATGGTTTTAAGCTTTTGCGGAGAATGGAATCTCATAACAATAGATTTTCTTATAAAACAAAATTCGGAGTGCTGCTGCAAACCGAATTTATGTAAATTTTATTTATTCTTTTACTCTTTCTAAGTAGCTACCGTCTTCAGTGCTTACTTTAATTCTGTCTCCCGGTTCAATGAACAAAGGAACCATTACTCTTGCTCCTGTTTCAACGATTGCGTTTTTAAGAGCGTTGGTTGCAGTGTTTCCTTTTACACCCGGATCAGCTTCAATAACATCAAGGTAAACAGACTGTGGAAGTTCAGCAGAAAGTGGCGTTTCATCAGCTTCTTTCAAAATGATGGTTACTTCTTCACCAGCTTTCATAAACTGAGCGTTTTCGATCATTTCTTTGTTGATGTATAATTGAGAGAAGTCATCATTATTCATGAAGTGGAATCCGTTCTCATCATCATAAAGATACTGGAACTTTCTTGTGATTACTTTTACTTCATCTATTTTGTGACCAGCAGAGAAAGTGTTATCAATTACTTTACCGTTAGTTACTGATTTTAATTTTGTTCTTACGAAAGCAGGTCCTTTTCCTGGTTTTACGTGAAGAAATTCGATTACTTTAAAAATATCATTGCTATATTCAATGCAAAGACCTTTTCTGATATCGTTACTTGTTGCCATTAATTTTGTAAATATTTATTTTCTTTTATTAAATTGTATTCCTTGCCCTTGCGGCATCATTCTGTTAAATGTATTATTATTGAACGTATTCACATTATTATTCAATCTGTTTACATTCATCTGAAGATCAGATTTATACTGATCGGTAGTTCCTAAAATAGAACTTCCGGTATTTTTCTGTTTCAGAATACCATTTAAGTTATTCTTTGCAATACTATCATTAGATACTTCAGAGAGTTTTCTTACTATGGTGAAAGGTTCTTCTTTTTTCGCAGTTTCAGACTTTTCTGTTTGTTGTGCAAACAAAAAAGAAGTTGCCGAAAGCGCTGTAAGTATAAGTAAACTTTTCATAGCCTGATAGTGTTTATTATTAAACTATTCTCTATCCTTTCCGGTTCCGTATCCTTTTACGATACCTCTTGGTGAGTTTTGAATAAACTGTAAGATTTCATCTCTTTCAGCCGTTGGAAGCATTTCTTTTTCAATATGAGAAATAGCTTGAGAAACGTTCATTTTCATCTGGAAGATCGCTCTGTAGATTTTCTGAATTTCAAAGATTTTCTCATTGGTAAATCCTCTTCTTCTTAAACCAACAGAATTGATCCCTGCATAAGACATAGGTTCTCTTGCTACTTTTACGTAAGGCGGAATATCTTTTCTTACCAAGGTTCCTCCGGAAATCATCACATGTTTCCCGATTTTACCAAATTGGTGTACTGCTGATAAACCTCCCATTACGGTATAATCTCCAATTTCCACGTGTCCTGCAATACCACAACCGTTTACAATGATAACGTGATCTCCGATAACGCAGTCATGGGCAATATGTGAAGTAGCCATAATAAGGCAGTGAGCTCCTATTTTGGTATATCCCAGGGCTTTTGTACCTCTGTTTACCGTAACACATTCTCTGATTGTTGTTTCGTCACCGATAATTACCTGGGTATCTTCACCATCAAATTTCAGATCCTGGGGAATTGCAGAGATTACTGTCCCGGGGAAAATCCTACAATTTTTCCCTATTCTTGCACCATCCATGATGGTTACGTTAGGACCAATCCATGTTCCTTCTCCAATTTCTACGTCCCCTGCAATAGTAGTGAAAGGTTCTACAATTACATTTTTGCTGATTTTCGCACGTTTATCTACGGCTGCTAATTGATGAATCATTTAATCAACTTTATTTTTTGCAACTTGAGCCATAAGCTCTGCTTCTACTGCTACTGCATCTCCTACATATCCATACCCCTGCATATGCACAATTCCTCTTCTGATAGGCTCTATCAATTCAATTTTGAATATAAGTGTATCTCCCGGAATTACTTTTCTCTTGAATTTCACCTTATCAATTTTGATGAAATAGGTAGAGTAATTTTCAGGATCCGGAACGCTTGCCAATACAAGAATACCTCCTGTCTGAGCCAATGCTTCCACCTGAAGAACTCCAGGCATTACAGGTTCTTTAGGGAAGTGTCCTACAAAGAAAGGTTCGTTCATAGTTACATTTTTCAAACCTACTACGTGAGAGTCTGAAAGTTCAAGAACTTTATCAATCAATAAGAACGGAGGTCTGTGAGGCATAAGCTTCATAATTCCGTTGATATCGAATACAGGTTCTTTTGTCAGATCAAAATCCGGAACGTTTTTCTTTTTTTGCAATTTCCACTGGCGGTTAAGTTTTTTCGCAAACTGAGTATTCACATAGTGTCCCGGTTTGTTGGCAATAACTTTACCTTTTATTTTTACCCCTGCCAAAGCAAGATCACCAATTACATCCAGTAATTTATGTCTCGCCGCTTCGTTAGGATAGTTTAAATTAAGATTATCAAGAATACCGTTTGGTCTGATAGATACATTATCTTTTCCAAAGGCTTTCTTTAATTTTTCTGTAGTTTCAGGCGTAAGATCTTTATCTACATATACAATGGCATTGGAAATATCTCCGCCTTTGATCAATCCGTGATCTAAAAGCATTTCCAATTCATGCAGGAAGCTGAATGTTCTTGCAGATGAGATCTCGTCTTTAAATTCTGAAATATTTTTAAGAGTAGCATTCTGAGTCCCTAAAACTTTAGTCCCAAAATCTACCATTGTTGTTACTTCGTAAGTATCTGAAGGAATGATTGTGATTTCCGAACCAGTAGCCGGATCACTGTATGTAAGCACTTCTTTTACCACAAGATATTCTCTTGCTACGCTCTGTTCTGCTACTCCAACGCTTTCGATAGCTTCCACAAAGTATTTTGAAGATCCATCCAAAATAGGAGGTTCAGAAGCATCCATTTCTAAAACTGCGTTGTCAATATCACAACCTACAAGGGCTGCTAAAAGGTGCTCGCAAGTGGTAATTTTTACTCCTAATTTTTCTAATGTAGTTCCTCTTTCTGTTGCTACAACATAATTTACATCTGCTTCTACCTGAGGATGTCCCTCTAAGTCTGTTCTTACAAATACAAAACCTGTATTTTCTTTAGCAGGTTTAATGGTAAGTTTTACTTCTTTACCAGTGTGAAGACCAATTCCAGAAAGAGTAACCTCTTGCTGAAGTGTTTTTTGCATATCACTCATTAGTATTATCTTTTGAGTTATTCTCAAGATTATTTATTCTGTTTACGATTCCAGGTAAATTCCTGAAATGAACATAGCTTCTCAAATAGTCATTGTAGCTGATTGCCGGTGAACCATACAATGTTTCTCTATCATTAACACTGGAATTCACACCGCTCTGAGCCTGAATTTTCACCTGATTTCCTATTTTGATATGTCCTACAACTCCTACCTGGCCGCCAATCTGGTTCCAGTCACCAATAGTGGTAGAACCTGCAATTCCGGCTTGTGCAGCAATTACGTTATTCCGTCCAATTTTTACATTGTGGGCAATCTGAATCAGGTTATCTATTTTAGTTCCTTTTCCTATAATGGTAGAACCTATTGTAGCTCTGTCTATACTACAGTTTGAACCAATTTCTACATCGTCTTCAATAATTACATTTCCAAGCTGTGGTATTTTTTTGAAACCTTCCGGTGTTGGCTGGAAACCAAAACCGTCACCTCCAATTACCGTATTGGAATGAATTACACAGTTATCCCCAATAATACAGTAGTCATAAATTCTGGCACCACTGTCTATTTTACAGTTTTTACCAATTTTCACTCCTTTTCCTATATATACATGCGGATAGATCTGTGACCCTTCCCCAATTTTTGCTTTCTCAGAGACATAGGTAAATGCTCCAATATAGGCTTTATCTCCTATAACAGCTGTATCGTGGATGGATGAACCATTTTCAATACCTTCTTTTCTCCCCTGCATTTCCTGATATAAATTCATCAGAATCTGAAAAGAAAGATAGGCATCTTTTACAACGATTAAAGTAGGGTTATAACTATTTTTATCCAGAAGTTGTTCCGAAACGATGATAACAGAGCATTGTGAGGTATCCAAAAAATGAGAAAATCTATCTTGTGCTATAAAAGAAAGATGTCCTGTTTCACCATTTTCAATTGGTGAAACCCCCGTAATAAGTGCATTCTCGTCACCTATTATTTTTCCGTCAATAAAACTTGCAATTTGCGAAGCTGTAAATTCCATATTCTGCAAAGATAAGAAATTCTAGAATTTGCAAACATTTTTTAATTTCAGATCGTAAATTTTAATATTATTTAAGAGTCCAGTCTGGAGATATCTCTTGGAAACATAAGAATATAACGGGTCGTCTTATTGACGATCAGCCCAGATAAAAGTTGATCTTCAGACTCATGAAGCCTTGTTCTTTTGCCATTTTTATGCAGTAAATAGATAGGCTGCTTCTCCGCATGATAAGGCAAAAGTTTTCGTTTTATTTCATGTACCAGTTCTTTTCCATTATTGATTCCAAAAAATTCATTGGTGTTTTTTATCTTTTCATCAATTATTTCCTGAGAAAACGGATGTGATGAAATAATGGTTTTAGGTAAATTTCTCTGAATTACACATTTACACCAATAAGACAACACAAAGTCATCCGAATTCTGCCATTCTTTCATCGCCTGAATCACATCATTGTCATCAAGTTTTGTAAATCTTTCTACATCTTCATCCGTTGCAGCACTCTTTTCGCGGTATAAAAAATATTTCAGATTATCGGTTGCAGGAAGCTCTGTTCCCTGTGAAATCAGATATTTTGCTCTTTCTAGGATTTTAACCAAAAGAAATTCTGCCAACGCTGATGTTTTATGATAATACACCTGCCAGTACATGAACATCCTGGCTGTCAGGAAGTTTTCAATGGAATAAATTCCTTTCGCATCAATCACCAGTTCACCTTCTTCACATACATTCATCATGGAAATAATTCTTTGGGTATTAATATTTCCTTCAGATACGCCTGTAAAAAAGCTGTCTCTTTTCAGATAATCCAAACGGTCTACATCCAGCTGTGAGGATATCAACTGATTGAAAAACTTTCTGTGGTATTTCCCCTGAAACATTTCTATGGCCATAGAAAGCTGACCATTAAACTCTTCATTCAGCTTGTTCATCAGCAACAAAGAAAGATTTTCATGATGCCAGTCATCCATCAGCATACTTTCCAAAGCATGAGAAAACGGACCATGACCAATATCATGCATCAGAATAGCCAGCATGGCTCCTTTTTCCTCTTCTTCAGAAATTTTCACTCCCTTCTGCTTCAATGTTTCCAAAGCCGTAAACATCAGGTGCATGGCTCCCAATGCATGATGGAATCTTGTATGGGTAGCTCCCGGAAAGATCAGGTTCAAAAGTCCTGTCTGCCCTATCCTTCTCAATCTCTGAAAGTAAGGATGTTCAATGATATCAAATAAAATTTCGTGGGGAATCTTGATAAATCCGTGAACGGGATCGTTGATGATTTTTAGCTTATTCTGCATTGAAACGTCAATATTAGCAACAAAGTTAGGCATTTTAAATTTGAGTTCCGATTAATTTCATGTTAAAAGAAAATAGGCCTAAACTAAGGATTTATTCCTTAAAAACGTTTGTGGCTGTTGTATTTTAAGCCTATCTTTGAGAGAGAAACGCGATCACTTTTAATGAGAAAATACGCTCTTTTCCTTTTATTATTTTTAAGTTTACATTTTTCCGCACAAACGATAACCGAGATCCAAAAATTGGAATCTTTATGCCGGGTTTGGGGATTTTTAAAGTATTACCACCCTCATGTAGCCAAAGGAAATCTGAACTGGGACAAGCAGCTTTTTCAAAAAATAGATGAACTTAAAAATATTAATGATAAACAGTCGCTGAATAATTTCTATTCTGAATGGATAGGCAGCCTTGGTGAAGTGCTCCCCTGCAAAGAATGTTCAATAAAGGATAATAAAATATATTTTCTTGAAAATTTTGACCTGAGCTGGATTGATAATTCTCAAATTTTCTCAAATGAGATATCTCAGAAACTTCACTATATAGAAAATAACCGGAATCTGGCAGAGAATCATTATTTCGGAAAAGGCGGAAGAAAAATATATTTCAGAAATGAAAAATCATATGGCTCGAAGTTCACTTCAAAAGCAGTCAGCTTACTGGAATTATTCAGATACTGGAATTACGTAGAATATTTTTTTCCTTATAAATATGAAACCGATCAAAACTGGAATGACGTTCTTACAGAAATGGTCCCAAAATTTCTTGTAATCGATAATGATGAAAATTATCATTTAGCATTAGCAGAACTCGTAGCCAAAACAGACGACTCTCATGCTTACCTTTCGTCAAAAGAAATTTATCTTAGTTTGTATGGCAGCCGAAAAGTTCCTGTAGAATATGCTTACGCAGAAGGAAAATTAGTGATTACAAAAATTAACCATACTAAACCCAAAAGCAAAATTCCTCTGCACCCGGGAGATGTTATTTATGATATTGAAGGAAAAACAATTCCACAAATGATCAATATTTTGGGAAAATATGTACCAGCCTCTAACTCTTGGGGCAAAGTCAGCAAAATAAAAGACAAGCTTCTCTTCAGCAAAAATGATTCTATTTCTGTAAAGATTGAAAGAGACGGACAGAATCTGGAAATAAAAACCCAAACATACTTTATTAAAGATATTATTTATGAAAAAATTCCAACTCCTAAAAAATGGAAATTTATGGATGATGAAAAGAAAATTGGATATGTTCATATGGGAATTATAGAAAAAGAGGATCTTAATGAGATGTATGGAGATCTAAAATCGGCAAAATCTATTATTTTTGATCTAAGAAATTACCCGAAACGAACCATCATTCCGTTAAGTTATTTCCTTCTCCCCAACCCTTCAGTCTATTATCAGTTTACTTTTGCAGATACCAGCTATCCGGGCAAATTTTACAGCAGAAAAAATGTTACCGGCACAAAAAATCCTGAATACTATAAAGGAAATGTAATCGTTCTAGTAGATGAGAACACCCAGAGTCAGGCAGAAACTACCACTATGATGTTTAAACAGCACCCGAAAGCTAAAGTTATCGGCAGCAATACTTCAGGTGCCAATGGAGATGTCATCATTTTTAAAATTGCTGATCTTGACACAAGATTTTCCGGTCTTGGAGCCTATTATCCGGATGGCAGAGAAACCCAAAGAATAGGAATCATTCCGAATATTCTTGTAAAACCTACTGTGGATGGGCTTAAAAACGAAAAAGACGAAGTTCTGGAAAAAGCTTTGGAATATATAAAAACCACAGAGTAAACAAAACGAAAATGTGAAATATCAAGTGATATTTTCATTTAACTAATATTTAACTTTTAATATTTCTATTTTGTGAGATTTTAAAAGGATTTGGTCAACATTTTGATAGAATAACCATGTAAAAAATAAATTATGTCAGAAAAGATATTATGGATAGATGATGAAATAGATTTACTTAAACCTCATATCGTATTTTTAGAAAAAAAGGGTTACCAGGTAACTCCTGTTAATAATGTGAATGAGGCTTTGGAACTTATGGATTCAGAGAAATTTGCTTTAACGTTAATTGATGAAAATATGCCCGGAATTTCCGGTTTGGAAGCTATTCCAATGATTAAGGAAAAAGACAATGCCTTAAAAATTGTAATGGTTACCAAAAGTGAAGAAGAGCATATTATGGAAGAGGCCATCGGGTCTCAGATTGCCGATTATATCTTAAAGCCTGTAAATCCTAATCAGATATTACTTTCCCTCAAAAAAAATCTTCAGGAAGATAACCTGGTAGAACAAAAAACAATTTTACAGTACCAACAGGAGTTCAGAAACCTTTCTATGGAACTTTCCTACCTGAGAACTTATCAGGAATGGGCAGAGTATTATAAAAAAATCCTTAGCTGGGAAATCAAATTTGATAAAGTGGCAGATAATGAATTTGCCGATCTTCTGCAGTCTCAGAAAGAAGAAGCCAATATTCAGTTTGCTAAGTTCATTGAGAAAAATTACGCAGACTGGCTTATTGATACAGATAAACCTCTAATGAGCCACACCCTTTTCAAAGAAAAAGTGAAGCCGGAAGTAGAAAAAGAAAAAGTTCTTTTGCTAATGGTGGACAATCTTCGTTATGATCAGTGGAAAGTGATTGAACCTTTGTTTACAAAATATTACAATAAAGTTTCGGAAGATTACTACTACAGTATCCTTCCTACCGCTACACAATATGCCAGAAACTCTTTCTTTGCCGGATTAATGCCGTCTGAAATTGAGAAACGTTTCCCGGATAAATGGTTTAATGATAATGAAGAAGGAAACAAAAATGAGTTTGAACGTGACTTTCTGGAAGATCAGATGAAAAGAATTGGCCTGGGGTCAAAATCTATGAAGTACCTTAAAGTTCTGAACGCCGATTTTGAAAGAAAGATCTATGATGACTTCAATCAGCATAAAAATAATGACCTATTGGTAATTGTATATAACTTCATCGATATCCTTTCTCATGCAAAGACAGATAACCATATAGTAGATCAGTTGATCCGTGATGATAAAACGTTCCGTTCTCTTACCTTCAACTGGTTTGAAAATTCATCTCTACTGAAGATCATTAAAACGGCTGCAGAAAACGGCTATAAATTGGTTATTACTACAGACCACGGAACGGTATATGTTAAAAAGCCGAGCAAAGTGGTCGGAGATAGAGAAACCTCTACAAATATCCGATACAAAACAGGTAAAAGTTTAACATATGATGACAGTGATGTATGGGCAATTACAAATCCGGAAAAACTTTTCCTTCCGAAAGGAAACTTAAGTTCGAAATATATTTTTGCTAAAAACAATATATTCCTGGCTTATCCTAAAAATTACAATCATTTTGTTAATTACTATAAAGAAACTTACCAGCATGGAGGAATTTCACTGGAAGAGTGTATTATTCCTATCAGCATTTTAGAACCCAAATAGTTTTTTTCATAGTTTATTTAATTTGGGGTTAAAATCGGAAAAAATCGAATGATTTTTTCCGATTTTTTCTTTAAGGCATTTATTTTGCATACGAAAAGACACACACATTAATAATATACATTTATGAAAAAACACATTTTTATTGCCGCAGCATCTGCCGCATTATTTTTAACTTCATGTAATAAAGAAAAAAAAGCAACAGATGCTACCACTACTTCAGTAGACAGTATTGCTGCTAAGCCATCTGATTCGGCAGCGGTTGCAGGAACTCAGGATGAAATTGTAAAAAGTACTTCGAAAGACAAAAGTGGAAAAACGCTGGAAATGACTTTCAACAATACTAAAAATACAGCTACAGTAGTATTCAACAATGAAACTATTGAATTGCAGGGACAAAAGCCTGCCTCAGGAATATGGTATAAGAATGATCATTATGAGCTGAGAGGAAAAGGTGAGGAAATAGAACTGACAAAAGACGGTAAAACAGTTTTCAAAAAATAAAATCACTTATTAAACATATAAAAAGTCGGCTTTGAAATTCAAAACCGACTTTTTTATTTCCGCTTTTTTCTTAGAGTTCATATCTTCGTAAAAAATAAATCATGTTTATTATTTCGCTTACTTATAAGAGTTCTATTGAAAAGGTAGAGCAGTTTATTCCTCAACACAATATTTTTCTTAATAAGCATTACGAATCAGGGCGGTTTATAGCTTCGGGAAGAAAAGAACCCAGAACGGGAGGTATCATCATAGCCAATGCAGAATCTAAAAACGAGATTGAGGAGATCATTTCTGAAGATCCTTTTTATATTCATCAGATTGCAGATTATGAGATCACAGAATTTATTCCTTCAAAGTACAATCAAAATTTTAAATTTTTTATAGAAGACTAATGAAATTAATCACTTATAATGTCAACGGAATCCGAGCTGCTTTTACTAAAGACTTTTTAGGCTGGCTAAAGGCTGCCGATCCTGATATCATCTGTATTCAGGAGAGCAAGGCCGGAAACGATCAGATAGACATCGAAAGCCTTGAAAAACTAGGATATCACAGTTATTGGCACTCAGCAGTAAGAAAGGGCTATAGCGGTGTCGGAATTGCCTCAAAAATCAAACCCAACCATATAGAGTATGGCTGTGGCATTGAAAGCTATGATAATGAAGGGAGAATCATCCGTGCAGATTTTGACGGATTCTCTGCTATTTCAGTATATGTTCCTTCTGCTTCCAATATTGAAAGACTGGATTTCAAAATGCAGTTCTGCCATGACTTTCTGGAGTATATCAAAAATTTAAAGAAAGAAATTCCCAATCTTATTATATCCGGTGATTTTAATATCTGTCATGAGGCAATCGATATCCACAATCCTATTGGTTTAAAAAACGTTTCAGGGTTCCTTCCTATGGAAAGAGAATGGATGACCAATTTTATGAATGAATGTGAACTGATAGACAGTTTTAGATTTTTCAATGGTGATCCTGATAATTATACGTGGTGGAGCTACAGGCAAAATTCAAGGGAAAGAAACAAAGGCTGGAGATTAGACTATAACTTCACTTCTTACAGCTTAAAAGATAAACTCAGAAGGGCTGCCATTTTAAAGGAAGCTGTACATTCTGACCATTGCCCCGCTTTATTGGAATTGGATGTGTAATATACAAGATATTGATGCATACAAAAAGCCAGCTGAATCAGCTGGCTTTTTTTAATTTAAATCATAAAATTAATCGACAATTTCATATTCGACCGGAATTGTACCATGATTGGTATCTCCGATCTCATCGAACGCAGCTTTAGACATGTCTAAAGATCTTGATGAATGGAAAGGCCCTCTGTCATTAATTCTCACTATTACCTCTTTACCATTCTTAAGGTTCGTCACCTTAACGTTTGTTCCAAATGGAAGCGTTCTGTTTGCTGCAGTAAACTTTGAGTTATCAAAGATTTCTCCGCTAGCGGTTTTTCTACCGTTAAATTTATCGTGGTAGTACGATGCATAACTTGTTTTTTTCGCATCTAAGGCATTACTCGTAAAAGAATAAACACCCAAGGTTGAAATCATCATTATGATTACGAGAATGAATCTTTTCATCATGTTGAACTTTTATTGGTTTTGACGGAGCAAATGTATCAGGAATCTTTATAAAACCCTATTCAATATGTTAAAAAAAGTTAATAAAATCATAACAAAACGTTAACTACCACTGCAATCCCCTATGAATAGAGCATTTAAATCACATTGTTAAAAAGTGTTAAAAAAATACTTAAAAAGTTAACATAATTAACTAATTTACGCATAATTTAAATTTCACAATTTTAAAAATGACTGAAAATCAATAATTTACAAAAATCATAAAGTTAAAATAAAACCTATAAATCTATTCATACTATTTAAAGTCTTAAAAACCGGATATTGAATAAACTTTCTTACAGAAGAGTTTTAGCTGTGTAAACTTAGAATCTTAAGCTGGTTTTTAACACCTTTATATTTTGTTAAAATTGATAAGCCATATATTATTCAACAAATATTTGATTTCAATTCTTTAAAAAAAATAAAATGATGATTGATAACCCGAAAAAATAAATGAACACAAGTCTCATTAAAAGCAAAAACCAATGATTTCTCATTGGTTTTATATGTAATTAAATAAATTGTTTTATTTTAAGTATTCTAAAACATAATCATAAGTTCCGTTAGGATATACTACAGACATACTTGGAGATCCTGTAACAGCAGCTCCTGTAGATGTATCATATGAATATAATTCTCTTGAATATACTGTATTAGACCCAGCTTTATAAATAGTAATTGCATACATAGCAGTCATTCCGGTTGGGGCAGGTATTGTAACTGATGTACTTGTACCACTTGCAGCAAAAGTTCCTTTTATACCATATACCTGTGCACTATTAATTTGTCTGTTTGTAATAGTTTCAGTAGTAAGAATGTTTTCTCTAGTACCAGCGTTTGCGATTGGTCTCCATACCCCACCTGTAGGGTTTGTTGTTTTATTATCATAATACCAAAACCCAGGGAAAATTGGTTCTGATAATGTTCCGCTAGCTGCAGTACCAGTAGATGCTGTATTGTAAACAATCATACCGTCAAACCTGTTTGGGTTATTACCGCTATTATATAATGTACCTTGATTAGCTAATGCCAATTGGGTGATATCAGCTCTAGGGAAAATAAATCCTTTACCTAAATTAGCAGCAGTAACGTTAGCAGTTGAAGAAGCATCTAAAAAAGCTGAAGAAGCTTGAATTGTATTATCTCCAAAAGTTTGATTACCTTTAATCTGTGCGCTCATGTAACTTCCTAAAACGGATAACATAACAGCAGCTATAGTAGACTTTATATTTTTCATCTTAAATTTAAATTTTAAATTATTGTGTTTATAATTATTGTCCTCCTAATCCATACCAGTTAGTACCGTCTGTAATAAACTCAGATCCAAACTGCTGCAAAGCAGATAATGATTTTGTTAAGTAATTAGTGTTCAAGTTAGTCAAATTGTGCTGAAGTCCGTCAATTGATATAAGAGTTAACTTCTTTCCAACCATAGCTGCAGTAGGAGTAGGCAATTGTATCTGTCCAGCTACACCACCTGAAAACAATACTACATTACCTAAATCACTTGGAAGAATTACCATGCTTGCAGAGCCTGCAACAGTTCTGTAAGTAGGAGGAGCTGCCGCTGTACTGCCAGCACCTACAGCAATCCATGTAGAGGATACAGAATCATAGTAGTAAAACCCTACAGCTGTAACATTAGCTGTTTTAGTTGTAGCTGTTCCGTCAATTGTAGTAACGAAAGCAAGTGCACCGTTTTGAGCAGCAGTATATGCCGCATCTTTTCCATACAATTGAGTTCTTGTCATACGAGGGACTAATAAGGCATCAGGTCTAGTGTTATCTGTAGTGTTTGCTACGACGTCTAGAGTTGCGGCAGGCGTGGTTGTGTTAATCCCCACTCGCCCTGTAGTCTGAGCCTTAGAAAAAGCCGAAAGGCCAACAAGCATAATTGCTGTTAATAAAATTTTTTTCATAAGTTTTTAAAGATTTTTAATTACATTTTTTTCATCAATACTTCCAAAAAGGAAATGCATCCCAACTTGTGAATACTATATTGAAACTAACACACTCAAATAACTATTATTTTAAATTTTAGTTTCATTTTAAATTAACTCATTGAAAGCATATTATTTAAAAATATTGCTTATTGCGCAAATTTAAGACATAATTTTCAAATTTTTATAATTAAAAAAAGAAAATTAAAAAATCTTAATTTAGCCAAATATTAACAATTTGATTATCAATTAAATAAAAAAAGACATCAGAGAAAATTCTATGTTAAAATTTATTAATATATTAATTTTATACGCTTTATTTCCAACTGATTAATAAGCATTTAGCTATACCAGTTCCCCATATAAGTCAAACTCTTCCGCTGAAGTAATTCTAACCTCTGCAAATTCACCTATAGAAATATAAGTATCTTCAGCAGAAACCAACACGGTATTGTCTACATCTGGCGAATCATACTCTGTTCTTCCGATAAAATAATTCCCTTCTTTACGGTCAAAAATACATTTGAATATTTTCCCTATTTTTTCCTGATTCTTTTCCCATGAAATCTGAGACTGCAGTTCCATAATTTCTTCTACTCTTGCCTCTTTTACTTCCTGTGGAATATTATCTTCCAAGACATGTGCTGTAGTATTTTCTTCGTGAGAATAGGTAAAGCATCCTAATCTGTCAAACTTCTGTTCTCTTACCCAGTCTTTAAGCTCCTGGAATCTTTCTTCTGTTTCACCAGGGTATCCAACGATAAGTGTTGTTCTGATAGCCATATCAGGCACTTTTTCTCTGAATTTTCCTAACAGAGCATCTGTTTTCTCATGGGTAGTGCCTCTCTTCATAGATTTCAACAAATCTGAATTGATGTGCTGAAGAGGAATATCTATATAGTTACAAACTTTAGGTTCTTCACGGATAATATCCAAAACATCTTCCGGGAAACCGCTTGGAAAAGCATAATGAAGACGAATCCATTCTACACCTTCTACTTTTACCAGTTCTTTTAAAAGGTCACCCAATGCTCTTTTTTTATAAAGATCAAGACCATAATACGTAAGATCCTGTGCAATAAGAATTAATTCTTTTGTTCCTTTTTTCGCTAGTTTCTGAGCTTCAGAAACTAATTTTTCGATTGGGGTTGAAATATGCCCTCCCCTCATCAATGGGATCGCACAAAAAGAACATGGTCTGTCACAACCTTCAGAAATTTTAAGGTATGCATAATGCTTTGGAGTAGTTGTAAGCCTTTCGCCTACCAATTCATGTTTATAATCTGCTCCAAGATGCTTTAGCAGCATAGGAAGATCTCTAGTCCCGAAATACTGATCTACATCCGGAATTTCTTTTACCAAATCCGGTTTGTATCTTTCTGACAAACATCCTGTAACGAACACTTTCTCAACCTCACCTCTATTTTTCGCCTCTACATAATCCAGAATGGTATTGATAGATTCTTCTTTAGCATTATCAATAAATCCGCAGGTATTGATGACAACAATGTCACCACGGTCTTCGTGAACCACTTCTTTTCCATTGGCTTTCAGCTGGCTCATTAACACTTCAGAATCGTATACATTCTTGGAACATCCAAGAGTGACTACATTGATTTTCTTCTTCCCTACAGATTTTGTACGCATCGTTTTGATTTTGAGTCTGCAAAGATACGAAATATTGAAGAGTTAGGAATTAAAAAATAAAAACCACTTTAGAAAAGTGGTTTTCAGGGATATACTTTAAAAGTTTTTTTCTTTAAACAAGGGGGCATTCTCATCTTTTTCAGAAAGAATGGCATCTTTCTCATCAAGTTTCCAGTCTATACCAAGATCCGGATCGTTGAATTTTACACTGCCTTCTGATTCTTTGTTATAAAAGTTGTCACATTTATAGGAAAACACAGCGTTAGTACTCAGTACAGAAAATCCGTGTCCAAAACCTCTCGGCACATACAGCTGTAATTTATTCTCAGCGGTAAGTTCTATTCCGAACCATTTTCCGAATGTAGGAGAATCTTCTCTAAGATCTACCGCAACATCCCATACGCTGCCTTCAAGACAGGATACCAGTTTTGCTTGTGCATGCTCGCCTTTCTGAAGGTGCAGACCTCTAAGTACTCCATAAGAAGATTTGGAAATATTATCCTGTACAAAGTGCCCGTTCATTCCTGTAAGTTCTTCGAATCTTTTTTCATTGTACTTTTCAAAAAAGTAACCTCTGTCATCTTCAAATACGGTAGGCTCTATGATGTAACAATCTTTAAGCGGGGTTTCTTTAATTTTCATAATAGTAATAAATTCTATTTCAATATGGTTTTCACTGTTTTAAACAAAATCCTGATATCATTTTTGAAAGACATGGTTTCAAAATAATCAAGATTCATTTTTACTTTATTCGGGAAAAGTATTTCATCATTATATGCTAGGGGATCCTTCTGGCTGTTCAGAAGTTCTTCTTCATCCCTGTATTTTATGCTTGCTTCACAGGTTAATCCTGGTTTCAGTTCCAGCACTTTTCTGTCTTCTCCTATAAGTTTATCATAATAGCCTTCAATATCAGGCCTGGGACCTACAAAACTCATTTCACCTTTTAAGATGTTAAACAATTGCGGAAGTTCATCAAACTTAAATTTCCTCAGAGCCCGACCTGTTCCGGAGCATGTTCTTCTATGTTCATGAATTGTTTTAAATTTAAAAATGGTAAAAGGTTTTCCGTACTGCCCTATCCGGGTCTGAAGAAAAATACCATTAGAAGAGGTGTCCAGACTTGCAATCACAAACAAAATGATCAGTATTGGCATAAGCGGCAATATAACTATTACTGCTAAAAAAAAATCAAAAATTACTTTCCAAAACTTATACTGATTCATTTAATTAATACTATTAAATTTCAAAGTAAGTATGGATTATTTTTGTTATTCTTTCTCTATCGTCATCTGACAAGTTAGAACCTGACGGAAGACATAATCCGTTATCAAACAATTTTTCGGAAATATTCCCTCCGTAGTAAGGAGCAGATTCAAAAACCGGCTGCAGATGCATTGGCTTCCATAATGGTCTTGATTCTATATTATCTTCCAAAAATGCAAGTCTTAAATCTTCTCTGTTTTTCCCTGTAATTTCCGGATCAATAAGTATTGCAGATAACCAGTGATTTGAATAAAAATCACTATTGGGTTCTGTAAATACGGTTACTCCTTCAATATTTTTAAAAATTTCAAGGTAGAAATCGTGCATTGCTCTGCGGGCAGCAACTCTGTCTTTAAGAACTTCCATCTGACCTCTCCCTATTCCGGCAACAATATTACTCATTCTGTAGTTGAATCCAATATGTGAATGCTGATAATGAGGAGCATTATCTCTTGCCTGAGTGGATAAGAAAACGATTTTATCTTTATCTTCTTTTGTATGGCATACTAATGCACCACCACCTGAAGTCGTAATAATTTTATTTCCGTTAAAGCTAAGTACCCCAAAACGTCCGAAAGTTCCGCAAGCCTGCCCTTTGTATGTAGAACCCAAAGCTTCTGCAGCATCTTCAATTAAATCTATTGCAAATTCTTTTGCAATAGCCATAATTTCGTCCATTTTTGCCGGCATTCCGTATAAATGAACGACAATGATAGCTTTTGGCTTTTTACCTTTTTGAATTCTGTCTTCAATAGCCTCTCTTAATGCTTTAGGGCACATGTTCCATGTATCATTTTCGCTGTCTACAAAAACAGGATTGGCACCGCAATACGCTATTGGATTGGCAGATGCCGAAAATGTCATGGACTGACAAATTACTTCATCTCCGTGCTGAACGCCAGCCTCAATTAAAGCAAGATGAAGAGCTGCTGTTCCTGCTGATAAAGCAGCAACCTTTACGTCTTTATTTAAGAATTTTTCTAAGTCTTCTTCAAAACCGTTAACGTTAGGGCCTAATGGAGCAATCCAATTTTCATCAAATGCTTCATTGATATATTTTTGTTCGTTACCTCCCATGTGTGGTGAGGATAACCAGATTTTTGAATTCATAATAGTTAATTAATATTCGTCGTATGAGATGGTTAATTCTGCAGAGGTCGGAACGGATTGGCAGCTTAAAATAAAACCGTCTTCAATTTCGTAGTCCATTAAAACATCTGTTTCTTTCATATTCACAGTTCCGGAAATCACTTTTCCAACACAACTGCTGCAATTTCCTTTTTTACAGGAATAGGGAACGTCTAAACCTTCGTCTAGTAAAGACTCAAGAAGGTTTTTCTTATGATCAACAGTTACATAATGAGACTCCTGATCAATAATTACTTCAACTTTTGTCTGCCCGGATTTTATTTCTTCAGAAATAATCTCTTCAATACCCACCTCATTCTCTAAGGAATAAAAAAGTTCACTTTTAATAATTTCCTTTGAAATTTCAACAGAAAGAAGATAATCATGAACAGTTTTAATTAATTCCTCAGGGCCGCATGTATAAAATTCTGAGAAACTTTTTACATCCCATTCCTGATGAAATTTGGTATCCAGAAAGTCATGATCAATACGCCCAAAGTAGTAATTATCATATTCTTTCTGACTAAATATGTAGATTACTTTTAAAGTCTCTTTAAATTGAGTCTCTAAAGATTTTAGCTGACTGTAAAAAATAGCGTCTTCAATTTTCCTATTGGCAAAAAGTAATGTAACCCTACTTAAAGGTTCATTATTAAGAATATTTTTAACAATTGAAATAATAGGAGTAATTCCACTTCCAGCTGCAACTAAAAAAACATTTTTGGAAGAATTTTCTGAAATATTATAAACAAATCTTCCTTCCGGCAAACTTACTTCAAGGTGATGACCTACTTCAACGGTATTCTTAATAAAGTTTGAAAACACTCCACCATCTATTGCTTTTACCACCACAGACAAAGAGTTTTCATCAGGGCTTGCACAAATTGAGTACGATCTTCTTATTTCTTCGTAGTCAATTTCAGATTTCAAAGTAATATATTGACCGGATTCAAAAACAAAAGAATCTTTAAGATCTTCTGTTACATCAAAAGTCAATAGAACAGCAGCATCAGTTAAAAATGACTTATCAGTTACTTTGAGTTTATGAAATACATTTCTCATGTGTGTCATTAAAATATTTTTTTTGCAGGATTTCCTACATAAGTTCCAGCTTCTTTAATATTTCTGAAAACTACACTTCCAGCTCCTATAATTGTATTATCTGCAATTTTTACTCCCGGATAGATTGTAGAGCCTGTTCCAATTAATACATTTTTCCCAATCTTACAATGTCCCCCTAAATCTACATTTGCCATAATATTCGTAAATTCATCAATAAAAACATCATGCCCAATCTGGCTTCCGCAATTGATAAATACTCCTTTTGAAACCTCTGCATCACATGATATCAGGACATTGGAAAAAAGAATTACTGATTGATCTACTTTTGTTCTGTCACCAATAATACAAGTGTGATGAACAAAGCCTTGTATTTTGGAATTATCAGTATTAGTAAAGATATTTCTTTTTACATCAGAATTGTTGATTGCCAATATAATACTTTCGTATTTATTTAAATCATTATCAGACAATGAATCAATTACTTTCAGATCAAGATTGAATTGGTGTAAAGCAGTCTGATTATCATCCACAAATCCTACAATATTAGGAACATTGCCATTAAATTTGCGAGAGTGGTTGATAAAGCTCAAAAGTTCTCTTCCAAAGCCTCCGGCTCCGATAATTACAGATTCTTTACTGTACTGAATATCCTCCATCGATTATTATATTTTGGCCCGTGATCCATTTTGAACCATCAGATATTAAAAATTTTATTGCAGGAACTACATCTTCGGTTTTTCCAATTCCAAGAGGGTGCATTTCTACAATCTCTTTTACATTATCTTCGCTCAATTGAGAGAATAGATTTTGTGTCATTGGAGTTTCTACTACACCTGGCAAGACTGCATTCACTCTTATTTTTCTCTTTGCAAATTCTAATGAAGCAGACTTTACTAAACCTACTACCGCAGATTTCGTTGAACAATATCCAATTTTGCCAGGCTGCCCCAATACTCCCATTACGGAAGACATGAAAACTACACTGGCTCCATCATTACTGTATTTTTTCTTTGTAAAATGTCTTAATAATTCAATTCCTGAAAATACATTCAGTTTATATATTCTTTCAATTTTTTCAGGATTGTACAATGTAAGCGGAACCGTTTCTTCCATTCCTGCACAATGTATAAGCGCATCGAATTTTTCGGAAAAATCTAAATTTTTAAATAAATTTTCAATTTCTGAAACTTCCGATAAATCTAATGGGCAGCAAATAACATTGTCTTTAACCTCATCCAAAAAATCCTGAATCTTTTCAAAGTTTCGTGCTACAGCCACCACTTTATGACCATCTTTCACAAGATCTTTCATGGTTTCAAAACCAATTCCTGAAGTAGCTCCGGTAAGAATAATATTCATTTAATCAATGTATTTTTTATAGTTTTTCTGGAATTCGCACACTCTGGCTTCTTCATCGCTTAATTCTCCTGTGAAAGGCGATTTCTTTACTCCAATCTGTACTTTTTCACAAATTGTTTTGTCTTCATCAAAAACCTTTCTATTGAAGCTTACCAATGACTGTTTATAGATGTTTTCTAAAGTAGGATTTGTTTTTTCATCTTCTTTCTTTGTCAGGAATACATAGCTGACAAACTTTGATGAATTACTGTCAATAGGAGTAATATAAGATAAATTAAAAGAAACGCCATATGTACTTGAGATCAATACATTTGGAAATACAACAAGGTGTTTATATCCTGAAATTTTATATTCACGGTTCTGATAAGGTGAATGAATTTTAGCATTTTTACCTTCATTTTCACCTGCCAAAAGCGTTGCATCCCAAACAGAGTGTTCTTTAATGAAAGTAAATTCCATCCCTCCGGCACCCAACTTTTTGAAAGTTTCTTCGTGAATAAGGTTAACGTGGTAACTTTCTAAAGTATTTTCCACTAAAATTTTCCAATTGGCATTAATAATCATGTCATTAACATCTACCAATTCTCCAAAATTATTACTCATTTTTTCAACTTCTTCGAAAAGATCTCCCATAAAATCTTTCAATTCTGAAGGAT
Organism: Chryseobacterium sp. 7; assembly: GCF_003663845.1. NCBI lineage: Bacteria > Pseudomonadati > Bacteroidota > Flavobacteriia > Flavobacteriales > Weeksellaceae > Chryseobacterium > Chryseobacterium sp. 7. The sequence continues at coordinate 3,392,461 of NZ_RCCA01000001.1, forward strand.
CATTGGAAAGGTTAACAAAAACAAGTTCTCCACAAAAGTCTACTTTATATTCTTTAAGCTTTAAGCATTCAAGTTCATCTTTTGTGAATTTAAATAAAGGTTTCTTCGGGATTCCAGCCGGAATTCCTTTATCATTGTATGCCCATCCATGATAAGGGCACATCAGTGGTCTGTTACCAGACTGCTCAACCTGAATAATTGAGTGTCTGTGTGAACAAATATTTTTAAATGCTTTTATCGTACCTCTGCAGTTTTGCACTACTACCGGAATTCCTCCAATGTCCTGCGTGATAAAATCATCCTCTTCTTTTAAAAAAGATTTAAAACCTATAAAGCACCAAGTCTGCTGAAACAGAAGTTCATGTTCTTTTTCTAAAACATCTTCTCTGTAATAATGTTCGGGAAGTATTAATGCTTTCATGTTTATATTTCTTTTAATGGTAAAATTTTTGTTTCTGATAAATTAATGATGCAGTTTCCCCAGGATAAACCAGATCCATAACCGCTACATAAAACTTTGGACTTGTTTTCAAGCGTATCCAAATTGGTAGTGATGAGTAGAGGAATGGTTACTCCGCTGGTATTTCCGAAACGCTCAATATTTACCGGAACTTTGTTATTATCTATTCCCAATATAGAACTTATCTGCTTAATGATAAATCTATTGGACTGATGAAAGAAGAAACCATCAATTTCTGATAGATTGACTGATGATTCTTCTTCAATTTTTTTAATACTGGGAGCAACTTCTCTTAATGTAAAATCAAAAACTTTTGCTCCATTCATATTAAGATACAGACCTGATTCGTTTTCAGAATCAAAACTATCTTTTGTGATGTTTTTTCTATAGCCTCCTTCAGGAATTATAATAGCTTCATGATGAGCTCCATCCGAAAAGAAATTGAAATATGATTGATCTGCACTACTGTTTTTGGAAACCAAAATAGCCGAGGCAGCATCGCCAAACAGCATATTGGTACTTTTATCAGTAGGTGATAAAATCTTTGATAAGGTTTCTCCAATGATCAGCAATACTTTCTCCCCTTCTTTTAATGTAGAAGCAATGGAAAAAGCAGTACTTAATCCCTGAACAAAACCTGCACAGCCTGCATTGATATCAAAACACAGAATTTCCTGCTGCAATCCTAATTTATCCTGTAAAATATTGGAAGTGAAAGGAATTTTGTAATCTGATGTCTGTGAAAGAAAGATAAGACTTTTGATCTTGCTTTTGTCAACCTGCTTTAGCAATTCTTCTGCAGCCGCAAATCCCAGATCCGATGCTGTAACACCTTTATCTGCCCATCTTCTTTCTTTGATACCAACTGTTTTTTCAAAAACTTTTATTTCTTTTTCTGTTAACAATGTTGAAAAAAAAGAATTTCCAACTGCTTTACTCGGAACACTGGAACTGATATACTCTATCGAAACATTATTAAACTCCTGAAACATAATTAATCAAATTTATCTTCTCCGATTCTTTCAACCAAAGAATTTACTGTTGTAATTTTAGCGATATCATCACCGTTTAGCAATACTCCAAAGTTATCTGATACGAAACCAATAAGGATCATAGCAGCCATAGAGTCCCATTCTTCTAATTGAGAAAGATCCGTTTCCGGAGTTAAATCAATTTCCAATTCTAATTCTTCCTGTAATTGTGATGTAAAATCTGCAATATTCATTTTATTATATGCTTAAAGTTTATTATTTATTTTAATTATTCCTCCTGACCAAGATAATCCTACTCCAAATCCTACAATTCCGAGGGTAAGCTCTTTGTCTTCCTCCAGGCTATCTGTATATCTCTTTAAGGCAATAGGAATGGTACATGATACGGTATTTCCCCCATCTGATAAATCATTATAGAAGTTTTCTTTTTCTATTTTGATTCTTTTTCTAAGGAACTCCAACATAAAGGAATTGGCTTGGTGGAAAACGAACTGATCAACCTCTCCTATTTCTATCCTATTCACTTCCATAATTTCTTTTACAAAATTGGGAATGGCTTTTGTGGTAAAATTGAATATCTCAGGACCATTCATATACAAATGATTATCTGTATATACATTATCTGTACCATACTCAATTTCTTCTGCACCGGGATCTAAAGGAAATCTACTACATCCGTTTTTGATAATCAATTTGTCATAACCGGAACCATCCGTACCGAATTTAAACTTTAATATATTATCTTCTTCAGTTCTGCTAATAAGTGTTGCAGCAGCAGCGTCTCCAAATATAGACCTGTTTGTTTTATCTTTAGGATGAATAAATTTTGAATAGGTTTCTGCAGTGACCAGTAAAACGTTTTCTACCTGACCTGAAGAAATAAGAGCATTGGCTAAATTTACTCCATAGGTAAAACCAGAACATCCTAAGTTAAAATCCAATGCACCTATATCTGTTCTCATGCCTAATTTGTCCTGAAGAATACAGGCCGTTGTTGGTAAAAAATACTCAGGGCTTTGTGTACAGTATAGTATGTAGTCTATTTTTTGTCTATCAAAACTTTCAAACAGCTTATTACATGCTTTTACAGCAAGATCTAAACCTGTTTCGTTTTCGCCTACAATATATCTTTTTTTAATCCCTACTTTTTCTTCAAATCGTTCAAAATCATAATCTGGAAAATCTTTTTTCAGATCTTCATTTGTGACTACAATTTCAGGAAATACATATTCTATTCTTTTTATTTGTGCTCCCATATTTATTTTGATCCTTTAAATTCTTCGGCTGTAGCATTATTTTCCTGGGTAATCCCTTCAGACTTAAAGACTTTTTTTATCGTTAATAAAATAATTTTTATATCTAAGCCCAAACTAATATTGTCTACATACCACACATCATATTCAAATTTTTTCTCCCAAGAGATAGAATTTCTTCCATTCACTTGTGCCCAGCCTGTGATTCCTGGTCTTACTTCATGTCTTCTCGATTGAAAACTGTTATACAAAGATAAGTATTTTGGTAAAAGAGGACGTGGTCCAATAAGTGACATATCTCCTTTTAAAACATTTATCAATTGAGGGATTTCATCTAATGAAGTTTTTCGTACGAATGAGCCTATTGCAGTAAGTCTATCTGCATCCGGTAAAAGATTTCCACTAGGGTCTTTTTTATCATTCATCGTTTTAAACTTAATAATGTTAAAAATTTTCCCGTTTTTCCCTGGTCTTTTCTGAAAGAAAAAGGGTTTTCCGTTATTAGCTAAGAATAATCCTATTGTTACAATGATAAAAACAGGACTCAGAATAAGAAATCCGAAAAAAGCAGTAACAAAATCTATTAATCTCTTTATGAAAATTTTATACATGAATTATCTATCTAAACTTTAATAAATTAAGTACAACAAAAATCAGCAATTTTTTTTGTCTCTCATTAACTGCGTATTATATTTTAAAATCATAAAATTTCTTTGAAAATAGTTTCCCAAAAAATTATTATAAATTTTATATTCTTCTGTATCCTTATCGATATATTGGATATAATTTTTGATATGGTTTTGGTAATACCCAGTCAAAACTTCTGATGATTTTTCTTTTATCGTATTGAAAGACAGCTTATTTAAGTGACCATGAACATTAGAATCATGAATTCTATAATGGATGTAGGAGTTTGAATCAATAACAACATCATAACGGTGAACCCTGGCAAGGAAATATACCAGCCAATCATGCGAAAATGCTTTCAAATTTACATTCGGTACTTTTTTAATAAATTTTTGCAGATTTAGTGCAAAATCTTTAGTGAAGACATATGTACATCCTGCACTGCCTCCTTCAAAAAGATAATCGTATTTTTTTTGTGGAAAATCTTTTTTCAATGTACTTAAGGAATTGTTAGATTCCTCCCATTTGGTAAGATTGGAACAATACAGCTGTGCATTTTCTTTCTTGAGTAAATCAACTGCCGATTTCATTTTTTCAGGTAACCAAATATCATCCTGATCACAAAATGCAACATAATCAAAATTCTCGCTAAAATCTAAATTCTCAATCATTTTCAGAAAATTCTTTGCCGCAGAACCTGTTCCCGGGATATTTTTGTTTATCCTGATATGGGGATAATTTTCGGAAATGATGTCAATCGTTTTATCTTTACTTCCATCATCACTTACTACAATATCAACTTCAACTCCATTTTGATTAAGAATGGAATTAATTTGATCTGTAATATACTTTTCTCCGTTATACGTTGCGAGAAGAATTTTAATTATTGACATACTGTTTATTTAATAATGATATTTCGTTTCAACTGATCCGTGCTATCTGAGTTATAATTTATAAAAAAACAAATGCAGATAAATGATGAAATTCATTATTATTATAAAATTGAAAATATTTTTTTTGTTTGTTTGATTCAAAATGGAGTAGAAAATAAATGGTAACATAAATACGTAGTATTTAGCATTTGCATAATTGGGTACCATGAATATAAAAAACAAAGTAGCAGTAATTACACCTGAAATAAATACAAATTTTTGAAAAGAACGCTTATCATCAATAGAAGGGATAGTCTTTTTAATAAATAATTTTACAATTACAATACCATAGAATATATAAACTGGTATAATTTTAACTCCTGATGGCGTTAAAAAAATACCTGTCATAAAGGTAATAATTGGACGCAAAAATATTGGGTATTTATTACGGAGTCCCAATTTTTCTTCCCCTTGTAACATTGCATTGGCTTTATCAGAAAGAAATCCTATATTGGATATATATGACAATGAGCTAATTCCCAAAACTAAAGCTCCCAATACGAGAGAGATACCTGCAATAATAATTTTGCGCTTATCCAGATAAGAAAAAACACATGTAATAATAGCAAAGGTAGCAATCACCGCAGAATTACCGACATCCAGAAGGGAGGTTAATAAAATCATAGCTACCACAATAGGCCATCTCCCCCAAAAAAGAAATATGGGTATTGTTAAGACCAATACAAATTGTTCTAAACCTAAAACCCCAACGTGAAATACAAATCCTAAAAACACCAGTACTAAGCACAATACATCCAATCTATAATTCCATTCTTCTATTGAGAATTTCATTCCTAAGCTGTTGACTATTTTGAATGTTGTTTCTCTGAAAATAACAGCAATTAAAAATGGCAGCATCGAAAAAATTGTGATGGCAATTCTTCCTAAACTTTGCATAACATCTTCAGTACATGTCTTGCTATCTATACTTGACCAGTAAGAAAACAATGTACTATTTGTATAGCATGATGAATAATATGTGAAAGTTCTTATTATAGATTCAAAGTAAAAATATGGTGTCCAAAAGGGTTGTGAATCTCCTCTTACTAATTCATATGCACGTGCTTCAAAATCTGGCTCATCACCAAATGGAAAAAAGTAAAGTCTACCTATTACTAAAAAAAGATAAAAAAGAAAACTGAACGTATTCCAAGCTTTGACACCAACATATTTATACTCCGGTTAATTTTTGATACAATTTTCTATATCTCTCAGCGTTTTTCTTGTAGTCAAATAAATCTTTTGCTACATTACTACGTTCTATTTCTTTACCATCGTTTATATATCTGTTGATATTTTCTACGCTAAGTTCTTCAAAGGTTTTTGGACTATAAGTAATCCCAAGATCATATTTATTTGTTAAAACGGACGCACCTCCACATTCTTTATTTACTATGACAGGAATACCCATAGCTGTAAATTCTACAGTTTTAGTTCCTAGAATACTGTAACCTACTGCATCTTCATAAGATGAAGTAGATTTGCGGTAAGGCAGCAAACCGAAACTTACATCAGAAAGTGCGGCTTTCAATTCATTAGTATTTTTTGTAGAAGTCAGCATAATTTCGTTTTCAGGAATTTCTGCAAAAACTTCTTTTATGGCTTCGTGCGATGATGTTGTAATGATTTTCAGCTTACAATTGGGTGTTTTCTTTCGTAATTCTGTATACAGCTCCAACAGGTCATTTGTAGTATGCCAAGTTGCCTGAGTTAAGGCACCAAGATAACAATAGACCACTTCATCCTTTGAACCACTTGAAGTAGAATTCAGGTTTTCGGTATCTACACTTAAATATATCTTTTCTATTGATTTAGCTCCTATTTCTTCATAAGATTGGGCCATTGTATCTGACACTACTATGGTAACATCAGATTCAGCTAAAAGCTGCTTCTCCATTTTTTTTAAAAATAAATAATTTTCATTGGGCTGGGTATATTTATTTTTAAGTGCATATTCCTCTGGAAAAAGACCTCTGGCATCAAATATGACTTTATAATTAAGATTATATTTTTTCTTTATTTTCAGGGCCAACCATGTTGCTCCATAGCCTCTGCAATGTATAATATCAGGTTTTATGGATCTTAGATGTTTAGAAAGGAATGATTCTGCTCCATGAAATAAAAATTTAAACAAAAACCTGTGCATATAGGCTACAGACTGTACAGCAAAAATAGGTGTACTTATGAAGTTTATTTTTCCTAATTTCTGTTTAACTTTTTGAATTTCCTCTTTATACTTTCCTTTTTCCCGAATATGTCCACTATGGATAACAGGTACACCGGAAATAAAATAAAAGCTGCCATTTTCTATTTCATCTGTATTAGCCACAAATTGTCCTAAGACCTGCGACCCAAAGACTCCATATGATCTTGGAGTTTCTCCCCAAGTCAAATAACATACTTTCATTTTAAAAGTTCTTTTATAATTATACTGCTTGCATCTCCTTTCCCATATAATGTATCCGAAAATACAATTTCCTTATTCTTGCTGGCATGATATGCTTCAAGGATTTTATTTTTATCGGTTCCTGTTAGTATGTTAGCTCCTATATCAACTAATTCCTCCCATTCTGTTTCATCTCTTAAGGTAACACATGGCTTGCTGAAAAAGTAAGCTTCTTTCTGAAGACCGCCGCTATCTGTCATTACAAGAGAACAATTCTTCAAAAGCCACACCATATCCAGGTAGCCTACCGGCTCAACAATTGTAATATTTTTTACAGGTATTCCAGATTCCTGGATAATTTTTTTTGTTCTCGGATGTAAAGGTAAAATTACTTTTGTTTCTTCAGCAATGGCATCCATAGATTCGATAATGTTTCTTAATCTATTGATATCGTTTGTATTTTCTGCTCTGTGAATTGTACTAAGCACAAAATTTCCGGAAACATCAAAATTGGGCTGGGTTGCTATTTCTTTATAAAACAAAGCTCCGTCCAGCATTACATCTCCACTTTTTATAATGCTGCAATTCGTATTTTGATAGTTTTCGGCATGCAAATTTTCAATGGCTTTGTCGGTAGGGCAAAACAAATAATTGCTAACTCTATCCGTTAATATTCTATTTACTTCTTCCGGCATTTTCATATTGAAACTTCTTAAACCAGCTTCAACGTGTGCAAGTTTGATGTTCAATTTTGATGCGACTATTGCTCCTGCTAAAGTAGAGTTTGTATCTCCATATACCATAATAACATCAGGGTTCTCTTTCAATACAATTTCTTCAATACGCTCGATCATTTGCCCTGTCATAGCTCCGTGAGTAGTTCCACCAATTCCAAGGAAGTAATTGGGTTTGGGAATATGCATTTGCTCAAAGAAGATATCAGACATATTAGTATCATAATGTTGTCCTGTATGTACTATTATTTCCTCAATTTCTGAATGTTTTTTTATTTCCCTGCTTACTGAACTTGCTTTTATAAATTGTGGACGTGCTCCAAGCACTGTTAATAATTTCATAGTTGTATTTTCTAATGTTATAGAAGACTTATTTAAAGTTTTGTGATATAAAATTTAAATATTAAATTTTAAATGCATCGATCAAATAACTTTTCAACGGAACACCGTTTACTTCATTTTTATTAGGTGGTTCATAACCTATTTTATCTTTTCTCCAAACGATATCTTTTGGAACAACATCATTCATTGCTTCTCTAAGTATGTATTTAGAGAATCCATTATTTACTTTACATGTAGACGGTAAAGTAAACACAAATTCTACTAATTCATGAGATAAAAACGGTAGCCTTACTTCTAAAGAGTGTGCCATAGAGTTTCTATCCGCATATCTTAATAATTCTTGCAAACCACCTCTGAATGTTGCATGATAAAGCATTTCATTTAATGATGTTGCACTGTATTTTCTTTTGAACTGTTCGTTTTTATATTGAGAATAAAGATCTTTTTTAGCATCTTTTTTAGTAAAGTTATCTATTCCAGATTTTATTCCCAATAATTTATCAATCTGAGCATCAGAAAGTTTTTCTTTCAGGAAACTCATTCTCAATCTCCTTGAAATGCTATTAATCTGATTGGAGGCATGTACCTGTTTATAGATCTCTAATTGCCTCTTATATTCTTTTTCGTTCTTTTTCTTTAATTCGATGAAAAAAGAATCAATTAATCCATGATACCCACAAAGGTATTCATCTGCTCCTTGACCGTCTAATAAAACAATAACATCATTATCTCTTGCCAGCTTCATTACTTCATACTGAGCGGCAATACTTAATGTTCCAAAAGGTTCTTCCTGATGATGAATAATTTCCTTAACATTGGCAACCATGCTTTCAATAGTCGGAAAACAGCTTATTCCTTTTGCATTTACACTGTTTAAAACTTTATCTATATAAACAGATTCATCTTTGATAAAATTGGGAAAGCGAGCGGAAAAAGTTTTTTGTTCAACATTATTGACTTTCATATGATTAATCATACAAACTGTTGAAGAGCTATCAAGACCTCCGGATAAACTTGTTCCTACAGCAACATCGGAACGAAGCCTTCTGCTGATAGAAGTTTCAAATAATCTGAAGAAAGTATCTTTAACCTCATTAAAATCTACTTTATCTAATTGATTTTTATAATCAATATCCCAATACTTTTGTTTTTTAATTATTTTTCCATTGGGATCTACAATCATATAGTGGCTTGGTTCAAGCAAAAATATATTTTTATAGAACGTTTCGGATAGATCGTTTGAATTATTAATATATCCGAAATGCCAATAGTTGAAAAGCATTCTATTGTTTGTTTCTCTTGGAACCCCCACACTCCAAAGAGCTTTCATTTCCGATCCAAAATAAAAATTATTATGACTTTGGTGGTAAAAGAATGGTTTTTCTCCAAATCTGTCTCTGGCACAGAACAAAACCTGTTCTTTTTTGTCCCAAAGAGCAAATGCGAACATCCCATCAAAGTCTTCAAGACATTTTTCTCTTTTATAATCGAAATTAGCCATCAATACTTCCGTATCGGAATCTGAAACAAAAGTATATCCTTTTGTCTTCAAAAATTCCCTGATTTCGATGTAATTATATATTTCTCCATTGAAAACAATGCTATATCTATCCAAATAATGCATTGGCTGGCTACCGGCATCAGTTAGATCTATAATGGATAATCTTCTATGTCCTAATCCGACTCCGTTATTATCATTTATCCATTGCCCCTCCCCATCTGGACCACGATGCTCAATGGCATCTGTCATTTTTTTTAATTGCTGGTAAGTTAAAATTTCTCTATTCTGACTTATAATTCCTGCGATTCCACACATGTGATTTGTTTTTTAATTTAGTATATGAATAAAAAATTAATTATAATTCTCTTATAATTTTAGCAGGTATCCCTCCTATTACAACGTTGTCTGGGAAAGATTTGGTCACAACACTATTTGCCCCAACGGTAACGTTATCTCCAAGCACTACACCTGCAGTAATAACAGCCCCTTGCCCTATCCAACAATTTTTACCAATCTTGATTGATTTTTTGATATAAATATCTCTATCAAAAAAATCATGATTTGCAGTATGTACTCCTACTCCATAAGACCATAATGTTCCGTCTCCAATCTCTAATGTTGTACCATCAAAAATCGAAAAATAGCAACCACCAGATGCTGCAAATGAGGCTAATATTTTTTTATCATTAGTATTAAAACGTAGATTTCTGGCACCAGATACCTTAGAGGTATAATGAACCGAAAATTTGGCAAAAATATTTAATAAAAAAAGTTTTTGAAAAATAAAATTGACAATCAGAAAATTAACGGGAACGGACTCATATTTTTTACTTTTAAATATTGAGTTTATTCTGCCTAAAATACTTTGTTTCATTGCTTTAAAAAATATAATATAAAAATTGCTATTAAAAGCCCTAAAAGCCATTTATCTTTAAATAAGAGCACATATTTCTTTAAATTATTCTCTAAATATAATGTAATTATAACCAGAAAAACTACGGAAATAAAAACAGCTCTTACAATACCTACGATTCCCCAAACATTATAAAAGAAATATATAAAGACAATATTTATAATTAAAGATATCAAAGAAGATATTGCAATATAATTGGTTTTGCCCTTTATTGACAATAATGTTCCATAAGTCGCATTTCTCCATATCAATATCAAGCAATAGCCCTCAAATACAGGAACTGCTGAAGCATATCTGGTACCAAATAACCCTAAAATAATTTGTTTAGAAAATAAAATGCAGGCAAACACCAATGGAAAAATAAAATACGATGCTTTTTTTACATCATGAAGCCACATATCAGTTGCCAGATCTATCTCATCATTTTCAACATGCTTAACTATCTTAGGATAACTAACACTTACTATAGACTTCGTGATTAATCCTGCAAAAGGAATTTCCAGTGCTCCTATGGAATAGATAGCAAATTCACTCAGCCCACCTATTTTGTTAATAATAACCTTATCTATATGCAAAGTAAACATTCCTAAATAAGTAGCTATAAATAATGGGAAACCATATCTAAGCATCATAGAAATATTTATTCTATTCATATTAATCTGTGGATAGATCTTCAGAATAACCAAGTAGGTAATTAGCTGTAAACCCAATGCCAGTAAGAAAGGCAGAAATATATTAAGTTGAAAATCAAAAAAATTATTGATTAAAAATATAAAAAGACTGGCGGCCAGCGTTATGCAGAAAACTACCATCGAGATTAATATAACATTAATTTTACCTATAGACAAGCAAACCTGTAAATAGACACCATTGGCTGAAAGTAAAAAATATAAAAGCGGAATTAAAAACCCAGCCTTTATGATAACATTTATCCCTAATAATTCACCGAATGTTTTTGAAACCTCATCAAAACTTAAAAAAGCAAAAATAACAGCACTTATTAATATAAAAATGAACATTACTGTTCCTAAAAGTTCTTTTATTTTATCGTGATGCTTAGCAATATTATACCTAAAACCCTCAATAAACCCAAAAGATAAAAGTGTAGCAGTAAATTGTACAAGTAATATAAGCTGCTTCCAGCCTCCTACCTGTTCTAAAGAATAAGTTCTTGCTACTATAACGTCTGCTAAAAAAATAGTAGACAAAAAAAGCATATTGGCAATTGAGTATAAAATTGCAGGCTTTTTTATCAGGTTTAATATTTTTTCAACCATTCTATTTGATCATTACATTTTCTCACAACAAAATTGTTGCTTGCTACTATTACGAGTTTTTCAGTTCGTAAATTCTTTCAATAATATCTACAACTTTTAATCCTTCCAGAGCATTTGTAGTAATTGTGTTTCTTCCTTTAATCACATCCACCACATTTTCAATAATGTAATGGTGATTAGCAGCAGAGCCTTTATATGCACCATAGTCATTGCCTGGGTTTGTAGGTGGTAATTCCGGCATTACATAATCTTTCACATTACAAACTTCCACTTTATCCATGTACTGTCCTCCTATTTTCACAGCACCATTTTCGGCAATGATAGTCATTGAACTTTCAAGGTTCTGATTCCAAACGGATGTAGAATAATTAATAGACCCCATTCCTCCATTCACAAAGTCAAAACTTACAAAACCTGAGTCTTCAAAATCTGTAAGATCTTTGTGGTTAAAGTCTGCAAACTTAGCCTGAATATTGGTAATATCACCAAATAGCCAATACATGATATCAATAAAATGCGAGAATTGGGTGAATAAAGTACCACCATCCAAGTCCAATTTTCCATGCCATGATTCCGGCTTATAATATCTGTCATCACGATTCCAATAACAGTTAAGCTGCACCATGAATATTTTACCAAGCTTTCCGCTTTCTACCATTTCCTTAACCCATGCAGAAGGAGGAGAATAACGGTTTTGCATTACTGCAAAAACCTGCTTATGTTTATGTAAGGCCTGAAAAATAAGCTTTTCGGCATGCTGCTTATTAAGTGCCATCGGTTTTTCAACCACTATATGTTTTCCTGCTGATATTGCCTTATAAGATTGTTCAAAATGAAAACCATTTGGCGAAGCAATATTGATAACGTCTACTTCAATCCCTGAATTAAGAAATGCATCTAATGACGTAAAAAACGGCACCTCATAATTCTCAATCCCTAAAGAGGATTTATCTTTTACATCAATTAAAGCTACCAATTCACATTCGGCGTTTCTTGACACCATTTCTGCATGTCTTTTTCCGATATGCCCACAGCCTACAACGGCAAATTTTATTTTTTCAGACATTCTATATTAAATTTTTGAAACTTGATTATTATCTAATTTATATTTTTCACCGCTTTCTTCACACACAGCAATTCCTTCTCCATCAAAATTCAGACGGTGTCCAAATTCACTCATCCACCCCATTTGTCGTGCAGGGTTTCCTACCACTAATGCGTAATCGGGAACTTCTTTAGTTACTACCGCTCCGGCACCAATAAAAGCAAATTTTCCGATGTTATGACCGCAGACTATCGTTGCGTTAGCCCCAATGGAAGCTCCGGTACCAACATGTGTTTTAAGATATTCATTTTTTCTGTTGACTGCACTTCTTGGATTAATAACATTTGTAAACACCATAGAAGGACCTAAGAAAACATCATCATCACAAGTTACGCCTTCATAGATAGAAACATTGTTCTGAACCTTTACATTTTTTCCTAAAACCACCCCTGGGGAAACAACTACATTTTGCCCAATATTACATTTTTCTCCCAAAACACAATTTGGCATAATGTGAGAAAAGTGCCAAATTTTTGTTCCGGCTCCTATATTACAGCCTTCATCAATAACTGCCGTTTCGTGTGCAAAAAAATCCGACATATTTTTTTCTTTTATAGTTGATAACTAGTTTTTATTAAAAAAGTTTCTGATTTCTGAGATAATAAAATCTGCTTCTTCCTGATTAAATTCTGTATGAACAGGGAGAGAAATCACTTCTGAACAAAGAAGTTCTGTAACAGGTAATGAAAAATCAGGTTCCACATACTGTTCAAAAGCTTCCTGCTTATATAACGGTAGAGGATAATAAATCATACTTGGAATATTCTTTTCGCCCAAATATTTCTGCAGCTCGTCTCTCCTCCCGTTCTTTACCCTTAATGTATACTGATGAAAAACATGAGTAGAATTTTTTGCTCTCTGCGGAATCTGAACTTCTGCAACAGATTGTAAATGCTCATCATAATATGCTGCCATCTTATTTCTGGCTGCAGAGTACTCATCAAGATGTTTTAATTTTACTTTTAAAACAGCAGCCTGTATGGTATCTAATCTGGAATTACATCCCAAAACTTTATGATAATATTTTTTTTGTTGACCATGATTGGCAATCATTCTTATTTTCATCGCCAGATCATCATCATTTGTCATTAAAGCTCCTCCATCACCATAGCAACCCAAATTTTTGGAAGGGAAAAAAGATGTACATCCTATATGACCTATAGTTCCGGTCTTTTTTACCGTTCCATCTGTAAAGGTAAAATCAGATCCTATTGCCTGAGCATTATCTTCAATAACAAAGAGATTATGCTTCTCAGCAAATTCAATAATCCTTTCCATATCGGCTCCTTGTCCATATAAATGTACAGGAACAATGGCTTTAGTATTTGGAGTAAGATACTTTTCAAGTTCTTCCAATTCAATATTGAAAGTATTTTCATCTACATCTACCATGATAGGCTTTAAACCTAAAAGGCCAATCACTTCAGCAGTTGCCACATAAGTAAAAGCCGGGCAAATTACTTCGTCCCCTGGTTTTAAATCCAGTGCCATCATCGCGATCTGCAAAGCATCTGTTCCGTTTGCACATGGGATGACGTGCTTTACATTCAAATATTTTTCAAAATCCTGTTGAAAGTCTTTCACTGCAGGGCCATTGATAAACGCAGTGTTATCAAGACAGTCCTGAATTCCTGCATTTACTTCATGCTTTATTTTTTCGTATTGACCTTTAAGGTCAACCATTTGAATTTTCATATGAAATTTATATTTTAGTCTTCGATGTTAGTTTTCAATTAACTCGCTTATCTTATTTCCAATAGATAGACAAGAGGTAGCTGCCGGTGATGGAGCATTTCTTACATGGATAATATTTCCATTTTTCACAATGTCAAAATCATCAATTAATCCTCCGTTTCTGTCACAAGCCTGTGCTCGAACTCCTGAACCTCCTGGTACAAGGTCAGATTCCTGAATTTCAGGCATAAGTTTTTGAAGTGCTTTGGTAAATGCAGCTTTTGATAATGAACGATGCACTTCTCCTAATCCTGTTTTACCATATTTGGCAACAATTTTTCTAAACCCAGGCCACATTAATGTCTGCATGGTTTCTTCCAGATTGAAATCAAAGAAGTTATATCCTTCTTTTTTGAAAGCCAGCACAGCATTGGGACCAGCTTCAATATTTCCGTCAATCATTCTCGTGAAATGAACTCCCAGAAATGGAAAATTAGGATCCGGAACAGGATAAATAAGATGTTTTACCAAGTGTTTCTTTTCATCCTTTATTTTATAGTATTCGCCTCGGAAAGGAATAATAATAACATCATTCTTCTCATTGGTCATTTTGGTAATCTTATCAGAATACAGCCCTGCACAGGAAATAAGTTTCTTTGTTTTGAATTCAGAAGTCTGAGTTTTAACAATAATTTCAGAATTATTATTAATAATATTTCTTACTTCATTATTGAATTTAACTTCTCCCCCCAATTCCTCAAAAAGCTCTTTGATTTTTTTGGCAACTCCCGGATAATCTATAATCCCTGTCTGTGGAACTTTAATTGCTCTTACGCCTTCACAGTGAGGTTCTATTTCACGAAATTCTTCCCTTGAAAGATATTTCAGATTTTGAAGTCCGTTTTCTACTCCTCTTTTGTAAATATTATCCAAAAGTGACAGTTCTTCCTGTGAAGTAGCAACAATAATTTTCCCACAAAGATCATAGCGGATCCCATGTTCTTTAGCAAAATTGATTACGGAATTATAACCTTCTATACAATTCTTTGCTTTTAGACTACCTGGTTTGTAGTATATACCACTATGAATCACTCCACTGTTATGTCCGGACTGATGTAGTGATACATCACCTTCCTTTTCTAAAACCAGGATTCTAGAGTCTGGTTTTTTAAGTTTTAATTGATATGCCGTAGCCAGTCCTACTAACCCAGCTCCAACAATTATGATATCATAGTTCATTTTAAATTTTTATAATCTAGCGTCAACCAAGTCTCTGTCTAAACAGGCTTTAGTATCAAAAACAACTGAATTCTCTTTTTTCAAAGTATTTAAATCCATTTCAAGGAATTCATTGTGAGAAACTGCTATAATCAAAGAATCATATTTCTTACCTTCAATAAGAGCATCCAAGATGTCTATTCCATATTCGTGTTTTACTTCTTCTTTGCTAGCCCAAGGGTCATAAATATCTACATTAACTCCATAATCTGAAAGTTCAGTGTAAATATCTACTACTTTTGTATTTCTTACATCGGGACAGTTTTCTTTAAATGTAACCCCTAAAATTAATGCTTGAGAATCTTTAATAATTCCACCTTTAGAAATCATAAGTTTAACCACCTTAGCCGCAATAAATTTTGCAATTGAATCATTTACACGGCGACCCGATAAAATCACATCCGGATGGTAACCTAATTGTTCTGCTTTATGAGCTAAATAATAAGGATCTACGGAAATACAGTGCCCTCCAACTAGTCCGGGTTTATATTTCAAGAAATTATATTTTGTACCGGCAGCTTCTAAAACATCGTTTGTATCAATTCCTATTCTGTCAAAAATCAATGCCAGTTCATTTACGAAAGAAATATTCACGTCACGTTGTGCATTTTCAATTGCTTTTGAAGCTTCAGCAACTTTAAGGCTTGACGCTTTATGAGTTCCTGCAGTAATAATTTTTTTATACAAAAGGTCTACTTCTTCAGCAATCTCTTCTGTAGAACCAGAAGTTACTTTTTTTACACTTGTAAGGGTATTCACTTTATCTCCAGGATTGATTCTTTCCGGAGAATATCCTACAAAAAAGTCTTCATTATATTTTAATCCTGAGTATTTTTCCAAAACCGGTACACATTCTTCTTCTGTACAGCCTGGAAAAACGGTAGATTCATAGATTACAATATCTCCTTTTTTAATAATTCCTCCCAACATTTTTGAAGCAGAGATCAATGGGTTAAGATCTGGAGCGTTGTATCTATCTATTGGTGTAGGAACTGTTACAATATAAATATTTGCCACAGCAATATCAGATAATTCACTTGTAGCTTTATATCCTGCTGTTCCGTTAGATTCATTATATTTTCTTAAACCGTCATTTAGTTTTTCTATGTTGGCCTCCAGTGTAATATCCTGTCCATCATTAAGCTGATTTACACGCTGTGCATTGATATCAAATCCTAATACAGGGTAATGAGCTGCAAACTCCAATGATAAAGGAAGTCCTACATAACCTTGCCCAATAACTGCTATTTTATATGCTTTCATCATTCGCTAAATTTATTTTTTATTTTTTGAAACCATGATTTCTCAACATGATTATTATATCCATAACCATATTTGTTACTGTATCCTAAATTTTCTCTGTTAACATCATTAAGAACAAAACCAACATTGTTTATTTTTTTCTGATCTATATTAATATTGGCAAATTGCATCAATGATTTCTCTGTGTATCTTGATCTGGACACATAGATGGTGACATCTGCAAGATCAGAAATAAGGAATGTGTCTGTTACAAGAAGTAATGGTGCCGTATCAAGGATGATATAGTCATATTTTCCTCTCAGCTCTTCCAGAAGTGTTTCATAACGTCCATTAGATAGTAATTCTGTTGGGTTAGGAGGAATCATTCCTGAATAAATAACATCCAAATGAGGGTTAAATGATGACACGTGAATAATATCCTCAAGTTTGGTATTATCAGAATAAAGAAATTCTGTAAGTCCTGTAAGCCCTTTTCTGGCAGGATTATATCTTTGCAGCTGAGGGTTTCTGATATCAGAACCAATGATAATAGCTTTTTTCTTAGGATTAGCAAGGGTAAGAGCCAAATTAACGGAAGTAAAAGTTTTGCCTTCTCCTTTCACCGTTGATGTAACAAATACCACTTTACCTTTTTTATCCTTAGGGAGCATAAAGTTCATATTGGTAATAAGAATTCTAAATGCTTCCGCCATTGGTGTAATATCATTCACTTTAACAATTTCAGAATCTCCTTTTTCAAGACTTGGTAATTCAGCAATTACAGGGGCATGAATAAGTTTTTCTAAATCATGTTTAGTTTTAATCTTATTATTAAATAGATTTTTCAAGTATATAACAATAATTGGAACCAATAATCCGACAACAAACGTTGCTAAAAGAATTAACATTTTCTTAGGAGCTACCGGCCCCTGTGATGAATATGCAGTATCTATTACTTTAGCTTTTGGCGCTGTAATAGACTGTGCAATAGCCGTCTCTTCTCTTTTCTGTAATAATAACAAATATAAATTCTCTTTTATCTGCTGCTGTCTTTCAATACCTCTAAATATTTTCTCGATGGATGGAAGTTTAGAAATTTTTTCAGAAACTTTATTTTGTTCTCCTAAATATTCTCCTCTTGCAAGCTCTAATCCAGTCTGATTTTTTTGTAAGCTTTGAACAATTGAGGTACGCAAAGAATTAATTTGTTTTGTAACATCTACAACCGCAGGGTTTTCTGGTGTAGCAGATTCTAACAATCTATTTCTCTGCAACACTAATTGATTATAATTTACGATTCCAGCTACAGCTTCTGAATTATTAAGCCCTACATTTGCAGGTAACACTTGATACTGACCTTGTTTAGAAACGAAATTCAGCAAAGAATTGGTAAGTTCTAATTGAGCATTTACATCTAACTGTTTCGCTCTGGCAGATGCCGAACTTTGTAGGTTAATTTTTGCTTCTGTTTCCAGATCTGTTAAGTTATTTTTAGCTTTAAAGTTCTCTTTTTCATTTTCCACCTGGCCAAGCTCTACAGAAAGCTTCTTTACTCTGTCTTCAATAAAATCCAGTGTTTTTTTAGATTCCTGATTTTTATCTGTAATCGCATCATTATTATACATTACAACTAATGTATTCAAAATATCCGCGGCTTTATTTGTCTCGGGGTAATTGATTTCAAGTCCTACAACAGTCGTTTCTTTGTTTACCACTCCAATACCGACTTGCTGTTGTAAGCTATTAACTTTTGCTTCAATCGGCGAAATAAACAGCTCTAAATCATTAGTATTTATATCTTTTATTTCATTGGGATTAAACTGCGCGTTTTTAACAATAATAATATTTGCAAAAGGCAGACTTATTGTTTTTCCGAAACCAGAAACAATACTTTTTTCTAACTCATCTGAAGTAATACTAATTTCATTTCCTTTTATAGAAACATTTAAGGGTTTACCCGGAAACTTTACAAGAGGTTTTTCGTTAATTACTTTTACAATTATGGGCGAAGTATTTTTATATAACTCTTTTTTAATAATTTTTCCTTTAGCAAAAATATCAACCTGAAGATTTTTAGTAATTACCACATCTCTCATTAGCCTTTTAGACTTGAGAATTTCAATCTCATTTTCGATACTATTGGTTTTCATTCCTCCAAAGCCTGATAAATCTTGTAAAACACCGGCATCATTACTTACAGTAGGAGCATTTTTCGTATCTTTAATTAAAATTGTAGTTTTTATATTGTATACAGGAGTTATAAATTTAAAAGCAATATAAGCAACCAATACAAATAAAAGAGCTGAAACTACAAACCATGGCCATCTTTTTATATATGGCCTTATAATCTCATTAATATTAAATTGATCTTCTGTTTGAGAAAATTGAGTAGGATCCTGATTGTTCATTAATTTATTTCTTGAATAGACTTATTACTACTGCGATTGCTGTAATACCAATTGAAATTGCTGTTAAGTAAATCCCTGTATTAGGGTTTTGTTTTGCCGCAATATTTCTTGCTTTATTAGATGCTACTACGATTGCATCTCCTTGTTTCAGATTATAGTATGGTGAATTGATGAGATTGGCATCCTGCAGATTCACCTTTCCATGGGTAATCTGTCCGTTTTCAGATCTTATAATTAATATATCATCTCTTTTTCCATACATAGTCAGGTCACCTGCTAATCCAAGAGCATTTAAGATAGTTGCCTGTCCATTGGATATAGTATAATCTCCTTGTCTGTTTACCTCCCCAAGTACTGTGACTTTAAAATTGGCAAGTCTTACATTTACGGTAGGATTTATAATATATCTTGTTAATTTTTCACGAATCTCGTTTTTAAAATCTACAAGTGACTTATTGGTTGTGTTTATCTGTCCTAA
The DNA here is from genome assembly GCF_003663845.1 of Chryseobacterium sp. 7. Classification (NCBI taxonomy): domain Bacteria; kingdom Pseudomonadati; phylum Bacteroidota; class Flavobacteriia; order Flavobacteriales; family Weeksellaceae; genus Chryseobacterium; species Chryseobacterium sp. 7. The sequence goes on from NZ_RCCA01000001.1 coordinate 3,412,063, forward strand.
AATTGGAAAATCAATATTTCCATTGGCATCTACAATATAGGTAGGCCCTGAAATACTTGTAGCACCTTGCGAAGGAGTATTTCCCCCAGCACCTCCATTAGGCTGTATCACATCTGATGAGGAATAATTTTGATTGAATGGCTTTACCACATCCATATCTTTTGCAGTAATCAGAATAATAAGCTGATCACCTGTCTGTATTGTGTTTCCAGAATTTTTCACAGAAGCATCTATAGCCACCTGTTCTATATTCTGCATATAATTTAAATCATTTTGTGCGTTCTTATTCGTCTTACAAGAAACTAATAAAATACCTAATGATATCGCTAATATTTTCCCTTTCATATTTTAAAATTGTACAAATATACACTTATATTCCTCTTATTTATCTAAAGCTTCAAATATAGAATTATTGCTTTTAAATTCCGGAACTATAGTCTTAAGGATTCTTACTACCTCTACTTTATCCCTTCTTAAGGAGGCCTTTGTAATTTGTTTTGTAAGAGCATCTATCTCTTCAAATCCCATAGAAGGATCTCTAGATATCATAATTTTCTCATTATGAGTAGGAAGTGTTTTTGCATCATCACTTAGCAACTCTTCATATAGCTTTTCTCCCGGTCTTAATCCTGTATAAACGATCTTAATATCGAGATTAGGCTCAAATCCTGATAATTTTATCATTCTTCGTGCCAGATCAAGAATTTTCACAGGTTCTCCCATATCAAAAACAAAAATCTCCCCACCTTCTCCCATAGTGCCTGCCTGAAGAACCAATTCACAAGCTTCAGGAATTGTCATGAAATATCTCACAATATCCGGATGTGTGATGGTTACCGGACCTCCTGCTGCAATTTGTTTCTTAAAATGAGGAATTACCGATCCGTTTGACCCCAATACGTTTCCAAATCTTGTTGTAATAAATTTTGTCACATTGCCATCCACATTCTGCAGTGACTGTACAAAAAGTTCAGCAGCACGCTTTGAAGCACCCATTACGTTGGTAGGGTTTACAGCTTTATCTGTAGATACCATAACGAATCTGTTTACTTTATATTTGCTTGATAATCTTGCAACAATCTTTGATCCTAGAATATTAACAAAAATAGCTTCGTGAGGGTTTTCTTCGACCAATGGCACATGCTTATAAGCAGCCGCATGGTAAACCATTGAAAAATTATACATCTGGAACAAAGATTCCATCCTGTGCTGGTTAGAAACATCTCCTAAAACAAACTTGAAAGCAATGTGAGGATATTTTTCTCTCATTTCAAGTTCAATTTCGTAAAGCGGTGTTTCTGCCTGATCCAATACAACAATTAAAGAAGGATTGAAGTTAGCAACCTGTCTTACAATTTCGCTTCCTATAGATCCTGCCCCGCCAGTTACCAGTACTGTTTTCTCAAAATGCCTGCTTTTAACTTTTTCGTTTTGAATTTTAATAGGCTTTCTATTCAATAAATCCTCAATCTGAAGATTTCTGATAGATGCTCCAAAATCACTGTCTCTTAATTTCTGTACGGATGGAGCCTTAAAAATATTAAGGTCTTTCTCAAGAAATAAATTTACCCAAGAGTTCACTTCATCCCTTGCCATCATTTCTTTTACAATAAGGACACCGTCTATAATGAGATCTTCTTTTGTATTTTCTTCAATTTTTTTCTTTTCATAGATTGGCTTTCCCAGCAAAGATGCTCTTTTGGAATCCGTTCTCTGAGTTAAAAAACCAACCACTTGATATGGAAGACTTGGATTATCCAGAATCGCCCTTGCAATAGCAATGGATTGTTCGTCAATACCCAGTACCAAAATTCTTTTTTTCAGAGCACTTCTTCTGTACTCTCTTACAATGTGAAAAAACTCTTTCACATATAATCTAAAGAGAAACAATCCCATAAAGGAAATCACAAAATACAGGATCAGATAAGGTGTAAGTATAAATTTACTTCCGGTTGCCCAGAAATAAAATATATTGACAGTACCGATAGCCAGCATTGTGCAAAAACACGATATCAAAAGCTTAAATAGATCTATGAATGTCGAATGGCGGATAATCCCTGCATAGGTTTTGAATACATACATAAAAGCAGTATTGATCAAAATGATAAAAGCGAAAATCAAACTCTTATCTTCATGATAAATGAATTCCTGCTTGGTAATTTTTTCGATAATGTAAGTAGAAAGAAATAAAGATATAACCAGAATAATAATGTCTATTACAAGAATTATCCATCTAGGAAGATATCTTACGTCTGAGAGATTGACAACATTATCCCCTCCAAATATTGTTTTCCTAAGAGAATTGTACATTGTCTTTATTGGTGTTCATATTTAATTATAGTCTAATATCTAATCATCCAGTCAAAGATAATTCCGATACAATCATGCAAAAATAAATAAATTTATCTCAATATGTTGAAATCGAAAATAAATTTGATGTTACATTTATGAAATCTGGTGATTCCATTAAAATACAGCTAAACTCACAGACAAAAACCGTACCATAAAAACTCTTATAAAAGTGATATTTATCTATAAATTTTTCTTAATCTAGCTGTTTTATATTTAAAATAATTATTAAATACCTATATGTCAATCTTTTTCAATGAACTTTTTGTTTTATTTAAATATATCACGGTCTAGTTTTTTTAATTTGTTAAAATTCTAGTCAAAAATATCAATTATTTTCTCATATTCAAAACCTTTGGTCATTAAATATTTTATTGTCTTGGTTTTTTTTGATATTCTTTCAAGCCGGTTTGTTTGGAATAATAATCATCAAAAATTCGTCTGATAGTCTTTTCATAATCAGGCTCGTATATCTCATCAAAACAAGAATTGATCAACCTTTCAGAAATCTGTTTCTGCTTCAGATTCATTTTTATTTTGGTTCTGCCCCAGTGCTTAATGTAAAATTTACCTCTGATATAGCTTCTTGTAAACCTTTCTTCATTAAGATAATTTTCTTTCAGGAGATATAAAATAATTTCTTCTTTTGCTTCATCAATAAGCAGAAATTCTCTCATCTTCTGCTCTACTTCGGCATGACAACGGTCCTGATAAACACAATAGTTCACCAGTTTCTGTTTGATTTCCTCGAAGGTATATGATTTTTTGTCCATCTGAATAAAAAAAGAATGAGCAGTCTGCCCATTCTTTATATGATATTGGAATGCCTGTTAGTAATTAAACAAAGCTTTTCCTTCCATTAATTCGTTTACTTTCTTTCTTACGGATGAAAGAACTTCTTCATTTTTGATGTTGTCTACTACTTCAGAAATTAATCCTGCAATAGTATCCATATCATTTTCTTTCAATCCTCTTGTAGTAATAGCAGCCGTTCCCAGTCTGATACCAGATGTAGTAAATGGAGATTTGTCGTCAAAAGGAACCATGTTTTTGTTACAAGTAATATCAGCAAGCACTAATGCTTTTTCTGTTTCCTTACCATTTACTCCTTTGTTTCTAAGATCCACCAGCATTAAGTGATTGTCTGTCCCCCCACTTACGATATCAAATCCTCTGTCGATCATTGCTTTTGATAATGCCTGAGCATTAGATTTCACCTGTTTTGCATAATTTTCGAACTGTACATCCAAAGCTTCACCGAAAGCTACTGCTTTACCGGCAATCACATGTTCAAGTGGTCCTCCCTGAATACCTGGGAATACAGCTCCGTCTAATACCTGACTCATCATTTTGATTTCTCCTTTTGGTGTTTTGTGGCCATATGTATTTTCGAAATCTTTATCCATCATGATCATTCCTCCTCTTGGTCCTCTAAGGGTTTTGTGGGTAGTGGTAGTAACTACATGGCAGTGTTCGAATGGTGAATTTAATAATCCTTTTGCTACTAAACCAGCCGGGTGAGCAATATCTGCCCAAAGCGTTGCTCCTACTTCATCTGCCACCTCTCTGAATTTAGCATAATCTAAATCTCTTGAATAGGCTGAGAAACCTGCGATAAGCATTTTTGGTTTTTCTCTCAACGCTACTTCTCTCATTTGATCATAGTCGATAAGACCTGTTTCCTGCTGAACTCCGTAAGAAACTACGTTATATTGGATTCCAGAAAAATTCACTGCAGAACCGTGAGTAAGGTGTCCTCCCATGGAAAGATCCATTCCCATGATTTTATCACCTGGTTTCAAAACTGCAAGATAAATGGCAGCATTCGCCTGAGAACCGGAATGTGGCTGAACATTTACATAATCTACTCCGAAAAGTTCTTTTGCTCTGTTGATAGCCAATGTTTCAACCTCATCTACTACTTCACATCCTCCGTAATATCTTTTTCCGGGATATCCTTCAGCATATTTGTTTGTCAGTACACTTCCCATTGCTTTCATCACATTTTCAGAAACAAAATTTTCTGATGCGATAAGCTCTAATCCATGGGTTTGTCTTTGTCTTTCCTTTTCAATCAGGTCGAAAATAATATCCATTTTACTTTTAGTTTTTGAAATTTTCACCCCAAATGTACGGAATTTTCGTCGAGATTTATCTATTGAAAAAATGATTTTTAAACACTAAAAAATGAAAATACACCTGTTTTATTTCTCCGGAAAGCCTTTAAAATTCTTCATCCGTAAGTTCTTTATTCACCACGGCACCTGCAAAATTACCCTGTGCTATTGCATTGGCTACGGAACGCATCATGGTAACATTATCTCCACAGGCAAAAACTCCGGGAATGTTTGTTTTCTGCATCATGTCTACTTTAATAAATCCCTGTTCCGTAAGCTCACATCCCAAATCGTCCGATACATTTACATTCTGTTCAAAAGGTATTTTTGCATACAAAGCCTGCAATGGAATTTCCTTTCCATTTTTGAAAACTATTTTTTGAATAGAACCTCCTTCATGTTTTACTTCTTTAATTTCATCTTCGTTAAGAGTAATTTTATTCTGATTCAGTTTTTCAATCTGTTCTTTTGAAAGCGTGGCTTTTCCGTTGGTAAATAAGGTAAGGTTTTTAGTCAGATTAAAAATCAGTTTTGAGAGTTCGTAAGCCATGTCTCCGTTAGAAAGAATACCGGTTATTTGATCTTTCACCTCGTAGCCGTGACAGTATGGGCAATGTATAACTGAAATTCCCCAGCATTCTGCAAATCCGGGAATATCCGGCATGAGATCTTTTACTCCGGAAGCAAGAATTAATTTTTTTGTGTAGAACTTTTCTCCTGATGAAATTTCAACCTCAAAACCTTCATCTGCTTTGGAAGTTTTTACGGCTTTTCCATTATAAAATTGTACAGTTTCATATTTTTCTACATCTTCTTTGGCCAGCTTTGCAATTTCTGCGGGTGTTTTCCCATCGTGGGTAATGAAATTATGGGAATGTGGAGTCTGCCTGTTACAGGGTTTTCCGTTATCCATAATCAGAACATTTCTTAAAGATCTTCCCAAGGACATTCCTGCTGATAGACCCGAATAGCTTCCGCCTATTATAATGACATCAAAGTTTTGGTTTTCCATAGTTCAATTGATAGTTGATAGTTGATAGTTGATAGTTGATAGTTGATAGTTGATAGTTGATAGTTGATAGTTGATAGTTGATAGTTGATAGTTGATAGTTGATAGTGCAAAGTTACCATAAAATCAATTAACGCAATAAAGTTGCAATAATATTTATCTATTAACTTTATACTGACTACAAATCATCATTTCCAATTTTATTGAAAACTATTTCCAATCATTTTTAACTTCGATAATTTCGTCCTGAATTCTTTTATTGACATCTATTTTCGCTCCCTGTAAACTGAAAATTGCAGTTCCCTTTTCTCTTGCATATGGATTGGTAACAGAATCATATAATTTTGCAACTTCAAAAAAAGAACCGGATTCACTAAGCTCTTTCCCTGCTTCGGGAGCATCCTTTACCCTGATCACATTTTTATATTTTTTGCTCAGATCTATCCAATTAATATAGTCTGCATGAAATGACATTGCAGTAACCCCTGCCTTTGAATAGTAATTTATAGCGCCGGTCTGTCCGTAATTATCACACAGTACCATAGTATTTCCGGACTTTGACAACCGGGAATATTCTTTATCTACTTTTTGAGCCAGTTCTTTCCATCCCTGCATATCGGCAAAATCCTGTGGCAATGGATGATCTTTACCGTCTTCCCAGCGAAGCAGTCCCAATTTTTTGTACTGCTCCTGATGGGATTCTATATATTGAGGACTTTTATTCGGAAAGGCTACCTTATATAAAGGAAGAAATAAAAGTACAGGAATAACTATGCTGACCGGTTTCAAAAACCTCTTCCATCCTTTTTCAAATACATGACCGAGAAATACAGAACCAAAAGCAATATACACTGGATACAACCCTATTGCATAATAATCTTTTGCCTTGAAAAATAAAAAGAGGGTAATGGTTATTATATAACTCCAAAAGAGAAATCTGAATTTTTCAAAAGGTCTGTACAGCAATAGTGCACCCCATCCCACTATAATCACAAAAACAACACCTATGAAAAAGAGAATTTGAGATTTCATAAAATCAATTCTGTCTACATGTACAAGCTGTTTTTCGGAAAGCTCTTTCATGTGATGGATTACAGGGAACTGATTCTGATACTGCCAGAGGAGATTGGGAAAAATAATGATTAAAGCTAAAAGTGCAGCCCAATATACATGAGACTGCATAAAAATTTTCCTTTGCTCTGTTAATAATAATGCAGGTATAAGCCCCAATAAGGAAAAAGCAATATTGTATTTATTTAATATTCCTGTTCCGAAAATGACAGCTCCTATGTAAATCCATTTTACTTGTTGTGAATTAAAATATTTAATCAGACTATAATAAAGGAAAAGCCACAGGAAAATTTCCAGAGATGTTGGCTGAAAGAGCATATTTACCCGAAGCAGGACTGAAAATAATATACCTAAAGAGGCCAATATTTTAGCAAACAGACTTCCATTGAGTTCTTCAACAACTTTCCAGATCAGTACTATTGTCAAAGCTCCAAACAGCGCTGGAAAAAATTTAACCCAAAATATGGAATTTCCCAACATTTTGATCATCCAGGCCAGCCAGGAATTAACAGGAGGAACGGAGAGATATCCCCAGGCAAGATGATTAGCCTGATCAAGATGCAGGTATTCATCTCTGTGAAGTTCATATTCAGGGTTTATCAGAGAATATTGAAGGACAAACTTTGCAATGATCAAAAGAATCAGGATCCAATAGTCTTTTTTCATGGAAGGTATAGTTTGGAGTTTAAAAGTAAGACAGTCTAAATCTCATTTTTGTTACACTTACATTATTTCAAACCTGTTATCAATAATTTCATTTTTAATTTTCTGAATATTACCAGACCAATACTTAATTTCTTCAATTTTCTCAGGACATTCTTCTATAGGAGTCTTCTGACAGGCAGCTAAATATTCCTGATAAGTTTTCAAAATATCATTCAGATATGTTTCGTAGTCTTTAGGATTTTTAGGAATATATCCTATTCCATCACAGCCACAGCTATGAAAACATTTTCCTGTTTTAAAAAGACCTTCTATAATTTTCCATTCTTTGACTGCTGTTTTTTTGGGAGCCTTGAAATCTTTCCCAAGATCAGCCATCACACTGGTGCACTCAGGACATTTTATAGTCCTATTTTCAATTTCTGAAACAATTTTTTGTAATTCTTTTGTTTGCGCTTTTGTGAAAACATGTCCTATTTTGACAACTGTCTTTCCATTAGAACCATGGTATACCTTTTCTTTTTCTATCCTTTGTATAATATCATAGGCATCCGGCTGTTTAAATGATTTTCTGCATTTAAAACAAACATAATGTGATTTATAAGTTTTCACAGCGTACCTGCACATTTTTCATGAATTTATATGATTCAAATATAGGAATTTACTCTTTCAAAAGGTTTTAGTATAAAAAAAGAATCCCGGAGAAAAAAATTCCTCCAGGATTCACAGTTTAAAAGTGTATAGTGTAGTTTATTATTTTTTATCTGCTTTTTCTTTAAGCTCTTCTTTGTCTTTATCAGATGGGTTCCACACTTTAATTTCAGTGTCGTTTGTAATATTGGATCCCGGAAGTATTTCAACGTTGATTCCGTCACTTGCTCCCAGTTTCACATAAACTTTTTTGAATTTTCCATCTTTTTGTTTTGCTTCTACGAAAGGAACGTCTTTTCCTTGTTTCTTTTCATATTGAACCAAAGATTCATCCAACAATAATGCATTTTTCTTAGAACTTAAAACAATTTCACCGTTTGCAGAAAAACCTGCTCTAATATACTCATTATTAGGATTACTTACATTACCTTCTACCGGAAATTTAATAGTTCCTGCATTATCTTTCCCTTTAGGCGCGATCATGGTTAGTTTTCCGGGGAAAGTTTTGTTTTGTAATGCACCAATTACGATATTCATATCCATCCCTTCGCTTAGCTTTCCGGCTTGCGCTTCATCAATTTCACCTTTAAAGATCAGAACATTCAAATCTGCCACTGAACAAATGGTAGTTCCTGCGTTAAAGTTATTGGCTTCAATTACCTGACTTCCTGCTTTTACGGGAACTTCCAATACGGTACCTGAAGCTTTGGAACGGATTTCGGTAGTTGCCAAACCTTGTCCTTTAAGTTCAGGAGTTGCTCCGGTTTTGGCGATCTGTAATCTTTTTTGAGCGGTATTCAACTGTTGCTGAGCATTTTTCAAAGTCTGCTGCTGAGAATACAACTGCTGCTGAGAGTTCAAATATTCCTGTTTTGAAGCTACTCCCTGCTTGTACAGCTTATCCTGCATTTCAAACTGCTTCTGCATATTTCCTACATTCATCTGTGCATTGCTGATCTGGATCTGGGCATTCTGAACTTCCTGCTGAGCTGCGTTTACTTCAGAGATGCTCGGAACAATTTTTACAGTAGCAATCAGCTGCCCCACTTCTACTTTATCTCCTTCTTTTACTAAGATTTTATCTATAATCCCCGCAATATTGGGTTTGATTTCAATTTCTTCTTTTGGAACAATTTTTCCTGTAGCCATTACCTTATCATCCATATTCTGGACTGTAGGTTTACGGGTAAGGAAAGCCTCACTTTCTTTGGAGTTTGATTTGATAAGATAGCCAAGCCCTGAGAACAATGCCACTGCAAATAAAAGCCCCAACACTATATAAACGGCTTTTTTCCAGGTGAATTTCTTTTTCATATGTATAGTTTATTTTTTATTAAATAGATTGAATGATGTGAAAATTAATTATTCTGTTCTTAATGCTTCAATAGGTCTGATCTTTACGGCTCTCTGCGCAGGGATCATCCCGATTACCAGCCCTAAAATTACCATTACAGCCATCGCAGCAAATACATTCCCATAATTAACCGTCGGGTTATAGAAAGGAAATGAATCCTGCCCCTGGGTAACGGCATTCAGAATCATCAATACAAAAATTCCAAACATGAACCCCAGTAATCCCGAGGAGAGCGTGATTACAACACTTTCCAACAAAATCTGATTTCTTACCTCAGCTGGTTTCGCCCCTAATGCTCTTCTGATCCCAATTTCTTTGGTTCTTTCTTTTACTGTAATCAAAAGGATATTCGAAATGGCAATAACTCCTGCAAGGATGGTTAGTGTACCTACAATGATGGTTAACAACTGCATTCCCGTAAGGAAACCTGTCAGTTTTTTAAATTCTTTTCCTAGGTTGAAACTTCCAAATGCGTTGGTATCTTCCGGTGAAACCTTATTTTTTGTTTTCAACACCTGTTTTACATCTTCTTCTACGGAATTCACATTGGCATTAGGCTTACTTACGATAGCAAACATGTCAATCTGATCCCCAGCATTATACATTTTCGTGTATGTAGAAAGAGGAATAAAAGCTGTTTGGTCATTTTCAAATCCACCTCCTTTTTTCACCCGGAAAACTCCGATTACATTAAAGAACAGTCCTTTAATATTGACCGATTTTCCTATTGGGTTTTCTTTTTTCTTGGCATCAAAGAAGTTTTTATAAATTTCTTCTCCTATTACTACTACATTTTTATTTCCTGAAACATCGGCATCGTTGATGTAACGTCCGAAGATTAGTTTCTTTTCCGAAATTTTATTTCCTACAGAGTAATCTCCGGTAAGCGAATAGGTTCCGTTCTTTCCGTTTCTGGACATGGCTTCTCCGGGGGTTCCGGTGAAGCTTCCTCTTGCATTTTGAGGGGATATATAATCTATGGCGGTTACTTTTCTTTTCAGCATTTCCATATCAGTTAAGTTCAGATGAACGTCTCTTCCCTTAGGAAATCCTTCATACGGAATGGATGTCTTCTGTGCCCACAGAAAGATGGAATTGGTAGCAAATCCTGAAAATAATTTATCAAAACCATTTTCCATTCCTTTTGCTGCTCCAAGAAGGCTTACATACAAAAACATCCCCCATCCTACTCCAATCATGGTAAGAAATGTTCGGAGTTTATTATTCCTCAATGAATAATAAATTTCCTGCCAAGTATCTTTTTTAAATATGATATTCACCTTATTGAATTATTAGTTATAAATTATGAATTATGAGTTCTGCTAATTCGTTTATCTTTTTTCACCAATTACTCTGTTCTCAATGCTTCGATCGGTTTAATTCTTGAAGCTCTGTATGCAGGTACAAATCCTGCGATCAATCCTGAGAAAATCAAAGCAATGAATGCCATAATAATAGACCCCCATCCTACGCTTGGGCTTTTAATGAAAAACTCTTCAAGACTGTTCCCGATAAGATTTAATGTCAAAACACCTATGCCTACACCAACAAGCCCAGATACTACTGTAATGACAACACTTTCCTGAACAATCAGTCCTACAATTCCACTTGGCTTTGCTCCGATGGCTTTTCGTACCCCAATCTCTTTGGTTCTTTCTTTTACAATGTACACCATGATGTTACTGATCCCAATGATTCCCGCAAGCAATGTTCCCAGACCAATAAATCCTACAATGGCTGTAAGAACTGCCATAAATATAAAGGTATCATTCATGTTCTTCGCATTGTTCCAGACACGCACTCCGTTTTCATCATCAGGAGATACATTTTTTCTCGATTTCAATTTATCTTTCAGCTCATCCCCATATTTGATGGCCTGCTCCGGAGTCAGCTTATCACTGTATGAAATGTAAGCAATATTCACCGTATCTGAGCCTTTTTTCATCTGCTGCAAAGTCGTAATAGGTACTGTGATATGTCTTTCATCCCAGTCTCCGCCATCATCCGAAAAAACACCTATTATCTTAAATATAGACCCGTTAATGTCTAATTCTTTTCCTACAGGACTTCCGTTTTTAATCAAATCCCTCTGAACCATTCTTCCGATAACCGCCACATTTTGCTTTCCTTCTAAATCTCGGGGAGTGATATATCTGCCGTCAATCATCTTTCGGTTTTCAATAACCTGCTCTCCGGGTTCAGCTCCGTGAACCTGATAAATCCCGCTTTCTTTTCCATATTTTACCATTAAGCTGGCATTATATCTGGGGCTGGAAGCGCCTACATTCTTTTTATCTGCATTAATAAGGAAATCATAATCGCCGTTATTCAACGTAACCGTTCTGTCAGACTGCAGTCCTTTATAAGCTATTGTGGTTTTCCCTGTAACAATGGTAATCAGGTTTTTGGCATCGCCTGAGAATCCTTCGGAGAAAGCATTCTGAAGTCCTTTTCCAATTCCAAAAAGTACAATAAAAATAAACAGTCCCAAGGCTACTGTAAACCCTGAAAGTACCGTCCTGAGCACATTGCTCCGGATAGAACTGAATATTTCCTGCCAACGATCTAGGTCAAACATTTTTTATGGGTATTTAAAGATTGAAAAATTTAAAGATTAAAAACAAAATCAGTAAAATTTTCAAATTATCTTATTTTCAAATTATCAAATTCCTATAACACAATCTGCTTAATAAACTCATCACTTTCAATAATCCCGTCCTTCAGTATTACATTCCTTTTGGTTTGTGCAGCAACATCCGGTTCGTGGGTTACAACAATGATTGTTTTTCCCTCATTATTAATATCCTGAAGCAGTTTCATAATATCATGAGTGGTTTTGGAGTCCAATGCTCCGGTAGGCTCATCTGCCAGTACCACTTTTGGATTGGTAATCAAAGCTCTTGCAATAGCTACTCTCTGTTTCTGTCCTCCGGAAAGCTCACTGGGAAGGTGATTGGCCCATTGTGCAAGTCCTACTTTCTCCAGATATTCCATAGCTTTCAGATTTCGTTCTTTTCTCGGTACATTCTGATAGTACAGAGGAAGAGCTACATTTTCCAAAGCTGTTTTATAATTGATAAGGTTAAAAGACTGGAAAATAAATCCTAAAAATCTACTTCTGTATTCTGCAGCTTTTATTTCAGATAAATGTTCAATAGGAACACCATCCAATTCATAGGTTCCTGAATCTTTTTCATCCAGAATCCCAATAATATTAAGAAGCGTAGATTTTCCGGAACCGGAACTTCCCATAATAGAAACAAACTCCCCTTCAGAAATATTCAGATTAATTCCTTTGAGAACATGAAGCTTGCTTTTTCCTGTATCGTATGACTTATTTAAATCCTGAATTACTAACATTAAGTGATGTATGTTTTATACCCAATAAGTAGATGATATTTTCAAATTGTTACAAGAATAAAAATTTATTCAAATATTTTTTTGTTTAATATTTTAAACCTTTATTCATAGCACTTTACAAAATTTTGTTTAACCGTAACTTCGGTTTTCCATCTATTTACCCCCTAGATTGCGGTGTAGCCTATTATTCGAGCCTGTTTCATGTAAATGTGGAAAACTTTTCAGGCTAAAAGTCAGCCGATTAGTATTTACCTCTTTCAAAATCAGTTCTTTTTTTCGAACTTTGCTATTAGTTCTTTACAAGAAATATGGATTTGCGGAAGTGAATAACTTTAATTCACAACTCACAGAAAAACAAAAAGTTAAGTATTTCAGGAACGTTATCCACAGGGATCTAAATTATTTAATTATAAAGATATTTAATATGGGAATTTTTGATAAAAGAGTAAGTTATAAGCCATTTGAATACCCGGAGGTTCTTCAATTTGTAGAAGCCATCAACAAATCGTTCTGGGTACATTCCGAAGTGGACTTTACTGCAGATGTTCAGGATTTTCATTCGCAGTTGGAACCACATGAAAAGCATGCTGTGAAAAATGCGCTGTTAGCCATTGCACAGATCGAGGTGTCTGTAAAGACATTCTGGGGGAATTTATACAACCACCTACCAAAACCGGAATTCAATGGATTAGGATCTACTTTTGCAGAATGCGAGTTCCGTCATTCTGAAGCATATTCCCGTTTATTAGAGGTATTAGGATATAACGACGAATTCCTTAACGTGATCGAAATTCCTGCTGTAAAAGGAAGAATTGAGTTCTTAGGAAATGCTTTAAAACATGCTAATTCGGCTACTCCTAAAGAGTATGTTTCTGCTTTACTGTTATTCAGTATTTTAGTAGAAAATGTTTCTCTTTTCTCGCAGTTTGCCATCATCCTTTCTTTCACAAGATTCAAAGGATTCATGAAAAATGTTTCCAATATCATCGCATGGACTTCCGTAGATGAACAAATTCACGCCAATGCAGGAATCTACCTGATCAACAAAATCCGTGAAGAACAGCCTGACTTATTAACAGACAGCGATATTGAAGATATCTACACATTAGTAGACGAATCTATCGCGAGAGAAGGTGATATCCTTAGCTGGATCTTCGAATTGGGAGAAATCGACAATGTTTCTAAAGAAGATTTATTAAACTTCATGAAATACCGTGTAGATGACAGTCTGAAGAAAATCAACATGAAAACAAGATATAACATCACTCCGGAGCAATACAAACCAATGGTATGGTTCGAAGAGGAAGTTTTCGCCAATTCATTAGATGATTTCTTTGCAAAAAGACCTGTAGATTACACGAAGCACGATAAAAGTATTACGGCAAACGATTTGTTTTAATACGGAGGCGCGAGCGAAGCGAGCGTCAAAGCAGTCAGTATCAGGATTAATTCCTTTCTGATTCATAAGTGGAATTGCTGTTCATTAATAAAGCACAAGTACAAAAAATGATCAATGTAATAGTAACCTATACGGTAAACCCCGAATTTGTTCCAAACAATAAAACCAATATCCAAAAATTCCTGGAAGATTTTAAAAATTTAGATCCTTCCACCTTTGAATATAAAGTTTTTGTAAAGGAAGATGGTGTTACTTTTGTCCATTATTCAAACTACGTTAATGAAGAAGTTCAGCATGAAGTTTTGAATGTTCCGTCTTTTAAAGAATTTCAGAGATTAAGAGACGAAAGCGGGCTGAACGGTTCCCACAAAGTAGAAATTTTACAATCAATATTATAAAAAAACAAAATTCCGGAGTGATTCTCTCATTCCGGAATTCGAAAATATAACATCTATGGAAGAACAAAATTCAAATATATGGTGGCTCAATGAAGAGTCTGAGCAAATGCTGAACAGAGGATATCTGTTGAAAGGTGAAACGGTAGACGGAGCTATCGACAGAATTACCACTGCCGCTGCAAAAAGGTTATATAAACCAGAACTTCAACCGGCATTCAAAGAGATGATCACAAAAGGATGGATCAGTTTCTCTTCTCCTGTATGGGCTAATATGGGTACAGAGAGAGGTCTTCCTATCTCATGTTTCAACGCTCACATTCCGGACAGCATTGAGGGAATTACTCACAAAATGGGTGAAGTTATCATGCAGACCAAAATCGGAGGAGGTACTTCAGGATATTTCGGGGAATTGAGAAACAGAGGAACAGCGGTAACGGATAACGGAAAGTCTTCAGGAGCCGTTTCATTCATGAAGCTTTTTGATACAGCTATGGATGTTGTTTCTCAGGGAGGCGTAAGAAGAGGTGCTTTTGCTGCGTATTTAGATATTGACCACGGAGATATTGAAGAATTTTTATCCATTAAAGATATTGGTAGCCCTATTCAGAACCTGTTTACCGGAGTATGTGTACCGGATTACTGGATGCAGGACATGATTGACGGTGATATGGAAAAACGTAAAGTTTGGGCAAGAGTATTGGAAAGCCGTCAGCAAAAAGGTCTTCCGTATATTTTCTTCACAGATAATGTGAACAGAAACAAACCTCAGGTGTATAAAGATTTAGGAATGACGGTAAACGCAAGTAACCTTTGTTCTGAAATCATGCTTCCTTCTACAATGGAAGAGTCTTTCATCTGCTGTCTGTCTTCCATGAACTTAGAATTATACGATGAGTGGAAAGATACAGATGCCGTAAAATTAGCAGTATACTTCCTTGATGCTGTATTATCCGAGTTTATTGATAAAACTGAAGGTAACTACTACCTACAGGGAGCAAGAAACTTCGCTATGCGCCACAGAGCTCTGGGATTAGGTGTTTTAGGATATCATTCTTATTTACAGAAAAACATGATTCCGTTTGAAAGCTTTGAGGCAACTCAGTTCAACGCGAGAGCATTCAGACATATTAAAGAGCAGGCTGAGCAGGCTTCAAGAGAACTTGCCAATATCTATGGAGAACCGGAAGTATTGAAAGGATACGGATTAAGAAATACCACTACAATGGCTATTGCTCCTACTACTTCAAGTTCTGCCATCTTAGGGCAGACTTCTCCCGGAATTGAGCCTTTCTCTTCTAACTATTATAAAGCAGGTCTTGCCAAAGGAAACTTTATGCGTAAGAACAAATACCTGGCAAAACTATTAAAGGAAAAAGGGCTGGATAATGAAGAGACATGGAGAACGATTATGCTCAACCATGGATCCGTACAGCATTTGAACGAGCTTACTCCTGAAGAAAAGGCAGTATTCAAAACGTTCAAAGAAATTTCTCCAATGGAGATTATTTCTCAGGCTGCCCAAAGACAGCAATACATTGATCAGGCACAGTCTCTGAATCTTCAGATTCCTTCTACAATGCCTGTAAAAGATGTAAACTATCTTTATATTGAAGCTTGGAAAAAAGGAGTAAAAACACTTTACTACCAAAGAAGTTCATCTGTTTCAAAAGAAATGATGGTTAACTTCGTATCATGTTCAAGCTGTGAGGCATAGAATTCACAAATAATAAACTTCTCTATAGGAAACACGCTTTTTTAGCGTGTTTTTTTATTATAATTAAAATTTAACAAAAATTTAACATTTGGACTAAAAAAATCTATTTCCCGTTAATCATTCATTAATACTGAAAATAATACGCCTTCACTCCCTACACTGTGAATCAAGTCCCTATATCATTGACTTTTCATTATTATTGTGAAGTTATTTTATATACATTTGTTGAAAATAAACTAAATAAAATAGTTTTTTGATAAAAATAACCTTAACAATCAAACGTTTTATAATCAATTTAAGTTTATGATTTATTTAAATGAATAACCAAACGTTATTGTTAAAAAACACAAAACAAAGGAGAAAAATAAATAGAACACATATAATTCACAATAAAGTGAATATTAAATAAACACAAATCTTTCAAAATCACATTACTTATAACACAAATAAAAAGTAAATAGCTAATTGCTATTGACAAAAATTGCTATAAAATAAACACAAAAAAATTATTTCGAAATGAATAAAGTTATTGCCTTAATACTATTTCTATTTAGTATTACTTCATTTGCACAGGTAGGTATAAACACGTCAGCACCTGATCAGAGCTCAGTTTTAGATGTTACAAGCACTTCCAAAGGGGTACTTCTCCCGAGAATCAGTAATCCAGCCACTATTACCAATCCGGCTACAGGACTTGTTATTTTTGACACCAACAAAAAATGTATCAGCCAAAATGTAGGAACTCCTGCAACCCCAGATTGGGTATGCCTTTCTCCATATGTAGCTAAATTTTTCTACATGCCCAGCGTAGTTTTTGACACAACTACAACTTCAACGGGCCAAACGAAAGATCTGTACACTTTATATAAAAATCAGTTTTCGAATGTCCCGGCTAATGCAAGAAGTGCATCTGCTCCGGCTTCGATACCCTTTTTTCCTAATGCAACAGATTTATACTATTATGTAACAGGCTATGATACTTCTGTTTTTAAAATAAACAGCATAAGCAGCACAGGTGTATTGAATTATGATGTTTTATCAAATGCTACTTCAGCCTCTTTCATCAACATTGTATTTGTTGTAAAATAAGCAGCCATGAAAAAGAATATTAAAAGGCTGCCATGGATGAGCCTGATTTTTGTACTGCTTACCAACTTTATGTATGCGCAGACAGACAGTACTGAAGTGGCAAGTATATATGGGTTTTATTCCTATTCCAGTTCGCTGATGAATGCTTCTTCAGCCTCTGAACTTATGATACAGGGAAACGCTTCACATACTTCTACCGGTGTACAGCTTACTCCTGCAAGTTCAGGGCAGTTTGGTGGTCTATTTATCAATGGAAGAACTTTCACTTCCGTAAACGGGCTTCATGTTGAATTCGAATATGACATGAAAAACGGAACCCCCTTAAGTGGTACTTACGGAGACGGTTTATCTTTTTTCCTGTATGATGGAGCGGTGACAAGTCCTGCAATTGGAGCCCCGGGAGCAGGCCTTGGATATTCGTATAACAGGACACAGAATACCTACGCCAGCCAGAGAAAAGCAGGTTTATCATCCGCTTATCTGGGTATTGCTTTGGATGAGTTTGGAAATTTTAAATCAAAACGTTTTCAGGGTGAATCCAGGATAAACGGAATTGCCGGAGTAACATGGTCACAACCAACAAGCCATGTCACTTTAAGGGGAGCAAAAGGCGCTGCAATTAATACAACAGGATTAGGAGATGGCTTTACCGGATATCCTGTTCTGATTACAAGATCTACTTTAAGCAATACGGGAACTGTAGGCAGGGTATTACAAACTGACAGAAGCTATCTGACTACTTCCAACACTCTTTCTTCAGTATTTGATCTCAGAAACAATGCCGGAGAATTCAGAAAAGTATATCTTGACCTGATTCCCCATTTCATAAGCACTACCGCAACAGACGGATTTGATATAAAAGTGGATATTCAGACTGCACAAAGCGGAACACCTGTTAATATTATTAATTATTATCATTATAAAACCTCAGTACCTTATACTGAGAATGCTAATCCTCAGACGACTGATTTTAATACTTCAGATACGGAAGGAGCAGCAACTCCTCAAACTCTTGATGCAACGATTCCTACCTTTCTAAAGCTAGGTTTTGCGGCCTCTACAGGAGCTGCCTTTCAGCAACATATTATCCGAAATGTTAAATTAACACTTCCTTATTCGGCAGTAACAAATGATGATGCAGCTTCTACATGTAAGCTTCAAGCAGTTAATATCCCGGTTTTTAATAATGATATAGCCTACAAAGGCCCAATCAGCATTACGACTCCACCTACCGGAAGCAATACTAATATTGATTATTCAACATTCAGTTTTGCAAAAACCAGTGATACCGATCTTACGCTATACCGTAAAAAAGTAACTGCTGCTGGTACATGGACCTACAACAAATCAACAGGCATTGTCACTTTCAATCCTTCAAGCGGGTTTACAGGAACAGCTACAATGACTTATAGTGTAAAAGGAAAGACAGTAAAAGATTCAAATGGTAAAATTATTGAACCCTATGGTGATACTGCTTACCGGTCTGTTCCAGCCACTATTACTGTTAGTTTAAAAACTTCGGGTTGTATTTATCCTGTCATTTCAAACAGAATGATTACACAAGGAGTAAAATAAATTATGAAAAGATCTTCAAAACAATGAAGATCTTTTTAATGTTACATGCTGCAAAAAAGGTCCGGATTTTCTTTCCGGACCTTTGAAAAAGAATGATATGAAGTAAAATGTAAAAGCGTTATTAAAAATTATATCGAACTCCCAGCTGAGCCTGAAATCTTGATGCAAACTGATCAATAGTATATGGCAGTCCCGGAGTTTTGAAATTGTAAGTAGGATCTCCGGCAGACGGCTGTCCTGTTGCAATATTTCCAACCTTAGTTAATCCCACACTTGCAGTAGAATTGAAAGTATTAGGTACAAAATAGACCTTACCCCAGTCTTTGTTCAACAGGTTGGTAAAATTGATGATGCTCAAAGAGATTTGTATATTATTTTTAGATTTCTTACTCAGCTTGATTTCATCCATGATCCTGATATCCGCCTGGATATTCCATGGAGTAACATCTCCGTTTCTTTCCGTGAATTTACCTCGTCTGGATTTCAGATAATCGTTACTGTTGACAAAGTTTTCGTAGTCTGCAATCTGTTGCTGAGCAGTTACCACGACGTTTCCTGCAGCATCTTTTATAGGAACGATATATTTGGAAGCTTCTGCAGCATCTTTAAAGATATAAGCAAGCCCTGCAGCCTGTCCTGTGTTGGCAATTGTACTGTTTACAAATCCCCAAGAAAAAGGATTTCCGGACTGTGCATTGAAATACACGTTGGTGTATAACCTGTTCATATCTGAAATATTAAAGGCATATCCAAGGTTAGCGACCACTCTGTTTTTGATGGCGAAGTTGGAAGTAGTCAATTTCGGATCATTAGGTGTCAGAGATTGGTTCATCTGCCAGTTACTTTCCATGGAGTTTCTGATACCGTTGGTAATATCTTTAGCATCTCCGTAAGTATAAGCTACAAAGAAATTAAATCCGAAATCATACGATTTTGAAAGCTGTGCCGTCAGGTTATAACGGTATCCTTCTTTTGTATTGGATAAAAGATAGGCATTAGAGAAATTATTGTTGATATTGGTAGTATAGATCGGCATTTCATGATTTGTATCATAGCTGTAATACGTCACATTATCCGTCTTGTTCACCTGCTGGAATTTCAGATCATAAAGTACTTTTGTGTAGATTCCTTCTAAAGTTAATTTATATCCTGCTAAAGTATAATCAAAAGCTAATGAGCTTCTCCACACTCTTGGCATTTTAAAGTTGTTATCAACAAGGTCTACCTGTACTTTGGATGAGTTTTGCCATTTCGGGAAATTGGCGCTGTTCAATGGATCTCCGTTGGCAGCAAGCTGTGCTGGTGTTGGTGCATTATAATCATAGCTTCCAAAACCTACTCCATCATTATAATAAGCATATCCTAACCAGGCAAAAGGAATTCTTCCCACAAAAATACCCGATCCTCCTCTTAATACCATAGATCTGTTTTCTGTAAGATCAATGGTAAATCCAAGTCTTGGAGAGAACGTAGGTTTATTCAGATAGTTGTTGGTAAGCTGGCTTAAAGGAGTGTAACTGTAAGTATTTCCAGCATTCGGATCCTGAGGAGAGCTGGTTACCAATGGGCTCAACTGCGGTTTATTTGGTAAGTCTGTATAATCTATTCTTACTCCCGGTGAAAGTCTCACTCTTCCCCAGTTGATTTCATCCTGAAGATACATGGAAAGGAGATTTACCTTATACTGAGCATACGGATTATCAAAAAGAGTTTGTCTGCTATCTCCGTTAAAAGGGTACGTTCCTCTTATCCTTGCAGGTGTTCCATTATAAAAATCAGTCAGGTTTTTATAGGAAATCCTTCCGTTTAAAGCATTCACAAAACCATAATCAATATTGTAAAGTTCATTGTGGGTTCCTAATAAGAAGGTATGGTTTCCTGTTTTGTAGGTAAGGTTATCTGTAATTTCAAAGGTTTTTTGCTTCATATTAAAAACCGTTGCCTCCCTGTCGTTTCCAAGAAGAATAGTTCCTCCGTTGTAAGCAATTTCCACCTGCGGAAACATGGCGTTCCCGGAAGTAGGATCTCTGTAGTCATGAATGGAAGAATATCCCACCACCAAATTGTTGCTCCATTTATCATTAAAACGGCTTTTCAGCTCAAGTGTAGTAGTGGACGCTGTATTTTTCTGAACGAAATCCATGCTGGAAAATCTGAAGTTAGCTCCATCTCTCTCCAGGTTGGATGCCTGTGAAAATACTGTATTGTTTTTAATGGATAATGTATGTTTATCATTAATCTTCCAGTCTAACTTATTAAAAAGTTTAGAACTTTCGGAGAAGTTATTGTACTGGTTAAAGCTTCCTACATTGAATCCATACTTATTTCTTACAAAATCTGAAATCTGCTGAGCTACCTGTTCATTCACCAATGCTCCCGGATCGTTGGCATTATAAAATACAGGATCTGTTCTTTTAGTGTATTCCAGATTGGTAAACAGGAATACCTTATCTCTTACAATCGGCAATCCTACTCTTCCTCCATAGATAAAATCTTCAAAATCGCTAGGCATTTTAGAATTATCCCCTACTCTGTTTCTACCGGTAATGGATGCATTTCTTCCGTATGCATAGATGGATCCTGTAACATCATTACTTCCGCTTCGGGTCACTGCATTAATACTTCCCCCAAGGAAATTTCCTAATTTTACGTCATAAGGCGCAATATACACCTGCACATCCTGTATAGCATCCAGACTTATAGAATTGGAACGCGTGCTGCTTCCCGGCATTCCTGAAGTACCAGTCTGTCCCCCTAATGAAGGACTGAAACCGATAGCATCGTTATTGATAGAACCATCAATTGTTACGTTATTATAACGGAAATTGGTACCGTTGAAAGAGTTGTTAGCACTCTGGGGAACCAGTTTGGTAACATCCTGAATTCCGCGGTTGATATTGGGAAGACCGGAAATTTCAGCCTGGCTGATCCCTACTCCATATTTTGCGGTCGTCTTTTTGGAGGTAATTTTTACTTCATCAATTGTTTTTTCTTTGCTGCCTACTTCTACTACAGGCAAATCGTTATTTCCTAAAGAAAGCTGCAGATTAGGATTTTCATAGATAACCTGTGATCCGTCAGATATTTCAATTTTATAAGGTCCTCCCGGCTGAAGATTATCTAAACTGAACTGCCCTTTGCTGTTACTTTTCGTTTCAAAGGTACTGTTGGTAGGAATGTGTACTACCTTTACTGTAACTTCGGAAGAGATTCCCTTTAACCTTCCGAAAATCTTAGAGCTGGTTTCCTGTGAAAATGCAAACCCGAATGATAACAGAGCAAAAGCACAGATGATTTTTTTCTTCATATTTTATTCGCTATAAACTTGGTGTAAAATTAGATCTAGTAAAAATGAAGTATGGTAACATAGAATTAACATTACGTAACAGAATGTTTAATATTTCCTTAAAAAAAGCTTAATAGAAAGGGGGTCAAAATCTTAAAAAATTTTCTACACAAAACCTAAAAAACAATCTATTCTTCAAGTGTTTCAAAAGGTTTTCATTTCTTAAAATTTCATTATTAACAACTGTTTCCTCTTGAAATACTTTCCGTACAAATCATAGAATGCTCTGATATTTTTGGTTTATATTTGTGTTTATTGTTTAATGCCAAAACTACAGATATGAAATTCGGACAAGTAGAAGACCCTTCAAAAATAGATTTCACATTACCTAAAGACCATCCAAGAACTAAAGAAATATTGGCTCTTAATAAAAAAGGACTGGAAAACATTTCTATAGGATGTGCGAAATGGAACAAAACAGATCTTAAGGGATTTTATCCCAAAGGAACTAAAGATGAACTGACATATTATGCCACTCAGTTTAATTCTATCGAGCTGAATGCTACGTTCTACGGAATGCCTACGCCTGATCAGGTCACCACATGGAAGGAAAAGACTCCGGCGGATTTTAAATTCTTCCCCAAAATTACCAATACCGTTTCCCATTTCAGAAGACTGATTGATGTGACAGATCCGGTAACCCAATTTGCATCTTCCGTTATCAATTTTGATGAGAAACTGGGAATGGCTTTCTTACAGCTTCATGATAATTTTAAGCCTAAAGATTATGACAGGCTGGAAAAATTTGTAAAGGAATGGCCAAAAGAAGTTCCGCTGGCCATTGAGCTTAGAAATACGGAATGGTTTACTGATGAGGAAATTCTGAATACAACCTGTGAGCTTTTCGAGGCCCATAATATCACCAACATTATTGTAGATACTGCCGGAAGACGAGATATGCTGCATATGCGTCTTACAACTCCCAACGCATTCATCCGTTATGTGGGTGCAAATGCAGAAAGCGATTACGAAAGGCTGGATGACTGGTTGAAGCACCTTACCAAATGGAAGAAGGAAGGCCTTCAGAATCTTTATTTCTTCGTGCATCAGAATATTGAAAAGGCCTCTCCATTATTATCAGCTTATTTCATCAAGAAAGTGAATGAGGAATGGAAAACAGATATTCATATTCCACAAATGGCTACAGAGAGTACAGGGACACTTTTTTAAGTGATATTGTGTCAATTTAATAGAATAATTTCGATATCTCTTTTAAACTGTAGTTTCTTTCCCTTTCCTGAAGAAAAAATTCGTAAATTAGAGTATAATGTTTTTCATCAATCATTATACTTTAAAAAACATAAATCATGGAAAAGGAAATTTGTACTATCAGTATTGCCAATAACTGGCTTGGTGATGAATATATTTTTTATGACAATGATACCATAAAACGAGTATATGACAGCCACAGTATGAACCCCAATAAAACGGAGTGGGTTGCCCCAAAAAGTATTAATAAACACACTAAAGACAAACTTATCAGAGCCTGCCCTGAAGATTATAAAGAACAGGTCATGCATATTCTTGATTATCCTTAACAAAACAAAAAAGGGAATGAACTAAAAGTCTCATTCCCCTTTTTTATTTATTTTTTCGAAGAAGCAATACCAGATTCAGAAACAGCAGAAGGAAATCCAGTGTAATCCAAATGCCCAGTTTTGTATTTTCATAATTGTAAGCATCTACTTGCTTTTTGGCTGTCTCAGAAAGCTTCATGCTCTGATTGATGTAATTCTGAACTTCCACAATCTGATCAATATTTTTATTGGGTACAGAATGCTGGGAAAAATACACCAGGTTTTTCTTTCCGAGATATCCTACGATCCAGTATTCATCAGACTTATCCATTTTCAGATATTCTATTCTGTAATATTCCGGACGTATTTTCCCGATATGCTTGGGCTCAAGGGTTGTATTTTTGTCGGTCTTATTTACATTAATCATGTAAAAGTCTAATGTCTGAGGAAGTTTATTCACCACCTGCAATCCTACAGAATTATCTACAAATGCTACCGCACTTTTTTTGATAAACCAGTAAGTAAAAACAGATATTGAAAAGACCAGTGTTACAATACGAAACAGCTTTGCCCACTTCGCCATCCTTCCTGATTTTACTTTAAAGAAAACCAAAGAAAGAACAGAAGCCAGAAATATTATAAAAATAATGAGTGTCATATTTTACAAAGATACTTCTTATCTGTATTTTATCTCTATCTGGGATCAATTTTTTAATTTTCATCATCCGTATTAAGATAAGATTTCATTTATTTTTTTCTCCGGTGTACTGGTTAATCCACATTCCATTCTTTATAAAACTGGTCGAGGAAATTCAGCATATATTGGTGTCTTTCTTCGGCCATTTTTTTTCCTTTTGGGGTATTCATCATATCTTTCAGAAGCAATAGTTTCTCATAGAAATGATTAATGGTGGTACCATCAGATTTTTTATATTCTTCTTTAGACATTCCCAATTTGGGTTTTATATCCGGATGATACATGAGGTTATTCTTAAAACCTCCGAAATTGAATGTTCTGGCAATTCCAATAGCTCCTATGGCATCAATACGGTCTGCATCCTGCACAATCTGAAGTTCAATGGGTGGGTTTACGGGTGCCTGATCTCTGTTTTTGAACGAAATATTTTCGATTACAAATAAAACCTTCTGAATGGTTTCTTCGGAAACATTCTGTTCTTCAAGAAATGTTCTGGATATTTTAGGTGCAATGGTTTCATCTCCGTTATGGAATTTAGGATCTGCAATATCATGAAGAAGTGCAGACAGCTCTACTACTTCTTTGTCACAATCTTCTGTTTCTGCAATCTGAGCTGCCAGTTTCCAGACTCTTTCAATATGAAACCAGTCATGTCCGGCTTCTGCTCCTTCTAATTTTTCTTTTACAAACGCTACGGTATTGTCAATTGTACTTTTCATTGATCTATCAGTTCATTTAAAATAATATTCCAGAGTTTGCTGTTGTAACTTCTAAAAAAATTGATGTGTCCTATTTCTTTTTTATCAGATTCTGAAACATTTACTAATCTATACGTGGGCTTAAGATTAGGATAGGTATCATTTAATAAACTTAGTACTCCTTTTTCTGTAAGCCAGATATCATCTTCTGCCCGGATTACAAATACTCTTTGCGTCAGATTTTCAGAGAAATTCTCAATTTTTTCCAACAGCCTGTTGGTTGATTTCTTGTTTAAAATTAAGGTTCTCCAGTCATATGCGCAATTTTTTGGAAGACTTTCTCCCAATCCAAACCAATGTGCAGGAAAATATCCTAATAATGAAGTGGTTAATGGCTGGGCAATCCCAAAGCCCAAATAGGCTTCTACTTTCGTCATTCCTTTAAGGTTTCCTACAAAGGCATTTTGTGTTCCTACAAAAACAAATTCTTCAAATATTCCGGAGTCTTCATTCATTCCCAAAATCAATGCTCCTACAGAATGGCCTAAACAGTATTTTTTATAATCTTTAAAATGGGTTTTAATATATTGGGTTAAAGCTTTATAATCTTTTGATCCCCATAATCTCATGGAACCATGAAATCCTCTCATATTTTCCGGCTTGGAAAGACCTATCCCTCTGTAATCATAAGTAATTACCGTAAAGCCCTGTTCAGCAAAATAACTGGCAAAGGAAAAATAGACCTGTTGTTTTACTCCTGTTGCTGAGTTGATCAGCAGTAATTTCCCGTTCTCTTTTTTCGGTTTAAAGAGATGGACAGCAAGTGAAATATCGTCTTCTGTGGTCAGTATTAGTTTTTCCATAGTATCAAAAGAAAAAATCCACTATAAAAGTGGACATTTTACTTATATTTTTATGTTAAGTTTCAGACTTTTGATATGTCGTAAATAGCTTTAAGAAAAGAAATCCGAGATTCTCGGCAGTCCTGTCTGGGAGCCTTTGCCTCCGGAAACTCTTGATGAAACTTCATTTCCGAATTTCACACATTCTTCAATAGAATTTCCATGGCAAAGCGCAATGGCAAATCCTGATGTAAATGCATCTCCCATTCCCATTTTATGAACTTTTTCATCTTTGTCATTTCTGTAGTATTTCATTTCTGTACCATCAAAATAAATGGTGGAGTTAGTATCATCTCTTACAAAAACTTTATTGAAATATTTCTTAAGAACTTCTTCTCTTTTTTCTTCTCCGAAAATAATATAGAGTTCATTGCTCTTGGCTACAATAAAGTCTACCATTTCCAGGATATCTTCTCTGACTCTCATTGCAGGCGAAGCATATAATCCTACTTTTTTTCCGTACTGTTTTGCTTTTTTAACGGTATGCTCCACTACATCCATAGAAATTTCAAGCTGTATCAGCACAAGATCTGTGGTGTGAAAATATTTTTCCGCTTCATCTATATGAGGTTTGCTAAGATATTTATTGGCTGCCGGAACTACCACAATAGCTGCATTCCCATGAGAAGTCGTTACATAAGCTGTTCCTGTAGCGTCTTTATCCGTCTCATGAACAAAACCTACATTTACATTTTCACTTACCAGATTCCTCATAATCTGCTGCCCAAGAGGATCCATCCCCACACATCCTATAAAGTATACACTTGCACCCAGTCTGGCAGTACCAACCGCCTGATTAGCTCCTTTTCCTCCAAAATAGCTGTCTGATCTGACGGCTAGAACGGTTTCGTTGGGCATAGGAATTTTTTCGGTTTCAAGAACCAAATCTATAGAGGAGCTCCCTACAACAATAATTCGGGGTTGTTCTGATGAGAAATTCATTGTGTTTTGTATTAGCTTTAAAATTTATACCTGACAAAATTGTATTTCAAAAATAAATAATTTAAAATTAACTTATTTCGATAAATTCTGTAATTATTTTAACTGGTTTTTGATCTTTACTGTAAGCTATATAACTTGCATAAAACCCTTCGCCATATCCGGTTTCAAAAGCAAATATAGTCCCGGGATGATCTTTTGCGGGCTTCAGAAAAGCATATTGATCTATGGCTCCTTTTTCGTCAAAGAAATAATCATGGAAAAATTCTTCGTAGATTCCCATAAAGTCTCCTCCTTTATTTTGATATAATTTCTGTTCCAATTCGTTGAGACTGTTTTGGGTATCAACATCCATGAAACATCCCATCCCGCTTTCTACGGGATATCCGAAAACTTCTCCTTCCGCCAGTTCTTTTATATTCTGTCCTGCTGTAGTAGCCATTTTCCATTCTTTAATTTCAGAATTATCGAATATAATTTCGGCATAAGCTACACAGTTACTCTCCCTTTCTTTATGTAACATTACAGAAAAATCTCCTTTTGGAAATTCTGTGGTAAAAGGAAGCATATCATTAGTAATCAAAGGATCACAAGCAACAAGCTTTCCACTGGAAAGGTAAATCTTTCCAACTTCAAAACTTTCCAGCAACGGATTTTCTACAAAATCTTTTGAGAATAGTTTCTTTATGTTTTCTATATGTGTCATTGTAATTTATTCTTTTAAACCATCAGGCTGGATACCATTGTAAAAGTGTACCCAGCCTGAGATTTTGACAAAATTTATTGTCTATATTTTATAAACTTTTCAGTTTCTCTTCAAGGATCGCAATCTTATCCAAAGCATCTTTTTGTTTCTGACGCTCAACCTCTACGATTTCAGGTTTTGCATTGGCAACAAATTTTTCATTGGAAAGTTTCTTTTCTACGGAAACTAAAAATCCTTTTAAATATTTCACTTCTTCTTCGGTTTTAGCCTTTTCTTCTCCTAAATCTAAATTTTCACTTAAAGGAATAGAAACTTCAGTAGCTCCTACAAGGAAAGTAAAGCTTGGTTTATCTGTTTTCTGTCCGAAGTGGATTTCAGAAATATTGGCCAGTTTTCTTACGACAGCTTCATTGGCAAATTCAGAAGCGTTAGTATAAACCTCAGCGGCTTCTCTTGGGGAGATTCCTTTTGTCTGACGGTAGTTTCTAACTCCTGAAATTAGTTCTGCTGCCGTTTCGAAGTTTTTAATAATTGTTTCATCAAATGCTCCTGCTTCTTTCTGCTGAGCAATCACCAAAGCTTCATCAATACTTCTTTCTGAGATCGTCTGCCACAATTCTTCTGTTAAGAAAGGCATAAACGGGTGAAGAAGCTTCATTAATTCTTCAAAAAAATAAATGGTTTTGTCATAAACTTCTTTAGAAATTCCTTCTCCATAATTCGGCTTGATGGCTTCAAGATACCAACCGCAAAAATCATCCCAAATTAATTTATAGATCAAATGCAATGCATCAGAAATTCTGAATTTCTCGAATTGATCATTAATTTCAGCAATTGTTTTGTTCAATTTGTTTTCAAACCATTCAATAGCCTGGTTATCTGTAGCTACAGCTGGTTTATCTTCATGGTTCCACATATTGATCAGACGGAATGCATTCCAGATCTTCGTCATAAAGTTTCTTCCCTGAAGCATTAAATCTTCATCAAAAAGAAGATCGTTTCCAGCTGCAGAGCTCAATAGAATACCTACACGTACTCCATCTGCTCCGTATTTATCCATTAATTCAAGAGGATCCGGAGAGTTTCCAAGAGATTTAGACATCTTTCTTCTCTGCTTATCTCTTACAATCCCTGTAAAATAAACATTCTTGAACGGAACTTCTTTTCTGTATTCCAATCCGGCCATAATCATTCTGGCAACCCAGAAGAAAATAATATCCGGACCTGTAACCAGATCAGATGTTGGATAGTAATAGTTGATGTCTTTATTTTCAGGATCAAGCAATCCGTCAAATACAGACATTGGCCATAACCAAGATGAGAACCATGTATCTAATGCATCATCGTCCTGTCTAAGGTTTTCTATCGTCAGGCTTAAATTTTCTGTTTTCTGTTTTGCCAGCTCTAAAGCTTCTTCTTTAGTTTCTGCAACTACGAAATCATTTTCTCCTTCTCCATAGTAATATGCAGGAATCTGCTGCCCCCACCAAAGCTGACGGGAAATATTCCAGTCACGGATGTTTTCCATCCAGTGTTTGTAGGTATTTTTGAACTTTTCAGGATAAAATTTAACCTCATCATCCATTACTACGTCCAAAGCTGGTTTCGCAATTTCAGACATTTTAAGGAACCACTGTACTGAAACTTTCGGTTCAATAACAGCACCTGTTCTCTCAGAAGTTCCTACTTTATTTACATAATCTTCTGCTTTAAGCAAAAGATCTTTTTCTTCAAGTTCTTTAGCGATTTGTTTTCTTACGTCAAATCTGTTTTTCCCTGCATAATGTAAACCGTGCTCGTTAAGATTTCCATCATCATCCAGCGCATCAATCATTTTCAGCTGATGTTTCTGTCCGATTTCATAGTCATTGATATCGTGAGCAGGCGTAATTTTCAACGCTCCTGTTCCGAATTCAATATCTACATATTCATCTTCAATGATCGGAATTACTCTGTCAACAATCGGTACGATAACATTTTTACCTTTCAGGTGGGCATATCTTTCATCATTAGGATTGATACATACAGCAGTATCCCCAAAAATAGTTTCAGGACGTGTAGTCGCTACTGAAAGAAATTCTTCAGATCCTTCGATTTTATATTTAAGAAAATATAATTTTCCGTTTTGTTCTTTAAATATTACTTCTTCGTCAGAGATATTGGTTTTCGCTTCCGGATCCCAGTTCACCATTCTGTAGCCTCTGTAGATTAGTCCTTTATTATAAAGGTCTACGAAACTTTTGACAACCTGCTGTGAAAGCTTATCTTCCATGGTAAAACGGGTTCTGTCCCAATCACATGAACATCCCAGCTTTTTCAACTGCTCAAGAATGGTTCCTCCATATTTATTAGTCCAGTCCCATGCGTGCGTTAAAAATTCTTCACGGGTAATATCTGACTTATTGACTCCTTCAGACTTCAGTTTAGCAACAACTTTAGCTTCAGTAGCAATTGAAGCGTGATCTGTTCCCGGAATCCAACAAGCATTAAATCCGCGCATTCTTGCACGACGGACCAGAACATCTTGAAGGGTATTGTTCAGCATATGACCCATGTGTAGTATTCCCGTCACGTTTGGCGGAGGAATGACTATGGTATATGGTGGTTTGTCATTAGGTTCCGAATGGAAAAATTTGTTTTCCAACCAGTAACTGTACCATTTTTGTTCTGTTTCCTGTGGATTGTACTTTTCTGAAATCTGCATAAATTCTATTTCTTTGGCTTGCAATTTGCAAAAATAGTCTAAAGAAAAAAATTTTTAAGCATGAATTAAAATAATTTTTAACTTTGTTTCACAAAATTTATCTAACAAACATATTAACATTCAAGAATATGAAAAAACTAATTGCAGGAATTGCATTATTCGGGACATTTGCTCTGGCATCTGCACAAACTATTACATTTGATAAAACAACTTTCGATTACGGAACTATTAAGCCTAGCTCTGATGGCACAAGATTCTTTACCGTAACGAATTCTGGTGATAAGCCATTGATCCTTTCAAATGTAAAACCTTCTTGCGGATGTACAACTCCTGAGTTCAGCCAAGATCCAATTATGCCTGGGAAATCAGCTAAGATCAAGGTTGGATACAACACTGCTATTCCTGGTCCTTTCAACAAAATGATTGAGGTTTTCTCTAACGACCCTGCAAACAACAGAAGCGTAATCTACATTAAAGGTAACGTAGATGCTAACGCTCCTGAGCCAAAAGTATTGACTCCTGCTGAGCAGAAAGAAGCTGCTAAAGCTGAGAAAAAAGCTGCTAAACTTGCTAAAAAAGCTGTTGCGAAGTAATCTCTACTCAAAAAAATAAAAGAACCGTCTCCGTTGAGGCGGTTTTTTTATTACATTTATATTAGAATAGATGTTAGAGGCTAGAAGTTAGATATTAGATAATTTATGTCATAATTTGAAATGATAGCCAAAATCTTTTAATCTTTTAATCTTTTAATCTTTTAATCTTTTAATCTTTTAATCTTTTAATCTTTTAATCTTTTAATCTTAAAACATATGGACACCGATTTCTCAGATGATTTTAAAGTAAATGGAAAATTTTCAATAAAAAAAACGTCAACGTCTTATAAAGGGAAACTCACTAAAGAAGAAGGGGCAGAAATGCTGATTAAGGAGAAAGAAAAGCTTCGTGAGCTGCAGGAAAAACTGTATGCTGACGGAAGCAAGTCTCTTCTTGTTGTACTGCAGGCAATGGATGCTGCGGGAAAGGACAGTATGATAGAGCATGTTTTCGGAGGGGTAAATCCGCAGGGTTGTAATGTGACCAGCTTTAAGACACCAAGCTCCAAAGAATATTCTCATGATTTTTTATGGAGACATTATCTTGCGCTGCCACAAAAAGGAATGATTGGAATTTTCAACCGTTCTCATTATGAAAGTGTTTTGGTTTGCAAGGTGCATCCTGAATATAATTTAAGCGAAAAAACATGGTCATCGGTAAAAGATTTTGATGATAAATTCTGGGAAAACAGATATGAAAGCATCCGAAATTTTGAAAAACATCTTGCCCAGAACGGAACTACCATTGTAAAAATCTTTTTACATGTTTCTAGGGATGAGCAGAAAAAAAGACTTTTAGAAAGAATTGATGAACAGGAAAAAAACTGGAAATTCTCTGCGGGCGATCTTCCGGAAAGAGCTTTATTTGACCAATATATGGAGGCTTATGAAACCGCTATCAATGAAACTTCAAAAGATCACGCTCCATGGTATGTGCTTCCTGCTGACAACAAGTGGTTTGCAAGAGTAGCTGCTATTCAAATCATTATTGATACGCTGGAGAAAATGGATCCTAAATATCCTACTCTTTCCGATCAGGACAGACAAGACCTATTGGAATCAAAAAAACAATTGGAAAGCGAATAAATTAGATTGGAAAAATAAAGCTTGAAGAGTGAAGGCTTAAAATCATTACATATAAAAAACTTCACTCTTCAAGCCTCTGACTTCCAGCTTTTTTAAAAAATCACGAGAAAATCTATAAGCCGGATTCTGTACTTCCGAAAAAGTGCCTGTTATTTATCTACGTGGTACATTGCTGCAACACTTGAGCTGATTACCCCTCGGTTTTCAGGACGAGCCGCCCCTATTTCCATTGCTGAAAAGAACCGATATACTTACCATTGCACCGCAAAGAGTTTACCTGGTTTCACTACAGCCGAACTGTACCTGCTTTCTGTTGCACTTGTCCTACCCTCGCGGGTGACGGATGTTATCCGCTTTGCTACTCTATGGTGTCCGGACTTTCCTACCTCCCGTAAAACGGGAAATCAACAAGCCGATTTTCTCGCGGAGGCAAAGGTACGCAAATTTTGTGGTAAAAAGGTAAAGCAACGAAATGACTAAAGTATTTTAACTGATGTAAATTATCCCGAATTTATAAATTTTTGACGTTTACTTTTTAATGAAAGTATAATAAATCTTTTTCACTCATCTTAAATTTTACTTTTCTGCTTTTTATGAATTTGCATTATATTTTTCAGTAATTACCACTTTATTATTATCTTCGTGCCATTATATATCTATGGATTCCAGAGAAAAAGAATTTGCGCAGCTTATCAAAGATAATCAGGGACTGATTATTAAGGTATCGCGTCTTTACACCAATTCTCTGGAGGATGAAGAGGATCTTTTCCAGGAAATCGTGTTACAGCTCTGGAGAAGTTATGATTCTTTTAAAGGAAATTCCAAGATTTCAACCTGGATGTATCGTGTAGCGCTCAATACTGCCATTACTCTTTTTAGAAAAAAAAGCAAAAGCCTTCCTACCAATGAGCTGGACATCAATCACAGAGATTTTGTGGAAGATGATGATGAAAAACAGCAACAGGTATCACTTTTGTATACTGTAATCAAGACTCTTCCTAATGTGGAAAGAGCTATTGTCATGATGTATCTTGACGATCTGCCTTACAAGGACATTGCAGAAAACCTCGGAATTACTGAAGTTAATGCACGTGTAAAAATGAACAGATTAAAGAAAACCCTTAAAGAACAGATGGAAAAATATGCCTGAATTTGATCTAGATAGTTTTAAAAAAACCTGGCAGGAACAGCCTGTTCAGCCTAAATATGACAACAATGAGATTCTCCAGATGTTGAACAGAAAATCACGCAATTATGTGAAGTATATTTTCTGGATCAGTGTTTTAGAATTTCTTTTCTTTTCCGTATTTGGGTTATTCTACTTTTTTCAGGAAGAAGAATCTGAAAGTTTCCGTAAAATGCTCGAAAGATTAGGGGCACAAGAGGCTCCTGAAGTAGAAAACAACTTCGGTCATGTTTATCTGGCGATAAAAATTTTAAGCCTGCTGATCACAGCTTATTTTGTACTGAAATTCTATCAGAATTACCGGAAAATCAAAATTGAGGAAAATCTGAAGGGTCTGATTACCAGAATTATTAAATTCAAAACAACAGTGAATGCATTTATTCTGATCAGCATTGTATTGCTGGTAGTATTTACTTTTGTACTGACTGCATTCATATTTTATACTTTAAACTCTCAGAATATACAGCCAAGCGGCTCCAATCTTACCATCATCATCGCGGGAATTGTTGTCAGTACCTTGCTCGCTGTCTCTATGATCTGGTTTTATTACAGATTGGTATATGGTATCATTATCAGAAAGCTTGATAAAAATTTAAAACAGCTTAAAGAAATAGATTCTCAGGAAAGTTAATATTCATAGGCATAGTTCGGGATATAATTATTATTTTTAGCCCACCAAATCTTAAACTATGCCCTTATCTTATGTATATGGAACTTCTGATGTTCCATTATTAGGACAGACCATCGGAGCCAACCTTAAAAGGACTGTCGAAAAATACCCTCATCAGGAAGCACTAGTCTGTGTTCATCAGAATTACAGAGCTACTTACCAGGAATTTTATAATCAGACCACTGCCGTTGCGAAAGCTTTACTGCTTTTAGGAGCAAAAGCAGGAGACAGAATCGGAATATGGTCTTCTAATCGCTATGAATGGGTTCTTTTGCAATTTGCTACGGCGAGGATAGGAACCATTTTAGTGAATATCAATCCGGCCTACAGAACTCACGAATTGACATATGTTCTTAACCAATCCGAAATTCGTTTTATTTTTTCTTCTTTAAGTTTCAAATCCAGCAACTACAAAGAAATGGTGGAATACGCCAAAGAAGTGTGCCCAACTTTGGAGCATGAGATTTTCTTTGATGAAAACTGGGAAGAATTTGTGAACAATGGCCAGGATATTTCAGATGAAGTCCTTCACAGTTTTGAAGAGCATGTACAGTTTGATGATCCTGTTAATATTCAATATACTTCAGGAACTACAGGTTTCCCGAAAGGTGTTACCCTTTCTCATCATAATATTCTCAACAATGGTTATTTTATTGGTATCCGATTAAAATATACGGAAAAAGACCGTGTCTGTATACCTGTTCCTTTTTATCACTGCTTTGGAATGGTCATCGGAAATATGTGCTGTGTGGCTCATGGAGCGTGTATGGTAATTCCGAATGACAGTTTTGATCCGGATATCACTTTGAAAGCTGTTTCTGACGAAAAATGTACGTCTTTGTACGGTGTACCCACCATGTTTATTGCTGAACTGGCTGTAAAAGATTTTGATACGTATGATTTTTCAAGTTTAAGAACAGGCGTTATGGCTGGTTCAGTATGCCCTCCGGAGATTATGAAAAAGGTAGAAAGCCTTATGAACATTAAGGAAATGAGCATTTGCTACGGGATGACGGAAACTTCGCCGGTATCTACTCAAACTTTGATTGGAACCCCATTGGAGAAGCAGGTAAGTACTGTAGGAACTGTTCAGGATCATCTTGAAATAAAGATTATTGATGAAAATGGAAGAACTTTACAACGAGGAGAGCATGGGGAACTTTGTACAAGAGGCTACTCTGTTATGCTGAAATACTGGAACGATCCCGAAAACACAAAAAAAATACTGGATGATGCCCGCTGGATGCATACCGGAGATATGGCTGTAATGGACAAAGACGGCTATATTACCATTTCCGGGAGGATAAAAGACCTCATCATCCGTGGCGGAGAAAATATCTCACCGAAAGAAATTGAAGACTTTTTATATACCTATACCAACATTCTGGATGTTCAGATTATTGGAGTTCCGAGTGAAAGATTCGGGGAGGAAGTAATGGCGTGGGTGAAGGTAAGAAAAGGATTTACCATCACAGAAGAAGAGCTTCAGGAATACTGCAAAGGAAGAATTGCTCACTACAAAGTCCCAAAATACTGGAAATTTGTAGATGAATTCCCAATGACTATTTCAGGAAAGATAAGGAAAGTAGAGATGCGGGAGATTTCTATGAGAGAATTGGGGTTAGAGAATGTAAAACAAAGCTGAAGGTGAAAATCATAAAATAATGAAATGGTGAAAATGTTGAAATAATCCTACATTCTAAACTTTGGCCTGGATTAAAGTCTTTTCTACGGATAAATATTCTATCCCATTTTCCTTATCAGGTTATTAATATGAAATAAAATAATATATTTACAAAAAACTAAAAACATGAAAATTGTATCGGTACTAGGTGCTCTCTTACTTAGTATAAGTATGTATTCTCAAAAAATATCCGGAAAGGTTATCAATGAAAATAATGAGGTTGTTTCTTACTGCTCAGTAAGCCTGGAAAATATAAATACAAGTACAATTACAGATATCAATGGGAATTATTCTATAGATATCCCCGAAAATGCGAAAAAAAGTGATTATATCATCTTTGAATCCAATGGTTATGAAGATAAAAAACTAACCATAGAAGGAATAACTTCCAATGCCAATATTACATTAAACAAAAAGGCCAATGCTATTCAGGAAATCAGTATAATTGGAAAAAAAACAAAGAAAGATGTTTTGGGATATAAAAGCAGGCCAATGCTCACTTTCTCTAAAATGTTTGATCAGAATGTTCCCACCATTGAACAGGGACAAATATTCAATATTTATAAATGGACTAAACTTAACAGCTATAATTTTTACATTATTCCGAGCTCTAAATTCAAGGAAATTACTTTAAAGCTCAATGTATACTCTGTAAAGAATAATTTACCGGATGAATCTCTCCTACAGGAAAATATAATATTTAAAACCAATACTACAGGCTGGCAAACCATTGATCTGGGAAAATATAAACTTATTTATAATGATCTGGATCAGCTGGCGATTACCTTACAACTTGTTGAAAATGTACCTCAGGATAATGTAGATTTCGTTTTCGGAATCTCTGCAAAAAAAACATTGTCCAAGGACTTACTGTTCCGTTATCAAAGTCAGGGAAAATGGGAAGCCAGTGGAGGGAACTTTATCTCCAATATTGATATTAATTATATGAAGGATAAAAAGTAAGCATTTAGACAAATATTTCTGATTTCTTAGAGATAGCTAATCAGTTTAAATAAAAAAGGTGAATATGTCTATTCACCTTTTTTGTATTATCTGTTAAAGTTCTTTTCTTAATCTTGCGACAGGAATATTGAGCTGTTCACGATATTTTGCAATTGTTCTTCTGGCAATATTATACCCCTGTTCTTTCAGAATGACCACTAATGCATCATCAGTAAGCGGTTTCCTCTTATTTTCTTTACCAATAACTTCCTGAAGATGGGTTTTGATCTCTTTGGTAGACACTTCTTCTCCGTCATCATTCGTTAAGCTGTCAGAGAACAGATCCTTCAGATATACAATTCCATTCGGGGTATCTGCATACTTACTTTTTACCACCCTTGAAATGGTAGAGATATCAAATCCTGTAATATCTGCAATATCCTTCAGAATCATTGGTTTCAGCGACTTTTCGTCACCAGTAATAAAATAATCCTTCTGGAACTTTACAATAGCTGTAATGGTCTGTAATAATGTATTCTGACGCTGATTAATGGCATCAATATACCATTTTGCGGCATCCAGTTTTTGCTTGATAAATAATGCAGCCTGCTTATGTTCTGATGAATTCTTATCATGAGAATAAGTAGTCAGAATATCTTTATATTCTTCAGAAACTCTTAAGGTAGGCGCATTCTTACTGTTCAGCATAGGAATTACCTGTCCGTCTTTCACCTGAATCACAAAATCCGGAATAATTTCCTGATTGATCGTAATGGTTTGGGTATCAAAGTTCCCTCCTACTTTTGGAGACAGTTTTGAGATTTCATCCAGAGCATCTTTCAGATCATCTTCTTCAATATCATATTTCTGAATGATCTTGTTATAGTGCTTATTCGTTAAGGCTTCAAACTGATGTCTTAAGATATTGGCAGCCAAAGACACTGCTTTGTCTGAGCTTACTTTCTTTTCAATTTGTAATAGTAAACATTCCTGAAGTCCTCTTGCTCCTACACCGGACGGATCCAGTTTCTGAACATAATTCTCAAGAATATCCTCTACTCTTTCCTTCGTTGTATAAATCCCCTGTGAGAAAGCAAGATCATCCACAATAGATTTGATCTCTCTTCTCAGATAGCCGTCTGTATCTAAGTTTCCGATAAGATATTCTGCAATCTTAAGATCTTCTTCATTGATATTAACCAAATGAATCTGTTCTGTAAGATAGTCGTATAAAGATTGTCCCTCCGTTAGAAGGCTTTCGTTATCAAATTCCTCATCATCCGGAGAATAGTTGCTGGATGCGGTTTTATAGCTTGGTTCGTCGTCATAGATATATTCATTGACGTCGAAATCTGTTTCAATGCTTTCTGTACCCTCATCCTGATAAGCGTCTTCCAGAGAAGAATAATCATCCTCTTTAGAATCTTCTTTTGCAATTTCCAAAGCCGGATTTTCTTCTAACTCTCTCTCCAACTCCTCTTCAAATTCAAGAGTATGGAGCTGAATAAGCTTCATCAACTGGATCTGCTGAGGGGCCAGCTTCTGTCCTAATTTGAGTTGTAAGTGTTGTTTAAGCATATTCTTCTTTACGTTTTAACATAACATATTCTACGAATTTAATAAATTTATTTGATAAAATACACATTTAGCATGATTTTTGCATGACTTACTTTAATATAATAAACTATTAAATAATAAAAAAAGCCTTAACTTATGATTAAGGCTTTTTTTATTGTTCTAGAATTCAGCGCTTTTCGGTGTTCTAGGGAAAGGAATTACGTCCCTGATATTCGTCATTCCTGTTACGAAAAGAACCAGTCTTTCCAATCCTAAACCAAAGCCTGCATGCGGCACAGAACCGAATTTTCTGGTATCAAGGTACCACCAAAGTTCGTGCTCATCTACGTGCATATCTGCCATTTTTTGTTTTAAAACATCCAATCTTGCTTCTCTCTCTGACCCACCAATGATTTCACCGATACCAGGGAAAAGAACATCCATAGCAGCAACGGTTTTATTATCATCATTCAGTTTCATATAGAACGCTTTGATTTCTTTCGGATAGTCAAATAATACTACCGGGCTCTCAAAATGTTTTTCTACAAGATATCTTTCATGCTCAGACTGAAGGTCAGTTCCCCAACTCTCAACCGGGTAAGCAAATTTTCCTTTTTTGTTTTCTTTAGAGTTCAATAAGATTTCGATAGCTTCTGTATAGCTTACACGCTTGAAACGTTTAGCCACTACATTCTGAAGTTTTTCGATAAGACCTTCTTTTGCTCTTTCTTTTTCCGGTTTTGTTTTCTGCTCTTCTGCAAAACGGTTGTCTAAGAATTCAAGATCATCTTTACAATTATCCAATACATACTGGATTACATATTTTAAGAAATCTTCCGCAAGGTCGATGTTATCTTCAAGGTTGTTGAATGCCACTTCCGGTTCAATCATCCAGAACTCTGCAAGGTGTCTTGTAGTGTTAGAATTTTCAGCACGGAAAGTAGGTCCGAAAGTATAGATTCTTCCCAATCCCATTGCAGCAGTTTCTCCTTCAAGCTGTCCGGAAACGGTAAGGTTGGTTTTTTTACCGAAGAAATCCTGAGAGAAATCAATTTCCCCTTCTTCAGTTTTCGGCATATTGTTCAGGTCAAAGTTTGTTACTCCAAACATTTCACCTGCTCCTTCTGCATCCGCTCCTGTAATAACCGGAGTGTTAATATAGAAAAACTGGTTCTGGTTGAAGAACGAGTGAACTGCAAAACTTACCGCGTGGCGCACTCTGAACACTGCACCGAAAAGGTTTGTTCTGAATCTTAAGTGTGCCTGCTCACGAAGCTTTTCAAGGCTGTGTTTTTTAGGCTGAAGAATTGTACTCTGAAGTTCTTCTGTAAAGTTATCTCCTAAAACGATGATCTTTTTAGCAATAATTTCCACAGATTGTCCAGCTCCCTGGCTTTCTACCACCTCTCCTACTACTTTAAGGGAAGAAGCTGTACTGATATTCTTAAGGATCGCTTCATCAAAATTTTCGAAATCAACAACTATCTGCAAATTATTAATCGTAGAACCATCATTAAGCGCAATAAAGCGATTAGCACGGAAGGATCTTACCCATCCGTAAACGGTAATGTCATGATGTAATACTTTCTTGTAATCCTTTAGGACTTCTTTGATCGTTTGCTTTTTCATTTGTTGATGATAAATTTTTTATATAAAAATTAATGTCTGCAAAGTTACAAAAAAACAGCGCAACTTGATGATTGCGCTGTCTTTAAAAATCATTTAACAAGCATTTAAACTTTCAGTTCAGGAAATTCACCTTTTTTCTCCTTCTCGCTCTGCTGCATTTTCAGGTTACATTTCCACTCAATACTGTCCTGAACTTCAATAAAATCCGTATTGATCCGGAATGAACACTTTACACTATCACTTTTAAAAAGAATAAAATTTTATTTTACTCTGAGCTTTCATGGAATTAGTTTTACTGAAATGGTTATTAGTTTTTTAAGTGATACCTCAGTGCTACATTACCGGTCATACATCCATTTTTACACTATACTCTACTTTTAAACTTTTTGTGGCGGATTCACCACCGGATTTTGTTTTTAACTGCTTCTGATTTTTAAATGATCATTACTACACTTTTATACTTTTAAATTTCTGAACAATTATCTCATTATTTACATTTATTTTCTTGGTTATTCTTTCTGGCCTTTTTACTTATTAATTTTTATGTTCCAATTCCCAGCTTGATATTTTAATTTATCAACAGTTTGGAATTGATATCCTGTATTGTGCACATACAAAATAAATGGTTGTGTTTTTACCTGAAACAAAGATGCAGCAAGAAAAATAGTGACACAAGTGTATGGTTTATAGATTCATAAATTTATATACCTAAAATCATGAATTTATAAACATAAATAAAATGAAAATCAGCGAGTTAAAACTATTTTCCGGTCATATTTTCAATTTCTTTCAGATAAATAGAAAGAGGTGTTCCGGTTCTTTTTTTGAAGGCTAAAGTGAAAGCCTGTTCATTATTATATCCTAATTCTTCGGCAATAAAAGGAATTTTATAAGACCTGAATTTTCTGTCATTCGCCAGTCTGCTGATGGCATAATCAATACGGAGATCATTCAGATAGGTGGCAAAGTTTTTTCCTTTGTGGGTATTGATAATTTCCGACAGATATTTCGAGTTGGTTTTTATTTTTTTGGCAAGACTTCCCAGCGTAATTCCTCTGCTTAAGAACTGATCCTTGCTTTCAAAGGTCTCAAGTTCTGCTAAAATGGTTTGCGCAATATCTTCCGAAATTGTTTTGGTGATTCTCTCTTCAGAATTTCCTGCATTTTCTACAGGAAGAGGTTCAGAGAAGGATTCTTTTTCCGGTTCAGATTTATAGTCTCTATCAAATCTTCTTTCATTAGCAGACAGAATAAGATCCTGAGCAATCTTTTTATAGTTCTTTTCAGACTTTTTATATTTAAAATAAACATTAATGAATAGCAGGTGTGATATCAGCAAAAGACTTAGAACAATATAAAAAAGGCTTTTTCTTTTTGTAAGCTCGTTGGTAATATCTTCTTTTTCCTGCTGAAGTTCCGGCGTATCATATCTTCTCGGAAGCTCTCTGGAAATATATCTGAATTGGGTATACAGTACATTGTCCACTTTTAAAAACCGCTCTACGTAATATAATTGCTTCTCGGTATCGCTGTTTTCTTTATAATAATCAATCAGATAGGTGTATACATCCCGCAGTTCGGGATAAATATAGTTTGTTTTAAGAACCATAGAGTCTATCTTTCGGAAAAAATCTACAGCTTTCTCTTTTTGTTGAAGTCCAGCATAAGATTTTCCCAAATATAAAAGAGTATAATTCTGGCTTCTTGTATCACTATTATTGTTTGTAAAGAAATATTTTTCACATTCTAATAGGCCGTCAATGGCTTTCTGGTATTTTTTTGAATGCAGATTATAATATCCCAAAAGCCCAAGGTTCTCATAATAACGGTAAAAATCTTTATTTTTCCTGGATTCCTGTAAACCATCCTGTATCAGGATATAAGCAGAATCCATCTTATTGATTTCTATGTAAGCATCAGCCAGATTCAGTTTGAGCGTTCTTTTCTCATCCTCATTCATATAATCTGCATCATAAGCGTAGTGCCTTAGTACTTTAGCAGTTTCTTCGTGTTTTCCGATATAATTATTAAGATAGGCAATACTGATATGTGCCATGGCAATCTGCCTTTTATTTCCTTTTTCTTTGGCATATTTCAGTCCAAGGATATAATTATTCAATGCAGACTGGAGATTATTATTTCTAAAATAAAGATTTCCCCTTAACAGATAAATTCTGGCCGGATAAGTATTTTGTTTAGAATTTTGAGTGATATGCTGCAGGCTGTCAAAATCCTTTAATGCATCAGATAAATTCTCTTCGAAATGACGCATGACATATCCTTCAGCAATACGGGCCGTATTGTTTTCAGATTTTGCTTTTTTAAGATAATAATCTGCAATACTTTTACTGTTTCCTTCTCCCATACGGCTACTGTAGAATTCTTTTTCCAATTCTTCATAAGTCCTTTGTTCCGGGGTATTTTTTTCTTCATTATTGGCCTGTGCATGACAAAACACAACGCCAATAATCAAAAACAGTAGTAGACATTTTATTTTCATCATTCATCCTAGCTATAGTACAAAAATATTATTTTTCTTCAGTAGATACGCCACTTCTTTTACTTTTTTCCGTGAATAGGGAATAATTTTATGAAAATGAATAATAAAAGAGAGTACAGCGTGATCACTGTACTCTCTTCAACAACTATTTCCATTCTACTCTGCCTTCCATATAATATACTCGCCCTTTGTCCTCGTAAAGGAGATCATAGCCCTGAGAGGTCAGATAGAAATGACAGACCTTCATTTCATTATTTTTTTCTTTGAACTGAATAACGGCAGGACACATCTTAGCACGATCCATTTTCCTCACAATTAAGTCAAAGTTCTTCTGAATATTCTTTTTGCTGTACAGGGACAGCATACGGTCATCAATAAAACGAACATATTTCAAAGAGGAAAGTGGATAATTGATCAGCTTAAAGGGTTGTCCCGCCAGTTTTGCCGAATTCTCATTGAAAAAATTCGTAATCGAAAGGCTATCATTTGTAATTTTCTTCACCACACTTGATTCATATCTTTGTCCATCTGCAAATTCCATACTGTAGATGGCTTCCATTTTAATGGCAAAACCTTTACCTGATTTTCTTAAATCTTTAAGGTCTGTAAATTCTTTTCCTTTCTTGATGACGATTAAA
The DNA here is from genome assembly GCF_003663845.1 of Chryseobacterium sp. 7. Lineage (NCBI taxonomy): Bacteria > Pseudomonadati > Bacteroidota > Flavobacteriia > Flavobacteriales > Weeksellaceae > Chryseobacterium > Chryseobacterium sp. 7. The sequence continues at coordinate 3,454,806 of NZ_RCCA01000001.1, forward strand.
ACATTTCCCTCTCCAAAATCACATTCGTAATATTTTTTATAGTCAAAAGGTTCTTCTGCTGGGGTATTCACAGTATCATTGATGGTATTTTGTGAAAAAATACGGGCGGACAGCATCAATAAAAATAATATCAGTTTATAATTTTTCATGGTTGAATTATTTATTGGTTTAAAATCATTTAAAAGACAAGGTTAATTCCTATTCCGAAGCGAAATCCTTTAATGGGAAATGGTTTATAGATATTATATTCGAAGTTATACCCGAATTCTGCACAAAAGAAATGGTAAAAGTTGATTCCAGCTTTGGGCGACACCGCATAAGGCGAAACTCCAGCCCCGGCATATAAAGACGATATTTCTGCACCATCACTAAACGAAACCACTTTTCTGAAATAATCAAACTCCGGAATCACCAGCAGCCTTCTTTCATCCCACCAATTAAAGTGTCCTCTTAAACTGTAGTAATTCTTATCACCATCAGTCAGTTTTGTTCCTATGGACCAGAATGCCTTACTATCCATTGAAGTTCCTTCAATTCTGGTACTGAGAAGAAGAACCAGCCACTTTTTCTCTTTAATTTCTTCAAACTGAGCTTTCAGAAAGCCACAAAGAAACAGCGTAATAATTACAACAAGTTTTTTCATCACTTCTTATTTTCTTTTTTGTTTCTTAAAATTCCAGTTGATTAAAGGAAGTTTTCGTCTTCCGTTCTCATTCCATCCGCCAATTTGTATTCCTCTGAAATCATCACATTTATTATACAAACCGATCTGTATTCCTCTGCATTTATGCCCTATATTGGCTAATGGCGCTACAGAAAGCCCTTTCATTTCATGATGCAGATTAAAAAACGGAGAGAAAGACATACCATTGGTTACCGCATAGGTATTCATATTACTCGAAACATTGACCTCCAAACCATTAGTAACCGTGGGTTCCATATTGATGAGCGACAACTGAAGTCCGTTGATTTTATTCATCTTTTCCCGGGGAACAATAACATAATCATCGTTGCTGGGTAAACTTAAATTGAACAGCATTAACGGCGGCAGGAAAACACCCAGAAAATTGAATCCCATTCCCAAACCGTTTACTTTTTTAGGCTTAAAATGATCTTCTTCATCATAATATTTGAATAAAATTCCATTGACGTTTCGGACATTCTTTGAAGGTGAAGCAGCAATCAATCTCGGTTTCAAAGAATCTGCTTTTAAACTGTCTGATGCATATGCCAGACTGCCGAATAAAAGAACTGTTATTAATAAAATTCGTGTTTTCATAACTCTTATTTTAAAATTATAGTTCAAAATTATCTGCTGAAGACACAGTTCCGAATGTGAAAAAAAATTAAAAAAAACATCCTGTTTGCGAAAATCACAAAATGAGGGGTTGGAAGTGGGAAGAAGGAAGCTGGAAGTTACTTTGAGTGATCAATAGTAATAGTGATTATAAATTCAGTTACTTTTAAATTGTTATTGTTTCTTTCTCCCTGCAAGAATTCCCTTCTCCCAGCTTCAAACTTCCAGTCTACTAAACAGAAAATCGAAAACTCTTTCCACAAAAAATGCTACATTTGTGAAAATCACAAAACTATGCACCAGGAAGCTCTGCTTAAGGAAATCCGAAGAAAAATTGGTGAGAAATCTTTAAATGATGAGATCGCCAACATTCTTAATATCAGCTATGATGCGGCTCACAGAAGGACTTCTATGAAAGCCAAGTTCAGTTTTGAAGAAGCACTGGAGCTTGCCAAATATTATCAGATCTCTTTGGATCAGTTTCTCGGAACAGAAAATCAACTGGTAGTAAAGAGAACCCAGCCTGTAAAAACTACCGAAGATCTTTTAAACTATTTTGAGAACTCACTGAAGATTTTGAATGTTTTTCAGAATATCACCAATTCCAAAGTATTTTATTCCGCAAAAGACATCCCATTTTTTTATACCATTTCAGATTCCATTCTGTCCCGTTTCAAGTTTTATGTCTGGATGAATTTACTGAATCAGGATAAATTCTTAAGTCCGTTTCATGAATTTAATATGGAATACCATTCTGTAAAAAATGACCTGCTGAAAGATCTTTACGATAAACAAAACGTAACGGAAATATGGAATGACACCACGATTATGAGTGCTTTGAGACAAATTTCATTCTATTATGAAATGGGTTTATTAAAGAAAAATGAAGCGGATCTTATTCTGGAAAACTTAAAAAAATTACTGGAAGGCCTCGAGATCAAAACACTGGAAAAAACTAATTTTCAGATCTATGTGAATGATTTGGTTATTTTAAACAACGCTATTTTATTCAAAAATGAAGAACAGTGTTCTTTTTTTGTGCCTTTCAGCATGTTTGGATATATGATGACGAATGATAAAATCACGTGTGAAGATTCTCTGAGCTATTTTGAGCATCAGATCAAAAACTCCAGATCGCTGAATGAATCCGGAAACAGGGAAAGGAAAATGTTTTTTAATAAGATGTACGAACAGATTGACCGGTTAAAACAAAATTTATCATGAATACTCTTCGTAACGGCGAATATTTTGGAGACACCAATCAAATAGTCAATCTTGAAGGATTGACGATCACTGATACGGAGTATACGCATCCTTACGTAGACTGGCATTATCATGAAAATGCATATTTCACTTTTCTTCTTCAGGGCAATATGACGGAAGGAAACAAAAAAGAAGTCTATAGCTGCTCTGCTGGAACATTATTGTATCATCATTGGGAAGATCCACATTACAATATTAAACCTGATATTTTTACAAGAGGCTTTCATATCGAGCTCACTCAAAGCTGGTTTGACCGGTTTGATATTCAGAAAAATAAAGTAGAAGGAAGTTTTAATATAAAAGATCCTGCCCTGAAACTTCTGGTTTATCAGATGTTCAAGGAAACCAAAACGCATAACATTTCGTTTGAACTGTCCGTCAATCAGTTGTTATTACATCTTTTCAGCCAATTAACCCATCAAAAGCAAAATATGGAAAGAAAACCTTTGTGGGTAGGTCAGATCAATGAAATTTTACATGAAAGTTTTACAGAAAGTCTCAGTCTTACGGAACTTTCCAAAACACTGAACATCCATCCTATTCATCTCAGCAGGGATTTTCACAAGTATTTCCATTGCAATCTGGGCGAATACCTCAGAAAATTAAAACTCAACAAATCTCTTGAACTGCTCACTTTATCCAATTCTTTAACGGATATCGCTTTGGAATGCGGTTTTTCAGATCAAAGTCATTTTATCCGTTGTTTCAAAGAAAACATAGGAATTACGCCTCTGAAATACAGAAATCTCCTCAAAAATCATTAACCTTTTTCGAATACTATCGCCATTCACGATTTGGATACATCATTCCCCGATTTGGATACATTTCCCTTTTCGTAAGTTGCCATCTTTGTACCATCATTTAAACAAAAAATATTTAAAAATGGAAACAAAAAAAGTATGGTTCGTGACAGGAGCTTCAAAAGGCTTAGGATTCGAGTTGGTAAAAAAATTACTGTCCGAAGGATTTCAGGTTGCTGCTACAAGCCGTACCGTTGAATCCCTGATCTCCACAATCGGAGAAACTTCAGAAAACTTCCTTCCACTCAGCGTCAACATTACAGATAATAACGACATCAAATCTGCCATCGCAAAAACAGTTGACCATTTTGGACGAATTGATGTGGTGGTCAACAATGCAGGTTATGGGCAAATCGGAACGCTGGAAGAACTTACCGATGAAGAAGCAAGAGAAAATTATGCTGTGAACGTTTTCGGAACATTGAATGTGATCAGAAATGCCATGCCCTATCTTCGTGAGCAAAGATCAGGAAACATCTTCAATATTTCTTCTGTGGGCGGCTATTCTGCTAATTTTCCGGGCTGGGGAATCTATTGTTCTACAAAATTTGCTGTTGCCGGATTTACAGAAGCACTTGCTGAAGAAGTAAAAGATTTCGGAGTGCATGCTACTGTTGTTTATCCGGGATATTTCCGTACAGATTTTTTAACTAAAGATTCGGTAAAGACACCATCTAACCCTATTCAGGCTTATGAAGCAGCAAGAAATTCGGAACAGGCTCACCTTAATGAAATTAATGGAAATCAGCCTAATGATCCTGAAAAAGCAGCTGATGTGCTGATTCAGATCAGTAAAGAGAAAAATCCTCCAGTGCATTTGTTATTGGGTGTAGGAACCCTGGAATTTCTGAATAACAAAATTGATATTTTACAAAAAGACGCTGAGAAATGGGAAAGTCTTACTGTTTCTACTGCAATTTAATTTGATACTATCCTTCGACTCCGCTCAGGTTGGCACTAAACCATTCGTTTGAATCATTTGAACGTAAAATTTTAGAGCAAGTCTGCCTGATCAGAGTCGAAGACTTTTTGAATCAATATGTTATCCTTTTTGTAAAAATAACTAATTTAGCTCTTATGAAACAGCCTGTTCATTTTAACTCTATTTCAGATTTTCATGTTTTTTGTGGTCTTCCTAATCCTGAACATCCGTTGATCAGCGTGATAGACTACAGTAAAGTCCGTTATGTTGTAGACAATGAGGAACTGAAATGGATTCAGAATTTTTATTCAATTGGTTTGAAAAAGAATGTCACTCCAAAGTTCAATTACGGGCAGCAGCAGTATGATTTTGATTCAGGAGTGCTATGCTTTGTTTCACCACAGCAATATTTAAGTCTCGAAATCAATCCTGATGTTGAAGTAGAACCTACCGGATTTTTATTGCTGATTCACCCTGATTTTCTGTGGAATACTTCATTAACCCGAAAGATAAAATCCTATGATTTTTTCAGTTATCAGGTTAAAGAGGCACTTTTCCTTTCTGATAAAGAAGAGAAAATTCTTGTTGATATTTTTAAAAATATTGAACGTGAATATCAGACCAACACTGATAGATTCACGCAGGAGCTGATCATTGCCCAGATTGAACTATTACTGGTTTACTCTGACCGTTTTTATGAACGTCAGTTTTTTACCAGAAAGAAGTCTAGTCACGAATTGCTGTATAAATTTGAGGACATCCTTTCCCAATATTTTGAAAGTGGAAATCTTCTTGAAAAAGGTATTCCATCGGTAAAAACTATCGCCGAACAGATGAATATTTCTCCCAATTATCTGGGAACACTTTTACGGCTTCATACCCAGCAAAACACACAGCAGCATATTCAGAATAAACTCATTGATTCTGCCAAAGAACGTTTGAGCACCACGAGTTTATCTGTAAGCGAAATTGCTTATGAACTAGGATTCGAACATCCACAATCTTTCAGTAAACTCTTTAAACAGAAAACCAGTCAGTCTCCGGGAGAATTCAGAAAGCTATTTAATTAAACTCTGTAGAGATTAATAATACATTAGAAATGTTAATTTCATTCTATTTTGCCATAAGGAAGTTCATTATTTTTGCTTAAATACTTTTTAAAATGAAACCTATCCTATTATTGATCTTTATTTTCTCATTTTATTTTTATCAGGGGCAAAGTAAAAATATAATCGATGTCGAGAAAATTGAGAATCCAATTCAGAAAAAATACTCTGGGAAAATCGTTTTTCTTACCCAAAATACAGCGTTGGAAAATTTGAAAGATTCAGACTTTCTCAGCTCATTGGTGTTTCAGGAAAATGGAGATCTGGGGATTCATGCTTTCTTTGACAATTCTCTTGTCAACTATCTTCATCAGCTTGAACCCAGCTGGACTGCTGATGAATTGCTTAAAAAAGGAAATTATCAATTCTCATTTTATGTAGACGGAAAGCTGATCTATAAAGAAAACCTCAATACGGGAGCGGGCACTTCGGATCAAAAAAAATTCAAAACGACATTACAGATTCCTCTTCTCAGCAGTAAAAATGAAGATTCATGGGGAAGGTATTTATGGATGCGTTTTTATATGGCTCATAACGGAATTGATGCGCTTACAGCTGGAAATCACATTTTGAAAATTGAAATCCGGCCTTATCTTAATACTTCCACGATCAAAACAGGATCTGTTATCGCAGAAGGACAAATTAATCTTACTGTTTCTTCTCAAAATATTCCGGAGCAGCAAATTGCACTTCAACCCATTCAATCTAATAGCGGATGGAAGGTTTCTCAAGAAAAAATCAATACAGAAACCATCAGAAATCTGAATAAGAAAATTGCAGAAAACAGGTTCAAAAATATAACCGGAATAGTCATTATAAAGGAAGGAAAATTACTTCTTGAAGAATATTTCAACGGATCCGGAAGAGACTCCTTGCAGGACACCCGTTCAGTAGGAAAGTCTTTTTCTTCAGCTTTAACCGGAATCGCGATCAAAGATGGATATTTAAAGAGTGAAAACCAAAATCTGAAGGAATTTTATGACCTGAAACCCTTTAAAAATTATGCTTCTCAAAAAGACAATGTCACGATAAAAAGCTTATTGACAATGAGCTCAGGATTCGACGGAAACGATGAAAATTATGAATCTCCCGGAAATGAAGAAAATATGTATCCGACTGAAAACTGGATCAAGTTTATATTAGATCTGCCCATGACAGAGAATACAATAGGAAAAAACTGGAGTTATTTCACTGCCGGAGTTGTATTAACAGGAGATATTTTAGATAAAAAAGTTCCACAAGGTTTGGAAAAATATGCTGATAAGAAGTTATTTCAACCTCTTGGAATCACTAATTATAAATGGCAGTTTACACCACAGCAAAAGCCTTCCCTGGCAGGAGGATTACGGATGAGGGTAATTGATTTTGCAAAATTCGGACAGTTATATAAAAATCATGGGACATGGGATGGAAAAACTATATTGACCAAAGATTGGATTAAGAAATCTTTCACCAATTATTTCACAGATAATCCTGATTTTGAAGGATATGGATATTTATTCTGGAGAAAGGTTTACATAGTGGGAAACAACCGTTATGAAGCTTTCCAATCCAGTGGAAATGGGGGAAACAAAATCATTATTTTCACCGAAATACCAGTTGTCATAGTGATTACTGCACAAGCTTACAACAAACCTTATGCACACCAGCAATCTGAAAAAATAGTACAGGATTATCTTTTACCCGCCTTAAATATGGGTAATAAGTAATGAATAATCAGTAATGTAAAAAAGTGAGAAAGAATAGCTTATTGCTTATTGAAAGCTATTCGTCTTTCTTAGATGGAACCAAAAACACATCAATAAGACCTTCAGGAAGTTCCATTTTGATTGTTCTTTCTTCCCTGTCAATTTCCAGAATCCAGTCTTTGATCATAGGAATTACCACTTCTTTTCCATCCAGATTGGTAATGAAATACACTTGTGCCGTCTGATCATTTACAGATCTGATCACACCACAGTTGTTATCATGTTGATCTAAGATTTCAAATCCGATGATTTCGTGGTAGTAGAATTGTTTTCCTGAAAGTTTAGGTAAAGAAGCAAGCGGAAGGTAAACACTTTTACCCAATACCTGGTCTACCATAGCCTCAGAAGAGTTTTTGAATGCAAGATTCAGAGCATCAAGTTTACTCCATGATGATTTTTCAATAAAAAATGGAACCAATAATCCGTTGATTTCAACGAATATTGATTCCAATTTATTGTAAAGCTCGGGTTGATCGGTATCCAGTTTAAGGATTACGTTACCCGCAAGTCCGTGTCTGCGTGTGATTTTACCTAAAAAATAGCAATCTTCTTTACGCATAACAGGGGTTTGTTCTTAAGCTTCAGTGTTTTCTTCAGTTTCTGCAGCAGGAGCTTCTCCTTCTGTAGCTTCAGCAACAACTTCTTCAGCAGGTGCGTTAGCAGCTTCTTCAGCAGCCTTAGCATCAGCTTCAGCTTGTGCAGCAGCAGCAACTCTAGCTTCGTTTACTTTTACTTCAGCTTCTAAAGCAGCTTTCTTAGCATCAGCTTTAGCAGTTGCTAAACCTTCTACTTTACCTTGTACTTTAGAATCTTTAGCTTCTACCCAAGCATTGAATCTTTTTTCAGCTTCAGCTTCGTCAAAAGCACCTTTAGCTACACCACCTTGTAAGTGTTTTTTGTAAAGAGCACCTTTGTAAGATAGAATAGCTCTAGCAGTATCAGTAGGCTGAGCACCGTTGTTTAACCACTGTACAGCAGAATCAACGTTCAATTCGATAGTTGCCGGGTTAGTAATTGGGTTGTAAGTTCCTAGTTTTTCGATGAATCTACCATCTCTTCTAGCTCTAGAATCTGCAACCACGATGTGGAAAAAAGGTTTTCCTTTTTTACCGTGTCTTTGTAATCTGATTTTTACTGACATAATGTTTGAATTTTACGGGAACTCGTCCCAGTTAAATATTTAAGAGTGCAAAGATAGTAAAAAAGTTTGAAGTAAAAAGCTTAAGGTAAAAAGTTTTATAAATTCAAATTATTTTTTTTAACCAAGGAATGCAAAAGAGAATATTGTTGAAATAATTACGGAAATTAAAACAGCCATAAAAACAACAAAATTATCCCGCGTCCTTCCTGTAATCCCATAGATCACCAGATAGTTGATAATATAAACAGGTACCAGCAGAAAAAATGAAAATTCTCCGGTAGATGTCATCACAGCCTTTAAAAAAAGAAGGCCTGTAACAGAAGCCACTATAAATCCTAAAAAACTTTTTAAAATTATTTTTCCGTCTATCTGATCATTTTCTTTCACTTTTGAAAACTGATCAAATTTATCCAGAATAAAAACTTTCAAATCACTGCCCTCGATCATTTCCGAAGAGATACTTTCAAGAATAGTATCTATCTTTTCTCCCTTCTGTACCTTTTTGTGTACCTCAAATGAGATTCTCCCTTTCTCTTTAACTAAAATTTTCCTGTATTCTGCGGCTTTTACAAATTCATCATAATTGAATTGCTGACTGATAGCTTTACGCAGTTCATCATTAACCTTACCGGTATGATCAGTCATATGAAGATAAGCAGCATGCAAATCTTCTTCATTATAATTTCTGTAAATATTCTTCATTATACCATCCCCATATAGAAAAGCCCCAGACATTTCTGGTTTTCTTCGATAGTAAGAGAGTCTTTCAGCTCATCTACTATCTTGGGAGAGCTCCAGTAACATCCAATGTTATTTGCAGTGCAGGTAAGATACATATTCTGAACTGCCATTGAAGTAGCAGCTATTTCTTCCCATTCAGGAACCATTCCGCTGAAATTGACTACGATGGAAACCACAGCATTGGCTTTGTTAATTTTAAAACCGATATCTGCATATTTTTTTTCCAAGAAAAGTTGTTCGGGAGTTGTTGCTTTATAGATTGCCTGCATTTCTGATGCCAGCTTTGCTTTTTCTTCTCCTTTGAATATTTTGAAACGCCAAGGTTTAGTACGTTTATGATTAGGAGCAAATGTAGCAGAGTTTACAATTTCCTCTACAACTTCCTGAGATATCTCTGTGTCTGTATAATCTTTTGGGAAAATACTTCTTCTTTGCTCTATAATTTCTTTTAAAATGGATGCATTATTCATACAACAAAATTACGAAAAAGATGGATGCAGGAAGCGGAATGAAGGAAGTTTAATGTTTAGTGGGATAATAGAAATATTAAAAGCTTATCAAAATTACTTTTTACTTTTACAAAACCTCTATAATCTTCTGATGGATTTGGTTCAGGGTAAATTCATCGCCAGGCTTCATCCCCATCATTTTTTTGGCCATAGGACTTTCGGGAGAGATGGCGTAGAACCTGTCTCCCTCAAAAAAAAACTCCCCTAATGACACAGATATATAAAATCTGGCTTTGTTCGTGATAACCAGAGAACCAAGCTGCACTTTTTCTGTAGCTGTATTCAGTACTTTTGCCATATTTCTTTTAAGATCATTCAAAGCCCCCAGCTGCCGCTGCATCTGGTAAATCTCCTCCTGCATCTCTTCTCTCATGCTGTCATATTTCGGAGTTTTTTTGATGTCCCGGCTGGCTTCCTGAGTAAATTCAATAAAGTTTTTAAGTTTTTCAATTTTCTCTGCGATGGTAGTTTTTACAAAGTCTCTGATGTCACTTTTTTCAAATACAATCTTCTCCATACAATCTATTCTTTATGCTATTCTTTATATAAAGATAATATTTTTAGAATAATATTTCTTCGGCTTAACATAAAATAACGATGACTAATTACAACTTGATTAGCGAGATCGGTAAAAAAGAATTGTAATAAAAAAGCCTTGTAGATTTTACAAGGCTTCCATTTTATTTTTCAGCGAGTTTCTTCAGATCACCAAGGCCCTGGCTAAACATCTTATCCATATTTTCGTTCATCAGCGGTTTCATAATCTTCATCATTGGAGACAGCTCATTATCTATCATCCAGGTCACTTTAGTACCGCTTCCTTCAGGAGTCAGAATGAAATTGGCTTTCATATCTCCTTCAAAAGGTTCTATAAAGTGAAGTTTTGTTCCCATTTTCTGATTAGGTACCAGCTCTGTAATAGACTGCTCACCTTCACCTACATTTTTATCTCCTTTCCAATGATAAGAATCACCTAACTTATCTCCTTCTCCCGAATACGTAATTACAATGTTTTTATCAGCTTTAGAAAAAGGATCCCATTGATTGTATCCTTTTAAGTTACCTGTATAAGCCCATACTTTTTCCTTTGGAGCATTAATGATAACCGATTTTTCATAGTGGTAATCTTTACTGAAAGCCAGCATGGCAATAACAGCATAGATAAGAATCAGTACGATAATAGTACCAATAATTTTTAAGAGTGTTTTCATAATCTGTATATTTAAGGTTATTTATTTTAATAATGATTTTAAAATCCGTTTTCAAAATTAAATATTCCCACATCACTCCCTCTTTCCATATGACAAGATTAATTAAAGATAAGGTATTTTTGTCATAACTTGTCAGTGAGGCATTATTTTTGACCGTTTCAGCTGGGATTCCCAATGAATCCTTACATTTACCTTATTATAAAAAGATCAAAAAATGAATATTTTAACAGAAAAATTTAGCACTCCATATCATTCGGCACCGTTCAACAGTATTAAAAATGAAGATTATCTTCCTGCATTTCAGGATTTGATTCAAAAATCTGAAGCAGAAATTGATGCCATTGTCAACAATCCTGATGCCCCTACTTTCGAAAATGTAATTGAAGCTTTGGCATATTCCGGGGAACAGCTGGATGTGGTTTCTAATATTTTTTTCAATTTAAATTCTGCAGAGACCAGTGACGAAATTCAGCAGATTGCACAGGAAGTTTCTCCGATCTTAACAGAATATTCTTCAAAAATTTCTCAAAATAAAGCCCTTTTCAACAAAATCAAAAAAGTATATGATGAAAAGGAAAAATATAATCTTAATGAAGAGCAGGAAATGCTTTTGAATGAGACCTACAAAGGTTTTGTAAGAAGCGGAGCTCTGCTGAATGAGGAAGACAAAGAAAAACTAAAGAAAATCAGTATGGATCTTTCTTTAAAATCTTTACAGTTCGGACAAAATGTACTGGCCTCTACAAATGCTTATTTTAAGCATATTACCAGTAAAGAGGATCTTGCAGGAATTCCTGAAGCCATCATCGATCAATATGCTGAGGAAGCTAAAGAAAGAAATCTTGAAGACTGGGTAGTAACGTTACAATATCCAAGCTATATTCCTTTCATGACCTATGCTGAAAACCGTGAACTGAGAAAGGAACTGGCTTTAGCCAATGGTAAAAAGTCATTCGATGGTGGAGAATTTGACAATCAAAATTTAATTAAAGAGCTTTTGAATTTAAAGCAGCAGAAAGCAGAACTTCTCGGATATAAAAACTATGCAGATTTCGTACTGGAAGAAAGAATGGCTAAGTCCCCGGTAAAGGTTTTAGATTTTTTAAATGAACTTTTAACCAAAGCGAAACCTTATGCTGATAAAGAAATTGATGAATTAAAAGCTTTGGCAAAAGCCGACGGAATTCAAGAAATGCAAGGCTATGACCACGCTTTTTATGCTGAAAAACTTCGTAAGGCTAAATTTGATCTTAACGATGAAGAATTAAAACCTTATTTCCCATTAAATCAGGTACAGGATGCTGTTTTTGGGTTGGCTGGACAACTTTTCGGACTGACTTTTGAGGAAAGAAACGACATTCCAAAATACCATGAAGATGTAAAAGTATACGAAGTAAAAGAAAACGGGACTTATAAATCTCTTTTATACGTTGATTATTTCCCAAGAAAAGGGAAAAGAGCCGGAGCATGGATGACCAGCTACAAAAACCAATACAAGCAAAACGGCGAAAATTCCCGTCCGCATATTTCAATTGTCTGCAATTTCAGCAAACCTACAAAAGACGCGCCTAGCTTACTGACATTCCAGGAAGTGACTACTTTATTCCACGAATTTGGGCATGCCCTTCACGGAATGATGGCCGATACTCAATATCCTAGCCTTTCGGGAACTTCCGTAAAATGGGATTTTGTGGAACTTCCATCACAGTTTCTGGAAAATTTCTGTTATGAACCGGAATTCTTAAAAACATTTGCAAAGCATTATAAAACAGGTGAAGTCCTTCCAGACGAAAAAATTGAAAAAATAGAGCAGTCTAAAAACTTCATGGAAGGGTATCAGACTTTAAGACAACTAGGTTTTGGACTTTTGGACATGAACTATCATACAAAAGTGGCAGAACTGGAGAACGAGAGTGTAAAAGAATTTGAGGATAAATACACCAAAGCAACCACTCTTTATCCTTCCAACTCGGAAACGGCAATGAGCCCAAGTTTCTCACACATTTTCCAGGGGGGATATTCCGCAGGATATTATTCTTACAAATGGGCAGAAGTTCTGGATGCTGATGCTTTCCAATATTTCAAAGAAAACGGCATCTTCAATCCTGAGATTGCAGCCAAATATAAAGTATTGCTTTCTTCGGGAGGAACAAAAGATCCAATGGAGCTTTACAAGAATTTCAGAGGTAGTGAACCGAAAGTGGAAAGCTTGCTGAAAAGAGCATTTGGATAACCAATAAGAAAATACAATATAAAAAGAACAGCAGTTGCTGTTCTTTTTTGTTTTGTGATTACGCATATTATGCTTCACTAAATTTTGTAAATTAGTCGTCTAACAACCTCAAATTCTACATGACCATCCAAGAACAAATCCAGGACTATATCAACAGCCAGCCTGAAACAAAGCGTAATGATATGCAGGAACTCCACAACATCATTCTGATTCTTATGCCGGAATGCCAGCTGTGGTTTCTCGATGGTAAAAACAGCGAAAATAAAACCGTTTCCAATCCCAACATCGGATATGGATCTTATACCATACAATATGCAGGCGGAAAAACCAGAGAATTTTACCAGATCGGAATGAGTGCCAATACAACAGGGATTTCCATCTATGTTATGAATATCAGTGATAAAACTTACCTTTCAAAAACTTACGGTGAGAAGATGGGTAAAGCCAGTGTAACGGGATATTGTATTAAATTCAAAGCATTGAAAGATATCAACATTGAAATACTGAAAGCTGCAATACTGGATGGACTTAAAGAGTAAAAAGCTAAATTTGCACATTAAGCATTCATTCTGTAATTTTAAATAATGAGTAGTATAACATTAAGATTAGAAAACGTAAAAAAACTTCAGGCTAAAAGATGGGAAAATGAAGACCATTGGGACACTTTGAACGAGCTTTTAGTGAAAGAATTAGAGGAAGTTTTACTTATTGAACCTGAAAATACTTCAGCTTTAATCAATATTGGTGCTATTTATTCTGATATGGGAGAAAATGAAATGGCTCTGGAGTATTTAAAAAAGGCATTGTATTTTGGCTCCAAAGACAAAAATCTTTTTGTAAATCTCGCTATTGTGCTTGTTTATATGGAGAAACATCAGGAAGACTATCTGGAATACCTTGAAGAAGCTGAGGATAAAACAGAAGATCCTCTTACTTTTAAAGCTTATTTTGATCCGCAGTCCCGTTAAAATTTATTCAATTAAAACCTAAAATCATGTTATTAGCCATATTACTGCCCTTCTTATCTTTCATGGTCCGAGGAAAAGTTCTTACAGGAATTGTCTGCCTAATCTTACAAATCACCTTGATCGGATGGCTTCCTGCTGCCATTTGGGCCGTACTTTCTTTAAATAATGCAAGAGCCGATAAAAGAAATGACAGGCTGATAAAAGCAATGCGGGAAAACAAAAGATAAAGCTTATTCCAATCAACCACAAACAACTGATTTAAAATCAATTAATAAACACCATCTATTATTTTTAAAATATTTGATTTATAAATTTTATCAAAAATATTTGCGAAACCGAAAAGTTGCGCATATATTTGCAACCATATGGTTTCATTTAAAAATTATTGATGATGAGAAGAGATATTTTCCAGGCTATAGCAGATCCCACACGCAGGGCTATTATTACACTGATCGCAGTACAGGCAATGACTCCAAATGCCATAGCAGAGCACTTTGATACCACCAGACAGGCCGTTTCAAAACATCTGAAAATTCTGACTGAGTGCGAATTGGTAATCCAAAATCACCAGGGAAGAGAAATTTATTACTTTTTAGAAATTGATAAAATGAAAGAAATAGATCATTGGCTGGAACAATTCAGAAAGATTTGGGAAAGCCGTTTTGAACAGCTTGACACTTTACTGGCAACATTAAAAAGCCAGCAGAAATAAACTCTATCATTTAACCAAAACAAACTATAAAATACTATTATGAAACATCATCTTCAGTTCGATTTCCTTGCAGATAAGGAAAAGAACACTTTAACAATCAGACGTGAGTTTATGGCCAACCGACCATTAGTTTGGGACTGTTACACAAAGAGTGAACTTCTTGACCGTTGGTTTGCCCCAAAGCCACTGACAACAAAAACAAAATCAATGGAATTCCGTGAAGGCGGCCACTGGCACTATGCCATGGTAGAACCAGATGGAAAAGAATATTGGGGATGGATCGGTTACCACAAGATCAACCCTATTGATTCTTATACTTCCAGCGATGCATTTTGTAATGAGCAAGGAGAAATTAATGCTGCCCTTCCCCAGGCTGAATGGGCAGTCACTTTCACGGATAAAAATGAAAACACCCTTGTAGAAATCATTGTTTCTTATCAATCCTTAACCGATCTTGAAACTATTATAGAAATGGGTATGGAACAGGGAATGATGGCCACACTGGAAAAACTTGACGAATTATTATTAACATTAAACCCATAAAAATGAGCCACAAAATCACAGTTTCTGCTACCATTAATGCAGATGCAAAAAAAGTATGGAGCTATTATACGAATCCTGAACACATCACTCAATGGAACTTTGCCGACCCTTCATGGCAGTGCCCTTCTGCCTCCAATGATATGAAAGTAGGTGGAAAATACTCTGCAAGAATGGAAGCTAAAGACGGAAGTTTCGGTTTCGATTTTGAAGCAGTTTATGATGAAATAAAAGATGGTGAAAACTTTAGGTACACCATGCCGGACGGAAGACAGGTGCAGGTTGACTTTAAAGAAAATACCGGTCAAACTAATGTAGATGTAGATTTTGATCCGGAAAACCAGAATCCTGAAGAAATGCAGAAAGGAGGCTGGCAGGCTATTCTTGATAATTTCAAGAAATATACGGAAGCCAATTAGAATATTTTCCAATCAAGAATGGATACAAGGTCGGATGTTTTACATTCAGCTTTTGTTTTTAAATGTTCAATTTTTTATCCTTGTCAAGGTGTTAAACTTGACAGGGATAGTTTCTTAGAAACTCATAACTACTTCTTTTTAAAAATAAAAATCTCACGCACTATATTGCATAACATAGTAATATAAATAAATCATATCTTTGCATAACAAATTACATAGATATGATTTCAAAAAAACTGATCACCGCTTTTACTCTGTTACCATTATTAAGCAATACAATGGATGCACAGGTACAATTAAAAGGATATGAAAAGAAAATGGACAGCATTATCCAGACTGAATTCGGGAATACAAATGAGCCTGGCGGCGTTTTTCTGATCACTCAACACGGAAAGAAGCTGTACCAGAAAGCATTCGGGAAAGCGAACCTTGAGCTCAACGTCAATATGACATCGGGTAATGTTTTCCAAATCGGATCAATGACCAAACAGTTTACTGCCGTAGCGATTTTGATGCTGGAGCAGGAAGGAAAACTCAATGTTAATGATCCCATTTCCAAATACATCAAAGATTATCCCAATGGAGATCAAATTACTATTCATCATCTTCTGACGCATACATCAGGAATAAAAGATTTTACAAAAATAAAATCACTCTCCTCTATCACTCAAAAAGAGATGAAACCCGAAGAAATGGTGAATTTTTTCAAAAACGAACCTGTAGATTTCGCTCCGGGAGAGAAATTTGACTATAACAATTCCGGCTATGTTATTTTAGGATATATCATAGAACTGGCTTCCAGAAGCACTTATGAAGATTTTATTAAGAAAAATATTTTTGACAAAGCTGGAATGCGTCATTCTTATTACGCTTCCGACAGAAAAGTTATCCCTCAAAGAGCTTACGGATATCATAAAAAAGAACAGGGATTTGTGAATAAAACGATTATCAGCTTTAGTGTTCCATTTTCTTCCGGTTCTCTGATGTCGACCGCAGATGATATGCTGAAATGGCAGCAGGCTTTGAATCAAAATCTATTGTTAAATTCAAAGGAAACTCAAAAAGCTTTTCAGAAATATAAACTGAATAACGGTGAAGAATTTACTTACGGCTACGGATGGCATTTAAAGGATCTCAATGGAATTCCTGACCGCGAACATGGAGGAAGCGTATTTGGATTTAAAAGCATGGGTGTTTACATTCCTGATGAAGATATTTATGTGATTGGACTCAGCAACTGTGACTGCCACTCTCCTACTGAAGTGACCAAAATGCTTGCGAAAGCAACTTTAAATGAAATTAAAGTCTCATCAAGGAAACCATAAAAGCAGTATTTATTTTTTATGTCTCATTTCAGGAAGAACATGATCCGGAATTTTAAAAATACAGATCATTACAAAAATCAAACAGAAAATATTGATCAGTAAAGTAACAGAGAAGGCATTATGATATTGTTGCAAAGCAGGTTTTGTTCCAAGAAAATAATAGAAAACACTTCCTACAGCAACAATTCCGACAATAGCGGCAACCTGCTGAAAAGTATTATAAACTCCGGAGGCATTCCCAATCAATTTTTCAGGCATTCCTGAAAGCGCAATATTAGCCAGCGATGGGATGACGGCCCCTATTCCCAGTCCATGCAAAAATAACAGCAGACAAAAAACCGGAAAGCTCATCTCCACCCTGAACAAAAACAGTTGAAGAATAAGAACCACAATAATAAACAAAAGTCCTGTTATCAGGGCTTTTTTGCCATATTTCAGAATCGGTTTGACTGAAATAACAGAAGCCAAAATAAAGCCTAGTCCCTGAAAAACAATAATTTCTCCAGCTGCTAACGGGATCATCTTTAAACCATTCTGAAAAAAGAGAGATAGGATATAAAAATAAGAGTCCAGCATGATAAAAAAGAAAGAAACCGCGATGATTCCGAGATTAAAATTTTTATAACTGAACAATTCAAAATCAATAAGATAAGCTCGTTTATTTTGGATTCTTTTCTTTTGATTTTTTATAAATGTGAACAAAATTCCGACAGAAACAATCATCAATGAAACATTTTTGAAATGAACCCCTTCATGCTCATACATTGTTAATGCATAGGTGGTACAGAACAATCCTGCGGAAAGAATCAAAACACCCATAATATCAAATGACTGTTTCACAGAAAGTTTGGATTCATCCAATATTTTCAGTGTAAAGAATGCTGCAGCTAGACATATAGGAATATTCATCAGAAAAATAAGTCTCCAGGGCTCTTCCATTATCGTCAGAGATGAAAAATAACCTCCGAGAAACTGCCCTAAAACAGTTCCTATTCCAATCGTAATTCCGTACCAGCCCATTGCTTTGGTGCGTTCCTGATGATCCGAAAAAAGAATATGTATCATAGACAATACCTGAGGGGCCATCATCGCAGCGCTTATCCCCTGCACAAACCTTGAAATAACCAGCTGTCCTGCTCCTACAGAAAATCCACAGGCAATCGAGCTTATCATAAAAGCAATCAATCCAATCATATAGATCTTTTTTCTCCCGTACAGATCACCCAATCGCCCTCCTGTAATCAGTAAAGAGGCAAATCCAATGAGGTAAGCTGCAATCATAAACTGCATTTCTCCGTTTGAAGCATGAAGATCACGCTGTATGGAAGGGATGGACACATTGATGATAAAAATATCCATGATCGTCAACAACTGACCCAACAATATCACCAATAGTTTCAAATACTTATGTTTCATTTTTATATAGATATATCTATTTTTCATGTATCAAAAAAAGTTAAGGCAATAAACCCTGAACAATTTTTTTCACCTGGTCAAAAGCATCATTTTGTCTATTGATCGTGGATGTAACAACTGCTCCTTCTATTAACAGAAAAATATTTTCTGCTATTAAATCAGAATCTGTCTTCTGCACTTGAACTGCATATTCATTAACGAGTGTTCTAATCATCTCTTTTTGCTTTTCTTTATGCTGTTTAGCAAAAGCTGAGACAGAAGAATTACCCTCTCCTATTTCGGAGACAATTTTAATGAAGTGGCATCCTGCAAACTTTGAAGTCTGCTGCAGTTTTTTTCTGTAATCAATAAGCCCCAGAAGTTTTTCTCTCGGGTTTGAAATTTTAGAAGTACTTTTTTCAAACCCATCAAACCAATCCAGTTCTTCTTTGACAAGATAGGCCTGAAGAAGATCATTTTTAGATGAAAAGTGATTGTACAAAGAACCAATAGCAATATCAGCTTCAGCAATAATCTGATTGATTCCCGTAGAATTATATCCTTGTTTGTAAAACAGATCTGAAGCAACCCTGATAATTCTTTCGCGTACTTTTTCTTTTTTCATCATAAAAAATTTTCACAAATGTAAATAAAAAATAGATAAGTCTATCTATTTTTTAAATTGAGATAAAAACTTTATTTTAGATTGAGAAAGAAATAACCTGATCATCAAACCACTGCCCTGCTTTTTCATATTTTTATTACTAATAGGTGTATCTTGCAGTCAGTCAGAAAAACCTAATCCTGCAAAAAATATGAGTTCTACCAATCCTGTCGTCTATTTTGAAATTCCTGTGAATGATTTGGAACGTGCTGAAAAGTTTTATTCTGCTGTTTTCAACTTTAGTTTTGATAAAGAAATCATAGACGGTTATGAGATGGCTTTGTTTCCTTTTGAAGAAAAAAACAGTGGTATCACAGGAGCATTGGCCAAAGGAGAGGTTTACAAACCTTCAAAAGATGGTGTCATTATTTATTTTAAAACTGAAAATATTGACCAAACATTGGAAAAAGCTGTTCAATATGGAGGTTCTGTTCTTTATCCTAAAAGAACAGACGAAAAATAAGGTTTTGCTGTAGCAGAATTGGAAGACTCGGAGGGAAACAGAATTGCACTTCATGAAACGGTAAAATAGCCATACCATTCAATGCATATTAAATTTTTTAATGCGGTTGACGCATATTTTGTATATTTAAATAACCATTTGAAATCTGATTTGGTAAATAACTATGGCGGAAGAACTTTATTTCATCAAGACCAATCCAACTGTTGCCAAAATTAATTTGTACAATAAGCTCAGCCGTGAAGAAGAAAATATTCTGAAATTTCTTCAGCCTGAAGCGCAAAAAACACTTGAAACCATTAAAGAAAAAGTAAAAGATTCCGTTGAAGAACTCACTCAGGAAGAACTTTTGCTTATTTTCCAGTGGTTCCATCAAGTGTATTCTTCAGATCACGAGGAAACCAAAACACAGCTTTTTATCAATGGTATTGACCTTTTTTATGAAATTCCGAGTACCCTTCATGCCGAGAACTTTCTTCAGATTCTGTCGGATTATGAAAAACTCCAGAAGCAGGACATGAATTATATTGTTGATTCCAAAAATTTCAACCAATTTCTGATCTACGCAATATTTCTGACAGAAATGATCAACAGGGAGCAGCATCCGGATAATATCCTTTGTGAATATCTGAAGCCGGATAACCAATCTTTATATCTTCTGGCAGAAAACCAATGTAATCTGAAGAATTTTGATACTGCCTTAATTCCTGATCTTCAGCACTATTTTACAGATCTGTATGACCTGACTAAGTTTTACAAAGGTTCTATCATTAAGCTTGAGCAGGAATAATTTCTTGCTTCCCATGTAACATCCTGCATTCAATAATTGTCTTCTATACATAACCAAAAGAAAACTGCTGCTGAAAATGCAGTAAGAATAAGTATTGAACCAGGATAAAAACTATAACATAGTCGGCAGTCTCCATTTTACGATGTGAAGCTGCTGGCTTTTTTATGAATCTGCTTTACTGCAAAAAAATAGTATCCCAATCCTCCTGCAAAATAAGCCAACACATCCAAAAAGTCTCCGGTGAAACAAGCCGACAGCTTTGGACAAATTACTTCAAATAAAAAAGACAGATACAACACAGAGGTCAATACAAACTTCAAATCAGGTTTCCACTGATAGCCAAAAACCTCATTCATGATATATTCTATAAGACAGCAATACATGGGTACTGTAATACAATCCGTAAAATAATCATTGATAACGGGAATAACAATTCCGTTTCTTCTCAAAAGAATAATAAGCCCCCAAACCGCAAGTCCCAATAGGAACCAAAATGAAATTCTTTTTTTCATTACATATGCAATACAGCCATTATTATTCCGATAATAACCTGAAGAACTTTTGATATAACTTCCTGAGGATCTGTTTTGTTTTCTTTAGCTGTACCCTCTGCCGATTCATAATTGGATTTCTGTTTACCTTCCATTATCATAAAATTTGAGACTACAAATATATCAAATTAGAACAATTGTTCTAATTTGAAAAATATGATTTATATCCACGTTGATATTCTTATCTTTGGATTATGAAGACCAAGAATAAAATTCTGTCAAAAGCACTGGAATTATTTAATGACAAAGGATATAACAATATTACCACAAGGCATATTGCGGCTGAACTTCATATGAGTGCGGGAAATCTGCATTATCACTTCAAACATTCGGAAGACATCGTTAAGGTTCTTTTCTCAGAGCTTACCTTAAAAATGGATGAGCTGCTGAATAAGATGAAAAAAAAGGAGAATAAAACGCTGGAAGACCTTTACAGGTTTACTTATTCTACGTGCGAAATTTTTTATTCTTTCCGTTTTATATTCATCAATTTTATAGATATTCTGAATCAGAATCCTGACATCGAATCTAAATATGAAGGAATCAATTTCAGCAGGAAAGAAGAATTTCAGCTGATTTTTTCCGGTCTTCAGAAGAACCATATATTTCAGAAAGATGTTCCTCATTTTATTATAGAAGGGCTTGTGGAGCAGGTTTTCATTATTGCTGACAACTGGCTTACGCACAACAGGCTTATTTTGAAACTTAATCAGGAAGAAGCGGTTCAACATTATACACTGCTGCAAATGAATCTTTTTTATCCGCTTCTCAATAAAGAGCAGCAAAAGCTTTATGAACAACATTACATCAGATAATCATATCATCATCAGAAAAGGCATCAGTGATGATCTTCCGGAAATGTTGCAGCTTTTTACAGCAACAATAGATGAAGTATGTAAAAAAGACTACGATCTTCAACAGCTCCAAGCCTGGAAATCCGGCGCAGAGAATGAAGGAAGATGGATAAAGGTAATCAGAGACCAATATGTTTTAACCGCTGTCATCGAAAATAAAATAGTGGGCTTCTGTACGCTCGATCAGGGAAATTATATTGATCTGCTTTTTGTACACAAAGATTACCAGCATAGAGGTATTGCAACAATGCTCTACCAAAAGATTGAACAAGAAGCTCTACTCCATCATGAGAAAGAACTTACCGCTGATGTAAGCAAAACAGCCAAAATATTTTTTGAAAAGAAAGGCTTTCAGGTTGTTCAGGAGCAGACTGTCAATGTGAAAGGAACTTCTATGGTCAATTATAAAATGGTAAAACACCTCATCTCCTAATTTCAGGCTTATGGAATTACATTCAGAATATCATGAATACAGAATTTCAGTTCCACAGGAATTTGAAAATGTATTTACTCATTTTTATTTTGCTGAAAATTCTTCTGAAACATCAGTTACCAAAACACTTTTACCTACGTATCAGACTATCCTGTTATTTTGTTTCGGAGAAAGTGCCATGATGTCTACACGGGAAAAAACAATCATAGATATTGATAAATGTATGGTATTCGGGCCAGTGAGACAAGCTTTTGAATATACCCTTCCTACTGACTGTTCTATTCTGGTTGCCAATTTCAAAGATGATGCATTTTTCAGGTTTTTTGGAAAAATATCTATTGAACAGTCGGTAAGACATCCAGATAAACTGCTGGAAGAAAACTGTTTTACGGAGCTTTGGCATCAACTTACTCAATTAACTTCAGCCACAGAGCAGGTAGATCACATTCTTGAATTCTGTAAACCTTATCTGCAGGATCGGGATATGACCAGCAAGCTTTTGAGCAGTTTTGAGAATGATCTTTTAAATCCTGTTAAAGTCATTGCAGAACAGACTCAGCAGACGGAAAGAAACATACAGCGAAAACAGAAAGAACAGTTTGGATATTCCTTAAAAGAGCTTACCCGCTACAACCGTTTTTTAAAAGCTATCCAACTCATTGAAAAAGAAACCGAAAAACAAAATCAGGTCAAATGGTTTACTATCATTGATGAATGTGGTTACTACGATCAAAGCCAGCTTATCCATGATTTCAAGCATTTTATTAACATCTCTCCGGCTCAGTATTTAAAATTCCAACAGGAAATCTGTAATCCAAAGTCCAAATAACTCATTTCGTTTTCTTACAATTTTTGAGAAGTACACTGCGCTAATTTTGTCTCATTAATCTTAACAATCAAAACAATGAGACATTTAATCATTTACGTGCACCCCAACGAAAACAGTTTAAATCATACCCTTTTAAACACTGTTGTTGAAACGCTTCATTCCCAAAATCAAGAGACTGTGGTAAGAGATCTTTATAAAATCGGTTTCAATCCTGTCTTTTCTTTGCAAGATATGCAGGGACAATTTCAGGGGAAATTATCTGATGATGTGAAAACTGAACAGGAGCATATTTCATGGGCAGAACAGATTACTTTTATCTACCCAATCTGGTGGACCGGGCTTCCTGCTATGATGAAAGGCTATATAGACCGTGTATTCAGTTATGGCTTTGCCTACCGTTATGATCAGGGCATACAGAAAGGGCTTCTGAAAGGTAAAAAAACCGTTATCATCAATACTCATGGAAAATCTCATGAAGAATATGAAAAAACAGGAATGGATAAAGCTCTTACGCTCACTTCCGATAATGGCATTTTTATCTATTCAGGGCTGGAAATCATCAGACATTTATTTTTTGACAAAGCAGATAAAGCTTCTCCCGAAAATCTGGAAATCTGGAAAGGTCAGATTAAAAATTTATACTCTGAACAGGTACTCAACTATTAATTTTTTACTGTGAAAAACAATTGTTATAAAACGAAGCTTCAGCCCGATTTTACTGACTTCTTATCAAGTGACCAAGAAAAAAATAATAAAATAAGGTTTATATATCTTTCCCCTGTATTTTGCTTTTAAGGGATTTGTGGCATGAAATTAGCTTCAAAAATCGCAAGTAAAATTGTTTTGAACCATTATTTTAAGCCATTAAGATTGATGGATGGTTAAGTTTTTTCTTAAAAACAAATCTTGTTATAACCCTGCAATGCATCTTAATGGTTTAGATATTGGCTCCTCAGGAAATTCCTGTCTATTGATCACAATGAAACATCTGAACAGCATATTACGTCTTCCATTCTTCAGTGAATATTATGCACCGGGCTATCGTTCGGGAAGACTTTCTATATCTGTAATCCAATAAAATAATCTAACGTATATATAGAGCCCGGACAGTACCTGTCCGGGCTTTTTTCATTTTAAAACTATTCAACATGATTCATCCATTACAAGAAAATGTGGCTATCATCCTGCCGGAAAACGGTCTGGAAGAAAAACTGGCTCAGGCCGAAAAGGAAAACAGAAAACTTTACATCAAGCTGGGATTTGATCCTACCGCTCCGGATCTGCATCTGGGACATGCCGTAGTCTTAAAAAAACTGAAACAGTTTCAGGACCTGGGCCATCAGATCATTATTGTCGTAGGAAGCTTTACCGCAAGAATTGGCGACCCCACCGGAAAAAATAAAGCAAGAAAGCCGTTGAGTGCTGAGGATGTTCAGCATAATGCTCAAACATATATCAATCAGCTCTCTAAGGTAATTGATATACAGAAGACGAAAATTGTTTTCAATTCTGACTGGCTGGACGGTTTGGATTTTTCTGAGGTGATTCAGCTGCTTTCAAAAGTGACCGTTGCCCAATTAATGCATCGCAATGATTTTAATAAAAGGTTTACAGAAAATACTCCTATTGCCATGCACGAACTTGTATACCCGATTCTTCAGGGTTTTGATTCTGTAAAAATAGCCTGTGATATTGAAATGGGAGGTACAGATCAGCTATTCAACTGCACAATGGGAAGACAGCTTCAGGAAGTACATCAGATGCCTGCTCAGATTGTGATGTGTATGCCATTGCTGAAAGGCCTTGACGGAAAGGAAAAAATGAGCAAATCCCTGAACAATATTATCGGACTGACCGATGAGCCCAATGAAATGTTTGGAAAAACAATGTCTATTCCCGATGCTTTGATTGAAGAATTTATTAATCTCACCACAAATTTTTCTGTAGAAGAAAAAGCAGGAATTCTTTCCAGAATAAAAGAGGGTGAAAATCCTATGAATATTAAAAAGCTCATTGCTAAAAATATCATCAGCCAATACCACAACTCCACTTCGGCTGAAAATGCGGAACAGTTTTTTATCAACCAGTTTCAGAATAAAAATTTTGAAGAGAAAGTGTATGAACCTGTAGCCATTGGTTCATTGAAAAGCATTGAAAATAAAATTTCTCTGGTTGAACTGTGTCATCAGCTTAAAAGTGACCTCAGCAAATCAGCCATACGAAGATTAATTGAGAGTGGAGGAATTCAGATCAATACCATCAAAATAATGAACTCTGATCAAGAAATGGAACTGATCCCTCAAACTAAAATAAAAATCGGAAGAAGGGGCTTTTTTGAACTAATATAAGGCTGGAAGATGGGAGCTGGAAGATGGAAGTTTTGTCAGACGATGAACTTCTGAAGTTTTTTGATAGGAACATTTTTTAAAACAGAAGTTAAATTAAAAAACACAGAAGTTCTTTACAGCAAAAAACAACTTCCAGCTTCCTTCTTCCCGCTTCCATCCTTCAACTTATTTCAATATCTTCGTCCTGTTAAAAACGATTTCCAATGAGCTAAAGGAATGCAGAGGTTTTGCTGCACATGAAAGAAGAAATGGGACTAAAAATTGCATTAAAGTAAGAACTCTATCTAATTTTTATTTTTGAATATGAATCCTGACCTGCATTACAAACAAGCTGACGAAACAGATATTGATTTTCTTCTCGATCTCAGAATGAAAACGATGAATCCTCATTATGAATCTTCAGGGCTTTCTACAGACAGAGAAACGACTCTGCAAAGGGTTTTATTTCAGTTTGAAAAAGCCCATATTATTTTTTTAAACAATCAGCCCATCGGACTGTTAAAAGTAAACAGAACGTTTACGAATATTGAAGTTCTGCAGCTTCAGATAGATCCCAGCCAGCAAGGTAATGGTATTGGAAAAAAGATTTTGACGGATATTCTGGAGGAAGCTTCATTAGCTGGAAAAACAGTTTCATTAAGTGTTTTAAAAACCAATAAAGCACGGCATCTTTATCAAAGTCTTGGGTTCAGAATTGTGGATGAGGATCAGTATTCTTATTTTATGGAAACGGAAAGACAATAAATGTTTTTTAAGTTTTGGCTAAAGCCGTTGGAAGACTCTCTTTGATTTAAACACAAATCTCACAAATAAATGGGCACAAATAGTCACAATTATCAGTAAGATCTGAGAATCTGAGATTGCTTCACTGCGTTCGCAATGACGGGTTACTGATTTGCCATGGTTACGTAGATCAATCTTCCGCCTTCTTCTGAGGATAAAAGTATTTTTTTACCATCAGTAAGTTCAACCATAGAACCTGGCAGAATTTCTTTCTGTTCTGTAACATCTTTCATTCCGGCTAAGCCCTGATTTACCAATACCCATTTCCCCTGATGGAATGTAAAATATCCCACAGGCATTTTATCCTGCATGGTCAGGTTTTCGTTGCGTATTATTTTTCGGGAAACATGCCATTTGAACAGATACTGATTATGATAAACCATTAATCTGTGATTTTCCGGCTTCCATACTTCATCATCAAATCTGAAATACAGATCTAATACCGGAAGTGTTCCCTGATGAGGTGTTCCGCAGAACGGACATTTTGGATTGCCGGTATTATCAAAGACATACCATTTTTCTGTACAGCTTGAATTAGAGCAAGGCTGGATCAGGTCTACGGTTTTCAATAAAGCGGTTTCCCATTCATTGGCCGTAGGACGTCTGATAGGATCATGCAGCCCATCAATGAATGCTTTTCTGAACAATTCTGAAATATATGGGCCTGTAATGGTATACGGAATCTTTTGAGGATCTCCCCAGAATGCATCCCATTTTCTGAGATGATCTGATTTCACATGATTGGAAAGATTTTCCGGGTGTTCTACAAACATCGCTTTTTCTCCCATGGATAAAATTTCGTCCCGTTCAGAATCCAGATCCCAGATTTTTCCTCCACGAAGAGGATGTCTTCTCAGCAGATACATATAAATCAGGACAGCGAGGGCATGCAGATCTGTTTTCTGATTGGGTAAATGTCTGTTCGGATCCTGAAGATTCAAATGTTTTGTTTTCAACACTTCGGGGGCAATAAAATCTGCAGTTCCTATCACTTCCGGCGGAAAGAGTTTGGGAACTACAAGACCGTCAATATCAATAATACAGGCAGATTTTGTTACCGGATCTACCAGAATATTATTATAGGATAAATCGGAATGTGCCAGCCCCATCTGATGCAGTTTTTTTACTCCTCTGCTGATATTGACTGCAATTTGAAAATAGCTCAGCCAATCTCCCAGCTCTGACTGATCGAGTCTCAACGGATATTGTTGATTTCGGAACATAGGAGCGGTAAACCATTTCCCCACTTTATCCTGTCCCTGAATATTATCTGAACCGATATATCCTTTGGCAAAATAGAATTTATGATGATAAACGGGAACTACAATTCCTGTGAGTTTATTTCTCTCAACAATATCGTAAGGCCATCTGAATATTTCGTTCAGAAAGTATTCCGAAGAATTCCCACTTTTTATATTCTGAAGATAGGTGGAAACAATTCTCATGATTCTTTCTTTTTGACCTTCATCCAGCGGATTTCGGTAGAAAGCGACTACATAATCTTTATCTGGCGAAAAATAAACATCTTTCATCCCGCCACGGATAGGGTTCTCATCTACATATTCATAGGATTTGGCTGTGTCCAGAACAGAGACAACCTTAATGGTCTTTTTCATGGTATTAATAGATTATGGCCAATGTACGGTCATCGTGATTTCCTCTGCTCCAGAAATCGCTCCAGATTAAAAGTTCTTCATTAATTTTTTCATCGTTGATGAAATCCACTTTCGCCCGGTCATCGTTATTTCCGGCAAGGTCTTCAAAAAACAGTTTCCAGCTTTCTGTATCTTCCAGTCTATTTTCTGTAGTAAATTTAGGATCATAAATACCGTCTGTCATCAGCACGAGGTAGGAAAAATCTTCTACATAGGTTATTTGGAAGCGGGAAGCCATTTTATCATTAAAAATTTCTTTCATGGTGATAAAACGGGTGCCACCGCCAAATTCTCCCACATCCATCCGGTTTAAAAGTCTGACCTTAGAAAACTCTGTGTTGATGAGATTAATCGGGCAGTCTCCTACTCCGAAGCTCAGAATGACATATCCGAAACTGAACTTTTTAAGCAACACAAAAATAAGTGTCGCATGCAGATCATTTACAGAAAGGGCATTTTCTACCGCAGTTTTTTGTAATGTATGATAAACATTTACAACTCCTTCCGATAAGATCGTAATGATATTCTGTCTGGCTTCCACTTTTTCTTTATTGGAAGACTGATCTTTGTATAGAGTATTGATATTATTTTCAATCTGTTTTAAAATCTCTTGTGAGTTAAAAAACTGATTGATTGTTCTTGTTGTCAATCTTGAACCTTCTCTTGCTGCTATTGCCGAACCGGCTCCATCAGAAACAGAAACAATATTCCAGTCTTCAGGAAGGGTATTTACTGCAAAATCATCTTCACGAAATTTGCCTTCATGAGCATGGGAACGGCCTCTTTTGGAGGCTACAACTATCTTTTTATCTGAAAAAGAACCTTTGAATGAGTCTTCTTCCGATTTATAAAAAGCAGCATTTTTATCACTTGGAATATTTTTCCACAAGTCTTTTGGATCTGCGTTGACGAACAGTTGAATTTTCTTGGTCTCAAGATGATTCTGATCATAAATATGATAAAACTGAATATCCAGATGATACATATTATTCGTCATGGGAGTTCCTGAAATTGTATTGTTTTCAAAACTAAGTCCCGTTTCTTCCAGGTTTCCAATATTCTGAATCTTGATGTTGGGAAACTCTTCCATCTCGAGGCTGAATTCATAGAACTGCTTTGCACTGGCATTTTTCAATACCCAATGAACGTCTTTGAATTCTTCTTTTTCTTTATAAATAACAGCCTGTTCCATAGTCTTAGGTTTGGATTCTTTAGCTGATTTTTTGAAAAATTTGCCCATCATTAGCCCAGCGTTCTGTTAATATCAAATCCTCCACCGGAAAATCCATAATAATCTGAAGTTCCACACCACGGACATTTGCTGTATCCTTCACCTCTCAGGCAATGAATTCCACCACATGAGCAGGTAGCTAAGGCAATTGGATTAGCACAGTGAGGACATGATGTTCCGCCATCCAGTTCTTCAATATTAATTTTAAGATGCGTTTTCTGATTGGAGGAAAGTCTGTAGTAAGCCTTTTCATCAATTTTATATGCTCCATCCAATCTGTAATATCTTGTTGCCATTCCCGGAATACTAGATTCTGCAAAGGCTTTTTTGAATTTCATCAGATAAAGTTTTTCCGTTTCCTGGCATTTCCCGTTCAATACCACAAAATTATTATCCGGGAATCTCTGTTCCATTTCCGGATCTACTTTTTCCAGAATGTGAGAATCAATTTTGGATAAATTAATTCCTTCTTTTTTAGCTTCTGTGACGCTCTGGCTGGTTGTTTTAATAGAATCTGTTACCCATTTGAAAAACTCTTTGTAAGAATTCTCATCGGAATTATTAAATAACAAAACATGATCTGCCAGAGAACCTAGAAGTTTATAATTGGTATTTTCTCCAATAGAAACAGCAATTGTGTTAGATTTTCCGTTGTATTTGGTATTCCATCTTTCAATGGCTTTGGTGGCATCATCCGTGGGAACTCCGTCTGTAAAAAGGAAGACAATAGGTTTCCAGTCACCTTTTCTTTCATACGTTGTTTTTACAATATCCCTGTCGATACAATCCATTACTTTGATTAAGCCCTGCGAAAGTGATGTTCCGCTTCCAATAGGGATTTTAGGCGGATAAAAACTGATAATATCCTGCATGGGAGTAATTACTTCTGCTTCTCCCGCAAAACCGATTACAGAAATATAAACCGTTTCCAGTGAATACGGATCTTTTTTTAATTCCCTGATGATATTGGCGATACCTTCCTGTACCTGCTCAATAGGTTCTCCTACCATAGATTCGGAGATGTCTACTAAAAATAAATAGGCAGTCTTCTCATTGTGTAAAGACAATTTTTTAAATAATAATATTTAGCTCCGATGGTGGCGGAGGTAAGGTGATATTTTCTCCTGTATTCTGAGATTGCCCTCCCTGCGTAATGGAAGAACTTACCCATTTGAAGAAGGAAGAAAGGGTAATTGCATCTGTAGTATCAAGTTTTACAACATGATCCGTCAGTTCTTTCAGAAACTTTTCATCGGCTTTAGGACCGGCTGCACATCCTACGATGGCACCAAATTCCAGCCCTCTGATTACTGGGATCATTTGTCTGTATTTCTGAATATCCGAAGGTTTCCCATCCGTAAAAATAAAAAGTAACGGCTGCCAGTCACCTTTTGCATCGGCCGACTCTTTTACAATTTCCTTTTGAACCAGTTCTGAAACCATTTCCAAAGCAGCTCCCGTGTGAGTTGGTCCACTATCCGGACAGGTAATCTCCATAGGATAAAAACTGGCCAGATCTGTTAAGGGTATAATATTCTTAACCTCCCTATCGAAGGTAATGACACTTAAATGCAGACTGTCCATCGCCTGCGGATCTGCCCGAAGCATACTGATAAGGCCATTGAATCCGTTATTCAAAGCCTGAATAGGTTCTCCGTTCATAGACCCCGAAGTATCTAATAAAAAATAAGCTAATAATCTCCTGCTCATTGTAGACAAATATTAATTCTGAAGCCGGCGGAGGGAGTCGGAGACTTCCAAGCCGGCTTTTATGTGAGGTGAAAAAATTTAAAAATCTAGTTAGAATAAGCGTACTGCTGTCTCAGAATGTCGATAAAGTTATCTGTATTGTGCGGCTCTCCCACAGCACGGAATTTCCAGTCTCCATTGTGACGGTATGCTTCTGCAAAAACCATTGCACATTTACCATTCATACTTGAGTCGCCGGAAAGGCTATATTTTGTAATTTCTTTTCCTGAAGCATCTACCGCACGGATAAATGCATTTTCGATCATTCCGAAGTGCTGGTTATTGGTTCTTCCCTGATAAATGGTAACAATAAACACTATTTTCTGGTAGCTCTGGTCCAGCTGATCCAGTTTCACAATAATTTGCTCATCATCTCCATCACCTGCTCCGGTTCTGTTATCTCCCGTAAGCCATACATTTCCGCTTGGGTGCTGCATAGAATTGAAGAAAACCACATCTCCCTGGTAAAGTCCCATCTGCCTTCCGTCATTAGTCTGCACTGTTCTTCCCAAATTGGCTACTTTTCCGTTGCCGTCTAAAAGAAATGCTACTGCGTCAAGATCGTATTCAGCTTCTTTACTGAACAGCTTTCCAAAGAATCCACTGCCTTGTTTTCTTACGTCCCATCCTAATCCGATGGTTACTTTTGAAAGATCATATACGCTTTCTCCGCGGTCGTTCTTTCTTAAATCTATCGTTTGTCCTTTCTGTAAATTAATTGCCATAGTTATCGTTTTTGTGTATTTGATTTTTTATTTGATGATTTGCCCTTTGTAATATTTCTCAAGGAAGAAACCAAGATCTGCTCTGTATCCTATTCCCGAAGCTTCAAACTTCCAGCTTCCGTTTCTTTTGTACAGCCTTCCAAACTCTACTCCTGTTTCAATGGAGAAATCTTCATCCAGTTCATATTTTGCAATTTCCTGGTTGGATTGGTTGTCTACCACTCTGATATAAGAGTTTCTCACCTGTCCGAAATTTTGTCTTCTTCTTTCAAAATCTTCAATAGTTACCACAAAAAGAATCTCTTCCACTCTAGAATCTACTTTATCAAGATCTATAATAATAGCTTCATCATCATCACCATCACTATTTTTACCGCTGGGATCATCCCCGGTATGGGTAAGTGCTCCGTCTGGAGAACTCAGGTTATTGTAAAAAACAAAGTATTCTTCGCTTACTAATTTTCTGTCAGAATCAATCATGATTGCAGAAGCATCCAGGTCAAAATCGTAGCCGGTTCCTTCATTCGGATCCCAGCCTAACCCAATCGTCATTTTCGTCAATCCTATCTCGATTTTTTGCCCTTTCTGTAGATTAATTGCCATAGTGTTTTATATTATGATTATTTTTTGCATTAAGATAGAAGTGATTTACGAACTGACCAAATTTATTGATGAAAAAATGTTCTATACAGCTTAATTTTAAACTCTTTAAGTCACAAAATGGTCATAAAAAAAGGTCCAAATAAAAAATTGAACCTTGTATACTATAAAATGTATTGAATTAATTTTCGAATTCTTTATCAGATGCAGCAATATTTCTAGCTCTTGCCAGCATAGGAATGGAAATAAGTCCCATCACCAGCATAATCACAATTTGCAGCGGTAAAGAAATAAAAGAATAGGTAAGTCCCATTTCACCTCCAAAATCAGCACTTTTCCCTATTGAAATAAAAAGAGCCATAAAACCATACTTCATCGCAAGATTATACGCTCCGATACCTCCACTGGCCGGAATAATCATTCCCAATGTTCCCACTACAATAATGAAAAAACCGTCTGCAAAAGTAAAATTTGATGTTTCAGGAAGTGCAAAGCACACCAGATATGCGGCAAAATAGTAGCAAATCCAGATTCCCAATGTATAAAGAATGAATTTTCCTTTTTCTTTTAGTTTAAAAACTGAAGTTAGCCCCTGAAGAATTCCTTTCCCAAAATTGATGAGTTTTTCTTTTTTATATTTATAAAGAAGGCCTAACCCAGTTAAAACCAATATCACAAGACCAATTTTAACACATAAATAAAAAGAATCAAAATCACTTATTCCCAATTTCATCATTTGCCTCTCAAAAAAATTAGGAACAAACTCTTCTTTTTCATCCTTCTTATCCATTACGAAATGATAGAAAGCAAGAATTGCATTAAATTTAAAAATTCCTGTTAGAAGTAAAAATCCCATCATACATATAAGGTCTACTACTCTTTCCAAAATAATAGTCCCGATAGATTTATCTACAGGAACTTTTTCTACTCCATATAAAGCGGTAGCTCTTGCCACTTCTCCACTTCTTGGAATGGTAAGATTCATGAGATATCCAAATGATATGGACCACAGCGCATTGGAATTTGAAATTCTGTGTCCCATGGGTTCCAGCATCAGATTCCATCGGATCGCCCTGAACCAGTATGCAAGAAGACCAAATACTGAGGCAAAAAGTACCCAAAGATAATTAGCCTTTGACAGAGACTTCTGAATCACTTTAAAATCCAATCCCCTTAAGGCGAGCCATAAAAAAAAGCCTGCAAAAGCAAGCGATATTACTATTGTAAGTATTGATTTTAACGGACTTTTTGATGTTTTCTCCATGTACTACGTAAGAAGGTTTGTTTTTTCGTCCGGGAAAACGATTTTCGGCTGGAAATCTTTTGCCTCTTCCGGGGTCATCTGAGCATAAGCAATAATGATGATAATGTCATCTTTTTGCACTTTTCTTGCTGCAGGTCCATTAAGGCATACTTCTCCGGATTTTCTTTTTCCTTTGATCACGTAGGTATCAAAACGTTCTCCGTTGTTCACATTCACAATGTAGACCCTTTCTCCCACTACCAGACCGGCAGCTTCTATAAGATCTTCATCTATTGTTATACTCCCTATATAATTAAGGTCAGAGGCAGTTACTCTCACCCTATGAATCTTAGACTTGAAAACTTCTATTAACATGATGCAAATTTATTAATAAAAATTAATAAAACAGGCCTTTCGTACGATTTTAAAACTCCCACAAACACAGGGGTTTAATTTTACAAAACACAAGGATTCTGAAAATTACTTATAGATTTAATAATCATATGCTTAAAAAAATTAATTGTTTATACGGAATTTAGGATTTAATAAATACGAAAAATAATATTAACTTTTTGCTAAAGTCAATACACATAAGCATTTGGCATGATTTTAGTAACCTGTAACGTAGATTTTCTGTGAAAAGTGGAATTATCATATTTTAACTGATTTCATCGAAAAGCAAAAAAATTTTACAACTTTTAATAAAAAAATTGCACAATTAGAAAATAGTATTATATTTGCTATAATTACGAACTAACTTTAATATTAAAAATTATGAACAAGTCTGAATTAATCGACGCAATCGCAAAAGATGCAGGTATCACTAAAGTTGCAGCAAAAGCTGCTTTAGAATCTTTCATTGGTAATGTTACAACTACTTTAAAGAAAAAAGACGGAAAAGTTTCTTTAGTAGGTTTCGGTACTTTCTCAGTAGCTGAGAGAGCAGCTAGACAAGGTATTAACCCTGCAACTAAAAAACCAATCAAAATTGCTGCTAAAAAAGTTGCTAAATTCAAAGCTGGAGCTGATTTATCAAATGCAGTTTCAGGTGCTAAGAAAAAATAATCATTCAGATTACAAAAATTCAAGAGCTGTTTCTTAGAAACAGCTTTTTTTATTGCCAATAATGATAGAAAATTAAACCATTAAGACGTTTTAGCGGGCTAAGAATTATTAAGTTTTGGCTAAAGCCTCTATCACTATATATAATAAAATAAGCGGGCTAAAGCCTAGTCATGGTCGGAAGAAATTTCCGACCATTTTTTATGTTTTAAGTTTTGAAGACTTTTGCAGGATCCCCCCCCGCAAATATTATTAAAATTGCGGTAATCATATCCCGAAGTTCCATAGCGATGCGTCTTTTAGCTGTTTTATATCCTAAATTGTTTACTTTTTTGTAAATCAAGAGCAGCATAGAAGCAATCATTGTCATGTAGAGCATTACTTCAATTCCGTTTTTATTGAGCGAAACAAGATGGCTTAAATTCAACTCTTGTTTCATAAATCTGAAGAATACCTCAATATCCCACCTTTTACGGTAATAATCCGATATTTCTTTGGCAGAAAGTTCAAATTCGTTGGTTATGAACCAAAGTTCTTTAGCTGTTTTTTCATTTTTGATAACGATCAACCGAAAATATGTTTCTACTTTTTCTTCACGATGATGAATATTTCCCCGTTTGTTTTGGATGGGTTTTCCGGTGTAAAGCTTCACTTTGCTGTCTTTAATAACTCCCCAATCATCCCATTTTATTGGGGTTTCTGTTTTAATAAAAGATTCAATCTCTTCATATTTCCTGTTTTCTTTGGAACGGATAATAAATTTCAGAAGCTTTTCTTCAAAATCTTTCATCGTCCTTGTAGACTGGATCCCTCTGTCTATGATATAAATATTATCATGATGATCTTCTTTTTTCACCTGGTTCAGAACAGCCTGGGCAAGAGCATTATCTTCTGTTGAGTATTTTTGCCCCGTAAAAACATCTACCGCTGATGGCAAAATTCCGTCAAATGAAAAACTGAATTTCACTAATTTTTTTCCACTTTTCTGATCAATTCCTTCTTTAAGCTTGTTACATGTATCAGCTACAATGGTACTGTCAACTCTGATTAAGTTGTATTTTTCGATTTCTGTCTTGGAATAAAGTTCCGAAAATCTTTCGTACATCTGTTCGTAGATTTCTAGGAAATAATTGGAATCAATTTTTGAAAGCCTCTCAGAAATTGAACTCCTTCGAATCTTTTCCTCTTCCCCTAAGCCAAATAACGCTTTGAATCCACTGCTATTAAAAGTATCTTCGAGTGTTCTTTGACTTAATTTTTCATTATCAAATATGCAATACAAAAGCAGGTAGAATATTTTTCTTCCATGCAAAACTTTACTATAATAATCCACTTTTGTACTTGCGGAAAGGTGACT
Source organism: Chryseobacterium sp. 7 (assembly GCF_003663845.1). NCBI lineage: Bacteria > Pseudomonadati > Bacteroidota > Flavobacteriia > Flavobacteriales > Weeksellaceae > Chryseobacterium > Chryseobacterium sp. 7. The sequence goes on from NZ_RCCA01000001.1 coordinate 3,490,470, forward strand.
TAAAAGTGCTTCGGGAATAAATTCTAAAACATCTTTAAGTGATATTTTGTGATCTTTAAAAACTGACATAAACAATTGATTATCAGCAATAAAGATACAAAAAATGAAAAAATAAAACAAATTAAATAGTTGATAATCAATTAATTACAATAATAATATTGAATATCTAAAAACAAAAAGTCGGAAGAAAAAATCTTCCGACCATGACTAGGCTAAAGCCCGCTCCTATTGATAGTACAAAGTTTATATTTTCAGGATGCCAGTATCTCATCACTAACATCTAACTTCTAACTTCTAGCTTCTAATTTTCCATTAAGGTGCCAGTCTCGAAATCTTCCAGTCCAGATCTTCTAACTGATAAATAATCCTGTCGTGAAGGCGGTTGGGTCTTCCCTGCCAGAATTCAATTTCGTAAGGTCTTGCAAGGTACCCCCCCAATTCGTTGGCCTTGGCACTTCAGTATTTTCATATTCTTTCTCCAGCTCTTTCAGTTTTTCTTCCAAAAACTCTTTGTTCGGAATCACCTGGCTTTGTGGAGAAACTACAGCTCCCAACTGACTTCCTTTCGGTCTTGAATGAAAATAACCATCACTCAGGTTTTCCGCTACTTTTTCCAGATCTGCTTTGATGATAATTTGTCTTTCAAGATTAGGCCAGAAAAAATGCAGACATGCTTTATGATTATTTTCTATTGCTTTTCCTTTTCTGCTGTTATAATTGGTGTAAAAAATAAATCCTTCATGGGTATATGCTTTCAAAAGTACCATTCTCGTTCTCGGACACCCGTCTTCCTCTACTGTAGAAACCGCCATAGCATTGGCTTCCGAGATCATTGGGCTTTCACTTGCCTCCAAAAACCAGCCTCTAAACTGCTCAATTGGATTTTGTTTTATCTCACTTTCAATAAGTTGGGATTTATCGTACACTTTTCTTTTGTCGTGCAGGTTTTCCATAAATATTTTTTATTAAATTTGAGTATGAATCACTCATACAAAGGTAAAATATTAATCTCGACACCTGACATTTCCGGCGATATTTTTTCACGATCGGTAGTGCTGGTTATTGAACATAATGAAAGTGGTGCATTTGGTTTGATACTGAATAAAAAAAACAGCCAGATGAGCAGCAAGTTCAAAGATTTTTTTGACTTTAAAATTGAGGTCTATGATGGCGGTCCTGTAGAGAACGACAAGGTATTTTTCATTGTAAAAGGTAAAAGAGTTACAGAAGTATACACCGATATTACTGATGAATATTACCTTACTGAAGATATTGAACGTATCATTAATGCTGTTTTAAGCAGTGAACTGGATATTGAACACATAAAAATATTTTCAGGATATTCCGGATGGTCTCCCGGCCAGCTGGATACTGAAGTTCAGAGAAAAATGTGGACTGTAGTAGATGTTTACAATCTGGATTATACCCTTCCCAATGATCAGACGCTCTGGAAGTCTATTATGCAGAATCTTGGGGGTGAATTTCTTCTGTGGGCTAATTCACCTGAAGACATTTCATTGAACTAAAAAGTATATTTTTCGCGCCATTTACACAATTAACAAACTTTAAGATTCTTTTAACCAATTTTAAAGAAAGTTTTTCCGTTCTTTGAAAAACTAAAATCACTGATATGAAAGGTATTACATTACTGGCTTTATCAATATTTTCTACCGCATTTTTATCATTTACTCCTGTCAACAAAAAATACATTGTCATAGATGCCGGGCATGGCGGAAATGATTTTGGGGCTACCCATGGTGAAATTCTGGAAAAAAATATTGCATTAAGCGTTGCTAAGGAAATCCGGAAGATCAATGAAAGTCAGGACAAATATGAAGTTATTTTAACGAGAGATTCTGACAGTTATCCTACTCTTTCCGAGAGAACCAATCAAATCAACAAACTGAACCCTGAAATGGTGATTTCCCTTCACGTAAACTCTTCTCCTGAAAAAGAGAGGGATGATAACGGATTTGAAGTATATGTTCAGAACTCTGATGTCTCAAAGGAATTGGCTGGAAAAATTTATAAGAAATTCAATGCCCGTAAAATTTCGGAGAGCAATCTTCATATTTTAAGAGAAACTAAGGCTCCTGCTGTATTGGTAGAGCTTGGATTCATCAATAATTCTGAAAACAGGAATTATATCACCAGTGAAAAAGGGCAAAAGGAAATTGCACAGAAATTTGTTGAAATCATCAACGAATACTAAATAAAATACAAGTTCTGATTTATTCAGAATAAAACCCGGTAAAGGACTTCTGGAACTTTGTTGTTTACCGGGTTTGTCAATTTTTTATTGATTAAAACTTTTCTTCCAGCTTTCCACCAATTCTGAGAAACGGTAGCTTTCAAAAGTCTTATTTCTTATCTTACCTACAGAAAATATACCCTTCTCGTCAGAAATCATTAAAATTTCTTCAGCTTTCTGAGATTCGAATGCAATAATCTCGTGTTCCTGGATATCTGCCAGATTATTTTTATGTAAAAAAGTAACAAAATTTTCCATTAAAGGAGAAATGTAAGCTCCTTCAGTCTGTTTTGGTACTTTAATAATATCACCTTCCAAAAAAAGAAGATTTCCCACAGTAGTACGTGCAATTCTCTTATTAGGATTCAGCAGAATTACGTCATCAAGGTCATTTTCCTGTGCATAGATCGCTCCGTAGATATTTTCCGGACAGTGAACTCTGATATTACTCAAAAGGTTGTTATTCACGTTAATTTCTTTCGTCAGATCCAGCTCTAAAGGTCTTTGATGAACTGCCAGCACATCCTCCATTTCTGCAACTTCGTAAAAATAGGAAACAGAAGATTTTGCCAATGTTACTCCATCATTATTTCTGAATACCTGGAAATTGATAATTCCGTTCTTTACTCCTTTCCCTTCAATAATTTCTTTTTGAAAAAGAGTCTGAAAAAACTCCAGTGTGTAAGTTAAAGGAATATTCAGTCTCATCTTTCTCATGGAAGCCATCAGGAAAAAATAGCATTCTTCGTCCATGATCAATCCACCGTTTCTTACAAAGAAAGAAACCTTCACTGCGTCTCCCCAAAGAAAGGCTCTGTTCTTTACACTTAACTCGTCTGATGTAAAATATTGATTTTCCAATTTTTGATGTGATTTATTTACAAAAAAATAATGAACGATAAATCGTTCATCAGTTTTATCATTTAATATAGCCCGGTATTACGCCGCACCCAATTTTATTCTCAGGTTCTCAATAAGATTTTCCCAATACATTGCATTTTCCTCTTCATCACCTTCTTCACAGAAATCTGTAATATTTAAAGCAAGATCTTCTGTAATATCATCAATTGTGATTGTCATTTCAAAGAAATTTTTTGTTCCTTCATCTTCTTCCCATCTGAAACGTACGAAACCCTCAGGCTTATATCTGATCAAAGTGGCCTTCTCAGCAGGTCCTCCGCCCCAGCTAAAAAAGAAATCATCGCCTTTCTCTGTTACCTCATCCGCAAACCATTCAGACAATCCCTCTGCAGTCGCCAGATATTCGTACAAAATCTCTGATAAACAGTGCATTGGAAATTCGTAATGGACTTTATGTTTCGCCATATAATCTTTGTTTTATCGTCCCGCAATATATAAATTAATTTTTTTATTACGCAAAAAAACAATTACTTTTTTATAGAATCTGCATGATATTTATCACAGGATTTAAATCTTTATTACATTAAGTTTTAAGGCTTAATTATGCCATGTAAAGCATAAAAAAATCTCTCCTTTTCAGAGAGATTTTATCTTTAATTTTCGTTAAGAACATCAAGAATAATCTGACATCCTTCTCTTATTTCGTCCTTAGATAATGTAAGGGGTGGGGAGATTCTCAGGTACTCATTTCTGTACAGCTGCCAGAAAACCACCAATCCTCTTTCCATACATTTTTTGGCTACTTCTAATGTATATTCCGGTGATCCCAAGTTCACGGCAAGCATTAAACCTTTACCGTTGATATTTTTAATTTTAGGATGAACCAAAAGTTCTCTGAAGAGCTGTTCTTTTTCTTCCACTTCATTCATTAAGCCGCTTTCCAGCACTTCTTTTAATGTGGCATAACTTGCTGCAGCAATCAATGGATTTCCTCCAAAAGTGGTAATGTGTCCCAGTTTTGGTGAATGTGAAAGGGATTCCATGATTTCTCTGGAGCTCATAAAAGCTCCTACAGGAACTCCACCGCCCATTCCTTTACCCATCACAAGGATATCCGGAACGATTCCAAAGTGCTCAAAAGAGAATAACTTTCCTGTTCGTCCAAATCCAGGCTGTATTTCGTCCAAAATCAAAAGTGCTCCTACTTCTTCACATCTTCTCTTCAGCTTGATCAGATAGTCATTATTTGGAACTAAAAATCCTGCTGCTCCCTGAATGGTCTCAAGGATCACACAGGCAGTTTTTTCTGTTATTTTATCGAAGTCATTTTCGTTATTAAATTCAATGAAAGAAACCATCGGCAGTAAAGGGCGGAATTCTCTTTTGTGGGTTTCGTTTCCCGAAACACTTAAAGCTCCATGTGTATTGCCGTGATAAGAATTTTTAAAGGAAACAATTTCTTCTCTTCCTGTATATCTTTTGGCAAGTTTCAAACTTCCGTCAATAGCTTCTGCACCGCTGTTAACAAGATAAGTTACTTCCAGGGGGTCCGGAGTGGCTTCTGCAAGGAGTCTGCATAATGCAATGGGCTTTTCCTGTGCATATTCTCCGTAAACCATTACATGAAGATATTTATCGGTCTGCTCTTTGATCGCGTTTACAATTTTAGGATGGGAATGTCCCAGTGTATTGGCTGAAACTCCTGCTACAAAGTCAAGGTATTTCTTTCCGTCTGTACCATAAATATAACTTCCTACTGCTTTTTCCACTTCAAAACCTGCGGCAAATTTTGTGGTTTGAGCCTGATATATAAAAAAATCTTTATGCATTTCCATTGTCTCCAAAAATTTCAGCAAAGCTATAAAAGATTCGTTAAACGCTGAAATTAATACACGAAAAAAGACCAGCGTGTACTGGTCTTTTATATTATTTTCTGGTTCGTTTAGGTTTTTTAGCTTCTTCTTTAGCTTTTTCATCGTCAATTGCTTTCTGTGCTTTATCGAAGAGTTCGCTATCAGCGGTATATCGTATTTCCTCGTTGTTTGGAGTGTCTACCAGAATATCCTGCCATTTTCTAATCCTGTCTTTGGTATTCCAGTTAAAATCGGCAAATTTTCTTTTTGAAGGTTCAATTTTACTCATTGGATACGTATCTGAAACAGCACCAATACTGCATGAAATAATCTGAAGTGCTCTTTCTTCAAACAATGCTCCAATAATTCCGCAGGTAGAAAGAGTAATCCCTATTCTTTCCGGCTTTTTGGTTTCCTGATCGGTATCATCCACATATACGATAGATTGGGCATTCCCCACTACTCTTGCTTCTTTAATGGCGTTTTTCTCATAGTAAACCGTCATAAATTTTCCTTTCACCTGATTGAATTCATCTTTCAGGTTAAGTGAATCTACTTTACTAATGGCAAAGGCATTTCCGATCACTTTTAATGAATCGATATCTTCGGTTTTGGTATTAAAGTAAGCCTCTACTTTATCTCCGGTTACCTGTTTTTCACCGCTCCAAAGAATAGGGTTGGTGTACATGTGCATCACTCCGTCTGTTTCGTTGAAGGCAATAGAATCTGCTCTTCCCTGTGCATTGGATTTATAAATACGGGCTTTTTTAAAGGCTCTTAAGTAGCTTTTCTTCACTTTGATATCCAGTGAATCCGGTTTTTGATAAGAGATAATTTTTTCCGATGCAAAATAAATAGAATCCTTTTCCATCACTTTCACCGCATACGGGCTTTTCGTCATCATGGCGGAGTCTTTCTTTTCAAAAATCTCTCCGTACCCTCCTTTTATATATCTTCTTTCTTTAGGATCATCAAGGGTTACATTTCCTGTTGCTTTACCGAATCCTGTGATCTGATTGTAGTACATATCATCACCGGTAAGGATTTTCTCATTGTAAAAGATCCTGGAGTTTTTGGTTAGAAAAGCCTCCTTGGAATCCATTTTATATGTTCCTTTTTCCGTATAGATTCTGTTTCTTGGATTGGTTTTGCTGGTAATGGTTGTAGGTCCCAAGAAATCAGCAATTTTTGTATTCTGATTCTGCTTGATATTGGGACCTTCTATAATGTATTGAGGGGTTTCAATTTTAACGTTTCCGGTAAGATCTACCACTTTAGTATTCAGAAAATAAGTTCCTACTTTGGCGTAGGTTACATTCTGACCATCAGAGATCGTTCCTCCTGTATTAAAATAAGCCTGATTAGCCAGCCTGTCATAATACAGAATATCTGTTTTTATGGTTTGTTTGGGGTCAGTTAAGACAACGTTTTTTCTGGCAACACCTTTTTGGGTATTGGCATCATATTCCATTTCTCCCGCGGTGATGACGGAGCCGTCCGTGTTTTGAAGTCTTGTATTACCAATGGCTTTTACAAAGTTTTCTTCATTGTACAAAACCACTTCATCCGCGGTAAGAACAGAGCCTTGATGCTCTATCTGAACATGCCCCGTAAAATATTGATTCCCGTCGTACTTTTCAGGATTTTTCTTGATTTCGTCTGCGTGGATGATCTTTACTTTATCTTCAGGTCTTACCTGCACCTGCTTAGGCTGGGCAGGAGTCTGCAAATAAGGATCTCTCTTCACAGGGGTTTTATCCTGCGCAAAATTGAGCGTAGAAATAAAGAGTAACAGAAAAAGGATTATTCTCATTAATTAGTCATTCTTAGTGCCATAAAAATATAGCGAATGAGAATCAATTCTTACGCCAAACGCTTCTTCGATGGCTTCTTTGATTCCTTGGATTCTTGGATCGCAGAATTCAATAATTTCTTCAATCTCTTTGTCTGAGTCTTTTTTGTAGATCACCAAATGGTCATGCTGCTTGTCAAAATAAGACTTTTCATAAGATGAAGAGGTCAGTGTTTTTTCTCCGAACTGATGCTTACGGATTAACCCTGCATCAAGGAAAATTTCAATAGTGTTGTAAATAGTTGCTTTGGAAACATGATATTTTTTCTGCATCATCAGAAGATACAGATCATCAACGTTGAAGTGATGATCCATATTATAAATCTCTTCTAATATCGTATATCTTTCAGGTGTGTTTCGGAACCCTTTTTCTAATAAGTAGTTTCTCAAAACATCCTTGATCAAAGCTATATTTTTTTCTTTTTGTATTGTATCCATTAAAAAAATTATCTACAAATTTATTGAATTTTATTTAAATAGATAGTATGGTTACTGCTAGTGGGTTAAGAGTTGTGACGGAAATACCCGGACTGCTCAATCTTATTATCGTAAACTGTTAATTCTGTGATGGGCGCAGATTCCACTTCAACGTTATGAGAAGATACTCCCCAAGCCTTAAAGTCGTCACTTCCGATATACTTCACAAAGTTGTAAATGTTAAGAATAATCTTTTGTTTAACAGTTAAAAGTATATCGTTGATATAAGTATTATCTATGATCACATATTTAAGATCCGGTGGTATTTCATGAGCTCTTAAAGAAGGATGGCTGCTTCTTGAAGGAATGGTTCCATCCGCCATTAAATCTTTAAGGACCATATTGAAATAATCATTGATTCTTCGGTCTACTTTAAATCCTAAAAGGAAATTGATCTTGTACACAGTACCCGGAAGAATTTCGTCTACCGTATATCTGAAAGTATATGGGTCTTCCTGGTTTACAATGCTCAGGATGAAATAATGATCTGCTCTTTTCGGCTGTTTTTTGATGATGGAATAGATAATTTTAGATTCTACCTCATCGTTTCTTTTTGCACGGCTCAGATATGCCAGGTTGGTAGCATATTTCGGGATGGTTTCATCCAGCTTCATGTCTTTAAGGATAGACACGTATTTTTCAATTTTTACAAACTGGATAAATCTTGTTTTGATGAGTCTTCCGTTATACCATGCATACATAGAAATTCCGATAGAGCCTGCCAATACAACAGTAATCCATCCACCTTCCATAAACTTGATGATATTGGCACTGAAGAAACCTAGTTCAATGGCCATATAGACTAATGCAAAAAATAAAATTAATATTTTGCTCACTCTGTGTTTCAGTAACCAGAATACCAACAGGACGGTTGTCATCAGCATCGTTACTGTGATAGAAAGTCCGTAAGCGGCTTCCATTTTTCCTGATTCTTTAAAGTGAAGTACTACAATGATACACAGAATAAGAAGTCCCCAGTTGATTCTTGGGATATACATTTGTCCTTTAACTCCGGAAGGGTAATCAATTTTCTGATTCGGCCAAAGGTTAAGAGACATTGCTTCTGAGAAAATGGTGAAGGAACCTGTAATCAATGCCTGGCTGGCAATAATTGCAGCGGCAGTTGCTAAAATTACTCCCGGGATGATCATCCATTCTTCCATAATTCCAAAGAACGGGTTTACTACGGAGAATCCAGGTTTGTTATAATTAGTCAAAAGCCATGCACCTTGTCCAAGGTAATTAAGGATAAGCATAATCTTAACGAAAGCCCAGCTTATTCTGATATTTTTAGCACCACAGTGTCCTAAATCTGAATACAGTGCTTCTGCCCCAGTTGTACAAAGGAAAACAGCTCCTAAGATCACAATGGCACTCGGTGAGTTGGCAATAAGCTTGTAAGCGTAGTATGGATTGAAGGATCTTAAGATTTCAAAATTTTCGCTCAAATGCATTACTCCCAAACCTCCTAATACCAGGAACCAAACAACCATCACCGGACCAAAAAACTTCCCAATGAAGCTTGTTCCGAACTGCTGTACCACAAAAATAGCAATCAGGATTCCGATTGTGATTGGAACAACAGGGGTGTGCGGGTTATAAATTTCAAGACCTTCAATAGCTGACATTACCGTCAGTGATGGGGTAATTACTCCATCCGCAATAAGTGCTGCGGCACCAATGATTGCGATAAGATACAACCATCCTTTCTTAAGGTTTCTCACTAATGAAAACAAAGCCAGAATTCCTCCTTCGCCTTTGTTATCTGCTCTTAAAGCAATGATCACATATTTGATTGTAGTCTGGAGAGTAAGGGTCCAAATAATACACGAGAGCGCACCCTCTATATATTCATTGAATGGCATATTACTCCCTTGAGATCTTGCATTCACAATTGCTTTCATTACGTAAAGCGGAGAGGTACCAATATCTCCAAAAACAATTCCCAGAGACACTAAAATTCCTATGAAGGAAAGTTTCTTTATATCGAAGTGGTAGCCATCTTCTGTAACTTCTGCCATATCAGCTTAATTATTTTAAAGGCGCAAATTTATACTAATTTTATGACGTCAAGAATTTTTCTTCATGAATATAATAAATGAAAAAACTTCCTTTCGGAAGTTTTTCTCTATAACTATTTTACGTACATCGCTTTTTTGATTTCCTCTTTTACTTTTTCAAGCTTAGGGAACCATTCTGCAAACAATGCTGCAGAGTAAGGTGCAGGTGCATCAGGAGTAGTAATTCTCTTGATAGGAGCATCTAAATAATCAAATGCTTTTTGCTGTACCATATAAGTAATTTCAGAAGATATAGAAGCAAATGGCCAAGCTTCTTCTAAAATAACCAATCTGTTTGTTTTCTTCACGGAAGCTAAAATGGTATCAAAATCCAAAGGACGAACCGTTCTAAGATCGATAACCTCTACAGAGATTCCTTCTTTAGCCATATCTTCAGCAGCTTGTAAAGCAAGTTTCATAATTTTACCAAAAGAAACTAAAGTAACATCTGTACCTTCTCTCTTGATATCTGCTTTTCCTAGTGGCAAATAATATTCTTCTTCAGGAATTTCCATTTTATCTCCATACATCTGCTCAGATTCCATGAAAATTACCGGATCATTATCCTGAATTGCAGTTTTCAACAACCCTTTTGCATCGTAAGGATTTGAAGGAACCACTACTTTAAGACCAGGAATGTTTGCAAACCAGTTTTCAAAAGCCTGAGAATGCGTAGCTCCTAACTGACCTGCAGAAGCCGTAGGACCACGGAAAACAATTGGACAATTCCACTGTCCTCCACTCATCTGACGGATTTTTGCAGCATTATTGATAATCTGATCAATTCCTACCAATGAGAAATTGAATGTCATATACTCTACAATTGGTCTGTTACCATTCATCGCAGCACCCACAGCAATTCCTGTGAAACCAAGCTCTGCAATTGGGGTATCGATTACTCTTTTAGGACCAAACTCATCCAACATTCCTTTTGAAGCTTTGTATGCACCATTGTATTCTGCAACTTCTTCCCCCATTAAAAAGATGGATTCGTCTTTACGCATTTCCTCGCTCATTGCCTGTGCAATTACCTCACGAAAAGTATATTCTGCCATATTTATTCGAAAAATTTAGACTACAAAAATAGTGTTTTTTTATTATACACATCATAAAAAGGTATCTCATTTGAACAGGAAGTTTTAATATTAATTTTATTTAAAAAGTATTTTCTGCCTTCTTACACTGTTCATTGTTGTTTTTTAAAGACTGTTAAAAAAGCTCTCCAAGAATTTTATTTATATAAAAATGACATCCCATTTCTGAGATGTCATTTAAAATTCTATTTAAACTTATATTAATTAGCTTTCTCCCAAACCTGGGTTCTTCCTAATAAAGATAATCCCAGGTACCCTCTTACGTTCAGTTTATCACCGCTTCTTGTAATGGTACATTTGTATGTTTTTCCTGTTTTAGGGTCAGTAATTGTTCCTCCGGTGAATTCATCACCATCTTTTTTCAATCCTCTGATGATTTCCAATCCTAAAATTGGTTTTCCTTTTCTGTCATCTTTACAAGCTGAACAGTTAGCATCGGCAGGTTTTATCAATAACTGAGAAACTTTTCCGTAGTATTTCCCGTCTGCCTTTTTGTACACTTCAACAATAGATTTTGCCTGTTTTGTCTCATCATCTATTGTTTTCCACTTACCTTCTATCTGTGCGAATGTAAGTACACCGCAAAAAGAAAGCGCGAACGTTAACAATAATTTTTTCATATTTCTTTTAGTTTTAATTTAATTACAATATTCTTAGTATACGTATTGATAAAAATATAAATTAATTTTAAACAAACAAAAACTTTTGTTATACAAAGCATAAAGAGGTAAATAAAGAGCAAAAAGATAAAAAAGTTAATGTACTGATCAACCTATTTACCATTTAGCAGTTTTGCTTTTTTACCCTAATACAGCTTCCTGTTAATCACCCTGTCCATATAATCCTGGTACCATGCTTTCGCTGTTTTTTTCCCGGCCTCCACTTCTGGGTTTTTAACTTCATTTATTATATTTTTTTCAAGGTTCAGATCCGATTTATCATATACTCCGATAATTTCTTTGCCATCAAAACGGTACATATAGTTTCCTATCATGAACTGCTCTGTGCTTCCGTCTGAATTAACGACAAGGAAAGGATATTTTTTATCACTTACCAAACTTCTCCCCCAGCTTCTGATGGGTTTATTATATCCAATAAGATCTGCCAGTGTAGGATAAATATCTGCCTGCTGTGCTATTTCCTTGCTCACTCCTTTTAACTGGTATGCAGGATTCGGAGAATAGAACACCAATGGAACGGCATAACGGTTCATAGCTTTTTCATATTCCGGATAATATACCTGGTTGGTATGATCTCCCGTGAAAACAAAGATAGTATTATTATACCACGGCTGCTTTTTAGCGGTTTCAAAATATTTTTTGATAGCATAATCTGTGTATTGTATCGGTTCATGCATGTCTATCTTTCCTTTTTTAAATTTCCCGTTATATTTTTCAGGAATTTTAAAAGGGTGATGGGATGAAGCGGTAAATACAGTAGTCATAAAAGGTTGTTTTTTTCCAACATTTTTAGCAAAATACTGAAGGAAAGGTTCATCCCAGATGGCCCACATGCCGTCAAAATCTTCATCATGGTTATATTCTGTTTTTCCGAAATAATGTTTAAATCCTAAAATATTTCCGAATCCAAGGAATCCCATTGAACCATTGGGTGCCCCATGATAAAAAGAAGTATCATATCCCAAATCATTACATACAGAAACAATAGACTGAATTTTCTGATTGGAATATGGAGATCCTGTAAATGCATCGGTAAGACTCGGAATTCCCGCCAATACGCTACTCATCCCATGAATAGACTGTCTTCCGTTCGCAAAAGTATTAGGAAAAATAAGACTCTGCGTGGCCAAACTATCCATAAACGGAGTGTAGGACACATAATCTTTGATATTCTTATCTTTATTAAAAGCGCCGGAATATTCTCTACTGAAAGATTCTACAATAAAAATAACAATATTGGGGCGATTCTCCACTTTTCTGTCGTAGACTTTATATGGATGTACATTTTCTTCAATATATTTTTCATCTACGAAATGAACCTCCTTAAAGTTATTGGTATTTAATGTTCTGAAAAAGGAGAATGTACTGTTCAACACTATATTTCCCTGCAATGGGTTGGTCACAAAACGGGTAGCATCTACCATATTGATAGGTCTGGTACTGTGTTTAAAATCTCCTCTGATCCCTCCCACAACCAGCACCGTTGTAATACACAAGGTTATAATGGAAATAAGGAAATACGGAATAAGCCTCGGAGGCTTCACATCTTCCACTCTTACTCTTTTGTAAAGGAAAACCCACAGGATCATCAGAACTACATACCAAATCAGCACAAAAGGATGTTCTCCTACAGAGATCATCAGTGTTTTGGAAACATTAGATTCATGTTCTGCTACCTGAAATACAGCCGAAGTAAGCCTTGCCTGGGAAAATTTATAGTAAATAAAATCTCCGAAATTCATGGCATAGGCAATCCCATTCGTAATGAAATAAAGCCAGAAAAGAATTTGTTGAAAAACTTTCTTCGTATTGATGACCAACGGCAATAAACTAAGGAGTATAAACAAGGCATTCACATATAAAATAGCTGTAGTATCGAAGGCTGTACCATGGAAAGCCAGCTTTATATAATCTGAAACAGAGTCAACTTTAATCAGGTCTTTATTAAAATACCAGAATAAAAATCTGGCAATCTGATAAAAAACATAGGCTAAGAAAATCCTGTAAACCAGTGCCAGAACTTCCTGTTTTCTCAATCCTTTTAAAAATTTCATGAGGCAAATTTACATCAAAATCACTTCAGTGCATTTTTTAGTTCAGATTATTTTGAGTTAGAATTTCTAAAAACTGTAATTTTGTGGCTATGAATTTTATAAAGAATAATCTGGCCAATGCCTTAACCCTGGCTAACTTATTTGCAGGCTGTGTAGGGGCAATACATCTAATTTTAGGAGATTATCAGACTACAGCAATCTGCCTTGTTCTCTCTTCGGTTTTCGATTTTTTTGACGGCTTTGTAGCCAGAGCATTGAAATCAAACTCCAATCTGGGGCTTCAGCTGGACTCTCTTGCTGATATGGTAAGCTTTGGAGTAATCCCCGGACTTACGATGTATAAAGCCCTTGAGCCATTTGGTGCAGAGCTGCTTGGAATTCATTTTCCGTTTGAGATCAAATATCTGGGATTGATTGTTACTGTATTTTCATGTCTTAGACTTGCTATCTTCAACCTAGATGAAGAACAGCGTTATTATTTTAAAGGATTGAATACGCCTACGAATACCGTTTTGCTGTTTGGCCTTTATTATGCATTCAAAGAAACAGGAACTTTCAGCTTTTTATTTGATAATGAGCTGCTATTGGTTCTATTGACCCTTCTTACTTCATGGCTTCTTATCAGCCCGATTAAGATGATGGCGATGAAATTCAAATCCAAACAATTAAAAGACAATTACCCTAAAGTGGTATTACTGGTAGGAGGAATTGCTATTTTGGCAATCTTCCAGATTGTAGGGATCCCTATGCTTGTTATTTATTATATAGTAGTGTCTCTTATTTTTCAGGGACAGTTAAAATAGAAATTAAAGAATTTACATGAGGCTGGTACGGCCTTATTTTAAGTAAAAAAACATTTCAAATTATTAATTATCAACATGAATTTAAAACTCCATAAACCGCTTTGTATTTTTGACCTGGAAACTACAGGAACCAACATCGGAAAAGACAGAATCGTTGAGATCTGTATCTTAAAAGTAAATCCGGATGCCTCCAGAGAAAGCAAGACATGGCGTGTAAACCCGGAAATGCTTATTCCTAAAGAAAGCAGTGAGATCCACGGGATCTATGATGAAGATGTAAAAGATGCTCCTACTTTCAGAGATATTGCTTCTAAAGTAATGGAGATGATTACCGGAAGTGATTTGGGAGGATTTAATTCCAACAGATTTGATGTTCCGCTTTTGGCTGAAGAACTTTTAAGAGTAGGAATGGATTTTGATCTGAATAAATTCAGACTGGTAGATGCACAGACTATTTTTCATAAAAAGGAACCTAGAAATTTAGGAGCAGCATACCAGTTCTACTGCGGAAAAACATTGGAAAATGCACACTCTGCAGAAGCGGATGTGATGGCGACTTTTGAAGTACTGGATGCACAAGTAGGAAAATATGATGATATCCCTAACGAAATAGCTCCGCTAAGTGAATTTACATTCCACAATAAGAATGCGGATCTTGCCGGATTCATAGGATATAATGAAAAAATGGAAGAGGTTTTCAATTTTGGAAAATATAAAGGCCAGGGAGTGAAAGCAGTATTCCAAAAAGATTTAGGATATTTCGGATGGCTTCAGAATGCTGATTTTCCGTTGTATACCAAAAAAGTTTTTACAAAGATTCAACTTTCAAGCAGGTTTTAAAAATGTCTGATTTAATTCGTTTTAAATTTTATGAAACTGCCCTTGAAGCCAACAGGGACAAGCAGATACTGGCTGAAAACGGTATCAACAGTTTCATTGCAAATGAGCAGCTTATCCAGTCGGATTGGCTTCTTTCGCAGGCAGTAGGTGGCATACAGCTTCAGGTTTTTGAAGAAGATGTAGAAAAGGCCAAGCAGATTCTACAGGATTACAAAGACAATGAACAATATTCATTGGAAGTAGAACATACTATTTCTGATCCTGAGTTTGATTTTGTATGCCCAAAATGTGGTTCCAACCATATTTACAGGGATGACAGTGCCACCAGCTTCTTTGGCATCTCTTTTCTGACGAGCCATAAATTCAAATGCTATTATTGCGGGAATGAATTTAGTCATTAAGTTTAAAACTCAGTTTAAATATATTAAATTGTTTTTTACTTTTCTAAAAAACAATTTAATATATGAAACTAACAGTAAGAAAAACTGAGATGATTAATAAATTCTGAAAAATTATAGTAAATCATATTCTAACAATTTACCATTTTAACAACATACAACTATCTATAGCTTTACTATTAATATTATTATATCATGCTCAGAAAGAACATTTAAAAATTTACAGGTTTTTCCATTAAAATATTCAAGCCTTTAGCTGTAAGTCTTATTAAATATACTACTATGAATATCTTGGAAATTACTTCGCATCAAATGTTATTATTTTTTTAAAAAATTGCATTAAACATGAAAGAAAAAATAAATAAATATGAAATTTTATTTACTAAATATTCAACATTACTAATTTTAATAAGACATATTGGGTCATTAATAATCAATTGGATATTTGGAGAATATTTATATCTATACATGGATATTTTCATACTTTGTACTATTACTCCAGCTTATATTTTAATTTTTCATGTTTCAACTTTTAATTTTTTGAAATTAGGATCTATAACAAGCATATTCTATTTAATTTTAATGATATTATATTCTTCTATAGGGTACTCACAAAATTTGATAATTATATTATTATATATTTTTCTATTTCCTTTAGGATTTTTGTTTTTTTTTAATTTTAAAAAAACTTTTATTTTATCTTTTTCAATACTTTTAATATTTCCCCTCAGCTACCTGATTAAGATTTATTTTAAATTGGAAGTTATTTCAGAACAATATCAAACTCTATTTAATATTTACACAACTGTTTTTTCATTAGTTTTATTTTTCACTTACTTATATTATTTTATTCAAACAAATAAGCTAAAATACATTTATAAATATACTTTAAGTAATGAAATTCATATTGATGAATTTTATTTAATAAAACCTCATATTTATAGCTTTTCATCTAATTCTACTGAGTTTACAAATGATAGTATATATGATGATCAGTCACTTTATAAATTACTATTTGACAGAATAGAAAACTATATGCAGGTATATCAGCCTTGGAAATCATCAACTTATAATCTTAATCAATTAGCAAAAGATTTAAATTCGAATCATCAATATGTTTCCTTTGCAATAAATAAGTATACTGAAAATAATTTCAAGACTTACTTAAATAATTACAGATTAAAAGCATTTATTGATGTAGCAAAAGATAAAAATGAACAAGGCCTTTTTTCTGTAAAAGAAATTTATCTTACTGTTGGCTTTGATAATCAAGCTACATTTAATCGTGTTTTTAAAAATAAATATTCTTTAACTCCCCAAGAATACTTAAATGATCTTAAAAATAATAACGTTTAGCTTCTTACAATTATTAAAAAGGGTAAAAAATCCACTAATCAAATACCTAAAAACTTAACCTTACAAAAATTCTTAATAACATGATTAATCTCTTCTTTTTGATTATTTAAAAAAATCAAAAAATTCTTCTTGTGTAAACTTCACTAAAAATGTATTCATTTGAACGGTATTTAATATAAACCAATATTTTTTCAAAAAAAATCCGGAAAAACTTAAGGTTTTCCCGGATTAAATATTAAATAATCATATTGATTTATAAAAAATCATAATTTAACTTAGTATACAAAAGGATAGAATGTTGCTAATCCCCACCACTGCGCAGTATTATTTCTAACTCTTATTTTGCTAGTTGAAACGGTATTGCTTAATAAATAAGTTGTTATACTATTTTGAGTTACCGTAGGTACTGCAGCTATCCCTACCCAAGATGATCCGTTCCAGTATTCGAACTGTAGTCCTGCTACATTTGCATAAGCAGAAACCCACTGTGCATTTCCTGCCCAACAAGTAACCGGGCCAGCTGATACAGCAATCTTTTTAACAACTTTTGCAGTCCCAAAATTGATCTCAATAAATTGATCTGCTGCAGTATTTGGGGAAGCCCAACCGGTTGTGTAACTACTATCTGTCATACTAGCCTGTGTAGCAGGACAGGTGTTTCCATATCCTGAACTTGAGGCAGAATAAGTACCCGTTTTGAATGCCGTAGGATTACCTAACGTTACCTCACATGATGAGCCAATTAAACTGATTGGAAAAGTTTCTTCTTTATAAGAATTACCTGTATAGGTTCCTGATACGTTATAAACGATAGATCCTGATCCGTTCACCATATTTCCGGCAGCTCTTGTTAAAGTAATTCCACTTTTTGAAACCACTTCTGCATTATATGAAGAAGCAAGAGTAGCAGTATAGTTAACGGTTACCGTTCCCGTATATGACTGCCCATTAATTAAAGTATTGCTAGGAGAAATAGAAACTACAGCCGCTTCACAATCCAATACAGGAGGAGTTACCTTTGAGTCCCAATATCCTACAGGATAGAAAGTTCCTATACCCCACCATTGTGCAGTATTATTTCTCACCCTTAGTCTTGAAATAGCAGGGGTATCGCAATTTATATCTATAATAGTTACTCTATCCTGATATAGTGTAGGAACAGAAGCTAACCCTACCCAAGATGCCCCATTCCAATATTCTAATTGTAATCCTGCTTGATTTGCATAATAAGAGACATAGCCTGCATTTCCTGCCCAACAAGAAACGGGACCTCCAGATAGCACAACTTTTCTCACACCCATAGAAGGAAAAGTAATCTCTACCCACTGATTGGCCGTTGTATTTGGAGAAGCCCATCCAGAAGAATAATTTGTATCTGTCATGCCGAATTGTGTGGCTGGGCAACTATTTCCATATCCATCACTAGAAGCTTTATAAACCCCTGATAAATAATCAGACTGATTATCTCCAATTACTACATTACATATACTGTTTCCTTCCACATTAATGTCTGCGGTTACAATAGCGCAATTACTTCCTGAATAAGTACCCCCAATAGTGTACTCTACAAAACCTGAAGGAGTGGCAAAAGTTCCTGCAGCACGAGTAAGTGTAATACCGCTAGGCAATGTAACAGTTTGTGCAGGATATGTTATACCGCTTTGATAAGCTTTATAAGGAATTCTTACTGTTCCTCCGCTATACGTTGTACCTGCCTTTAGGTATTTTATAGGAGTCATTCCATACACAAAAGCATTTGCGCAATCCACAACAATGGATGAATTAAGGACTTCCCCAGATTTTTCACACACTAATCCATTTCCTGCAAACCTTGCTTTAAAAGGACCTGGTACAGTCGGCGTTCCGGAAATAGTATAAGATAAAATAGCACTTGCGCCTGCATTAATAGTTATTGGCTGAGCCGGAGTTGGACCAGAAACAGAGAGCCCACCTGTTGCTCCTGATAAAGTAACATAATTAGTAAAATTACCGGTAATAGGAGCAAATGTATTATTATCAATCTTAAATTTAATAACATTAGCCGCAGTATTCGCTACATTTACAATATAATTACCTTCTATTGAACTTCCCGGACAATCAATACTTACTATAGCTCCTTTTGGCTCTCCTAAACATTCCCATGTTGGATTATCTGGTGTTCCAAAATTATAATTCAAACAACCATCGTTATCACCACCTCTACAATCTGTACAGTAAACGATTAACCCTGCAGCCGGTTTTGCAATAGCATCTCGCACTGTTTTTTTCATTCTCGGTGGCAAGAAACCTTTAGTAGAAGAATTCACGTCTAACATTGCGCTAGGATTAATGTTAGTGTCAGAACCAATACCAACTTCTCCTATTCTATAAATAGCGATATTCTTGTTAGCTGCTGCATCCGTTGTAGTTCCATTTAAATACCATTCAGTAGAAGGCTTAGGCTGATATGTAATGTATTTAGATGTTGTGGTATCATACTTCCAAAAAGAACCATCCACAGAAGATGAATATACACTATTGGGGTTAGCAGAGACATTTGGAGTAAATAGTGTTGATACTATATTTGGATCTGTAGTATCAAAACTCACTAAACTTGCGACCTCCTCATTAACCTTAACCCATTTTTCCCCATCGTTATAATAAAAACCTTGAGTGACAGCAGAACCAAAAGTACTTTTGTTATATACTATCATACCTCTTACGTGTAACGTTAATGGGTTAGGCAAATTCAAATCAGTCAATACAACCCTTGGTATTAATACTCCTTTTGTATCACTTACTACATCCAGTACAGAGTTTGGATCTGGTGTTATTGTATTTATCCCCACTTGAGAAAAAGTAAAGGAATAAAACAACAACAACAAAATTAATTGTAATTTTTTCATTTTCTATGTTTTAAAATTCTGAAACAAAGAAAATTAAAATGTTTACAATTATATTTATAAAACATAAAAACAACAAAACATTATTTAAAATAATATAAATACAACAGTATCAATACTTTATTTTTTTTGATTTACTAAAATAATTTATTCTAAATATTTATTTATAATTATTATTTAATATTATATATAAAAGAGATTCAACATAAAATTCTTAACAGGTACCGTCGATAGAGAGGTATGAATAAAAATCTAGTACCTTTTGGAGAATTTGCATGTCCATCATCAATTACGTAATGTGCTATTGTTTCCGCTCCATTAGAACTTACAGCATAATGATAGGGGAAACTTACAGTATCTAATAATTCTTATATTCATAAGATCCGGCATCCCTTTAACATTCTCATTTCTCGAAAGCTTTTTAATTTTTCATAACAATTTAGTTTTAAAATGTTTTGTGGAGACTCTTTTATATGTGAATTTTAACTCCTAATATTTGTATAAATATAAAATTCAACAAACACCTTGTTCATTTAATGTAATTATCCTTAAATTGATGCAGTATTTTGTACATAATAGTATATTTGCATTATCAACAAAAACAATCATTATGGTACAAATGGGCTGATCTCCGATCGTAAATTGAGGGTACTAAATAATAATTACAGGATTTTTGAACAGCAAAATTATTTTGGATAAAAAATCTTATAAAAAGAAAATTGTACTTTCGAATATACTGAGTATTAAACTCAAATGGACTATGATCTTAAAAAATATAAAGAAAAATAATGCTTTAAGTTAAATTAAAAAGCAATTAAGTTATGAAAATCATCTGCATAGGAAGAAATTACAGTGAGCATGCGAAAGAATTAGGAAACGAAATTCCTGAGAATCCTGTTATTTTTATGAAACCGGATACTGCCGTTCTAAAGGGGAATGATTTCTACATTCCTGAATTTTCGAACGACATTCATTACGAACTGGAAGTGGTATTAAAAATTTCCAAGGGTGGAAAATATATTCAGAAAGAAGCAGCCAATAAACATTATGAAGAAATAGGGCTGGGAATAGATTTCACGGCCAGAGATCTTCAGAGTGAATTAAAATCAAAAGGTCTTCCGTGGGAGCTTGCCAAAGGTTTTGACGGTTCTGCTGTGGTAAGCAGTTTCTTCAAAAAAGAGAATTTCAGTCTTGATAACCTTCGGTTTTCATTGTTAAAAAATAAGGATAAAGTGCAGGATGGCAATACCAAGGATATGATGTTCAATTTTGATGATATCATTGCTTTTGCTTCTCAGTATTTTACACTAAGAGTAGGTGACCTTATCTTCACAGGAACACCAAAAGGAGTTGGAAAAGTAGATGAGGATGATATTTTGGAAGCTTATCTTGAAGATGAAAAAATCCTTGATATCCGAATATTATAAGTTATTTAACATAAACTTCGGGAAATTTTTCCTATCTTTAGGTAACAAAATAGAGGTTATGATAAATATTGTATTACCCGTAGATTTTGGGGACAAGACAGACCAGCTGGTAGACGGTGCCATAAAATTTGCAAAACAGCTTAATGGCAGAATTTACCTGATTCACGTAGCGCCATCAGATATAGGATTTGCTATTGGTGATATGGGATTTCAATATTTTCCGGAAGTGGAAGCCAATGAAATAAGAGAAGAACTGGTGCAGCTTAACAAAATTGAGCAAAGAATCATCGGACATGATATTGACTGCGAGCATCTTTTAAAACAGGGACTTGCCAAAGATATTATTCTGGAGCACGCAAAGGCAAAAAATGCAGATTATATTGTGATGGGATCACATGGCAGAAGTGGAATTTATGATGTATTCGTGGGAAGCTTAACCAAAGGAATCACAAAAAGTTCAAGCATTCCTGTGCTGGTACTTCCAATTCACGACTAAGAATAAGAAAATTTTAATCGTTAGTAATAAAAAAACCGATCAAACCTATTGTTTGATCGGTTTTTTACTATATAACCAATTAATTAACCTTCTTTTTTGTAGATATTCGGATCGTAGTAAGGGTGCTTACCTTCCGTTGGAGAATAATAGTCTTTATCTTTGTCTCCACCTAATGTTACTACAAGTACATAGCACCAATAAGTAAATAATACACAGCAAACTGCAAATAGAATCCAGTTTAAAACATTACCGAAAGTATCAAAGAAACCGAAACTCCATTTGAAAACTTTGCTTAAGAATAGAAAGAAAGACGTCATTATTTTCCTTTTTTAAATTAACTTTGTACAAATTTATAAAAAATGTTTAAATTACTTTCAAAAGAAAGCAATATTTTTTCAATACCTGTGTATATTGGTTTTCTTCTTTTAGTAGTCATAATATTTAACATACTGAATTTCAACACTTACGAAGCTATAGTTGCCGGAATAACTTTTCTGGGAATTGCTTTGGGATATTTTTGTTTTCACAGTATTGCTCTTAATTATCAGACCCATCTGCCTTTATTTTTATATACTTTTTTCATTTTCGGGCTGTATCCCGGAAATTTGGATATAGGAATTGCCGTTTCTCTGCTTACGAATTCTTTCTTGATCCTTCTTCTGACGAGTGCGGATGAAGATATCAGGAAGAAGTCATATGTACTGGTAGGAGCCATTGTGGCACTGAACTTTATTTTTCTTCCCACTACCTGGCCTATGGCTGTTTTTGTGATCATTCACGTGATTGCTACCTCTGCCAGAATCACATTGAACCTTTTTAGGTTTCTGCTGGGGATTGTTCTCATTACATTCAGTTATTTTTCTGTGATGTATTTCGTACAGTTTACTTCATGGAATATAGATTATTTCCCCTTTGGTAAGATGAAACCGGTAACGGATTACACGGAGCTTCTGCCGCTGATTCCTGTGGTTCTGATGCTTATTTACGCGGTATATGACCATTTTAAAAACTATAATAAGAAAAGCCCGATAAGCAGATACAAATATACCTTTCTGCTGGTCTTTTCTGTAGCACAGCTTATTTCCATTATCCTGTATATGAACAAAAGCTATGAATATCTGCTTCTTCTGGCATTTCCTTCAAGCATTATTCTAAGCAGAATGATGAGATTTTTACCAAAATACTGGATGCGTGAGGCCAGTGTATGGCTTATTATTATTAGTTTACTGACCTTTAAAGCAGGTACAGTTTTTGATTTATTTTAAAAAATTATGATTCAGATAGACGATAAATTGATTTCCGAGGAAATTTTTTCCGAAGAATTTGTTTGCAACCTTACGAAATGCAAGGGTGCATGTTGTGTGGAAGGAGATGTAGGAGCTCCGTTGGACAAAAACGAGCTTGAGATATTGGACAGTATTTTTGATCAGATAAAACCTTACCTTACCCAGGAAGGCATCAAAGCCCTTGAAGAACAGGGTACATGGACTACTGATCCGCACGACGGAATGTATGTTACTCCTATGGTGGAGGACCGCGAATGCGCTTATGTGACGTTTGATGAAAAAGGAATTACCAAATGTGGTATAGAGAAAGCATATGAAGATGGTGCTGTAGACTGGCAGAAACCTATTTCATGCCACCTTTACCCCATTCGTGTTACGGAATATTCTGCATTTACCGCTCTGAATTATCATGAGTGGAATGTATGCAGTGATGCCTGTACACTTGGGAAAGAGCTTCAGGTTCCTGTTTACAAGTTTTTAAAAACTCCACTGACGAGAAAATACGGTGAAGAATTTTATACTGTTCTGAGCGAAGCCGCTGAAGAATGGAAAAAAGAATATGGTTCTTAACCGGTCAGGATTTGAATTCAATAACAAAAAAACCGCAGATTTCTCTGCGGTTTTTAATTTGAAACAGGGATTTATTTTTTTGTATCTGTTCCTGTTTTAGTTGCTTTTGGGGTATTTGCAATCCCATCTTCCGGCATTAAAATAGCCATACTTCTTCCGTTGGATAGATATTTTTTAGCAACGTCCTGAAGATCCTTTACCGTAAGTGCCTTCACTTTATCCGGGTAATTCAGAATAGCATATGGATCACTGCCATCCACCTGGTTTTGGGAAATACCCTGTAACCAGTAGCTGTTGTTTTTAAGGCTTGTATTATATTCGTTGTATTCTCCTTCTTTATATTTATCAAGGTCTTTCTGATCAGGGCCTTTGTCTATCAGTTTTTGTAATTCAGCGATTGCACTTTTTGTAAGTTTATCTACATTTTCAGGGCCACAGGGGAAATTAACTGTAAAATCATAACCGCTATATGGAATTTTCATGAAGCTTCCACTTGCTCCGCCTCCATAAATACCACTTTCATCTTCTCTTAATTTCTCAAGAATTTTAATGGTAGCAACTTCACCTAAAGCTGAAATTGCAAAGGCTTCCTTCTCATTATAAGGAGCTTCTCCACTGTAAGAAATGGTTACAAGGCTCTTTGGTTCTTTTCCTTTTTTGTAAACCTTTGTATATCCTCCTTCTATAGGTCTGTACCCTGTATCTTTGAAGGTAGATGATTTTCCTGTTGCAGGAAGTGATGCAATATACTGCAGGACTTCATTTTTAAGCTGTCCCTCATCTATGTTGCCTATAAAATAGAAGTGAAAATTTCCTGCATTGGCAAATTTCTGTCTGTAGATATCATATGCCATTTTATAATCTGTATTCGCCCAATCTTTTTCTGTAGGTTCAAGACTGGTAAATCTTGGATTTTTCTGATTGATAAATTTTGAATATTCATTCGTAAAATAGTATCCGGGATCTGAATCTACATGAGTCAACGTTGCAGATTTCTTTGATTTATAAGCATTGAATGCATCAGGATCGTAATTTAAATCCGTAAAACAAGCATAAATTAATTCCATAGCCGTTTTCAAATCTTTTTTCGAACTCGTTCCTGAGACACCTTCTGTAGGTCCACCTATATAAGAGCCTGCACTCACCTGTTTTCCTGCAAGATAATGGGTAAGATCAGTTTGGGAAAGTCCTGCCAATCCAGCTTCCAGCAAAGCATCGAAAGCAAATTTTGTTTTATTGTAATCGGCATCCGGAATAACAGACACACCTCCGAGGCTTATGGCCGAAAAAACAATTTCATCATCTTTAAAATCTGTTTTTTTGAAGGTTACTTTAGCACCATTATTTAGTGTCCAGGTGGTAGTTCCTAATTTGGTATCTGTTTCCGTTTTAGTTATTTTCCCTTCGGATTTGAATGGTTTTATTAAGCTTTCAATCTTGGTTTTTTCTTCATAAGGTTTAAGATCAGCCATTTTCACGGCATCAAATGTATTCAGAACCATAGCCTCTGTCGGCATTTTAATATTATCTTTTTGAGGTCCTGTAATAATGATGACCCTGCTGTCATCCTTTACCAGTTTTTTGATAATTCCATTGGTTTGTTCCAATGTTATGGCTGGAAGAACTTTTTTAATGTGATCATATCCCCAGGTAATCCCAGGAATTGGCTCCTGCCTCAAAAAATTATCGACATAGCCATCTACCAGATCACCACTTTCGTTTTTATCTTTATTGTTATAAGCCCATTCATAAGATGAAAGCATCTGGTCTTTTGCTCTGTCCAGTTCAGATTGGGTAAATCCGAATCTTTTTGCTCTTTCCACTTCTTCCAAAAGAACTTTCAGCGCATTCAGCTGATCACCGTCTTTTGTAGTGGCAGATCCCTGAAATGCTTCTTTAGTTCTGGCATAGGTTCCTCCATGGTACACCGAACCATACGTAAAAGGTGGATTGTTGGAGTTTACCAGTTCTGCCAATCTGCTGTTCAGCATCATATTCACAAGGCCTTCCACCACACTTTTATCATACTGCTGAACCGTTACATTCGGCTGGTAGGTTTCGGAATCTTTGATAACGAACTGCACTCCGGAACCTGTAGCATCAGGGTCTGTCTCAATAGCTACCAGTGCTTCTTTATGATTGGGAAGCTCAAAAGATTTTCTTTCTTTAGGTTTTGCAGGATTTTTATATTTGCTGAAATTATCTTTGATTTTTTTTTCAATTTCATCTACATTCACATCTCCTACTACTACAATAGCCATGAGATCCGGTCTGTACCAATCATGATGAAATTGCCTGATAAGATCCGGTTTGAAATCTTTAAGCACCTCTTTTTTTCCAATAGGAAGTCTTTCTGCATACTGAGATTTGTATAAAAGCTTGGGAAGGTATTTATCCGCCATTCTCTTGCCAGGCCCAAGACCTAACCTCAGTTCTTCCAATACCACTCCTCTCTCTTTATTGATCTGTTTGTCTGAAAGTGTTGCATTAAATGCCCAGTCTTCCATTACTTTCAGTCCGGCATCCAGATTTCCGGGTTTATCCAACGGAACGGGAAGCATGTAAACCGTTTCATCGAAGCTGGTAGAAGCATTAAGGTGCTGCCCGAACTTGACTCCTATGGATTGTAAAAAGTCTACTAATTTATTATCTGGAAAATTTTTGGTTCCGTTGAAGTTCATGTGCTCCATAAAGTGAGCCAATCCTCTTTGATTTTCGTCTTCAAGAATAGATCCGGCATTGATCGCCAGACGGAATTCTACTTTTTTCTCTGGTAAAGCATTTTTTTTGATATAGTACTTCATTCCGTTGGATAGTGTTCCGATTCTTACAGAAGGATCCACAGGGATGTTCTGTCCATATCCATTAACAGACATCAGAAAGATGACCGAAAGCGAAGATAATATTTTTCTCATCTACATTATTTTTTGACCTACCAAAAATATTGATTCTCCAAGTAATTGGGCTTTTTGACACGGTTAAATTCGAGTTAAAAAATTTAAATATTACAAAACAAAAACAAATTGTTTATTTTATATTAATTAAAGTGGTTTTCAATTGAAAAAATTCATTAATTATTTAAAACAGACTATTTAAAAATAATTACACCTCCTCCATTCCACTAACAAAATAGATTAATAAGCCTTTATACTATCCTTTTAAAACAAAAAAACCGTTGTAAAATACAACGGTTTTCTTATTTTGACTAAAAAATTTTAATTAGCAGCTCCTGCTTTTACAGTCGCAGTTTCTACTTTTTTAGGTTCATCTTTTTTAGCTTTTTCCCAGCCGTCTTCCGGCATTAGTGTTGCTACAATTCTTCCTTTTGTAAGGTATTTTTTAGCAACATCCTGAAGATCTTTTACAGTAAGTGCTTTTACTTTATCCTGATAATTAAGGATGTCATATTTATCACTTCCGTCTAATTGGTTTTTAGCAATAGCATTCATCCAGAACATATTGTCTTTAAGTTCTGTTTTATTATCATTGTATTCTCCTTCTTTGTACTTATCAAGATCTTTCTGCTCAGGACCATTGTCAATAAGCTTCTGAAGCTCAGCAAGAGCACTTTTTGTTAGTTTATCTGCATTTTCCGGACCACACGGGAAGTTGATTCCAAAACTATAAGTTCCGTAGGGTACTTTGTTCATTCCTCCTCTTGCACCACCGCCGTAGATACCGCTTTCATCTTCTCTTAATTTTTCTATTACCTTAATGGTAGCCACTTCCCCAAGGGCAGATAATGCTAAGGCATCTTTTTCATTGTAAGGTGCTTCTCCACTGTATGAAATTGAAACCATACTCTTTGGATCTTTCCCTTTTTTGTACACTTTGGTATAATCTCCGGTAATGGTTCTGTATCCTGTATCTTTGAACATGGCTGGCTTTCCTGATGACGGAAGACTTGCAATATACTGCAGAACCTGATCTTTAAACTTGACCTCATCTATATTTCCTACAAAATAAAACTGGAAGTTTCCGGCATTGGCAAATTTCTCTTTATAGATATCATATGTTTTTTTATAGTCTGTATTGGCCCAGTCCTTTTCCAATGGAAACAGTCCGATGAATCTCGGATTTTTCTGATTCATGAATTTTGCGTGCTCATTGGAGAAATAAGCCTGAGGATTTGACAACAGGTTACTTAGCATTGCCGACTGCTTTTCTTTGTAAGCATTAAAGGATGCCGGATTGTAATTTAAGCTTGTAAAATAAGCATACACGAGTTCCATGGCAGTTCCCAGATCCTTTTGAGTGGTTCTTCCGGACAGCCCTTCATAAAGAGGCACTATCAAAGGGTTTACGTTTACCTGCTTACCCGCAAGATAATTGGCAAGATCTGCTTTGGAGAATCCTCCTACTCCTGCTTCCGACAGTGCGGAGAAAGCAAACTGTGTTTTGTTGTAATCAGCATCAGGAATAAGAGAAGTTCCTCCTAAGCTTCTTGCTGTAAATACAATTTCGTCATCTTTAAAATCAGTTTTCTTGAAAGTCACTTTAGCTCCGTTGCTTAATGTCCAGGTTGTTGTTCCTAATTTAGCATCTGTTTCTGTTTTGGCAATTTTTCCTTCAGATTTGAAAGGCTTTATTAAGTTTTTGATGGTTTCTTTTTCTTCATAAGGCTTAAGGTCTGCCATTTTCACCGCATCAAATGTATTCAGAACCATTGCTTCTGTAGGCATGGTTACATTGTCTTTTTTAGGCCCTGTAATTACAATCACCCTGCTGTCATCTTTTACCATCTTTTTGATGATTTCATTGGTTTGTGCAAGGGTAACGGATGGCAGGAAAGATTTTGTATCTTCATATTCCCATGCAATTCCGGGGATGGGTTCCTGCTCCAGGAAGTTTCTTACATATTCCTCTACCAGCATACCGCTTTCTGTTTTATCTTTATTGTTATAAGATCTTTCAAGGTTAGAAAGCACCTGGGATTTTGCTCTGTCCAATTCAGACTGGGTAAATCCGAATCTTTTTGCTCTTTCCACTTCTTCCAAAAGAACTTTCAGCGCATTCAGCTGATTTCCTTCCTTTACCATGGCAAATCCCTGGAAAGCTTCTTTGCTTCTTGCATAAGTTCCCCCATGGTATACGGAACCGAAAGTAAAAGGCGGGTTGGTAGAGTTAATCAGTTCTCTCAGCCTGTTATTCAGCATCGTGGTTGAAAGATTTTCTATAAGGCTCTGATTGTATTGCTGAACCGTTACATCCGGTGTGTAGGAATCTGCATCTTTCATGATGAACTGCACCATAGAGTTGGTAGCATCCGGATCTGTTTCAATAGCTACCAGTGTTTCTTTATGATTCGGAAGGTCAAAAGATTTTCTTTCTCTGGGTTTTGAAGGATTTTTATATTTGCTGAAATTATCTTTGATTTTTTTCTCAATTTCATCTACATTGATGTCTCCTACTACTACAATTGCCATCAAATCCGGTCTGTACCAATCCTGATGAAATTTTCTGACTACATCAGGTTTAAAGTTTTCCAGTATTTCTTTTTTCCCGATCGGAAGCCTTTCTGCATATTGAGACTTATATAAAAGCTTGGGAAGATATTTATCCATCATCCTTTTATCTGCTCCAAGACCTAATCTCAGTTCTTCCAGTACTACTCCTCTTTCTTTATTGATCTGTTCGTCTGAAAGGGTTGCATTAAATGCCCAGTCTTCCATCACTTTTAGTCCGGCATCCAGATTTCCGGGTTTATCCAAAGGAACCGGAAGCATGTAAACGGTTTCATCAAAACTGGTATAAGCATTAAGGTGCTGCCCGAATTTTACTCCGATAGACTGTAAAAAGTCTACTAGTTTATTATCGGGAAAATTTTTGGTTCCGTTGAAGTTCATGTGCTCCATAAAGTGGGCCAATCCTCTTTGATTTTCGTCTTCAAGAATAGATCCGGCATTAATGGCCAGACGGAAATCTACTTTTTTTTCTGGTAAAGTGTTCTTTTTGATGTAGTACTTCATTCCGTTGGAAAGGGTACCGATTCTTACGGACGGATCCACTGGGATATTCTGTCCAAAAGCGTTCGCAGACATCAGGAAAATGACTGCAAATGAAGATAATACTTTTTTCATGGTTATTTGATTTTATTTACAGGCTTAAAAGTATCAATTCTTCACAAGGTGAAAAAGCAGGATCTGAAAAATGTATAGTTAAATTTGAGTTAAAAGTATTAAAATACCAAAAAACCGGGAAATTTCCCGGTTTTTATCTCTTAAAAAGTGATTTTTTACTTAAAATCAGCATCCGTAACTCCGGAGTTGATAACCACTTTTGTCGTTTTTATGGTCATTTTCTGGCCTGCTCCTTCAGCTTCTACTTCAGCAGGAAACTGTAATCCGTCTACAGTCATATAGCTTTTGATAGTTGCATTTCCTTCACCTGCGCTTGTTTTATACAATAACCCTGTAGCTGCATCGAAATAAAACTTTCCTTTGTCAGAAGACAATACATTGTAGTCTTTACCATCTAATTTTTCTGTAGATACTGTCTGGAAATTAGAGGCGTCAAAAGCCAGCGCATCAATTGGTTTTCCTTTTTTCAGCTCCGCAATTTTGTCAGCCGGGATGTCTGTTTTAGTTCCCATCTGATCAAAATATCCTTTCTCACCGTCAAAAAGCTGAACCATTTCTTTCCCCATCAGCGATTGTACAGACTTGAATTTATTTCCTAGTTTCTTAGTGGTCATTTGGATTTCCATTCCCTGTACAGAAACTGTGTTATCAGTAATGGTAGATTTTACAGCGTCCAATTTATCTTTTCCTCCTAGAGCTTTGAAATAATTATCCACAACTTCTTTAGGTGTCAGTTTTGATTTTACAGCTTCTGTTTTAACAGTTGCAGCCGCTTTCTTCTGAGCTGCTGCCGGTACTGAAAAAAGTACAGCGCAGAAAAACGGAATGATGATCTTTTTCATATTTATAATAAAGTTTATTGGGTAAATATAGGAATATTGGCGGACATAGAAATAAGTAATGAGTAATGAATGATAAATGATAGATGGTAAATGATTGGTGATGATGAATTACTCTTTAGGTATGGATATAGAAAAAGAAAAACCGCCAAAGAATTGACGGTTTTCAAATATTTATATCTGAGTATAATTATTTCTTAAGTTCTTCTAAAAATTCGTCGTGAGAAATTTTAGTTTCTTTTTTGCTGGCTTTTTCAAGAATTACATCTTTCAATTTAGCCATAGCTACTTCAGAAGAAATTTGTCTTACCTGCTCCTGGTCTTTCAACATTTCAACAGCATATTTCTGGATTTCTTCATCACCCAGGTGGTGGATTCCGTAGATTGCCAATTGGTTTTTCACCAACTGCTCAGCCTGAGCCAATACATCAGCATAATCCAGGTTGATTTCGTTATCAGTCATCAATTTACCTTCAATGATCTGGTATCTCAACTGGTTTTTCTCAGCTTCAAGAATTTCTTTAGCCTGTACTTCAGACTGGATGTTCTGGTTAGAGAATAATAACCACTTCACAAGGAATGTTTCAGGAAGTTTTACTTCTTCTTTCTCAGTTACCTGCTCTAATACCTTATTCACAAAGTGAACATCAGCATTTTGCTGGAAGTACTCGTCTAATTCAGTTTTCACTTTATCTTTAAGTTCATCTTCAGACTTAATGTTTCCTTCTCCGTATACTTTGTCGAATAACTCCTGGTTAAGCTCAGCTAAGTTTAATGAATAGAAATCTTTTACTTTTACTTCTAATTCATTGTGGTGTAGGTGCTCTACTTCTTCTTTGCTGAATCCTAATTCTTTAGCTAGTTCTTCGTCACCTGCAAGAGTTTCTTTTGTTACTTTTACAGAACCTTCCATTTTCAAACCTTTTACCAATTTGAAAGCTTCTTTGTTTTCAGCGGTAATGGTAAGGTTTTTTGGGTGGTGGTGGTGCTCTCCTTCAGCATCTTCTTCCACAACCTGAGAAACTTCTAAAGCAATGTAAGAATCTTTAGTGATTTTATCTTGAGGAACCTGCTCTGCGAAACGCTTCTGCATGTTTTCAATACTCTTGCTGATTTCTTTTTCAGAAGCTTCTACTTTGTAATGAGGAGCTTCATATTTAGCTAAATCTATAGTGAATTCAGGCTCATATCCTACTTCGAAAGCAACTTCTAACTGATCAGCATTGTAATCCAATTCGTTTACTGGCTGAGGAACAGGCTGACCAACTAATCTTAGTTTATTTTCATTAACATAGTTGTTTAAAGCATCAGAAACTTGTCTGTTGATTTCTTCAAATGCAATACCTGCTTCATATTGTTTTTTAACCATACTCAAAGGCACTTTCCCTTTTCTGAATCCAGGAACTTGCGCATTTTTAGCATAATTAATCAACTGCTTCTCTACTTTTTCTTTGTAGTCAGATTTTTCCAATGTTACTGTAAGCAATGCACTTACGTCATCATGGTTTTGTGCGGTAACCTTCATTATTGATTAAAATTTTAGGTTGCAAAAATATGAATTTTTTATGAAAATCACCCATTTAAAATCAACTTATAACGCCAAATATTGTTAAATAAAAAACCACCGGGAAATTCCGGTGGTTCAAACAAGATTAAAGGATATATTAATTAATAATATTATAGTTGGCCTGTGCGTCTGTTTCTCCTCCTGTATGGGTTCCGTAGATCACTCCGTTTCCACTTACCGCAGAAGCTTCAGAAACCGTTACGGGCTCATGGAATAATGTAAGAACCAGCTGACTAGGCGCTGATGCGTTTTTCACAGCTGTATTTACAACCCATTTTGTTTTTAGTCCAACACGGCTTCCGTCTCCTCTGGTAGAGCTGGAATCATCGGTACGGGTTAGTGTAATATCAGAATTAGGAAAATTGTAGACTAAGAAATGTTCATCTTTTGCGTCTTTTATTTCCTGAGTAGCATCTTCGTCCCCATTTTTGAAAATAACTTCTACATTATAGGTATGGCCATTAATCAGTTTAACATTAGGATTCGTTGTGCTGTTCACCTGATAATCATATACTACCGGAGTTCCTGTAGCTACATCCGTTACTCTTAAGAGAACATCGGAAAGTTCTTCCTGAGGAAGGTCATCTGCTTCATCATCACTTCTGTTACACGATGTTAAGCTTAAAGCAACGGCAAAGAAAAGTCCTAAGATAAGAGTAGTATTTTTAAAAATATTTTTCATGTTTTTGATTTTAAGTAATTAAAATTGATATTTAAGAGTTACAATAAAATTTCTCCCCATTTCGTTGGAAAAGAAACGAAGTCTGTTCAGATAATCTCTGTAAGACTTATTGAATACGTTTCGAACTGAAAAATCAATTCCGAAATTTTTAGACAGATTCACCCCTGTCTGAAGGTTCCAAAGCGAATATCCGCTTGGAGGTGTAGAAATATCGACTTCTTCATTATAAGCATTTCCGTCTGAATCAAATAATCTGATTGGAACATTATAAACAGGAAATCTTGTCTGTTTCAGATACGTGTTGTTACTTACGCTGAAATAGAAATTTTTCCATTCTTTTTTATTGAATTCCAATGAATTATTAAAATTCGGAGGCATCATCAGAATAAGCGGTACATTATTAGTGGTATCCTGTCCATAAACATAAGATCCGCTTCCTTTATAGGTAAGATTATCTGTAATTTTAAGCTGTGCATCAATATCTAATCCATACATTTTTGCATTGATCTGCTGATAACTGTATATTACAAAAGCTCCTCCCCACTGGGTATTTTGATAGCCTGTAGGAATCTGATTGATGAAATTCTGAGTATAAAAGAAATAAGGGTTTACGGAAATATTCAATCCTTTTAAGACATTTGCTTTCACATCTGCAACCAGATTAAACTGATTTCCTGTTTCGCTTTTCATTCTCATATCTCCTCTTTCAATAATGGCTGCAGAATGGTGAAGCCCATCTGCAAAGAGTTCTGCAATATTCGGAGACCTTGAGACTCTGGCGTAATTAAATTTCAGGTTAAAATATTCGGACGGATGATAAACCAGTCCTCCGTTTACTGAAATATTATTATACGTTAATGATGGCTTGGTAAGAATTCTGTTTTGGTTTATTCTTACCACAAAATTTGAATAATCTGCTGCATAAGTCTTATTCCAGTCGCTCAGATCATACCATTTTGTTACTTCATAATGATCATAATCATATCTGCCTCCCAGTTCAAGATCCAGCTCAGGTGATATTTTATATTTTAATACGGAATAAATTCCTGCATAATACCTGTCGTAGTTCGGGACAAGACGTCTTGCCTCAGTCTGCGTATTGGAATAGTTGTTCTGATACCCGGCATTAATTCCCGTTTCAAGATTCCAGTTTCCTCTTTCTATCAGGTGGTTCACATTCAGATCATTGGTAATCAGTTCAAGATCCAATGCCGGTTTTTTGCTCAAAGCTTCTGTACGTCTGATATCATATTCTTTTCTGTGATTGTACTGGAAGCTGTAAGTAGCCGTTATCTTTCCAAAATTTTCAAACCTTTTGTAAGCTGAAACTTTAGCAATATGATGTTCAATTTCCTGTTTAGGATTATCAATATCATAACTAAAATCTCTCTGATAGATTGGTTCCGGTGAGGTAAGAGCATTGCGCAGATCCTCAGAATTCCCTACGTGAGAACTTCTAAGAATGCCGACTGTACTTTTGGTGAGATAATAATCAAATGAAAAGCCTTTTTCAAATGTCATTTTCTGTACCCCGAAGTTAAATCCCGAACTCTCAATCCCGGTATTCATCAAGCCATAATCCGGAGCTTCCAGATCTCCCAGTTTTTTATAGCTTCCGTTGGTTTTGATGGCCCAGCCATTCTCCCATGTTTTTGCAAGTTTTACATTAAGATCGGCTCCTCTTCCGTTTGAAATTCCGGAAAGGGAAACACTTCCCATAATGGTATCTTTCTTAGGTAAAACCTGCGGCTGCAAAACAACGACTCCACCTACCGCTCCGGCTCCATATTTCAGAGCAGATGCTCCTTTGATGACATCAATATGCTCAAAATTATTAACATCTACATTGGGTGCATGCTCTACTCCCCATTCCTGTTCGGCTAGTTTTACCCCATCATTAAGAATGGAAACTCGGCTTCCATATAGACCATGGATAATAGGTTTCGCGATATTATTACCCGTCTTAAGAACATTAACACCGGAAATATTGGTTAATAAATTCCCTAAGTTTTCGGAAACATTTCTTGAAAGCATAGTTTTATCAAGGGTTTTCACCACCATGCTTCCATTGTTCTTGTGGCTTCCGTGAACAGTCACTGTTTCAATGTCTTTGACGTGATGCTCCAGCGTAATAACCAGATGTACATCCTGATTGACTCTTATATTTTCAGTATAATCATCACAATCAGGATGCTGTGCAATGAGTGTATACTTCCCTGCAGGAATTTTGTCAAAAGAAAACTGACCTTTATTATTTGTTTTGGCTGTAAAGCTCCCGATTTTAATCACCGCATTTTCCAGCAGTGTTTTATCATGAAAATCATGAACGGTTCCTTCTACAGTATAAGTTTTTTGTGCACTTGTAAATACTGATCCACAAAAGATCAGCAGCAGGCAATATATCAATTTCATTGTAAATAGATTGATTGCGCACCCTTTTCAATAGGGTACATTTTTCGTTAAAATTTGTGGGATTGGGTTAGTTTAGCTGTACAATGTATTAATGATGAGAAACTAGAAGTTAGAGGTTAGAAGCTAGTAACTGAATGCTCTTTAATTATGCATTGCAGACGATCAGTTGTTCTTCCAACAACCTTAAACTTTAAGCGTTAAACATTGAACATTAAAGTATACAACTTTAAACCCAATAGAATCTAAGAATTATGAAAGTGCGGGCGGTCCCCGAAGCTGAAAAGTGAATTTGGTCTGTGACCAGATTTTCTCCTGAATGGCGATGATTTGTTTTACTTCATGGCTGTAATGCTCAAAAGTAAAACTGAATTCTTCAGGAGCTAATGTATGTCCGGTAACCAAAAAGTGGCAGGCCAGACAGTCGCCAGCTTTCTCTTTAGTAACGGCTTTCGTCATCGTATTGTCGACTTTTTTAAGATTGAAAGCCTTAAAATAATCTACCGAATCATGATGGTGAAAGCTTTGAGAAAGCAGCGCGAGGAAATACACTCCAAACAATAGCTTGGAGATAAAACTCTTTAAGTTTCTGCTTTCTTTAATAATCATGGTTCAAAATTATGAAAATAATTTAATTGTTTGCTTAAACTTTCATTAAATTACTTAACAACTATTGATAATATGTAGAAATGAGTACGTGTTTGTTACAAAAAAAACTTCATAATTTTTAGTTTATGAAGCTTTTATATTTTAGTTTAATCCAGTTGAGTTCCAAGATATTCCCACTCCTGCAAAGCGACATTCAGTTCTTCCTTAGCTTTATTGTATTGTTCTAAAGTTTCGTCTGAAGGGTTTTCTTTGGCAAAAGAAGCTTCCATTTCCTCTACTTTTGTTTCAAGCTCGGAAATTTTTTCTTCTACTTTCTTGATTTTATTCTGAATATTTTTCTGTTCTTTACTTACAATGTTTGAAGATGGGTTGCTGCTCACTACAGGCTTCACTTCCACTTTCTTAGGCTCTACCTTTACTTCGCTGTGAAGTTTCGCTTTTTCTGCAGAAATCTCCCTGATGGTTTCCTTTTGTCTGTATTCAAGATATTCGTTGATATCTCCCAGGAATTCTTTCATTTTCCCATCACGGAATTCGTAGATCTTATCACAAAGTCCCTGAAGGAATTCTCTGTCGTGCGAAATTACAATTAGAGTTCCCTCAAAATTCTGCAGCGCCAGCTTGATAATCTCCTTAGACTGGATATCAAGGTGGTTGGTGGGTTCGTCCATGATCAGCGTGTTGAAAGGACGAAGCAACAGTTTACAAAGTGCCAGACGGTTTCTTTCTCCTCCGGAAAGTACTTTTGTTTTCTTGGTAACGGCATCTCCCTGGAAAAGGAAAGATCCTAATAAGTCTCTTACCCTTGGTCTTGTTTCTTCCGTTGCAGCATCTTCTGCTTCTTCCAGAACCGTTTTATTAGGGGTTAACACCTCTTCCTGATTCTGAGCAAAATATCCGATGTTGACGTTATGCCCAAGATTCCATGTTCCGGAATAATCTTTAATATCTCCTGCTAAAATTTTAGCCAACGTTGTTTTTCCCTGTCCGTTTTGTCCTAAAAGAGCAATTCTGTCTCCTCTCTGAACAATAAAGTCTACATCATCAAAAATCTGTTTCTGGCCATAAGCTTTTCCTAAATTTTCAGCTTCAAAAATAATTTTACCAGGAACCATAGACTGTACGAAACGGATATTGAATTTTGAAACGTCTTCATTATCAACCTCGATACGTTCTATTTTATCTAATTTTTTAATAAGTGACTGCGCAAAAGATGCTTTGGTAGCACTTGCACGGAACTTATTAATATTATCTTCCATCTGCTTGATCTCCGCATCCTGATTCTTTTTAGCCTGAATCAGCTTTTCACGGCGATCTTCTCTCATTACAAGATATTTCGAGTAGTTGGCTTTATAGTCGTCAACTTTTTTATTATTGATATCAAAAGTACGGTTACAAACCGCTGTCATGAACTGTTTATCGTGACTTACCAGAACAATAGCTCCCGGATAGTCTTTCAGGAAATTCTCTAACCATATGATGGATTCCATATCCAGGTGGTTGGTAGGCTCATCGAGAAGCATGATGTCATTCTTCTGAAGAAGTAATTTTGCCAACTCGATTCTCATTCTCCATCCTCCGGAAAATTCATCGGTAATTTTTTGAAAATCATCAGCTTTAAATCCTAGACCGAATAACACTTTTTCCATGTCACCTTCAAGATTGTAGGCATCATGGTTCATTAGAAGGTCATTCAGTTCGGTCATTTTATTAATCAGATCCGTATAAGAATCGCTTTCATAGTCAGTTCTCACCGTCATCTGGTGATTCACCTCTTCAAGCTCATTCTTCCAGGCGTTGATCTGTTCAAAAGCCTGCATTGTTTCAGCCCAAACCGTTCTTCCTTTCACAAAGTCAAGATCCTGTTTAAGGAAACCAATGGTAACGCTTCCTTCAGTCACTACCTCTCCTTCGTAGAAATTAATTTCTCCGGACAGCATTTTCAATAAAGTGGATTTACCCGCTCCATTTTTTCCTACGAGACCAACTTTATCATCTTTTTTAATGGTAAAATTGACATTTTGAAATAAATAATTTCCTGAATGATGTAATCCTAAACTTTGAACCGAAAGCATCTTAATTAATAATTAGTAATGAATAATGAATTTTCGGGTGCAAAAATACGGAAAAAGAAATGAATAGCCCAGAAATAAAAATAGCCGTCCAAAACGGACAACTATTTTATTTGCATATAAACTGATTTTTATAAGAAATTTATCCTGGTGTAAGCGGTGGTGTTTTCTGTCCCGCCTATACCATTGCAATCATTTCTACAAGAGTTGCTTCGGCTTCTTTATATTTCACCTGTTTGATCCCGTGGTTAGATCCTATTGCAACCTGCAATTCGTTCAAGGTCTTCGCTTCTGACATTGTGATGGGTTTACTTCCATTTTTAATACTGATCTGGTATTCACAAGTGTCTGAAAGTTTATCTGCTTTTTTAAGCCATTCTGAAACTTTCATAATTATTTTGTTTTAGTGATTTGGATGTAAAATGTTTCTATTTATTGAGAAGCTGTATCAAAGATTGCCCTGCAGGTACAGGATCTACAGGAGCTGCTCCTGGACTGCTTGTTATACCATATGTTCCCGCAACAATTTCCAGATCATATTCTATATTTCTCGCACTGAACATAAATTGGCATCCTGATGTTGTAGTATTACCAGCAACAGATCCTGAATAGGTATTGGACTGAGCCGCCAATAAAACTATATTTTCATTAGGCTGCATATTCACCTCTCCTTTTGCATTACATGTAAATCCACAAAAAGGCTGAAACCTTCCATTTACTTTTCCTGCAATGCCAATAGTGAGAGCAGGGGTGCCTGCGGGTCTTTCATTTCTTACATTAATTGTTCCTTCAGGAGCGCTTCCATTAGTAGTAAATGAGCCATCCGGATGGAAAACTAAGGATGTACCTAAAGAAATTTCCTGTGATAATGCCTGCATCTGAATGGTTGTATTAGGCTGAATAACTTCTTTATTGAAAACATATACTTTATATTGAGGTTCACAATCTATTTCCGCCATACCGAACATCTCTGTAAAGTTCATCGCAAACCAAGTTGGTACTCCTGAAGTGATTTGGTTAGGACCAGTTGCTCCTTTATACCCTAAAAGCTGGTATCCGTTTGCCTGCAGGTATTGTAAAATGCGTCTTTGATCAGCGGATGTAAAATCAAAATTAATTGAGTATATCATAGTTCCGGGTCTTTGAATCAGTGTCTTTTCCATTGTTTTAATCTTTAATGTTCTTACTCTTTTTGAGATTAGGCTTTTCAGAATACGCCTTTGTTCAGTTTTTATTTTGAAGCTTCGCGAAATGAACAACTCAAAGTAACGAGAATTACAATCCATAAACTACAGTATAAAATACCAAATTTAAGATTCAGTAATTATACCCAATTGATTATAAAACCATTACAAAGAAAAGGAGACACCGAATGATGTCCCCTAACCTAAATTTAAAACTGAGAAGTGTTGCACTGGTTCTTTATTTCATTTAATGTGAAGTAATAACTGCTGGAGTTTTTATAATTGAACGGACCCAGATATCATTATTAGGAACACTGGTTCCATAAAGAAAATCTGCAACAAAGCTGTCTTCCGGCAGATGAAGTTCCACAGAAAGTCTTGTCTGGCTGGTTTGATCAACAGATGTACTGCTGGAAACATTGAGCCCGTTGTTAATCATTTCAATATTAATTTCCTGCTGCGATCTATTCCTGAAACTATGACTATACAATCCGAAGTTGGCTGAAATATGGGTATAATCTGCAAATTTTTCAAAATCATATATTGGCTTTTTGTTTACAGAAAGATCTTTTATATATTCTTTCATTTTAATATAAAACCGATTGAGAAAAGCATGTTTATTATAATCCGTTCCAAAATAGGCATAGTTTTCTGTACTAAAAACAGATAATATTTCATTGGTTTCCTCCATCATCAGCTTTCCATATACTTTAGAAAGATCATTATATACTTTATCCCTGCATACATATGCTTGGGAAAGACCATTAGCCGTTTCAACTTCGTAGCCTGAAAGCAAAGCATTCCATATTTTATTTCCTTCGGGATTGGTTTTTGCATTTCTGATATCTGAGACATAGCAGTGTAAATCATCTACATTCATGAAATCTGTAGAAATATAAACAGATTGCGGCCCTTCCAGATACCCTCCTCCCACATCGGCATGGTCTCCCGGCACAAAAATTTCTTTCCAAATGGACGACTGATTTTCCGTTTTCTGATCCTGCATGGTCTTCGAGTTTTCAAAAAAACCTGTTAGTGGGAAAAAGAATCGGCTTTCATTGATGGCACAGATATGCAAGGCATTTTCTACCTGTACAGGAATGTTCAGATTATAGGTATTAAAAGGTTTGGATTCTACTGTATCAAAAGCTCCTAAAAATTTTATTTTATAATTTCCTGGAGAAAAATGAGTCAAAAGCTGGTTACAGAAAGTTCTTGCTAACATTCCTCCCCTTCCGAATCCATAGATATAAAAATGATATTCTTTGGTTTCGTCATGAGTAATATCCTCCACAAAATCTCTGACTTTCTGAAGTTTATCATCCGAAGAATATCCTATGCCATAGGGCGGATTTGCGCATGTTGCCATCGCAAAATTACTGTCTTCACTACCTGTTACGGTTCCTATTCCTTCGATATATATTTTTTTATCTCCAATAAATAAACTGTATAATTTGTAGATATTGCTGAAGGTACCATAATAGCTTTCATTATTGTTCAGTGGTTTATCCGCTGAAAGAATATTGACCCCATTATTTCCTGTACCGTCAAAGAAAATCCCGACGGAAATCACGCTGCTGCCATTCATGTTTTTACTTTAATTTTTTATTACAGATCTTGTTTGTGTTTTTTCAACTAAAATCCCTAAAAGAGACATTTCAAAATAACAGAAGAAAAACAAGGATCGCTAGAGTGGAAAGTACCAAATAAAAAATTCCGTATTTCTACGGAATCACATTATATTTTTTCAAGGGAGTAAATATTATTGACAATGGCATAAATGACTATTCCCACGGTATTTTTGGCGCCAATTTTTTCGAGAATACGCTGCCTGTGACTTTCCACCGTTCTCGGACTTATGAAGAGTTTTTCTCCTATTTCGTTGTTGGTAAATTCCTGACAGATGAGTTTTACCACGTCTTTTTCTCTTTCGGACAGCTCATCTTCGGTTTCAAAAAGCGAATTTTTCTTGGCAGAACTGTTCATATAGGTAAACAGCATCTGGTGATCTTCTGCGGTAAAAAAGACTCCATTTTTGTCAACCATTGTAATGGCATCAATAAATGTTTGCTTGTTTGAATTTTTAGGAAGAAATGCAGACACACCTAACTTTACCATATACCCGAGAATTGAGGTTTTATAATGGGATGACAGGATAATAATTTTAAGATCGGGATATTTTTCTTTCAGGATTTCTACCAGCTCAAAGCCATTCATAGGTTTCATCTGAACATCTACGAGAGCCATATCAGGAAATTCATCTTTTGAAAGTTTTCCGAGGTCTTCTATAAAATCGAGGCCATTATCTGCGGTAAGGCATACCGATATATTTTTTTCATTGGACAGCAACATTTTCACCCCTTCTAGGATCAGCTGTTCATCATCAATCAGTGCTAGTTTGATTTGGGAACTCATGATATTTTGGAATTTTTATAATTAAACGACTTCCTTTATTCGAAAATGTTTTTTTCCATTTGTGTGTTGCGTTCATAGATTTGATACGGGATTCTATATTTTTGATTCCCATTCCTTTTTTTACTTCTTCAT
Organism: Chryseobacterium sp. 7; assembly: GCF_003663845.1. Lineage (NCBI taxonomy): Bacteria > Pseudomonadati > Bacteroidota > Flavobacteriia > Flavobacteriales > Weeksellaceae > Chryseobacterium > Chryseobacterium sp. 7. Next base: position 3,531,699 of record NZ_RCCA01000001.1, read on the forward strand.
ATTCAAAGCCTTGTCCGTTATCCGAAATTACCACTGCCATATTTTCAGGATAATCTTTAATATAAATCCAGAGATCTGTAGCATCAGAATGCTTGATCACATTGGTAGTAAACTCCTGAATAATCCTGTACAGCTGTACTTCCACAAAAAGGTCTTTCTTTTCATAGCCCGGCATTACCTGCAAGGATATATTAATTTTATGGGAGAGGTTGGCTATTAATTCTTCAACGTATAGAACCAGTCCCACCGATTCCAGGTTTACAGGGTACAATGAATGAGAAATGCTTCTGGCGGCATCAATCAGGGAAGACATCTGACCGTAGATGTTTTTTTTAATCAGCTCATCTCCCTGCGTATCCAGATTATTCAGCCATAAAGAAAGAATATTAAGACGGTTTCCGATGTCGTCATGAATCATTACCGCAATTCTTTTCCTTTCTTCTTCCTGTGCTTTAATATTTTCCAGCACCAGTTTTTTCTGATGCAGTACTTCCGCCTCATGCTGTACATTTTTTTCCTTTATAATTCTGGTAATAAACGCCCGGTAGGCTAGCAGAATAAAGGATACTATAATTGCTATGGTAACAATTATAAGGATCAGCAAATTGATATTTAAAGTTACTTCTTTAATCTGACAAAAGTATATAAAAATGAACAGTACAAAATACTCGAAAGAATATTATTGGCACTGAGAATAGTATAATAATCGTTTTCCGACAGCTCTGCAATCTGGTGCTGAATAATAAATATAAATACCGAAACAGAATAGTAGAAAAAAATACTTGCATCTACCAAAAGAAAACGGTTCTGTGCAGAGGTATTCTTAATCTCACGAATGAGGGTAAATCCGGAAAGACAGATGATGATGATATTGGAAACTACTTTCGCAATATCTGCATTGGATGGGTAATCAAACCCATATTTTGCAACCATAAAACCTCCTGCCAGTATCCCTACAGTCCAGAGAACAACTTTTGGCCAGTCCAGTTTTCTGATGAATAAACCTGTGAGCAAAAAGAACTCTCCTGCAATGTACAAGGGATAGAGAAATGAAGTATCATTAAGTTTGAAGATATAGGGCAGAGCCAGATTCAGCAGTTCAATAAAAAAAAGAAAAGCAATACAATGAAAATATTGCTTTTCTTTTGAGTTTAATATGCGGTATTTTGCTGCTCCCAGCAGTATAACAGATAGAAGCAGTGCATAATTCAGGAATAAAATTGCCTTATAAAGTCCAGCCATTCCTCAGTTTATCTTTTTTAAAATTCACATCCTACGTCTACATCCGGGATACGGCAGATAGGAGGACATGGTTTTGCCCAGTCATATGTATTTGAAATAGTCTCCGCTCCCAGCTCTGCATTTTTAAGATTTTCACGGAAAGAGATGAAGATAAGAGTTACCAGCATCTTTCCGTAAATATCATTGTATTTAAGCCCGAAAGAACAGGTAATTCCTGTTAAGCCCGCATCATCAAGGCAAAGATCTGCTGTAGGAACATAGAATTTTCTGAAAATCCCTGCTCCTGAATTTTCTCCGCACTCTTTATAGAACCAGTCCATCCCTTCGTTTCTCCAACGTTCAATAGCTGTTACGGCTACATCCTGCTCAAGAATTGGGGTATTGGAAATTGGGAAAGCCATATTAGAGTCTTTCTCAGCTTTTTCTAAATCTTTAGAAAGAACTGCATTTTTAACCACTGTATATTCCTGGATTTCCTGAAGTCTCAGGTCTTTGTCTAGTTCGGTAAGGAAGCTGTACGGATATTCTTTGACATCTATTTTTACTCCTTCGTTATTCATAGGATAAAGAATAAGAATCAGTCGATCTCTATACACTCCTATTGCTGAACAAAAGTCTTTATACTCCCTGAAACCTCTCATCCACTCAAGATGTTCACTGGAAATATTAAAAACATAGTTGGTGGGAATCAGCTTTTGTAATTTTGAAAAATCGGAACAGTAAGCTTTCCATTCACCGGATGCAGCTCTGCATTCTTCTACAGGCAGCATATAGTCTACAATGTTTAATGTTGACATAAGCATAGTTTTTAGTTGTATAAAAATATATAAACTAAACATGCTATGCAAGAAAGATTTTTAATTAATAATTTTTCACTGTAATATGATAACAGCTCTGTTGCCTTTCTTTAATGAAATATATTCTACCGGCATTCTGATAATGCTTTAAAACTTTCTCCAAGGCTATTTCCATCTTCGGGTTGTACTTCAGAACGTTGTTGAATCTTATATAAGAAATATCAAAAGAGTTCCCATAATTATGAGAACTAATCCCTAATGATGCATTTGAATTGACTCTCCTCAGCCTGCATTGGTCTTCAAGAGTTCGGGTAATGGAGGAAACGGTGAATGTACCTCCTTTTGTGTCTTTACTGAATTTGGAACCTATTTTCTCCAGGGTAGTTTTTGCTTTGGATACCATATAAGCCCTGCTGTAATCCAGCCTCTGAACCTGGTATCCTTTTCCTGATTTTTTTATTTTGTGGAATTTTCCGTTACTGATATATTTCTGTACGGTCTTGGAATCTTTAAGGAGCTGTATTCCGAAACTTTTGGAGGCATCAAGGTGAGGTTTGTAAAGCGGTGTAGCTTCAACCTTCAATACAGTAGAAAGATCATAGCAGGGAAAAGCTTTTTTGGCTGCCTGCGAATAATGTAAACTATAAATAAAAGGTACAAAGACCACACAAAAATACTTTCTCATTCACCATCCTTTTAAATTACAAACGAAAGATAAAACATTTATGTTATATCTTTCAAAGCCGACTATAATGCTCTATAAATAAATCCCAAACAAACTTTACACCAAATTATAGATTTTACAATTATTGTTCACTCTTTTTCGAAATATTTTTTCAGTTTTTACTTTTTACTTTAAGATTTAAATTTTACATTTGAGATGCATTTAAATAATAAACAACATGATAAAAAAACTTTTCGCTGAATTTTTCGGCACATTTTGGCTTGTTTTCGGAGGGTGTGGAAGCGCTGTTTTCGCAGCTGGTGTTCCAGATATCGGCATCGGACTTTTAGGAGTTGCTTTAGCCTTCGGTCTTACGGTTCTTACTATGGCTTATGCTGTAGGACACATCTCAGGAGGGCACTTTAACCCTGCCGTTTCTTTCGGGCTTTTGGCTGGAGGGAGATTTCCTGCAAAAGACCTTATCCCTTACATTGTAGCTCAGTGTCTGGGAGCAATTGTAGCAGCAGGATGCCTGTATACAATCCTTAACGGAGCGGGAGCGGTAGAATTCTCCAAACCCGGAGATTTTGCCACCAACTTCTACGGTGAAGCTGTGTATAACGGAAAAGCATTCAGCATGGGAGCAGCATTCCTGGCTGAGTTTTTATTAACTGCTTTCTTCCTTATCGTAATCATGGGAGCTACAGACAAATGGGCGAACGGTAAATTTGCCGGTCTTGCTATTGGTCTTGCTCTTACGTTGATTCACCTGATCTCTATTCCCATCACAAACACTTCTGTAAACCCTGCGAGATCACTTTCTCAAGCGGTATTTGTGGGAGGAACTGCGATGTCTCAACTTTGGCTGTTCTGGGTAGCACCAATTTTAGGAGGAGTTGTAGGAGGATTAATCTACAAATTCTTACTTCAGAGAGATACTGCAGAAATTGCAGATTAATTTTTAGAGCAATATTCAAATATAAAATCCTGTCAGGCGGCAGGATTTTTTTATTTCAGTTTTTTGATGTCAAAAGGATTTTTGAAGATCAGTTCTTCATGTTTTCCTTTGATTTCCATTTTACGCTGGAGAAGATTCAGAGCCATTTTCCGGATGAAAAGATCTTTATCATTAAGCTTCCAGTAAGAGTCTTCGTGAAGCTTTTTAGGCGGCCGGATCAGATAGAACTCCGTTTCCCAGGTATCTGCATTATGATAAAACTCGATGATTCCGCAATGTTCGGGGATAACCGCAGCATCTATCATTCCCATAGGAAGTAAAAAGCTAAAAGAGTTGCAGATGTAATCTCCACAGGAAATTTTATCGTGCTTCAGAAATTTTTCTCCTGTATCTTTATTGAGGTAAGATTTTTTGAAATCATTTTTAAAATCACTTTTTGAAAACTTGATCTCAATTTCATGACTTTCGCCTTCTGAATTAATGACCAGAATATCTGCTTCCCAATCTGCCTGAAAATAATTCGTCAGTACGATTTCTTTTTCAAAATCGCAATGGGAATGAATGTAGGTGTGGATAAGTTCTTCTATTTTGATCATTGGTATAATTGTAAAATGTACAATGTAAAAAGTATTAATGATGATGCGCTCGCTCTCCAATAGTCAATATTATAAACGCAATGTCCACAAAGTTTATATTTACTACCTTTAAATGTTCGCAAAAGCATTTCACTCAGCAAAAATAATAAGCTATTTTTATTTATTTCGATGATGAAAAAATTGACAAGCAAAGCGATTAACTATTCACAATTCCCCTTTGACATTACGCTTTCTAACTTACCAGCAGGCTGCAACCCCTGATATCCGAATGGTCTATTCTTCCCAATACCTGAAATTTATCTCCCACAATTTTCCCTAAATCCTGTGTCGCAATAAATGAGCAGGAATGGGTATTGGCCAGATCAATGATGTTAACAGCACCTGTTCTTCCTTCTTTTTCATAGCTTAAGGGATCTTCTGCATTCCTGACCATGATTCTCATCCAGTTGGGACATTCATATTCATTATTTCCAAGAGAATAAGCCTGCGAAAGCAATTCCGTCATAGAATATTCTGAATAGATCTTATCTGTTTTAAGACCGTCCTGCAAAATTTTCAATAACTCGTCTTTGGTCATTTCTTCTTTTCGTCCTTTCATTCCTCCGGTTTCAATTACGATTAAATTTTCGGGGAAATTTTGAGATTCTTCACTTTGTTCAGCATGGCAGTAATCCAGAAAATCTAATAAGGCAAAGGAAACTCCGAAAAGAATAACTTTTTTGCCCTGCAGATTGTTCAATAAATCAAAAAGTTCAGAATGGTTGTAAAGAAAATATCCGTTTTCCGGCCTGGCAGATTTTTTCATCAGATAGTCTACCATATAAATCAGGGATGAATTCTGTTTTTCCAGATAGCTTGGAAGTAAGCCCAGAAAAATAAAATCTTCCGGTTTTCCGATGAACTGTTCAAAACTTTTATAAATACTTTCTTCATACAGCTTTGGATCTGCAATAAAATGTTTTGAAAGATTCATCTGAGTGGTTCCTGAACTTTGAAAAAACAAATCTGTTGTCACATTTTTATCAAGAATCTGATGATTTTTAAACATTTCAATAGGCAGAAACGGAATTTTCACTAAACTGTCTACCTCATCAGGATTCACTTTCAGAAAGTCAACAAACTTCCTGTATATTTCAACATTTTCATACTGATAACGAAATGTTTTCAATGATGCGTTCAGGAAATCCTGTTCAGTCTGTATGTTGAATATGTTTTCTAATTTCATAACTTTTTTAAGCTCATTATCACCTCATTACAAGGCAACTATAAAGATAAAATATTGATATTTAATATTTTTTTAATCTGAAAATTCTATTTTGGTAGGCTTCTTGCAATTACTTAAACGGAATATGGATTAAAAACAAGAATAGGTTTCGGCCTATTTGAAGGTTACCTCTTTTTAGAGGTAATTTTTTTTGCTTTACTTTTCAAAAGCTTTCAGTTCAAAATCTTTTTCAAAAACCCCGTAGGTGAAATAGGAAATCCAGTCTCCAAGGTTGATATATTTGGCATTCTGTTCCAAATCCAGCACCATCGGAAGGTGTCTGTGCCCGTAGATAAAATAATCTATTTTCTGAGTCTTCAGCTTTTCTTTGGAATAAATAATCAGAAACTCTTTATCTTCTCCCAGAAAGGCTTTGTCTTCTTCTCCGGAGATCATTTTATTTTTTTGGGAAAGATATAAAGCTACTTTCATAGCAATATCGGGATGAAGCCATTTGAAGAACCACTGTGCAACAGGATTTGTGAATAATTTTTTCATTCGTTTATATCCTTTGTCACCGGGGCCTAAACCGTCTCCATGGGCCAGCAAAAACTGCTTTCCTCCCATCTCGAAATATTGTTTCTGATAAAAAACAGTACAGCCAATTTCTTCTTCCAGATAGTCTTTCATCCATAAATCATGGTTTCCGACAAAGAAATAGATATGAATTCCTCTGTCTTTAAGCTCTGCAATTTTTCCAAGAACACGAACGTATCCCTTAGGAATAACATGCTTCCATTCATGCCAGAAGTCAAAAAGATCACCCATTAAAAACAAAACCTGAGCATCTTCTTTGATCTCATCCATCCAGCATATAAATCTTTCTTCACGCACCTTGCTTTCCTTAGGTGTAGGAGCACCAAAATGCTGATCTGAAGCGAAATATACTTTTTTTCCAGGTTCTAAATTAATTGTTGTTTTTAACACCTTCTGAGTTTTGTGGGGGGTAAAATTATTGATTATCTTCTGCAAACCATTCTCCATAAGAGTTTTCCGTCTCATGAAGTTTAAGATAAGCCAAAGAAATTCCTTCCGGAAGTCTTGATTTGATTTTGGCAGCAATGGCATACAACATGTTTTCACAGGTAGGCTGGAAGCTGCAATAGATTACTTTATGGCCTTTCTGTTCAAGATCATCACCCAGTTCTTTATGCGGAGACAGGGCATTTACAAGAACCGCATGGTCCCATACATCTACGATTTCAGACTTTACGATACTTTTAATATCTCCGAAATCTACCACCATTCCATTTTTAGGATTTTCAATATCATTGATCGGTTTCCCTTTCACTGTTACAAACAGTTTATAGGAATGTCCATGCATATTTTTACACTTCCCATCGTAGTTGTAAAGCACGTGAGCGGTTTCGAATGTAAAAATTTTTGTAATACGTATCATAGTACAAAGATATGACAAAACCGCTTAATAGAGAAAAGACTGTTTCTATTAGAGCGATATTAAAATATTCTTTTTAGCGGATTTTTAAAAGTTTTCCAGCCAGTCACTTTCCAATCGTTTGATCTTCTTGGTTTCCGGATCAAACAGGATCCAAAGGGTGCTTGAATCTACTACCAGCTCATCATTGCAGTAAAATTCTACTTTTCTGGGCTGTTTGGCTCCTTCAGGTGACATGGGATAGGTTCTTACCGTGATGATGTCATTCAGATAGACTTGTTTTTTATACCGGATATGATGATCAAGAAGCATCCAGACATCATTTGCATATTCTGTTTTCTGTTTTAAAAGATCCCAGTGTTCTGCTGCCACTTCTTCCACCCAGTACACATATTGTACATTATTCACGTGATTATTCTGATCAATATGTTCTTCCGTTACCTGGATCTGTTTTTCGTACATTAAATTCATTCTCCTGAAAATTTACTCAAATTTATCATTTTAAAACAGAACTTTCTCGGGATTAAATAATATTTGGGCTTTTCTTCTATAGCTTATAAAATATTTTTATGGATTTTTTTGTTGTTACTTTTGATCATAAATCTTAAAAAAAGTTTAAGCTTAGAAAGTTCAATTATTTCATTTTCAGAACTATAAAATTCAGAAAGTCTGATTTCGAAGTCTGTAATGCTGGTATCCGGGCTACAAGAAATGATAATCAGGCTTACCCATTCTGAAATTTGTCTGTCTATCTCTGTCGAAAGATCTTTTACTTTAATTTCACGCAATAATTGTAAGCCGGGTTCAAAACCTTTTTTTATGATCCGTGTCAATATCTGATTGATAATTTCCAGCAGCATAAAATACCTTAAATGAGCCGGAGCTTTTTTTAATAAGCTTATATCATATCCATCAGCATGGATCGGAAGCTCAAAATTCAATAAATAATTAATATTTGCCATAGTAGTTTCTCTCCATTTTTCCATATCATTTACAGCTAAATATACAGTAGACATATTCATCAGCATTTGGGATATATGCAATGAAAGAATTTCTATTGACCGATAGGTATCCAGCTCTATACTATATCTGATTCCATCCTTCGTTATATTTAGTGCTTCTTCGTTATTATTTAATTTGAAAGACAAATATGATTTGTTGGACGTTATAAATGTCTGTATGAAATTGTATGAAAAACCGCTTTGTGGGAGAAGCTGTGTCGAAATTTTATCTGCATAGGCAAAGATATCTCCTGCCTCAATCAATTTACCTGCCTTCGCATGGCTAAAACCTCTGTAATATTGATTATTAAGATAGAAAATAGCCATATATTCTGAGCAATCGGGAACATTAAGAACAATCATATCATCCACATGTTTCAGGAAGTCTGATTTCAGAATCAGATTGTTACTTACCCCAGCCAGATGGTTTGAGGACTCCTCTTCCTTTTCTTTGCCGAAGTTTTTCAATTGAATATTTTTAAAGGAGGGGCATTCTACTGCAGCTTCTTCAAAATATCCTCCACAAGTGGGCAAAACAGAACAGTTTATACAGTTTTTATTAATTTTTTCATTTCTAATAAAATCCGATAATCTATGATAATCAACAATAAATCCTGATATGGGTAATTCTTTTATATCATGATGGGCAGTCAATAATACAGACAGCCCGTTCATTGTTTTTGGTCCTGTAAGCTGATGACCGTAAATACTCATAATAGCGGGATTGATTTCTTTAAATGAAATTTTTTCTCCAGAGGATAAAGGCTCATTAATTTCAGATTCATTAACATTATAAATCATTCTATGAGAATATATCCGTTTTTCTTCATCAAATCCTCTTACAGACTTATAAATATTAATTTTATTGCTAAAAGAATTAATTTTTTCTTTCTCAAGCCTCAAAATGGCTATATTTTCAAATTCTTTGGAATATTTACGCAGACCTTCTTTTATAAAGGCCAGGTTTTTCTTGTTTTGAAGTGCAAAGAGTAAACAAATATCATGATATGAAACTTTCTTAAGCGATTGAAAGATATTCTGAAAAATGTCCGTTGAAAAATGGACATCATCAAAAACCAACGTCAATTTATTTAATCCTTGTAAATGATTAGCTATGAACTCTTTTTCATCTATAATATCAGGCACTAAAATAGCTTTATCAATAAGTTCCTTTACTATTTTTGCATCTATAGGACTGAATGAACCTGTAAGCAGCAGTTTATAATTTTCTCTGCTTATTAGTATCCTTTTATGAGATATAGCAGAATGGAGGTAAACATGGTCTACCCCGTCTTCATAAACTTCCAAAAATCTGGATAATCTGAACAAATTATTGATTGATTCGGTTGACTTCATTGCTATTTGTAGATTGTATCTGCTCTCTGTTTGTATTTTTCTTTCCTTTTGAAAAGTTATAAGACAGCCTCAAAGAGACACTTCTTATTGCTAATCTATTTTCAATTTGTCTGTTGAAATCTGTTTCATTTACATTAACTCTGATACGCTTAATATTAAACGGATCATTAAAACTTAAATTGACATTCAGCTTATTTTTAAAAAAGGATTTCCTGAATGACATATTGACCACAGCCTGCGGGGCAAGATCGTAAACACTATAGAAAGATCTTGCAAAATAGCTTCCATTAATTTCTATAAAAAAATCATCCTTAATTTTGAATGTATTATTGATTCTGATATAAGGTGTTGCTTTTTCATAAGATTGGGGATGAGCATTGTTCACTTTGATTCTTCTATAGACAACATTCGCATAGGCATTAAAATTCCACCATTTATAAATATCAAAAAAAGTACTGAAGGATGCCAAATACATTTCTTCATCATTAATGTTATCATAAGTAGAAATAGTTTGCGAATTGACATTCGTTACAAAAATATTATTAATTACATCCGTACTCCTTTGATAAAGCAATGTGAAATTATGCTTTTTATTAAGCAGATAATTCAGTTCAAAACTATTAGAGAAATAGGGTTTTAGGAAAGGATTCCCTTTTGATATAAAAAACGGATCTTCAATATTTTCAAAGGGATTCAGCAGTTTGTAAGGAGGTCTGGTAATTCTTCTTCCATAGGAGAAATTCAGAGTATTATCATCTGAGGGTTTATATTCCACAAAAACGGAAGGAAAGAGATCCCATCTATTTTGAGAGAACGATTCTGAAGTGGTTATTGAATTGGCATTATAGTTTGTATTTTCTACTCTTAAGCCCAAATTCATTCCCCACTTGCCCCACTTTTTATTTATACTTGAATAGAAAGCCAAAAGCTTTTCATCATAAACAAAATCATTTGAAAGTATGGGGTTAAACACTTGATTCAGGCTATCAAAAAACTGTATACTGTTATTGGTTTTAGAAATTACATATTTTGATCCCAGCTGTGCTGTCAATTCATTTTTAAAAACTTTATTATAATCAAGATTGAAGGTGTGAATGTTTATTTTTAAAGGGTTTTTTATAGATAAATAGGTACCTGGTCTCATAATCTGATTATTTTTATCAAAAAAATTATTGTCCAGATAGGATTCCTGATGATTATTGTAACTGATGAAATTGTATCCCGCGTCTATTTTACTTCCCAACGAGTCTATTTTATATCTGTAGAATGTGTTAAATGTTTGATTTCTCAGCGTTAAAGGTTTCTCATTCTTTGTCACATAAATAGAATCTACATTAAAATCTGATGTATTCTTGATTGAGTTTGTAGACACTCCTGTTGTTGTTCCACTCCAATAGCTTAAAATGTAATTGGCTCCTATAACATTTTTTTCATTAATATTATAATCCAGTCCTGCACTAAGGTTATGGGCTCCTATTTTTTCTTTATAATCTTCGTGCTGATTGAGCTGAATTGGTCTATTAAAAAAAGTCTGTCTATCATTATTATCCACAAATCCCCTCCCGGTTCCATAGGTATAGTTAGCTTGTGTAATGATTTTTTTCTTTCGATAAACCAGCATCATTCCAGCGTTCCACTGAAAATGTCTGTGCTGTTGCAGCTCATTATATACTGTACCGCTCAACCCGTATTTATAATTGCTTTTTGTATTGATATTAATAATGGCTCCTTTAGTGGACGCATCGAATTCAGCCGAAGGAACTGAGCTGATTTCAATATTTTTAATGGATTCTGAAGGTATGGATTTTAGATAATCCATCAATTCTCTTCCACCTAATTGTATTTTTCTTCCATCCATATAAACCGTCACAGATTCATTTCCCCTGAATGTTATATTTCCGATATTATCTGTTTGAATTTCAGGGGAAATATTTAATAGCCGATAGGTATCCTGCCCAACTTTATAAACACTATTTTCTACATTAATAATGGTCTTATTAATTTTCTTTTCCAGAAGCGGTTTTACAATCACAATTTTGTCTATCAGTATTGTATTCTGATAGGTTGTAATGGCTCCAAGATCTATAGATTCATTATTAATTTCCAAAGTCTCATTATGTGCAGCGGTACTTTTATGCTGAATCCTTAAAGCATACTTTCCATTTGGAAGATTTCCAAGAGTAAATTTCCCGTTATCATCGGTAACCGTTGCTTTTACAAGTACGGAATCTGATTTTGTACTAAGAATAACTTCTGCAGATGATACTGGAGAACCGTTTTCTCTTATTACTTTGCCGAAAGCTGAATATTCCTGAGAATATACAGTCTGAATGATACTAAGAAATAAAAATAGAGACAGAATATTTCTCATACTTTAAACCAGAGCAAGATGTTTTTTTATAATATTTTCAACGAGTTCAGTACTGGAGAAAAAATTGACATCCAATTCATCATCCTCAAATTCTATTGAGAATTCGTCTTCAAGTGATGATATAAAAACCAAAGCCAGCATAGATTCTGATGTCAATAGTTGTAATCTTTCCTGATCGTTTTCACATCCTTCAAAAATGTCCTGATATTCACTTTGAGTTAAATCTTGTAAGATATCACTGATTTTTTGTTTTATATTGATTTCCATATTTTTTTTGTTTTTTACACTACTTTTATTTTGAAAGCTGAAATGAGACTATTGACTTAGTTTTTCAAAATTGCTTTTAATTATTGTTTCCAGGTGTTTAGCTTCTTCTTTACTGCCTTTTCTAAGAGCTATTCTCACATTGTCATAATTAATCTCGTTGATAAAATTCTGCTGGTATGCCGCAGTGTCTTCTACATTAATGTGCATATGATAATTGTTCCCTGGGATGTAAATTAAGTCTCCCGGTTCCTGAATAGCATAAAATGGTTTGATTAAATTTTCAGAAATCTTCTCATTAATATTTCCTATATTTTCCAAGTGATATTTAGATCTATTATTACTTATTTCAGCATTAAATGTTGCTGGATATATAAGCCACAACTTTCTTCCAGACAACAAATAATTCCACTTATCTTTGCTAAACTCTTCACGATCTAAAGCTGAAAATGTATCTTTCTCTTCAGATAGGATATTAAATTTTTCTTCTGATAGCCAACATCTGAAAATATTCAAAATTGCTTCGGTATGATCACCTGATGGGCTTTCATTTTCTGATTTAAATGCATTTTTAAAAACTACCGGTATGCCTCTATACCCATAATTATCATTAAAATAATTTTTATTTACAAACTCTCTATCATCATTGGTTAATGACTGACAGCCGTTTACTATTTTGTTGATGTCTATTTTCATATTACAATAAGGTTTCAATGTTCCTACATTACTTCTTCTTTTTCTTTTGCAAAGAAATTTACAATCTCATCTACAATGATGTTGTGATGGTTTTCATCTTTAATATTAATGACTTTCTTACCCAATTTTTCGGTAAAATAAATGAGCTTTTCATTATATTCCTCTTCATCTATCTTATCAAAAGATACGATGGTTTTATATCCATGATGGAATTTATACTGCCAAGGTGTCAGCACAAAAAACAATACTTCTGTTTCAACAAATGATTTTATGGTATTTACCGTTCTCTGTATCACATCAATGGAGTCACTGGGACTAATTGTACATACAATAGCATCAGGATAAAATGATTTTACATAAATTAATTTTTCAGGAGGCAACGAGTCATTAACAGGATGTAATGGAAGTATCCCTCCCTGACTTCCTGTAATAATGATGTCAGGTTCTTCGTTTAATTCTATGCTTTGGCTTAAAAGCCTTAATGATTTATTCCATTCTCTAAGATCTACTGATACGGTTCCATTATGCCCTATTGGAAAAACACAGGAAGAATTGAGAAGAATCCCCTGAGGTTCGGTAGAGATGTGTGATACTTTGTATCCTTCTTTTTCCAATACTTTTCTTATGATCATCTGTGTTGTAAATTTTCCCTGTCTACTGTTTGTTCCTACAACACAGATAGAAGGTCTCTTCAACGCAACATAATCAACATTTCTATAGAGGAAATCTTTTTTATCATTATCAAAAGAGGTTAAAAACAATTTCCCAGTATAGGCATGCTCATCATCATTGATAACCTGATTAATAATATCATATACAGCTTTATCCCACACAATAAAATTCTTATTTCTTTTGATACATTCTTTGATCAGAGTAAAACCAAAGAAGGAGTTGGAATCAGATAATTTATCAAGAAAATACCCAATTACAATGGTGTCAAAAAGATCAAAGTGTTCAGGGTTTAAGGCCTTTGTAATAAAATTAATACCCTTTTCCTGTAAGAGCTCCATGGTGTTATCTAATTTGATACTTCTTGGAGAACCGATTGCTAAAGTTAAGTTTGAATTTAAATGTTCTCTAAACTCAATTAACGTCTTCATTTCTTTCTCTTCGAAAGGAAAAATTGCAAAATTTTCAACTGACTTGTCAAGGGTAAAAACTTCTTGAAAAGTGCGTTCTTCTTTTGCGGATATATTTTCATGATCTACTCTTAGCTGATCATGTTTTGTAAGACTTATCGTATTATTATCAGAATTTCCGGATATCCAATTATTCAGTTCGTCTCTGGTTTTCCATTCTCCTTTTTCGTAAGCATCAGCCAATATCGCTGTAAAATGTGCTGTGGCTAAACTTGTCCCGGTACTAAACTGATATTTATTCTGTGGTACGGCAACTCTTTGAAAACCTCCTTTTGCAAGAATATTAACAAAAGAATCCTGTCCCAAAAATCTAAAGCTTTCTTTACTTTTTACAATTCCGGAGCCTACTGCAAATACTGATTTAAAATTTGCCGGAAAACACAGGCTATCATGTTTATAATATGCTGAAGCAACTACAATTACCCCTTTATCAAAAGCAAACTGACAGGCTTCTTTTAATTGTACGGAAGGATTATTTGTATTGACTCCCATGCTAATATTCAAAATTTTAGCATCAGTATGATTTGTTAAATATTCAATAGCTTCAACCAATAAATCTTCTGACAATGAATGATCAAATGATTCAATTTTTACAACAATGATTTTGGACAGGGGAGAATTTTTGTGGATAATAGATGTAATCCCTGTCCCATGTCCTTTATTGTCTGAAAATCTGTCTTTTACCGTAATAATTTCATTATTGGCATTTTTATAAATGGTGAGTCCCTCTATTTCTAAATCAACAAAGCGCTTATGATTTCTATCGCACCCTGTATCAATAATTCCTATTGTCATTATACTGCTGTATTATTTATTAGAATGTCCGGAATTAAAGGAATCTGTTCTCTGTGGCGCCGTTATCGTTTCCGGTTGTTCAGACATTCTCAGGTATTGTGTTTTTAGATAGTTCTCCAACTTATATTTCCATGGTGTACATTCTGGTACTGCTTTTTTTATGGCTTCATATGAACATGAAATCTTATCACAAATTGGAAGATAGCTGCAGTTTCTGCATACATCGCTGTGGGTATATCTATTAAAAGCAGAATATTTCTGAAATCTGTCAGGGTTATAAGGTTCAAAGACATTTGTAGGTGCTTTGGAATCATCATGAATAGTTTCCCAGCATTTGTGTACATAGCCGTTAGGATCTATAACTAGGCTGATAGGTGATGCCCATGTAGCACAAGTAGACTGATACATTGGTAAATCCCATTTTAGCTTTGCAGTCTTTCTGTTTAATTCTGAAGCCCAGTCATTATATCTGCTGATTAATTCAAGTCTGAAATTTTGTTTAAATTCAAAATATTCATCCACACTCATTCGCTTGTTTCCTTCTTCTTCGGACAGATCTATTTCTTCATAAGATCTTAACCATGCCGGATCAAAATGAATCTGGGTATTTTTCTGGGGCCATATTCCATATTCATAAAAGTCATCAAGAAGAGTAGGAATACTCTCTGCCACCTCCTTATCAATATTGAGCCTAATGGTAAAGCTTAGCTCTTTGCTGTCTATTTCTGCAATATTTCGCAGTATTTTAAAATAATTTTCTCCTTTTGTCTGTTTTAAAGGTCTTTTTCTATCATGAACGTCTCTAGCTCCGTCTATCGTTATCTGAGCTGTTTTCACACCACTTCTGATAAGCATATCCGCATTTTTTTTATTCAGATATATGCCATTGGTAATAACATTTGCGTCATACTTTAGGTTAAAAGTCTGTGCCAGATTTCTTAAATCTACAGACAAATCTTCTATGGCTTTCACATTAATCAAAGGCTCACCTCCGTACCAGGTTACAGAAAGGGTATGAACTTTTTTTCCAGAATTGGTAACTATCTGACTAATGTAGTCTACGATTCCTTTTTTAACCTTGTCATCCTTAAGGGTATGATTGGGTTTTATAAATTCAAAACAGTAAGAACATCCCATATTACAGGTGATAGTAGTACCAATGGTAAGATTGATGACTCCTGCATTTTTAAACTGGGTATCATTTACATTTTTTTCCAATAAATTTAAAACATCAAAATCACTGTCTATCAAATATTCTTTTTCAGACAGGTCATTAATAAAATCCTGAGAATAATTTTCAGAATCCGCATGTTTCATCATTGCTATGCCACTCAGTTGAATGCCATCATTATAAGTAAGTACATCCAGGCCGCCCGTAAGAGTATTATATAGCAAAAACTCTTCTCTTTCCTCAACAGGCACCAGGATATTAAAAGGGTTATTTTTAATTAGTGACATAATAATTAGATTAGTGATTTTAGTAATTTTAAGTAAATACAGCCCTATTTACAAATTTTTAGAAAAGAATTTCAGTGTCTCCACTGGTATCTCCACCAGTGTCACCCTGAGGGTTTCCCGTAAATGACATACAGGAGAATGCTTCACAAAGTGATTCTACTTCTTTAGCCGCTCTCTCTTTGATTGAATTTGGTTTTACTAACTCTTTTTTCATAAAATTGTGTTTAATGATTAGAACAAAATTTCTGTATCATCTCCCGTATCACCATTAGGACTTCCGAAGAATGATCCGCAAGTAAATCCGTCGCAAAGTGATTCTACTTCTTTAGCCGCTCTCTCTTTGATTGAATTTGGCTTTATTAACTCTTTTTTCATAATAAAAGGTTTGATTGGTTTGACTTATAATCTAAGGATTAGAATAAAATTTCTGTATCGTCTCCTGTGTCTCCACTAGGACTTCCCATAAATGTTCCGCAAGAAAACCCATCACAAAGTGATTCTATTTCCTTAGCTACTCTTTCCTTAATTGAATTTGGTTTTACTAATTCTTTTTTCATAATAAAAATTTAATTGTTATACAATGATTAAATGGTTAGAATAAGATTTCTGTATCATCTCCTGTATCCGCATTAGGACTTCCGAAAAATGATCCGCAAGTAAATCCGTCACAAAGCGACTCTACTTCTTTAGCCGCTCTATCTTTGATAGAATTTGGCTTTATTAACTCTTTTTTCATAATAAAAAAATTTGGTTTTGTTAAACAATAATGTTTTGGTTAGAATAAAATGTCTGTATCATCTGCTGTATCTCCGTAAGGTGGAAAACCGGCAAACGTTCCACAAGAATATCCATCGCAAAGTGATTCTACCTCTTTGGCAACTCTTTCTTTAATAGGGCTTGGTTTTACTAATTCTTTTTTCATAATAAATTAATTTGTTTTACAATAATTTAAGAGCTAGAGCAGAATCCGGTATCATCTTACCGATTCCTGGCAATTCTGATTTTAACTGAACATGTCTTTACTCATTCTTTTCATAATAAAAAATTTGAAATGGCTTTTTCAAGCACTTTGTCTTTATAGGGCTGTAAATCTTCAACAGATTGTATTTCAATAAATAAATCTGGTTTTATTCCTTTATCTTCAATGATTTTCTCATCTAAGAATATTTTTCTTTTGTCTCCCAAAGCATTAGTAATGACAGTTACACCTTCAGGCAAATATATTTCATAAGCAAAGGATAAAGCTCCTGCCGTGTGCTTGTCTTTGCTCACAATGTGTGTGGTATCTTTCCTATATTTTACGAGAGCATGTGCAATCATTTCTGCAACACAAGCTGTATCTGCATCTACCAGCACAACTATCTTTCCTTTTTTATGATAGTTATAGGATGTATTTTTTGATTCATTCACGATTACTGACTCTTTTTCACCTGCTTTATCATAACCGTAATTAAAAAAGACAAACTCATTACCGATAAAATAAGAAAGAAACTGTGATGCGGCTAGAAAATCACCTCCGGTACACCCTCTTAAATCCAGTACCAATCCTTTTGAAGAATTAATAAGATCAAGATTATTAAGATAAGCTGTATTCAATTCATAGGTAATTTTATTAATCTTAAAATAAACCAGAGAATCATTTATTTTCTTTAGATATAAATTTCTGGGCTTGAAATTCTCAGGTATTTCATATTTATCTTTAATAAAGTACGTCACATTATCAGATTCTCCCGATGGTCTTATAAAGTCCAGGCTCATATAACTTTTTACAGGTTGCTTTAATAATTCATCATTAATTTCCTTATAATCCATATTCTTTGTAAGAGCACGACCATTTATTTTCAACAAAGCACTTCCAACAGGTATTTTTTTCTGCAATTCTTCATCAAATATTGCTGATACAACATATTTATCTCCTATCCGATAGGTGTATACCGGCGTAGTTCTCTTAGGCTTCTCACAGGCAGATCTTATTTTAAAATGGGGATCACTAATAGTACGGTTCAAATAACTGTTGATGGAATCAACAAATTCACATTTAGATAAATAGATATTGCGATCAAGAAACTGTTTACTTGATTTTAAAAAGCTGTTTTTATCAATTTCTTTTTCTTTATAAAAAGGATAATCTTCCAATAAAAGCAATATAGTTTCTGCCAATAATTCTTTATTGTCAATCTTCCCTACATTATCTACATCAATACGTCCTTTAAAGTTTTCGTTAGTAACATTTTCAGGAAAAGATGCCAATTCACCATGAGATTGAAAAGGATTAGATTTTTGCTGGCTGGTATATTGGCTATTATCAAATGGTTTTTTTTGAAAAACAGAGGAAGGTGAAATTTCATCTTTTATTTTATAATTCACCAGGTCCAATGATGAAAATACCAATTCATAAGGAAGTTCTTTTTCTTTAACCTCAAACTGAATTTCAATTTTTTTCAGATAAGCATCCTTATCAAGGTTTAAACTTGCAATTGTGGGAAGTCCGTAACCATCAGCGGGATTAGGATTAATATTAACTTCTTTACGCTGATCGTTATTGGTTATTGTATATAAATGAATTTGTCCTATGTTTTTAGTATAGTATCTGAAGAACAATGAAACAGGCTCTTTGAAACGGTCTTTAATGTTTTCAGGAATGAATACTTCGGTATTCTTGGTTACCTTAAATGAAGTATTTTTACTTGGAAAATTATTATATACCGGAAAGAAAAAACTAGAGTTCTTCTCTTTACTGATAACAGAATATATTGGGGTGATTACCTCACTTTTATAGTATGCTCTAACCTGTCCGTTTACGGCATGAAAAAAGTGGAATAGACAGCAAATCACTATTAATTTGGCGAATTTCATCAAAGGTTATTGTTTTTGTTAAATGTATTAAAAAAATCTAAAACATTAGGCAAGAATAATGAAATTAAAATTAAAAAAAAAATTTTAAGTTTGTTTTATTAAACTTTTAACCATTTCAATGTTCAAATATTTTTTATCCTTTATGAAAACGCATATGAAGTTACAGGTAGTTCTGCTCCTGTTAATGATCATTAGCAGCGTTTGTTCTTTAGCATCTCCTTATGTCCTCAAAATAATTATTGATGATATTTTTCCTCACAAAACATATAGCTATCTGATTAGCACCTTGGGTATTTTAGTTTTAATCTATATCGTAAGGATTGGTATAGGGATATTATCAGATATAGCCTACACCAAGATAAGCAAGGATATCATTGCTGATATAAGAGTAGATGTATTCAGTAAAATCTTAAAAAAGAATTTAAATTTCTTCCGTGAAAATAAATCCGGGGAAATTGTTTTCTTACTCACCAATGATATCGGGAATATTCAGAATATGATGTCTTCTCTGGTGCTGGCTTTTCTGAACAATTTATTTACTGTTATCAGTGTACTTTTTATGCTTTTTGCATTAAATGTAAAATTGACGTGGGTAAGCTTAACGATTATTCCGTTTATCATTATCTGTTTGAAATTGTTTGTTCCCTATGTAAGGAAAACCTTTTCTGAAATTCAGGTGGAAGAAAGTAAGATCTATGATTATCTTATGAATTGCATCAACAACATAAGAGTCATACTCTCCTACGGAACAGCAGATTATGAAAAAGGAAGAGCAACAAGAATGCATGAAAAATTAATTAAAGTAAGCATCAAAGCTTCTTTATATAATGCTTTCAGTAAGAATACCACAACGTTTTTCATAGCAATTGGCCCTGTAATTGTCTTGCTTGTAGGGGGTAAAATGGTATTTCAATCTGAGCTGACGGTAGGTTCTCTCATTGCATTTATCCAGTATTTGAACAGAATATATAATCCTGTAATCAGCTTATCAAACAGTTATAATGATTTTGAAAAAGCAAGGGTATCTATGGAAAGAATTTATAAACATATCAGTAATGAAAATCCGGATGAAGCCAAAGTCAAGCAACTAAAAATGCATTATGAAGAAAACACTTCTATAAGCAAAATAGAATTCAGAGATGTTTCTTTTTCTTATGGTAAAAAAACTGTTTTAGAAAATTTAAACCTCACCTTTGAAAAAGGAAAATTATACGGAATTATAGGAGAAAGCGGTAGTGGAAAAAGCTCAATAATTAATTTACTGTGTAACCTGGAAAAAGCAGGTACTGGCAACATTATTTGCAATGGTATAGATATAGAATCCTTCGGAAACTGGTCACAACACATTGCTTTAATAGAAAGAGAAAATCAATTGTTCAATGATACTATAGAAAACAATATTTCTTACGGCTCATCTATTCCGAAATCTGATATTTTAGAAGAAATCATTTCAGATTCAGAGTTAATCAATGTTATTGCTGAAAAGAAAGATGGGATGCAAACCCATATCAGTAATTATACTACTGTTATTTCTGACGGACAAAAACAAAGAGTCTCTATTGCCAGAGCTTTATTAAAAAAACCTTCCCTTATAATCTTTGATGAGGCTACCTCTGCTTTGGATATCCAGCTGGAAAAGAAAATTGTGGAAACCTTAAAAAGAAAATATTCAGACTCCATTATTATTATTGTGACTCACAGACATAATTTACTGAAGGATCTGGACGCTGTCTATAAAGTTCATAACAAAACGATAATCAAGATTCATGAAAATCTCTTAACCAATACCGAATTACATTAACTCAAATTTAATATGTCTAATTTAAAAAATCTCTTTTCTTGCATTGAAAATGGTGAAAAAATACTTTTGTCATTTGATTCTTCTTATTTTGTGCTCAATGGAGAACTTGATTTAAGGATCATCAGAACGCTTATCTCTACTATTTCACAATATCCGGATAATGAATTTATTATCAATGATCAGCTAGGACTATTGCATAAAATTATTGAAAAATCAGGTATTTCTATTTTAATCAATAAAAATATTTCCATTATATCCCAAAAAATTAATGATATTGACTACAGCAGATATAACACTATTTTTTTTGTGGAAACACTAAAGAGAGAATCAGAAAAAATTTTAAAAGCAAAAGCTTATTCTCAGCCCCAGAAGGTCGTATACTTTTCCATTTCTATGATTAAAGATTTATTATACCTTTATGAGAAAGAAGAAACATTGAGCCAGGCTTGTGAACAGGAGTTATTCTTCCCAAATGTTATGAATGAGATCATTAAGAGAAATTCCCTTAATGAAATGAAACCGGTAAAAAATATCATTATCTTGGATGATCATCTCAGGGAATTTTATATTGGTGATACTCATATGTGGCTCTCATCAATAAGGCAGCTACAATCAAAAACAGACAGTACGGTTACTATTGCATGCGGAAATGATCTTTTTTATAATAAAGTCATCCAGATTTTTACATCAGAACCCTTTCCGGGAATTCATATTATTCCTTTGAACTGGGATGCTTTAAATATTGAGTCATTTGATACTGTTATTTGTCATCAAAATTCAATTCTGGGATTATTACATTTTTACCAGCAGCATCCAGATACATTTTCAGAAAAAAAAATATACCGTTTTGCTCCCAATACAGATTTTAACAATCTTAAAATAAAATACCCGTGGGATATAAATCATCTTCTTAAAAATACATTAGGAATTGAGAAAAAAATTCAGATGATCAAACAACTAAAAAGACAGACCCACAAAGAAATTTACTTATCTGAAGAAGAAATAAATGCTGCCGATGAATGGCTAATAGAGAATGGACACTATAAAGGAAACAACCTTTTTATCATATTTGATGAATCTTCTTTTTCAGAGAAAACGTTAGATTTTTCTAAAACATTGTCATTAATTCAATTAATTTTGGCCAACCCTAAAAACCAAATTGTTCTGTTTGATTATCAAAATATAGGAAAAAGAAGCAGTCTGCATCCTTATTTGACCTCATCGGAATACAATAGAGTTATATCGGTCAATGGAATGAATATCAGAAAAGAAATGGCTATTATGGCTAGTCCTGCAATTTCCTCAATTATCGGACCTTGTACGGGTATGATGCATCTTGCTAATGGAATTTATTTTGAACTGTTAAATAATAAAAGAAGAGCTAAGCAGCAGATTCCTTCATTAATTGTATATTGTGGTTCAGGAATAGATGCCAGAAATTATCATCCGCGCTATTGGTGGCAAGGAGCCATGGTGAAATGCATTGCTGCAATACAACAACAGGAATTAATTACCGTAAAGGAATTATATGAAATGCCGTTGGATATTGAAGAATTTCACAATCAGTATTTACCTGTTTCAGCTATCCAGCCTGAGCACATAATGTCTCTTCTTAATTAATAAAAATAAACTAATAGTACCCCATGAAAATAGTCCAAAGCTTTTGGTCAAAACCCTACCATTCCAGAGATCTTTTTTCTTAAACTCCGGTGGATGGAGCCATCGAACATTTAATTATATGAGCTGGGCATTAAGCTGCCTGCGGTTTAAAAAATTTTATAAAGTTGATCTCGTTACTGATACCTTAGGCAAAGAAATATTGATTGATACTTTAGAACTACCCTACGACAATGTATCTTTGAAACTAGATGAATTGAATGATAAATATCCCAACCCCAAAAACATCTGGGCGCTGGGAAAAATTTATGCATTTGAAATACAACAGGAACCCTTCATCCATGCGGATGCTGATGTATTTATCTGGGAGAGATTTCCGGAAAAAATTGAAAACGCAGCACTTATATCCCAACAGCTTGAGCAGGATGCAGGCTACCATGAAGGAAATTTAAAAGAACTATATTCCCGCCTTGAATATATTCCTGATGTTATCAAATCATATTATAATAAAACCGGAGATGCCTCTCAGTACAATGCAGGTATTATAGGTGGAAATAATTTTACATTCTTTCAGGAATATGCAAAACTGGCCAGGGAAATAGTAGACAAAAATTTTAATGTAATCGGGAACACAGATTTTTTAATCAATAAAAATGCATTTCCTTGTTTTTTTGAGCAATATTTATTTCTATGCATGGCCCGAGAAAAGGAGCTTAATGTAGAAGTTCTTATTGACAGTTCCAAGTCCAAAGAACATATTTTTCAAGAGCTTATCAACTTCCACAATGCACACCAAACCCATTATATTCATTTACTTGGGGCATACAAATTAGCATACAATAATGCCAAAATTGTATCATATTATCTATGGAAGGAATTTCCTTATTATTATGAAAAAATTATTAACCTAATCCATGAAAAAAAGATATAGCCATGAGTGATTTGAAATTAGATTTATTTACTGATGAAATCAATCTGAAACTTCTGCATGCCAACACAAGCATGATGATTGTAAGAAGTTTATTGAAAGAACTCAAGAAAGCCATTGAAAAAGATAATATCATTAAATCTTCGGCTGATCTTGAACAATTTAAAAATTTTGAAAAAACGAATATACTGAAAAGCATAGAAGCTGTTCAGCTTGATAATGATGCATTTGGCAAGTTAAAGCTTCATGTTAATCCTTATCTTATTTTTGCAGAATCAAAAATAACTGAAAACGGGCTTGTTGAAGACATTGAAAATGATATTATTCTACAACCTAATTTTCTTCCTATAGGATCATTACACTATGTTCCCACTTATTTGCATAAAAATGATAAACAGCTTAAAACACTAAAACTAAAATATAAAAGCTTCTCACCTGAACAGATTGAAGGTATTAATGATGATAACAGTGATACAATAGTTGATCTGCTAAAATCTTTCCTACTAAAACAATATTTAACAACTGCTCCTGAAAATGAATAATTTTGCTTTAAAAGATGGTGAAAAACTACCTTTTCTAAGACAAATTCAGGATTATCATAAGTATTCTGCATTAGGAAGTACCTGGATGATCACCAGATTAGATTTCAGGAATCTTAATCTCGACAAATTTGAGAAGGTATATTTTGAGCTGATAAATGAACAATCTATTTTAAGAACTATTTTTGTGAGAAATAGTGAAGGATTAATTCTCAGAAATACTATTTCGGCATCCTATTTTGACATTAAAATTTTCAATGTAAATAATATTACAGAAATAGATCATTTTTTTGACTCATTTCATACCGATTACAGATATTCAGAATTATCTGCTCCCTTACTTAAGGTATTTATATTCAATCTTTCCAATATAAGCTATGTTTTTCTTTGTATAAACCATATTATTTGTGACAGACATTGCCTCGATAAAATCAGTGACAGTCTGATAAGGAAATATATCAATCCGGAATATGTATTGGGATTTTATGATTTTGATGAATATTGCAGGACAAGAAATTCCAGCCTATTAAAAAAGTTTAATAACGATTATTCTTTTTTTGAACAAAAATTCAACCATGGAGTTGAAAATAATATAGATAGCACTAATGAATATTTATGGATAAAAAATATCTGCAACCTTGAATATAATTACTATTTAAAAAAGAAAAAACCATTAACAACAGATTCTTTAATCAGATTAGATATACAAAAGCTAAATCACATCAATATCAAAAGTTTGGTAATCTGCTCATTACTAAAAACACAAAGGAATTTTTTGGGTAAAAATAATCATGTAGGCTTTTTATTCAGAGATTCTGTGCATCCCAATTTTAATAATTGTATCGGGGAACTAACTGCAGAAAGCTCCGTCTCCTGCAATCCTGAAAATATAAACTATTTAACCATCAATAAAGAGCTTTTTAATGCATACAGAAGGCCGATATTCAATTATCCAATGTACAATTTAAATGAACTTTATTTGGAAGAAAATACAATACCTGTTTTTTTGAATTTTAGCAAAACAAAAGTCGAATATACAGAAACTACCTATTTGTTTAATCCATCATTTTATGAAGCAGCTGTTTTAAAAGGAGATATTGAGCCCAATATTATTTTATATGGCAATGGATATTTACTTTGCAGATGGCTTTTTGACGAAAATAAAATAGGCAAAGAAGATATGATTAAATTCAAAAATATGTTCGAGAATAATATTAGGAATGAAAGCATATTGCTATATAATAATTAAAATCTCATATCTTATTATAAAGACTTAAGACTATTATAAAAAACGGAACCAGATATTCTCTGATTCCGTTTTTATTTTGGGTCTATTTGAAATTCTTATTTAGATTTCCCAGCTGGTTTAGCAGGAGCTGCTGTACCACCTAACTTGCTTTTTACTATATTAGTGATATCTTCACTTCCGTCAGTATAAAGAAGGTTATTAGATTCCTGTGCTGCTGTATCAAACACAAAGCTCAAGCTTCTTTCTTTTGCTACTGCATAAATTGCATCTCTTACTTTCTTCTGAAGCGGGCTAAGCAATTCATTTTGTTTAGCAGAGATATCTTTAGCAGCCTGAGATCTTGTTTCTTCAATCTTCTTGCCTAAAGTCTGCAATTCTGTTTGTGCAGCAATTAATTCTTTAGTTACAGCTTCTTTATTTGCTTCGCTTAACGTTTTTTCTTTATCCTGAGCAGCTTTCAGTTTAGTCTGATAATCATTGATCAGCTTTTCAATTTCAGTCTGCTTAGTCTTCGTTAGATTATCAATAGTAGCTCCTATAGTTTTTACTTCAGATAAACTTGCAAAAACCTCCTCTGTGTTTACACTTCCAACTTTCTGTTGAGCATTTGCGGCATTTGCAGTAAGTGTTAGTCCTAATGTAATAAAAAGTACTTTAATTAAATTCATTTTTAATAATATTTTTTTCGTCCCCAAATATAATTCAAATTTCAATTACTTAGGATGTGATATTTCTTCCTTTATTATTTTGAATCTTAAATAAAATAAAAAATAAGTTTAAAAAGCCTTAAATAAAGAAAAACCTTCCCACATAAAGAGAAGGTTTAACATCAAAAAAATATGGAAAAAATGACTAATGGAATTGTGCGGTTTCCGTAGAATCCTTCATTGCAACGGTAGCTGAAGAGCCATTGGTAACTATATTCTGTACTTCATCAAAATATCCTGTTCCTACAAAAGACTGATGCTTCACCGCTCTGAATCCTTTTTGCTGCAATGCAAATTCGCGTTCCTGCAATTCGGAATATCCGGCCATTCCTCTTTCTTTATATGCTAAAGCCAATTCAAACATTGCTGTATTCAAAGCATGGAATCCTGCAAGGGTAATAAACTGGAACTTGTAACCCATTTTAGCCAGCTCTTCCCTGAAAGTAGACATTTCCTCTACGCTAAGTCTTGCCGCCCAATTGAATGAAGGTGAACAGTTATAAGCCAGCATCTTCCCGGGGAATTTGGCATGAATTCCTTCCGCAAATCTTCTTGCCTGCTCCAGATCAGGGTTCGAGGTTTCCATCCAGATCAGATCTGCGTAGGGTGCATAAGACAAACCTCTGTCGATGCCCTGCTCTACTCCGTTTTTCACTACATAAAATCCTTCGGAAGTTCTTTCTCCTGTCACGAATTTTTTATCCCTGTCATCAATATCAGAAGTCAGTAAATCTGCTGCATCCGCATCTGTTCTTGCAATAATAAGACTTGGAACTCCCAGTACATCGGCAGCCAGACGGGCAGCAATCAGTTTATTCACCGCTTCCTGAGTAGGCACCAATACTTTTCCGCCTAAGTGACCGCATTTTTTGGCTGAAGAAAGCTGGTCTTCAAAATGTACTCCAGCTGCTCCCGCTTCAATCATCTGTTTCATCAGTTCAAAAGCGTTGAGATTACCACCAAAACCTGCTTCTGCATCAGCAATAATCGGCACCAGATATTCTTTATTTCCGGCTCCGCTCACAGACTGTACCTGATCTGCTCTTAACAGTGCATTATTTATTTTTTTCACTACAGAAGGCACTGAATTGGCAGGATACAACGACTGATCCGGATACATTTCCCCTGATAGATTAGCATCTGCAGCTACCTGCCAGCCTGAAAGATAAATAGCTTCCAGCCCTGCGTCCACTTCCTGCACTGCCTGATTACCCGTCAGTGCACCAAGTCCTGCCACATAATCCTGGGTATTTAATTTATCCCAGAATTTTTTGGACATTTCTGTAGCTATCGTATACTCTATGGTATAAGATCCACGGAGTTTTAAAACTTCTTCTGCTGTATATGGCCTTTTTACACCGTTCCAACGTGGATTTGTCAGCCAGTCCTGCTCTATAGCCTGAATTTGTTCTTGTCTTGTTTTCATAATATTTGGATTTTGTTTGATTAAGTTTGAAAGTAATTTTGTTGCCAGATGCCAGTTCTATTGTTATTGTTAATTGATAATTGGGTTTTCAAACAGCAACTATAAAACCAGCAACCAACATTTTTACTAAATAAAAGGATATGCTTTAAGGGTAAGAAATTCTTCAAATTTTTCACAGAAAATCAGTTCATTGAAAAGTTCTTTCGCAAGATTAAATTTTCCGTTGCTGAAACGGCTTTCTCCAACATACTTTTCAATATTGTCCATTTCTTCTTTTTCCCATTGCAGCACCATGCTTCGGGTTAAAGTTCTGTCGTCACTCAGTACAGCTTCATTTTTCAGCCATTGCCAGATTTGTGTTCTTGAAATTTCTGCAGTAGCTGCATCCTCCATCAGATTATAAATGGCTGCCGCACCTGTTCCCATAAGCCAGCTTTCAAGGTAAAGAATTCCTACGTTGATATTTTTCCGGACTCCTTTTTCAGTAATATCTCCTTTTGGAATTTCAAGCAATTGACTTTCCGTTATATGATATTCAAATTTTTTATCGATCTGATTTTTGGAAGGCATATACTGATCAAAAATTTCTTTTGCTACAGTTACCAGTGCCGGGTGTGCCACCCAGGTTCCGTCATGGCCGTTTTTCACTTCCCTTTCTTTATCATTTTTTACTTTTTCAAAAGCTATAGTATTGGCTTCGTCATTGTCTTTTACAGGAATCTGGGCAGCCATTCCGCCGATAGCATGTACATTTCTTTTGTGGCAGATTTCGATTACCCTTTTTGAATAGGCACTCATAAAAGGAAAAGTCATGGTCACCTGATCTCTGTCCGGAACAATGAATTCTGGAAGGTTTCTGAATTTTTTAATATAAGAGAAAATATAATCCCATCTTCCGCAGTTCAGTCCTGCGCTATGTTCTTTTAACTCAAATAAAATTTCTTCAATCTGAAATGAAGCTGTAATGGTTTCTATTAAAACAGTGGCTTTAATGGTTCCTTTTGGAATTCCCAGATAGTTTTGTGCAAAAACAAAAACTTCATTCCACCAGCGGGCTTCTTTATAATGTTCCAGTTTTGGAAGATAAAAATAAGGACCACTGCCGTTTTCCAAAAGTTGTTTTGCATTTCTGAAAAAATACATTCCAAAATCTGTCAGCGAACCGGAAGCTTTCTCTCCATTGATTTCAATATGTTTCTCCGGAAAATGAAGACCACGTGGACGAACCTGCAAAACAGCAGTTTTTTCATTAAGGGTATAAGCTTTTCCTTTTTCATTAACAAAATCAATACTGCGGTTAACAGCATCGGAAAGATTAATCTGTCCCTGAATACAGTTTTCCCACACCGGCGAGCTGCTGTCTTCAAAATCCGCCATAAACGTAGATGCTCCGGAATTTAAAGCATTGATGATCATTTTACGGTCAACAGGCCCGGTAATTTCTACTCTTCTGTCCAGCATATCATCAGGAAGCGGAGCGCATACCCAGTTTCCGTTTCGGATGTTTTCTGTTTCTTTTAAAAACTCAGGAAGATTTCCGTTATCAAAATTCTTCTGTGTATTTTTTCTTTCTTCTAAAAGCTCAAGTCTTTTATGATTGAAATTCTGATGAAGCGAAATCAGAAAATCTACCAAATCCGGAGTAAATATTTCTTCAAACTGCTTCTCTGACTTTATTTTCAATTGAGTCTTAGTTTCCATAACTTATTGATTTTGTGATTTGATATTACAAACATAAATAAAAATATTCACAAATAGCGAACGTTCGCTAAATTTATTTAAAATTTATTATGCGAATAATCGCATCTAATTATTTATATTTGAGTAATGAATTCAGAAAGCGACTATATCAAAACGGTTTTCGGACTAAAACTGAAACAGCAGAGACAAAAGAAAAACTGGTCTCTTCAAGATCTTGCCGTAAAGACAGGATTGTCAAAATCCTATCTCAACGAAATTGAAAACGGAAAAAAATATCCCAAGCACGATAAAATCATTCAGCTTTCTGAAGCGCTGAACTGCACTTTTGATGATCTGGTTTCTACCAAGCTTGATAAAAGTCTGGCTCCATTCAATGAAATTCTTCAATCTGATTTTTTTAAAGAAGTTCCGCTGGAGCTATTCGGAATTAATAAAAATAACCTCATCAGTATTATCAGTGATGCCCCCAAAAAAGTAACGGCTTTTATTAATGCACTGATCGAAATTTCACAGAATTATAATCTTGGAAAGGAAAGGTTTTATTTTGCGGTATTGAGATCATTTCAGGAATTGTACGATAATTATTTCCCGGAAATTGAGGAAAAAGTTGAACTGTTTACAAAGGAAAATCAACTAAAAATCGAAAAAAACTTAAAGTCTGATATTCTGGAGAAGATTCTTACAGAAAAATTCGGATATATTATTCAATCGGAAGATTTTGAGAAATACGGAACTTTGGATAACCTACGCTCTCTTTTTATTCCAGAGAAAAAATTATTGCTGCTGAATCAAAAACTGGAAAAGGATCAGAAAACTTTTATTCTTGCAAAGGAAATCGGATTTAATGTTTTAGAGTTAAAAAATCGTCCCAACACCTATTCATGGCTTGATTTTGGGAGTTTTGAGGAAATTCTGAACAATTTTTACGCATCCTATTTTGCAGGAGCTTTGCTAATTTCAAAAGAACCTGTCATTGAAAAAACTTCAGAGCTTTTTCAGCAAAATAAATGGGAACCCAAAAGTTTCGAAAGCCTTATCAACAGTTTCACCCGATCACCGGAAACGTTTTATTACCGACTTACTAATATCCTTTCGGCAGAAATGGGAATCAAAGATTTATTTTATTTGTGCCTGGTAAAAAAGAAAAATTCAGATAAAATTCAGATTTTAAAAGAGCTTCACCTGAATCATCAGCAGGCTCCTCATGCCAATGCAACCAACGAACATTATTGCAGAAGATGGATTGCTGTAAAAAACCTTGACCATTTAAAAGAAAATGAAACGCTGACGGATGCTCAGATTTCCCATTATAAAGATCAGGGCATAAGCTATCTGGTGATTTCCACTTCACAGAAAAATCCTTTTTCTGATGGGAGCAACAGAAGCTACTGTCTCGGTATTCTACTCAATCCACAAACAATAAAAAAAATAAGTTTCATTAAGTCTCCTTCTTTAAAAACCATCAACGTTGGTGTTACCTGTGAATCCTGCAGCATTGCAGATTGTGAAGTAAGACAGGCGCCTCCGGTAAGGCTGGAAAAGGAGCATTTTAATCTGAGTATGAAGAATGCTGTAGAGAAGATCACGAGGAGTTTTGAGGATGTGTAAGAGTGAATAGTTAATGCAGAATTCAAGGTGTAAGGTGCGAGGTTGTGAGTATGGAAAAGCTTTCCTTCTGCCAAATGAAATGCCTTTGCGAACATTAGCGTTAATAATAATTCACCATTGACTTTGCGGAGCAAAAATTGACAATTATTTTATATCTTAGTAAAAACACACACATGATATTAGATTTATTGTTTCCGAACCGCTGCATCCGCTGCAATAGAATCATTGGTCCTGAACTTTTAGTATGTGATCTTTGCTTTAGCCAGATTCATTTCACCCACTACAATTATTTTGAAAACAATCCGATTAAGGAAAAATGCAGTTTATTCTTTCCGATCGAAAATGCTTTTTCTTTAATACAGTTCGAAGAAGAAGGCTTAAGCCGGAAAATTATTCATGAGCTAAAGTACCGAAGCCGGGAAAAAGCGGGTAAGATTCTCGCTGACTGGACAGCAGAACGTCTGGATTTTAACAACGAAAAACCTGATTTACTGGTAAGCGTTCCTCTTCATCCCAAGAAGCTGAAGGAACGGGGATATAATCAGCTTCATTTATTTACAGAAACTTTATCTTCACTTTACAACATTCCTTTTGATCACCAGTTAATCAAAAGAAATCATTATTCAAAAGCACAGGCTTTAAAAGACAAGAAACACAGATTGGAATCTATCAACACATTTTCCGCCACTCAACCCATTACAGGAAAGCATATTCTTCTGATTGATGATGTTTTTACAACAGGAAATACAGTTTCATCGGTTGCCTGGGAGATTTTAAATGCCGGGAACAACAGAGTGAGTGTTTTGGTAATGGCGGTGGATGTTTGATGCTGGATGCGAGGTGTAGAGATCATCTTCAAAAATATTATCAAAAACCAGAGTCCTCAAACTCTCAGACTCTATAACTCTCAAACACACTCACTCTCCTACCCAATCCATTTTCACTATTCAATTCTTTTTCCTAATTTTCCGGAAACTATACAACTATGCCCAATCTGCTTTTACTACACGGAGCTTTAGGTCACAGCGACATTTTTAAACCTTATATGAATACGCTGTCCCGATATTTCACGATACATACTCCTCTATTTTCAGGACACGGAAATCAGGAACTTCCTGCAGATGGCATCAATACTAAAAAGTACACTCAGGAATTATCCGAATATTGTAAAACAAATAACTTAACGGATGTTTTCATCTTTGGCCATAGCATGGGAGGTTATATCGCACTTTGCTACGCCATAGAAAATCCTGAAAATGTAAATTCTATTATCACGCTGGGAACAAAGTTCGACTGGACTGAAGAACAGGCTTTGAAAGAAAGTAAAATGCTTAATCCGGATGTTATTCTTGAAAAAA
Source organism: Chryseobacterium sp. 7 (assembly GCF_003663845.1). Taxonomy (NCBI): domain Bacteria; kingdom Pseudomonadati; phylum Bacteroidota; class Flavobacteriia; order Flavobacteriales; family Weeksellaceae; genus Chryseobacterium; species Chryseobacterium sp. 7. The sequence goes on from NZ_RCCA01000001.1 coordinate 3,563,486, forward strand.
TTCCGAAATACGCTCAGCTTTTAGAATCACAACACGGAACAAAATGGAGACAGCTTCTTCCTGCTATTGCTGATTTAATGATTGATTTAGGTAAAAATCCTCCTTTGGAAAATAATTTGGCTTCAATTAATATTCCGGTTCAAATTATGGTGGGTGATAAAGACAATATGGTTACTATTGAGGAAAGTGTAAAAGTTTACAGAAGCCTTCCTAATGCAAAATTGGCCGTACTTCCGGATACAAAACATCCTATGGATAAAGTACGACCTGATTTATTATTGAACTTAATAAAAGATTTCTGGAATCTTTCTTAAATTATCTCTGAAGTTTTTCTCCGTAGCTAAGGTCTCCGGCATCTCCTAATCCAGGAGTGATATATCCTTTTGAAGTTAAATGTTCATCAATTGCTCCTACCCAAATGTGAGCTTCCGGATAAGCATTTTGAACTGTTTCCACACCTTGCTTTGATGCAATGGCTGCTACAATATGAAGCTGGGTTGGATTCCCGTTGGTCAGCAAATCTTTGATAGCTTCAATAAGGGAAGCACCTGTTGCCAGCATGGGATCTGCCACGATAAGAGGTCTGCCTTCAATACTTGGGCAAGTAAGATAATCCTGTTTGATGGAGAAATAATCGTTGGCATCATGTTTTCTGTAAGCTGCCACAAAACCGCAGTCTGCTCTGTCAAGATAATTCAGAATCCCTTCAAACAACGGAACTCCGGCTCTTAGAATAGTGGTAATAACAGGCTGTACAGCAATTTCTCTGCTTTTTATTGTATCTAAAGGAGTTTGAATTTCAACTTCTCTGTACTCCAGTCCTTTACTGATTTCAAAAGCGGCAATCTCTCCGATTCTTTCCATATTTCTTCTGAATCTCATGCGGTCATGCTGAATGTCAACGTTTCTAAGTTCGTTGATCCATTCATTAACAAGAGAAAAGTTTTGCGATAAAATAGTAAGCATGAAAATTTTATTTTTTTTTAATTTCAGTTAATTGATATTAATTCCTGCAAAATTACAACTAAAAAACGAATTGAAAGATCCGGCTTGTGGAGAAATAAAGTATATTTATAAAAATATTCCCAACGCATTATTTGTAATTTTTTAATGATGAAAAGCCTTATTATAGGAAAAATCAGCCCGGACTTAATCAAAGAAGAAACTCTGCCTGAATTATTGGTTCCCACCTTTGAAAAATATAAAGATAAAACAGCCTTTATATTTAAAGATAAAAAGATATCGTATGCTGAACTGGACAGCTGGAGTAATGCTATAGCTCTTCAATTGCAGGATCATGGAGTACAACCTGGTGATCGTATAGGGGTATGGTACACCAGAAGTCTGGAGCTCCCTGTAGCTATACTCGGAATTTTGAAAGCAGGTGCAGCATATATTCCATTAGACCGCGAGATGCCTGAAGACAGGATCAAAAAGGTGTTTACAGACATTAATGTGAAAACTTATTTCTCGGACACAAATGCTCATATTCACTGCCAGCCTTTGGAAATTGTGTCACAGCCACAGCAATATGTTTCTTTGCCTATGGTAGATTATACGCCTGACAATTGGGCTTATGTATTATTCACTTCCGGAAGTACAGGAAATCCTAAAGGGATACCTATTTCCCATCGAAATATCTGCCATCTGATCCGTTCTGAGCAGGATTTTATAGGAATAAAGGATACAGACGTTGTTTATCAGGGATTTTCGGTGTCTTTTGACATGTGGTGTGAAGAAGTATGGATCAGCCTCTTTTCGGGAGCCACTATATGGATTGCGGATGCAACCACTGTAAAAGCAATAGATGAGCTAAGTGATGTTTTAACGAAAAATACTATTACGGTACTTCATGCAGTTCCAAGTATTTTAGCCATCATTGATGAAGTTCCCGCTATCCGCCTTATTAATACAGGGGGTGAAGCATGTACAAAACAGGTACAGGAAAAATGGGCAAAACCTTACAGAATATTTATCAACAGCTATGGACCTACAGAAACCACCGTTTCTTCCAATATGGCTCAGCTGAATAGCCAGCAAGAGCTTACAATAGGACCTCCTCTTCCCAACTATCACGTTGCCGTGATTGATGAAAACATGAATATTGTTCCGAGAGGAGAACGTGGTGAAATGGTTATTTCCGGCCCAGGAGTCAGCAATGGATATTTTAATCTTCCTGAGCTTACTGAACAGAAGTTTTTACAAAATCCCTTCCCGGAAGATCTTCCGGGAGACAGAATTTACAAAACCGGAGATGCGGTTATTATCCGGGAGGATGGCTTTATTGAGTTTCAGGGAAGAATAGATGATCAGATTAAATTACGCGGCTACAGAATTGAGCTTGGAGAAATAGAATCGAGGTTGAATCAGCTTCATGATGTTTCTGCAGCAGCAGTTTCTGTAAAGGAAGATTCCAACGAACAGGGGCAGCTCGTAGGATATGTTGTAATGAATAATGAATCTTCTTTTGATGAGAATGAAATGCGGAAGGAACTGGCAAAATTTCTGGCTCCTTATATGGTTCCTATTTCTATTGTTCTGCTGAAAGAGATGCCAAGGATGCCTAGTGGTAAAATCGACAGAAAACGACTTCCTGTTCCTGAAAGTTTCATTAGCCATCATAAAAAAGAAGAGATTAAAATTGATCATGAAGCTTCCGTTGAGGAAAGACTTCTTCAAACCCTGAAATGGGTATTTCCGGGAAAAGAAATTAACTTAAACCAGGATTTTTTCACGGATCTTGGCGGACATTCTCTGTTGGCAGCTACATTGGTTTCCCACCTTCGTCAAAAAGCCGGAATTCCTACCGCTTCCTTAAAGGAAATTTATGAAAACCGTCCTTTATCAAAATATTCCGAATGTCTCAAAAATAAACATGCTCAGACAGCAGCTCATCAGGAACCTTTTCAAAGGGTTTCAACTTGCCAGTATATTGCCTGTAATATTGCTCAGACAATAAGTTTGCTGGTTGTATTTGCTTTATTGAGTATTCAGATCTTTTTCCCTTATTTAAGCTATTATTATTTTCAGATTAATGGGTATGGACTACATTATGCCCTGTTGAGTGCCGTTTTATTGTATACATTGATTCCGCCAGTGTATTCTATCATTATCGTTCTAACAAAATGGCTGGTGATTGGAAAAATAAAAGAGGGAGATTATCCTCTTTGGGGATGGTATTATTTCCGATGGTGGCTGTGGAAAACCATTAAAAGACTGATGCCTTCAGAATTCATTGTAGAAACCCCTTTATATCCTAAATATCTAAAATTACTGGGAGTAAAAGTACACCCAAGTGCACAGCTGAGCTTATTACCCATTGCAGCAGAAGATCTTGTGACCATTGATGAAAATGTGAACACCAGTTCCGGCTGTAGTATAGATAACGCTTCTGTTGAAAACGGAATTCTAAGAATCAGAAAAGTGCATATTAAAGCTCATGCCTATCTGGGGTCTTCTGTTATTGTATGTGGAGATACTGAGATTGATCAATTTGGGGAGCTTCAGGATTTAAGCTGTCTGAATGAAGGAGGAAGAATTGGATTTGGAGAAGTATGGAATGGCAGCCCAGCGGAAAAGATAAGAGTAAAATCCGGAGAAGAAATTGAAGAACCACAACTGGCTTCAGCAGGAAAAAGAAACCGTTTTGCATTATTGTATGCATGTTCGCTGTTTTTCTTTCCTCTTCTTATTGTTTTGCCTTTAGCCCCTACACTTTACACCTTATATTATCTGGATGACCGCTCCGCTGATTATAATTTTTATTATTTATGGCAGGCTCCGATACTTTCTACCGTATATATTTTATTATTTATTGGAGTGGTAAGTGTACTGACCCGTATTTTACAGTACAATATGAAACCGGGTATTTATCCGGTATACAGTTTTATGTATTATAAAAAATGGATAAAAGACCAGATCTTCAATCTTTCTCTGATCATTGTACATCCACTTTTTGCCTCCATTTATATCAGTAAATTTTACAGAATGATGGGAGCGAAAGTGGGAAAAAATTCAGAAATATCGACTGCAAGTGATGTTTCTCATCATCTTTTGGAAATTGGTGAAGGTTCGTTTATTGCTGATGCGGTAATTCTGGGGGAACATGATGTAAGAAATGAAAAATTAATTTTATCTAAAACCACAATCGGAAACAACAGTTTTGTAGGAAACAGCGGGCTGATACCTCAGGGATATGAGCTTGGAAATGATATGTTGATTGGTGTATTGAGTAAAGCACCTTCGGAAGAGCAACTGAAAAATTCTACTGAAAAAGACTGGTTCGGATCTCCTCCGATTGGATTGCCTTCAAGACAAAAATCTGATGTTTTTCAGGATAATCTTACTTACAATCCACCATTCAAACTTAAGCTTGCAAGAGCTATCGTAGAAGGAATCAGAATTATTCTTCCACAAACGGTGATCATCATCTGCAGTGTATTATTTATTGCATACACCAGCACTTACCTGGAAGGGAATATTCATTATCTGGTTTTACTGGCTCCGTTTTATTATTTGGGAATTGTTGCCTTACCTTCATTTTTCTTCACTGTAATATTGAAATGGTTATTTGTTGGAAAATATAAAAAGACCGAAATGCCAATGTACAGTATGAAAGTGTGGCTAAGTGAAGGAATCACTACTATTTATGAAGCACTTCCTGTACAGTTTTTCCTTGATTTTTTACGGGGAACATTCTGGTTGCCATTCTTTATGAGATTTTTAGGTGTAAAAATCGGAAAAAGAGTCTGGCTGAATACAACTGACATTACAGAATTTGACATGGTAACCATTGGAGATGAGACTATGCTGAATGAAGACTGCGGCCCTCAAACCCATCTTTTTGAAGACAGAATTATGAAAATTGGAAGTGTAAAAATGGGAAGCCAGACTACAATCAATTCAAGAACGATTATTTTATATGACAGTGAAATTGGAAACAATGTTAATATTGATCCGCTTTCTCTTGTAATGAAAGGTGAAGTGCTTTCCGATAATACATCATGGCACGGAAGCCCATTGAGAGGAAAGTAATTATGCGGGGAGATGGAGGATGGAGGTAGTGAAAGCAAATAACAGGGATTAATATCTTTTTATCGAGCTTTTATTTTAAAGCAACAGGGTATAATATTTGCCACAGGATAACCTCCCAACCTCTCTCTTCCAGCCCATTAAAAAAAATATCATTATGAATTATTCCATCAGAAAAATAAAAATTACGGAAAATCTCCCTATCGTAGATGAATTGGTAGGAGAGCTTCATATTTCGGAAAAAGAAATGAATAACAAAACTGCTGACTGGAACAAGATCAGAGAAAATTACCTCCGCTTTATGACCGAATGTGAGGAAGAAAATGACGGCACTTTTCTCATCGCAGAAATTGACGGGAAAGCAATAGGTTTTCTTTTCGGGTATATTGATGAAAGGGATGACAGTAATTTTGAATCAGGAGAAGGAGATGATCTGTATGTTTCCGAAGGGTATGTGAAAAAAGAGTTCAGAAAGCAGGGAATCTACTCTGCTCTCAACAAAGCTTTTGAAGAAGCCTATACAGACTATAAAATCAGAAAAATCTACCGTTATACACTCTGTTCTAATGACACTATGCAACGCTGGTTGTCTTCCCAGGGATATCAGCCTGTAAGATTGGTTTATGAAAAATGGTTGTAGATTAAAATAAAAGAGTCCGGCAAGCTTCGCTTGCCGGACTCTTTTTGAACACTTGTTCTTATTATTTTTGTCTGAAATACACCTCAATTGGAACTCCGGTAAATCCGAATTGTTTTCTCAACTGATTTTCAGTAAATCTCTTATAAGGTTCTTTCACATATTGTGGAAGATTACAGAAAAATACAAACTGTGGTGACGGCGTAGGAAGCTGAACACAATATTTGATTTTAATATATTTCCCTTTCAATGCCGGTGGTGGCATACTTTCGAAAATCGGAAGCATTACTTCATTCAGTTTTGAAGTTTTAATTTTCTTCTTACGGTCTTCATAAACCTCCATGGCTACTTCTACAGCTTTTAAGATTCTCTGCTTTGTTAAAGCTGAAACAAATAAGATTGGAATATCCTGAAACTGACCAATTTTATCTTTGATTGATTTTTCGAAATCACGAATTGTATTAGTCTGCTTGTCTTCGATCAAATCCCATTTATTGACAAGAATTACAATTCCTTTTCTATTTTTCTGAGCTAATCCGAAGATATTCATGTCCTGAGATTCCCATCCCTGTGTGGCATCCACCATGATAATAACTACGTCAGAATATTCGATAGAACGGATAGATCTCATTACAGAATAGAATTCAAGGTCTTCGTTTACCTTAGATTTTCTTCTCATCCCTGCTGTATCCACCAATACAAACTCGTGTCCGAATTTGTTATATAAAGTCTGGATACTGTCTCTTGTAGTTCCTGCAATATCTGTTACAATATTTCTTTCAACATCCAGCAAAGCATTGGTCATTGTAGATTTTCCTACGTTTGGACGACCAGCAATAGTAATTTTTGGAAGTCCTTCAAAAGGATCTTTGTATTCTGTAGTAGGGAAATCTTTTACGATATCATCTAACAAATCTCCTGTTCCTGAACCTGTAGCTGAAGAAAGTGTATAATACTTGTCTATTCCTAACTGATAGAATTCTGTTGCCGGAAGTTCTTCTTTTGAGGAATCTACTTTATTAATAACGATATAAATTGGTTTATTGGACCTTCTAAGAAGTCTGTAGATTTCGTAATCTGTATCGGTAAGCCCTTCTTCCACATTCATCATAAAAATAATGGAAGTTGCCTCGTCCACTGCTAATTGTACCTGTTTACGGATTTCTTCTTCAAAGATATCATCTGTACCTACATCATAACCTCCTGTATCAATTACAGTAAAGTCTACTCCATTCCAGTCGGATTTTCCGTAGTGACGGTCTCTGGTAACACCAGCTGTAGAATCTACAATAGCTTCTCTTCTTTCTAATAAACGATTAAAAAGCGTGGATTTTCCTACGTTGGGACGCCCAACGATTGCGACAATATTTGACATAAAAAATGTTTAATAATCCTTTTGCTTTGCCCAAGGATATGTTATTAATGGGTTACTCCAACTTTTGGAGCCCAATTTTTTGCAAAGATAGGGTTTTATTATTTAAATGCAGTTTTAGGTAAAGAAGCGGGAAAAAGAGGGCTAGAAGCCTTTATTCATGGGAAAATTTACAATAGTTATTTTTATTAAAACTAAGCATGCTGTATCCGTAACTCTACTATTTCCGGGTAAACGTATTTTTTTTGAAAATTTTTATTGAAAAATAATTATTTGGGTATCAATAAGTAAAGCAGTTTACCCCACTATTATGTTAATTAATCTTTAGTTTTGATTTTCATATTTAAAATAAATTCTATAATTTCGCAACATCGAAAGAGACCTATAGTGTAACGGTAGCACTCCGGTTTTTGGTACCGTCAGTCGGGGTTCGAATCCCTGTGGGTCTACAATATAAAAAAATGCAACTAGCTAAATTACAGCAAGTTGCATTTTATTTTTGGTCACTTTTTGACGTTTAGTCACCTTTTTAGTCACACTTTTGATAAAAAACGCTCGAAGTGAACTCTGTTGAATCTATTTGAATCTGATTGTATTTTAACTGCGGAAGTAATGTCCGTTAGACTCGAAATAATCATACATTATGTTTCTTGCGGTTGCTTCCCAATCAATCACTACCCAATTAGGAATATTAAACGTATCATCTTCGTAAAGCCATTGTACAAAATCTTCATCACTTCCGAACTCGCCGTAATAAAAGTTATTGACGTACTCATACAGGCTCTGGAAGTCTAACCTACCTAGGATATCCAAACAGGCTTCAAATACTTCTGTATCATATCCCGAACTATCTATCTGATAGGCAATGTCATAGATATCTTTGGATAAATGACACTCACTAATCAGCCCTAGTTTTTCAAACAGTTCGCAACCCTCATGGTCTTGTAGCATGAATTCAGGGTCTTGTTCATCACAGTGAAGTTCATACATAGCCGTAAGTAGCTCGTCATAGTCTGAATAATCTCCGAGGTTAAGCCATTTGCCATACAGGCTTGCATTGTTGTACTTTGCGTACGTAGAAACATAGATACTTGCTGTATCCAGACAATTTTGTAAATTTGTCATGTCGATAATTTTAGAATAGTTAAAATTTATTGATGTAGCCTTGTTGCGTGCCATCGCTTCAAGGCATTTTTTGTTATATATCAAACCTTGTCTCCGTAGACACAAGGCTGTTCTTAGTAGAAAAGTACAGAGTAAAGATACGTAAAAAACACGATAACCACAAGGGTTTCAGGCAGTTTTTAACAAAAATATCAATACTTTTTAACCACTCCGAGCACAGAACCACACAAACAACTGTCAGAAAAACCTAAACACTTTGGCAGGGGGCAGGCAAAAAAAAGCTCTCGACCCGTACCACTTGAGTGTATAGTGAGTTGTGTCCCGACACGTACAAAAATTTTGAACTTGAGTATAGGGGGTATGTTTTTAAAGCAAATTTGACGGGGTAGTGTAAATAGAAACCCAAGTATTAGACAGTTTCTCCCAGAAGCCCGCATACAAACAACTATCCACCCAGAACACCACAAACCATTTACCTTAGTTTCCCGATGGGTAAGATTTGAAGGATTAAAGATGATAAATTAGTAGATAAATATTAGTATATATAGGTATAATGTTGCAGAAACTCTCAAAACACCACTGTTTATAGTAGTTTACAGAGATTATGAGTAAGATTGTGTAGTTCGGTTTGGGGTAAATAGGTAGATATATATTGACAAAATTACACTTCCAAAAAATCTACTTTTCTACACCTCGCCAAAACTGTAAAGATTATTTACCACACCCAGAAAGCTATAACAGTGTGAAAAAAAAATGTTTAAATCAGACTTCAGAAATTCAGTTCTTCATACCACACTGAAAAACTGAATCGTAAAACAAAACTTTTTTTTACAGTCATAAGCTTACACACGGAACATAGTTCAGAATAGTAGAATGTGATATGTGCAGATTCTCTACTTTTAGGGTAATATTGAGATATAAAAGCAAGCTTCAAAAGCAAAAAATCTTTTTCTCTACACCCCGCTACAAAATGTACAAACTGTCTATGAGCTTCTTTAAAATAACGTTTTAAATACAATCAATATTACAGGTCTTTTACTAAGTATTATCAGGTAGATATCGGTCAAAACATGTAGCATTGTAATTTTTATATCATTTTATTTACAAATAACACAATATTAACTTACTTTTACAGTAAAGAAAATAATTTTTTTCAGCTTAGTAGTATGTGTACCCCTCAATGAATGAGGGGCTTTTTATTTTTGGGGTAAAGACAGATATATATTTGTAAAACTCCTGTATCAAGAGATGAACTACAGCCAATTGTCACAATGTAAATATCTTCATCGGAAAGCTTTTCCAACGGCCACCTATCAATTTATAACCTTTATGTAGCAACAAAACACCCTAATCACACATTGTAAATATGTTATTTAAAACAGCTATTTATTAATAATTACACACAAGACAACCTGAAATAATCACAACATACACAACCAATTACTTCTTATTTTGTTTTAAATTCAAAAACTAAATGATTAATTTTGCACTACAAATTATGGAAAAGAATGGGTTACCTTCCCATTTGAAGGATATCGTTTTTTTGTAAGCGAGATTTTTAATTACTTGCTGCCTTATAATATAAGCATATAGAGTAAGGCAGTTTTTTCACAAAAAGATAAATGATTCGAGGTAATATAGATATTCTAAACAAAAGTATCATCAAATCTATTGTGACCTGGGACCCTATTTTTATATAGATAAATTCCGCCACAGTGTATACCTATTAAAGTGTAAGCTTTAAAGATAGTGTTACGGAAAAAAACTACTGCACGCCACCGTACCGCCGCCTATCATCAAAAAGATTCTGCACCCTAAAAAAGCAGCCCGAATAACTACTGCTTCCAGCTACCTACTACTAACTACCTACCACCTGCATATAGAGACCGCATACCTGCATACTGCATCATTATATGTTAGTAGAAACTCTGTAAACACCTTCTATCAGGGCGATAGCAGATTTCGCAGGGTTATACAGGAATGCATGCCCAACAAATGCAAATAATACTGTTTTTAGCCGTTTTTATATTTTTAGATGGTATTACGCTACAAAACAGAGATAATCGAAATTTGACACCTTTACATACTTGTATGAGAACGTTCGCTCATAGCACGTAATACATTTCTAAATTAAAGTCTCATTGAAAAAAAATGTTTAAATCAGGGTTCAGAAATTCATTTTTTCGGATTGTGCCATGAAAAACTGAAAAACTGAATCGTAAAAACAAATCTTTTTTTGAACCCAATATAATCATACCCTATAAGTAAGTAGCTTTATAATAGTATTATAATGGGTATTTTTTACTTTCTGCCCGACTGTGGTGCAGAATTTATACAAAATCTTCATGTTAAAAGCACACATGTTGATTCCAGGATTTCAGCAGACAGCATAATTATCCCCCTGCACTCACCGTTATTTTTCCACGCAAAAAATACAAACTGTCATAAAATTAAAAAAAATATCATACATTTGAATACAACAAAAAAAACAAATGCATGACCAACATAAGAAATTTCAAATTATATTGTAAATTATTATAACACTATTGTAGATGTTATTATGTTCTTAGTTTCACACAGCACAGATGTGACATAATTTCCATTAATGCATTTTAAAGAAAAATAGTATAAATATGTGCCCATACAAAAAAGCACAAAAACATCTCATACGTTATCACTGAAAATCAAACTATTAAGAACGTTAATTCATAAAAATTTAAAAATTGAAGCAATATCTATTGTTATTATTGGCACAATGCGTAAATTAGAAAGTTTTAGATAATTTTTTGAAAACCGTACAAAAATGACACCTGAAGAACAATTGAGAGTCGACTCTTGGGATAATTCAATTCAAACATTTGGAAAAAGTTATATTTTTAGCAAAAGAGCACAGTTTTACAGTAATTGGAATAGATTTTTAGCTATTTTAGGAATAGTTGTCCCATTGACAATTGGCGCAACTGCTTCTGGATATGGTTTTAATTCAGAAATATTAAAAAACACTATTGCTATTTCAATTCCTTTGTCAATTATACAACTAATTATTTCAGCATTTGCTTTGGTAAATAATTGGAATGATAATCTATCATATTCATTAGAAGCTGTTAATGATTATAATTCGCTCTCGGATAATTTTAAAAAATTAGGTAAAAATCCTCCGAATAGTTTTGAAGAATTTTCAAGAACTTTTGAAATTTTAGAAACTAAAATGAGTTCAAGAGCTGATAATGATGCAAAGTATAGCCTTAAAGAGAGAGAGCTTCGAAAAGGTATGCGATATGCATTAAGAGAATTCCAAAGACAATGTGTAGGATGCAATAAAGTTCCATTATCAATCTCATCGACCGATTGTGAGGTTTGTGGTAAATTTGAAAGAAGTTTAATACATAAAATTTTATTCCATGGATGAAAAAGTAAAAAGACTATTGAAAGTCTATTCAGAACTTGACTATAATCAAAGAAAAGAAGTTCGAGAATTTATTGAAAATTACGAAAAGAAAGATTTTCAAGAAAAAAGAACTATAAATGAATCCTTAAACAAAAGTTTAGGTCCATTGATGACAAATACGTGTGCTTATTGTGGTAAATAATAACTGCCTATAACATGTTCAGCTTCAGTAACTTTTTCTAAAATTATAAGGTTTATCTGAAAATATAGAGATAGAAGAGACTTTGATAAGAGTCTCTTTTTTTATGTGCCGATGCACTCACCGTTACATTTCCACGCAAAAAAACAAACTGTCACATAATTACAAAAATTCTTATATTAGCACCTAAATTTTATCGAAAACGAAAAAGCGTTAATAATTATTCTGCCAATAGGAATCTGGTAAATTCAAAAGTGATGCAGAATGATAAGTTGAACGCTCACGTCCATATTATACGGGACGTGGGTTTCTCTTATTTGCATCACAAGGCTTACCAGAGCCTCTATTGGTAAATAAGTATTAGAGCCTGCGTCCTTTTTCTATTATACCCCCTCAATGAATTACACTTTTAGGCTCGGAGTGATACAACATCACAATGAAAAAACTTTTATTATCAGGAGTACTGGTACTGCTAAGCACATTATGCTTTTCCCAAAACTATTATTTCTCACACAGAAAAGAAAGTATTAAGTACACGGACAGTTACGGACAAACCCAATACAAAACCATTGCAGACGAAGTATCTAATTACAAGTTTTATTTTGAAGTATCTACCGATGGAAGAGCAACCCAGCTTTTTACAGTTTATAACAACGGTCAGGAAGCCTATTGGGCAGCCGAGCTAAAAAAATCAGGCTACAAGGAGATTTCAGGAAAGATTTTTAAACAATCCCTTTACTACAATACCAATTCTAAAGAGAACATCTATGTGTTTATCTCGCAGGATTACAAAAAAATCATTGTAATGTCAAACGATGGAATAGCCGAATATTACTAGCATGGAAAAGAAAACTATTCAGGTTGACAGCAACATACCTAAATCAGTGCTGATAGGTTTTTTATTAGCATTTCTAACGATTTTTGCAGTCCAACATTTCAGTACATTTTCATATATCCCGAATCTAGGTAACCCTACTATTGATTACGGACACAAGGTTGTTATTAGCGGAACATACGACACCCGCACAACGCCTGTTGGTGCATTATACCAAACAACGCCTTTTGGAACAAGGATTAACCTCCCCACAAACGGAATGATGTGCAGTGAGCTACTGTATGATTCTGATTTCAAGAGCTACTCCAACAAAGGCGTGTTGTATGCAAAATCTGTATTTACCGATTACAAATATCTCCTGCTATTTTGGTTAGCATACACACTTACCGTACTGTTTTTCAAAAGATACCGTCTAAAGGTTTTGATTCTGATTCTGCCAGTTTTAGGGATGAGTTGCGAAAACAAGACTGTGCAGGAAAAAGCTTCAACAAAAGCAATACAAGCTGATACAGCCATTCAATACACCCCACCGACTGTAAGCCTGCCCGACCCAGAAACAATTCAAAAAAGATACTCTTTTGTGGTTTTTGAAGGGGATAGTTTCTTTTCACACGAGGGGCAAAAGATAGTGACAACAGGAATATTTGAAACAGATGCATTTCTGGACAAGGATAAAGAATACCAACTCATGGACGAAGCCCAGCAAAAAGCCATGATTAATCTGGAACTAAAAAACGTTGAAAAAAGATATATCCAAACTTTTGACAGTTATGCAGAAGCCAGCAAGAAAAGAGAAAACTTGCTGGGTATAAATCAAAATACCAGCAATGAGGAAGAACACCCATATCAGCAATATATCGTAATCCAACACAAAGCTTATTTCCACCAAACACCTAATCAGAACACCAGAAAAGACACTTATTTATTGTACGGAGCAAAAATATTCGTATCAAACGAAACCCAATATTTTGTATACACCACCTTTACAAATACTGATGGTATAACAAGCAAAGGTTGGATTCTTAAAACAGACATTGAAATATATTAAATTATGAAAAAACTTCCTTTAAAAGCTATTACGATAGCACTATCCCTCACATTAGTAACCGTAAACTGCTCTAATAGCAATGATGATAACACCACCACCCCAACCAATCAACAGCCACCTGCAACAACGCAGTATTTTCACCCGCCAACGTGGATTCAGGGAACATGGAAATACGCACCGTTTGGAACACCTATAGACTCTCCGTTGACATTAAAGTTTACTGATTCTGATATAATTTCGATTAGTTCGGGCGGAACACAAACCAGCTGGACAGAGAACATAAAAGTATCTCCAAACGGAGGTAGTGTCGATGAAAACACTACAAACACACAATACAACGTTACTATCAAACATAATGGTTCGGGAACTACTGAGTTTTTTGAGTTCAGAAAGATTTCTGACACCGAGATACAATACAGACAAGCTCCTGTACTGAACTGGACGAGTTTGGTCAAGATGTAACACTAGCCTTGTGTCTTTGTGTACAAGGTTTTTTCACCACATAAACAACTAATAAACAACACTTTAAGTAAAAATCTGCAACATAGTACCTATATATACTATAAATATCTATACTTATTATTACACCATTCCCAAACCCATAATTGGGAAAATTCAGAGATAACACGTCAAGTTTTGACGCTTTGACTGTATATCTTTGAAAACAAATAAAGATTTATATTTGCGCAATTTTTTAAATTAATATTAACATTAAACAACAAAGGATGACAAAACTGTACCTTAGTGCATTTATAATATGCACATCCCTCAGCATTTCAGCTCAGGAAGTTCTCTGGCAACGGGACATCAAATCCAGTTCGCAGGATTTTTTAAGCCAGATAACTACAACTATTGACGGCCAGTACCTGATTACAGGAAGCTCTATACAGCCCCCAAGAGCTGGAAGTAAGCAAAACAACGGCTATGATTTCCATTTGATTAAACTTGACCAGCAGGGAAACCAAACCTGGGAAAAATACTTCTCTGGAAACAATCACGATTATTTATCGGCAACTGTCAGCACTCAGGACGGAGGATTTTTGATTTCAGGCACCTCATATTCAAGTAAGGGGCTGGATAAAAAGGACGATTCTAAAGGCGGATCAGACGTTTGGCTCATCAGAATTAACGAATTTGGAGACGAGCTATGGCAAAAAACCATAGGAACTTCAGCAGATGAAGAAGCCAGATCGGTGATTCAAACAACTGACCAGGGATTCTTTGTAGCTGGCAATATTCAGACCCTTCGACAAGCTCAGGATTCTAAAGGCTACGGCTCTAAAGATGTACTTATCGTTAAATTAGACAAAGACGGAAAAGAACTCTCCCAACTCATTTTTGGTGGTAAGGCGATTGATGAAGTCGAGAAGATGATTCCTACACGAGATGGAGGAGCACTACTTGGAATTTACTCCAGAAGTGGTATCGGTGGTACTAAGAAAACAGAAAACTACGGTGAAGGAGATTACCATATTATAAAACTCTCAAAAGACGGAAAAATTCAGTGGGAGAAGAACTTTGGCGGAAAAGGCGATGATCATATCAGAACCCTTGCGTTAACAGCAACAGGCTACATTATCGGTGGAGAATCCAGATCAGAAAGAACAGGCAATAAAACCGTTGGAATTCAGGAGGGCACAGATTTATGGGTTATTGCTTTAGATCAAAACGGGAATGAAGAGTGGCAAAAATCCTACAGCTTTGGAAACAGGGATATTCTGATGGGAATGAGCGTGATTCAGTCTTCGGACGATAAGTTATCTAAAGGCGTATTATTAGGTGGATATACGCAGTCTGAAGGCAGGATAAAAGCCGATGAACAGACGTTTTGGTTACTATATATTGATCAGCTAGGGAATGAATCATGGAGAAAACATATAACAGGAGAATCCCGAAAAAAAGAGGAAAGGTTATCTGACTTGAAGCTGAATAAAGACGGCTCGATTGTAATTGCAGGCACGAGCGCTGAAGAACTGGGTAAAGAAAACTGGAAGATTGTAAAGCTGGGAGATAAGCAGGTTAATGATCTGATTGAAAGACAGGATATCAAAATTTATCCGAACCCAGTATCAGATTATGCTTATGTAGAAATAGGGTTTGATTCTTCGACAGGCTCAGAACAGGGCTTCAAAAATGCAGATATCCTGTTATATGATATGTCAGGAAGACAGCTTCAGAGCCTTACAACCAAAAACAGAGTCACCAAAATCAATACACAGGCACTTATTCAGGGTGCTTACCTGGTGACTATCAAAACTGATACTAATAAAACGGCTAGTGCCAAACTCATAAAGAAATAACACGATGAAAAAAACAATCATTTCACTGGCAATTCTTATTGCTGGTATGGGGCAGTTATATGCCCAGCAACAACAGGTTAATTTCGGGGATTCCTCAAGACCTGTACCTTCTGTTTCTTCCCTTGCCACCTATGCCAATACTCCTGTATCTAGTGCAACAGGACTTCCTGACATTTCATTTCCTTTGCTAGGATTACCAACCTACAATGGCGGAATGAGCTTAAATGTGGGACTGTCTTACAATCCTATGAATGTCTCACAGAGTGAACCTGCCAGTCAAACAGGTACGGGATGGTCGGTATTTGCGGGAGGCGTTATCTCAAGGAGCATTACGCTTGATATTGATGAGATGTATGATGATACAACCAATGGTAATTATGTTAAAAATAATTTTGATGATATTTATTATTACAATCTTCCTGGGATTTCTGGAAAATTCAAATTTATCAGGAATCCAACCACCAATACTTTTGAGCTGATTAATCTTTCTTCCAATAAGGTGAAGATTGAGTATACCCGAACCAGCAATACCGCAACCCTTATCCTTGATTCTTTCACCATAACCGATGCAAACGGTACAAAATATTTTTTCAATGATTACAGTAGAAGCAATCAGGAAAGAAATGCCTATTCACCTGGTGGAAAAGTGTATAAATCTGCCTTCTTTTTATCCCACATTAAAGATGCCAATAATGTGGAACTTGCCAATTTTGCGTATCAGAAGGATATCAAATATAAGAATAATTCCACAACGATTGTCTATCAAACCTGTAAATTAAAAAGTATTACATCTCCTGGCTTTGGAAAAATTGAATTTGATTATTTATATGATTCTGCACTGGAAGACAGTATGAATGATCCGTATCAGCTTCAAAAAATAAGCTTAAAAGACAATTATAACCATATGATTTCTGGATATAATTTTGAATATATTTCATTTAGCTATAATTATTCACCTTCAGGAAATCCATTAAATATTGAATATAAAAGATCCTTAACAAAACTAAAAAAGCTGGATAAGAATGGATCTGTTTCACAGACAACAGAATTTGAATATGGTGACTCTGCTGCTGCTTCATCTCCTGGAATGAGTCCAAGCTCTTTATGTGATAATTTATATCCCTCTTTCACACCAAAAGTTGTCCAAGGAATTTTAAAAAGAGTAATTACTCCGAGTAGAGGAGTCATAGAGTATAACTTTGAGCCTAACCAATATTATAAGGATAGAAGTGAGCCCAATTATGTCAATTCTATTCTCAGCGGGAACAGTTTTATTGATGGGGAAGTACAATACCTGGCTTCATTTAAAGATCTGTATTATAATACTAATCAGACTACCAACTATACGTTTACCATTTCAGGAACTCAATCCAAAAAAGTATACCTTGTATTTGGAGTCGATGAATTATTCCCTGCGCCACCATATTGGGATTCCAATACACCTACTTATGTAGATTATGTGATAAAAAACGGTAACGAGTTTATTTACGGAAATGCCTGTGGATCTTCCCAATATGCGGTAAGGGAGTATGACCTGTCACCAGGAAATTACACTTTAATGGTGACGGGATCGGGAGGTAAAGGTTTAGCCAATTTCTTTGGAATAGAACATATTGCTCAGCCGTTCCCTAACAAGGTTACAGGGGCAGGAATAAGGATTGGCAGTATTAATTATTATAACAGCAAAACAGAAACTACCCCTGTAAAAACTACTAAATTTGATTATAGCAGTTTTTCAGACAGCCAGGCTTCATCAGGTGTTTTGTTCTCTCCAGAATCAGTTGCCAATGCAGATAGCTATCCATTATATAAAAATGTAAAAATAACTGAAGGTGATAATAGCAACGGGCATGTCAAGTACTACTATAAAAACCCTGATGACTATCCTAAAAATGGGGATTACTGGCCTTATTACTCTTTAACAAGCGGAGGATTACTGGACAAAAAAGAAGTGTATAATGCACAGAATAAACTTCTGGTTTCAGAAGAGAATAATTATACGTTTGAAGAAATTCCTGGAGCCCAGGATTATCAACTTTGGAGCAATAACACCTTAACTTCCAAAACAGCATGGCTGAAAAAATCATCGGTTACCTCCACCAGCTATTTTGATAACGGGCAAAGTATAGAAGAGAAATCGGAAACGAATTTTAATGCCTTCAATTTTGGCGTAGAGTCTACCAAAAAAGTAGTGGACGGAAATACCACAGAGCAATTCTACACTTATCCTGATGCAGGGTACAATAATCTTTCCAACGCTCATATTTTGGATGTCCCTGTTGTACAGGAAGAAAAAAACGATGGTAAAACACTTTCTAAAATACAGACAAAATATGACAATGCAGGCAGTACATTACCTACTTCGGTGCTGGCTACTAATTTAAGTGACGGAACGACAAAAACAACAATGAAATTTGATCTCTATGACGAAAAAGGAAATCTCCTGCAATTCACCTCTTCCGTAGGAATTCCTACAGCAATTGTGTATGGGTATGACAAAACACAGCCTATTGCCAAAATAGAGGGTGCAACATATACACAGATAACTCCTTATATTCAGGCTATAGTAGATGCTTCCAATGCAGATGCTCAAAACCCAGCCAATGAACAGGCACTGCTTACAGCACTGGATAATTTTAGAAATACAACCGCATTGAAGGACTTCCAGATCACCACCACCACCTATGACCCACTCATAGGCATGACGACAACCACCCCGCCTAATGGGATAAGAGTAATTTACAAATATGACGCTAATAACAGGTTACAGAAAATAGTGGATATGAATGGGGTAACACTGAAAGAATACCAATACAACTACAAAAACTAAACACAATGAAGAAAATAATACTACTTCTCAATTTGTGGGCGGTGGGTTTTACCTATGCACAGACCAATCTTACCCAGACAGAAAATTATATTTATGAGAAAACCTGTTTAACAGAAGACTGTTCCAAAAAAACAGAAACCGTACAATATCTTGACGGGCTGGGAAGAGTGAAGCAGAATATCGCTGTAAAAGCAACACCCTCAGGAAAAGATATTGCCGTTCCTGTAGAATATGACACCTATGGAAGACAGGTAAAAAGCTATCTTCCTATTCCGCAGTCAGGGACACAGAATGGAGCTTTATATGCAGATCCGCTTTCCAATGCTTCTTCTCTTTACGGAAATGAAAAAATCTATGCTGAAAAGGTACTGGAATCGTCTCCTTTGGGAAGACCATTACAGCAAAAACAGGTCGGGAACGACTGGTCTGGACATCCCGTACAGTTTTCATATGATGCCAATACCTCAGCAGATGCGGTAAAAAAATATAGTGTAGTTACAAGCTGGATAGAGGGACGAACCAACAGCGAACTGAGCCTTTCAGGAACCTACGCTGAAAACACGTTATATAAATCTACGGTTACGGATGAAGACGGTAATATAACTACCCAATTTAAAAATAAGAAAGGACAGACCATCTTAACCAGAAAAAAAGACGGAACCCAGAATGCAGATACGTACTATATATACAACGAATATGGCGGACTGGCTTATACCCTTCCTCCATTAGCTTCTGCCTCTGCTTTAACATTGACTATGGTAGATAATCTATGCTACCAGTACCGATATGATGGCTGGAACAGGCTTGTGGAAAAGAAAATTCCAGGAAAAGGCTGGGAGTTTATGGTGTATGACAAGGCGGACAGAATGATTCTATCCCAGGATGCGAATCTAAGGAAATCTTTCGACTGGATCATCTATAAATACGATGTGTTGGGAAGACCTATTTATACAGGAATCGTAAAGTCTAATAATAGTAGGATCGGGATGCAGAATCAGATCCTTGGAGGAGCTGTTATTGAAGGAAGGGATAATACCCCTCTGACAGCAAACGGAATGCCTTATTATTACACCAATATGCATTGGGGACTGGATACACTTTTGTCTGTTACGTATTATGACTCTTATCCTCAGCAGTATGGCTTTAATCCCCCTGTACCTTCAAGTATTATGGGGCAAACTGTACTGACAGATACCCCTACCTCAGATGGAATGAGTACAAAAGGACTTCCTGTACTCAGTCTTGTAAAGAATATTGAAGATGATGGCTGGACAAAAACCTATACCTATTATGACAGAAAAGGAAGAGTGATTGGAGCTCATTCTATTAATCATTTAGGCGGATATTCCAAAACAGAATTATTACTTGACTTTGCTGGTGTGATACAACAAAGTAAAGTCTATCACAAAAGACTGGCAACAGATCCAGAAAAGGTAATTACCCAAAGCTTTACTTATGACCAGCAAAACAGATTATTAGTGCATAAACACCAAATTGATTCTAATCCAGAAGAAATTTTGGTACAGAATGAATACAATGAGCTTTCACAGCTGAAAAACAAAAAACTCGGGGGAAGCAATCCTTCCCAGCCATTACAGAGTATTGACTATACTTATAATATCAGGGGATGGAATACTAAGATCAATGATCCTTCCAATCTGAACGGTAGACTGTTTGGATATGAAATGAAATATTCCAGTCCTGTAAACTCCAACGTAGCTCCTGGAAAATTCTCAGGAATAATCACAGAAGTAGACTGGAAAAATGCTTCCGAAGATGTACTGAAAAGGTATAACTACAGTTATGACGGGCTAAGCAGGCTAAAGGATGCTGTCTATTCTGAACCTAATGCTACGGTTCCCTTTAACAATTATTACAATGAGCACCTTACTTATGATCTGGGAGGAAACATCAAGACCCTAAAAAGAAATGCCTTCCCTGTGAACGGAAGTACAGCCACACAGGCAGATGACTTGGTATATGATTATACTGGAAATCAATTGACTAAAGTAACCGAAAATGCATTGAATGATTCAGGATATGAAGGCGGAAATAATCTTATTACCTATGATCAGAACGGGAACATGAAAGATATGCTGGATAAAGGAATTCAGTCTATTCAATACAATTATCTGAACCTTTCTAACCAATATACCGTTCACCAATCAAGTGCATTTGGGCAAATGAGTTACAGCACAATGAATTATCTTTACCGTGCTGACGGAACCAAACTGCGCAAAACCTATTCCAGTGCACCCCCAAGAGGATCTACCACTACCCGTATTACAGACTATCTGGATGGCTTCCAGTACACCTACACTGAAGGAGGCGGAATATGTCTTGAATGCAGAACGGAAAGTGCCTTTGAACAGCAGGCTTATAGAAATGCATCATTTGTATTTCCTGGAAATCCAACCCCAGAATGGAAGCTGGATTTTGTTTCCACAGCAGCAGGATATTACAGTTTCACAGAAAACCGCTATATTTACCAGTACATAGACCACCTTGGAAATGCCAGGGTAAGTTTTGCAAAAAACAGCGAAGGTGCTCCTGAAATTATAGATACCAACAATTATTATCCTTTTGGACTGAACCATATTTCAAATTCGTTCAGCAATTCAGGTTTTGGAAGCTTCTACAGTTATAAATATAATGGCAAAGAACTTCAGGAAACAGGATTGTTTGACTACGGATGGAGACAGTATATGCCCGATTTGAGTAGATGGAACGGAATAGACCAGCTGGCAGAAAGCTACCTCTCTACCAGTACTTATGCTTATGTTGCCAATAACCCTATCTCAAGCTTTGATGTAGACGGAAGATGGTTTAATGAGGATGGAAGCATCCGCCCTTCCACCACGTTTGATTATACGCCAGGGGCATACAAACCTACGATGTCCTTCAGTACCTCTAATGGTATGCATTATAACGAAGGCGGTGGCGGTGGAAACTATACCCCATTTGGAAGAACACAGGCATATGCAGATCTGATGACTGCCTTTTATAATGGAGGAACTGGAGGAATGTCTAATATTGGTGGTACACTAAGATGGTGGACAGATTATGAGGATCCTGATCCTACTGTAACAGGGATAGGTGCTTTTGGTATGTTGAAGCTAAAAGGGAATGCTTCAAATTCCAATAGTACATCAAATTCTCTTATGGATAACTTTTTTAACTGGATTCAAGGTAATCCAATTAAAGTATCACAATTTGCAGGAATGATACAGGCAGGTTCTACAGTAGCTGAAAAAGGACTATCAAGCTGGAATGGTGCTTCAAATATTACAAAAAGTCGTATTTTTGCAGAAACCATAAGTACAAAACTACCTGCTTCTGCTAAAGCTTTGGGAAATGCTTCAAAAGTTTTTAGTGTTGCTGGAAAGGCAGTTGGAGTTTTAGGAATCGCAAACACCGTTTATCAATGGAAAAATGGGAATATTTCTGATACAAGAGCAATTGTTGATGGATTGATGGGAGTTGCTGGTTTCATTCCTGCTACAGCTTGGGTATCGGTAGTTTATTTTGCAGGAATGGCACTTTATGAAACATATGGTAACGATGGTAAACCCCTATTTTAAAATGATTAGATTTATAAGATTGCTTTTTTATCACATTTATATTTACTATTATAAGAAGGAAGGGAAATCAATAGCAAAATTTTCCACATTTGCGGTTTTTTTAGTTATAATCGCACTTCTAACAATAAGTATTAATGATTTATTTTGCCAATATTATGATATTAAGTACACCTCACTTTCTGGAAGCCTTTATATTTTAGTTTGGGTAGTTATTGGTTTCTTTATTGCCTACTACTTGTACAGAGAAGGATTTCAGGATTTCAATGAATATCATGATTTTAATAGAAAATATTATTATTATTTTTTTATAATAGTAATAGCTACTCTTTGTATAGTAATTTATACAGGTAAAATAAATAGAAAAAGAATTTTTAATCAAAGAGAAATGCATAAAACATCTGTTGAAAAGAAAAAATAGAATGACTTGATATATAAGATTATTATTGTGGAGACAGGTAATGTTCCTAACAATTTAGTAATAAATTAGCGTATTGGGTTCATACTATAACTTTGATCACTCCACGAAAATGATTTGAGATATTTGATAATTCACTTTTCAAATAATTAAGAAACAGGCAATCTATTATGGTTGCCTGTTTTATTTTTACTGCTGAATGTAAGTTATTTTTGCCCATTAGATAGTACTATGTAGTTTAATTCAAATAAACAATCATCCGTATTACACCATAGCTCGGTAAAACACCCTTAAAAACAGCTCCTGTACCATAGATTCCAGAACTGGAAACCAACTCTGGGTAATGCAGGAAACAGTCATACCATCCATTATAAAAAAACTGCTACAAACACCATGAACAGAGGGGCTGACAAAAAACCTCGAAGATAATACCATAGTACTATACATATTTACTAATTATCTTTATACTATTATTAATCTCTTATAAATAAACTTTTAGGGTTCTCAAAAGCCAGTTTTCACTTTCAAATTTGGGATTCAAATCCTGAGAATACTCTAAAAATAATGATTCTGTTTCTGTTTTCATAGTAGGAAACCAATTCTGAGTAGTGCAAAATGAATCATGTATTGTCCAAAGTGGCATATAAGAATTTAAAATCCAAAGCCATCAATAAATGTATATTTATTTTTATACCATGGTTTAGTATTTCTAAGCTGTTGGATTAAATTTCCTATATCTTTTTCTAAATTTTGTGTTTCAATTTTAGTTTTGTGGTATAGTGGGCTATTTTCAGATAAAATAAGAAAATTTGTTGAGGTAAAATCTTTTGTTGAAAATATAAAAAATTCATTTGCTCTTTTTTTAGAATCTGTTAATACACTAATCCCTAAAACATTATCACAGTTCCTCGCTTTTTCAGAAATCAAAAAACACCAATATGAATTAATCTCGTTTTCAAGTTTAACACTGAATAGAATAGGAAGCTCTGAAACTAGCTCATCAGCTTCAAATTCCGTTGCTTCCTTACTTAAAAGCCATTTTCGTATGTCATTATTGATATTTTTCCTTGCTTTTTTAATAGCATTAATCCCTTTCCGCCAATTACTAGGAAACATCCAATAAATTCTTTCTTGTGCTTTTTTAAAAATATCTTTATCTATAGTTGATTCAAAAGCATCGGGTACAATTACCCATTCTGAACGTGGATTTTTGTATGATTTTTGTTTTAATCGTCCCCATGTTTTATTATATATACGAGTACCAATATAAGTTTCATCGACCAGTATCTTTATAATTTTTGATTTGTCCCACTGTTTGTTATTTGATGAAAATATTCTTCTTTGATTTAGATATGATGCAATTTCTGATATAGTCAATCTATTGTTTACAAATAAATCAAATATTTTTCTGACAGTTTCCGTTGTATCGTCATTTTTAGGTACAAAGGAAACACGCTCATTGGCAATTTGTTTATGTTCCCCAGCAGTCAGAATACGAATAGGCTTTTTATTTACATCAAGTAACTTTCTTGCCATTCCGTAAACTGCCATACCTCCTGCTGAATAACCCTGCTCGGAAACTTTTACACAACCGTAAAATACTTTCTCACTTAATTGACGACTGTATTCAGCCGCCATATAACGTTGGATAGAAATTTCTAAACTTGAAAATAGCTGATTGCTAACATCAACAAATCCTCTTGAAACATACACTACCTCTTTACCATGTTTCTTACATAAATACACATAATGTCCCGCTTGGTCTTGGTCTTGAAATCGTCCCCATCGTGAAACATCATAAACTAACACATACTCAAAATATGGGGCGTTAAAATTTTTAATCCAATTATCAAAAAGCCTTTCAAATCCAGGACGATTTGCAAGTAGCCCACTTACCCCCTCATCAATTTCTTCGTGTATTATTACAATATTATTTTCAAGAGCAAACCGTTCAACATGACTACGTTGAATTGCTACTGAGTTTTCTTGTTTATCTTCAGCAGAATGTCGATAATAAGCAACCGCACTTTTAGAGGTCTGTTGAGCAATATTGAACATAGATTATACAAAAGCTTCCAAAAGTCTGCTCAAGTCTCCAAGTAATCCACTTTCTTTATCTGTCAGTTGAACATTCTGATTCTTCTTTGAGCCTAATTCTTTTATTAACATCTTAATTTGACTTGAAAACCCTGACAATTGACACCTTTCAGATAGTTCAGAAACAGTATTCAATGGCTCTGTTAAAAAGATTAATATTTCTTCTTCGTGAAGCGATGCATTGTAAAAAATCTTAGCAAGGTCTTTAAATTCAGAAGCTCTATACATTACATTATCACTAATTTTTCTAAATAATATTTTCACAATATCATCAATTTCATATTGCTTAATCTTTCTCAACTTGGGGAGCATTTGCATAAAAGCAATACGCTGATATTCTTTCATATTATATTCAGACATTAACTCTAAATATTCCATTCTCATATCTCTTAATTCTGTAAAATGAAACAAATGCACCTGTGATATACCCAGTAAATCAGCTATTTCTTTTTTGGTAGCATCCTTATATTCTATTTTTATTTTATGAATAGCATTTGCTTTTTCCATTGGTTTCCAACTCCTGCGATTGTTTTGCATTTCAAATCTGCGAGCTTCAAATTCGCCATCACTCATTTTAGGGTATACACGACAAGGAACCGTTTTAAGTTCTAATTCTTTTGCACATGCAAATCTTCTATGTCCATCCATTATTAAAAAACGTCCTTTTTCAATTTCGCTTACTTTGATTGGGTCTTCAATGCCGTAATGAGAAATTGATTTCATAAGACGGTTATAATCACCGCCAACACCTAATCCAAATGCCTTACGGGGTTGATTTGGGTCTCCCTCGATAACATCAACTGATAACTCCATAAACACTGCGGGTCTTGGTCTAAACGAATCTATAAGACTTTTTATATCATTTTCACTCATAATTTCATATTTAATTATTTTTAATAAAATCAATTATTTAAATTTACTCTCAATTATGTAAAACCTGATATTATTTTTCTTTTAATAAAACATTACGATAACATTACTTGTATCATTTCCTGTCTTTCGTGTAATATTTGGAACATACCCCAAATCAAGGTATCTGTTTTAAATCATATTTCATTAGTGCATCCAAATCTTTCAATAGAGGATTCATTTCGATAAACTTTTGAAACAATCTTTTTTAGTTACCGCCATTTGTACTTGTTCTTCATCAAAGTCCTGTAAAATCTCTGTTTTTAATTTGGTATAATAAGTCTGAACCGTTTTTGGGTCTTTGATAGCTACTTTTGCCAATTTCTTTATTGTCATTTTTCCATATAAATCAATGTCCCAGTTTTTCATTATTTTCAAAAGTTCAAATTGAGTTTTGTTTGTTCTGTCCTTATGAATCTGTTTTATATTTAATCTTCTTTTGTCTGTGAGTGTTAGGTTCTTAGAATTATCATATAAAAATCTTCTTTCAGCATTTGGAATAGGCTCAACATCATTTAAGTTTTGATAAATCTTTGCTACTGTTGTTTCAATTTCACTGTTTTCAAGGGGCGGACTCATTTTGCCGTAATTAATTGCGTACAGATATTTCAGTATCAAATCTTTGGATGCTGTTTTATTCAAAGCAATTAACTGATATGCTATGCTTTTCAGGATATTTTCTCTTTCTCCTTCAATAATTTTTCTAAATGGCACATATATTAATGAATATTTAAGTTTGTTATCTCTACCAAAATCATACAAACCATTTTCATCAAAAACAATATCATAGTGTTGCAGTAACTCATCTAAATTATTAAATCTTAATTTGTACCCAATATAATCATACCCTATAGAAATAGTTTTTATAATAGTATTATATTGGGTACTTTTTTCTGTATCTACTGTCAAACTATCCTGCACAAGTTCTACTGACTGCATAGGTATCATTTCCGCAATAGGAAATACCTCTACATTATCATTATAGTACGCATTCGGGTCGTATGACAATACTGTCAATCTGTCAATTGATACTGCTCGTTTATCATAAGGTATATCCAGCAACTTTGCAATCTCTTCAGTAGCGGTTTTGAAGTTATCAGGTGTCAGTCCGTCTACTTTTACTACTAAACTCAGTCCAGTATCGGATAAACTTCTCCAATAGGCACATACATACGCTTTATTTAGCTCTAAATCCTGCTCAGTCATGCCATCTACATCTATATACAGGTATCCTGTAGGTGTAGATACATTCTTACCTATGATATAGCCGTTAGAGAAGCTAAAATTAATAGTTACCGCAGGAAGTTTGCTTATCTTGATTGCTGCGTACTCCTCGGAACCCCGTTCTAAAGTTCGGGCATACTGCACCAGATCCAAATGTTCAGTTGGCGGGGATTTGATAAATTCAACGACTTCTCCGATATTTTGGAATGAGCCAGTAATTGTACGATTGATACAATGTGATATTTTGTTAATCATAATTTAATTGTTATAAAAATGACATAGCAAGGGCCGTACAAAGCTTTTTTGCAATGTCTCTAGGGTTTTGTTGTAAAAAATATTTTAGTTGATTTTTGGGTACTTATAGGACTGTATGGTATGCGTACGCAGAGAGGTGCGGTATAGTAGTAAAAAGATTCAGCCTTCCGAGAACCTTGTACACTTGTGTATAACCTTTAGTCCTCCATAATGAAAATAGCGCAATTCAAGCTTGGTTGTTGAGATATAAAATCATTCAACTTATCTTGATCCTTAGCCATAATCAGATATTCAACCTTGTTTTCCTTTAAAAGATGCTTACCCTCGTATATATCTTTGACATATTGTGGCTTTTTTGCTTCGGATTGAATTTGCTCAGATTCTTTTCGTGTTTTAGTTTCCATCTTAACATCTGTTTTTACTTCAATACTCGCATTTTTCTTCAAATATTTCCGAACATGAAGATCCGCAGAAGCAATACTTAAATTTCCTTTAAGCATTTGTTGCATAATAACAGTTAAACCACTTTTCATTACTGCTTTAAATCTTGCTGTTGTTGTTCTGCCAACGCCCGCCAGTTTGGCTATTTCCAAAATAGTATCAACATTATCAACTACATTCTCACCTCTGCCTCCTCTGGAAAGATTTTCTTTTGCTTTTTTTACAATAGTTTCTTCATGTAAACAGGCAAGTCGTAATTTCTCCGCAATTGTAAGATTTCTTCTCTGACATTGGTTTTTAACCATCCAAAATCGTATATCTTCCAGACTTCCAAAGTTTTCTTTGATTTTTTTAGTTGGAATATTCGTCAATTCCAATTCCATACAGATTTTTAATCTTCTGTTTCCATCAATGACTAAGTTGATTCCTTCTTCAGTGGTATAATATAAAATAGGGTCATTCAATCCATTTTTCTTAATATCATTTTTTAACTGTTTATATACATCTTCTTCCATTATTGGAAAGTAATCTTGTAGTTCCCAAATGGTAGTCAAATTTTCGTGTTGATAGATAATGTAATATTCATTATCAAATAATTGTATTGTTTTTGGTGTCATATATCTGTATTTTTTAAAGTTTCAGTAGGATTATCAAGATAAAGTTTACGATCGAGCATACAGCCTCCTTTTGCATGGTAGGGGTGATGCTTGTTTATTGTTGGATCTTCGGAATCAGGATTAAACTTCACACTCCCCCACTGTTTGAAGAAAAAAGGAACATTTTGATCTTCACATTTTTTTTGATTTTGAGTACCCATTCTTTTTCCATAGGTCGTATGTTGACCGATCCACTTTCACCACCAACAATTACCCAGTCTATTCCTGTTAAATCAAGGTCTGGAAGTTCCTCAATCAATGGCTCGACAGATAAAAACTTGTGTTTTGCCCCACATTGTCTTAATCGCTCTATTTTTCTCACACTTGCTACACTACCTACAGAAACACCCATCCAAATATTGTCAGTCCAATTTAATTCGGGAGATAATTTTAATAACTCAACATCCCTCTTAGTAAGCACCTGATAAGTATGTAGAGGGGTTTTATTCATCACCTCAAATATTTGCTTCAGAAAATCTATATTACATTCCTTATGAAAAAGATCCGACATACTGTTTACAAATACCATACTTGGTTCTTTCCATTTATATGGCTCATTCAATTCACTTAGATGTTCAACGAAAACATCAAAACCAGCACTGTACTTTTCCTGTCCCATCGCTTGTAATCTTTTGGACATAGTTTTAGCATAGCAATTATCACATTCTTTCGAGAAAATGGTACACCCTGTTGTTGGATTCCATGTTTTAGATGTCCATTCTATTGTTGATTTACTCATATTTTTTTTGAAATGACACAAAGAAATACCCACACAGTACTCAAACTATGTCTTGATTAATATTAAAAAGTGTGGATTTATTAAATAGATCGGGATTGTCTAGAATTCCCCGAGTGAGATTAGCTAACTAAGAAGCCAATCCTAATTTTGCTTGAATTTCATTGCGGGTATAGTACACTCTACCACCGAAATTAATAGGAACCAATACCCCGCTTTTTGACCAATTGTTTAATGTTCCCAGCGAAACGCCAAAATATTCTGCTGTTTCGTCTCTTGTCATTAACTCTTTACCGCCTGGATGATACATTTCTGCCAGTTTACACTCAAATTGATTTAATCTACTATCAATTAAATCCTCGATTTTTTTGAAAAATTCTTTAAAATAGTCCATTTTACTTGTATTTAATACTGCAAAACTAGAAACCACATAAAAGAAAAACAAAAGCATTAAAATCATTTTAATCCTTTCGTAACGATAACTCTTACAAAAAATCAAATCTGAATCTATCAGCAAGTTTCAGGGAAAAGTTAAAAGTAGTTAAAACCGAAAAATATCGGAAAAGCACCTAAAAATCAATCAGCCAATTCCAGATAACGTTTTGAACCTCGGAAGGCTCTCTAACAATGAAGCTCTGATGAAAGCCAAGCCACCATAAATGCATCAAACGGTCTGGAATTAAATTAGTGTTATCATTTTCTGCCTTGTATTTTTCCCGAAGTTCAGGTATTTTAACATCCAGTGTCTTGATTGTTTCCAGCAGTTGCCATATTGAACTGTATGTATCGTGACCTAACTCTTTCTGCATTTCCGTAGCTGTGACACCCTGGTCAATCACATACAGGTATACTCCACCCAGCCAAATACGAAAAGGGAGCTTACTCCCTCTCATTTTGGTTAATCCTTTCAGATACAAGGTTGCTTTACAGCTTCTGTTTTTACACTCAAAACAGGCTTTTTTTCGCAGCCAATAAAAACCTCGAGTATCATTGCATTCACATCTCAATCCACGCTCTAAAACAAGCTCTTTCAGCCGTTCAGCACACTCGCTTTCACTGGGAAGATTCAGCATTAAGAAATATTTTTGTTGATATTAATGATTTCTGCCAACTGCTCTATGTTTCCACTCTCATAAAGTTCCTGCATCTTTAGCATTCTTTCGTGTAAGTCCTGAATCTGCTTTGCCTGTAAATCAACTCTTTGAAGTTTTTCGTTTCGGGCTTTGATGCTCTCCTGTCTTATCTGCTCGTGTTCAAAGGTCGGTTTAAAGTACGTTTTGAAAACAGATTCATCCGTATGCCCTGTATACTGCCATATTTCAAGTAAATCCCAGCCTTCCATATATCGGTTGGTACAAAAACTCCTACGAGAATCATGAAAGGCTATTTTATCTGCAAAGTTTATCGTTTCAAACACTACTCCCTCATTGGTTGGACGTTCACGAGTAACTATCTTTTCATTGAAATAAGGCACAGCTCTAAACAGTTCTTTCAGGTACTCATTGGTATTCTGGTTGGATATGGCTATACTCTTGATGTCGTCATTATACTTACTCAGGATATCTCCCGCATAGCCAAAAAACGAGAAACGGACTGTCTTATAACTATCTACTCCTGAACCTTTTTTTAACAGAATACTGACTGTTTTACTGCTGTGGTCAATATGTCCGCTCTCAATACGGGTAATATCTCCGAATCTAAGTGAAGTATGACAACCCAGAACAAACATATCCCGAACTCTCTCTAATCTCGGAGCATCGGAAAAATCATGTTCGTACAGTATTTTGATTTCAGGCTCTGTCAGCACCGAATGAAACGTTGGCGGTACTTTGACTTTGTATTCATCCTGCATATAGCTTCTGTTATCCGTATAGCCTTTTTCAAAAGCTCTTTTCTGTATCTGTGACAGTCTTTTGATTCGGGTTTTCAGCGTATTTAATGATTTTACTCTTTCCGTATCAAGCAACCAGTTCTGAAACTCCAGGCATTGCAACTCATCAAATTTATCGATATCCAGAAAGATATTGTTTTCATTTGCAAAATCTTTTAAATCCTGATACATCACACTGAAAGATGATACATAACTTCTATGCAGAGGTTTTTGACCCGATGTAACAGCACGTGTAATTTTAAGTTCCGTTACTCTCATGAACTCCTGGAACACATCATCAAAAGATTTCTTGCTTTTCTGTACAGTAGTAAGGTGCTTTCCTGACAGTGCATTATCTATAATCGTTTTTAACTCGTCCTTTGTTGGCAGACGCTTGTAATGCTCATTGAAATTTTTATGGGAGTCCACTATGGACGTTTTGAATTTAGCCAGTTTTTGGTTAATTTCTCTTTTATCTCCGCCAGAAGTAACCGTTTTAGAATCGGTATCCCAACTGCTCGGAGCAACTTTCAGACCTGTTGAAAAATCTACTTTCAAATCTTTAAACGAATACCGCCCCATGATTCGGGAGATTTCTTTTTTAGGTTCTGCTAATCTGTAATTAACACTCCCTGTTTCGTTGTTATATCTTTTTGTTTTTGCCATATGCAAATATACGAATTTAGTCACCATTTTAGTCACCCTAATTTTTAAACTTATCTAAATTCATTTGAATTCAATAACACAAAAACTCCTTTTTAACAATGTTTTAAACAAATAACCAAATACAATAAAGTGAAAATAAGTATAAAATGTTATATCCTGTGGGTCTACAACCAAACAAATTAACCATCTAATTGTTAGATGGTTAATTTGTTTTCAGTCAACTATGAGAGGACAAATCCAAAAAGAATAAATGCATTTTAAGCATTCTACCTCATCAGAGGAATTATTCCATTGATGAGCAGCTAAGCCAACTACCAAAAGGTATATCGCTTCAGGTTTAGTGGATGCGGGAGACTTAAGTTATGATAAAAAATTACAACAGTAGTTTTTTAATTTTATAAAAAGCTCATGGAATAGAAATCATACTCTGCTTCTTCGTTTGATGTCTTTAATGAATTCGTTTGGAGTCATTCCTTCCAGCTCTTTAAAGATACGGTTGAATGATGCCTGATGGCTGAAACCAGCTTCTGTGTAAATGTGTTTTATAGTGTATTTTTTTTGATGATTGTTCATGAAATCTTTTTTTATCTGCTCGATGCGGTAATAATTTAAAAGACCTTTAAAACCTTTTTCATTTTTGATATTAATAGCTCTGGAAATATAAGAGGTATTTGTATGTAGGGCTTTGGCAAGGGATTGAATGTTAAAATCAGATGCCTTATAAGGTTTTGATTTTTCAAAATATTCAATGATTTCCTGATACAGCAGATGATACTTTTTATTTTCATGAAAATTTTCTTCGGTATCAATATTCTCTTTTGGTTTATTATCGTTGCTTACTATATTATTTTCAAGTAAAGAGGGAGTAACTTGATTTTCAAGCTTTGAGAATAAATTAAAATAATAAATAATGAGTAAAGATTGTGGAATAATAAAAAAAAGAGGGCTTAATTTTAAAAATAAATCGGCTTTTTCGGTTAACTTAACAGTTAAATTTAATTTTGAAAAATCTGAAATAAAAGGGGTTGAAATAATGACTGCAATTAAAAGCAGAAAAATACTGGAAAATACTTTGTAGTTATATATTCTGTATATAATAATCAAAATAGGAATATACCATAAATAACTATTGTATGACCATAAAAATAAAACAAAAGGATATTGCCCTAGCGAAAATACTATTAGTCCTATTTTAAGAGTTGCTTTAAAGTTAAAGTTAAAATTGGAGATGATGAATAAAGAATAACTGATAACTAAAATGAATATAACGCAATACATCATTTCTAAATATGCCTTTGTATAGTAAAAAAAGGCTGTGTAAAAAATAAGAATGCTTATTATAAATGCTATGATATATGTGATAAATTTTTTTTGTTTTGATATTAGATAAATATTACTCATAATACTATTTGAAATAATAAGTAACTTTTATTGGATTTTACATCAGTGAAATTTTAAAATATCATTCTACTCAAATGGTGGATAAATATTATTCACAATGAAGGTTGGTTTATAATGCATTTTTATCTCTATCTCTTAACTTTTGGATAGATATTGCCTTCATAATATGTACTCGTAAATAATTTCTTCCATTTCGCAACAGTATTTCTGCTTAATTTAAAATGCTGTGCTAATTGGGTATTATTTAATTTATTTTTCTTTTGATAATCTAAAATTTCAAAAATACAAGATTGGTCATAGGACCGAAGAGTTTGATTAAAATGTGCAGTCTCTTTATCAGAGTTTTCAGAAATTAACTCGTTAAGTTTGATAATATCTAAAATAGAAAGTTCTTCTTTTTTTAGTATTGATTTACTTATATCTTTCTTTTCCGGGAATTTTTCAAGAATAATATCCCTGTAAATATTCTTATAGTTTGGCTGATCTCTTTTTTTCTTATTCATCGTTCTGGCTGATTTCTAAGGTTGAAATTGTGTTTTAATAAAATAAAAAAATCATTTGTGTTTTCAAAATCCAGATACAGTATGAAATACACCAAAATTATGTTGTATTATTCTTTAGGCCTGATTTTTACTGTATTTACTAAGCCATTTATACAGTGTAGTTTTAGGAATATTATATTCTTCAATTACCTGAGTTTTGGTTTTCGCACCGCTAGCTATAATTTCAAGAACATAATCTATAACTTCCTTGGAGTAAATATTTTTCCGAAACTGAGGTAATATTGTTGCTTTTGCCGGAGAGTCAGCCTTACCAGCCGCTGCTTGCGGAGCATATAGAATCAGGTGTTGGGAATACAGCCTGAAAAAATCATACTCAAGCAGTTTGCTCCACCGTAATATAATTTCTGAGTCCAAACTTTTGGAAAGAAACATTTCTTTTATATCTTTTTCTGTGCAGTGTAAAAAATTACAGATACGGGAAGTCTGTATTTGTAATTCTTCGGTTCTTTCTTTTATTAATGACCCTAAATGAATATTTTTAAAGTGATTACTCATATCCGCTGAATTGTTGTGACAAAGTGATATTGATAAATAATAGAATTTTCCGATGGGAATATCTTTAGAATAATATCTGTTTTAAAAATCTTCAGCCCAAGTAAAGGTTATATAATAAACTTATGAAAAATAACACATTGATTAACCTGGGCTGAAAATAAATTTAAAGACTTGTAATTTTCCTAATAGGTCACATTTGCCGGGCTGTTGATAGGATAGGTAACAGAGCCGCCTAAAGAGTTATAATATCCAATTCCAGAACCATATACCTTAGAACCGCCCTGCGTTGTTGCCGACCCGGAAATGATCAGCGAAGTATAATTTCCTAACGCGACCTCACCATAAGTATATGTGGTAGGAACAATAGTACCTATAGTCATTTTGGTAAATGATGAACGGTTATTATTATCACCTACTCCTAGTACACTAATTCCGTTAGCTTGTCCTGTTGCATATATATTAAGCTTGGTAGAAACAACAGCTGCATTTTGTTCTATTGCTAAATCCATGATAGGATCTGTTCCATCCGTAAGTTTACCTGAAATGGTAATTTCTGTTGGAGAAAAGTTATTACTGGATCCCAATCCGATAGCCCCGGCAAGATTATATCCAAACCCATACAGTTTGTCTTTGCTGGTTAAGGCAAGGCCCTGATAGCCATCAACTACACAACGGATGATTTTTTCACCTGCCAATAAATTGAAATTAGCCGATACATCTGTTGGAGTCGCAATATCACCATTTAAAGTAGCTGAAGCCAGATTTCTCAGTGTACTGTTACTATTTCCCCAAACATATAACTTACCATCGGAAGTTATGGCTACTCCCTGTCCAAAGTTTTCAGAACCATTAAAATCAACTACGGTTACCCCTGTGGTAGTTTTCAGGTTTTTGAAAAAAGGCAATACGGTAAATGCGGTTGTATTTCCGGTATTGGTTCCTAAACCGGTTCTGTAATTGGCATTTTGTCCTGCTGCATACAATAAACCATCATCTCCCAGTACAAGCGTATGTGAATTCCCGAAAGTTCTTACCCGTACAGCTTTAACTCCTGCAGGTAAAGGTACTTTGGAAACCATCGATACAGGATTGTATGGATAAGCACCATTGACAATTGAAAGCGGATCAAGCCCAAGAGATCCATAAGGATTGTATCCCCAGGCCCAAAGCTCTCCATTTTTTAGAACAGCCAAACCATTTGCGTAGCCCGCAGAAATATCCACTGCTGGTCTTGCTAAAAGAATACTGGGTTTATAAGGACCGTCTGCTTTTGCTAATGACCTAAGAGTTGAGTATCCCATTCCGTATACATAACTGTCTTCCCGACTGATAAAAAGGTTGTCAAAGTACAGATCACCTGCCGCAATTTTTAAGGCTGTAATAGGTACACCCGTATTGCCGCCACCTAAAATCTGATTGACTACAGACGATACACCGGCTTTGTCTAATAAGCAATCTGTCCAAGTTGCATCTCTCTTTAATTTTAAACATTTAGCCGTATTATCATAGACTACCGTAGCTTCTACCGGGGTTGTACTGGTTGGTGTTAAAGTAATTGATGCAGAGTCCACGATCGGCATTACCACTCCCATTTGTTTTGCAGAGTTAGTGTTTTTCATATGAAAAATCCCTTGTGGATCTGTGGTGTTTATACCCACCTGAGATTTTAGGCCTACAACACCGCCTAATAATAATGCTGGAAAAAAGAATTTTCTTACATTCATAATTTTTGTGTTTTTAAATTGATTTTAATTTATATATGACAGTTTTGTCTATTTTTTGGGAGTGATAGAATTACCCGACAAAGTTATGGGGCACAAAAATAATTTTCACCACCTATTTTTCGTAGTGACTAATAATCATTACAACCAATTGATTATCAATGTTTTTTAATAATATTTTTTACCAGTGTTTTGTTTTATGTTTTATTTTATATGGATTTTGTTTTATTGAGTACCTGATATAACTTATGTTTTTAAGCTTTTTATTTAACAGAATAGGGTATACATCTTCTGTTATCACCAAAATACTCACCTTATTATCTTCCCCATTTAAAATTTCCAAAACAATAGTAGCTACGGTATTTCCGGTTATAAAAAAATCAGTTAAAATCAAAAACAGTACTCTCAAAATCAAATCTTAACTCGCTGTCTATAGTTTCTATATAATCTGAAAAAATATTCAGTATACATTCAGCATCAAAATAGATTCCTAGTCAATTAAACACTTACAGTCCCTGTGGGTTTACACCAAACAAAATAACCATCTAATAATTAGATGGTTATTTTGTTTTAGTCAATTAGTTTCTTTTTTAAGATTCTACTTACCCCAGAATTGCTTACTTAATAATAAGAGAATTAAGCCTATATGATTAATTTTGGTCATCGTAAGATATAATTACAAATAAAATTATTCCTTTACAAAAAAGGATTTCTTCCATT